>JAURPI010000002.1 GCA_030835385.1 Alphaproteobacteria bacterium | reverse complement strand
ACTAGGCCAGCGGTATAAGCCGGACCGCGTACCACCCACCTTATGAAGTTGGTGATCGACGCCGGGACGGAGTGTAGCTCAGCCAGGTAGAGCACTGCCTTCGGGAGGCAGGGGCCGGAAGTTCGAATCTTCTCACTCCGACCAATTTCCACTAACCTCTACGCCATAGAATTATGAGGTTTTCACAAAGTGCCGGGCGGACTCGAGCATTTTGTCTGGCGGTCTCTGGGGCTCTGGGATGGTCATCCCGACTTTCACAGCTGGGCGCTCCCCGATGGCCTCAAACCAACGGCATAGATTGGGGAAATCTTCTAGTGAAATTCCGGACCACTCATGTTGGGCGACCCACGGGTAGCAAGCCATATCGGCAATCGAATAATCCCGCGCAAGATACGCCTCATCAGCAAGCCGGTCATTCATGACTTTATAAAGGCGGCGCGTCTCATTCTGATACCGGCTAATCACTGACGGAAGTTTCTCAGGAAAGTACCGATAAAATACGTTTGCCTGACCTTGCATGGGACCCAACCCACCCATTTGCCACATCAACCACTGAAGAACGAGGGATCGACTTTGGACTTCAGCCGGCAGAAACATGCCAGTCTTCTCTGCCAAATAAATTAGTATTGCGCCCGATTCAAACACCGCAAAGTCGTCATTCTCACGATCAATGATCGCCGGAACCCGACCATTTGGATTGATCTTTAAAAATTTGGGCTGCTTCTGTTGTTGCTCCTTGAGAACGATCAGTTTGATCTCGTAAGGTAGAGCCATCTCCTCAAGGGCAATGGAGACCTTCCGCGTATTTGGCGTAGACCATGTGTAAAAGTCTATCATGACGTAATCGCTACGGTTCTATCTGCAGCACAACGCCGAACTGGGTCTCGATGTGACGCTTAGACAAATCGCCACCCTCACATTCGCCGTTATCATCACCCTGCTCCAGGTTCTCATTTGTTTCATTGGTACATATGCACACGAAATGGGTTGGGCCAGATATGGGAAACGGTACTTCGTGCCAAGTCCCCACATCCATCACTAGTCCACCGGTTCCATCAAATTCGAACGCCTGAATGGTGTTTAAGTCTGGCAGGCTTGACTCGCTGTCTTTCCAAGACCCATCAGCCCGCCGGGCAGTTGGTTTCCCCAACACCATGTAGAACGGCTTGCCCGACAAGGGAATAAACGTCTGGGTATGTTTGTTGTGGTACTCCATCCACTTGACCTGAAGGTCTCGAGGATTGAACGACACAAGATTGAGACACAGATCGTCGTTGCCGTGGAAATTTGTAGGTTGAGAAACGACGACGTCCGTACCGTAGAAATCGATCTTATCAAGCACAGAGTCATCGGGCTCGCCAATCAGGTAGCCATACCCCTCCAGGGATTCTGGTGTTGCTTTCACTGGCGTTAGAGTGAGCACTTCAACATTTGTTGCTGGCTCAGGCATTTCTTCTACTGCCCCCTTTCTACCACTGCTTCTTCAGTTTGAATTTATCTCTCGCCGCTTCTGGACACAGGACCTGCCCACCCAGCTCTTCAATTATGTGTTTCGCTTTGGCAACCAACTGACCGTTGGTCGCAAGCACACCTTTGGACAAATAAAGACTATCTTCTAGGCCGACCCGGCAGTTGCCGCCAAGCAACATAGCCTGGGCTACCATTGGCATCTGAGCCCGCGATATTCCGAAAGCCGCCCAATTGGCGCCTAGCGGTAACATGGATCGCATAGCCATAATAGCCTCAACGGTTGCCGGCGCTCCGCTGGCGATATCTAAGCAAAACTGGAAAAGCGGTGGGTCTTCAACCAGGCCTTCTTTAATGAGTGCGAGCGCATGTTGCATTTGACCCATATCGAAGACTTCCAACTCGGGTTTAACGCCCAATTCCCTCGCCCGCTTCGCCATCCAACGAAGATCCATGAGGCGGTTGATCACCACCGTATCTTCGCCAAAGTTCATAGATCCGCAATCAAGAGTGCAAATTTCTGGTTTCAGTTCTTCGATATGCTGAAAGCGCTCTTCCGCCGGCACCAAGTCTGTCGCGTCTCCGGTAAGACGCGGGTCCTGTTCTGCCAGCTGTAACTGCCCGCCCATACCGACCGTCAAATTGAGCACAATGTCTGTTCCAGACTCGCGCACCCGCTCAACCACTTCATTGAAGTGAGCTGGATTCCTTCCTCCTTTACAGGTCTCAATATCTCTGACATGGACGTGAACAGCCGAGGCTCCGGCTTTTGCCGCCTCGATAGCAGCTGCCGCTATTTGTTTAGGAGTTACCGGAACATGCTCACTCTTGCTTGTGGTATCGCCAGCTCCTGTCAGCGCACAGGTTAAAACGACATCTCGATTCATTGTGCTAAAACTTTCCTAGTCTACTAGAGGGCCCATATTTTTTGCGCGTCCCAAATGATGCAGGACTGCATTAAGGGAGCTCACCTTGCTGCTCAAACAACTCAATCCACGCTCCGCTTGGCGCCTTAACAATAGCTGACTTGACCTGACCATAAAGCGCGACGGGTAATGTTTTCATGGGCCGCGCAAACTCGACCCCTTTTGCTTCGATCTCTTCCACATAAGCTTCTAGATTGGGCACGTGCACACGATACATCAGCACTCCGAGATTGGGTGGATGCGCCCGGTCGGAAAAATCTGCGCCTGACGCACCTGTAAACTTAAATATCTCAATACTTCCGCCATCAGCATTAGGGTCAAAAATAAAACTTGCCGCCTTCTCAGTGACCTTGCCTTCTAACAGGAGGTTATTGGGAATACTCATATTATTAGAGCCATCCTCTGGCCACCCGGGGGCCGCTTCCCAGCGGACATGCCACCCCATCTTGTTGTTAAAGAAATCGAGATTCTCAGCATAGTCGTCGACCATCTGAGTCGCGTTGACCACGTGGCTCATCTTTGTAAAGGGTGGAACGTCTGCATATGGATCATCCACGCGATACAGCAAATTAATCACAACACCATCGTGACCACGTAGCATGGCTCCACCGTAGGGTTTGCCAAAGATCGTGTAGTAAGTCGGATCAGCGAACCCAGAAAAACCGTGATCGCGCATGTCCTCAAACACGCCCTCTAAGTCTTTCACCAAAGTGTTGAAATTGAAAATTGCACCGGTATCAAAAGGACGCGCACTCGAACGAATGCGCACTTGATCGGTACCCAAAAACCTAACCAACCGAAGATAACCTTTTTCCGATCCGGGCACGCGCAAAACGGCCTGCTCAATGGGAGTGTCCGCTGTTAGACCCCAGTGAACAGCTTGGTCTGTAGGCGCGACACCTCGATAGGCGACCTCCCAACCCGCAATTGCTTTGTACATCTCGATGGCACGGTCGAGAAACTTGACGCTCACGACCATCTCCTGCAGACCGCGTCTCTCAGACAGGTCAATAATTTGAGCGGGTGCCGAAGCGCCGCCCATTATCACCACAAATAAGACCAAGCTTAGGCTTAGGGAAAATCTTGTAGATGTCATCATCACCGCTCCTTGGGCTGATAGAAGTGTGAACCACGCATCACCCTAGGTCACGGATGGCGTCTCACTTTTAATTAGACTTTTCGGCCCCTCGTAGCTTCAAGATCTTGAAACCGGTGGCCGCGTACAACAGAGAAACCAATGGGCTCGTCAGATTGAAAATACAAAAAGGCAAATAGGCGAGCGTCGGAACGCCAAGCGTCCCTGCCATGAACGCCCCACATGTGTTCCATGGTACGAGAGGCGACGTGACCGTGCCGGAGTCCTCCACCGTGCGAGAGAGGTTGACTGGATCAAGCCCGCGTTTTTTGAACTCGTCTGCATACATACGACTGGTCAAAACGATGGAAAGATATTGATCGGACGCGATTGTGTTGGTCGCCAAAGCTGTCATTCCCGCCCCAGCCACTAAAGAACCATCCCTTTTCAGAAGCAAAAGCAGAGACACGAGAATACGCTGCAACATACCTGTGCGTTCCATCATGCCGCTAAAAAACATCGCACTTACGATGAGCCAGATCGTCGTAAGCATGCTGGCCATACCACCACCGGACAACAGGTCATCGAGAATTGGCTCACCACTACCCGCCTTATACCCGTTGGCGGCCGCCAACCAGTAAGCTTTGATATATTCCAGCACCCCGGCGATACCGCCCGCGACCGCAGCCGAGTCATGGAAAACACTGCCAAGTAGGCCGCCGATCAGAGTTGACACAAAAATCGCGACAAATGCGGGGACGCGGCTGATGCCCATACCGAACATAGCCAGCAAGGGAAGAAACAAGACGGGATGAAGCACAAAGGTGCTGGCAATTGTCTCGCGGAGAGCCTCAATTTGAGACTCGGGCATCACGTCGCCCATCATCACGGTCGCACCCGAAAAGAAAATGAATGCGACTACAAATGAAGGCGTCGTCGTCCATAGTAGAAACGTAATGTGCTTAAATAGGTCCGTCCCCGACAGCCCGGACGCTAAATTTGTTGTATCGGACAACGGGGACAATTTATCGCCGAAGTATGCACCAGAAATAATAGCGCCAGCCGTAACCTCAACTGACAATCCCATAGCGCTGGCAATACTAATGAGGGCAATTCCAATTGTGGCAGCAGTTGTCCATGAGCTCCCAATCACCATCGACACGATGGCGCAAACAAGTAAGGTGGCGACATAAAAGATACTGGGAGAGAGAACCAACGACCCATAATAAATGATTGTTGGGATAACACCCGCCGCCATCCACACCCCTATCAAGGCGCCGACGGCCAACAGGATAAGTATGGCGACAGCAGATCGACTCACTGACTGTACCACCGCTTTTTCAAGCATGTCCCATGTTAGCCCTTTGCGCACACCAATAGCAGCCGCAACCATGCCACTGATAATGAGTGCGATCTGTGCTGGTCCGCCAGTTGTCTCGTCACCGAATGAAGCGACGGACCCTGCCAACATCAAGATCAAGAGAGCGATTGGGACAAGAGCCTGGATTAGCCGCATCTCTGGCACGGCACTTAACTCAACATCCTCATCCACGGTCCCACTCCCCTTCTGAAGAGCCAATCTAAATTGACAGATGGACGCCGATCGCCTGTCCCAGCTCAGTAAGAGGAGACACGTAGCGGTTCTTGAGCTCGGCATAGCTTACAGCAGACGGAATGTAGCGCATCGTCAGAGCACCTTGAAATGCGTCATCCTTACCAATTGGAACGGCAAGTGCTTTTTCCAAACTGCCGGCACGATGGTGAATGCAATAACCGTCCCGCCGTGTTTCATCAATTCGTCGCTTCACAAGGCTGAAATCTAAAGTACCTTGCTCTGTTTCAAGCAAACGAAGATAGGTCTCGCGTTCCTGATCAGAACAGTACGCAAGAAACACCATGCCGCTTGCAGTATCAAATACCGGGATGCGAAATCCGAGATTGTATCGCTGTAACGCAAGTGGGCTGGTGTGGTCTGTATTGTAGCGGACCACCATGTCTAGACCCGAGGGAGTGGTCAAAACCAACGGCCAAGTCAAATCATCCGCCGCATCGGTAATTGTCGCGATGGCAGAATTTGTCAGCGCGCTCCAGCGGTCGTAGCCGTGTGATAAGCGCGTTACCTGCTCCGTTACTTCATAGGTTTTTGAGCCTTCATGACGGCGGATCATGCCGGCCTCTATTAAGGTCTCAATCAAGCGCACAACAGTCGCGCGCGGCAGGCTGACCCGGCGCGCCACCTCAGAAGCTCTCATCGGACCGTGAGCACTGATCTCTGTCAGGACTTTTAGACCTCGAACCAGTGAACGGTTGGTCCGGATACCACCTTCAGTCTTACCCATGCCTAAAATTACTCATTTTTATCCCTGGGCCTTGTCGCGACATCTGGCCAATTGAACCCCTTGGGTCTCCTTAGTCTCCAATATAGCTGAACCGGACCTTGGCGTCTTGAATAACCGCATAAAGCGATTCCGCTGGAGCGCCAATACGATCAAGCAGGGCTTTGTGAACAGGGCGGGTCGCTACCGCCCATACCTCTCTCTGTTGAGGTGTCAAAGTAACAACGCGGGTACCCGCTGTTTGCGCAAGGCGATCCAGTTCAGCTGCCGTATAGGCCCGGCTGCGGGTTCGGAACTCTGATGTGTCACCATACGCACCTAGAAAAAGTGACTTATTGGACGCACTCAAATTTTCGTACCACGCAGCGTTCGCCAACATCATGCCTGTGTCATAGGAATGACGTGTCAGAGTAAACACCTTTACCTCGGCCGCCATGCCTCCAGTGACAAATCCATAATCACTGGTCATACCTCCTTCGATAAGACCCGTCTGAAGAGCAGGAATAATTTCGGGATAGGGGACATAAATCGCATCGGCCATGAGTTTTTGTGCTGTGAGTCTCGCGGCGTCCGTCGGTGCTGTTCGCAACTTGACACCCGACACCTTAGTTGGATCAGCAAAGGACACCGGACCGTAAAACCCGAGCCAGCCGCTATCGATCCAATGAAGGAAGACCAACCCACTGTCTGCAAAGGCATCGCGGAAATGCTGAGGAAGGATTTCGTCATAAATCCAGTCCATTTGCGCAGCGGAATCAAACAAAAAGGGAAGTTGCAAGACCGCCAACTCGGGAACCAATGACGTTGCGCCGGCCAAAGAAGGCGCTGCCAATTGCAACCGGCCGCGCCGCGCAGCCTGGACCATTGTCTCTTCCGAGCCCGCCTCTCCGCGGATCATCATCTTCAATCTTATGGGTGGATTGGCACCAGCGGCTACATTGGCGGTAAACACCTTCCATTGGTCATCGGTTATGGTGTCCGGAAAGGTAATACCGGCCACCGAAACCTCTTGCGCAATTTCTTGCACAACCTCTATCTGGGCAACCGCTGGCGAAAAGCACAGAGCCATGAACAAACCAAAGATCAGCATCGCTTTATTCATACTTGGACCGTAGCATGACTCATCTAGTGACTAAACTTTCGAATCCCCGACCTGGTCGACCACACTTTATGAAAACAACTGTCATACAATCTTATCGAACCGATGATCAGCCGACCTGGATGTCAACTTACCTAAGCAGCGCGGAGGACTGGGCCGCAACAAACAATTGGGATTACAGTTTTCGCGGCGACGATATATTTGATCTTGTTCCACCGGACTTAAGAGAAAAATTCTCTACCCAGATCCCACTACAAATCGATATCGCCCGCCTGCTGTGGGCCCGTAACGTGCTGGACAATGACACAACAGTGGAGCGAGTCATTTGGCTGGATGCAGATGTCTTCGTGTTTGCGCCCGAGGTCATTCACATAGACCCAGAAGTGGACTTTGCCGTCGGTCGCCAAATATGGATTCAATCCGGCACCGGTGATGAATTGCGCACCTACAGGCAGGTACACAACGCAATCCTGGTGATCAATCGATCAACTCCGGTGCTCGACTTTTTGATTCAAACCGTTCTGACATTGGCTGGGCGACACGACGGACTCGCTGCGCCGCAATTTCTAGGACCCAAGCTCCTCACCGCGCTTCACAATATCGTTGGCTTCTCGGTTATAGACTCTGTCGGTATGGTCAGCCCACTGGTGCTGCGTGATCTAGCGGCCGTAGACGGACCGGCCCTCACCCGCCTGCGCAGCGAAACTAAGACTCCGCTCGGCGCAGTCAATCTATGCTCGTCCTATCGGGACCAAACCATCGACGGCATATGTTGCAATGACGACCTGTTTGAACAGGCTACGCGCACGCTCAAAGAGCGGGGTTCGTTTTAGGGGCCGTGAACGCTTAGGCACAGACCATCAAAATCTGAGGAATCCGCAGGCAACACTCGGTCATCGAAATGCAAATCTTCATTGCCGGCATCATTATGCGGCCCGACTGTCACGGACACCGTATCTGGATCCGTGCAGGCACTTCCATCAGCACAATTGTCTGCTTCAACAGCTGTAGCCACGACAGCCAATTGAACACTGTTGCTATTGTAACCGCCACATCGATTCTCCCCATGAGATATCAGGGCATAAAGGGCATTGGGCTGGCTGCCCCCAAAGAGAGTGAGGTTACCTGGGCGGCCAACCGTGCTGTTGCACACATCGAGGGATAGATCATCGACGACCAATGTCACCATAGTGCCGTATGCATAGGTTACGTCAGATTCAGCCAAGCCCAATGACCGAAACGGAACAATGCCCGCATTGATCGTGCACGCGCCTCCCACCGGGGCCGGAGCAAACCCTCGAGCGCCACCCGAGATGCTTCCGTCTGCAGGGCAAGGCAAAAACTGAGACGCATCCTGGGTCACATAGACGGCAACAGCGTCTTCGATTTGTGACAGGCTGGCCGCAGTCGCGCGGGTGCTCCCCAAATCTCGCTCCGGTCCAGAGCCCAGAAGCATTACCGCAACCACAACTGCGGCTAAGGCGAACAAGGTAGCGATCACAAAACCTGCGACGCCACTGTCGTCATGCCAAAAAGCAGAGAGTTCCGATCTGAACATAGCGGGCACATATCTCCTGTGAGCTTTTCATGCATACTATAATTCAACGCTTGGACCTACGGGAGTATTGCCGGAATGAATAGATTAGCACCGACAATAATTCAGCTGACTCCCCACCGATGTGAATCGGTGTAAAATAGCTCTCCACTAAGAAGAGGAAACCACATGAAACACGCGTTCAACGCCTTATTCTGCGCCGCACTTTTGAGCATAAGCCCCGCCCACGCTGGCGGCTTTACGCCGGAGCTATTTGATACCTGGATCGATATGCGCACCGGCGGCGGTGACACCGATGTCTATTGGTATTCAGAGGGCCTGCTTAAATCCTTCCCTGAAGGCGATGTGATTGCCGAGATGGTTGGCTTTGACACCAGCACGGTGATCCGTGACCCGGCTTACCCCACCAAAGCCACACAGCTGTCCCGTAAAATATTCTACTGGTTTGATCCGGAGACCGGTGAGCGCTTAGACCGCGACGCGATTTCATACGAGTACCAGGTTAAAACGTATGAACTTGAGGGTGATGAGATTGTCTATGGCGTTGAGTCCCGCGCCGGCAAACGCATCTCTCATGTGGCGCCGACGCAAAACTATTCCGTTAAAAAGGTCGATGGCACACTTTGGTTCAACTACGCGGTATTCATTCAACGTGGGTCTGGAAAGTTTGAGAACTCAGACTTCTACATCATTCCCGGTGATGACCTGAGCGACCGGGAAAAATATCAGCACAGTTGGGTGTCCTATGGTGTGGGACCAATCATGTCGAACGCTGTGGCTTGGCGGTACACCTCCTTCGACGACATGCCGGAACGCATAACCAAGATTGTGCGCAAAGAAGCCCCGCTCTGGATGGAGCCACCGCGCACTCTGGATGAAGTTGAGATGCTGCGGAACCAAGTACAAACCGCATCTGCACCCCAAACCAAATAGCAAAGCAACGAATAAACGATGAAATACCTCCACACCATGGTCCGCGTGACCGACCTCGATAAGTCTTTGGATTTTTACTGCAACAAACTGGGCTTAAAAGAGCTGCGCCGATGGGACCATGAAGGTGGTCGCTTTACGCTCGTTTTTCTGGCTGCTCCCGGCGATGAAGAAGCGGCCGTAGAGTTAACCTACAACTGGGATCCGGAAGAGTACCCCGGCGGCCGTAACTTTGGACACCTCGCCTATGAGGTCGATGATATCTATGAGAGCTGCCAACGGCTGATGGATGCAGGTGTTACCATCAATCGCCCGCCCCGCGAGGGCCGGATGGCCTTTATTCGCTCACCGGATCAAATTTCGATTGAGCTCTTACAAAAAGACGACGCCCTTCCTGTCCAGGAACCCTGGGCCTCTATGGAAAATATTGGAGAGTGGTGAGACCGCCGCACAGTTAGTGGACGTGTTCTCCAGCCAAAGGCATTTGACCAAGCTTGGTCAGTAAGTACTCAAGGTCATCGCTTTCAAACTCAACGTCGCTAACTGTGAGACGGTCTTCCGCCACAGTCAGACTCCTTGTCATGTCTGCGAGTAACCGGGCAATCATGGTTGGCTCGCCATATTCGTGTTTTGGTTGTGTTTATAAACCACAGATTCCCGAATTTTACCTGATTTGCCGAATTTTACAATCAATTTACTGAGCGCTTTCTTGAGGCTTCGAACAAAAAATATCGCCTAATACGTGTTTTACGAGGTCTATCTGCTCTAAGAATGCACGCGTGAAAGCCCTGCAGGGTTGCGAGTTTGTGGCGGTTTGGCTTTCAGCCGTGGTTTCTTATGTGGCCGGAAGCACACGGCATGGATAGTGTTCTCTGGCAGATTCAGCTGGCCAGGGCGATTTTCTATGAACCTCAAAGACCACATTCGACAAATTCCCGATTTTCCGAAACCAGGAGTCAATTTCTTCGATATATCGACCCTCATCGGCCATCCCGCAGCCTGGTCGTCAGCCATAGACCAACTTGCTGATGCACTAAAGGGGTACAAGCCAGACTATGTTGCCGGCATTGATGCGCGAGGTTTTCTTGTGGCTGCGCCGCTGGGTATCGCTCTTGGCTGCGGCGTCTTGATGCTCCGAAAGCCAGGCAAGCTCCCCGGCGAAACCGTGTCGCACCCCTATGAACTCGAGTACGGAACCGACGCCATAGAAATACAGCACGATGCGGTTAAGCCGGGCGATATCGTCGTTCTGGTTGACGATTTACTGGCAACCGGCGGCACGATGGCAGCGGCTATATCATTGTTGAAAGTTTCTGGCGCCACCGTTCCGGCGGCAGCGTGTTTAATCGAACTCACGTTTTTGAACGGGCGTGGTAAATTCGACATTCCCTGCCATGCGCTTACGGCTTACGACAGCGAATAAATTGCCGAGCGCTTAACCTCGCAGGGCGGAAATGTTGCCGGTGTAATCGTCTGATCCAAACACTGCACTGCCCGCCACCAAAACATCAGCCCCGGCTGCGATACATTGTTTTGCCGTCTCAGGATTAACTCCACCGTCGACCTCTATCTCGATCGCTCTAGAGCCAACCATTTCTTTGAGGCTACTAATTTTATCCAACTGAGATTCAATAAAAGTTTGGCCACCGAAACCGGGGTTGACCGACATCACTAAAATGAGATCGACCTTATCAAGTACATAGCTCACCACATCTGGCGGTGTTGCCGGATTCAACGAGACACCAGCTTTAACGCCTAGACTTTTGATGTATTGCAATGTTCGGTCTAAGTGCTTTCCCGCCTCAGCATGGACGGTAATGATATCAGATCCGGCGTCTGCAAATGCCTCGACATAAGGGTCAACCGGATCAATCATCAAATGCACATCAAAGGGCTTGCTCGTATGTGGCTTAAGTGATTTTACCACGGCAGGACCAATGGTGATGTTCGGTACAAAGTGCCCATCCATGACATCAACATGGATATAGTCGGCACCGGCTATGTCGATGGCTCTTACTTCTTCGCCTAATTTCGCGAAATCAGCAGACAAAATTGAAGGAGCGATCTTCACAGACATAGCAAACTGCTCCCTCTCCTATTCAAACTCGAGCTTTGACCGCATCTACAACGGCCTCAGCGGTAATACCAAAGTGAGTATACAGGTCCGAGGCAGGAGCCGAAGCGCCAAAGGAAGACATTCCGACGATGTGGCCGTCATCCCCAACATACCGCTCCCAGCCGTAACAAATACCCGCTTCCACGGCTACCCTCGGCGCTGATCCTAGCACAGATACACGATAAGCCTCATCTTGCTCGTCAAACAAGTCACTGCAGGGCATCGAAACCACCGCAGCGTTGACCCCGTCTGTCTTCAGAGCAGCCTGAGCCTCGAGAGCCAATGAGACTTCCGATCCGGTTGCGATAATCGTGGCCTGCCGGGGTCCGTCAGACTCCGCAAGGACATAAGCCCCCCTGGCACTTAAGTTTTCATCCGTATCGGTAAGACGAACGGCCGGTAGACCCTGGCGGCTCAACGCCAGGACAGACGGGCGGTCTGGTTGAGCAACGGCAATGCCCCAGCACTCAGCCGTTTCGACCAGGTCAGCTGGACGCATAACCAACACGTTCGGCATGGCCCGCAAACTCGCCAAGTGCTCGATCGGTTGGTGGGTCGGGCCATCTTCGCCCAAACCAATGGAATCGTGGGTCATCACATAAATGACCCGTTGCTGCATCAAAGCAGACAAGCGAATGGCCGGGCGACAATAATCCGTAAAGACTAAGAATGTACCGGCGAACGGAATAAATCCGCCGTGCAGCGCCATACCATTCATTGCCGACGCCATGCCGTGTTCGCGCACACCCCAATAAACATACCCGCCCGAAAAATCATCAGATGAGATTGGTTGAAGCGCATCAACCTTCGTGTTGTTCGATCCGGTTAGGTCTGCAGACCCTCCAACCATTTCAGGAATGACCTTGGTCAGCTCTTTCAGCACTTCTTCAGATGCTTTGCGGGTCGCCATTTTCGGTGCGTCTTTTACGGCCTTTGATTTCACCGCGGCGATCGCAGATTCCCAACCCTCAGGAAGAGCACCACTCATGGTGCGTTCAAAATCTGCTTTGCGTTCCGTAGGCAATTTGCCGAGGGCGCTTTGCCATTCAGTTCGCGACTTGCCGCCTCGGCTGCCGACACTGCGCCAACATGTGAGAACTGAGTCCGGAACTTCGAACGGCTCTGCTGACCAACCCAGCGCTGCTCTCGCACCGGTAATCTCATCATCCCCCAGTGGGGCACCATGTGTTTTCGATGTTCCTGCAAGCGTCGGGGCGCCATAGCCAATTGTCGTGCGACAGGCGATCAACGAGGGTTTATCTGACTCGCGCGCCTGCTCAATAGCGTTGGCGACGGCGTCTGGGTCGTGGCCATCAACCGCTAGGGTGTGCCAGCCAGACGCTTCAAAACGCGCGCGTTGATCATCGGAGACAGTGAGATCAGTAGGTCCATCGATACTGATTTTGTTGTCATCAAAGAGAACAATCAGTTTCCCGAGTTTAAGATGCCCGGCGAGAGAGATCGCCTCATGGCTAATGCCCTCCATCAGGCAACCATCACCGGCGATCACATACGTAAAGTGATCAACGACGCCTGATCCAAATCGTGCCGACAACATACGCTCTGACAATGCCATGCCAACTGAATTGGCCAATCCTTGCCCTAGAGGTCCAGTGGTTGTCTCGGCAGCAGACGCGTGACCGTATTCAGGATGACCCGCGGTAATACTGCCGAGTTGCCGGAAGTTACGAATCTGCTCAATGGTCATGTCTTTAGACCCAGTCAGATACATCAGACTGTACAGCAGCATGGAGCCATGACCGGCAGACAGAATAAATCGATCTCGGTCAGGCCAGCGCGGATCAGCGACATCAAATTTCAGGAACCTAGAAAACAAAACAGTCGCCACATCAGCCATACCCATGGGCATGCCCGGGTGGCCAGAATTCGCTTTTTGAACAGCGTCGGCAGACAGAAAACGGATGGCATTTGCCATCTCGGCGTGGCTCACGGGAGGGGATGATTCGTTCATGGGGGCCTAGATCGAGATAAACAGAAAAATTGGGTTAGAACGCCAAGGGGTTTTGGCCGACCGGGCCATGGATTGCAAGGCCCGACAAGACCCG
Organism: Alphaproteobacteria bacterium; assembly: GCA_030835385.1. Lineage (GTDB taxonomy): Bacteria > Pseudomonadota > Alphaproteobacteria > Rhodospirillales > Rhodospirillaceae > WLXB01. Next base: position 64,398 of record JAURPI010000002.1, on the reverse strand, counting down.
GCTAACCAGCATCGCGCTCTGGCACACCATCGATTTCCAGCCCATCGCGGTAAAACTGGTAATTCGCCTTGACCTGAGACTTGGCATGGAACATCGCGACGTCGGCTTTATGTAGAAGCTGCTTATCGTCATCAGCCTGATCAGGGTAAATGGAGATGCCGATTGAAGCGGAGATTCGGCCCTCTTGGCCATCAAGTTCAAATGGCTCAGTCAGCGATTCCAGTATTCGGTCGGCGACGACGATGGTGCTCTCGATGCTATCGATCAAAGGCATGATGACCGTGAACTCGTCACCGCCTAGCCGGGCGACTGTATCCGATTCACGTACACAATAGTTGAGTCGATCCGCTGTTTGTTTGAGCAAGAGGTCGCCAGCGTCGTGTCCGAGCGTGTCGTTGACGGCCTTGAAACCGTCGAGGTCGATAAACATCAAGCCAACGTTAGTTTTGGTCCGTCGGCTTTCGATAACCAGTCGGGCCAGACGGTCCATAAACAGTGCGCGATTGGGGATACCGGTCAGTTGATCGTAATTCGTCTGATAACGGATTTGCTCCTCGTCCAACTTACGTTCTGTGATGTCATTTATGATGGCGGCAAATTGCTGCACCTCGCCATCTGGACCGCGAATCAACGACAGAGCCTGGCGCGCAGCGTATCGATCTCCGGCTTTATTTTTACCCCACTGCTCCCATTCAATTTGCCCCGTTTTTTGAAGGTCGGCCATTTTGTCGCGATAGACCTTTTCATCGAAAAACAAGAGCGACTTGATGGGCTGCCCAAAAACTTCCTGCGCTTCGAATCCCGTAATGGCCGTAAAAGCGCGGTTCACCTTTGTAATACGCTCGCCCGCATCGGCCACCAGCAGTCCCTCACTGGTATGTTCAAAAACCTTAGCGGCCAACCGCAACTCGGATTCTGCTTTCTTTTGTTCAGACACGTCACGCAATGTCAGAACGTAACCAGTCGTCTGTTTATTTTCGCGCATTGGCGCAATGGTATATTCAGCCTCAAAAGAAACTCCATCACCTCGTGCGAGACGGACCTCTTGGGTGACGTAATATTTTCCTTTTTGCATATCGGACAGCACCGTCAATTGCTGCCCGGCATTATCGCTGCCTGTTCCGTATATAAAGGCGCCATCAATCGCCATACCGCGGAGCGCATGCAAATCGCGGCCAAGAATTTCGGCCGCCGTCGGATTGGCAACTGTGATCTGACCGTCGAGATTAACGCCGATGATCCCCTCGCTCGCCGCATCGATAATCTGTCGGGTACGGCGGGACATACGCTCGAGTTCTTCCGTCTGTGAAGACAACTCGTCTTTCGCAGATTGAGTAACCTCTGCCTCACATGTCGCCGAGGCAGGATGAAAGGTCAGCAGAACACGCTCTGCATTCTTGGGTTCTTCAAGCTTCGAAGCGCGAACTTCGGCAGCGAACACCCGACCATCTGCACCGACCAGATCGAGACGGGTCGCCGCCTTGCTTCGCGTTAAAGACGACAAGCTTTTTGAAAGCTTCTTTTTCTCTTCCGAAGCGACCAAATCTGCGAACGATTGCCCGACAGGTGTGGTTGTTCCCGCATAGCCGAGAAGAGCTAATCCTGCAGGGTTAATTTCAACAAGAGTGGCTGAATCGCACAAACACACGCCATCCGAAGCCATTTCAGCTAACGGGCTGAAAAGCGAAGCTCCACCGGATTTTGATTTTGTCGCGACTTTTTTCTGTCCTGCCATCGGTATTTTATGCGGCACGGGATTGTTTCCCCGTGCTGTGCGCAACAGCCCCCACCTTCAATTACGCACTTTTGCGGCCTTAGAGTTTAGCGGCGTATCTCCATAAAGCCTAGCGCTTCGGCCATATATTGCGCCTCGCGAAAGCAAGTTTTTGCGCAGTGAAAAACCTTTTGACCATGGGCTGCCAGCCTTCTATTATTAATTTCGATTAAAAACTATTTGTCACACGTTTTGACCAAGAAAGGTCCGCTTATGGCTGGTACCGCTCCTAATTTTCCGCCCCACGCACGCAGATTTTCTATGCGATGCTGCGGGTTCTCTGCTGGAATATCGGCACTGAATAGACTGGAAATTTTGGTGACGAGAACCACCCCTCCCCCATCACATGGATCTAAAAGTCTCCAAAAAACAAAGGTCGTGCCTTTGCTCAGCAGTTCAGGCCCATTTTTTATATATGCGGATTCCAAAAAGGCCGGCAAGAATGACGGCGTAAATCGTCGGCTCAGTGTAGTCAGCTTTGAGCATCATAAAAAAATGGATCACGCCTAGAACTGCCGCCGGATAGACCAGACGGTGCAACTCGCGCCACCGCTTAGCCCCTAAACGCTTTACCATTTTGTCAGTCGATGTTGCCGCCAGTAGCGCAAGCATCAGCACGGCTGCCATACCAAGCGTTATGTAGATACGCTTAATGATGTCCTGCCAGATGCCTGACCAATAAAAAAACTGGTCGAGCCCAACATAACTCAACAAATGCAGAAGCACGTAGAAGAACGCAAACAAGCCGAGCATGCGTCGAAAACGCCCAACTGTAGTCCAACCGGTCAACACACGAATTGGCGTCACGGCCAATGCGATCAATATAAACCGCAACGCCCAATCCCCGAGGTAACGGGTTATGGCCTCAATAGGATTAGCCCCGAGATCGCCGGTGACCGCCCGCACGACCAGCCAAGCAAGCGGTAGCAGACACAGGCAGAAGATCGCTGGCTTCTGCCAGGATACTCTTTTGGTCTTTGACCGGGGCTCGGTTGCCCTAACACTTTCGGTGGTATCAGACATAGCACCTGCCGTGTACTCTACCCTACCGTAAAGGGGAAGGTTTTGAGCTCACACATCGGCGTGAGACACGAGTTTGTGAGGAACGACACACATGTCAATCGATACAAGCTGTAATAAGTTCGGCCCGGTTTGGCTTGCTCCTGGTGTGGGTAAAGGAAACACCTGGACACTTATGTATGCGGCGTTCTTTACGATAGGTCTTCTGACCTTTATCGGCATCGGCACGCCCTACGTTCTGACAGAAATCCTTCAAGTTCCTAACGGTGAGCAAGGAACGATCAGTGGCAATTTAGTCTTTTGGACTGAGATTGTCTCACTCCTTTTATTTGGCCCGGTCGGCGTCGCCGCTGACCGCATCGGACGCAAATCAGTCTACCTCTTTGGCTTTCTGACTATGGGTTTGGGATACGCACTATATCCCACCGCCGATACAGTCACCGAACTCATACTTTATCGCGTTATTTACGCGATCGGGATTGCGACCTCTACTGGTATGTTGGCAACGATCGTCACCGACTATCCGCAGGAGGCATCGCGCGGCAAGCTCGTTGGCATCGTAGGGGCCATGAACGGCCTTGGCGTGGTCTTCATCAATCGAGTTTTTGGCTCGTTACCAGAACGTTTCACATCCGGTGGTATGGATGGTGTCGAGGCGGGCGAGATGGTTCATTGGCTCGTTGCCGGACTATGCGTCATTTCAACCATAGTGCTTTGGTTTGGCCTTAAAGATGGAACACCAGCTAAAGGAGAAGAAAAACCTGCCATCAAAGAGCTCGCGGTAAGCGCAATAAAGCAAGGCGTGCAAAACCCACGCATTGCTTTATCCTATGGCGCTGCATTCATTGCTCGCGGCGATTTGGTTATTCTGGGAACGTTCCTGACTCTTTGGGGAACGATCGCCGGAACAAGTCAGGGTTTGGCGACGTCAGAGGCTACGAGAAACGCGACTTTGGCATTCGTTGCCGCTCAGTCAGCCGCTCTGGTTTGGACCGTTGTTATTGTCTTCTTTATAGATCGCTTTAACCGAACTGGATTCTTAGCCTTTTGCATGGCGCTCGCTGCACTTGGATACCTAGGCATGGGGTTGGTCGAAGACCCGACCGCATCTGATACCCTCCCCTTTGTGATTCTTCTCGGCATCGGACAAATCTCTGCGTTCTTTGGCTCGCAGGCATTGGTCGGTCAGGAAGCTCCGATCGCTGAGCGCGGCGCCGTCATCGGCGGATTCAATATTTCTGGCGCAGTTGGTATTTTGTTCTGTTCCGTCCTCGGGGGCTGGTTGTTCGACAATGTGTCGCCGGGCTCGGTATTCGTCATGGTCGGCGGCATTAACACCCTGATCTTCCTATGCGCGGTGCTTGTGCGGTGGAAGTCTCCTGGTCGCATGCCGGGAGGACCCCGGGCCTCAGACGGGCCAGCCATGGCTGGCTAGGGTTTTCCGGCGAAATCCTGCCACATTCTGACAATATTGGTGTCTGAGTTGGGCACGCATGGATTGACTTGACCGCCTCAAGGCGTGTCTACATTGGCTCCACAATCGTAAATAAGGATTCGCCCCATATTGCTATGGGTAAATAGGGACGAAAATAGAGTGACGGTTCGAATGAGTTTCTCCAATTCCAGGCTGACTTTCCAAACCCCAGTATTTGTCGTGCTCTCGGTGGCTATGCTTTCAGCCAGCCCTGTTCTGGCCGATGACCTCACGATTTCTGACAATCGGACGACTGCGGCGGACACCGCGACTGGCGACGGCAACGGGTTTGGTGACATCATCATCGAAGGCAATGGTGTGGTCGAACTTTCGACCGGTCCCGCGATTATTCTGAACAGCGACAACAGCATTACGAATGGTGGCCAGATTCAGCTGACGTCAGAGACCAATGTGACAGGTGTTTTAGTCGACGGGTCCGTGGGCAACTTAACCGGCAGTGTAACAAACAACAGCCTCATATCTGTTCCAGGCCCAGCTACAGACAGCAATTTGATCGACTCAGTCGCCGACAATTACGGCATCCGTGTGAATGGTCTGGGTACACTAACGGGATCGCTGGTCAATGGCGTCGGGGGCGCTATTGAAGTTGGCGGAAATGAGTCCTTCGGAATTTTTGTCGATACGACTTTAAACGGATCGATCGACAACCAAGGACGCATCACAACAATTGGTGACAACTCTACGTCAATCAACCTGAACGGCGCTGTTACCGGAGACGTAACGAACTCAAGCACTATTAATGCAGCCGGCGAAGGCGGAATCTCTGTCTATGTTGGCGGTGCTGTCACAGGAGCAGTCTCCAACAACGGCACTATAAATGCTGGCGCTACTGAAACCCGCGACATCGACTTCGAGATCGTTCCTGAAGCCTCTGGGGAAGCCTCACTCTGGATCGCGAATTCTGTCAGCGGCGGTATCTTCAATAATGGCAATCAGGTTACAGAATCCCTCGAGCCTGAATTGGATGCCGATGATCCGGCAGCATCAATTAACGATGCAATTATCAGCGCCACCGGGTCTGGTCCAGCAGTGCGCGTGAGCCCTGGAGGTGCCAGTGGAATATTGAGCGATATAACACTGGGCGCAGTCGGAACAGGCGACAGTGCATTTGCCATTCTCAACCATGGTTTAATCACGACGGGTAGCGCTACAGAAGGAACTGCGGTTGAAGGCGTCGTGATTGAGGGCATGATCTCTGGCGGCACCATTTATCAAACCACGCTAACCGGTGGCTTAAGCAATGACGGAGGCAACATACGCGCCGGCACTGTCGACGCCACAGCGCTCGCGATCAAGATTGGTAATTATGCGACCGTTCCCGCTCTCAATAACACTGGTGACATTCTCGCGGTCACCTCCGACTCAGAAGAGGATGTAAACGCCGGCACCATCGGCACTCTAGGTGGAGATGCAACGGCGATTCTTGTTGAGCAAAATGGGTCCCTGTCCAGCTTGACCAACACTGGAGTCATTCGTGCCAACGCAGCTGGCTCAGGGTCTAGCGCGTTTGCCATCGTCGACCGGGCTGGAACGCTCACAAGCTTTTCCAACACTGGCGATGTTCTTGCTCAAATCCGCGACGGCTCAACCGGAACGACGACGGCTTTGGATGTTCGAACATCAAACAATGACTTTACGTTCTTTAACTCAGGAACGATGGAAGGCGACATTTACTTAGGGAACGGTAACGGCAACACCACCTACACTGTAAACGGCGGATCTGTTGCCGCGTCAACCAATGCTCTAGGGGGCGGCAATGATGTTATCTCTCTAACGGACGCGACAGTTTCAGGTAATTTCCAGTTCACCACAGGCACCAAGACGGTATCGGTTGTGAATACAATGCTATCTGCCGGGTTCGCTCACACGGGATCAGAAATTGATCTGACTGTGTCGAACAGTGACTGGACCATTCTTGCTGATGCAGGCGCCCCGCTGCGCACGCTGGATATTCAAGGCGGGACAACACTTCGTATTGAAGTTGATGGGGTCAACAATCGCGCGGGTACACTCAGCGCTACGGGTATAGCCAACCTGGCAGCAGACACGACGATTATCCCTATTCTTCGCAATTTCATTACAGACCAGCAGACCTTCACACTGGTTGAAGCAGGGCAACTCAACACGTCATTGGTTGCTACTGCGGCAGTGCCAGCTGACACCTCTTACATGCACAACATTCAAGTCATCAGCGATGACACGAACCCCAATGCCATTCGCCTTCAAGTGACACGTCGCACAGCGGCAGACCTTGGATTATCGAGCAACATGGGCACACTCTACGAAGGCGCTTCAGCAGCCTTCAGCGGAGACACTGATCTGTTTACGGGTCTCGCAGGCATAGCCACCCAAGCGGAGTTCGAGAATGCACTGATTCAGCTTCTTCCCGATACCAGTAGCGCCGTGATGCAAGCTGCCATCGACCAACAGAACATGGCCCTCGGCGCTATCAATCGTCGCCTGGATCGGGTCCCAGCTGTTGGCTTTTACCGCGACAAGCCATCCGCCTGGGTGCAAGGCATGATCCACTATGCCAAGCGCAAGCCAGACGGAGAGCAACTGGGGTACACGACCTGGTCTGGTGGCATTGCCATCGGCGTTGATCGCCAGGTTGGAAGACTTGCGCGCGCGGGCATTGCATACACGCAGTTGTGGAGCTTCCCCGATGAACTAACGTCTATCGATAAGCCGACAGAGTTCAGCAGTTCACAGCTCAACGGATACATCCGCATGGGCGACGAAATCCGGAACCTTCAGGGCAGTGTGACGTTTGGATATGACTCATTAAATAGCGAGCGCAAGGTCCAATTCGACGCCATCGATAGAACATCCCTAGGCGATTGGAATGGCTACCACTTCAGCACAGCATGGCAACTCGCCCTCGGTGTTAGGCGAGACACACTGAGCTTTATCCCGACGGCCCGCGTTCAATACCTCTACCTCCATCAGGGGTCATACATTGAGGACGGCGGCGGCAACGGCTTGAACCTGAACGTCATGAGCAACAACACAGATTCCTTGCGCGGTAGCCTTGGGTTGGCGGGGCGCAAGACGTATATCCAGGAAAACAACACAACCCTCGAATTTGAACTCCGTTCCAACTACACCCGCGAATTTATGACCGGAACGCAGGATCTGGAACTCGCGTTTGCTGCCGGAGGAACACCTTTCATCTTGCAACGCGTCGGCAATACGCAAGGATTGTTTTCTCTTGGTCTGGGCGTCTTTTATAAAAACGAACACGCAACAGTGTCGTTCGACTACGACGGTGAAAAAGGAAGTGGGTATACCGCTCACACGGGCGCGGTGACAGTCCGGTTTAGATTCTAAAGCATTTTGAGCGACAGACGCACAGAGCCTGCAACGCAAACTCTACGGTATTCCAGCCACTCAGTTTGCTGAATTGGTCTAATTTAAATCGCGCGCCAATCTAAAACCGAACATGAAGTACGCAAGGTCCGTTGGATCACGACCACGAAAAGTAGGTCTATGTCGCGATACACGAGTCCGCCAACTGCCACTACGCACCGCCCTCTTGTCACAGACACCCTCCGCTTGATAGGCAGAGCCATCCACTGGTTCATCTGTGTAGAGCATCAAAGAGCAATCTTCATTCCACTCCCAAACATTGCCGATGGTGTCATAAAGGCCAAACGCATTTGGCTTGAATTGCCCGACAGCCGCTATTGTTTGAAATCCATCATCGCATTCTGCTGCAGTTGCTGCTGCATTGGTGCCGATTTTTGAACGCGGGTCTTTTAAACCAGACTCATCAAAGACATTGCCGTGCTCACAAATCTCTGTTTCGTCATCACCCCACGGCCAGACTGTTGTCGCCCCGGCTTTAGCTGAGTACTCCCATTCAGCTTCCGTGAGCATGCGGTAGGGGAGCCCTGTGTGCCCAGCCAGCCAAAGGGTGTACGCCTTGGCATCATGCCAATCGACACAAACCACCGGCTCATCATCGGCTACAGCCGAGCCGATCCCCGGATTGCGCCAAGTAACACCGTCGACGGCATAGCGCCCACCTGACGTCACACACCCGTTAGTAGCGCTGTAGCCCGTCGCCTCAACAAAGGCGGCATACTGAGCGTTGGTCACTTCAAAACGTCCGGCAGCAAACGGCTTGGCAATCGTAACCGTTCGTATTGGTCCTTCAGGGCGCAGTTCGTTGTCGCGCATCTGCTCTTTCCGATCAGAGCCCATTTGGAATGTGCCACCTGGAATAACCACCATGTCTGGGCAGTCTGTACAGTCTTTGAAACTCGCCCCAGGGGATAAAGAGACGGATTGAGCGGCAGCTGATTCGGACAGCAAAATGATGAGAACGGCTGGCAGCATCCAAACCGAAAGATGACTCTGTCGCATAGTGGCTCTCTCCCTTTCCTCTTTGTCCGTCAGAGTACGAATCTCAGGGCTAGGATTGCAACGGATTTAACTCAGGAGGCCAGTTAGCTCGCCCACCAGTCGGACACTCGACGCAGGACCACCCTAGGCAGTGACCAATGCTTGATATGACTGGGCTCACAACTTTTCACGCCGCGAGAGGATTTGATCATGACCGATACTACTGATGCCCTTCCCCCGTTGATGTCTGACACCTTCCATCCCAACGCTATTAGCCGACGGGGCATGCTGGGTGGAGTGGGTATGGGCGCTGCCAGCGCCGCAGCCGCATCAATGATGCCCGCGTCAGCGTCCGCTGCCGTTCCCGACGGTTTTGATACCATGGATCCTGAAACAAACCTCAGAACACTCTTAAAGATCCAGGGTGATCTTTCTGGTGATGACATTCTTAGCGGGTTTGGCGGTAAAGCCTGGATGTGGGTTCCCGGCGAAGCGAACTACCTCGCCTTTCAAACATACGGCATCGGTGCAACCCGCCTCGACTATCAAGGCGACGGTGTATGGAACTTTCATCACCGTGAAGTGCTCTACTACATGAATCCGAAGACAGGTGAAATTCTCGACACCTGGACCAATCCCGTGACCGGTCGCACGGTTGAGGTGATGCATATTCTCAATGATCCTGTGAACCGCATTTCACGGGTCAGTGGTGGCTTTAGATCGCCACCTTTTGATCATCAAATTGTCGGTGATCGTATCGTCTTTCAGATTGATGTTTTCCGCACCAAGGAAAACCCCATTAGCCGCAAGGAATATCCGCTTCACTCACAAACCGACGTCTATCAATCATGTGAATTATGGGCAATTTCGAGCAGCCTTTCTGAAGTGGCAAACCCTGACGTGACGACAGCGTCTAATCACACAGCGTGGGCGCGAAATGGCATGTGGCTACCGTTTATGGAAATGGGTAATCGGGCAGGCCACATGGTCTATCACTCCCAGTCGTTCAAGTTGATGAACGGGGCCGCTGAACTGCCGAAATACATTCGCGACTATACCGAAAAGCACTATCCAAAATACTTGGAAGCGCCCCGTGAATGGCAAGGCCTTGCAGAGAATGAAAACACTTGGTCCTACGCCAAGAAGATCATCGACAAGAAGCGTGAAGAAGGGCGTGGCGGCCTGGGTGGCAAGGGATCGGTCTTTGGTGTTTCCGACGCAGGGATGTAGCCCGCACATCGACGACCAAAAAAAGATTCAAGAATGAGCGAGGAACGAACCCATGCACGGCTCGTTTTTCGTTTTCTTGTCCAATAGATTCAACGCCTTAAGGGCCAAATCAAACAAGCCCATCCACTACGTCCGACCCATAATTTTGAACGTTTTTCCAATGGGTTAGCCAGTGGTAGAGAAAACCTCATTGATGCGCTGAGCCTGCGCCTCATTCATCGCACAGCAGCCAGTGAAACCGAGTTCATACGCCTGGGCGAGATGCGTTTCAAAACCTGCCTCGTCCTGAACGGCCACCCACGGCATATCAAAGGAAGAGACACCAGCGGACGTTGCGGCACTAGCAACAGTAACTCGCGCGTCGAGTATTGCCGTCGCATTGGGCTCAGGGTCTATGCCAAGTGCTTTAGCGAGATCGAAAGCGCCGACGACAAGCGACGTAACAGCAGTATTAGAAATCGCCCCCACGCTCGATAGGCCTTCAGGTGTTTCAATGATGGCATGAAGCGAAGAGTCACCAAGGTCGTCATCGGTCAATACCTCACGTGCCTGGTCGATAATATCAGGCGTATTCACCTTGGGCAGCACCACGGCCGGAAGATACAGGCCTGCGAGAGCCGTGCGGTCAACTTCACCCGCCTTTGAGTGCCAAGTATTCACACGCACAGCGCAGCGCTCATCCCCCGCCCAATCGGCTGACATACCGGTACGCAACATGATCCGGGCGCGCGGCTTTAGATCCTCAGGCACGGTGTCTTCCAGATCGAGTACGACAAGATCCGTCGACCCCGCTAAGGCCGCGCGCGATGCTGACGCATCGGACGCGGGGACGAGGATGTAGGAGCGCAATGAGGTGGCCATCTTTCAACCGTCCTTTAGTCGAAAGCAGGCGGCAGGGCGTCAACAACAAACGCAAAGCCATCACGGATGCCACGAGTTTCGACGGGCATGTCAAAGGCCAGTGGGCGGTGGTCGGCATCAACCCACAGGTTGAATTCAAACCCTCGGACTGGGCGCATAGATAAGTCTGGTGCGACAACATACTGTAACACGTCCAGGTCACCGCCTTCCGGGGTCGTTATCGTGTCACGCTCCAGCACTTCAATCTGAAGCGAAGATCCCAGCAGCGGACTGTCGCTAAACAACCCCTGCCCAACCATGTTGAAGGTTTGAATACCGCCACGGTCAGTGTCGTACTGACGGGTCATGGTAAACATCGGCAGAGCGCTAGGTGAAAAATCAATCAAACAATCAGGATCACAAGGCGCCGGAATGGTCCGTTTTACGGCGCCGGCCTCAACGGTTATTCTCACTATTGGCGGTGCGGCAACAATCTCGATATATGCCGGCGTGTCGCCATACCGAGTCTTGCCGACGGCACTCACAGCTCGTTCATTGGCATCGTACGTCCACCGACCTTCTGCGGGAAAGGTGCTGACACCGGCGGCGGTGCGGGTGGTGATACTGGTCACGACACGTCCACCGTCAACCCGGCGTACAATTTCAAAGGCTTCAGTTCGCGCCGACGCCCCGATAGCCACCGTGAACACACCTGAATCTTCTAGGCGATCACCCACCGCTAACTCAAACAGGCTGGATGGTGGGACTGTCACATCCTGAGCGACGGAATGCTTTGCCAAGCCTGCGACTATCAGTACGCTTGAACTTATGAGGGTAAAGAAACGCATGCCTAGACTCTAGCCGAGGATGCTATTCCGCCCTAATACTCCTTGCGCAGGTTCATCCCGGCATAGAGCTCACCGACTTCCTCTTCATAGCCGTTGAACATCAGAGTTTCGCGACGAAGAAAATCCCCTATGCGCCGTTCCCGGGCCTGTGACCATCTTGGATGGTCTACGCTTGGGTTCACGTTGGCATAAAAACCGTATTCGTTGGCCGCCATGACATTCCAAGTATTGTGCGGCTTCTCGTCGGTAAAGGTCATTTTAACAATGGACTTGATTGACTTGAAGCCATACTTCCAGGGCGTCATTAACCGGATCGGTGCACCGTTCTGATTCGGTAGTTCCTCGCCATACAAACCAACGGCAAGGATCGCCAGGGGATTCATCGCTTCATCTAGGCGCAAGCCTTCGACGTAGGGCCAAGGCAAAATACGTCGCGAACGTTGGCCTACCATCTCTTCCGGTCGAACGATGGTTTCAAACTGCACGTATTTGGCAGAGCCATTTGGCTCGAAACGCTTCACCACATCAGCCAGGGAAATTCCGACCCAAGGCACAACCATCGACCAGGCTTCGACGCAGCGGAGACGATAAATTCGCTCTTCCAGATCATGAGGCTTGAGAAAATCTTCTAACCCTATTGTTCCGGGATTGGCACACATCCCATCTACCGTGATTTCCCAGGGCTTGGGATTGAACGGTCCAGCATTCTCAACAGGGTCACCTTTGCCGGTACCGAATTCATAAAAATTATTGTAGGAGGCGACATCCGTGTAAGGCGTAAGCGGGTCGTCATCGCCCAACTTGGAATAGCCGTCAATAATCGGTGACAGAGCGGGATTGGCACCTGGCGGCTCAACTGCAGCTGATGCGGGCACACTCCCCATCCCAAGAGCCGCTGACCCAGCAATAAGCCCACTGCCGGCGATAAATTTGCGCCGATTCAGGTAAACGTCCTTTGGGGTGATTTCGCTGGATTTAGGGGTGGATTTGCGGGCCATTCGAATCAGCATGGAAATTCCTTGATCTGTCGCGACCAGGTCCTTTGCTCGGAGCGGTCAATGTGTAACATATTTCGTACGAATCTGGCGGGTTTGCCGATCACTAAACCCGACCATGACACGGAAAAGGCCAGGGCCAGCCTCACATCCAGGTGATATCACAGGCCTGTCATCTCAATCACACAATCACTCCTGCCTCAATCTGGTCGAATTTAGGCTGAATCTGCCCCAATTGATTCACTCCGCGGTAACCATTTGCCGATACCTTTCCTGTCAATGAGAACCGCCGAGTCTGTGGGCCAGAGAATCCCGCCGAATCAGCAGAAATAAGCGATACCCGTCACCATAGATGGGCCGCACCCGAGTAGAGTTATGAATCAGCCCAAACCCCAATTCTCGGAATCCCTCCGTGTTTTGCTATTTGAAGACAACGCGATGGATGCCAGCCTGATTTCACGTTTTCTCCAGGCCAGCGGAATCAAGCGAGACAACATCGTCACCACCGATGCCATTCCGAATGCAATGGATGTTCTTACCAATAAGGACGTCGATATCTGCCTGACGGACTATTACCTCACTCCAAACACAGGGTTTGACCTGATGGATGAAGCGCGCCGGCGGGACGTTGACGTGCCCTTCATTATGTTGACGTCACTGGAAGACCCAGCCGTTGATGAAGGAGCTCTGTCGCGTGGAGCCTACGACTTTATGACCAAAGGTGAGATGACGGTCGAGAACCTTGAGCGGACCATTCGATACACCCTGGCCCGCCATAGACGCGAGTCCGCACTATCGAAAGCGGCGTTCCGTGATCCATTGTCAAACTTGGCTAACCGTAAAGCGCTCATGGATCATCTCGATCAAGTGATCATGACTCCGCCCAAGACCGGTCAGGCGATGGGTGCCATGATTTACTTGAATTTGAACGGCATAAAATTCATCAACGAAGCCTATGGCATGAAAGTCGGCGATGCGATTTTGCGCGAAACAGGCCGCCGCCTGAGGTCAATCAAGTGGCCTGGTGAAATGATGGCTCGCCTTGGCAGCGACGAGTTCGGCTGCGTGGTTAACCAAGTGGATGATGTTGACCAAGCAATTGTTGTTGCGCGCCGGATTGCGACCGCTTTTGCCCAACCAGTTCGCACATACGATGGTGAACATGACATTAGCGTGGCGATCGGACTGTCGGTCTTTAGCCGCAGCAGTGCGACTGATGACCCGATCACGAATCACGAAACCGAGCTAGATGTTCTGCAACGGGCAGCAAATGCCGTGGGCGATGCAAAACGTACCTGCCGCATGACCCGCACAACTGAAATCGCGATCGCGAAATCTCACTAAGACATGCTTGCTTTGATGTCGGTGCTTTCGTGCAGCGACACCTGTGTGAGCCTCGCAGCCGGAGACTCAAAACCATGATCTTTGATGGACGTTTCGGCGAAGAGAAAGAGTCAGCCTATTAGGTAGACCGGGCGACAGGCCTCCAATCAGCTCAGCGTTGGTTGGTTCTGATAGGCGGCACCACTTAAACGCGTGCTCGATGATGAACCGCGAGACGATTCCGCTACAGTTACGCCCGACCCCGCCTAAAGATCACGCCAGAAGCGCGGCGTCACCATCACGAAAAGAATAAACAGCTCTAGGCGACCGAGTAGCATGCCCCCGGCCAGCATCCATTTTGCAACGTCTGAAAGGGAGCTGAAGTTGCCGGCTGGTCCAACGATCGGACCAAGCCCAGGACCAACATTTGTTAAGGCGGTGGCTGCGGCCGAGACACTGGTTTGAAACTCGAGCCCTGTAAATGCCAGCGCAACGGACAAGCCAAACCAACTGACCAGATATAGCGCCAGAAAAGCAGTGACAGATAGGACGATTTCAGACGGCACTTCGCGTTTGTCATAGGTCACCGGAAAGACACCATGTGGGTGAATCAATCGGTTGGCCTGAGACTTCAAGAACGAAAGCATAAGTTGGTATCGGAAGATTTTGACCGACCCAGCCGTGGAACCGGAACACCCGCCGGCAAATGTAATGATCAGGAAGACCACTGATGCACTGCCCCACAACGTGTAGTCAGCATTGGCATACCCAGTCGTCGTGATGATGGAGACCGCATTAAAAGCAGACTGTGAAAATGCTTCAAACAAAGACAGCGGCATTGTGCGCCAGGCCCACAACGTCAAAACCGCAACGACGGCAACACAAAAGAATAGAAAGAAACGGACCTGTGCGTTGTTGAACAGTCGCATTGGACCTCGACGCACAGATTTCAAATAAAGAACAAACGGTAGTGCGCCCAAAATCATAAAGATCATGGCAACCCAGGGCAGTAGTGGTTCGTTGAAATAACCAAATGAGTCGTCGTGGGTTGAGAAACCGCCTGTCGCCATCGTCGTCATGGCGTGGTTGATGGCGTCAAATGACTCCATGCCCGCAAAGCCGTACGCCAAGGCACACAAAAACGTAAGCGCCGCATAAGCAGCACCGATTCCGGTGGCGATTTCTTTTGCCCGTGGCAGAACTTTGTCGGACGTATCAGACGCTTCGGTCTTCATCAATTGCATACCACCGACCCGCAACAGCGGCAGGATCGCCACCCCCATGACGATGATGCCGATGCCGCCACTCCACTGCAGCATCGAACGCCATAGCAATAAGCCCGGCGGAAATGTGTCGAGACCTGTGAGTACCGTTGAGCCAGTGGTAGTTAAACCAGAGACGCTTTCAAACACCGCATCGGTGACGTCAATCCCTTCCGCACTAAAGAAAAACGGCGCGGCCCCGAAAATCGGTAGGATGAACCAAGCGAGGGCAGTTAAGAGATACGCCTCTCGAATGGTCAGGCGTTCAGGGTGGTTGGCATTAGCCAACACCAGCGCCATGCCCAGGAATAGGGTCAGCAACCCTGAAACGGCAAACACCATCCAGTCCGGATTGCCGGAGATCAGATCAGCTAAGAGCGGGACAATCTCGGCGCATGCGAGAACAACGAGAAGGACGCCCAAAACGTACAAAATACGCGCCATGAAATCAGGTCTGACCTATTGAGGAACCGGCGGCGTCATATCTGCCGCATCAGGTGTTGGCGTGTCCATATCGCGATGGATTCTCCATTGGTCATCGTCGCCTTTCTTGTAGAGGATCAATGCGCGACCAAAGTCGTGAACAGGCTCACCCCCCGACATTGACTGATAGGTCAAAGCAAATCGGGCGACGTTCCAGGTGTAGCGACCTATCACCTCCACCTCATCAACGTCGAACGTGACGGCGAGCTCGGTATCTTCAGCAACCGACGCAAAAAAATCACGTATTTCTTGTCGCCCGCGCATCGCCGGTCTGCGACGGGCCATCACCCATCCGTCCTCGGTGTACAAATCAGCTAATGCCTCGAAGTCTCGCGCATCGTAAGCCGCTTGCCGCTGCACCTCGATGGCATCGATCGCAGCATAGTCGGCCTCCGTACCGCCGCGCCGCTCAACAGCCCAGACGTTTGAAGATAAAACCATCACTGAAACACAAATAAGACCTAGGCTGAGCCTTCGACCCATGACGCTCTCCTTCCGAGGGTAACCTGCACTGGCGTGCAGCTTGTCTTACGCTATGATGCCACACCTAAGATCGATCAAACAGGGGACCTAAGAGGGGCAGCCATGTACGTCACGACATACGATATTTTGATTTATCTCCACACAGTCCTGTTCGTGTATTGGCTCGGGGGTGACTTAGGCGTCTACCTGTCTTCTCGCTTTGTTGCAGATCGCAACCTTTCCTTGGATGAGCGTTTTCGTTTTATGCAGGTCCTCATGCAATGCGACATGGGACCCCGCACTGCGCTCATCGGACTTATTCCTTTGGGCTTTCAAATGGCCTGGATGCAGGGGCTTTCTCCCATTGGCGGCGCACCTTTGATCGCCATCTGGGTGTTCTGCATGATCTGGTTGGCCGCTAATTGGTGGATGTTCTTCAATGACCAACACGCCATGACGCCAAAACTACGGGGCGTCGATATATATATCCGCTATGCCGTCATTCTAGGCATGGGTGGGCTTGGTCTTATGTCTTTGATGACCGCTGCGCCGATTGCGGACAAATGGCTGGCCGCAAAACTATTATTGTTTGGGTTTGCGGTCGTACTCGGTGTCTACCTGCGTAGCGAGATTAAGAACTGGATTATTGGCTTTGGCATGGTCCGTGCCGGTGGTGACGCAGCCACCAAGGGCAATGACATTATTGAGGCCGCGCTCGACCGCTCAAAAGTCGCGGCGATGATTCTTTGGACCGTTGTCGCGGTGATCGCCTTTTTGGGCAAAGTCAAACCATTCTAACGGCGCCCAGTGGCAGAGAGCATAGCTCCTGCAACCCACTGCTATAATTTAACTGCAGACCTCCTGGTCGCGATAAAAAAGTCACGTTTTCTGGGTAATTAAACCTGAAGTGGAAAATATTTGGCCCTGAGGTGGCTTTTTCCTCTAGTCGTTGACCACATGACAAATGAACCGTGGCTGCCTGGATTAGAAAGCAAAACTTCCATTGGCTGGGCCTGAGAGGTACAGATGACCAATACCTGGAACCCAGACGTTTACCTGCGCTACGAGGCCTATCGAGCGCGGCCAGCACTTGATCTCATAGCCCAAATTTCATTGGACGTGGACGGCCCAATTGTTGATCTCGGGTGCGGCCCAGGCAATGTCACCAAGGCTTTGAAAGACCAATGGCCGGACCGAAGCGTTATGGGTGTTGATCTGTCCCCTGACATGTTGACCAAGGCCCGCAAGGAATTTGGTGAGTCTGACATCAAGTGGCAGCAGGACGATATCGCCACCTGGCAGGCTGAGTCTCCACTGGCTCTTGTGTTCTCAAACGCTGCCCTGCATTGGGTCACCGACCACGCTACAGTTGTTCCACGATTAGCGGATATGATTGTGCCAGGTGGGTGGCTGGCATTTCAGATCCCCGTAACGGAACAGTCCGCCTATCAAAAGTGCATCCGGGCAACGGTGACGTCCGACCGGTGGGCTGAACAGTTGGCCGATTGCTGGATGTATAAAGACCCCATGGGTCCACAGAATTTCTATGACCTCCTGGCTCCAGCGTGTGACCCAATCGATATCTGGGTCACGGACTATCATCATGTCCTGGAAGGCAACAATCCAGTTTTTGACTGGATTATTGGTACCGGCCTCACCCCCTACCTCTCGGTCCTCAGCGACACTGACCAGAAAGATTTCATCGCCGATTACAGCAAACGGGTCGCTGCGGCGTACCCCAAGCAAGCCGATGGCAAAACGGTATTCTTGATGAAACGAATTTTCGTACTGGCGCAGAAGCGCTAAGCGGCGTCGCGCTCACGCACGCGGTAAACGGCGCTCAATGCTTCCGTAAAAGACAGGTCGTGGCGTACCGCGACAACCGCTTCCGCCGCCGAACGGCATTGCTCGACGTAGTCCCGCCCAGCGGCTCGGGCGACGGCAACAACACGGGTGATGATGCCATGGACATCGTCAACGGCGATGGTGACCGGCACTGACTCAACCGCTGCGACGGAGGACAGTCCGTCTTCGTTCGCGGGTATGATTCTCACCTGATCCATCATCGACTTTTCCACAATAACTTCAACTTATTGTATGTGATCAGCCCCTAGACACAATATCTGGAGCAATATATTAACCTTTCCGGCGAGTCGCGATTTCGCCATTTCGGCCCACTCTCACGGTAAGCGGCGAATCGAACACATCTCTATGATCTAAAACAATAGTCCGCAACTGTGGTGACAGTTGGACTAATTTGAGGCGGAACCAGGCCCGGTTTGAGCGTCTTCCGCACGCTGCTTGCACGCCGCCACAACAACCCGTTTCTGGTCCAAGGTCATGGTGCGCCAGCCGCCAATTTCCTCGAGCGTCCGTAAGCAACCGATGCACATTTTGGTTTCCTTATCGACGGTACAGACGCCGACGCACGGCGAAGTGGGTAAATCGTCGGGATTGGAATTTGGATCAGAGTTTGATGTATCGCTCATACCCCGACCCCTATCGTGCTAGAACCCCTATGGCAAGATCGAGTGGCAGCGACCACATAGCGCAGGAGCGAAACGGTGACCGACAGTTCAGAAACCCTGACCCAGCTGGGTGGCATGGCCGATGTGCCAGCCTCACCGGGCGACGCCATATTGGAAACTGTGCCGAACCCGCAAGGCGATACGGACTACCTTATTCGTTTTGCCTGCCCTGAGTTCACCAGCCTGTGCCCCGTCACCGGCCAGCCAGACTTCGCCCATTTGGTGATCGATTACGTTCCAACCGAGAAAATTGTTGAGTCCAAATCTCTCAAGCTCTTCCTGGGGTCCTTCCGCAACCACGGCGCTTTTCATGAGGACTGTACTGTGATGATCGGCAAACGCGTTGTCGAAGCCACCGGCGCCAAATGGTTGCGCATCGGTGGGTATTGGTATCCACGCGGCGGCATCCCCATCGACGTGTTTTGGCAAACTGGCGCTCCACCTGAGGGATTATGGATTCCCGATCAAGGTGTCGCGGGGTACCGAGGACGAGGGTAACCTATATGTGGATCATGGTTTCAGGTCCGTATACCAGCGGCTCCAGGTCAGATGAGACGAGAAAAGAAAATCTCAACGCCATGAACCTGGCTGCTGTTGAGGTGTGGCGTAAAGATCATGTCCCGATCATTGGCGTGAATGTTGCCCTTCCGGTTATCGAAGCTATTGGTTCTGATTATTTCGAAGACATGATGATGCTAATATCTCTCGCGGCCGCAGATCGTTGCGATGCCTGCCTTAGTATTGGTGGACCATCAAAAGGCGCTAATGAAGAAGTAGACGTGTTTAAACGAAAGGGCTTGCCCGTTTACTCCGCAATATCCGAAATACCGGTCGCACAGGTATCCAATTAGCGAACAAAGGTGAGATCGTGGGATTGGCCTTCGTCCCGCTTTGACGTGTACTCTGACCAGACAGTTGATCGATTAGGACAAAACACCCATGGGGAAGTTTGACGGCAGAATTGCGTTGGTCACAAACGCGGGCGGCGCAACCGGACAGGCCATTTGCGCCCAGCTGGAGAAAGAAGGAGCAACCGTGCTCTCGGCCGACTTTGACGTCACCACTGTTGAGGGTTGGGAGTCGGGCCTTGCCGCCATTGGCGATAAACAGGGCCGGCTGGATATTCTGGTTACTATTTCGGAAGCCAAATACGACACCCCGAAACCTATTACAGAAACCTCCTTAGAAGAATTCCGTGGGGTCAACCGTGACAACATCGAAGCGGCTTTTCTGGCCAACCGCTATGGCGTTGTAAAAATGCGTGAGTTTGGCAACGGTGGGTCAATTATTAATGTCGCCCCTGCCACAGCGACCGTGGGAGTGTCTGGCCAGGCGGCTTTTTGTGCATCCGCAAACGGGATACGCATGATGACTCGCGGCGCAGCTCTGTCCTGTTGCGAGGCCAAAGACCGCATTCGCGTGAACTGTGTGCAAGCGGGACGGATTGAAGGCACGCCAGACGGTGATGTTATGGCGGATGCGCACATTCCCTTGGGCCGGGCCGGAACTGTAGACGATATCGCTGAGGCCGTAGCCTTCTTGGCGTCGGATGAAGCCTACTACATCACTGGATACGTGCTGCCTGTCGACGGGGGTCTTCTCGCCGCTTAAGGCGCGACCGTTTCACGCAGAATTCCCTCCACCAGCCGGTTCGGCAGATACGCCGAATCCCAATCGTCATGACGTTTGCCCAAACGCAGGATCAAAAGGTCCTCTGAGGGGATGACATAAAGTGTGCGGTAGCCACCGCCTTCAATAAAATAGATGTCCTCACTGACAAACGGCTCCGCGTGAGGGACACCAACCGGATGAATTTCTGAATAGGGTCTGACAGGCGCATATTCTCGGCCCAGCCAGATGTGCATACCGTAATTTGGATTGCGTGGGGATGATGTCGTCATTACATCCACCCATCCTTCGGGTAACACCCGCGTCCCATTCGCGATCCCATCATTGAGCAACAGGGCGCCTACGCGCATCCAATTATGCGGTGTGGTACGGAAGCAACAATCTATGTGGATCATCCCGTCGGCGCGGTCCATGAAGAAGCTACCGCGGTCAGCCCCGATGGGCTGCCAAATCTTTTCTACGAAATAATCCTGAACCGGCCGACCCACGGCATTCTGCACGACGATTGCGATCAATTGAGAGGTGACGTTGCCGATATCGAATACGCTTCCTGGTTCATGTGCCAGTTCGTGCTCAAGAGCAACCTTGACCACATCGCCGGTATAGGCCGAGCGGGTAAAACGGTTCCATGCTCCAGGGCCAAGAGGAGGATTCTCCAAGCCGCTGGCCTGATACAGCAGATCACGCAAAGTGATATCGCCCTGGGGCTCATCCGCCCAGCCTTCAATATAATTGCCAATGCGGTCATCGAGCGCGAGCTTGCCCTCACCAATCGCAGCACCCGCCAATAGGGCGTTGAGCGTCTTGGTCATCGCGCGGCCGGTCATCAGTTCGTCTGCGCCCCCGACATCCCAATAGCGTTCGATTTGAATCTTGTTTTTGTGAACAACGATAAACGCTGTTCCGCCGGTGTTAGCGGTCCATTCTGCCGCGGTCTCAAGCACTGCTGGGTCGATGGTAACTTCACCCCGTTCAACGGTTGCGAAAAATGGGCTAGCGGGCTCATCCATCGAAAACTGGGGCTGATAAAAGTCGGGTCCCGGCTCCATGGGATTGGCAGGCGGATTGAGGTAACGGTCCCAGAATATCGGATCGGAGGAATACTCAATCCCCGCCGCAATAACAAAGCAGATTGCTAAACCGCCAATGCCATAGGCCAGACTTCGCAGCATAAACTTGTCCTAACGTAAGTGATGAAATTAGCTGTGTTGAATGATGACTTTGCCAATTTCATCATGTTCCCACTGATACCGAAACGCCTCGGCGGCGTCTTCGAATTTGAAGCGTTTGGCGATGGGCGGTGTTAAACCGCTCACACCATAGGCTTGGACCATGTCGTTGAGCATTTCCACACTGGCGTTGCTGATCGCCTTCATGGTGATGTTTTTCATGTAGAAGCCAGGCATTTTGGGCAACTGCTCAGGCAACCTATCAGTACCAATCATGACGACATAGCCGTTCACGGCTGCCCCTATAAGAGACTGATCTAGCGTACGACGACCAACATTCTCCAAAACGATATCTGCGCCGTGCCCATTAGTGGCATCCATCACCGCCTGCCCCCACTCGGGATTGGTGCGATAGTTGATGCCGATGTCAGCACCGTGTTTCTTCATATCTTCGAGCTTTTTATCACTCGACGAGGTCACAACCACTTTCGCGCCGCTGGCCTTTGCCAATTGCACGCCAAAGGACGATACGCCCCCTGTCCCAAGGGACAGCACCACGTCGCCCGGCTTAACGCGGGCGACTTCGTACAACGCATGCCACGCCGTCACTCCTGACGAAACGAACGTCGCTGCTGTTTCTTCCGGCACACCTTCGGGCAGCTTGACCAGGGCATGGGCTGGCAAAAGCGCCAACTCGGCTAGCCAGCCATCAATGTTGTTGCCGACGTCGCCTATGTAAGACTGATCTGGGTCCCAAGGTCCTTTCACCCACGACGAAAAATGCGCCGCGGTCACCCTATCTCCCACCTCGACTTGCGACACACCTTCTCCGATGGCGACAACCACGCCCGCTCCCTCACTGATAGGAATGCGCGTGTCAGGGCGTCGACCACGGGGTATGGGAAAACGATTAGAAATCAAGCCGTGGTCTCGGGCATTGATCGATGTCGCCGTGACTTTAATAAGCGCCTGGCCTCGTCCAGGCGTTGGCACCGGACGCTCAACCAAACGCAACGTCCCCGGCCCTTTTTGGTCGCCGATTTCAAACGCGCGATAGGTTTCGCCGCCAGATTGGGCGAACTGCTCGCCGGTTTTAGCTGCGGCAACTTTTCCGCCGACCAGCGCTCCGGTCGCACCCGCGACAGCGGACAATAGGTTTCGCCTACTGACCATGTTTCTGTCCTTAGTTAATTCTATATTTCGAACGGAGCCGGACGATCAAAGTCACCCCACCGCGGCGCCAAAAGTTCTGGGTATTCCCGCTCCATTCGATCAAGCATTTCTCTTGGTAGCTCAGACGGTCCGTTTACCTTTTTGCCATCCCAGAACCCTGACAAATGACCGTGTTTGTATTCGTAGGGCATATTCAGCCACGGGTAATATTCAAAGGCGTAGTGGCCGCAAAACTTGACCGGCAGTGACGTGATGGTCTCGTTGGCAAACAGATCAATATCGACCCATTGGCAAGAGTTTTCGATATGCGTTGCCGGCCAGTCTGGTGGCGCACTGCGTACGCTGTCTAGTTTTATCAGATTGTCCTCAACCCGGAACTGCCGGTAAACGTCTTGCGCCGTACCATCACCATTGAGATTACGAAATCCGATTGGACTGGCAACGGTCCCTGGATCAGTGAGCAAAAGAGAAACGGGCGCCTCTACACGCTCCTGTGTGATCGGGTTCAGAACAGTGTCGGTATACGCATTCGTCTCCAAGTCGCGCGGGAATGAAAGGTTGTGGGCATGAATGCGGTAGTTGTTATTTCCGAGATGCCGGAAATAACTGTACTCGATGCCCTCGTATCGCATTAGGGGCTCAGGCCGGCGCCCTCCGGGAATAACAAACACCATCCAGTGATACCAAGTGAGCGTTGACCCTTGGTCTTCGACCAAGTCGCGCTCGATGCGCATATGAGCCCGAAATTCTTCGACCGGATCATCGAAGTAGATGAACTCGGAGGTGACCTGACTTGTCGGAGAGCTCAGTGATGCAAGCGTTTGTGATTGAGCGACTTGGCCTCCCAACAAAGCTCCTGTCGCTCCAGCAGCAACTGACAAAGCATTCCGTCTGCTAACCATAAGACATCCCCTTTTGTTGTGACCTGTCACGTCTATCAGTCATAGTACCCCAACCGATACGTTCAGGCACCCCTGCCCGGCCAGTGACCAGAACAGCATGGCAGACTTGGGCTTTGGTCTGTAAGTGTCATTTTGTGGAGAACATATGAGAATAATTTATGGATCGTTCTATGGGCTCTCTTGAAGGCAAAGTTGCCATTGTCACTGGATGCACGGCCGCCAGCATTGGGCGGGCATGTGCCATGGGGTTTGCCATGGCCGGCGCAAAAGTGGTTGCAACCGGGCGAACTGTGGCGGGTGGAGAGGAGACTGAAAAACTCATTCGGGATGCCGGTGGCGACGCCCTCTTTGTGCGGCAAGACGTAACCGTGGAAGACGACTGGAAGCGGGTCGTTCAAACAACCATAGACACATATGGGCGCATTGACTTCTTGGTCAACAACGCTGGCGAGGCGGTCGTCAAACCTATAGAAGAGCTCACACACGACGACCTTACTTTCCTACGCCTTGTTGATTTAGACGGTCCGTTCTTGGGTATGAAGTACTCATGGCCACACATGGTGGCCGCCGGCGGCGGAGTGATTCTGAACATGAGCTCCATTGTCGGCCAAAAGGGAATGCCAAATGGCACCGCTTATGGCGCCATTAAGGGTGCCCAACTTGGTCTCACTCGCACCGGTGCACTCGAAGGCGCGGCAGTGAACATTCGTGTCAATTCGGTTCACCCTGGCATGATCTGGACCGCTGGGGTTCCAGATGTTCTTGGCCCGGACGCGGAAAAAATGAAGCCCAAGATGGCGGCCATGATCCCCTGGGGAGAGGCCGGTGAGTCTCACCATGTGGGCGATCCAGTGGTTTATCTGTGTTCAGACGCCGCCAAATACATCACTGGCGTCGAATTCAATATCGACGGCGGTGCAGGCGCCCGCTGACTTTTTCGCCTGGATTGCATCCAACCGGGCCTCCTCACGCATTTAGTCTATAATCACACCGCACGTCAGGAAGACGCGGCTCATAGACTGAGGAGTTGCCCAGATGAACGCCGAACAGATCGCCCCTATTGTATTGCTACTAGCCCTCGCCATTGTCGGCGTATTTTACCTCCACTACCGCCATCGCACCCGAGCGCAAGTTCAAGAAACCATTCGCAGTGCCATCAGCCAGGGCACCCAATTGACGTAAGAACTCGTCCAAGTTCTGGGCGAACCCGCGACACTAAAAAATTCAGACCTACGGCGCGGGATTATTCTTCTGTTCTTCGGGTTTGCTCTTTCCCCTGCGGACTCATTGCCAGCGTTGTCGGTGGTGACGAATGAGGAGCCGCCTTCTTTATGGTGATCTCAACCTACCCGCTTTGGTTGGCGTTGCCTACCTGCTGCTATGGAAATTCACTCGAACGAGCCAGGATGAATAAAGCCAAATCAGGCCCCCTATCGGCAGATGCCGCAATCAGACGAAGACCTGATCGTCCATGTCCTCGCTATTGGGGACATGAACGCGTTCAGAGACTTAGCTGCCCTTACGCTGTGGCAGGCCGCAGGCTTTCTGGCCCCCTTGCCCACTTTTGAGATGAGTCTTTTCAAAGCCCCTGAATGGCTTGCCGGCGCACGAACCTCCATCGCCTTAGCAGGAGTCTCGGCGGCGGCGTTTGCCATATGGATGGTGGCTGAAGAAGCCTAGAGCATTCGTCACCGAGACCTAGCCAGTGTGATACCGTCCATGAGCACCACACTTTTCTTGCGAGAACATCAAATGGCAACCATGCGCGGCGTTATGGACTCGGTGAGTGACGACATGGTTGAGGCTATGAACGTCACGCGAGAGTTTCTAGATAACCGACACATCGAAAAAGAACGGCTTGATTCCAATGCGCCGAAGGTCGGTGATCAGGCACCTGAGTTTTCGGCTGAGCGCCTATCTACAGACGGCACAAGAAGCGGTGAAACAGTGACGCTGTCCGGCTTACGAGATAAACCGGTCGGCCTGTTGTTCGGCAGCTATACGTGTCCCATCTTTCGAGACCAGCTACGTCGGTACGAACACATTCACCAGACATTCAAAGACCGCATAAACTTTCTTTGCATATACATTCTCGAAGCCCACCCGGAAGACGGCTGGCGCGTGCCCCATAATTGGGACAACGACATCTGCATTCCGACACCGAAGGACCTTGATGAGCGCGCCAGCATTGCAAGCCTATGCCGCAGCAAGGAAGGCTTCACGATTCCCATGGCCTTAGACACAATGGAGAATAAATTGCTAACTCTTTATGCGGGCACGCCTGAACGGTTGTATGCCATCGCCGCCAATGGAATGATCACTCACAAGTCTTCAGTCGGCCCTTTTGACATGGACGATGTCGATGAATGGGAACGCGCGCTGCATGGCCTTATTGGGTCGGCGGAGGATACATAGATGGGCGTTTTAGAGGGGCGAGTCGCGATTGTCACCGGCACCACGGCGGCTAGCATTGGCAGAGCCTGCGCCATTGCCATGTCTGACGCCGGCGCAAAAGTTATCGTGACAGGCCGCACTGTCGCGGGTGGGCAAGAAACCGAACGCCAGATCATCGAGCGTGGCGGCGACGCCCTATTTATACGCCATGATGTGCGAGAAGAGCGTGATTGGACGGCTGTCGTAAACACCTGCATCGAGAAATATGGGCGACTTGATATTCTTCTCAACAACGCCGGCGAATCTAAAGGCGGGCCGATAGAGACATTAACAATCGATGACCTTCACTTTTTACTTGGCGTAAATGTTGAAGCGCCGTTTCTTGGGGCCAAAACCTGTTGGCCTCATTTGGTTAAGAGCGGTCACGGAGTCATTCTCAATATGTCCTCCCTCACCGCCCAACAGCCGGGCCCTGGGGGAGCTCTCTACGGACCGTCCAAAGCCACACAGAATGCTCTGACTCGGGTCATGGCCTTGGAAGGCGCAGACGTCGGCATACGCGCAATCTCGGTTCTGCCGGGGCTGACTTTTACCGATGGGGTGCTGGACTCTCTAGGCACTAACACTGAACGCTACAAAGAACCCCTCGCCAATAAAATCTGGATGGGGGAATGGGGCAAATCTGAACATATAGCCGACGCCTGTGTATTTTTGGCCTCCGATGCAGCGCGGTACATCACCGGGATCGAATTCAATGTGGACGGTGGTGGCATCGGCCAAACACCCGGTCATAGCCAAAATGCCAAAAAGTTTGGCCTCGCGTCCTGACCTATTGAACCAGAGAGACGGCACAGACACATGACAACTCTTGCAGGTAAGACCGCGCTCATTACTGGTGCGGCTGGAGATATTGGCGGGGCAATTGCACGTCGATTTGCAAACGAAGGAGCAGTTGTTTGCATAGCCGACATTGACCAGACGGGCGGTGAAGCCTTAGCTGAAGACCTTGGCGCACCTGCGTTTTTCACACCACTTGATGTGACAAAAGAAGACGAGTGGCGCGTAGCCGTCGAATCCGTTCTCTCCCGACATAACCGATTAGACATACTCGTCAACAACGCCGGTACGCTGGAAACAGGGACGATTGAAGATACCGAACTCGCTTTGTGGCAAAGCATTCAGAACATCAACGCGACCAGCACCTTTCTTGGGTGCCAAGCAGCAGTGCGCACTATGAAGCAGACAGGAGGCGGCGTGATTGTGAACATGGCCTCGCAAGCTGCGGTACGCCCACGACCCTCAACCCTAGCCTACTCTGCTTCAAAAGCCGCGATTGTGAATTTGACTAAAACGGTCGCGACCCATTGCGCCGACAATAACTACAACATTCGTTGCAACGTTATGATGCCGGGTGCGATTGACACTCAGATGATCTACAAGAATCAGACCGCAGAGGAGTCAGACGAGGACTTCGTGAAAGGCGTTAACGAGCGCTATCCCCTCGGCCGGATGGGTACAGCAGACGAGATTGCAAACGGCGTACTCTTTCTCGTGTCAGATGAAAGTCAGTTTATGACCGGCGCTCAATTGCGGATCGACGGCGGCGGAACGATATAGATATCAGTCACTAAGCAGTGTGGTATCGACCAGATGGGCTTGAGCATACGACACATTGAGTTGGTCCCCTGACCTAGTCGTAGTGCTTGCCAAACCCAAGCAAAACGACTGTATCTTCCAGGTTTTCGGCAACATGGCTCTCACCGGGCTCGGTGAAGACAAAATCTCCAGGCCCGAGAATTTCTCCCGATAGATTAATTTTGCCCGACACCACAAACATAATCTCCCAACTGTCGTGGGTATGCTCAGCGTAGTCCGCACCCTTTTTGATGCGGAACAGATCGAAGGAAACATTTTCACCGTCACGCCAAAGGTCAGCGCGCTCAATGCCCTTTACGCCATATTCCTCTGAATAGGGTTTGTACTTTTGGTCAGACGTCCGGACGATTTTCATTGTTGTCTCCTAAACAAGCCGTTTGCCACCGTCACAAGGCAAAACCAGGCCGGTAAGAAAACCATTCTGAATACAAGCCAACACCGCATCAGCGACGTCTTCAGGCTGACCAATGCGGCCGACCGGCGTATCCGCCGCCGACTGCGCATACATGCCCTCACGGATGTCGTATGGGATACGGCTCCACGCTTCGGTATCTGTCAGGCCCGGTGAGACGGCGTTGACTCGTCGCGGTGCCAATTCCACCGACAGAGTCTTGATCACCCCTTCCAATGCACCGTTAACGGCACCTAGAGCTGTCGCCGTCGGCACGGCCGCGATCGCAGATGCACCGGTCACGAGAGTCATAGTTCCATGATCAGACAACCGTTTAGCGCCGTGATGCATGGCAATGAGATAGGGCCAGAATTTGCCATCGAACGTCTCTCTCACACCCTGCACGGGGGTTTCAGTGAACGGCCCGAGCGCAGCCCCGCCCGCAAGAGAAACCACGAGATGGTCTAAGGTCGGAATCCCTTCGAAAAAAGCAGCGACGGCAGCTTCATCTGCGCAATCCACTGGCGCCGTCGATACCCCCGATCCCAAAACGTCAGCCGCGTTGGTGAGGCGTTCGCTGGACCGACCGACAATCGTGACTTTAACCCCTTTAGCCAGTAAAGCCCGAGCTGTCGCCAAGCCGATACCGCTTGAGCCGCCCACCACCACAGCGGTCTGTCCTGAAAGCGCGTCATCTGAGGCCATTTGGCTTTCCTCTACCTTTGCTTTCGTCTGCGAAAACTGGATTTGCGTCAGCGCACGCGCCCCTCCCCAAATTCATTCAAACCGCTGACTCTTGTTCTGCGATAGGTTAGCCCATAACCAGGGGGACACAACCACCGCGATTGCGTTGTTGGCGGGAACCCCGCAAAATCATTTCAAAGCACGGTAGGTTGTAGGATTGGTTTGGTCATGAAGATTGTTGCGCGGCTCGCGATTCTGGCTTTTGCTCTGACAGCGCCCCTTAGCGCGTCAGCTGAAAAAGTCCTACGCATCGGGCTTGTCAGCCTCCCCCAGGACTTGGGCAACCCATTCAGCTCCTACACCATTCCTACTGTCGCGCCGGGGTTGGCGGTTTTTGACTCACTCACCGTCATTGATGAGGCTGGCATCCTGCAGCCTTGGATTGCTAAGAGCTGGGAGTCGGTTGATCCGTTAACTTGGCACTTCACCTTGAAACCCGGCGTCACCTTTTCAAATGGCGAGCCATTTGATGCCGCCGCCGCGGCTACCGCGTTCAACTACTTTGCGTCAGGTGACGGATTGATCGAAGTGGTCGCACAATCGGTCATCGACATCGCCAGCGCTCGGGCTTTGGAACCTCTGGTCTTGGAAATTAAAACCAAGGCCCCAAACATTCTATTGCCCCGGCGCGTTTCTGGAATTCGCATACCTGCGCCCGGTCCGTGGACCCAGTTAGGACGGCGGGGCTTTTCACAAGCCCCTGTTGGTTCAGGTCCCTTCGTCGCAACGAGATGGGACACCACACAAGTTGATTTAGTTGCTAATCCCAACTCTTGGCGAGCCCCCAAAGTTGACCGCATTGAAGTCAAAGCCGTTCCGGAAATTACAACCCGCGTACAAGGTTTGATTACCGGTGCGCTTGATATTGCCTTGGATATTGGACCCGACGATGGGGTAATTCTTGAACCTGCGGGCGCACGAATAAACATACGTCCATCCGGCCGCATTCAATTGCTGGCCTTTATGTCCATCGGTGACTCGCCATTGGCCGACGTGCGCGTGCGCCAGGCGTTAAATTACGCCGTCAATAAACAGCAGATCATCGACGTGCTGCTGGCCGGCGCAACGGAACCTTCTGGACAAGCCGCCGTTAAGGCGTCTTTTGGCTACAACCCCGACGTCAACGCCTACCCCTACGACCCTGACAAAGCACGGGCATTGCTGGCTGAAGCGGGGTATCCGGACGGCTTTGATCTCCCCGCAGATATGACTCCCGGTGCCATGGCGGGAGATGGAGCCTGGTACCTGCAAATCGCCAATGACCTTGCCAAGGTCGGCGTCAATGTGACCTATCAGGCCTATCCGTTCACCATGCACATCCGCAAGATTCGCCAAGGCGGTTGGAAAGGCATCGCTTTCGGCATGGACTTCAACAACCTACCCTCTTTGGACGTGCTGTGGCCGCTGCGCATTCACTCTTGCCTATGGGCAGCCCCGTGGCATTGCCGTCCTGAGTGGGTGCCATTGATCGAAGACGCTGAACAGGAATTTGACCTCGAGGAGCGCCGGCGAAAAACCCAAGAGCTGGTGCAGCTTTACCATGACGAACCCACCAGTTTGTATCTCTGGGAAATGCCTGGTGTAGATGGCGTTGCAGCGCGGGTGTTAAACTACAACCCGCGTCACGCGTTCATTAATTTCCACGACATGGATGTGAAGGATTAAGTGATGCTGGAGACGGTTCTGCTCGTTGCGCATATCACGGTCCTAGGCTATTGGCTTGGCTCCGAATTCGTCATCAACAGCGGCTACCGATATGTCTGCCGCACATCCAGCTTAACGTTTGAAGAACGCAACAAACTGATGGATCACGTCCTCGACGTAGACCAACACGTTCGTTACGCGCTGATACTGCAATTGGGGTTGGGCACATCTTTGTCCGCCTTATACGGGTACATCCCGGGTGCAGGCACCACCGCCTTTAGCGCCGGTGTGGTGACGGTGATTTGGCTGGCATTCGTTGAGTACATCCATCACGCGCGGAAAAACCCAGCAGGCGCGACCCTCGGCCTAATAGATCGATCCATCCGTTATGTTTTGATGGTGGGCCTCGCGATCTTGGGGCTTGCCGCCTTGATGTCGGAAAGCACATTGCCCAACTGGCTGGCCTGGAAGCTCATATTATTCGCCTGTGTCATGGCCAGTGGGGTAGGTATCCGTATCTCCATCATCGACTTCTACCGCACTTGGGCAAAAATCAGAGACAACGGCTCAACGCCGGAACACGAACAACGCATCTGGTTTATTTATAAGTATGGGACCGGAATTCTGATCGGGATGTGGGTGTTTATATTCGGGATCGTGATCCTGAGTATTTGGAAGCCTTGAGTTTGTTACTCAGCCGGCGTTTGGTTCGGTAGTGGCTCGGCCTTAGATTTGGACCTCCAATCCGGCGGATCAAACAAAGCCTTGAGCGTATTTCTCATCCCCCCTGCCGAGATCGCATCCTTGCCCAGGAGGTAGAACCCATGAAACCAAACCACAATCGGGTTGATTGAGTTAATCGGCGTCACAAGCCCGTAGGTCACCTTGGTCTTTTCTTCCGCATAGGTACCGAACAGACGATCCCATACGATGAAAATGCCACCGTAGTTTTTATCAAGGTACTCAGGGTTAGACCCGTGATGCACCCGATGGTGCG
Source organism: Alphaproteobacteria bacterium (assembly GCA_030835385.1). GTDB lineage: Bacteria > Pseudomonadota > Alphaproteobacteria > Rhodospirillales > Rhodospirillaceae > WLXB01. The sequence continues at coordinate 33,092 of JAURPI010000002.1, read as the reverse complement.
ACGGCGTGTTCATGATGGCTTCAACAGGTCGCGGCAACTTGCCCACGGCCTCCGTGTGCAGGAAGGTCTGGTACTCTTGAACAACCACCTCGGCGAATAGAACAACCACCGGATCAAAACCAAGCAAAAGCAAAGGTGTATGAAATGGAATAGGCCATAGGCCGTCCAATGGACCAAATCTGTAGGCGACAGAAATATTGAAGTTGGGTGATGAGTGGTGAACCGTATGCGTGGCCCACGCAATATTAACCCGATGAGTGAATCGATGTTCCCAGTAGTACGTCAGGTCCGCGAGCACAACACAGACCACCACAGCCACCCATGAGGTGCCGATATCAAAAATTGCGAACTCGGCAACGAAGAAGTAGACGCCGAGATATAGCGTGGCCAGCAAAGCTGCGGATAGAACAAGGAATAGCGTCAAAGTGATGTAATTGGTGACCGAGTCACCTGCCAAGGACCAGCTCAACTTCCGGGAAAAGGCGTATCTGATCATTTCAAGAGCGAGCACGCCGAGCGCAATCACAAACACCTAGTCACTGAGAAAAGTTTCACAATTCTCGAATTGAAGATCTGTTATCGGTTGTAGAAGTTGATCCATGTGGCTGCCTTCAGATTGAGGGACCAGGCCGACGCACTTTACGGCTTGGAGAACTTTAATAACATACGATCGCTTTCGCCAATCGCCATATAAGGCGTTTTATCCTCAACACCCCAATAGTTGGGCGGGAGCGATAATGCCCCTTTGGGGTGATCTTTAGTGTCTTTTGGATTGGCGTTGATCTCCGACGATGATTCGAATTCAAAACCTGCGCGACAAACCGCGTCGACCACATAGTCCTGACGGACGTATAAGGTTTTAGCGCCCGGATCCTGAGGCTTGCTTGGGTCCTCTCGGTGTTCTTCAAGGGCCAATATACCGCCAGACTTGAGCACCGTGAAAAAACTCTCAAGCGCAGGTGCAAGGTAGTCGCCCCACATCCAATTATGGAAGTTACGTAAAGTGATCACCATATCGGCAGACTGCGGTGCAGCGTAATCGAATAGCCCCCGCCCAAAATCAGACACTTGAACTTGATCATATAGACCAGGATTTGACGCCAGTTTCTCCTCATACTCGGCTCGCTGGCGACGGCAAAGATCATCTTTGTGATCAGCAGAAAAGTGCGGAGAAATGAGTTCGCCTGAGTCCCGGACAAATGGCGCCAAGATTTCCGTTGTCCATCCTGTTGTCGGCCAAATATCAACTATGGTCATTTCCGGCGAGATACCAAAGAACGCATACATATCGCCGGTATTACGAGCAGCGTCCCGCGCTTTGTGCACGGCCGATCGGTGATCGCCAGCAACTATGTCGTGGAGCTTTTGGGTATGTGGAAAATCTGCCAGCGTCACCCTGCCTACTCTAAGTTCTCTAGCAATTCACGGAATTCATAGCCTTCGCGATGACAATGACCTAAAGCCCAACCAAGATTAAAGCCAACCCGCCGCGCATCCACATCGGTTAAGGCATACCCTGCCATGCTGGCTTGGCCTTGCTTTTGCATCGAGAACAGCAAGAAGTCGGGGCGCTCACTGTAGAAAGGATACTCCTTGTCTCGCATGCGAATGCCATAGACGTCGCCATTCTCATCGGGATCAAACCACACCAAGCCGCCCTGGCTGTGCATACGAATGTCTTTGATCGTTCTAACTGGTACGCGATCTTCATCACGAAACGTTACTTCGCATTCGAATATCTTGGACCGACGCATACGGAACGGCTGATCTTCAGGGTGACCAACATGCAGACTGTCATCAGAAATAAGGAAGGACGAATCAACCAGCCACAACTTGGTCTCGGACAACGTCCAACGATGAACGGAATAGCGACGCAACTCACCCTCACCGAACACGCAAGCCTTAGGCCCCATGTTGGCGACGTATTGATCAGCATCTCGACGCCAGAAGACGTCGCACCCTTCAATAAAGAAGATATCGTCTGCCGTTAGATCTGACACTTTAGAGGGGTCTAAGTGTGCATCACGGGTTTTGTCATTGTCCTTGTAGAACCCTTGCTTCATACGAATGGCATTCATCTCAGGCTCAGAAATAAACACGCCAATACGTTGCCGCATGACATTGTCCGGGTCGTTATCGAGATAATGTTGAATATGAAACACATGCTCGCCGATATGTGGCAGATCTAGACGCTTGTGAATGGCGTGCATACGCTGATGCAGGGGCTCACCCTCTCCACCGTTTCGTGTGTGAAACCAGCGCTGCTCCTCGTTGTCGAATTCACCCTCGAACCAATCCGTGAGGATCAACATATCCCGCGCATTGGGGTCCATGGGCAGCGCCTCCTGCGCAACCGCTAGGCCGGGTGGAAAGGCCATAAGTAACGTAAGAACGTATTTCATTATTACCCTCTTGGCTAATCAGCGTGATGTGGATTGACTATGATCTTCAACCCAATCCCGAGCAATAGAGCGCCCTAGTGTTTTGTCGCCCCTAGCGAAAAAGAGAGCGGCAGTTGGGGTAAATTTCTTGGCAGTCGGTACATCCGCGGTTCATCGGGGTTGGGCACCATTAAGGTGGCTTAGGGCCATGCAACTGTCTCGTGCTTATGCAGAAAATCCAGCGTCAGCCCGGGATCTAACAGACCGCCAATAATAGAAGATCGGCTGCGCGCCCTAGAAAGTGTGGTCACCTCCAAGGCCTATCAAATGGACCGAGAATTGGGCCGGCGCTAAATCTCCCCCAAGAAAAAGCAATAACCCCTCTCCCCACAAACTTTGCCCCGCCACAGCCGTCTATGTGTGCGGGGCGCTCTTACGACCCCTCCACCTCTTCGCGGAGTAGTTCTAGAGCGAGCCACTCTTCTTCCGCAGCCGCGAGGCGAGCCTCTGCGGCCTCAAGGTCAGCGCTCATCATGGTAAACCCTTCTGGATCACGTGAGTACAAATCTGGATCACCCAACGCTTTCTGCAGGTCAACAATTTGACTGTTGAGGGCGTCCATTTCTGTCGGCAAATTCTCCAGAGCGTACTTATCTTTGAACGACAGTTTGGTTTTCCCGCCGTTGGACGCCGCGCCACCAGTTTTAGGAGGCTGTTTTCGCGGCTTTTTCTTTTTCTCAGTCACGTGCCCACGAGCACTGGTCATGTCTTCAACGCCAGCGCCCCGTTGTGAGAGCATGTCAGAATACCCACCAGCATAGTCAAGCCAGTGCCCTGGCTCGTCAGACGCGATTACCGATGTAACAACGCGATCAAGAAAGTCTCTGTCGTGGCTCACGAGAAGCACCGTACCTGCATAGTCACTGAGCATCTCTTGCAACAAATCCAGGGTTTCCAAATCGAGATCGTTGGTCGGCTCATCCAACACCAGCATGTTCGACGTTTTTGCCAAGGCCCGCGCCAGCATAAGTCGACCGCGCTCACCGCCCGACAAGACAGTGATCGGTGTGTTGACCATGTCTGGCGTGAATAGAAAGTCGTTCATGTATCCGATGACGTGGCGCGGTGTTCCTTGCACATCAACTTGGTCGCCAGAATCTCCGGTTAGGGCTTGGCCGACCGTCCATTTTGGATCAAGGGTCTCGCGGTTCTGCTCCATGGTTGCGATCTCTAAAAACGTGCCCATGCGCACACGCCCTGTATCGGGTTTGAGCCCGCCAGTCAGCATACTGAGCAACGTGGTCTTTCCGGCTCCGTTTGGACCGACGATGCCTATGCGATCCCCGCGCTGAATCCGGACTGAGAAATCCTGAACCACTGCAAGGTCATCAAATGACTTGGTTATGTCCTTCGCTTCAATCACGAGCTTACTGGACGCATCACCCTCGCTAGTCTGTAGATTAACGTTCCCCATTCTTTTCCGGTGCTCGCGCTTGTCTTTTCGCAGACCATGAAGCATTTCCAGGCGGCGAACATTACGCTTACGGCGACCACTCACGCCGTACCGCAGCCAGTGCTCTTCTCGAACAATCTTTCGATCAATTTTATGTTGGGTGCGGTCTTCTTGATCAATGATGTTGTCACGCCACGACTCAAAATGCGCGAACCCTTTGTTCAAGCGACGGGTCTGCCCTCGATCCAGCCAAACCGTGGCCTGAGACAATTTCTCCAAAAAGCGTCTGTCGTGACTGATGATGACGAGAGCCCGTCGTAAACTTTTCAGTTCCTGTTCAAGCCATTCAATAGTCGGGAGATCGAGATGATTGGTCGGTTCGTCAAGCAGCAGTACGTCTGGACGGGGCGCGAGGATGCGGGCCAAGGCAGCGCGTCGGCTTTCCCCACCGGATAAATGTGCGGGATCTTCATCACCCGTAAGACCAAGTTGCTCGAGAAGATACGTAGCGCGATACGGGTCGTCGCCGTCCTCCAATCCCTCTTGTACGTAGGATAGCGTGTCATCGTAACCCGTGAGATCTGGCTCTTGCGGAAGGTATCGGATTGTTGTGCCTGGCCTGACAAAGCGGTCGCCGTCCTCATGTTCGATAAGGCCGGCCGCGATTTTTAGCAGGGTCGATTTGCCCGAGCCGTTGCGACCAACCAGACATACCGTCTCTTCGGGCAAGACCATTAATTCAGCACCTTGAAGGACGGGGTCGCCACCGAAGGTCAGGTAAATGTCTTGCAGGGTAAGAAGTGGGGGCGCAGCCATGGGGCTGCGTTTATCGCTTCACAGGATTTTTCGCAAGGCAGGACAGAGTTTTGATATGCGTCTCAACTCCATTTGACATCTGGAAACGCGCGTATTTTTTCCTCGCTGCCCCGTTGCTCGTAGTAAGGCACTTTTTTTGTGTTCGCTTTGCGCGAACGATCATCGTGGGCCTCCGCAGCGACTACTATTTTCTCTGCCATGGCCGGCTTCAGCACTACAACACCGTCTGAGTCCGCAAGAATAATATCTCCAGGATTTACAATCACACCGCCACAAATAACAGGAACATTGAGTGAGCCTGGGTGCTCGGACCCCTTAGTTGTTGCCGACACACCCCGAACAAACAACGGAACCTGTGGCCGCTCGCGAGCGAGCAAGGCCGAATTCATACAACTGCCATCAATCACAATGCCCGCAACACCAGCGTGTGCGGCAGCAATGGTCATCGACATACCCCATGCCGCAATTTCTATATGCCCACCGGCGTCAACCACTAGCACATCTCCGGGTTTGGCATATTTTGGGGCCAACTCTCCCATGAGGCGATCGTCCCAATACTCAGGCCTAACGGTGAAGGCCGGACCACAGATCCGCCACGAAGGGTCTAATGGTTTTATATCCGGATACATCACCTGGCGCGGACCCGTTTCAAAACCGGCAACGCCGACGTGCTGTTTTGATACTTTTTCTATAAGAGCTACATCTGGACGTTCAAAGTCTGTGATGATTTCGTGCATGAACTCCACCCCTCAGCTACTGTATTGGTTATGAACAATCCTACCCTGACCAAACAAATACGCAACGCCGTGATTAGTGCCGCCTATGCGGTACTTGTGATGGGACAGCCCACTGTCTCATCCGCGGAAACCACACTTCGCGTCGCCATACAAACATTGCCAGCGGCTCTTGGGAACGTCCATCGATCCACAAGCTCTTCCGAGCTTTACACCTGGGCGGCCATGTTTGACCCCCTCACATTCGTCGGGTCAGATGGCGCAGTTCAACCATGGCTGCTCAAGGATTGGAAAGCGATTGACCGGACCACATGGCACTTCAAACTGCGCCAAGATGTGATGTTCCATAACGGAGAGCCGTTTAACGCCGATGCCGTTATCAACACTGTTTCTTATCTGACCTCTGACGCCGGCAAACGAGAAGCCCTGTCACGGCTTTTGAACTCCGTTTCGGGAGTCCGAGCTCTTGATCCGTATACAGTGGAAATTACCACCCACCACCCCAACCTGATGCTGCCGGCCGAATTGGGAATCATACGCGTTGTTGCACCGAAGTATTGGCAGGAGGTCGGTCCCGAGGCCTTCGCACTCAATCCGGTTGGAACGGCGTCCTATAAAGTAGATCGATGGGGGCCGGCAAAGATTGAACTTTCCGCATTTGAAAACGGCTGGATTACACCTGGCTTTGACCGTATGGAAATTGTTCAACTGAATGACCCGACAGCTCGCACACAAAGCATTCTGGCGGGCGCGGTTGACCTCGCTTTTGTTATCGGGCCTGACGATGTTCAAACACTAGAGGCATCGGGTCACAATCATCATGTAAGCCAGGGCGTTGGGGCCATAGGCATCGCGTGGATTCAAACCGACAAAGGCCCAATCGCGGACCCGCGTGTGCGTCGCGCGCTCAACTATGCCATCAACCGAGAAGCCTATATCGCCGCTCTGCTCAACAACGAAACCAGGGCAGCAACACAGGCCACACCGTCCAACGCGATCGGCTGGGATCCTAGCTTACCCGGCTGGCCTTATGATCCTGAGAAAGCAAAAGCCCTCCTGACCGAAGCTGGATACAGCGACGGGTTTAACATTGTTATTGAACTTGCAGCCGGTGGGGCGGCGGCAGACGCCGCCATTCATCAAATCATCGGTCAGGATCTGGCCAAAATTGGAGTTGGGTTTGAAGTAAGGCCAATGACCATCCCAGACATGATCACCAAATTTAATTTTGGTGGGTGGGAAGGCGACGGCTTCAACATGGATTTTAATATCAAGCCGAGCCTTGACGCATTGCGACCATTTGTCAGTTGCCTCACGCGCAAGCTTTGGCATTGCCGCGACGGCCTGGCGGAGAAAACTCGACAAGCTCAAGCGGCCTGGGATCCGGAAGAACGTCTGGCTTTGGTGCGTGACCTCCTCAAGGCCTATCATGACGACCCGCCAATGCTTTACATGCACGACACCATCATGTTTGACGGTTTGAGCAACCAAATCGAGGGATACGCACCCGTTAACCTGATCGTGAATTATCACGACCTCCATCCGGCTACCGCTGCCCCTTAAAGCTTACATTGGACGAAATCGCTGAGAGATCGAATTTCTCACGATTTCAGTGTTCTAGAGCCGAAAGCTTAATCTCAAATACGCGCATGAGTTGCTTTTGACCCGAATTCATTTTACCCATTAGTATTATTGGGCACCTGGCGCCTGTTATCTTGAGAGCTGTGTGATTATGCTGCTCCGCGTCGCGGGGGGAGTTGCCTATTAGATCGCGGCAGAAGAGAACCGGGGCACTGCGTTGCCCTTGCGAAAGCGGTGTGTGAAAAAGTTCGATAGAGACAAACTCGCTGAAATCGATATCTATCTCGGCGAGCCGAACGAGCAGGTCCGCGAAGGCATGCGTGCAATGCTGCGTTCGGAAGGTCTGCGCCGGACACGCAGCTTCACTCGGATCGAAGACCTCTTAAACGCAATGAGAGAGCGGTCTCCAGACCTCATCGACAAACTCTCTCAAGAATTCAGAATAGCCATCGACTCCGCGGCCCAACGATCGCAAAATGAAGAAGATGAATTGGCCGAGAAGTATGAAGGACGTGTCGCAGGTAACACTGTCGACATATAAGACCAAATAATGACATTTAACATTCGCACAACCCTCTCTTCGTTTTTAATAATTTTCTGCAGCCTGAGTGCGGGCGCGCAGGAACCGACAGTGACACTCCGGGTATCAGCTTATCTGTCCCCGTTAAGCCACAGCGTTCAAAATATCTATGCACCTTGGATGGATCGACTCTCCGAGGCCTCTAACGGTCGCATCAAATTCGAAACCTATTGGGGTGGCGGACTTGGCCGCAATCCCTATAAGCAATTTGATCTTGTCAAAGCTGGCATTACAGATGTTGGCCTGGTCCAACCCAGCTATACACCTGGTCAATTTCCTCAGATGCAGGCATTTGAACTACCTTTCATGATGCGCTCCTCTACAGAGGCGAGTCTGGTGGCGTGGCGCCTTTTTGAACGCGGACTACTGTCAGGTTTTGACGATGTGAAACTGCTTGGCTTGTGGACTGCGGAGCCCAGCAACCTATACACACGCGAGCCTGTCGAGAAGTACGAAGACATCGCTGCGCTAAAAATTCGCTCTGTCGGTCGCTTAGAAGGTGACTTCTTGAACCGGCTGAACGCTGTACCCGAAGCCTTGCACCCAGCGGATGCCGTTGAAGCGCTGCGGCGCGGCACCATCGACGGTGCCATTCAGGGTTGGATCGCAATAAACACGTTTCAAACCTATCGTGAGACAAGCCATGTGATTACCGCCCCACTTGGGACTGTCACATTCGGAATCATGATGAACAGAGCAAAGTGGGAACAGATCCCCGCCGACTTACAACAAATTATCGACGACAACAGCGGTCCTGTAATTGCGCTATATGGGGGTCGAGCCTACGACAAACGGCAGGCAGAAATTTCAGCTCGCCTTAGAGAAGAGAAACATTTGATTTTCGTTGACGCAGATCCATCTGAACTTGAGGAAATGCAAACGTACGTTCAGCCCATAGCGGAAACGTGGATGGATCGGACTCCCGGTGGCGCAGAAACCTATCGGGCGATCCAAGACATTCTGGTTGACCTGCGCCGTCGTGAGCGGCAGTCATAAAACTATGAGCACTTCACCTCAAGCACGATCAACGCCCATCCTCGACCGCGCCGTCGACACGATGGCCGTCATCGGGTTTACCGGATTGGTAATCATCGCTTTCATGACTGTTGTCGATGTCTGCTTGCGCTATTTGGGTGTCTCTCGCATTCCAGGATTGAATGACCTGGAAGAAGTGGCCTTCGCCATTGTTATTGCCAGCTGTTTCCCCGCGGGACTCAAGAAAGGTAACGCTGTAACAGTGCGTGTGCTTGGGAAAATTCTCGGACCCAGAGCGCACAGCTATCTCGATGTTATCGGCGCGGTTTTCATGTTGCTGTTCTTCAGTTTGGTCGCATGGCAGTTCGTGTCATTCACAGTCGACTACACGGCTGCTGGCCGCACCACATCAACGCTGGAATGGCCAGTTGCACCAGTCTGGATCATTGTAAGTCTCATTATGGTGTCTTGTGTGGGCGTACAAGCCTGGGTCTTACACAGCACAATTGAGGCTGCCAAGACTGGGGCGCCAATCGAACACGAAGCGGAATCTCTTTAGGACATGACGAAATAATGGAACCTCCCGTCATAGGTGGCTTGGTCGTCGCCGGTATGTTCGTCTTGATCGCAATTCACGTGCCCATCGGGGTGGCCATGGCCATTGCCGGATTGGTCGGCACGGGAATGATCATTGGATTTGAACCTGCGATCGCTTTGTTTGGCATTGAACCCTCTGCGGCAATTGCCAGCCAAGAGCTAGCGATCATTGCTCTGTTTCTGTTGATGGGGAATTTTGCAGCCGCTGCAGGACTGTCCGGCGACCTTTATCGTCTAGCACAAGCGTTTCTGGGGCATCGCAAGGGTGGGCTCGCAATGGCAACTGTCGCGACCTGCGCGGGGTTTGGAGCTGTGTGTGGGTCTTCGCTGGCAACAACAGCCACAATGACCCGTATCGCCCTTCCGGAGATGGAGAAACGTGGTTACTCCAGGCGACTATCCACAGGGTCGATCGCAGCCGGGTCAACTTTGGGCGTTATCGTACCCCCTTCAGTGCTTTTGGTACTGTACGCCATCCTCACTGAGCAATTTGTCACTGCCCTCTTTGTTGCAGCTTTGGGCCCGGCACTCATCGCCGTCGTACTCTACATGTTTTCTGTCATGGCTTATGTGACTGTTGCACCCAACGCGGGACCAGCTGCGGAACGTGTTCCTTGGACAGAACGTCGGCAGGTGCTCAAGAAAAGCTGGGGGGTCATGGCCTTAGCTATTGTTGTTTCCGGCGGCATTTACTCGGGCATCTTTACGGTGAACGAGGCAGCTGCGGTTGGGGCTGCCGTTGCAATTGCTTTCACGGCAATGAGGGGGCGCTTAAGCAGAAGAGTTTTCTTTCAAAATTTAAAAGAGACAGCTGCAAGCACAGCGCTGATCTACCTCATCATTATTGGCGCCTCAATTTTCTCTTACGCCATTACACTGTCTCACCTACCTGACATCATCGTAAGCTCTATAGAGGACCTCGGCCTGGAACCACTGATGGTCATCCTCTTGCTCGAAGCTATGTACATTGTTTTGGGCTCGATCTTTGACACTGTCGCCGCCATGGTAATCACCTTGCCGTTTGTGTTCCCGCTTATTACAGGCATGGGATACGACCCTATTTGGTGGGGCGTGATCAACGTGGTCGTGATGGAAATGGGCATGATCACACCACCGATTGGGCTGAACGTGTTTGTTATGCACGGCATGTCTAAGGACATTCCCTTGAGCACTGTCTACGCGGGGATATGGCCTTTTCTCATTTCCGACGTTGTTCGCTTGCTCATCCTCACCCTATTCCCGGTCCTGACTCTATGGCTGCCGAAAGCTATGGGGCTGATGTAAAAACAGCCAGACGTAGACAATGGAAGAGACATCTGACTTTGGCGGCATTCTTCAATGGTTTGGCTAAGTTGTCGGCGGTTTTCTTGCCGGCATTCCGTCCGCCGTCGGAAATTTCTTCACCGGCCTGGGCGAAGGCGCAGGGGTCTATGGATTTCTCGATTGGACCGCGCCCATACTCGGGCTCGCACTTTTTCTGTCAGCCCTTAAGGGCCTCAAAAGCGGCAGTATTGTCGGACCGATTATTCGTGGAGCTATTAGAGTAGCGCTAATTGGCTGGGCCGTGTCGTAAACGCTTATTCACCCCCTAATGGATCAGCGTCCTTATAGGGGTCCGTCACTTCACCCCGCCACTACGCTTTTATGCGCTCACCTAGCTTTTTGTGATGGGCCCATTCTTTCTCTTCACGCTTTCTTTTCGGCTTCACGCATCGCGACCAAGACAAGAAGCAATAGAACTGCCGATATACTTCCCCCACGCACATGCGGTCGCGTTTTTCTTGCTAAATAATCTCGCGAATTGCCGGGATACATTCGGGTAAGTCCAACTCACAATCTTTGCGCATTTTGAATTGGCGCATCTGATCGGTGACGACATTTCCCAGCCGTCGGGGACCATCACTGGGCGTGACAGCGCCAGATTCAGGCGGGCCACCTCCCGCCTGCTGTGCATCAGCTGCAGGAATCAACATAAAACCGAAAAGTATTGCGACCAGAAATCGTGACATGGCCTGCGCTCGCGCCCTTTTGATTAAGAGATATACATTTTGACACCCACAGAGAACTGTCGCAACCGACTGACGAACCAGCATCCCGTAGCGCATCATATCTGCGGGTTTCTTGCTCGTGGCCGAGACAAACACAACGCTGTAGTGTGCGCGTATTATGTTTCTCAACAGACTCTTTATGCCTGCACGTCACTTCTCACTGCCGCTCATCGTTCTCCTGATTGGACTCGTCACATCACCAGTCCTGGCTGAGGATGACCCAGATTACCTTACGATGATTGACGGTGACGGCAAAGACTTTGCTTACCTGGTCTGCTCGGACTGCCATGCGATGCAGCACGTTTTGCAGAAAAGATATAGTCGCCGTGGCTGGCGAGATGCGATTACGCGCATGACGTTAGCCTTCGGCATGGCCGAACTTGAAGCTGACGAACGCGCGCTTATTCTCGACTACTTGTCTCGTTACTACAGTCCAGGATCAGCGCGTTAATCCTTATTAGTTAAGCCATGACTGTCTGACTGCCGGTGTCGTTGATCGGCTCAGCACCGTCGTCGGTAATCAACATAAGGTCTTCGAGATGGGATGACCCACCCATCCCTGTTGCTCCCATCGGGCAATCGACGCTGAGTACCATGTTCTTTTCGAGAACAATGTCTTCTCGCGGCGGCGAGCCAGCATTACCGACATGGTCTGCGTGGTAAAGGCCTACGCTGTGTGGCGTAAATGAAATAGTGAAGTCAGCACCCATCTTACTCAGCGCCTCTTTGCCCATGCGCCGCACCTCCGAAAAACTAACCCCGGGCTTGATCCGCTCTCGAACATGATCCCATGCCTTACCAGTCAATTCGCTGACCTGACGCATCGCTTTGGACGTTTCCCCAATGTGGACCGCACGCGCGTAATCACCGTGATACCCCATGTACTCACTAACGCAATCGATTGAGAAGCACTGCCCTTCGCGCAACGTCGCTTCATATGTGGGAGAACTAACGCGATCAATAACCATGAAGACGCCGCGCATGCCACGCGCCGCAACTGCCGCGAAATAAGCTGCACGCAATTCACGGACATCTGCCCCTGCCCGAACAGCACGGGCCGCTTGTAACGCACCGTCCGCATTTGCTTGAGCGGCATATCGCATCAAGGTGATTTCAGAATCAGATTTAACTGGACGAATGCGACGTAGGGCATCATCGGCAGAAACCACCGTGGCTTCTTCCGTCACATCCAACACCGATCGCATCACCGGCTCAACGTCCGCCGCGATACGTCCCTTTAGAACACCCGTCTCTTTGAGGGCATTGCGCAGCGCGAACTTGAGATTCGGTCGAGCGGCCTCAGCCTGAACTGCCCGTTCGACAATGCTCAGCCGAGTGGATTCAATATGGTCGAGGGGGGCCTGCTGCAAATCGGGATACAGGAGGAGATCCTCCATACCGAGTTCCGCGTCATCAACCATCTCGGCCGGGCCCCTGTAAAGATAAGCCGGGTAGTCAACGTGTCGATGATCCAGGGCAATTGTGTAGTAGTACAGAAAAGCAGGTGCGATGAGTGACAAACGCTGGTCTTCCAGGCGCGTAATAACCGCATACACACCGGGCGTATGGCCCATCTTAGTCGCGGTCAGATCAAGACCGGTGGCGTGATAGAGGTTGGTGCCGGCGCCAACTACGATGGCATCAAGACCAAGCTCGGCCATAATTTTGTCGGCCTGCTCAAAGTTCATCCGCGGCCCGAAAACTGGTGGCGGCACGCTTGGAGTCAAGTCCATACTCGGCGCTGCAAACCCGAAGGATGGCGCGACCAATGCGCCTGCTCCACCGGCCGCAAGTGTTCCAAGAACTGTGCGACGATTGATCATGGCAGTACTCCTTCTTGAGGGTGATCAACTACAGAATAATAAAGGGGTCTTCTTCTGTGTTCATCGGCTCGTATCCGGTCTTGGTCACACGGAAAAGGTCTTCATTGTGGCCACAACCATAACCAACCTCGAGGTAGGGTAGGTCGACAGTTAGAACCATGTTCTCTTCCAACACGTGATCGAACGATTCGATGCCGAATTCTTTAAGTCGGAATGGGTTGTCGTCATGCTGTAGACCGACGGAGTGCGGCGTAACGAAGACCGCATAATCTGGCATACCGTTCTTAATCATGGTCTCGAGACCAATCTTACGCAGCGTGGAATACTTCACGCCGGGTTTGATTGCATCAAATACGGCTTCTCGGGCCAACTGGTTGGCCCTGCGACGCATTTCTACCTCTTTCGATGGATCACCGAGAATGAAGGTGCGGGCTATATCGCCCATATATCCTTTGTAGTTGCTAACGGCATCAATCAAGAAAGGCTTTCCTGCGACCATCACCCCATCTGGGAAATTGCCGCCAGGGAAACCAGCGATAAAACTATCAACATCGTTGCCGCGTTTGGCACATTCGTAGCGGAAGATTTGCGCCACTTCATCGTGGGTCATGCCCGCTTCGATAGCTCGGATGGTCGCTAGACAAGCATCACCGTTGTTGTTGCTGCCGATGCGTTGGTAGGCCAATTCCTGTTCCGTTTTAACCATTCGAATGAGCTGAAAAATGCCGTAGCCAGGCACGCACTCGACGTCGACCAAATCGGTCTGGGCAAGAATCTCAGCGATACGCATATCGTCGACCGCCACTTTACCCTTTGTGATGCCCTGGGCTTTTAAAGCGCGGGCCAACCCCCACGCGGCATTAGCCGCAATGTCTGCAGACTTTTCTTGAGCTGCGGCCCAACGTTTCTCGCGAGGTGTCAGCTCAACGCCGTCGCGCACATGATAGCGGCGGGTGACACCGTTGGTCGGTTCTACGGGCAGACCATTCTCATCCCGCTCGATCTCTTCTGCTCCAAAGCCATAAGGCATCAGCTCAGCAGTTTCTCGATCCCCATTGGCAATATCCCAAGCCGGAGACGACGTAGAGACAAGATAGATTGGGGCCTGTGGATCAGCAGCGTAAGTGGCGAACCCAGGATATTCGTTGATGAACTTTGAACCGATGGTTCTAACGTTGGTCAGGTAGTACACGTTGATCGTGCTCAGCGCGATCATGCCAGCCAAACCAAACCGCTCGAGCACTTCATTAGCGCGAGGGCGATTGACCAACGCCTTGCCATCAATGTCAGGCTTGGGCAACGCATAGCCATTTGGTTTGTCTGCCGCTTTTGCGGCAGCCGGAACAGTTGCGGCGGTCATCGCCGCAGCAACCCCACCAAGCGCAGTTCTTCTGTCGATATCTGGGCGGGTCATCGGGCGTCTCCTGCAAGTGAGCCTTGCCCTAGATTTCACACCCTCAAACGATTGCGATCAAGCCGTGGCTTGAAAATGACCGTGCCCTGACCGTCTTGCTTACGCCCCTGTGCGAATGCCGACGAAAACACCGCGGTGGTTAAGTATGGTATCTTTGGTTTGGCTGTTATGCAGGATGTTGCCAAAGGTATCGAACTGCTCAAACGCTAAGTCGAAACCAGCTTCATTCATGACATCAAGAGCACCCTCTTTGGTCGGCCAAAAACTTCTGTGGTTGTCCCAGGACGCCCATTTGTGTTTCTCCCGTTCTTCGTCGGTTTGGGTTTTCGGCTCTTCATACCACCGCCCCGGTAGGCCTTCGCGCTCTGTCATACCGGAGAGCTTAAACACTGACTTTGGCCGCCAGCCGCGCGGCGCATAGTGAGTGTTAATGATGACCGCATCCCGCGCTTGCTGCCCCATCAACTGGATAAATTCTCGCGGGCGGTCGGGGTGATAGAGCAGGCCACAACAAAAAATGACATCAAATGGGCCGTATTTCGCCAAATTTCATACGTCATCTTGAGCGAAATCAAGATTGCGCAGTCCAGCCCGGCGCTTGACCTCCTGACAGTTCTCAAAGCTCAAGGTGCGGACTTCAATGCCGAAAGAATCGAGCCCCATCCTGGCAAATTCCAGTGCAGAGCCGCCTTCAAGGCAACCGAGATCGACGACCCTCTTTCCCTCACAATTCTCGCCGTACACTATAGAAAGGACACGCTTTACCCCCTGACAGTGGGACACATCTGCAAGCACGTGGGGATGCTCAGGAATGGTTAAAGACCCGTCGGGAAAGCAAATATTATGAGCAGTAAATGAAGTCATGCAGCAACACTCGAGAAGCAAAGATGATAGGGGAAACGACGCTTGCGCAACGGCGGAATTGCGCTGAGGATAGAGCATTACATCAAGGAAGACCTCTATGGAACGCAGAACAGCCCTAAAAGGTATCAGCGCTGCCGCCACAGGCGCCGCCCTCACCGCGGGCTCCACACCGACACTGGCAGCGGGCATCGGTGCCCACATTGCTCCAGTGGGCAAGGAGCTCGACGCCTTGATGCAACCGTTGATCAATACGGCACAGGCTCAAGCTGTGATGGAGGAGTATGACCTAGCAGGAATGCTCGCTCTCAATCCGGTCAACGTCTATTACCTAACAAATACAACAGCCATTGGCACGAAGATGCGCTGGCAGTACCCGTCCTTTGCGACCTTGCCGCGGGATGCGGATCAACCGACGTTCCTCGTCGTCACGGCCGGTATGTTATGGGACATCGTCAACGGCGACCGCTGGGTACCTGACGTTATTCCCTATTCTGGTCCGCTCAATGGCGCTGACTACCTGGGCTACGACGCCTTGCCCTTGAATGTCGAACCGCAGGCAGCGAACCGTCAACGGGTTGTTGATGAGTCGCTGACGCTGACACCCCGTGAACAGCGCTGGATTGACAGTGGCAAGAACTACCAACCGTCGGCCACGCCCGAGTGGGCCCTGGCGCGGGCCATGAAAGAATCCTGCATCACCAAGGGTCGTGTCGCGGTTGACGACATGCGCATCGCCCATCTGTTGCAGCGCATTGGCATGGCCGACAACATTGAGTTTATTGACGGAGACAACCTGTTCCGTCGCATCCGTTATGTGAAATCAGCCCCGGAAATTGAATTGATGCGCCTAGCTGGAGCAAAGAATGCGGAAGCCGCTCTAGAAACAGCCCGATCGATCGAGAAGGGCATGAGCTATGATGACATTGAACGCCGCTTTGGGGCGGAATGTGCGCTACGCGGCAGTACGATCACCTTCATTCTGGCTGGCGTAACCCTAGGCTTACTTCCCGATGCAGAAGTAGTGCCGGGCAAGCCATTCCTGATTGATGCGGTGTCAAACTTTCGCGAATACCACGGTGACTTCGCACGAACGATCGTCCTCGACGAACCGAGTAAAGCGGTGCAACAACGTGCCGACGCACAGCGCGCCGCGCGCGAGGCAACCTTCGCGATCACCAAGCCGGGAACAAAGTACTCAGAAATTCACGCCGCCGGACTGGCCGCATACAAAAAAGCGGGCGGCAACCCGGACACTCTCATCGTCAACCCGCACTCTCTCGGCCTACAGCATACGGACCAGCCCTATAGCGACAAAAATCCTTGGCGGGGCAACGAAGACTTGGTTCTGAAGAAAGATATGGTGATCACCATCGACCTGCCTTTCATCGAGGTCGGCTTCGGGGCCGGACACAATGAAGACCTGCTGCTGATCACAGATGATGGCTATGAGGTCATGCACTCTGAGGAAGAGCCTCTGGTCATCGTGTGACACACGGGTCGTCGTGTGAATCGCGAAGTAACCCTGTGAACCGCTGTTTCGCAGGTAACAATATTATCCTTGCTAAAATAACAATATTTCTTGTATACTTCTATCCTGCCTTAAACTTGGCCAGGACGCGCTGTAACAAAGACCGACCCCAAACCCTCAGCAGACCCAAAGCACCAACCCGTCCAGAACGGCGAAGACGTTTCAGCCCAGCGGGATATGCAACGGGACACCCAACAAGAGATTTATCGACGCCATATCATCCGATAAATTGGCAATACGGTACAAACGTCCCCTACGTCTTAAGGCGACGGTGACGATTCAACCGGTGACTTAGACACCGCCAAAAAAGAGAACGGGGCCCTCGCCGCCGGGCTTGGTCTAACCAAAGAGGGTGACGCGGTTGAATCCCTGAGTGCCGCTCAACTGGTCGCCAGCCTCGAATTAGCGATGGCAGCAATGAGCCGGGCGATTACACGAACAAGTCAACCAGGTCACTTAGGCGCCACCATTACGGATGCCTGCCGCGCTGCTAACGCCACCCTGCGTCAAATCGAAACGCTCGCGCGCTATCGCACTTGGCGGGCAAAAGACGCCCGCGCCGCTAACGAGCTGCCTTCGCCACAATGATCCCACAAACCGCGACTGACAAACCTTCCACCTGTGGAGCCCGCACACGCGCCGGTTCGCTGTGTCGCATTGCGGCGGTGCTTGGGAAAACCCGCTGCCGCATGCACGACGACTCTAACACCCTAATTCTCGTCTGCTAAGACCGGTGAATCGGGCAATTTAAAAATCCGTATTGCGTTGTCACGAAGGATTTTCTTTTTTGGAATATCCCGAAATTCATGACCATCGACCTCTTTGATTGCCCGGCGGGGATCAACCACAGGAAAATCCGTGCCGAACAAGAATTTATCCTGACCGTAGGTATTGGCGTAGTGCACAACAGCCGGCGGCCAATACTTCGGCGCATAAGCATCCCCGGCCATGTAAATGTTTTCGTGCTTCCAACACATGGCGATCATTTCATCTGCCCAGGGTGTGCCAAGATGAATACCGATGATCTTGAGTTCTGGAAAATCGATAGCCACTTGATCAAGCGTAATGGGCCGACCGACGGAAGGTAGTCGGCGATCCTTTGAATAGATTAGATTCTGACCAACTTGCATCATGATCGGAATATCAAGCTCGCAACACTTGGCATACGTCGGGTAGATCTGAGCTTCGTCGGGCGCCATGGCGAACCAGTGGGGGTACCAATGCGCACCAACAAAACCATAGTCGTTCACGGCAACCTCAAGTTCACGCAATTGGGTCATTCCTTTGGTCGGATCGATACCGGCCAGTCCCGAAAAACGATCTGGGTACTTTTGCAGCACTTCAGCAATGCGCTCATACGTAACCTCGGTCGACCCTTTGACGTTAAGGTCACCGCAGCGCACGGCAATCAGAAAAGACCGGTCTATGCCCGCCTCGTCCATCAGCTTGATGTAATCTTCTATCTCAACCCCTTGGCGGATTGAGCCGTCCTGGCGGACTTTTTCTTGAAAAGAAGAATCTGAAGAAATGCGGCCTTCTTCAAATTCGCGAGGTGTGCGGATGTTGACGACGATATCAATTGCGCCGATGCGGTCGTTACTAGTCATGGCAATGTCCCAGGTGTTTTCGGTGGTCTGCCGTGCTTAAGGGGGTGAGCGCAGAGGGTCAAGCACGAGACTTATAAAGTCGTGAAACTGTGACTCTGGGTCAGCGGAGGGTAGACTGATTACCAGAACAGGAGGGACCACTATGACTGCACTCTGCCGCCGCTTGATCGCGGGTCTTTTGTTGCTCGTTGCCACTCCGGCGCTCGGGCAAGATATCACCTCAAATGTAATTACACTGCTGACCGACGACGATGCGCAGGTTCCTGCGATGCTGATGCATCCGTCATCGGGAATGAACACGCACAACCCCGGCGTCGTGATTCACCATGGCGGTCCAGGAGGACATCCCGCCCGAGGCTGCTGTGCGCCACGCTGGGCTGGCGAACACCTCGCGCGCCTCGGCTATACTGTGGTGAGCCCTCTTTCAAGACATTCATCTGGGCGCAGTGCAGGCACCTATCGCAGCGAACCCTTCGAAACGGCGACACTTGATATCAAAGCTGCTGTTGATTTCCTCGCCCAAATTGGAGCCCAGGACATCATCCTCGCCGGGCATAGCCTGGGTTCAATCCGGATTACCCGTTACATGATCGACACCCAGGACAACCGGGTCAAAGCCATGGTCCACTATGCGCCGACCCGTGATCTGCCCGAATGGATGCAGGCCAATATGGGCCGAGACCGATACCTCGATGTCGTGGACCGCCATTCAAAATTGGTGTCCGAAGGACGTGGCGACCAGATCATTTACGAAGTGTACGAGCCGTCCTACCCAGCGCCGCCAGGGGGTGAGAGCGCCTCCCTGCAAACAGCACGCAATTGGCTCAACTGGTGGGGACCGGCTGCGCAAACACGAAACACGGTGTGGCAGGCCGATATCAAAGTGCCGCTGCTTCTGTTATCGGGTGATGAAGACACTTTCGTTACCATGCCGTATTTGGAAGAACTCAAAGCGGCAGCCGTGAATGCCCCTCTCGTTGATTTGCGATGGTACGAGGGCGGCGTCGGACATTTGTTCCAAGGCGCGCGTGCGACCGCCTCAAAAGACACCAGCGATTGGTTGATTGACATCGGACTCGGACCTCGACCCGCGATCACCACACGCTTTGTCGATACGCAAACGGCTACAGGCCGCGAACGCTCGGGTGTGTTTTACGCACCGACTATCGGCATGGGTCTGGGTAAGACGGCGTTCATGGTGGTCTACGGCTATGGCGGTGACATCATGTGGAGCTCGAACCATTGGCTGTGCGTCCGCCTGGCTCAAGCCGGTCATGCCTGTTTGGCCGGACAAACCAGTGGCAGCGGTACGAACATCATCCGCGCCACGCTGGAGTCAGAAATGCCTGACTTTGCAGCCTGGGCCGATTGGCTTGAGAGCGAGGGCTACGACAAGATCGTCATGGCTGGACATAGCTGGGGCGGCATTCGCATTACGCGGTACCTAAACACATCAAAAGATTCACGCGTCAAAGGCATGATCTACTTGGCCCCTACCGCTAACGCCCCGACCTGGGCAGAGAAAGGATTCGGCAAGGACGCTTATGATGAATTAGTGGCGCAAGCCGAGGCGGCGGTTGCGGCCGGTGACGGCAATCGGGTTTTGGTGAATAAGTCTTTCCGCAGCCCACCCCCTGCGCCTCAAGGACCGGCCCGACCACGACCACAAGTGGCCGCCAGCTTCCTGTCTCACTGGGGACCAAATGCCAACACTGTGCACACAAAAGAAATGCGCAACATTAAAGTGCCCGTATTGGCCATCGCCGGAAACTTGGATCCGTTCGTTGACCTGCCGTATCTGAAAGAATTTGCCCGCGCCGCAGGTGGGAAAGCTGAGTATCACTGGTACGACGATGGCGCACCACATTCTTTGATCGGTTGGGAACAACGCACCACGGAGGACATTGTGGCGTGGACGACCAAACGCGTGGAGTGATTAACTCTCCCCGTCGTCCCGCTTCTTTGCTTGCTCGTCCCAGGCGTCTGGTGCTTTGGCACCGAATGCATTTGGATTCATTTGCCGGGTGACGATAGGCAGAACCGATCCATCAGGATCAAAAAACTGTCCGGCCGTTTCAACGGTTAAATCATCGATGATCTTTTTGAGATACCCAGCACTCTCTTCAGCTTCAAACACACCCATGCTAAGGGTGGACTTTGATTTCACAAAGCCTGGATGACCGCACGCCACCGCAATACCGCGCGGCCCAAGAGTAAGAGACAGTTGCATCACCACTTGGTTGAGAGCCGACTTAGAAGACCGGAACAACACCAACCCAGCTGGCGGCCTAGCACCTATACGGCTTGAGACAAAAAACATCTTCTTGTGGTCGCTGCCGGCGACATGCCCAACAAAGGCCTCTGCTAATTTCATCTGACCCATGCAATTGACCTGAAAGGCCTCAACCCAAGCGTCGTAGTTGGTGCTGCCAAACTCATCCATAGGGTTATCGGTCTTGGCCGCGTTGCCGAGCAGAACGTCAATCGTCACGCCTCGGAGTTCTTTTGCCAAAGCGTCAATTGACGTCAGGTCAGCAAGGTCGAGCGGGTGGATCGACAAAAGATTGTCATAATCCGCCCCCAGGTTTTTAAGATCATCAGCGGCCTCAGGATTACGCACCGCCGCAATGACCCGCCACCCCGCCTCGAGGTAGACCTTGGCGAAACCTAATCCTATGCCGCGATTGGCACCAGTTAGAAAGACTTTCGGCATTAGGTTCCTTCTGTCTCAATAATGCCAGCGGCTTTTAGGCGCGCCATAACGTCACGCTGCACACCCGACATGTGATCCCGCGACGGTGGACGGTCAGCCAAGCTGTTAGGCGGCCAAATTTCCTGGGCGTATGTGTCGCGATATAAATCTGTGCGCTGGCGCGTCAGGAAGTTATTGATCTCGGGCCGATTGCGGTAGTAGCGCAATGCAGAGAGATTGATATCCGCGGTCGCCGTCATACTTTCGCCTTGCCCCGCCTCCGCCAGTACGCGCCCCGTGAAATCAACTATGCGTGAACCGCCATCGCAGGTGTGCTCCCCCATTGGAAACGGTTTATGGGTCGAGAGGTTTGCTGAGACCACATACATCAAGTTTTCAATCGCCCGCGCCTGCTTCATCACATTCTTCGGGTTGTGCGCTAAATTCAACGGATCTGCACACGGGTGACACAACACTTCAGCGCCCCGCAGAGCAAAGGTGCGTATTAGTTCGGGATACTGCATTTCCTCCGACGCCACAGAGCACAAATTACCAATGGGTGTTTTGGCGACAGGAAACACCGCATCTAGGCCATACAGATCGAGATAGCGATCCCAGTAGTCATGCGGTGTAGGTGTGTAGATAGAGTTCAGCCGTCGGTAACGCAGCGCAACGTTCCCAGATGGATCAAAGATCACACAGGCTTGGAAATAAGTGTCGGGGAATTTTTCATCGCGCTCATAAGCGTTGGTGCAAAGGTATATGTCATTGTCCTGAGCAACCTTCGCCAGCGCTTCATACTCCGGACCATCGGTATCCAGCGCCGCCCAATCACGCCACTGATCAGGCACAATCCCCATGGAGAAATTGGTCAGCACATATTCTGGCAAAACGATCAGTTTCATATCTGTGCCACCCATGTGCTTGGCGCCGGGCACCAAGCGCCCGACCCGGGTGATGGCATCCATGATCATCGCACGGGCTGATTCCTTGTCTGGGCAATCATTGATAGGGTAGCAAGCAAATTGAAGCGCACAGGCGCGGTATGTGATCATTTTTGTTTCTCCCTGTCGCCGGAGCTTAGGGCCGCACGGCAGACAAGCCAAGGCCGGGATTCAGCTAGATTCTATGACACAAACATTGCCAATAGAGACGGTTCAATCGCAAAACGCAAAACTCTAACATCTGTGTAACCAGTATTTATCAAGGGCCCCGGATGACTGATCAGTCTGAAATAGAGATTAGAAGCCCCGATGGTCAGACTACCATTCTTCTTATAGGGGGGTCAGAGCGAAACCGCCTACGGCATTGCCTGCATGCAACGAGATGGGGTCTGGCGCATCTTTAACTAATAACCTAACTGATTGGCGCCTGCCCTTAACGACGCAACCAAACCTGTGGTTGATGCGTTGGTGCTATATGACACACAGATTCACCATGCTTCTGGTGACGCTCGTGCTGGTCCCCAGCTTGGCTGGTCCTTCGAACGATTTGGGTGGACCGTCGCCTCTCAACCCATTCTTTCCCTCGTCATAATCCTTGGGACGACCCAGCAAAGACCACCGGACTTGATCTCACTCGAGCGGGCTGATAGCCCGCTCCTATGTTTTTCATCCTCACGGCTGTTTTCGGAACAGCGTTTCTCGCCGCAACCATCCTGCCCCTCTCGTCAGAGGTGGTGGTCGCCGCCGCTCTAGCCGATGAAAGCATCCCTCGCCTTCCTCTTTGGATGGCTGCAACCACCGGCAACACTCTCGGCGCGGCGATAAATTGGGGACTGGGGCGTTATGCCTCCCAGTTCCGCGACAGATCGTGGTTTCCCGCATCACCCACCCAAATGGACAAAGCGGAAGCCTGGTTTAATCGATACGGCGTGTGGTCTTTGTTGATGTCTTGGCTGCCTCTGGGCGGAGATGCGTTAACGTTGATCGCCGGTCTTTTAAGGGTTCGTTTTGATATTTTTCTGATTTTGGTCGCCATCGGCAAGGGGGCCCGATACGCCGCCGTGATTGCTGGTGTGGATGCGCTGATATTCTAGTTGGACTCAGCCCTTAAGTTTCAGAAATTGGCGTTTGAATTTGACGTCACCAATGCTGATGTCGTCAAAGCCCGTCAAACAAAGGAAACGCCATCTCGCTGGCTTCTACATAGAAATCTGTGACGCCATGCGCTCTCGCATCTTCTAGGACGTGGGTGAGCAGCGCTCGTCCAACGCCCTGCCCCTCACTATTTGGGTGGATGTATAAAGACGTGATATGGCCGTCACGGGCATATCCGCAAAACCCCATGGGGCCTGTATCACCCAATGCCACAAACGTGGTTGGGCCGAGGATAAAGTCGTCAAAGGTTTCTTCCGTCGCACGGATTGCCTAAGCATGGACCTGCTCGTTTGAATAGTGTTCTTTGCCCTGCACCTCTACATAGGTTTCAAACAAGTTCACTAAGGCAACAATGTCTGTTTCTTCAGCGTGCCGTATTTCCATAGACGCAGAATCTCATTAGCGCTGTGTAAATTCAAACATTTCTTCGTTCGGACCGAGAACCAACATCATGCGGTAAGGGTCGCCGTCACCGTGGATATCGACCGGCGGTTGAACAATTTTATACCCCATGGTGCCTAAGCGTTCATGCAAGGCATCAAGATCATCCGTATCATGCGTCAACAATGAGAACCCGAGCTTCCCGGGTTTCATGCGATCGGTCAGACGTTTGCCCGTACGTTCGAAGAAATGGACGCAGAGTATTTTGCCACTGGCTTCGCCTTCATCGGCCCACAACAGAAAGTGAACCCGTGTACCGTGAGGCACGCCAGTTAGATCATCGACCTTATCGCGGTACTCGTCGCCGGTTTCGTCGTCGGCAACCGCAACAAGACCGAGACCGTCTTTATAAAACCGCCGTGTTTCATCGAGATCACCTGCAACGACAGAAATAGTTGGAATTTCAGAGAAGGGTCCATCGGGCGATCCGGGACGCATGGACGTTTCCGCATGGACGTGCCCCACCATAATCAAAATGGGCACGCCATCTGGACCGGAGAATAGGCACTCTTCGCTGACTGTACTTCCAATCTGATGTTTGACTGGAGGCGACCGGAATGTATAACCGGCGTGTTCGATTTTTTCGACGTAAGGCGCGATAGGGTCGGAGACATAAAAGTCGATCGCCTTTACGCCCACATCAGTGCCGGAGTCGGCGTTTTCTTCGCCAAAATCGAGTCGGACTTTTTCAGTCGCACGCGGCTGATATTGAACCAAGCGTAACCAACCAAGCGAATACCCCTTGCAAGACAGTTCCACGAATCGGCCCGATATACCCTGGTCCAAGCCCCAAGCCGCAAGCAAAGACCCTGACAAATAGCCCTCGCGCTCGACCTTGAGCTCCATAATATTGCGAAACAAAGTCAAAGCTCTGTCGAGATCAGTCACCCCGACCGTCGCCATCCGCATAGCACCTGCATAACCGCTCTTAGCCATTGAAATGCCCCTTTTTTTGACCCGGCTCTCTGTGAGCCTATTATGATCCTATTATTGAAGACCCGACCGTCCGACACAACTGGCGGCAAACACACAATGCATTCACACTACGACCCGATAGGCTGGTAAAAAATGTTTCAAGTAACACGCTTTGTGACGCTCTTTTTTGTCCTGGTGACCGCATCCAGCACAACAGTCGCAGACACAGAAGGCTCCATTATTGGCGATATCGCGCGCCTCTTGCCTGGCACCTACACAAATGAAGCACAGTTGGCGTCGATCGATGGTATAACGGATGCATTCGCACTAACGACGATTATTAAGCCCCTCTCTAACCCAACACTTGGCGAAACGCTTTATTACCTAGAAGAGTTTAAAGACAACGACCCTTCTTCCATCACACGTATTCGCATCTATTCATTCTGGCCTGAAGACGGCGGCGTTCGTTTACTGCTGCTCAATCCAACGGATGTCGACTCATTACAAGGGGCACATACTGACCTCGCCCGCGCTGAACGATTAACGATGAGTGACATCAAAGTAGATCGAGATGGCTGTATGCTTGACGTCACCCGACACAACGACACTCTCGTCTCCCGCATGAGACACCAAGCCTGCGATGTCCTCGAGACATGGGTCGATTACGAATTGATCATTGATCAAACCGGTACATGGACCTGCTACGCCCGGCGCCAGCAGGCCGACGACAGCCTGGTCTGGCTGCAAATGCCAGCGTTCCCGTGTATTCGCCAACAACGGATAGCTGGCGTCTCACCTTAGTACTGGAGCACTCCAATGCGCGTCTTACTCATTCTAACTGCAATTTGTTTTGCCGCCACAAGCCCAGTAGGCGCGCAGCCACTCGATCTTTTTACTAAGACCACAACGGAAGTTGCCCCGGGAGTATACTCCTACGGTGCCTTCTCTGCCCGCAGCCTATTTGTGGTGACCAGCGATGGTGTGATCACGACCGACCCCGTGAGCAAAAAGAACGCCATGGATATGCGCGCAGCAATCGCTGAGGTTACAGACCAACCAGTGAAGTATGTGATCTATAGTCATCAGCATTGGGACCACGTACTCGGCGGACAAATCTTTAAGGACGAAGGCGCGACCTTTATCAGTCATGACAAATGCATTCCGCATTTTATCCGCCATCCTAACGAGGATTTGGTGATGCCAGATCAAACCGTGACTGGCGATCACAACCTTACCCTAGGCGATAAAACGCTGAAGCTGATGTACTTCGGCTATAATCATGGCGATTGCATGCTCGTGATGCATGTCGATGGCACGGATGTGCTTTATATCAACGACCTGGTTACCCCCTACTCTGTCGGTCTTGGATTTATGCCTGACTATGACCCGGGCGAATGGGTCCGCACTTTGCACGAGCTTGAAGCTAGAGACGATTGGACAGAATTTGTTGGCGGTCACGGCATTCCGGTCGCCCCGAAAGAAGCCATGGTGCAGCGTCGGCGCTATATGGAAGCGCTTATGGAAGCCGTCCAAGAAGGCATTGCAAATGGCCAGCGCCTAGAGGAACTCTACGACAATATCGAACTGCCTAAAGAGTTTCGCGAGATGCGCGGCTATGACACCCACATACGTCGCGCTGCCGAGCGCATTTATCACTACCTCACGATGGGCTGGTAACATGTCTCACATGATGAGTTGGTGACAATGAAACGCGGTATCACAAACATAGCGTTTGTAGCGGTGTTGGCCGTAACGCCAGCTCTGGCCTGGGAAGACGGCCCGAGCCTAGAAGAACTTATGAAACCAGCGCCTAATAGGGCCTGGAATGGATTTGCTCTGGCCGGTCACAGCACCACCAAACTGGCCGATGGTGTTTATGCGTTTCGCAACACTGGTACGCGCAGTATCTTCATGGTGACAAACGACGGCGTAATTGCTACCGATCCAGTGAGCGAAACCCACGCCAAGCTAATGCGCGAGGCGATCGCTGAGGTGACCGACCAACCTGTAACTCATGTGGTCTATAGCCATGAGCATTGGGATCATGTGCAAGGTGGCCAGATTTTCAAAGATGAAGGCGCAACCTTCATCGCCCACGAAAACTGCGTCAGGCATTTTTATGATCGACCCAACCCCAACATTGTGATGCCTGATGTAACGTTTTCCGATGACTACACCTTAGAAGTCGGCGGACGCTCAATGGAACTGATGTATTTCGGCCCCAATCATGGCGACTGCATGGTTGTGATGCGGCCTGATGCGGGAGACTTTTTGTTCATTGTTGATTTGGTGACGTCAGGCGGTGCTCCACTGGGGTTCATGCCCGACTATGCGCCGCATCACTGCGGTACGCACGCTTAAAGAAATCGAGGCGCTGGATTATCGCGCCGTGATAGGCGGGCATGGCGCTTTGCTGTCTCACCCCTCAGCGGTGACGGAACGCCGCGAATATCTTGAAGCGCTGATGGAGGCAACACAGACCGCAATGGCGTCTGGTGGAAATCCATTTGAATTGCACAAGACGATCCGCGTGCCCGAGCTCAAACACCTACGCGGTTATGACAGCCGGATTGAAGACAACGCCCGACGAATACTGACCTATTATGGGATTGGCTGGTAACTAAAGCTGTGTCGGGTTCGGCGCGTCACCGTAGACAGCTTTTGGGTCAAAGGTTTTATCGTCTTCTTTGAACTCAAGCAGCTTAGAAGCGTCTTCTACGGGGATTCCAGTTGGGATCGCACGATAAAAGCACGAGCGATATCCAACGTGACAGCTGGCACCGGAGCCGGCCACTTTAACTCGCAACCAGACGGCGTCTTGGTCATCGTCAATTCTCATCTCAACGATTTCTTGGGTCAGACCCGACGTCGCTCCCTTGTGCCACAAAGCCTGGCGGCTGCGGCTCCAGTAATGGGCTTCACCACTTTCTATGGTCTTGGTCAGGGCCTCTTCATTCATATAGCCATGCATGAGCAGTTCGCCGGTCTCTGAATCGGTGGTCACGACGGCAATAAGGCCATTCGCGTCGAATTTTGGTGCCAATTCCGCGCCTTCTTCGACCTGTTCGATGGTCTGACGGCTGGCAAAAGGGGATTTCTCATGGGTCATACGACCACCTCCACGGCTATCTGGCGTTCATTTAGGCCGAACCGGCACGATTCTCAAGGGTCTGTGTGACAGTCAAAAAAGAGCGGGACTAGAGCCGGAGGCGGTTTTCGGCTAAACCCCGGGCCATGATGACCCTAACGCTGCACAATACTCTAACGCGCAAGAAAGAGCCGTTTGCCCCTGTCGATCCCACCCGGGTGACGATGTATGTGTGTGGCCCGACAGTCTATAGCCGCGCTCATATCGGTAATGCTCGCCCAGCCGTGGTGTTTGACGTGCTGTTCCGGCTGCTCCGTCATGTTTATGGTGCGAATCACGTTGTCTACGCCCGCAATATCACCGATATCGATGATCGTATTAATAAAGAATCTAAGGAAACGGGCAAACCAATTTCCGAAATCACGTCGGTCACCACACAACATTACCACGACGACATAAGCGCAATTGGTGTTCTAGCGCCAACAATAGAACCTTTCGCGACCCAGCACGTTGGCGAAATGATCGCGATGATGGAATCCCTAATTACCGAGGGACATGCCTACGCGGCCGAGGGGCATGTGCTGTTTGACGTCACGTCCTTCTATGCCTACGGCAAATTTTCTAACCGCGAGAAGGAAGATATGATTGCCGGAGCACGGGTGGAAGTCGCACCCTACAAAAAGAATCCCGGCGACTTTGTTTTATGGAAACCGTCAAGTGACGATCTACCCGGTTGGGACAGCCCCTGGGGACGCGGACGGCCGGGATGGCATATCGAATGCTCGGCGATGATCGAGAAACACCTGGGCGAAACCATCGACATTCACGGCGGTGGACATGATTTGATTTTCCCCCACCATGAAAACGAAGTGGCGCAGAGCACATGCGCCCATGGTGGCGCACCGCTGGCACGTCACTGGCTGCACAACGGATTCTTGTCAGTCAACGCTGACAAAATGTCCAAGTCCTTAGGCAACATCGTCACGGTGGACCAATTGCTTGCCGCTGGCCACAACGGCGAGACCATTCGCTTTGCGCTTTTGTCTGCCCAATACCGCCAACCGCTGGACTGGACTCAAGATCTGCTCGCTCAGGCGAAAAGCACCCTCGACCGACTATACGGAACACTCGATAATCTGAGCGATGTCGACATGGCCGACAATGCAACCCCCTGCCCGAATGTGCTCTCCGCCCTCTCCGATGACCTAAATACACCGCGAGCGCTGGCTGAGCTTTCGTCACTGTGCAAATCAGCGAACACCTCCAGCGAAGATAGTGAACGCGCTTCGCTCAAAGGTTTGCTGTTGAAAAGTGGGGGTCTCCTCGGACTGCTACAGCAAGACCCGGAATCATGGCTCAAGGGCGGTAGCAACGAGGATGACACAGAGATTGATGCTCTGGTCGACGCGCGCACAACCGCCCGGGCCAATAAAGACTTCGCGGAATCTGATCGCATTCGTGACGACCTCCTCGCACGTGGAATTACCCTAGAAGATGGACCGGACGGCACCAAATGGCGGCGGGGCGGCTGATCAATGGTTGCTGTTGTAGATGTACGCGCTGAACTGGCTCAACTCGTAGCATTTCCTACGGTGTCTCGGGATTCTAATCTGCAGCTCATTGCTTACGTTCAAGAACGCCTTAAAGAATACAGCGTTGAGGCCCGATTGGTGCATAACGAAGACAACACCAAGGCCAACTTGCTCGCAACCATTGGTCCGATGGTCGAAGGCGGAGTGGTTCTCTCCGGTCACACAGATGTAGTCCCCATAGACGACCAAGAATGGCAAACAGAGCCCTTTACCCTATCCGAAAATGACGGCAAACTTTTTGGACGCGGCACTTGCGACATGAAATGCTTTCTCGCCATCAGCCTGGCAGCTTTGCCGGATATGATTGCGGCCAATCTGCCTGTACCCATCCATTTCGCCTTTTCTTACGATGAAGAAGTGGGCTGCGCCGGTGTGCCGTCATTGATCAAACTCATTCGCGAACAGCTGCCATTACCTAAAGCCGTCATAGTCGGCGAACCAACCGATATGAAAGTTGTCACCGCCCATAAAGGCGTCACAGCGGTGAATGCACTTATCACCGGTCAAGAAGCTCATTCATCACAAACACAGTTGGGCCACAGCGCTGTGATGGCGGCCGGACAATTAATTCAGTTTGTTGCAGACATGACCGCAGAGAACGCCGCAGGGTCAACCAAAGATAAAAACTTTGAGCCCGACCACACAACGATGACGGTGAATGTCATTCAAGGGGGAACAGCCCTCAACATTATGGCAGGCCATTGCCAACTCACGTGGGATATTCGATCTCTTCCGGGAGACGACCCGCAAGCGTACATCGACCGTTTCGAAACCTTTTGCCGAGAAATCGTCGTTCCCGATATGCGCAAAACAGGGCCCAACAGCGATATCGAAATTCAAGTCAGAGCTGGCACCCCCGCCCTCCAGTTCGAAACCGACTCGGAAGCCGAACAGCTGTGCCGTCAGTTGACAGGGGACAACACTGTCCGGGCAGTGAGCTTTGCCGCAGAAGCGGGTCAATTTCAGGAAGCCGGGCTCTCGACGGTGATTTGCGGCCCCGGATCCATTGCCCAGGCTCACCAACCCAACGAATTCATAACGTTAGAGCAGGTCGAACTTGGTACCCGCTTTATGACCGACCTGATCGAAAAGCTGGCGCACTAAAGTGTCCCTGGGCTTAACTGCCCGCTTATCCGAAACAGCGGACCAGGGAGAACGGTCATGCGTGCGACCACAGGATTACTCGCAGCGTCTCATGTATTCGTAACGGCTTCGAGCTATGCTGCCGAAGACACACCTGCAGACATCGCAACAGTACCGACAGGAGATTGGCGCGTTGTCGTCGATACACCCATTGGTGAACTGCCGTTCAACATGGAATTGGTCCGCTCGGGCGATGACTGGACCGCGACCTTTAAATGGTCCGGAACGTATGGAAGCCTAAGCCACCAACGTTCTAGGTACATCTCTCTCCATTGAGTTTCCTTCATATGGTCATCGCATCGCCGGCGCGATCGTAAAAGACGGCAGCATGCAGGGCGTCATTCAATTTAAAAGGCCAACAGGAACAACTGTTGCTCCCTTTACCGCTCAGCACGGTCAAATCCATCGCTTTTTCTCGGAAGCCGCAGCACCAGCAGAAAACTTAGATGGGCGCTGGGCTATGAGTCGGGTCAACGTGGCATACTCACCAGAAGCCACACCTGGGATGCTTAAGCTTTCAGATGATGGCGAAGTCGTGGTGGGTGCGTCCATAGTAACGACCGGAGACTCACGGTTTTTGACTGGCGAACTCCGCGGCAACGATCTTTATATGTCGACCTTTTGTGGCGGCGCCGGCGCGTTGTGGCGCGGCACCCTTAACGAAGATGGCACTCTCAGTGGCCAGTCATATTCGCTGTCCGGAGGGTTTATTGCCGACTGGTCAGCCCATCGTGATGCAAAGGCTACTTTAGCGGACGCAACTAAGCTGACCTACATCAAAGAGGGATACGACGGCCTTGAGTTCTCGTTTCCCGACCTCGACGGCAATATGGTCTCGCTGTCAGACGAGCGGTTCGCCAACAAAGTTGTGGTTGTTGCCATCGGTGGTAGCTGGTGCCCAACCTGCCATGATGAATCGGCTTTCTTCTCACCCTACTTCAATGAGAACAAGGATCGCGACCTAGAAGAAATCGGATTGATGTATGGGTACTCGCCGGAATTCGATGAAGCGTCTCGCGCTTACCGCCGATATGTGAGCCGGTACGACATTCAATATCCAATGCTTATCGCTGGGGTTATGGATAAGGAGGCCGCCGCCAAGACTCTGCCGATGATCAATGCGGTATTGGTCTCCCCGACCATGATTATCATCGACCGTAGAGGTGAAGTACGGCACATCCACACAGGATTCCCCGGCCCAGCGACCTGTGAACACCATGAGGAATTCAAGAGCGACTTTTACAAGCTGATGGACGAGCTTCTCGCCGAAGACGTCTAAATAATTACTCAACGAGAAACGGCGCGAACTGAGTGATCAGTCCGCGCCGCTGCTTGATTTAGATTCCGCGTAGATTTTAAGCAGGCTTAGTGCCAAGCACGTTATATCGGCTGCGCCATGCTGGCGGGCCTTCGTCGACAACATCAAAGCCGGCCTTACGCATTTCACCGTTGAAGTCGACGGACGAATAATCCGGCCGCCACACTTCTTCGTTCCAGCGGTGATCGCGCCATGAGCTAAATCGACTGTAGGCGTTTTTGCCTCGGCCACGGCCAGCTCCCGTCTCAAAGTCAATCGGGAAATAAACACCGCCGGGCCTCAATACGCGATAAGCCTCGTTGATAATTTCTATGGATTTCTCCGCGGTGACTTCGTGATGCATGATGTAAGAGGTCACGATATCGAAATAACCGTCCTCAAACTTGGTATCTTCCGCCAACGCCTGCCGGAAATTAGCACCGATATCTAAGTCCACACATCGCATATGAGCGTAGCGAACCATCGGTCCACCGATATCAATTCCCCAAACTTCCGCATCGGGAAAACGCTCTTTAAGCGCGGCGGTCAACTGACCAGTGCTACACCCCATATCGAGGATGCGCAAAACCTTCCCGTCTTTCGGGGTAGCCATTTGAGACGCCATGTTGCGATGAATTTCATCTTGATAGTTTTCACCACGGTAAAAATTGTACGTGCCGTACTGATAGATATACCCGGCAAACGCATCACCAACATAACCACCAGGCTGAATGTGTATTTCGTACTTGGTATACTCCGGAATATGCATGTCCGGGTTCAGCTCTAATTTGCCCGGACCGATATTGTCCGTCGCTTCCAGTTCATCAAGGTAGGTGTCAGCATTATCATGATAATGCTTTTGCAACGCCGTCCACATCAGCTGCTGGCCACTGGTGCGCAATCGTGCAGCCGTACCAAGATAGGCATCGTTCTCCACGTGGGGGAAAATCTTTTCTAGCGGAAGATCCTCACGTGGATCGAGTCCGGCATTTTTCAAAGCATCGTTGAAACGACGGCGGGCCGTCCTTCCAGAGGCGCTGCTCGACCAAACCCGCAAGCCGGTAAGAAAGTTGTCATAGCTTTCCAGATCTAGAAGCGGCAACCGTTCCAATCGCTCATTGGTGCCTCGAGGCTCATAGTCCCCTTTAAACTTTGACATCGGCGCTGATGCCGCAGACGCGGACTTCGAGCCGAACAACGCACCGACAGCTGACATCACGGCAGCGGATGCGCCAAAAAGTGTACGACGGTCAATCATGAGATGACCTCCTCTTTCTAGACTGAAACTTACTTATTTTCGCGTGTGAAGGCTGCGGAGACGGGAAGGTCTCCTTCGCGCAGCAGCGGCGAATAGGTGAGGTCGATAAAGCGATCCCGATCTTTCTGCCATTCAGCTTCTTGTTCGGCTGTTGGCATATAGGTTT
>JAURPI010000038.1 GCA_030835385.1 Alphaproteobacteria bacterium | reverse complement strand
AGGACCCTGATATTGGCACCATGCGCTGGCTAGGGCTCCATGCCATCGACACCATTGGCGTGGTCCACGCAATGATTCTACGCATACAAGCCCTGCTCCTACCGGTGCAGACCTTGGTTCTGGGAGGGCATTGATTTTGAAAAAACAGCCCAAGATTACCTGACGTTCCGATATGGCCGGACGAAGCTAACGTCAAAGTCCCACCTGACCCGCTTCACACAAAAGAGAGTTTTCTACGATGACTAAGAAACACAATCAGATAAAAGCGCTTGATCGCTTTGTCGCAAGTGCGTTGATGTTGATTACCCCTGAATACAAGGCTGTCCGAAATGCACGCCTCAAGTCAACAGTGCTCATGCATGCCCAGCAGCATGCTTTTCATATCAAACCCGAATACATGCAGGTAGAGGGCAAAAAAATTCGTTTCGCGCGAGGCGGCGTCGAAGGCAAGCCGACCATCTTGCTTCTCAACCCATTGCCACAAAGCATCTTTTGTTATGAGCAAATCTGGCCGCTGCTGTCCCAGAATTTCCAGCTCTTTGCCTATGATCTACCCGGGTTTGGGGGCAGTGAAGGCGGCGCCGAAGTGATGAATACCGAAAAGCAAAGTCAGATTCTGGCCGAGTTTATCAGTCAGGTGAATATCTCTGATTTCCACTTGGTAGGCCCCGACATTGGTATGCCAGTGGCGCTTCACTACGCGTTGCGAGACGACTGCCGTGCAATAAGCCTTGTAATAGGCGATGGCCCATGCGTATCACCCACATTTAATGGTTCCATCATAGATCGCATGGTTGATTCGGCTTTGTGGCGTCTCATTTTTCGAATTGGTGGAGCGGGAACATTTGTGGCGGGGGCAAACAAGCTTTGCTATGTCAATTACACCCCATGTACTGAAGAGCTCGCCGACTACGTTTCGTCTTATAAAGGCAGGATCGGCTCCGTCATGGAGTGGTTTCGCAACTATCCGGAAATAATCGAATCAATCCAGCCGCACTTGTCAGAAATTCAAATACCCATACAAATTTTCTGGGGAGACCTCGATCAGTTGCTGCTCGTCCAGACGGGCAAAAGAATTCACGAACTTCTTCCAAAAAGCAAACTTACTGTTTTCGAAAACTGCGGACATTTTTCATACCAGGACAGAAGCGATGAATTTGCTTCAATGGTTTCTGAGTGGGTGGTTGAGAACAGTTCCAGCTGCTAAATAATGACATCGAGGAGACTGTGGACGTCTTTCTTCATACAAATGAGGATGTTTCGTTATGAAAATCTATCGCCGAGCCGCGATTACCGTCGCGCTATTTGCACTTCTATCCTGTACAGACGAACCCCACCAAGGTTCGACCGCAGTATCCGAAATTTCTGCCAAAGTAGATGCGTTAGATGAAAAAATAAAGTCCGCGATAGTTGGGTATGACTGGAAGCTAACCCTAGATCATCACAGAATGGCCCAAAAGGAAAACTCGTATACTCCACCCTCTATAGCGACGATTTTTTCTGACCCTGACGTTAATTCAAGGATCCTTCAGAACAATAGTCAATTGATCGCGCTCGATCTTCCTTTCAAATTTCTGGCATATGCTGAACCTGGTGGTAATGATGCGATATTGGCCTATACTTCTGCTGAATTCATCGCGAGCCGCCATGACTTACCTGCCAGCTTGTTGGTGGAATACTCGGAGAGACTAGATTCCGTTTTGAACTTAGTCGAGAACTCCACAATATCAGAAGTCGAAACAGAACAGATAGGAAAAGACTTCGCGATCGTAAAGATAAAATCTGATTTCGACTTCGAAACCACGATAGAAAGGCTGAAAGAAACTATTAACTCACTTCCGGACACAATATGGTTTGGTGAACTGGACTACCAAAATGATGCTAAAAAAATTGGCATTGAGTTAAATCCTACGCGGCTTCTATTATTTGGAGCTCCTGAGCCAGGAGCTAAAGCAATGAATAGCACGCCCAAATTGGGGCTCGATGCTTTTTGTCAAAAACTACTCGTGTTCGAAGATGAAGGAGGCTCTGTCTGGGCTGCCTATAACGACATAACCGCCTTTTCAAATCTTTATTACGATAAGGCAACCCTTCCTCAAAGGCTGATTAAACGGCGACTTAAAAGCACAATTTCCAATACTCTGGAGCAGAATTAGGAACTGAATTTTTCACAGCAACGTCGAGAGTGGAAGTTATTTTTACATTGGGAATAACTGAACGATTGCGGACACACTGCTATCGCGAACAAAATACTCTGGGATGAAGTGCAGTCCGCTCTCATGGGTAACCGTTACAACAAGGCGGCCCGGGCAAATGTCAGGTTTCCCAGATTGGACGGGGTGACCTGCGCCAGAAAGAACAGAAGGTAGCGACGCGGACATTTCTGGTGCCACCGAGCAGAGTGCCACCCGGGACAAGGTGAAGCGAAGGATTCAGCCTCTGTAATTGCCGACATCGCTGAGAGCATGATAACGCCTGTCGCTAATATACAACTGAGCCCTAATTTTTAGGCTCAGCCATCATATCGGCAGGTGGATGATACTGCTGACGATAAAGAAACGGAGGGTATTTATTATCAGTTGGGAAGCGCAGCGGCATATCCCACCACAGGCTTTCTGATGACGAGCGATCTCCGAGAATTACATTGTTATTTGGCAAATATTCATTTTCATAGATATCAACCAGTTCTCTAAGTAATTCAGGATACTGTCCGGCAAGGTCATGCTTTTCAGCCCAGTCGCTGGTCAAGTCAAATAGTTGCCACTCGCCTGTTCCGTACGGACGCCAGTTATTCAGCAGCTTCCATTTGCCTCTCCGCAAGCCCTTGGAGCCCATGAGTTCCCAAGCAATCCAATCCTGGTCGGTGCGAACCTGTGCATCGGGGTTGTTCATCATACCCAGCCAGCTTCGGCCTGCGGTATTCCCATTAGGATTTTCCTGCTGAGTAAGCTCAGCGAATGTGCTCATGATGTCACTGACATGCATCAAATCTCTGCGAATACTTCCTGCAGCATGCTTTGCGTGCGGCAACTTCATTATCAATCCGTTACGAATTCCCCCCTCCGCCGCATAAGATTTGTGCCCATAAAGGGGTGTCGTCGAAACTTGCGCCCAGCCAGGGCCATACTCAGGGTAGGAGTTGGGTGTACCAAGTACGTTAATGTGATGCTCTTGCGACCAATGCATGGCTCTAAAGATATTGTTTTTTAAGCCTTGCTGTGTAATAGATTCAAATGTCGTATTACCTTCTGGTCCGTTATCACCAAAGAATACAAAGATAGTATTTTCATACTGGCCGATGTCCTTCAAGTACTTAAGAAATCTACCGATGTGATAATCCATATTGCTGACTAGCCCTGCATACAACTCTTTGTGCCGGCCCAGCGTCGCCCGTACAATTGGCGCCAGAGGTTCTGAATCAGGGAGGTACCAGTAGCGTTCGGCAAGCTCGGTACCTTCTGGGAGAATGCCTAACTCCTTTTGCGCTTCAAAGCGGGCCTCACGAATAGCAGTCCAGCCAATATCATATTTGCCCCGATACATGCTCCTCCAGGGCTCATCAACATGGTGGGGATCATGTGGAGCTTGATATGCCAAATACGCGAAGAAAGGTTTGCCCTCTTTTCTTCCGTCCTCAATAAAGGAAATCATTTTGTCGGTATACGTGCGTGAAGAGTAATAATCCTTTGGCAAGTTCTTCAAATACTTCCCGTCTTCAGTGAAGATAAGCTTCGGATTCTCCATGTAAATATTCGTCATGCTGTAATGGCTGCCGTGGCTATCAGCCATGACAAAATCACGATCGAATCCCCGTGCTCTCGGTATTAGATCGGGGGTGCGCCCTAAATCCCATTTCCCGGTAGTATAGGTCGCATAACCGGCTTGTCGCATGACATCACCGAGGGTTTTGAATTCGGCTCTCAGCCAGCTTTCATAGCCCGGCTTGCCTATCTGGTTGGGCGCGGTGAGAATACTCATCGTACCGGCGCCAGCCACATGATGGTCAACGCCGGACATCAGTGTGACCCGGGTTGGTGTGCACATGGGGTTGGTGTAGAAGTTGGTGAAACGTATACCTTCTTCAGCGAGTTTATCTATGTTGGGCGTTTCTATCTCACTGCCAAACATACCCGTGTCTGCAAAACCCAGGTCATCAGCCAGGATGATGACAATATTTGGTGGCTTAGCCTTCTGGGTACCCGAACTGCGAGAATCCTGCGTCCAACCCGGGGTTGAGGACAGAGCAAGAGAAAGAAATACTGTGATATATATTTTCAATCGGTATCCCACGGTATATGCGCCTTTATAGTTTCGATGTGCTTGTTTTGTATCCAGCACTGCCATAGGTGTTTGGTCGTTGCATTTTTCTGCTGGTCATTTAAGTGCGGGCTATCCGGAGTAACTTTGAAATCCCTAACTGAATAACGAAGCCAGCGATTGGTTCGCAATCGGAAGCAGAGTTACGGTGCAACCTACCAGTACAGCCCAAAGCACACGTTGCGTGAAAGCAGATACAGGCTTGCCGACTGAGGCACGCTTTTTGACATACCAGATAATAAGTCCGGCACAGACAGCCAACTCAATAAAGATGCCGATAACGGGAGCGTTGTTGTACAAGCCCAGACCGAAGACAGGCGCATCAGGAGATGATGGCTGGCCGAACCAATAGTGTTCAAACCCGACCAACAGGTCCATGGCCTCGTGCAGTAGGGTGAGACCCAGGACTATCATTGCCAACCTTGGGCTTTTGAAAGCCAATCCCGCTATAACGGTAAATAGCATTGTCCACATCAAAACCGTGGCGATATCATGACTGTATGTCATGTCGACAACCATGTGCCTGAAAGATGCGTCAAATATTCCCCTGGGCTCTATCGTCTCCACGCCGAGGAGTACCAGCGTCACCATGATGAAGTAGCGCCTGGGTGGCAAGCAGGAAAAACCAGAACGGTGCGAGCTTCCTGTTAGAGTCGTAAGCGTAGGGAATGAGGGCTGTCGCGTAGTGTCCCATAACCATGGCTAGCCCTCCTCTTTACTGATCGCCAGGGTAATAAGATAGAAGGTGATAAGGTAAACGCCGGCAAAAATAATCATTGTCGTGTGCATAGCAATTACTCCCCGTCGGAGCCAATTCGGTGCAGGCCATCGGTTAACGAACCCCAGAAGAAAATTAAAGAAAAGCTGAATGTGCTCATCTGGACATCGCGTGGGGCATCGTCATCAAGGGTCGTCTGATAGCCCAGCGTCAACATCATGTTTCGTGTGATTTGCGTGCCAATGGTTGCGCCCAGGCTTGAAAAGTCGGCCCCGTCAGTTTTTACAGGCCCAACTTCCGAGTCCCCCAATTGAATGTAGGTGTAATCCAGAGAAACCCAGATGTCATCATTCAAGTCATGGGTCAAATGCGCAGCTACGCTATAACCCGGGTCTGTACTCTGCGTGAAGTTTCCGCCAGGCCCATAGTCGTCGTTATCACCGTAAAGTATGACGGCCGGGAGAATTTCCAGCGAAGTCCGATGTCCAGGGGCCCATACATCGCCTATCTGGTAAATCATAGGGAGTCCTATGCGCCCCCAGAAACGGTTCGTCCCCATGTTTATCGCCTCGCCCTTGTTGTATTCACCAAGGGGCACACTCAGGTCCACAAGAAGGTCCATCGAAAAGCCGGGGTTGTACCTGAGCGCATCCGGCAAGGTAAGCTGAGGCTCTGGCCCCAGGAGGTTTATTGTGAACTCAAAGAAAGGATCGCCGAATCCATTTGCTGAACCATCAATCGGGTTTTCCGCCCCTGACGTGCTCCGGACGGACATATCACCCATTGGCTGTAAATAGGCTAATTGAGAAGTCCGGCCAAACAGTGAGAAATTTCGGGAGTAGCCGGCCATCGCAATGTTTGCGTCCACATTGGCATCTTCATTAACCAGGTAACTAGGGTCCAACGGGTTCACGTTGCCATCAATGTTGAGCCCCAGGATCGGCACGAAATTTGTACCTACGAGTGTTTTTTGATAGAACCTTGGTGGCAGGGAAACCGCGCTGGTTGTTGCAGATACAAACAGAAACGTAAACAGAACACCGCTCAAAGCTACATTTCGATAAGTTCCAGGATGGCTATGTAGGGTCGTCATACTTGAGTTCCTAAAATTATTCTGTTCCGTCTTTCAAAGTCTTACGCGTCCACAAACAGCGAGGTATCGGCACCAGCCGAGAAATGGCGTAGGCCGCTTTTGAGCAGCACTGCCCTTGCGCCAGCTTCCTGTGCTGCATTCAGCCCGGCGCGCATCCCTGCCATGAGATCCAGTCCCAGCAGGTT
>JAURPI010000037.1 GCA_030835385.1 Alphaproteobacteria bacterium | reverse complement strand
AGTCCTTAATGCTGAGTGGTTCTCAACCATTAACCAGGCCCAGACTGTCATCAGAAAGGGGCTCAAACAGCATAATCATGTCAGGCCTCATCAGGTCCCCCCGTCCCAGAAACTCTCATCGAAAGTGGCCCATAGCCAGGGAGCTTTACAGCTTGGGGTCGTTAAAATCCATTACCGCACTTTTACTTCACCGCGCCAAACATCCACCAGCGTTCGCCCTTATAGCCACCCAGCGTGCTGAGTTGGCGACCAATCTTGCCTAGGTCTTTCGTCTCATGGCGGTGGCGGGCGACGATGGTCGACCAGGGTTGAAAGCGGCCCGGTTCAATGTCGGCCTCAGTGCCGGCGTCAAACAGGTTTTCTTTTTTGAACCCAGCTTTTTGCATGGCCGCGAACACATCTAGGGTGTGCAGCTTTGTCCAGAAGGGTTCG
The DNA here is from genome assembly GCA_030835385.1 of Alphaproteobacteria bacterium. Taxonomy (GTDB): domain Bacteria; phylum Pseudomonadota; class Alphaproteobacteria; order Rhodospirillales; family Rhodospirillaceae; genus WLXB01. The sequence goes on along the minus strand of JAURPI010000037.1, from coordinate 55,355 downwards.
TTGTTGTAGTAGGCGTCCCAGTCGCGCATGAAGCGGTCAAAGGTTGGTGTGTCTTTGTCAAAGTTGGGCTGTTCTAAATGCAGCATCACCCCGCCGGGGGCGAGCAGACTGTGTATGTGCGCCATGGCCTCGCCAACAGTTTTGGTCGAGGTCTCGTGCCAGAACATTACCGAGATGATGAGGTCGACGCTGCCCGGTTCTAGGTCGACCGTCTCTGCTAGGCCTTGCACGAAATTGACATTTTCGTAGCCCATATCGTGTGCCCGCGCATGGCCATAGCGCAGCATTGGTGCCGCGGTATCAACGACGATGATCTCGGCATCCGGATAAGCTGCCGCGAGAGGCAGTGTGTTGCCGCCGATGCCGCCACCCATATCAACAATGCGTTTGGGGTTGAGGTCGGGAAAACGGTCGCGGACGAAGTTGGCCATGGCACGGCCACCGCCGTCGCCCTTGGGGCCGAAGCTCGCGCCGCCGATGGGGAAAAGACTGACTTCATAGGTTGCGGCGGCTGTCACGTCATCGGGTTTGGCTTCCGTGTAATAACTCCCTGGCATGAGGTGGTTGTCCACCGCCGCCTGATAGCTTGGAATTTCCACGTCCAAGTTCAGGAACAACGTGTTGCGACCATCATTCAATGCTTTGGCTGCTTCGCTCAAGGTATCGACCCGCCGCAGTGCGACCTCGCGGCTGACCTGCTGGCTGGCTTCTTGAGTGCTCCGTCGCAAAGCCGCCCATTGCTGATAGTAGGGGTCGTCCAGCATGGCCTTGCGGACATCGGTGGCTGTACTCGGGTCCTTCCCATGCGTTTTTGCAAACGACGGCCGCACTCTTTGTTCGTAAGCAGCGCGCACGCCCGGCGACAGCTCTCTGCCAATATGCACATTGAGCCCGGTTAGGAAGTTTAGCCGAGCGGTTTCATCATGATCCGTGTTGGGAAACACGGCATGGCCATCGGCGCGGTCGAAGGTAGGGGGAAGGTTTCCCGAAGAGGTGGACATCAGCGCTTCTCAATTGCCGCCGCGCCAAATGATTTCATCAATGGATTCTGAATAGGTGACCCCTTCGGATGTAATAGGGGGCTCCATCTTGCGCATATTCATTCTGAGGTCCCACCAGGCTTTGACCTCAGGCCGTACCATGAAGATGTCGTCAGGAATACGAATGCGCACGCCCGTCGTGGCGTTGCCTGCGCAGCCGTGGGGGATGCCGATCTGCACCAAGTGCGACCAGCGGGAGCGTCCTTATCGACACTGAGGGCATGGCCCCAGGCCGACGTACCCAGGACGAGGTAGGCGGCAAATACGGCAGAGCTAAAAAGGTTGCGGGTCATGGCGAGGGTCTCCTGATGTATTTCGCCATAATCATATCCGCATTGCAGGGACGGGGATAGCGGCTGTCTGTCCGTCAACGTGTCTACTTTTACGTGTGTCACTCGTTTGTTCTGAGTTGGTGCATGGGCTCAATCCTCGCGTTTTGCGATTAATATTTTTTCGCCATGCAGATGATGCATAAGCGCTCTGTAAAATTTGAGCTGGCATTGCCATATCCCTGCCTTAATTAAGGCTTTGCTTGTCGTCATCGACATCACGCAAGGAGAGGAAGGACTGGCTGATGTCTCTGTTATCCAAGGTATCCCCCGTCGCAACTGTAGCGGCATCCGCATTTGCTTTTTTGATCACCATGACCTCCTTGGTCGCCGCACAGGAACAAGGCCCCTATGCACGTCTATACGGCGGCCCTTCCTCTGTTCAGGGCATGACGTTTAGTGACACGATGACTGCTGACCTCGACCTTGATGGGGGCACTGGTTTCACTTTCGGCGGTGCCCTCGGCTACTCATTTGGATCGTGGTTCCGTACCGAAATTAACTTAGGGTATAGCGAAGCCAGTCTCAACGGCACCTTCCAAGAGAACGTTCAGGCTTTCGTGCCCTGTGGTTAGAGTGTCATCAACCCGTGTCTCGACGGCACAGTGGACGGTGACTACGAAGGTCTCTCAGCCTTCGCCATGGCATATTATGACTTTGCTGCGGGCTCACAGATCACGCTTTATATCGGCTTGGGAATTGGCCTGGTCGATGCTGAACTGGAAGCCACCACGCCCGGTGCGTTCAATGACGCTACACGGTCGAATTCGCTTTGTTGGATGGTTCAGATACGGAGTTGGCGTATCGTCTAGCTGCAGGCTTGGCTTGCGATGCTGGGGCTTTTGACATCATGCTGGATTACTGTTGGACCCGCTCAGGCCGCTTGGCGCTGGCTGGGCAGGGGGCATATACCACCTTTGCCTTTGATCGCCGCATTAACGCTCACGCGTTCACTCTTGGTGCGCACTCTACTTTCTAGCTGGGCCTGATCTTCCGCCGATCTACTGGCCGCGCTAATCTGTGACTTGCAGACAGAGGAGGCGATCATGGCGGAAACAGCTTACGAACCATCGGGAACAATCCGCGATCAGGTTTCAGAAGAAGAGTGGAGCCTGCGCGTTGATCTTGCGGCGTGTTACAGGCTGTGTGCCCTCTTCGGGTGGAACGATTACATCTTCACGCACATCTCGGTGCGCCTTCCCGGCAACGACCGACATTATCTCATCAATCCCTTCGGGCTGTTCTTTGACGAAATCACCGCATCAAGTTTGGTAAAGATTGATGCGGACGGAGACATTCTTGTTGATGAAACCGGCCTAGGATACAACATCGGCGGTTATGTCATTCACGGGGCTGTGCATGCAGCACGCGATGACGCCCATTGCGTGATTCATCTGCACACCAACGAAGGTGTTGCGGTGTCCGGTCAGAAAGAGGGTTTGCTGCCCTTGAACCAAGACTCCATGGGTCTGATTCCAGATCTTGCCTATCATGACTTTGAAGGTATCGCCTTAGACACCGATGAACGTGAGCGATTGGTTGATCATATTGGTGACAAGAACGCCGTTATTCTGCGCAACCATGGCCTACTTACTATGGGAGCAGACGTCGCGTCCGCTTTTTCAAAAATGTATTCCTTGCAGAAGTCTTGCACCATGCAAGTGATGACCTTAGCTGGTGGCGTGGAGATCGGTTATCCATCGCAAGAGGCGCAAGACAAGGTCAGGGATCAAGTCACAGGCCGTCGTCAGAAGAGTGCGATCGGAGGTGCGACCAACAGACTCTCCGTGCCGCAGCTGGCATGGAACGGTTTCCTGCGCAAGCTCGACAAAATCGACCAGAGTTACAAAGACTAAGCGCCGATCTTAACTGGCGGGACGCGTTCCCTGCTGGCCAGGAGGTCCCGCGCCGGGTGCAGGAGGACCGCCTACAAAGGACGCTGGGTCTGCGTCGTCTGGCGCTAAGCCTTGAACTGTTGTGTATAGCTCTTCTTCTTTTGCCAGGCTCTCGGGAGTGACGCCTGCGACTTGGTCCCAGGTCGCCTCGTCGAAAACTTCTTCTTGTAGAGTCAGAGTTGAGTGTTGTCCGCTCAAGAGAATCTTGAAATAGACCTCCATAAAAGCCTCAACGGCAGCCTTAAAATCAGCCCAACCAGACTCTCCAGCCGTTTTGAAGGCGGCGGCAGCGGCAACCAATACTGCAAGGGCATCGCGGCTTTTGGCTAGACGCATGTCGAGGTTCTCAAGAGTCGCGTTCTGGTCATCCCTATCTGCCATGTGCGGCTTTAGAAAATCGTGAATGCGTTGATCTTGGGCGTGCAAGCGGTCCATTGCAGCCTTGATGTATGCCACGCAAGCGCTGAAGAAGTTTTCGTGGATGTCAGCGCCGCCATCTTTCTGTTTCAGACCCGCGTCAAAGGATTTGCGGACTTGAGAAAGGCGCGTCCGTTCCCGTGACGTTTGTACCCGCGCTTCATAGCCTTCAGAGACATGGACCATTTATTCCAGCCCTTTCGTTTACGTATTAACGCCTTATTAGCTGCACTTCGAGAAGCCGCAACTGGTGCATGAGTCGCACCCTTCTTGCCGCAGTAAAGCATAGGTGCCGCACTTGGGGCAGGCTCGAAAGCGCTTATCCCGTGAGGGCGTGTCGAGCCGCACCACATTCCCCGGTTCCTCGGCGTCGCTCGCGCCAGCACTTTTCTTGTCCGATTCTAAGAAACCTATTGAGATCATATGTTCCTCGATCACGCCGCCGATCGCAGCCAGCAAACTCGGGACGTAGCGTCCGTTCATCCACTGTCCACCGCGAGGGTCAAACACGGCTTTGAGCTCTTCGACGACAAATCCAACATCACCCCCGCGCCGGAACACTGCCGAAATCATACGCGTTAAGGCGACTGTCCATGCGTAGTGCTCCATGTTCTTTGAATTTATGAACACTTCGAAGGGGCGGCGCTGATGGTTCCCGTCGGCAGTTTCTGCGTCGATGTCATTGACCGTGATGTAAATGGCGTGGTCACTCTCGGGCCAGCGCAGTTTGTAGGTTTGCCCCGGCACCGCGTCAGGCCGATCTAGAGGCTTGGTGGTGTCATGTTCTGGCACGGCGGCCACGCTTTCCGTGGCGTTTACTTCGAGCACGGCACCGCGTACGTCGGATGGTCTATATGTCGTGCAGCCCTTGCAGCCGTTGTCGTAGGCCGACATGTATACGTCTTTGAACTGCTCGAACGGGAAGTCGGCCGGTACGTTGATGGTTTTTGAGATGGCACTGTCGACATGTTTTTGTACAGCGGCCTGCATGGCGAGGTGGGCGTCAGGCGACAAAGTTTGCGCATCTACAAAATACTCAGGCAGAGGTGCGTCATCGCCGTTTAATTCACGGAACAGACGATAAGCGTAGTCACTGACTTCTTGGCCTTTACGACTGCCGTCCGGCTGAACCACATGGCGCGTGTATGTGAAGCTAAAGACTGGCTCGATTCCCGACGACACATTATCGGCAAACAATGAGATCGTTCCTGTGGGCGCGATCGACGTTAGGAGTGCATTGCGAATACCGTGTTTCGCAATACCGTCCTGGATGTCTTGAGGTAAATCCTGGATCGTCGGGCTAGCCAAATAAGCGTCTTTGTCGAATAGCGGGAATGCGCCTTTCTCTTTAGCCATATCCACTGAAGCCCGGTAGGCGCTATGAGAAATAATCGCGGCCCACCGTTCTGCTGCGGCGACCGCTTCAGGTGACCCATATGTTAAGCCGCATAAAATAAGGGCGTCTGCCAGCCCGGTCATGCCCAGACCAATGCGACGTTTGTTGATCGCTTCGTTGCGTTGTTCTGCTACTGGGTACTTTGAGGCTTCGACCACATTGTCCAGCATGCGCGTCGCCGTTCCGGCTAAGTCTGCGAGAGCTTCTTCATCAATCGCCGCTTTTTCGGTGAACGGGTTTTTAACCAGACGGGCAAGATTGATCGACCCAAGCAAACAGGTTCCATAGGGCGGTAACGGTTGTTCGCCACAGGGATTGGTTGCGGCAATGGTTTCGCAATAAGACAAATTGTTACGGGCGTTAATGCGATCAATGAAGATTACGCCAGGTTCGGCATAATCGTACGTTGCCTGCATCAATGAATCCCACAACGTCCTTGCACTAACGGTTTTGTGGACTGTACCGTTGAATTGCAGTTCCCATTCTTCATCGGCTTTTACTGCTGCCATAAAGGGGTCTGTCGCCAAAACCGATAGATTGAAATTGGTCAGCCGCCCTTGGGTCTGCTTTGCGGCAATGAAGTCTTCAATATCTGGATGGTCGCACCGCATGGTCGCCATCATGGCGCCACGACGGGACCCGGCGCTCATGATCGTCTTGCACATGGCATCCCAGACATCCATGAACGACAATGGCCCTGAGGCATCTGCACCGACGCCCTTAACGGGAGCGCCCTTAGGACGCAGGGTCGAGAAGTCGTATCCGATGCCACCTCCCCGCTGCATCGTCAGAGCCGCCTCTTTGAGATTCTCAAAGATCGACGCCATGTCGTCGCCGACAGTCCCCATAACAAAACAATTGTGCAAGGTCACCGTTCTTCCGGTGCCAGCACCAGCCAAAATGCGCCCACCTGGCAACAGGCGATAATCAGCAAGTGCTTGATAAAACACAGGTTCCCAGGCTGAGGGGTCGGTTTCTACGCTCGCTAGAGCATCTGCAACCCGCTTCCAGGTGTCTTCGACGGATTTGTCCACAAGCTGGCCATCAGTACCCTTGAGTCGGTACTTCATGTCCCAGATTTCGTTGGCGATGGCAGAAATTACAGCCACGGGTAGTGCTCCTGGTGTTTACACAGTGAGTCGAGAGGGAGCGCACCATAAGGCCGATTGGGCTAAGAGTCCCGCAAAAGTGGGCCTTTGATGGCGTACCGAGAAGCAGTCTCACGAACCGGCTTCTCAATAGATATATGATGACTCCTGAGAAAAGCGGAGTCATTGGGTGTCACATAACTGTCTGATAACACACCTAAATTGCAGGCATCGGTAGCGGTGTGCTTGAATAAGGACTATTCACCCACAGACTTATCCACAATTAGGTTATGGCGAAGTGGGGGTCTTAGGTGGCGGCTTTGCCCTCAGCCGCCTCAAATCCATCGGGTTTGGGCAACGCTTCGCTCGCTGTCTCTAGTCTTTTGCGCAGCTCCGCTACGAATTCTGCCCGGCTTAAGCCGGCCGGAATCGCAGGTAAGAATTCAAACACGATGGTTCCCGGCAACTTTTTGAGCCGTGTTTTCCCCCAGATCAGACCCGTATTCAGTGCCATCGGTATGAGGGGTGCCTGACAGTGATTGTACAGGGCGACAATACCCGGTTTGTACGCCTTTCTTTGTCCTGGTGCTGTGCGCGTTCCTTCGGGGAAAATAAGTATGGATTCACCATTACTGATTGCCGCATCGGCTCCTTTCAGAATGTGCCGCATAGCATTGGCGCCAGCTGATCGGTTTATTGTGATTAGCCCCGCGCGCTTGATGTACCAACCAACCAACGGAATCCACTGCAAAGATTCTTTGAGAATGAAAACCGGATACTCAAAAAGCATGAAAAGAATATACGTTTCAAACGCCGATTGATGTTGTGCGGCAACAATGCAAGGTCCATCAGGAAGGTGCTGCTGGCCTCGAATTTCAAACCGTATATCAATAAGCCAGCGCGCCAGAATGGTTACACCGCGTGACCAGAACCGGATGACTCCTAAAGTGCTTTGACGTGTTAACAGGAACGGCAAGCCAACCACCGCCACTGCTAAAGTCCAGGACAAGAATATGACGAGATACAAAAAAGAACGAATAAAGGTCACGCGTTTATTGCCTGTGTTGTGTGATCGGCTCTTGTGTTGTCAGAGACGGTTAGGCGATTTCTCAGCGTTGAGAAAAGATATTTGGTGTATTCCCGAGCCAATAAGCTAGCGGTGCCAGGGTACCGCCACCAGTCGGCTTTGACCTGTTCTGGAAATACGGGATGGGCGATAATATCTGCATCCGGCATCGCGTGCCGCAATTCACTTAACGCCCTAGGCATGTGATACGCTGCCGTAACTAAGCGTATGGATTTAACATTGTTAGCCGTAGCCCATTTAGCGGTTTCAACGGCGTTGCCCGGTGTGTCCTCGGCTTCTGAACCACCTGAGATTTTTTCCAATAGAGCTCCTCGATTTGGCTCGTCAGTTGCGATGAGTGTGGCGATGTTAACTGCCGGGCCCATCCCCGAAATAAACAATTGGTCTGCGCGTCCTTGAGCCAAAAGGCTTATTCCTTCGTCTATACGACCGCTGCCGCCGGTCAGCACCACGATGGCATCGGTCTGGACATCTTTGTTACCCAAAGACGCGGGCACTAACTGTACGTATGAGACGAGGCCGACGCCCCACCCGAGAGCCAAGAGGCTTGCGATGATGAGGGCGGCACGCAACGCCTTTGATCTCACGACAGTCATCGCTAGACCATAGACCTTAGGGTGCTGAGTACCGTGGTGAAGGCTGTCACCATAGCGAGAGTTGTTGCAAAGAGTGATACCAAGAGGGGTAATACCCAAAACCCTAGTGTCAATTCTATGTCGGGAAGAAATCCGCTTTCCACGTTGCGCGCAAGCAATCCGATGGCGAAGAGCGCAAGTGCTCCCGCAATCAAACCTCCTGCTGATCCTTTGAGCGCCGCGATCAGTGTTCTTTTGGCAAATTGGGTTGCTACGTATACGTCACGTGCTCCAATTAGGTGCAGAACTGAAATGACTTCTCTGAATTCAGCCAGGCTTGCTCGAGTGGCGTAGACGATTGTCAGTGCCAGTGCAGTTGTGACGACAAGCGCCACGCCGATCGCCAACAAGCGGAACCCTTCTGTCAGATCAATCAAGTGCTCGAACCAACGCCGGTGATCATCAATGATCGCGTCGGGCACAACTGTTGTAACGGCTGATCGCAACTCCTCTATTGAAGTAGTTGATCCATCACCCAGGGTGACATCTATCAAGTCAGGTAGGGGGAGGTCGCTTGCAGCCGCGGCTTCTCCAAGCCAAGGGGCGAGCAGCGCGTCGATCTCGGAGTGGGCGAGAACCCTGACTCCCTCGACGCTTGGTAAATCTGTTAGCGCAATTACAGCGCGATCAGTTCTGGCCTGGTTGGCTTCTTGTTCAGAATCTGCAGGGAGTGCGGGGATTTGTACGGTGACGGTGCCGGTTACGGCTCTGGACCAGCCCGACAGAATGGTATCGAACACTGATACGCCGCTTACCGCTAATGTCCCTAGAAAAATCATGATGGCGACGAGCCAAGGAATAAAACGAGACGCGCTGTCGCCACCTAAAGGTAAATCTGTTCTCAAGCTAATCACGCCTGTGGCTCATTGATCGTCTGGTCATATTCGGCGGCGTTCCCATCACTGAGTGGGGGGAGTTCAGTCAAAGCGCTGTCTGCCAATGCCAGCCTTGAATATCCAAATCGCGCAACCAATTGCTCGTTGTGTGTCGCAATGATGATGTTTGATCCCAATTTGTTTAACTCGATAAATAACTGCATCAACCGCATGGCGATTACATCGTCGACACTGCCCGTTGGCTCGTCAGCAAGAATTAGACGTGGTCGATTCACCACGGCTCTTGCGATAGCGACCCGTTGCTTCTGGCCACCCGAGAGAACGGCTGGTTTGGCATCCATAAAGTCATCAAGCCCAACCCATGACAAAAGCTCTGTAACGTTGCTTTTGATCTCTGGTTCTGCTGCTGCGGCGACCCGCAGAGGAAGTGCGACATTGTCGAAAACCGAAAGATGGTCAAGTAGCCGAAAATCCTGAAACACCACACCTACCTTGCGACGAATGGCAGGCAAGGAGCGCCGAGCGGCGGCTGTCAAGTCTGTTCCAAACAAATGAACAGACCCCATGGTCGGGCGCTGCGCGAGATAGAGCAGTTTGAGCAGGGAGGTTTTGCCCGCGCCAGAGGGACCGGTCAGAAAATGGAATGACCCAGGTGGCAGAGCCAGATTGAGGGCGGACAATACATCAGGGCCGTCGTCGTAGCGCAGACTCACGTTTTTGAGTTCCACGGCAGCGGTGCCATCTGGCGTCTCTGGGGGGTTGAAAATCTTCACTCTTTAGGCCTGTTACTCTGTTTCGTCTCTCTTAACCTAAAAAGAACGTCTTGCCTGTAGTGTAAGACGCAGTTATCCCAGTATTTCCCACGTCTTGTAATAGGGTAGACCCGTTATATGGTATACTCTGCTGGCATCCAACACAGGACCTTGCATGCGCATCCCGTGCCCGAATTGTGCCGCAGGTTTTGAAATCCCGACCTAGTTGCTTGGCCGCAAGGGCCGAAGCCTGAAATGTGCCACCTGTGGCCTTTCCTGGTTTCAGGCAGCTGTCGTTGATGAAATCGATCTAGCAGATGTCCTAGCTGAGTCAAAAGCCAAGGAAACTGCCAGTGAAATGGGTGGAGGAACCGGTGGCAGCCGCGTTCCGGACACCGCCGCAATAGCAGCCATTACCAATCAAGCGCTTGGTCAGAGCGTCACGGCCAGTCCACCACCCGAGCAGGGGGCGACTGGCGGTCCAGCCGCTGCAGGTGCCCCAGATGCCGTTGGGGGCGCTGGAGCCTCCGGGGGTCCGGGCGCGGCACCAATGACCGGCCAGTCCATGCTTGATAGAGGAAACGAGCAACAGCCGCCGCCGGTCGCGGGTCAGTCTATGCTTGATGAAGGCGGGGCTATGCGTGGCCCGCAGGCAGCGCCCGCAGCGACGTCGCTCAAGGGAGAGGACGCCCTTACCAATGCTTCAGGGGATGAAGCTCTTTCCTGGATGGAAAAAGAAAAATCCGACGGATTCGAGCAACAGGTTGCGCCTGATCGGGGGTGGCGCGTCTGGAGGTCCAGGTGAGGCCGGCGGCGCGAGCGGTGGACCCGGTCAGGGTGGTCCAGATGATTTAGAAGATGATCCGTTAGCCGGCGAAGATGATGAAGGCTTCAGTCAAAGCGGTGTGCGGCCCGATGATGACGAAGATGGCGAAGAGGGTGGCGGACTAGATGACGATGATGAAGGATTCAGTCAAGGCGCTAAACGGCCTGGTGATGAAGAAGATCTTGTAGATCCCGATGAGGATCGCCCAGACTTTGGTGGTTCCGCTAAGGGCGCAGAGGATGATGAATTTGGCGGTGGTTCTCGAGCGGGCTCTGGCGAAGGTGATGCCGGTAAACCGGATAAGAAAAAGCCTAAAAAGAAAAGCAAGCCTATCGATCCCGCTTATGTAACGGCTGCGGTGCTGACAATTATCGTCGTGCTGATTGGCAGTATTCTATTTATGGCGCGTGACCAGTCGGCTGAAATTTGGCCGGGTATTAAGGGCGTTTATGAAGCGCTAAACCTAGATGACGATGAGGCTGAGGGTCTCAGGATTTCTGCACCGCAGCCTGTTCGCATTATGAAGGGTGGCGTTCAGACTCTTGTTGTCACAGGATTCATTACCAACTTAACGCCTGATATTCAGAACGTCCCCAACATTAAGTTGATGTTGGTCAACAAAGACAATGAAGTTGTGCAAGAAACGACGGCGCCACCTGATTCGGCAACCGTCGATACTAATTCGACATTGCCCTACAGATTTGAGTTGCAGCTTCCTGTTGATTCGGCCACGAGCCTTCGGGTGGATTGGGACTAAAACTGTTCCAATAAGCGCCGGAGGTATTGTCGCTCTTCACGCGGTCGAAGCCGTTGACCTGAGCGGCGTCTGATTTCTTGAAGGATTTCACGGGAACGCTGTGACAAGCCGCGTGTGTCGGGATCAGTCGGCAACTCTGTATCTTTGCCGTCATCTGGACCGAGGTTTGGTCCCATTGCCCCAAGGGGTTGTCCGGCCTGACCTGGGATCGGAATAAGACCTGCCAATCCCTGTTCAGCCAGGGCTTCCATGATTTGTTGAGCAGCTCCCTGCATGCCATTTTGAAGATTGGCTAAAGCATCTGCTTGTGCGTCTGATGCAGATCGCCAGGATTCTTGGCGCAAAGCGCGCTCTGCATCTTGCATGGCTTGATCCGCGTCTCCCAGTTCGTCAGGAAGCTGCCCAGTCATCTCAGCCATTTTACTCATCAAATCGCCTAAACGCTGCCGTAATTGCTGCTGTTGTTCTGCGGCGTCTTCACCGTCTATTGCTTTATTTGATTGTTCTTCACTGCGATCGTTTTGCTGATCTTGCTGTTCTGAATCACGAGCAGCATCTCGGTCACGAGGATCGCTTTGGGCGCGTTCCAGCGCTTGCTGCTGCGCTTGCTCAAAGGTTTTGTTGAGCATGCCTGACTGTTGCCGGGTGATTTGCTTGAGGTCTTCCATCATCTGCCGGGCGGCTTCGACTTCTGGATTGTCCATGGGGCTGAGTGCTGTATTGCGAAGCTGCTCCAACATATTCTTGAGCTCTGACAGCATCTCTTTGGCCGCGTCCTCTGCACCCATATCAGAGAGTTGGAGTAATTGCTCCATCATCTCTGCTAAATCCTGGAATCCCATCGTTTGCATGTCACCGGCCTGCCCGCTTAGTGGGAAACTTCCCTCGGGTATGTTTTTCATCAAGGCCTGGTAGTATGCCATGAGGTCGCGTTGAAGACGCTCAATGCGCCGTCCAATTTCTTCTGGGGACGCGCCGTTCTCTATTGCTTCACTCAGCGCCTCTTCAGCATCTTTCAGCGCCTGTTCTGCAACAGCCATCACGCCGTCTTCCATGCGTATGGCCGCACGCCACATTAAATCGATGACGCTGTCCAAAACGTCGGTCGCATCTTGTAAGTCGAGCCGGCTGCGGGCGCTGGCCATTGCCAGATGAGCGATGACGTCGCCGCCATAGTTTTCCGGCACTTCCATGAGACGGCTTAAAGCGCGAGCGGCCATGGGCGCGGTGGAGGGATCGTCGATCAAGTCTTTGCGGTATTGAATAATTGTCGCGGCAACGAGATGGGAAAACCTGCGTTCAGGAAGGCGAAAGGTAGTCAACTCACTCACGCCGCTTTGTCCGGCGGCATCGCGGGCTGTCAGTTTTAGGGCGACGTCTTTGCCAGCCCAAGGATGGGCGGTGAAATCATGAAAAGACTGGTGCTCAATTTTCTGTGGGGTTAGCGGTGGCACAGAAACAGAGAAATCCGTCACCCAATTTTTTGCATACGGGCGTGTTTCGTCTGGTCGGTCGATGTGGCCTGACACAGAGACCACCCCATAATCATCTTCGGCGGCGTATCTAATCCCGACACGAAAGCGGCCTGTTTCGCTCGGTGGTTCGCTCACGGTAATTTCTGGCTGATTGTCGGCAAGTGGAGAGAGAGTCCAGGTCGCCAATATTTTGCTGGTTTGTCGCACTTCCATCTTAGTCCCGGTTGGAAGTGGCCCTTCGTATCTATGGCTTGCATCGTCCATCATTGCGAGGTCAATGCTGGTTTCGCTGACGACCAGTCGGGCTGGGCGTTTTGAACCGGTGACAACGACTAAGACCTGAGTCCCTTCGGGGACGACGATTGGATCGTTCGTCATCATCTCGACGAACGGGTCAAGCAGGATCGGAGGTCTGTTTGTATAAGTTGGGGGTGTAACCCAAACCTTCACATCGACGGGACCTGTGTCGCTGGCCAGCGCCGGATTTACAGCGCGAACAAAGCGAGGTCCGATATCACCTTGGGCCCCTAGAAGGCCGACAACGCAAAGCAGCACAACTAGTCCACGGATTGCGAACTGATCTATTGCGGCGACGACTGCGCCTGGGCGCGGGGCGTGCAACCGTTCAATAAACGCAAACATGCGTAGACGATGCGCGAGCCAAAGTTTGTTTTGTCCCGGACCTGCTTTGTAGCCGAGATTATCCTCCCAGGCTGTAAGTGGCCGGTGGCTGACGCCCGATGAAGTTTCCAGATGGTGTTTTGCCTGAAGAGCGGTTGGCCAGGAGAAGCCAGAAAACCCTGTTCGCACTTTCCAAAGCAACGCAACCACAAAGATGGCGAGGCACAGTCCGTGTAAAAAACCGGGAAGTAGCGGCAATAGGTCAAACAACGCAACGGCGACAAAGCCGCCGAGCATAAGAATCGGGACCCAAACCGCTGCTGTTATGCGTTCAAGCCCAAGGCTAAGGCGCGATAACAGGAGGCGGCGGGCTATGAGGCGGCGGAGCCGCAATAATTCACGCCAATTCCGAGACATAGTGGAGTTTAGGCTGAGGTCTGGTCTGGTTCAATTCCAGAACCAAGTGGCACTAATTCTCGTCTGTCATCCAATCGGGTAGGTTTTCCAACGCCCATAGGTCCTCGACAGCAGGCCTTTTCCGAATAATGGCGAATGAGTCTCCGTTCACCATAACCTCCGGCACCAGAGGTCTGGTGTTGTAGGTCGATGCCATTACGGCGCCATACGCACCAGCGGTTGCGAATGCGATGAGATCGTCTTCTTCGAGTGGACTGAGAGTTGCGTCGCGTGTGAAGCGGTCCCCTGTTTCGCAAACTGGCCCGACGATATCTATCGTCTTTTTGGCTGAACCTGCATTCGGCTCGGTGACAGGCAACACATCATGATGGGCGTCGTACATTGCTGGCCGGACAAGATCGTTCATCGCTGCGTCAACGATAACAAATTCCTTTGTTTCACCGGGCTTCACATAGACGACTTTGGTGACCAGGATGCCGGCGTTCGCAGCGATCACCCTTCCTGGTTCGAATAAAATGGTGCAACCAAGATTGCTGACTGTGCGGCGTACCACGTCGCCATATTCTGCTGGGCTTGGTGGTGCCGTATTGTCGCGCTTGTAGGGCACGCCGAGGCCACCACCCAGGTCTACTGTCCGAATATCAATTCCAGCTTTGCGTAGGTTCTCAACCAGACCGGCCACTTTTGTAAAGGCAGTTTCGAAAGGAGCGAGGTCAGTGATCTGTGATCCAATGTGGACGGCAACGCCGCGCACGTCGATCCCAGAAAGTGCATCTGCAACTTCGTAGAGCCGCGGCGCATCTTCCCAAGCGACACCAAACTTGTCTTCTTTGCGCCCGGTTGAAATCTTGTCGTGTGTTGCTGCATCCACGTCCGGGTTTACCCGAAACGCTATGGGTGCTGTTTGCCCTACTTTGGAGGCAATATCATTCAATCGATTGAGTTCAGCTTCGGACTCAACGTTGATCTGACCAACACCACTGTCTAATGCGAGTGCGAGTTCCTCAGCAGTTTTACCAACGCCTGAAAACACGATTTTCTCTGCTGGGATACCAGCGGCGAGGGCGCGCTTAAGCTCGCCACCGGAGACCACGTCGCAACCAGCGCCTAGGTTTCCGAGAAGGCGCAAAACCGCCAAGTTCCCGTTGGCTTTGGCGGAGAAGCATACGCGTGTATCGAGCCCCTCTAATGCATCGGCAAACACACGGTAGTGACGGGTCAATGTCGCCGCAGAATAGCAATAGAATGGAGTTCCAACTGCTGCTGCAATGGCGGGTATCGACACGTCTTCAGCGTGAAGGACGCCCTCGCGGTATTGAAAGTGGTCCATTGTGATCTGTCCGTAGATCTACTGACGCGGATACTGTTTCGGATATTGAGAATCCGGTGGCGGTGTTAACGCGCTCTTTTTCCCACAGGCGGTCAAGCTGCCGAGGCATAACACCACGGCGACGCAAATCGCGAAAACGCGTATTGCGCGGGTCATGGGTTGCCTCCCGTCAAAAACCGTTCTCGCGCTGCAGCGACTTGCGCACGTACATTGTCTGGAGCGGTTCCTCCATAACTAGTTCTACTGTTTACGGAGGCTTCTACGGTTACAACTGCGAGCGCATCGGCAGTTAAACGTTCGTCGACTGTACTCAGGTCACTTGCCGTTAAGTCTTCAAGGCCACAGTCCTTATCCTCGGCCAGCTTTACAACTTGTCCGGCGATATGGTGGGACTCGCGGAAAGCCACGTTCTTTTCCCGCACGAGCCAATCCGCAAGGTCTGTGGCGGTTGTGTAGCCTGAACCGGCAGCATCCCGCATTGCAGCTTTGTTGACGCCGATATCAGCGATCATGCCCGTTGCAGCCGCGAGGCATAACTCAAGCGTATCGAAAACGGCGAAGACGGGTTCTTTGTCTTCCTGCATGTCCTTCGAATAGGTCAGAGGTAATCCTTTGACAACGATCAGGAGACCGTTCATCGCACCGATAACCCGCCCAACCTTGCCTCGCAGCAATTCAGCCGCATCCGGATTGCGCTTTTGAGGCATCATCGAGCTGCCAGTGGAGAACGCGTCAGTAAAAGAGACAAAGCTGAATTGTGCACTCGCCCAGATCACCAATTCTTCTGCCAAACGAGACAAGTGGACGGACAGGATTGACGCGGCGGACAGGAACTCCAGTGCAAAGTCACGATCGGAAACAGCGTCCAGAGAATTAGCCATCGGTCTATCGAAATCTAAGTCTTTTGATGTCCGATCCCGATCGAGTGGGAACGAGGTGCCGGCCAATGCACCGGCGCCCAACGGGCTTTCATTCAGCCGTGCCCGCGCATCGGCAAAGCGTCCCCTGTCCCGGCCGATCATTTCCACGTATGCCAGTAAATGATGACCAAATGTCACCGGTTGAGCTGCCTGAAGATGGGTAAACCCAGGCATGACCGTGTCTGCATGTTCTTCAGCTTTATCAATCAGGACCTTTTGCAATCCCTTTAGCTGGTCATCGATGGTGTCGATGGCGGCCCGTACCCAGAGGCGGAAATCTGTCGCAACTTGGTCATTCCGGGACCGAGCGGTGTGTAGCCGGCCAGCGGGCTCGCCGATCAAATCGGCTAAGCGGCCTTCGATATTCATGTGGATGTCTTCCAACGCCCGCTTGAATGTGAAGCTACCGTCGCCTATGTCTTTCTCAATCTTGAGAAGCCCATTCATAATGGCTTCGCCGTCGTCTTTTGACAGAATGCCTTGGGCTACAAGCATGGCGCAATGCGCCCGCGAGCCCCGGATGTCCTGCTTCGCGAGGCGCTGGTCGAAATCGATAGAAGCGTTGATTGCTTCCATTATGTCAGATGGGCCGCCGGAAAACCGACCGCCCCAGATCTGGCTGGTCATGAGACACCTCCTGCCTATTGGGCAGTATACAAGGACTAAACGATGCCAAAGGTCTTAATTTTCGCGGCCCAGAGCCTTACAGCGCTCGTCGTTGTCGCGGTCCTTACCATCGCGCCAGCGCCCCTGTCCAGCGCAGCAGAGTCTGGGATCGAAAAACTGAAATGGCATGACGAGCCGCTCGTCGTGCCAGATACACCTTTTCAGGACCGAGACGGGACGGACATAGCTATCGCTGACTTTGAAGGGAAAGTCCTGGTCGTTAACCTTTGGGCGACGTGGTGCGCTCCCTGTATTCGTGAAATGCCTACGCTTGACGCACTCCAGGACGATCTAGGGGGGGATCGGTTGCATGTGATCGCTCTTTCTCAAGATAGGGAAGGGGCTCGCGTAGCCGCACCTTTTTTAGAGACAAATGGTTGGTCCAATTTGGATCTTTATGTGTCTGATGGAACGACTTTCGCTCGGGCCGCCAACATCCGAGGTCTTCCCACCACACTGATAATCAGTCCCAATGGCATGGAAGTGGCTCGGCTGGAGGGAACAGCCGAATGGAATGATCCTGCGATTAAAGACGTTTTGTTAGGACTCGCCGAACCAAGCCCTTAAGGCATCGAAAGTCGTACAGTTTGGTTGTTGCGTTCAAACCAGCGGCGCATCAAGACAGCGATAACAATGCTCAAGAAGCTTCCGACGATAACGTCACTGACAAAGTGAACAGCTGTGACAAAGCGGCTGATGCTGACCATGAACGCGACGAAAAAATATAAAGGGGCAAATCGCGGCGTTAAAAATGCCAGGGCGATCATTGCTGACCAAATTGACTGGGCATGACCTGATGGGAGGCTAGCCATCTTAAGGGCCACCCCAAATGGCTCGAACCCAGATAGGTCGTTATCAAATAGGTAGCGTGGGAGATATCGACCAACAGCAATTTTTAAGAAATTGATGAGCGCAGCTGCTGTCAGCATAGATACAAGCATGAAGACCCATGCGCGCGCCTGGTTTCGGAACTTGGTGACGCGTTCTTTGTCTTTGGCTCGGTGGGCGAGGGTAAGGCTGGTGGCATGGCCAAGGACCGCCAGTCCATACCAAAAGGCGCCGTTCGCGGCTTCCGTAACTGTTCCCATTATTCTGTGAACGCTGGGATCGAGCTCTGTCTCAAAATACCAAGCCAGCGGAATGTCCCAGAACAAAATGAATGCACTAGAGACGATTGTGACCATTATGAGCCAGGGGCGCAGTCGTATCAGGTCCCCTTTAAGGATGTGATATATGGGCTTCATTCAATCACCCCTTGGGGGCGACTACGAATGATCGACATGGATTCTCTCCGACCTTTGGAATAATTGTAGCCATCCACGGTATCGACAACCTCCATGACCCCCTGGGTGGCGGCGATCATTTCACCCACGTTCTCCAATTGAGTCGTTGCAACAACACCTAGGGCCAATGGGTCGGCGGCAACGTGGGCGGCGACATTGCGAGGGGTGGTCAGCCAGGCATTTGTGCCAACCAGAAATACTACTGATGGTTCATGATAACGCGATAGAGCAATACCAGGGCTATCTGGAGTCATGTGTGTCTGGATTGATGTGGCCAACTTAGGGCTTAATGCCAGGTCACGCATGTTGGGGAGAACCCACCCGACAATCAGTCCAAAACTCAAAACCGCCGTTGCGGGCACGATTAAAACCAAATCTGTGCGTTGCAACCAGAGTGCGCCGATGGCAGTTATGAGAACGAGCATCAAGACACCTGATGAAATTTGATTACCGTCATAGGAGAGGGTTGCCCAATATAGACCGCCTCCAATCACTAAGGTGATTCCGGTCCATAAAACATTGTTCCAGCGCGCTCTACTTGTGTCGGATATAGAAAGCGCTGCAGCTGCCGCTAGCGCCACACCCGGGGTCGCTGGAAGGATATAATGGGGCAGCTTAGTCGGCACTAACTCAAACATCAGCCACGTTGCAGCAGCCCATGCCAATGCAAAGCGTATGGCAGGATCTTGGCGGTTGCTCCAGGCCAAGATGGCGCCTGGGATAAGAAGCAGTGAAGCTGGCCAAAGTGTGATTGGCGCAACGATTAGATGAGTGCCTGGTGGTGCGCCGTGGCCCTCGGCGCCGCCGAACAACTTGGGCAGAAAGTCCTCCGCCAAAGAAGCTAGAACGATATTGTCTTGTCCGTTTGCGACCGAAGCAAGCAGCCACGGTAGAACAAAAGCCAAGGCAATAGGGACGCCCACCTCTGGCTGCAGGCCGCGCAGCCAGGTGACACTTCGATCGGCGATAGACAACGCAATAGCTGTTGCGCTAGCGACTAAGATTGTAATTGGCCCCTTAATCAACAGGCCGGCACCTACCGCAGCCCAAAACAAGAGAGCAACCCTTAGGCGGGGTATGTGGTTCGGTGGAGCGCTATAAAACTGATAGAGCGCGATGTGCGCAACAACAACGGTCAGCAATAGAACCGCATCAGTTTTGGCGAGATGAGCTTCTACCGCTGTGATCAAGGTGCAAGCCGTAAGTCCGGCAGCAATCAGGCCGATACGGGCATCAAACATTCTGCGGCCAAGTGCAAAAATACACAGTATGGAAAGCCAAGCTGCCAATGCTGACGGTAGACGATACGCCCATAGTGCGCTGGTATCGCCTTGAGCGGTGTACTTGATAGAGGGGTACTGCAGCCAATGAATCCCGATTGGTTTCTTGGTGCGCGGTTCTTCTTGAAATTGGATGACGGCGACATTACCAGTTTCGAGCATCTGTTTTGTGGCCTGCATAAATCGTGACTCATCACGATCTGTGGGCGGCAAAGAGGCAAGTCCAGGTAGGAACAAAGCCATGCAGAGCGCGGTCAAGACCAGATACGGTCGAATACCTTGTGTGAGGCTGGTCACTGAGCCTGCCATCCTAGTTCCAAATACGAGAGCGGCCCCCATTGCATCGGAGGCCGCCTTGGAAACGCAAGAGAAAATGTTGCGCCAGTTTCGCTGATCTAGCGTGTTGGCACTGGTTCCTCACCTGAATAGTCATAGAACCCCTTGCCGGTTTTGCGACCGAGCCACCCCGCTTCGACGTATTTAACAAGCAGTGGGCAGGGACGATATTTAGAGTCGGCTAGACCTTCGTAAAGTACGCCCATGATCGACAAGCAGGTATCAAGACCAATAAAGTCAGCCAATTCCAGCGGTCCCATCGGATGGTTGGCCCCGAGTTTCATGGCTGTATCAATGGCCGAAACAGAGCCAACGCCTTCATAAAGAGTGTAAATTCCTTCGTTGATCATTGGGATCAAAATGCGATTGACGATGAACGCTGGGAAATCTTCTGACGATACAGTTTGCTTCCCGAGTTTTACGGCTACGTCTCGTACAGCAGAAAAAGTGTCTTCAGCTGTGGCGATTCCGCGTATCAGTTCCACGAGCTTCATGACTGGTACTGGGTTCATAAAGTGCAGACCCATAAACCGTTCCGGGCGATCTGTGCCAGCGCCTAATCGTGTGATGGAAATAGAAGAGGTGTTGGAGCAAAGAATGGCGTCGTCGCGAATGATCGGACAAACGTCATTGAAGATCTGGCGCTTAATGTCTTCTTTTTCGGTCGCGGCTTCGATCACCATGTCGGCATCGGACATGCAATCAAGTGCTGTAGACGTTTCAATGCGTTGAATTGCCGCATCCTTAGTATCTAGGGTTATACGTTCTTTTTTAACCTGCCGTGCCATATTGCCATCAATACCGGCCAGGGCTTTTTTGAGCTGGTCGTCCCTAATATCGAAGACTTTGACGTCGTAGCCTGCGAGAGCGCTCACATGGGCAATGCCGCTGCCCATTTGGCCAGCGCCTATAATACCAATAGTCTTCACTTCGTAACTTGATTTAGACACTCGACTCTCGTCCTTTCTGGCCTGCGCAACGCGGCCGCCATCATCGTTCATTTAACGTTCCTTTTGAATCGGCCCTGATTAGAGGGCGTCTGACAATTGCGGAACCACATCAAACAGATCACCGACAAGTCCGTAGTCAGCGATCTGGAAGATTGGTGCTTCCTCATCTTTATTGATCGCGACGATGACCTTGCTGTCTTTCATGCCGGCCAAGTGTTGGATGGCGCCGGAAATACCGATCGCCACATATAGGTCCGGTGCAACTATTTTACCGGTCTGACCAACCTGGTAGTCATTGGGGACGTAGCCCGCATCGACTGCAGCCCGCGACGCACCAACGGCGGCGCCTAATTTGTCCGCCAGTGATTCGATAATCGCGAAGTTTTCAGAGCTACCAACGCCGCGGCCACCCGAGATCACGATTCTAGCGGAAGTCAGCTCTGGTCGCTCGGATTTAGAGAGCTCCTGGCTGACAAAGGATGATACAGCGGGGTCGTCCGCGGCGCTGACACTGTCTATCCGAGCTGATCCACCTTCAGCCGCAGCCTTGTCAAAGGTTGAGCCACGCACCGTAATCAGTTTCACGGAATCGTTGCTCTGGACCGTGGCCATCGCATTTCCGGCATAGATTGGGCGAACGAAGGTGTCTGCCGAAACAACAGCGGCAATATCGGAAATCTGAGCCACATCAAGAAGGGCTGACACGCGCGGCATGAAATTTTTCCCGGTTGTCGTAGCCGACGCGAGAATATGTGTGTAATCGCCAGCAAGGCTGACGACCAGGGCCGCGATAGGCTCTGCTAACTGGTGCTCATATCGTGCATCATCTGCGACTTTGACACTGGCAACACCCGCAACCTTTGCCGCTTGATCCGCTACGGCTGCACATCCTGATCCTGCGACGAGAATATGAATATCGCCGCCAATCTCAGATGCGGCTTGGATTGCGCTTAACGTTGCCGGTTTAAGTTCGGCGTTGTCGTGTTCAGCTACAACTAGACAAGTCATGAGATCACCTTGGCTTCGTTGCGGAGTTTGTCCACCAATTCAGCAACGTCAGCAACTTTGACGCCGCCTTCACGTTTTGGTGGTTCTTCGACTTTAAGGGTGACGATGCGTGGGGCGGTATCTACACCAAGCTCGTCAGGGGTGACGTTGTCGATAGGTTTCTTCTTCGCCTTCATAATGTTGGGCAAAGAGGCGTATCGAGGTTCGTTGAGGCGCAAGTCTGTGGTGACCACGCATGGCATCGAAAGCGCGATTGTTTCTAACCCGCCATCAATTTCGCGAGTCACGTCTGCTTTGCCATCTGCTAAATCAACCTTTGAAGCAAATGTGCCCTGAGGCCAGCCCAACAGTGCTGCCAGCATTTGCCCGGTTTGGTTCGCATCGTCGTCAATGGCCTGTTTGCCTACGATCACCAGATCAGGACTTTCCTTGTCGACTAATGCTTTCAACATTTTGGCCACAGCGAGGGGCTGCAGTTCGTCATCGGTCTGGACCAGGATGCCGCGGTCGGCACCCATGGCAAGCGCAGTGCGGATCGTCTCCTGGCACTGCTGCACACCCATACTAACTGCGACAATTTCTTCTGCTGTACCGGCTTCTTTAAGACGGACAGCTTCTTCAACAGCGATTTCGTCGAACGGGTTCATGGACATTTTGACGTTTGCCAACTCAACGCCAGTGTTGTCCGCTTTGACGCGAACTTTGACGTTGTAGTCAACCACCCGTTTGACGGCTACTAAGACCTTCATGGTGACGGTTCCGTATACACTTGGTGAAAAAATCGGGCGCTGAATGCGCGATCGCCATGCAAAAAACCCTGCTGCACGGCCCGAAACGGCGTACAGAGGTAATCCTTTGGCTGGGGCAAGTCAACGCTCAATATATTGCGTTGCAACATCGCGTTCGCACCGCAAAACCAGGCGAAAGCCCGCGATTGAATGGAGGCCTCACCTATTCTCGCCAGGCGTCCATAAAACGTCACCCGCGCTGCCATTATTTGCGCAGCGGGCCATCACAAAAAGCAGATCCGATAGTCGATTTATATAGTTCAATGCCTGCGGGTTGATGGCCTCTTGCGTGGCAAGTGAGGTCATCATGCGCTCAGCACGCCGCGCCACCGTTCTGGCGTGATGGAGATGGGCAGCTGCGGCTGTGCCGCCTGGAAGCACAAAGGAGGTGAGGGGGTCTAGATCAGCGTTTAAGTGGTCAATGTCCTGCTCCAGCGCTGTCACCTGCGCTGGTGTGATTCTAAGCGCCGGCGCAGACGCATCTGACTGGGTCTCGGGGGTGCAAAGGTCTGCGCCCAGATCAAACAAATCGTTCTGTATGCGTGTGAGGGTCTGCACCATGTCTGTAGTGGGCTCACCCTTGGCAGCGAGCGCGACAATGGCGAGGCCGACGACGGCGTTTGTCTCATCGATTTCGCCGTAAGCCGATACCCTAGGCGCGTGCTTGGGGAGACGAGTCCCATCGCCAAGTGCTGTTTCGCCTTTATCTCCCGTACGCGTGTAGATCTTGTTGAGTTTTACCATCTGCCCGGTCCATTACGCTCCAAAGGTTGCTAGAATAGGGCCTCTTGCCGTTCACCGTTGGTGTGTTTTCCAGTATGTTTGGTCTTTATCCCTAATGAAACAGGTTCTCGGCTCTTGATCAGGCTTTCACCAACGCTGTCACTGTACATCGGTTGGCAATTCATTGTCGCCTTTGTCAGTGTTCTCCTAGTCGTCATGGGGTTGATCATGCTGTTCGACCTCATCGAGTTGGTCCGAAGATCGGTTACGGCTAACGACCTGGGTATGGGGACGCTGTTCGGCTTAGCAGCATTAAAATTACCACACACACTTCAAGATGTTCTGCCTTTTGCCGTTATGATTGGCATGATGTTTGCGCTGTTTCGGCTGGCGCGCAATTCCGAACTGGTGGTCATGCGTTCGGCCGGTGTCTCCGTTTGGCAGTTTTTAGCTCCAACCCTTTTGCTGGTCGCCGGGCTTGGCGTGGTCAATCTGCTGGTCGTGAATCCGTTTTCTGCGAATTTGTATCAAACCTATGAGCAATTGAAGGACGAGATATTCCTCAAACGAAATAATGCGTTGAACATCGGTAGAGAGGGATTGTGGTTGCGGGAGAGTTCAGACGACAAACAAACAGTCGTGCACGCACGCAGCGTTCGGCAGGACGGTAGTATATTGTTTGTTGGCGGTGTGAGTCTGTTTGAGATGGACAAGGCTGATCGTTTTGTGCGGCGCTATGAGGCCAAAGCGGGGCAATTGCTTGACGGGTTCTTTCAGCTTGATTCGGTTTGGGAAACATCGCCGAGTATAGAATCAACTTTCCACGCGGAGTTATTTCTTCCGACTTCGATTTCTATTGGTCAGGTGCAGGAGAGTTTCGCCGCGCCCAAAACGATGTCTTTTTGGGATTTGCCGCAGTTCATTCGGTTTTCTGAAGAAGCAGGATTCTCGACACGACCGCACCGTTTGTATTGGCACTCCTTATTGGCCTCACCATTCTTATTTTGTGCCATGGTGTTGGTCGCATCGGCATTTTACCTGACGACAAATAATCGTCT
Source organism: Alphaproteobacteria bacterium (assembly GCA_030835385.1). GTDB lineage: Bacteria > Pseudomonadota > Alphaproteobacteria > Rhodospirillales > Rhodospirillaceae > WLXB01. Next base: position 31,442 of record JAURPI010000037.1, on the reverse strand, counting down.
CGGAGGTTGGACAAAGCGTGGGTTGGCCGGTTTGGGGGCCGGCTTCATGCTGTATTTCTTTTCGCGTTTGACCTATGCGCTGGGCTTATCCGCAATCTTGCCACTTCCATTGGCCGCTTGGGCCCCAACAATGGTGGCAGCTTTACTTGGACTGACCTACTTGTTTCACCATGAGGATGGTTGATCCACGGATGACTACCGAAAGTACCAAAGACGCCGACAACCCGGTTTGGGTTTCTCTGGCCTTTGCCGTTGTTCTGGCAACGACATTATTCCGTGTATTGGTTGTTGTCTCTTCGCCATTACCGCTCTTTTTTGATGAGGCGCAGTATTGGACCTGGGCGCAGGACCTCACGTTTGGATACTATTCCAAACCACCCGTCATCGCTTGGGCGATCGCCGGAACCACTGCTCTGTGTGGTGATGGAGAGGGATGTGTTCGTCTCAGTGCGCCGTTGTTTCACGGCGGCACGTCGATGATAATCTTTTTTATAGCAAAGGCACTTTATGATGAGCGTGCCGGATTCTGGGCGGCTGTAACCTTTGCTCTGCTGCCTGCTGTCAGTTTGTCCGGGATGATTGTCTCAACTGATGTGTACTTACTGTTCTTTTGGTCGTTGGCTTTGTTGGCGATTATTCGTGCGGAAGGAACAGACCGGTGGGCATGGTGGGGAGCCTTTGGCTTCGCGCTTGGCTTTGGGTTGTTAAGCAAGTATGCGATGGCGTTCTTCTTAATGGTGATCGTTGTCGATTCTCTTTGGCGCCGACAAGATTCGCCTGTTTGGCGCCGGTATAAGTTTTGGTGCGCCATCGGTCTCGCTGCGGTCATCTATCTTCCGAATTTTGTGTGGAATTGGTCCAACGGTTTTCCCAGCTACATCCACACCGGGGAGAACATCAATATCAACGGAGACCTCATCAATCCAATAAAGGCTCTTGAGTTTGTCGCAAGTCAGTTTGGTGTTTTTGGACCGATTCTATTCACCTGTTTTCTCGCGCTCACGGTGATGCTTCTGGTTCACCGTTCCGCAAACAACACGCTTACGGATGTGCAGCGTCAACTTTTCTCTTATTCAATTCCGATATTGGGGCTGATTACGTTCCAAGCTTTCGTGACGCGAGCCCATGCCAATTGGGCAGCGACTGCCTACGTCGCTGCGACAGTTCTCGTCGCTGCGGAGTTGCTTAAACGGAAGCGCGTAAATTGGCTGAAGGGTTCGCTTGTACTTCACGTTCTGGCGGCTGTCGTTTTGTATAATTTTGATCTCATCGCCCGCACATTTGATATTCCAATCACACCGGGAATGGATCCGGCCCGTCGCATGCGCGGATGGGATCATGCAGGCAATTGGGCGAGCGATCTGCAGCGCGAGATGCCCGGCGTGAAGCTTCTTTTTGACGACCGGAAAGTGATGTCCGCCTTGACCTACTATGTAAAACCGCATCCCTTCGACGCTGTGATGTGGAATCCAACAGGTAAGCGCAACAACCACTTTGAATTGTTCACAGATATCACGGGGTCAGAAGGAGATGATTTTCTCTATGTGATTCGCCACGATTGGCCAGAAAGAGCGGGTTCTTCATTCGCGAAATCCAAACTGGTCGCCACATTCCGGTCGCGTGCATATTCGAGCGATGCGCTGGAGCTCAGCGCATACCTGTTGAGCGATTTCAAGGGCTACGAGTAGTGATGCGCCCGTCCATTTTATTTTTGGGCAAACACCCTTGGTTCTTTGCTTTGGGATTTGCTGGTCTCGTGAGTGTGTTCCCTGTCCTGGATTTGTGGGCCAGTGGTCTCTTTTTCAATCATTCGACATCGATTTGGACGCCACGGTCTAATCTCATGCAGTTCGCGCGAAGCGGAGTGCCGCCGCTGATCATCGGAGCGCTACTCTTTTGTCTCGTGTTGTGGCTGGCCGGTAAAATATTGGGGCAACAGTTTTGGGATATGTCTGGTCGCAAAGCGGGTTTCCTTTTGTTGACGATACTTCTCGGACCGGGATTGATCGTTGAGAGTCTTCTCAAGGTTTATTCTGGGCGAGCTCGTCCGCGCGACATTACTGTTTTCGGCGGCGAAGAACCGTTCACTCCGGCTATTTGGTTGGCGGAGTCCTGTAGTCGTAATTGTTCCTTTGTGTCCGGTCATGCAGCACTGGCGTTTTGGGTGACAGCTTTCGCGTTTCTTTTTCCGGTCGGGCAGCGCCGTCCATTGCTTGTGATGGGGGTAGTATTCGGACTGCTCATGGGATTGGCACGAATGGCTGAAGGCGCACATTTCCTCAGCGATATCTTATTTGCTGGCATTATTGTGGTTGGCATCAATACCTATATGGCCAAGCTCATGCTCAGCAATGAGAATGCGAGAGAGGCACCCGATGGCGCTTAAAAGCCCTGGAAGCAAGTTATCGGGAAAACTTGCTGATACGTTTACAACAAAGTCAGATCGTGGACCGTGGTAGCCCGCGCAAGAGGAGTATCCTCGTCTCTTGTTGATTGAGGAAGAGGGGATAGCGGCATTAAAAGACGTCGGCGGACTATTTGCGTTTTGGCATCGTGGCATAAGACCCCAGTGGATTTATGTTGGCCATACGGAAGATCTATCGACCACACTTGCGACGGCGCAGAACGATCCAGATTTAGCGCTGTACGATCGTAATGACGGTGTTTATGTGGCGTGGGCCGAGTGTGTGCCAGAGGACCGTACCGGTGAGGTCTTGTATTTAAAGAATATGTTGAGCCCAGCTATCGATCAGTTGCCGCTGGGTGCCCTAGAAGAGGCCGATCCAGAAACCAAGCCAATCGAATTTCCACTTCCGGTCGATTAAACGCGAGTTCTTTTTGGGTCGACGGGGAGTCATTCGTGCTTGGTCTTGGCCGTTGAATCGTTATGCTCTCGGATATGAAAAAATATTATGTCGATGGCCCCATGGGGCAAGTTCATGTGCGAGAGTTGGGGGAAGGCCCGGCGCTTGTTTTACTTCATCAAACGGCGTGGTCTTCGCTGCAGTTCAAGCACGCGATGCCATATTTAGCCGACCGAGGGTTGCGCTGTATCGCTATTGATACCCCTGGGTATGGACTATCAGATGGACCTGATGACCCGCCGTCTATCCAGGATTACGCAGAGTCTCTAGCAGCTACTTTTGATCAACTAGACGTCGATCAGCCTGCTGTTCTGGGCCACCACACCGGGGTCTCTATTGCGACAGCTTTTGCCGCCAAGTATCCAAAGAAGATCAAGCAATTGCTTCTTCATGGAATACCTATTTACACCCCCGAGAGGCGAGCCGAACGGTTGGCTAAACCGCACTTTGATCAAACCCCCAAGCCCGATGGTTCACATTTGACAGACCGCTGGGCGTTGGCCAACACCGCGTCCGGTGGAACTGCCTCGCCAAATGCGATCCATTGGTCTTTGGTTCAATTTTTTTGGGCGGGGCCGAATGAATGGTTCGGTCACCATGCCGCGTTCAAATACGACATTGATGTTGACTACAAAGCGCTCACCGTTCCGACTGTCGTGATTTCCAATACCGGCGATGTTTTGCACGAGCGGATGCCCTATCTTCGCGACACGCGACCCGATTTTACGTTTGCTGAGCTAGAGGGTGGAACGTTCCACATTATTTTCGACGAGCCTGAAAGGTGGTCAGCACTGGTGGCGGATCATGTTCTAGGTGTGGCGTCATGAAGCCCCGCCGCGGGTACGTCGATGGCCCGACAGGGCAAATCCATTTCCAGACGCTCGGAGAGGGGGTTCCGCTAGTTCTGTCTCATCAGTCTCCCAGCTCATCCAACATGTTTCACAAGGCTTATCCTTTGTTGGCGGAGGCTGGCATTCAGGCCATTGGTGTTGATACGCCGGGGTTCGGCAGTTCTGATGTGCCAGACCCACAGCCATCGGTCCAAGATTACTCGACCGCGTTTGCAACGGTGCTAGATCATTTCAGTTTTAAGACTGCCCATTTTCTTGGTCACCACACCGGCGCGGCGAATGTCGCGGAGTTTGCTCACCAGCATCCAGACCGGGTTAAGAGCCTCATTCTCAACGGTCCGCCCATATTCTCCACGAAGGAGCGCCAGGGACGGGTCGGTGCGCCAGGTCCAACACCCATTGAGCCAGATGGCAGTCACCTCACGACAAGATGGAACGCGCGAATTGCGGCGACGGTGGGTTGGTCTGATATCGACGCAATGCATAACAACGTGCTGCAAATACTGTGGGCTGGTGAAACATTTTGGTATGGCCACGCGGCAGCCTACGAATACGACATTACTAATGCCTTCATGGGTCTAAAAATGCGGACCTTGATTCTCACCAATACCGGTGATGACATTTACCACCTTAGCTGTCGGGCGCGGGACATGCGGCCAGACATGGCGTTTGTCGAATTGGATGGCGGAACCCATGATATCGTCGATGAACAACCCCAAGCGTGGACCGATGCGGTGGTTGCCTTCATCAAAGACGCGTGAGCAAGCCCTTAATCGCCTGGATTCCTCAGTAATTTGAAGCAGTAATTGGCCCACCTCTGATAGCGTGAGCCCATGACTTCTGAATCGGCACATATTTATGCCGTCGCGACGGCTTATCCGCCACATGTCATGCAACAAGACGATGTGGCTGCTAAAGCTGCAGAGGTCTTTGGTCATAAACCAGATTATTTCAGGAGGATGGCGGCAGCTTACGGCAATGCCGGAGTAGAGACGCGGCACTCCTGTGTTCCGCTCGACTGGTATCTTGAGCAGCACGGGTGGCCAGAGCGTACACAACTCTACGAACAGAACGCCATTGCTCTGCTCACAGAGGCAGGGGAGGCCTGCATGGCCGCCGCTAATGTCTTGCCGGCTGATGTTGCGGCGACTGTGATTGTATCCAGTACGGGTATTGTAACCCCGAGTTTGGATTCCTTGCTTCAAAGCCCGCTAGGCTTGAATCCTGACGTACAACGGCTTCCTATATTTGGGTTCGGATGTGCTGGGGGCGTGGGAAATTGCTGCCGTTTTTTCGTTCTTGAATGCCGCGCTCTTGATGCATCGCATGCGGGTTGAAAATGAGGCGCTCTCGCCACGCCGCGAAATCTTATTATACAACATCATCTTCGGTTTCGGCATCGACAACTTTCCGGGCGATTTCGAATTTGAATCCCGCCCGGCCTAGCGCGGCGAGCTCTTTCTGCTTCAATTCAGAAGTGATCTCTTTGGTTCTATATGGGCCTATGCGCCGCCGCATTGCATAGGCGCGAGCTGCTTCTAGGTCTGGGTCGCCAAATTCCGTCGTTGCGTGCTCCAGGGCCGCATTGATGGTTCCGGTGGCTATTCCTTTTGAGATAAGGTAGGCACGTATCTTGCGCGGCGACTGACCGCGCCGCAGCATGGATAGGGTTTTGCCATCCGCGTATCGTGTGTCGTCGATGGCTGTAGAACGGACCAAACCATCCACCACCTCGTCAATCCAGGTTTCTGCCTGTTCCATATCTGTATCGTGATGGCGGGCTGCTTTTAATGCACGCCGGTAAAGCACGCGGCCCAGGTTCTCTGCGCTGGTGGCGAAACGCTCCAAGTGATGCAGGGCAATATTGCGAAGACGGTCTTTGGTAATGCGTCGTGGCACTTTACGCTCGGGTTTGCGCTTGTCCCGAGCTACTTCCTTACTGTTTGAAGTTCGGTCCGCCACGCAGCCGCCCCTTGATATCCATGTCTGCGAAGCCTAAACCAACTACCCAAGCAAGGCACTAGGTGAGACTTGAGCAATACGACCCAGAATCGAGAGTTTTTAATACCTCATCCTCGTGATGTGGGGGCCGTGAATTGGCGCGGTATGTGGGAACTCTATATGAAAGAGGTGCGCCGCTTCTCAAAGGTGGCGACTCAGACTGTTGGTGCGCCAATGGTCACCACGCTGCTGTTCCTCATCATATTTACGTTCGCTTTTGATCGGCCAGCAGTTGCTGGTGTGCCGTTCAACGACTTTCTTGTGCCCGGTCTCATAATGATGTCGATCGTGCAAAACGCATTTGCAAATACGTCTTCCTCAATACTGGTCGCTAAAGTTCAAGGCAATATTGTGGACGTACTAATGCCACCGCTTAGCGCAGTGGAATTAACGGTCGCTTGGACTTTTGGCGCTGTGACGCGTGGCATCGTCGTTGGAATATCCGCAGCAGTTGCCATGTCACTTTTTGCCGATATGCACGTCCACAACCCGTTCCTGATTGTCTATCACGCCCTGATGGGCGCGGTCTTTATGGCCTGTGGCGGTATTATTGGAGCAATCTGGGCCGATAAATTTGATCACATGGCAGCGGTGACTAATTTCGTGATTACACCGCTCACTTTCCTCTCTGGGACGTTCTACACAATTGACCGGTTGCCTGAAGGCTTGCGTTTCATTTGCCAGTACAACCCGTTTTTCTATGCCATAGACGGCTTCCGCCATGGGTTTCTGGGTCAGGACTCAACCCAGGTCGGTCTGGGGGTGGCGATTACGGGCCTAACCGCGCTGGCGGCCTTAACGACGACCTATTTGATGCTCAAGAGTGGTTATAAACTCAAGACCTAGGCTGGGTCCGAGCCTTCGTCGCACGGCCCAGAAGATTGACAAAACAGGGTTGAGAGCGATAAAACGGCAGAACTCGGGCGGTCTTTTGGCCGCCCCTTCTATTTTTCACGTCAGAGAAACGTGACTAATGGGCAATAGCTAATGTTTCATGCCCCGCGGACAGGACAGTGCGCGGGGCCTTGTGTTTTACGAAAGCGAAGAGGGCCAGGCCATGTCGACGCAGGCTGTTATGTCCACCTATGCAAGAACAGACCTTGTTTTTGAACGGGGCGAGGGGTCGTGGCTGATCTCGGCTAATGACCAGCGCTTTCTTGATTTCAATAGCGGTATCGCCGTGAATGCTCTCGGCCACGCTCACCCGCACCTGGTTGAAGCACTGCAAGATCAAGCGGGAAAGTTTTGGCATTGCTCAAACTTGTACCGCATTGATGGTCAGGAAAAATTGGCTCAACGCCTCATCGATGCGTCCTTTGCAGATACAGCATTCTTCTGCAATTCGGGCGCGGAAGCCTTGGAGTGTGCCATCAAGACGGCACGGCGGTATCACCAAGCTGGTGGGCGTTATGAGAAGTACCGGATCATTACAGCCGATAACGCATTCCACGGCCGGACTTTGGCGACGATTGCGGCAGGTGGGCAAGCGAAACACCTGGATGGTTTTGCGCCTGTGGTTGATGCCTTTGATCATGTTCCATTCGGCAACTTGAATGAGGCACGGGCCGCAGTCACAGAAGAGACAGCTGCGGTGCTTGTTGAGCCGGTCCAGGGTGAGGGCGGCTTGGCCGTGGCGACCGACGATTATCTCAAAGGGCTTCGCGCCATGGCCGATGAGTTTGGACTGCTTTTGATTTACGACGAAGTTCAATGTGGCATGGGCCGGACAGGCAATATGTTTGCCTACGAAAAATCCGGTGTGGCGCCAGACATTATGGCTCTAGCAAAGGCTCTAGGGGGTGGGTTTCCTGTTGGAGCTTGCTTGGCAACCTCCGAGGCTGCTGAGCACATGGTCCCGGGCACCCATGGATCGACCTTCGGGGGCAACCCACTTGCGATGGCTGCCGCCAACGCCGTTCTAGATGTCATGCTGGCCGAGGGCTTCATGGCTAGAGTGCAAACGGCATCGAAGAAGCTGCGCTCGGGCTTAGATGACCTTGTTGCGAGCAACGACAGTGTTTTTGAAGGCGTCCGGGGCAGGGGACTCATGCTTGGGCTCAAGTGCCATGTTCCGAATGGTGATGTTGTGAGCGCGCTTATCCACGAGCATATGCTTACCGTTGTCGCCGGCGACAATGTTGTTCGGCTTCTCCCGCCATTGACGATGTCGGACGAAGAAATTGAATTGGCTTTAGAAAAGTTAGACGCAGCTGCAAAAGTGCTGGCGGTTTGATATGGCAAATGCGTTAAAACATTTTCTCGACTTAGATGTCATTGATAAGGCGACGTTAAGGGAGATTCTTGATCTCGGTGCTGCTTCGAAAGAGGCTGACCCATCAAGCAGAGGCGACGGGCCAATGGTTGGCAAGACGCTAGCCATGATGTTTGAAAAACCATCGACCAGAACACGCGTATCTTTCGAGATAGGTATGCGACAACTCGGTGGCGAGGTTATTGTTCTCTCTCAAAATGAAACGCAGTTTGGACATGGAGAAACAATCGCGGATACGGCGCGGGTCTTATCTCGGTTTGTGGATGTCATTATGCTTCGAACTGATGATCCGCAAAAACTCGCCGACTTGGCTGAACATGCCACTGTGCCGGTCATTAATGGCCTGACCGACTTATCTCATCCGTGTCAATTGATGGCCGATGTTATGACGTTTGAGCAGCACCGTGGACCGATAGCAGGCCGCACCGTGGCATATAGCGGCGATGGCAATAACGTCGTTAACAGCCTCATACATGCGGCGACGCAATTTGATTTCAGTTTGCGATTGGCTTGCCCTGATTCCTTGCGGCCCGATCCTGCAATTCTGCGGTGGGCGATAGAATCTGGCGCGGACCTTACGGTGACAGATGACACGCTGGTGGCTGTAGAGAAGGCAGATTGTGTGGTGACGGACACCTGGGTCTCAATGCATAACAAAGCGGAAGACCGCGTGCAGTTGCTGACTCCCTATAGGGTCACCGAAGAAGTTATGGGGCATGCCAAGGACGATGCGCTCTTTATGCATTGCTTGCCAGCCCATCGCGGTGATGAGGTTGTTGACGAAGTAATAGATGGCCGCTGGTCTGTCGTGTGGGATGAGGCCGAGAATCGACTGCACGCACAAAAAGGGATCCTACAGTGGTGCCTAAGCTGACTCTGATCCCATGACCAAGAGTCCTATTGATCAACAGCCTGGCGTAAGTCAGCCCTTTCTGCTCTATGACGGCGCCGTACGAGGCCGTATTGTGCGGCTGAATGGTGTCGCGGATACAGTTCTTCGGGGGCACCACGCCTATCCAGATGACGTTACAAAAATTCTAGGCGAATCCATGGCCGCTGCTGCTGCCTTGGCGGACGGCCTTAAATTTAAAGGCTCTTTCACGCTTCAAATACAGGGTGATGGCCCGGTTCATATGTTGGTCACCGATATCACAAGCGATCGAGTGATGCGGGGGTGCGCCAAGTTTCATGAGGATGAACTAGCAACATTAAGAAGCGGGCGTGACACGGCTGTGTCGCTATTGGATGTGCTCGGGACAGGTCACATTGCGTTTACCGTGGACCAGGGTGTGGATATGGAGCGCTACCAGGGCATTATCGAGCTTGCCGGCACGTCAATTGTTGATTGTGTTCATCAATATTTCCAGCAGTCAGAACAATTGGAGACGGCCATTAAAATTGTCGCTGGTCGAACGGATCCTGCCGATTCTGACTCTCCGTGGCAGTCTGCGGCATTGATGGTTCAAAGAATGCCAGGTGAGGGTGGCTATACGCCAACTGACGAAGACGAGGATGCGTGGCGTGCGGCCGTTATTCTTATGAGTAGTGTTTCAGATGAAGAATTACTGAGCCCCTCGTTAACTGAGGAAGATGTGCTGATCCGCTTATACGGAACAGTTGGTGGCAGATTGCTTGATCGTAGAGATCTTTCGGCTGGATGCCGGTGTTCGCGCGAAAGGTCAGCGAAGATATTGGCGTCATTCCCAATGGATGAAATTCTAGACATGGCGGATGACGGTAAAGTTTCAATGACCTGCGAATTCTGCGAGACAGAATTTCAATTCAGCGAGAATGAACTTGCCGCGGTGAAATAGGCGTCGTCAGGTGAATTCGATTCTGTGCAAGGGACTAGCCAATAGGGCTAACCGCGCCAGAACCTCGGAAGAACAAGCACTAGAACGGTATAAAGCTCTAGGCGCCCGAGAAGCATGCCAAGAGCCAATAGCCATTTAGCGGCATCAGGCAAGGGGGCGTAGGTTCCTGCTGGACCTATTGTGGCGCCCAAACCGGGACCTACATTAGAGACCGCGCTGGCAGCGCCCGAAAATGCGGTGATGAAATCGAGGCCTAGGGCGGCAAGCGCTATCGCCAACAGGCATACGGTCAGAGCATATAGATAGAAAAAGCCCATCACAGACGTTGCGACAGAGTCATCAATGGGTCGTTTGTTAAAGTAGGGCGTAAAAACGCCGTGGGGCTGAAGCAGTTGACGAAGTTGCACCCGAGCTACTTCAAAAAGCACTTGGAATCTAAATATCTTAATTCCGCATGTGGTTGACCCAGCGCAGCCACCTACAAACATGAGCATGAATAGTATAACGACGACGAAGCCACCCCATTGTCCAAAATCGGCTGTTGCATATCCAGTGCCGGTGATGACCGATACCGTGTTAAATGCCGCGTACCGTGCAGCTGATATAGGAGCGTAGGTGTCGGTGAAAATAAGGTAGCCCGCGACAATGCCGATGAATACGACGACAACACCGACAAACCACTGTACTTGCGAGTCATTCCATAGGGCATCTGCACGGCCGCGCAAGACTTGAACATAAAGTAAGAATGGTATGCCGCCGACGATCATGCCCATTGTTGCTATGGTATCTATAGCTGGGCTGTCGAAGTATCCCATGGAGGCGTCGTGGGTTGAGTATCCTCCGGTGGCAATGGTGGTCATTGCATGAGTTACGGCGTCAAGACCTCCCATGCCAGCCACCCAATAAAAGAAGGCCCAAAGCCCAGTTAGCCCAATGAAAACAAGAACGAGTGCTGCGGCCAACTGGGTTGCGCGAGGCAGAATCTTTTCTTGTGCCTCAAACCCTTCAGCTTTGAACATTTGCATGCCGCCCACCTTTAGCATCGGCAGGATGGTAAGGGCCATGATGATAATGCCGAGCCCTCCGAGCCACTGCAGAATGCTTCGCCAGAGCAGAAGTCCCGGGGGTGCGTTGTCGAGACCTGTAATCACCGTGGCACCCGTTGTCGTGATGCCAGACATCGCTTCGAAGAACGCATCCGTGAAGGAGAGCCGGAAATCCGAAATCATAAACGGCACTGACGCGAATGCCGGAAGGACGATCCAGGATAATGTGGTGAGAAGGAATGCTTGCCGTAGCGTCAGTGTGACTTCACCTGTTCGGGTGGTCATAACGGTTGCGGCACCAACAAAGAGTGTAAACGCAGCGGATACAGCAAAGGCTGCCCAGTCCGGATTTCCAATAACAAGGTCGACTATTGCAGGAATACCCATGCCTGCAGCCACGACGATTAACAATAATCCGAGTACGAGAAAGACAGGCCTAAAGTCGATCATATCTGTCCTTGCCCTGTAGCCCATTGGTTCGTGGGCGTGCTCAAAAGCATACGCCTCCGCTTCTGTGCGAATGGGCAGCATAAACCACCATGGCGCTGCTCAAAAGGACTACGGGTAGTGCGAATTCTTGTTGGGTTTAGACTTTACGACTTGCCAATAAAGGCCAGAAACTCGCGTCGTGTGGATGGGTCGTCCCGGAATACACCAAGCATTGTGCTGGTCACCATTGTTACATCCGGTTTATGAACGCCGCGGGTGCTCATGCACTCATGGTTACCCTCAACCACGACGGCCACCCCCTTCGGCGCTAACACATCGTTTATGGTTTTTGCGATCTGAGCCGTCATCTTTTCCTGGATTTGTAGCCGTTTTGCATAGGCTTCTACGACGCGCGCTAATTTAGAAATGCCTACGACACGATTATTGGGCAGATAGGCGACATGTGCCTTGCCAATGATAGGAACCATGTGGTGCTCGCAGTGGGACTCATAGTCTATGTTGCGAAGCACCACCATTTCGTCATAGCCTTCAGTCTCTTCAAAAGTCGTCCGCAGTATTGATTCGGGATCCTGCCAGTATCCGGCAAAAAATTCGTTATAAGATCTAGCTACGCGGTCCGGTGTGCCAAGTAGGCCCTCGCGGTCTGGGTCATCGCCCGCCCATCTAATCAAAGTGCGGACCGCTTCTTCCGCCTCAGTTCGTGTCGGCCGATCTGTCGCACTTTTGCGGTCCCCATGGTCACGGGGCGCATTCTCCATAGATCCATGGCGGCGTTGGGTCATGTCTGGTCCCTTCGAATCGGCGCATTCTTTGACGCGCTTTCTAGTCAATCTCAAGTTTACGTAATTGGTACGGAATCACCAGCCCTACGGATCAATAGATCTAGTTGACGACCGCAGAATCGTAAGGGCTATCTAAGGAAAATGCCGGAATCTCAACGTCGAATCGCTCACCCTCAGCGCTTTCCATTTCGTAGGATCCAACCATAATGCCCGAGGGTGTGGGGAGTGGGGTGCCACTGGTGTATTCAAAGGAATCACCTGGATTGAGAACAGGCTGTTCGCCAATAACTCCAAGACCCTTAACTTCCTGTAGTCGGCCAAGCTTATCAGTAATGCGCCAATGTCGATTCAGGAGTTGAACAGTTTCATCGCCGACGTTCTCAATATTGACTTTATATGCCCATACGTATCGCTCTTCGTCAGGCTCTGACTGCTCGTCCAAGTAAAAGGGTTGAACGGTAATCGTAATTGAGCGAGTCGTTTTTTCGTACATTCTATATCCGGTCGCTAATTGAAAAGGTCTAAGTGCGCCGCGGACAAGAGTTTACCATAGGCCAGCTTATGGGCCACAACCACTTTCTTGAACGATATCTTAGTTGGCGAGGGCTTGATCCAAATCTGCGATGAGGTCGTCTTCTGATTCTAGCCCGACCGAGAGACGCACAAATCCTGGCCTAATACCAACACGCTCTTTGTCTTCGTCAGAAAGCTTCTGGTGAGTGGTTGTTGCAGGATGACAGATGAGGCTTTTCGCATCACCCAAGTTGTTGGAAATGTCGATGATTCTTAATTTATTCAAAAACGCGAATGCGCGTTCTTTGCCACCCTCTAATTCGAAGGCCACGACTGTTCCACCGCGCGTCATCTGCCGCATCGCAAGATCATGTTGTGGGTGAGATTCCAGTTCGGGGTACAACAAACGGTTTATGCCACTCTTTTTTGACAGGTGTGTGGCGATCGACATGGCGGAATTACAATGTCTATCTACTCTTAGGCTGAGTGTCTCCAGGCCTTTGAGAAGGACCCATGCGTTGAACGGACTCAATGCCGGGCCTGTGTGCCGAATAAAGGGTGTAACAACGTCTTCTATGAAGGACTGGGTGCCAAGTACTGCTCCACCTAAACACCGCCCCTGACCATCAATGTGTTTGGTCGCCGAATAAATGACCACGTCGGCTCCAAATTCCAAGGGCTTCTGTAATTCGGGGGTCGCAAATACGTTATCGACAAAAACCAGTGCGCCAGCGTTGTGAGCGAGCTCGCAGACAGCTGGTATATCAATGATCTCCAAACCCGGATTGGAGGGTGATTCTAGGAATACGGCGTTTGCCGGCTTTGACAGAGCCCTTTCCCATTCCTCAAGATTCCTGCCATCAATCAATTCGGTCGTGACCCCAAATCGCGGTAGGAGGTCTTCACAAATGTACTGGCATGAACCGAAAAGCGCGCGGGAGGCGACGAGGCGGTCGCCGGCACTGAGATGACTTGCAAGCGCGGCAAACACTGCGGCCATGCCGCTGCCCATTGCTTTGCACTGGTCAGCCCCTTCAATTAGAGCGAGGCGCTGTTCAAACATAGTGACAGTGGGGTTGCCGAAACGCGAATAGACAAAGCGGTCAATGTCTTGATTGAAGGCGCCTTCTGCTTCCTCAGCCGACTTATAAACATACCCAGAGTTTAGAAATATCGCTTCGTTAGTCTCATCGAACTGGCTACGTACGGTTGCGCCGCGCACGGCTTGCGTTTGCGGATCCCAATTCCTTTGGCTCTCATAATCGATGGTCATTGCGCGTCCTTTTCGGCAATAAAAAACCCCCGACCGGTGAGGCGGGGGCAGAGCCCTCGACCTTTTAGCGCTTTATTTTACGTGGCCGCAATCCGGTCTTCAAATCACCACGGTGGATATTTGTTAAACCGAATTCTCTAATCGGTCAAGACGCTGGCTTAGCTTTGATGCCGTGAGAAAGCCCGGTCATAGGCCGTTGCTTTGGGGTCGTTTTCGATGTTTTTTTTGCCCGAAGCGCTTAGTTTTCCTATGCCAGAGCTGCACCACAGGATGCTGTCTTCGAGGTATTCGTAGTCCAAAACTTTGTCACCTAGAAAATTCAACCGAGGGGCGGCGCCATGCTTCTGCAAGTGAAGAAACGAGGCATACATAGCCAGTTGATCAATGCCCCAGGGGAGATTTTGTTGTCGATAGAAATGGGCTATGTATGCCGCGACTAGGTGTAAATATTTGGTCGCTACACTGGTTGGGTGAGCGCCGATGAGGCATGCGTTGAACTGGTTCCAGGGTTCCAATCGTCCTGGCCGGGCTCGCAAGCTAATGTCTGTGTCGCCGCAGCCTAAGAAGAGGTCCCGTGGTGAGGTGTTAAACAGTCCGTCCACATCCATCAGCCACAACGATCGCTGATATTCTAAAAAGTGATGATAATACCGAATGAATCTGATGGCGTGGAAATAGGCCCTTTTGACTGCGAGGTTGGCGCCAGAGAAATCAGGCCGCTCAACGCTGAGGGCTGTGCGAACATTTGGAAGGTCAGTGCAGAATTTTATGGCTGTATCGGAATGTTCTTGCGTGGAGTCCATGAGGTGAATGTGCACCTCATTCTCTGGCCCATTCTGTGCTAGAGAGCGCAGTAAAGGTTTCGCGAACATGTCAAAATATGTGTCGTTGCAGGACATATACAAAACATCTGCCTTGCTAAGACTAGCTTCCTTAAGCGTTTCAACGTTGGGAAGTTCGGCCATCAATTTTGAGTTGGTCGTTTTCTCAAGTTCGTCAAAGAAGGGGGGGTCGAATCGAATGGCTTGTGCCATCTCTTTGAGAGGATGATCTGTAACTCGCGTGAATAATTTCTGAGCAGCATCCGGATCGCCCGAGGCAAAAGTTGCCAAGCCATTCGTCATTAAGGCCCAAGAGTTTTCTGGATTACTTTCTGCGAGCCGGGCGGCGGTCGACTTAAATTCTTTAAGGGTATCGTTGGCGGAGTGAAAAAATAGGTCATCCAGTGAAGTCGCATGATATGGCATGAGCTTCATGCTCAGTCGTGCGCTCCATTCTTCAAAGAGGACGAGAGCGCTAAGAAGGGTGACACGGTCCGTCAAGTTGTCCGTCTCATCCAGGGCAATCTTCAGGACACGTATCGCCTCTTGCGGAATCTCTTTCCACAAAATCCAGCCCAATTTGATAGCCGCTCGTGCGTGTCTAGGGTTGTGCGTCAAAGCACTGTTGTAGGCTTCGATCGCATCTGACTCTTGACCAAGAGATTGTAAGAGGTTGGCATATCGTGCCCACAAATTCGAATCCCCGGGCGTTTTATCGAGCACGGGGCGATAACACCGTATCGCCTTTTCATAAGCGCCTAAAGTCTCAAAGCAATTTCCGAGCGCCGTGAGCGTTGTCGTGGAGGGCTGTGCTTTGGCCGCTTTTTGCAGGAAGGGCAGGCCGTCGGCAGCTTGGCCGCATCCAAGTTTTAGCAGTCCCATATGATAGTTTGCGGGGATGAAATTAGGAGAAATGTCTAAGGCCGCGCGAAAAGCCGCCTCGGCGTCCTGATCTCGACCCTCTGCCAGTGCAGTTTTACCTTTCTCTACTTGAGTTTCGGCAGCAGAGTCAGTTTCCGCCATCTTTCACCATGCCCCTCAATAAGGTGCTACTTGCGCAGGTTGACCTGATTATCGGAACCAACTTAGCGGCCCGCAGGGCAACCCAAAAGCCGTTTTCTGTTTGAACTGGAGGCTATGGTTGGCTAGAACACAGAATTCATCGATCGTCCGGCCCCAAGCGAGCCCTGAATTTGGGCGCGCAGGTCCTAATTCAGAGTACCCGCATGGCAGAAACCGCAATCGAACAAGCTCTCAGTTTACATCAGTCCGGTGATTTGGACGCAGCCGAACAAGCCTATCTTGATATCGTTACGGATGATTCTCAGAACGCTGAGGCCCTAAAGTTGTTAGGAGTTTTGGCATGTCAGAGAGGTAAGTTTGATGATGGGATCAATTACCTCGAAGCCGCGATCCAGATTGATGACACAGTCGCTGAGTATCATTTCGCGCTTGGCCAGGGCTACGTTGCGACTGGTAAGGTTGAGGACGGCATCAAAGCTATGTTGGAGGCCGGACGGGTCGATCCGGCCAGGGCTGATATTTATGGCGCTATCGGTGATACATTTCAGCAAATACATAACTTTCCTGAAGCCCTTCGCGCTTACCAACGCGCAATAGCACTCGATTCAAAGAACGTGAATTACAAAGTCGGTGCGGGTCTAACCGCAATTTTTTCTTCTCAACTAGATATGGCAACGGAATATCTGGAAGAGGTCATTAGCGAACGGGATAATATTCCGCACGCGTTTTACGGCCTTGCGTTGATCAAGGCAGAGTCTGGAGATACTCAGGCTGCTCACGACCTGATTTCCAAATCAGTCGCGTTGGACGGCAATAATCCTGAGTATCAACGTTTGAAGACCTTGTACGCTGAAAGTTGACGATAGGGCTTAATACAGACTCATAATCTAATCTTACTATTCGAGCTTTCTTTTAGGTGGATAGTGCCCTATTTGAAAAATAGTTAGGTGATATGGTCATTTTATAAACCTCTTCTTCTTCTGGGCTTGACCTGCGTTCCTGTCACCAAGCTGATAGCGTGAGCTAAAGTCGCGAAGAAAATCAGAGCCAAAAGAATCATAACAAGACCATAGTTTATTATCCGTGGACTGAGCGGATCTGGCGGCTGTTTAGCTCTATAATAACAAAGAGCAAAAAGGCCAATTTCTACAATCATAATCGCGATTGTAATTGACAACTCTATATTATTTGTCATTTGCATGGCGGTGAAATAAATTGGAGAAAGTTGGTTAACGTGTCTAGTTTAAGAGCGGGTCATAGGCGTCAGGATCGCAAGGTTCGAATTTAGACATATCTAACATCTTAATCCTTGATTGTGGTTCACCGGGATCACCGTCTTGCCAAGCGACCAGTCCCAAATCTATGAGCCGCAATATATTATATTGGGCGGCGGCGCTGGGATTCTCACTAAATGAACGGCGATACCAATATGCAGCCAAGTCAAAGTTACGATCCAAACCAGCCCGGCAAGACTCATGTATTTCACCCAGTGAAAATTGGGCTAGAGGGTGGCCTTGGTCGGCTGCCTTCTGGAACCAGGGTAGGGCGGCCTTCCAATCTGGTTCAGGTATTCCTCGACCGCGGGATAACATAAACGCGTACCAATACTGACCAAGGTCGTACCCTTGTTCTGCGGAGTCCCTGAACAAACCGAGTGCTTGGTCTGGATTGCGCTCGACACCGGCGCCTTGATCATATGCCGTTCCGAGCATGAACTGAGCTCGCGCATCACCCAACATGGCCAGCCTCTTAAAGATCTTGGCCCCCTTTTCTATGTCTTGATCAACCCGATCACCATTCATGAGTCTTATGCCAAATTGTAGCTCTGCTTCGATTGACCCTTCAAGCGCTTCTTGTTCGAGCGCGCTCGTTTCCAATGATTGATGGTATTTTTGGTTTGGGTACCACTTCATTAGTGCTTCATCTGATGTTCTCGGTGTGGAGCAAGCGGAGATAAACATCGCAATTGCCATTGCTGAGAACATGTTCTTAAGAGTCATAGGGTGTAGTCTCCAGAAATCTTTATTGGCTGGGTTGATATGGCGCGGGTGCATTTGTCTCAACGAAGGATTCCGCAAGCCCTCCGAGTTGTGAGCGGAAGGCGTCTCTAACTGATCTTGAAGCATTGCGACTATCAATGATGTAAGGTGTGAGCAGAACAATTAGCTCTGTTTTTTGTACGGATTGAGAGCTGCTTTTAAACAGGTTCCCTAGAATGGGAACATCTTTTAGGTACGGAACTCCATTATCTCCAGTGCTGAAATTTTCCGAAATAAGGCCAGCAAGAAGCACCGTTTCCCCGTCATCTATTGATAACGTCGTCGTAAAGCTCCGTGTTAGGATGATAGGGCTTTGAATATCAGATGTGTCGTTGCCTTGGGCTTCGCTAACTTCTTGAGAGACAGTGAGTTCTACGCGCTGACTTGAATTCACGATAGGAGAAATATCTAGGACAACACCCGTGTCTCTGTACTGAACTTGTTGAAGAATATTGCTGGTGCCACCGGTTGACCCATCAGGTGCTGTTTGTTGGGTGGTTATGATGGGGACCTGTGTGCCTACTTGCATTGATGCAGTTTTTCCACTTGCCGCAATTAGCCTTGGGCTGGATAAGATGGAGACGCGGCTTTGATCAGCTGCGGCATTAAGGGCAGCTGTAAAATCACCAGTATCACGTATCAAGTTAACTTGAAGTCCGCTGTCCGATTGAATCGAAGTGCTATTTGGAACAGTGGTTGCAGCGTTATCGAATTTCAGGACTACCCCTAGCGATTCTCCTTGATCCAGAGTAACTTCAGCGACTGTGGCTTCTATGAGCACCTCAAATGGCGCCCGGTCCATTTGCTCAACCAAGGACCGAAATTGCGCGTACTCTTCTGCCGACCCTTGAAAAATCAGTGCATTTCTCGGCTTGTCGACGGTGACTGATTTAGTAACATTACTTTCGACTTGTTGGCCTGTCGCGTTGTTGTCCGGTGCGTCTGTGGAGAGAAGCTCGGTTATTATGGTGGCTATTTCTTCCGCATTTGTATTTTTCACTTGGTGGTAGTAAACGCCTGTCGTGTTAATAGTCTGCCCAGGTTGATCGAGTTCCGAAGCCCAATCCAGTACGTGTTGTAAGTTCTGTTCACTAGAAGAAAATACAATAATCGTATTTAGCGCCTGCACAGGAATCATCTTTATTGGCGCATTCGTATCGGGTCCTAGTTCAACCGAGTACCCTTCCGCTTTTAGGACTTCCATCAATTGCCGTGTGAGTTTGTCAGCGCTCCAGAACGCGGGGGAAATCTTTAAACTCCTACTACCGGCAAGATTAGGTTGGTCCAGTATATCAATTACCTCCGTAGCAGCTGAAACGTCTTCGGCATTGCCTAGGAGTAGAAGGGCATTTGAATAAGGAATGGTGATAATCTGGACTCTTTTGCGCATCGTAAGGTCAAGCCATACCTGCATAGTTTGGATGCGAACATTGTCAACTGTTGCATAATAGAAAACGGGGCGCATATCCCCCGGGACACTGGTAAATGCCCTAGAACGTATGATCCGAGGGACTTCTTTTTGCGCTTGTGAATTCTCGACAACCCTATACACACCGTTTTCATACGCTACGCTGATACCGTAATTCGATAACACTTGTGTGATTAATTGATAAAAACCGTCCGGACTCGTTGGCTCAGCGGTGCGTAGTGTAACAAGCTGTTCTCGATCGAGAACAGCGCTGTCAATCTCAAAGGTTACCTCCAGTAATTCGCCGAACACAGTATTGACAAAGGCAGGTAATGACACACCTTCAAAATTGATACTGATGTCTTCTCCTTCAAGTGATGGGGGCTGGGAACTGGTTATCGGGGCGGCGCTTTCTCGACCACTTGGCGTTCGCAAGCCCGGCTCAGAGGTCAATGAACTCCTCCCGGTTGCTGCCCCTTCGATGATTAAATCCCCATCTACATTGCTGGTTTTGCTAATCTGCATCGGTGTCGTAATCGGGGTGCGTGGCAGTGTCGTGCAGCTTGATAGAATTATACTGACAGCAAATACTACGCATAGTTGAGCTGCGAGCTGGAGTAATCGCTCATTGTCGAAGAGACTCATGATGTATCCCTCTTATCTTTCAATATCTTCAAACAGAGCAATAGTTCTGCTCTCATTATCTTTTTGGAGTGCAATGGAATTGTCGTGAATTTCCATCAACGTTTCACCACTTGGGAGAGTGTCTCCCGTACGTGCATGCTGGATTTCTCCAGTCTCTACATTCTTGAAGACTATCTGCCGCAAAGCCCCTTCAGCGATAATCCCGAGTAAGCGCCACTCTGAAAAAGCATCCTCCCCCAACACTACTTTGGGAATCACTTTGATCACCGGTGGGCTACCAAATAGCGGTTCTGCAAGCATTGCATCGACGTCTGAATCTAAAGTGAGAGTGATGTTAGTTGGTAGAGACCAGTTTGCATCACGATTTTTTAGCTTTTGAACTGAATTGGAACTCAACATAGATACCGATACACCTAGGAGGGCGCACAATAAAAGGCCCCCTGCTAGGCGTGAATGACGGGCGCCAAGACCGTGTAGCTGACTTAGGAAGGGATTTAGGGTGACTTTCATGGGTTTGGCTGAGGCGTTCTAAAGAATGTTGCTAAGTCCATTTCTAGTCGCGGGTTGCGACCAGGTCTAACTATCAATTGTTCAACTACTAACCAAGATTTATGGCTAGCCGCGTCATTGAGAAATCTAACGAGTGCAATTTCATCAAGTGGACTGATAACTTTAGCTCTAATCTGCTGTACCGAAGACAACGTTGGTTTTTGGGCGCCCAGTCCGTTCTCTAGAATAGGACCGCGCGTGAGTTGCACTTGTCTGACTTGAACACCATGTTGGTCAAAAGTCTGCCTAATCCAGCGTTCAAATCCTGCCTCCGCTAAGCCAGGAGTACTGCCGGACCAGAATCTTTTTTCCAAGTCAGAGATAAGTGCTTGGGCTTGCGTTGCCCGGTCTGGCCATCGAGTTTCGAGGGCCTGTGCCCTAATCTGCGAAAGTTGCTCTCGCGCTAGGTTTAACTCATTGCGAGCTTCTCCAGCTTGACCCGCTATATACAGAACAAAAGCTGTATATAGTAAGGTGATGCTTATACTCGCAAGCCACTTCAATCGATCATTAGCAGCAAATTCTTGCTCAAACCGAACTTGTAATTGGCGTAAGAAATTTCTGACAGTGCCGTGTAAGGTAAGGCTAGAAATCATGATGAAGCGGCTGCGTAAGAAGATATGCTCATTCGCATGACGATACGTGACCCTCTGGTTCCAGCGCTCACTGACGAGAATAGGGGGTCATTCTCAAATGCTGTGATGAAAACTCTCGTGTCGATATCTTGCTCAGAATCTAGTCCGAATTCGAGCACGCCGTCATTATAATCCCAGCTAGACAGCGTCACAGAATGTCCACGGAGTAACGCATGAGTCTTTGACATGATTTGAATCTGATGTGGATAACGTCGTAAAGCAAACAGATCTTCAGTCGTTTCGAGAGCAGATAATGCTTGCGCTCTTTGACCTCTAATTGCTCTGCTTTCTTCAGCAACTAAGGTGATTTCGCGTGTTACCCCGCTTCTCATCACTGAGTAACTTGCCCATTCCGCAGCGAAATATACGCACGGTGCGATGAGTAGTGCTATACTCGCAGCTAAAAGATCCTCATTCCTGATAATTTGAGTAATCAGTGTCCCACCGGTTTGACTTATGTGCCATGGACTTTCAAGCCACTCAGGATCAATCACGGATGGAGGTGCCGAATTCACAGATGCGCTTATCGTTCTCGCAAACAGTGACCATTCGTGTTTCGCAGGAACCTCCGCCCACCAACGAGAAGTGCTAAGAAACCCATTCGTCCATACCTGAGCTTCAATTCCGTCATTACATGATACCAGTCGAATACCATTGTCGCCGGGACGCCTTATGTAGGCCTCGGGAACGACCTCACAGTCAGCCGGGTTATACCCGTTCTCTTTAATACGTCGGTCTAATGCTTCGCCATCCCAGGCAAAGACACTCGCGATATTTCCAGACCAAGTTGCGGAGAATCTCGTGTCACTAAATGGAGACCAGGCGCTGATTTTGAGTTCAAGTGCAGATAGCCTCTTCTTCCCAGTGAGTTGTTCTGGGAGACTAAATACAGCATGCTTAAGAGTGTTTCGTGCCGGCACCCATATGATTCGTCGATCAGACCCCGGCAATACTCTCAAATTATCCTGTTGCTCCAGCAATCTCTTCGGGACTGGGGAAAGTGATTTCTGGATCGAGTTGATCCAGTGCTTTCCTGTATGCTTTAGGAATTCTAAGGACATAGTCTATTTGCCAAGGTTGGTCCCGTTGCAACGGGAGTAGGGTGAGAGAAAATCGAATACGTTCATTTGTTTCACGGTCGATAAGGTCGACAATAATGCATCGACCCGGTGTGAAGCTAAAGAAGAAGGGTTGATTCAACAAAATTACCCCAGCCGCATCGCCAACATTTCTGGCGTTTCTAAAGGGTAAATTTTCACGATGTGTCACCAGCATGTTTGCCCGTTCCATAGATACGCCGTCTAAATAAGAGGACAACACCTCACGCGGCGCTGTGTTAGGGTTGAATCCCGAAGCACGACAAGTTGACATTAATGGTCGTTCGAATTGAGAATTCCAGAGGTTAACGCTACTGCTCCAGCCAATAATGCGTTGTGCTTCCCACGGAGACATTAGCTGACCATTAGCAGGCAGATGTAGTCCTAGGCGCCTATAGTCATTTTCTTCGGCCCCCGATAAGCGGGTCAAATCGTCGGCGTCCCGATAGTCCTGTAGAGTATCAGCTAGATGCGACTGGCTTTCTTCATTGATACCAAGCGCGCCCAGAAACTTTTTCGTGTTCTCAGCGCTAACAATGTTGAGATTAACGAGGCCTCTACCATCCTGTATTTGTACGGCATATTTTGGATTGCTGGCCATTACATAAGGGCGACCATCAAAGAAAATCAGTTTATCGGATTCATAATTAGAATTCAGAACATCCTGAAAGGTTGATCCAGTGGGTTGAGAAAGAAAATTCCCGACTTGTAGGCCACGACTCGTATAAGGGCGTCTTGCGACCGCAAAAATGATTTCGCTACGTATGTCAGAGAATGCAATTTCTGCATTAATCTTTTCCTGAATTGCGATTGCGTTGGTCACAGCGCCACCAACCCACTCCGACAGGATAGCCGCAGCGAGTCCAATCGCGGCTATCACCCAGAGGGTGACAGGTAATATAAAACCTCGTACGGCATTTCGTTCCATGCTCATGATTTATGTTCCGTCGCCAAAGAAACGTTTCACGATCAGGAGCAACATCAAGACAGGAATAAGCGTAGGACCCAGCCTAGGTATACAGTGCACCTTGAATAGACACAGTAGATGCTTGTTCTGTAATTCCCCAATTAATTCCCTGTAAGGCTTTGGAATTCCTTAATAAAGACTGAAAGGTGTTTTCGTATTTCAGAGAGTGGCTTTGCCCATCCGTCATCTGGGCACTGTCTATAAAGGCGCATTTCAGAGTACCATGGGCTATCCAGTCGATTGTCGAACCAGTACCACAGCCAACCTGGACCGACGCGGGGAACAAGTGTCCAGGTTTTACACCCTAGGGCACCTGCAATATGAGCCGTTGTGTTGCTGGTGGTAATCACGAGGTCTAAAGCACGCACTTGGCTTGTAAACAAATCTATGTCGGCGAGAGAATCAATTTTTTCGTCACAAATTATCTTCTGTCGAATCTCAGCAGGAAGCGCAGAGATTTCCGCTTTGGTATCTCCATACTGTAGGTTGATAAAAGTAACGTCAGGGATTTCTAGTACAGGAATTAAATCAGCTAAATCTAGAGACTTTCTAGAGCCGAACTTAGCATTTGTACTTCGCCAGGAAATTCCAACGAGTAGGTTCCCTTTACTATGCTTTTGATATTTTTTGCGAAGGCCAAGTGCCTCACCTTCGTTCGCGATTAGGTATGGTTTGCGTTGTGGACAGTCATGGGTGGACTTCCACAAAAGTGGAGCGACCTGCATAGCTGGGCATTGGGTTGTGAGCTGTGGAATTTCCACACTATCTTGTCGAAGGCTCTCCACATCAATGCACATAGCCTCAGGGAATGAGCGCGAAGCAATTGGTACTATACGGTCACTAGTTGCAATAATAAGTTTATGTAGGTGACTACGTATGTCTGAGATAAAACCAAGCTGAAGAATCTCATCTCCAGGGCCTTCGTTGGTCCAAATTAGTACCGGGTCCTCTGAAGGTATCTTTAAATTCCACAAGGGGCGATCTTCTGAGGCCGGGCTGCTGCTTAACCCGTTTTTTCCATACTTACGGTTATAGTCTGGCCAAGCAGATGATAAATCTCCTTTCAGAAAATGCGCGCCGGCTCTGTGAGCGGCAGCTTGCTCGAAACTACTGTTTATAGATAGTGCTTGAGTAAAATAGTTAATCGCACGGTCGAAATCTTTATCCATAAACCAGGTGAAACCCAATAAATCATGGGCGGCCTCATTGTTCGGTTGTGTCTCAATCACATCAATTAAATATTCTCGCGCGATTGCGGGAGAATCATATTTCATTAAGTCAGTAACGTTTAACCTTGCCTCAAAAAGGTTCGGATCAATATGTATAGATGTTTCATAAGCTTTTCGTGCGTCTTCTTGTTTTCCCTGCTTTGATAATGCTAGTCCCAAGTTGTTCCATAGTATCGCAGATTGAGGTAGCCGTTTTAGAGCGTGCCGGAATGCAGCTTCCGAGTCCGCTAGCATATCTTGGTCAAGCGCAATAAGACCCTGAACCATCGCCAAACCTGGGTCGTTATGAAATTTCCCGGTTGGTGGTGATAAAGAGTGCCCCAATTCCACTAGACGGTTTTCATTCCTCAGAAGTAGAGCGAGTTGGATCAGTGCATCCGCACAGGTGGGATCAAGGCGTAGAGCTTCTCGATAGCTGGCTTCAGATTCGGGAAGAAGGTTTGAAGCACGCTGCGCGTGCCCCATATTTGCGTTTATAGCAGCCGAGCTTGGATCAATCTTCAACGCTTTAGTCAGGATGCTGATAGCTTTTTGAGCTTTACCTAGATCCAGTAGGATGAGGCCATAACTATTTAGAATTGCCGGATGGTCTACCGACCGAGTTAAAGCGCGCAAAATAGATTCTTCAGCGTCCTGGAGTCTTCCCAGACTACGGCAGGAAAGGGCATGCAAATGGTTTAGCAGGGGGTGGTTTGGATCGTTCTTCAGTAGGGAATTGCATAGGCGATCAAAATCGATGTAATTACCGCTGTCAAAGTGCTGAAGTGCTTGCCGGAATAGCGCTTCGTCAAATTGTCTCGACTCCGTCACTGGCTAGTGCCAAAGGGTAGGTCTTGAGTGCGTATCGCTCGGTTATGGGGACCCATAACCCGAGTGATTTGTACTGGATTTTGATTCATACCCGTATCTAAGCGAACTGTACGTGGCACTTGAAGTGGTTTATCTGCATTCCTTGGCGGCCAACTAGTTTCCCAATCGCCAGTTCGGCCACGATAAGAAAAGTTCCCGATATTGCCAGTCCAGCTGGCCAAAATGACGGAATCGTAGCCCATTTCATAGTAAGTTAGTACGGTTTCGTCGTCGGTAAGATTGTAACCTAGTTCCATCGCAAAGGCAGTTGGGGCACCGCTTGTGCCATGCAAAGGACTCAATGTCAGGCCTTTGAGTCGTTTTGCATCGCCAGCAAAAACGCCAGGCTCATCAGTGTGATCTGGGATCATACTCCGAAGTGGGCTGGTCATAATGCTGGACTGAAGACCAATCGTCTCAATCCGAGTTAGTGTATTGATTACGCGATAGCGTATATCTAGAACCAGCGACAGCCCCTGGAATAGTATTGCAGCAATAAGGCTTGATATTAGCAGGACTACTATGACTTCAAGTAAAGTGAAGCCCTTTTGGCTTGAGCTGCAAGCTATCCTCATTGGCTGATAGCTCCAAACGGATTGCCCGTTTGAATCTTGGTGTAGCCCACTTTCCGTGTAGAAAAGGAAAACCAAGGCAAACTTTCCTTGATGAACTCTACTTCTACGCTGTGGAAGCTTACAAAGAAGCCTACTAACCCAGTGCCTGGCTGGACCGTTTCATTGGGTGGTACGAGAACTTCGCTATCCCACGTAAATGATACGTCACCCATGTCGATTTCACCGGATGGTGTCAACGCTGGATTTACGGGATCTATGATTGCGAGTGCTGACTCTATTGCAGCGGCACGCGCATTTGCCTCAGCGACTCTTGTTAATTGGTCCAGGGATTGACTAATGAGAAGCATGATCGGAAGAGCCGCGGTGCCGATTATGACCATTGAGACTATGGCTTCAATCAAGGTGAAACCCTGTTCTGATTGTCTATGTGATCGTGTAGTCATTGGTTGATCTGGCAATACGGGGGTGATAGTCCAAATTCATATGCCATCGAGCCAACAAAGATTTGTATTTGTCCGCCTGTGCAGAACCCAGAGGCGCGATAAAAAATCGGTTGGGGAATGCGTATCTCCCATCCGTCGGGTATATCCAATTCTGCCTGTTTCAGGCTAGCAGCTCGAAAGGGTGTTTCAATATCAAGGTCAGCTAAGTCTAATGACTGTTTGTATTTCCTATCATCATGAGATATTGCAGCAGAAAGTGACAGATCGTCGCCAAGAACTAAGTCCTGGCTTGCACCATATGCCGAGTAGGGCAAAGTATTAATCTGTCGGAACAACGTTTCTTTTTGATTTGCGAATCTGAGGCGGTCAAAAAGCCCAGGAAAATTTGGGGCAATGACAGAAGCAGTCAGACCCATGATGAAGACCACCACGAGCACCTCGAGAAGAGTGAAGCCGGCTGTTTGAACGGTCAGTTTACTGTGAGTTGGTGTCCAATATACCCACATCTGCATTAATCCCTTCGCCGTCGGCTTTGCCATCT
Source organism: Alphaproteobacteria bacterium (assembly GCA_030835385.1). Lineage (GTDB taxonomy): Bacteria > Pseudomonadota > Alphaproteobacteria > Rhodospirillales > Rhodospirillaceae > WLXB01. Next base: position 4,755 of record JAURPI010000037.1, on the reverse strand, counting down.
GCGCCAAAACTAAAAAGCACGACGCTGGTCGTGTTTTTTGGTTTGTATTGGTAGGCATTACCCCATGGGTCTAGTGGAACGCTTTCTGCTAGATAAGGGCCTTGCCATTTTCTTCGAGTTTGCTCGTCGGAAGGGGCGTTCATGAGAAGCATGAGTCCTTCTTCAGCTGTCGGATAGCGGCCAACATCAAGCCTGAGCGTATCAAGGGCGCCTTTTAGCATACGGATTTGGGTATCAGCAGCTGTCACTCTTGAACTATCCACTCGGCCAAGTAGCTGTGGACCGACCAGGCTAGCGACAAGTCCAATAATGACGAGTACGACAAGCATCTCCAGCAAAGTAAACCCACTCTCGCGATGAGAGTCTTTATTGTCGTTGTTTTTTTTCAGGCGCATAGCATACTTCCTAAAGGGAGACCTGATTAACGCTTGTAATGGCTAGCATAATGGCTGTTACGATACCACCGATCACGATTCCAATCAGTATGATAGCTGCCGGTTCAAGGATTAGAAGGAATCGCTTCATTCGTTGTCGCCCTGACTCTTCGTAAAGAGTAGCGAGAGACCCCAGCATGTTCGCCAGTTCACCGGATTCTTCACCAACCTGAACTAAGCTTAGGGCGGTGTCTGAGAATGTCTCTTGCTCTCTCATTGCGATCGATAGCGACTTTCCTCCTCGGACTAATTTGCTGACCTGTTCCATACGGGTGTGAATTGACTTGATGCCGACTGTTCCTCTTGCAAAATCTAACGCCTTAATCAGATCGACACCGTGCCGCAACATTGTACTAAGCATGGATGACCATTTTGCCAATTCCGCCTCTCTTAACCATGACCCTATCAGGGGGGCGGACGCTATGGCCTGCCGCGCAGCATCTTTAGTTGATTGTTGCTTAAACAACCAAATAAGGGTGATTACAGTCATTGCCAGAAAGATAAAAACAAGTGTGCTGTTCCCGCTTAGAAACATCCCGGTTGAAAGTACGACTTCTGAAATGAAGGGCAACGGCTCTTTTGACGATGCGAGCATCGCGGAAAACCGTGGGACAACGACTAGAAAAATAAACAGAACGGCACTTAATCCGGTAGAGACTAGAATAGCGGGGTAGGTAAGAGCATTTTTGATGTCTTGCTGTACCCGGTGCTCATATTCCATTTGCTTGGCTGTGTCGGCTAAAGCTGGCCCAAGCTCGCCGATCGATTCACCGGCTGCACTGAGTTGGAATGCATACGGAGGAAGAGCAGGAAGATTGTTTGCAAATGCGGATGAGAATGCAGCGCCGGAACGTAATGATCTCGACATTCCGTCGAAAGCTTTGGAGAGAGCAGGGTGCAGACCTTGTGATTTCAATGTTTCAACCGCAGCGATAAGAGGAACTCCGGCGTTGAGCAGAATGGCCAGTTGTTTCACCGTAAGGATGTAATCTTGAGCAGAGGGCGGCCGTTGAAAATCAAATATTTGGCTGGTTGTGCGCTCTTGTTTGGGTGAGTCAATGGAAACAGGCGTGAGGCCCTTAGCTGCTAGCAACCGAATAGCATCTCGCTCGGACTCTGCCGTGACCTGGCCGATGAGAGGCTTGCCCGCGTGGTCTATTGCCTCATAGTCAAACGCTGACATGTCTCGTCTCCTAACAGGCTTAAGCGGTGTTTTAACCTAATTGGGGCTGAGAGCGGAAGTTAAGCGAATGTCATGTAGAACGGGGCCGTGAGTTTGCATTCTGCCAGTCGGACTTAACCTTGTACAAGGACAGATAAATAGTCGGGAGCAGCATAACGTAGGCAAAAAAAGGGGAGGGTAAAAACCCTCCCCTTTCGTACAGCTTCGAAAGAAGCTGAAATTTTCAACCAGCTTACGGTGTGTTTGTACCAGTTCCGAGACGGAAGCCTGAAAGATCAACCAGCGATTCAGTTGCTGTGTTGAACATCAGGTGCTGGATGTAACCAGTGAATGCGCCACTGACTGCCAATCCATACTGGCCACCGTCTGGTGTGATACTAGCACCAGCTTCAATTTCCGGAATATCAACCTGCAAGGTTGCTCCCGGTTCAATTGTCGCTGTTGTGTATGTACCCAGTGTGGAGCCGTCTGCATCGTTAGTAACGACGATCACTGCAGTACCAGCGACGGTGCCGTTGTTCACGATCCGGACCAACGAGTTAAACGTTGTTCCAGCGCCTGTGGAGGACTGAGCCGTATTGATTGCCGCGGACATTCCGCCCCGGGTCAATGAAGCCAGTCCACCAGTGGAGTTGGCAATGGCGGCGCGGTTCACCGCATCTCCAACACTGTAGGCCACTGTTAACGTACCGGCCGGCCATGCAGAGATGGCATCCGAATTGTCGAAGTTAACGACAATATCGTAGGATCCAAGCGGCGATGACCCACTGACGTCGACATCAAAGGATGCCGTGTTGCCAGCTGTTGTAGTCGGTACGAACGTCTGAGTTGCACTAACTGCACCTGCTCCAGGTGTCAATACCAGGTTCGAAGTAGCAACATCAGTTAACACACCATGCTCAACAGTTAGTTCAAGCGCAGACACAATGTTGGTAACGCTACCAGTAATTGCGGTTGCTAAATCAGTGCCCCGTACACTGGTGCCAGCGGACAGCGCGACTGAACCGAGGTTCAGAGTTACTGCACCTGCAGCCAATGTCGAGAAAGCAGGGGTAGAAGTGTTGCTAATAGTACCTGCGGTACCTTGCCGGTGAGATCCAGACAAGGAGTTGACTGAGGTGACCACATTTGCGCTTGTTATCGTTTCAAAGGTTCCTGCAGAACCGTCACCAAGCACTGCACCGCTAAGAGCGATTGATGTGCCTACTGTGGCAAGACCATTGGCTTCATCGAAGATAATGCCTGAAATCTGCAGTACATCGATACCAGCGCCGGAGTTACTGCTAATGTCCAAGCAATCCTGAACCAGGATACGATCGGTCAAGGTTTGTACAGTACATCCAGTGAATGTCGTAGCAGCCTGAAGTGTTGTGCCGGACTCAGAGTAAATTTCGACAGTACCACCTGTTGTCACGAAATCTGAATTCGAACTACGAAGTTCAAGAGTGAACTTCGAGGTCAACGAATTGGTCAGATCAAAGTTCCATGTAGCCGGTCCAAGTGAAATAGCTTCTGGTGTGAGACCACCAAAAACCTGTGCGGACAGGGATATAGGTGTAAGACTTGAAGCCGCTTGTTGGGCTGTGTCGCTTGCAGCAGTGACGCTACCAGCAATCGCAGTGGACGATAGGGCAGTTGTTGCCAACAGCGCACTACCGATTTGAAGAGTTTGTCGTTTCATAACTAAAGGATCCCCTTAAGTTTCCAGATATCTGATTTAAAACAAGGTTACGCGCATGCATACGCGTGCGCCCGTCAGCGCAGTTGCATATCACCGTTTCACGGGGCCAAAGTCAAGCGGTAAGGTTGTTGTAGTGTGCTGTTTTTGCAACACTTCTCGCTTCGGCAGATCATGCGGAGATGATTGAAGAACCGTACTAAGAGCGGCATATGTGAGGCGCTGGTTCTGGCACCCGGGCTTTATACCCACAAATGCGGGGCTATTGGTCACCAGATGCTATTTGACCCATAACTTTATCCCAGCCGTCATTCACGCTTTTTCGCACCAAACGGGTGTCTTTGTACCATGGGCTGCTGGCCCCTTCTTTGAACCAATACCATATACGGGCCCGCCCGTTGGGCACCAGGACGCGCGTCGAGAGCCCCACGGCACCTGCCAGATGGGCTGTGGTATTGCTACAGGTGATAACCTGATCAAGAGCGGCTAGCAGCGATAAGGTTTCGTCAAGGTCTCCATTTAGATCGACCATATCGATCAATGCGATCTTTTTTCTGAGGTTGTCTGGCAAGGCGGCGATGTCTTGAGCTGGTTGACCATATTGAACATTCACGAATGTGACCCCGGAGGTGGATAGGAGAGGAGCCCACTCTATGAGGGGAATTGACTTAATGCCGCCGATAAGAGGGTTGGCGCTGGCCCATGAGATGCCGATAAATTTTTGGTCTGCCCCATATTGGTCTTCTAAGTGTGCCCTAAGGGCAGTGCGCAGGTCAGTGTTCCAAACCAGGTAGGGATGTGCCTCCGGAAACGCGGACATGGATGGGCGAAACACGCGTCCTAAATCCACAAGGGAGAGCTGAAGGTCTAAGTCAATCAGGTCTGCACCACCGTCTAACTTGTCAGTGACATGCAAGTTTGAGACGTCTGCAAACGATCGAGTGAACACGGTTTTCAGTTTGGTCGAGCAAAGTAATGTGCAGCTCTGCACTGTTGGCGCTAAATTTGGCAAAAAACTGGCGAACAGAACTTCCTCTCCCAACGCCTGTTCACCCAATACTAAGACGTTCTTTTTGGCGAGGTCTTCGCCCTGCCACTGCGGGAGGTTGTTTTCAAAGGTGCCATAAAATGGAGCGTCAGATTTGGCGCGGGCAGCGTAGTCACTCCAACCCTCTTCTAGTCGTCCCAAAGTCAACAGGGTCAAGCCGCGATTTGCGCGCGCGTTTACATTGTTCGCGTCAAGCTCTAACGCGCGATCATAAAAAACCAATGCTTCATCGTGACAATCTATACCCGTGAGGTAATTGCCCAGGTTTATATACGCCTGCGCCCAATCTGGCTTGATGTTGATAGCCGTTTTGATGTGCGTGATGGCGTTATCGTATTGGCCCCTGTCGGCATACACATTGGCGATTGCGAAGTGAGCGTCATGGTCATTTGAATTGAGGGTGAGGGCGGTT
>JAURPI010000036.1 GCA_030835385.1 Alphaproteobacteria bacterium | reverse complement strand
CTTCACCCGGCATCATGACATCAAGAACAAGTAAATCGAATTGCAGTGATGTCATGCGCTGACGTGCCTCTTGAGCAGAGGATGCACCGGTCACAAGGAATCCTTGCTCTTTGAGGTATTTCTGAATCAGACGTCGTAAGCGTTTGTCATCGTCAACAACGAGGATGTGGGCTGGTGAATCGTTTTGAGAGAGTTCGACCATGGGATCAGCCTAAGTCTTATCCTCGTTAAAGCGGCGGCGGGCTGAGTCTTCCATGATTCCAAGCATAACCTTTCGGAACCCTTCCACCGCATCGGCGCCGGCATTTTTGTAGGCTGCCGCTATCCTGGCGCGCTGTTCACTGGTCAAAAGCTGTTCCAGCTCCTTGCCCTTCGCCGTCAGAGTTAGCAGGCGTTGACGCCGGTCCGTCGTTCCCGGTTGTTGATCAATATAGCCTTCGTCCACGAGCTGGCGCAGGACTCGCGACAGGCTCTGCTTGGTGATCGATAGAATGCCTAAAAGGTTGCTCACGCTCATGCCTGGGTACTGCCCGACAAAGTAAATCACGCGGTGGTGAGCGCGCCCGAACTTCTGCTTGGCTAATATTGTGTCCCCCTCCGCCGTAAAGTCACGGTAGGCAAAAAAGAGGAGCTCAATTCCCTGTCGTAGGTCCTCATCGCGGAGAAAGAGAAGATTGGTGCCTGGCTTTGTTTCGACCATAGTTCTGCGTCGCATCGCTTGGGGTTGAGGTCAATGGGGTAGAATATACGTCAGCAATATTGACATATATTAATTGGGATGTTACGTCTCAGTCTAGGTTTGATTAACAATGTGTCTCAAATAGACCTCATCACGCTCTATCAGTGAAACAACATATCATGCCCACCCAACCTTTCGACGATCGAGACGGATATATCTGGTTCAACGGAGAACTCCAACCATGGCGGGATGCGAAGCTCCATGTCCTCACGCATGCGCTTCATTATGCCTCCTCTGTGTTTGAGGGGGAGCGAATTTACAACGGCAAGATTTTCAAGCTCGAGGAGCATACGGATCGGCTGTTTTATTCGGCAGAGACCCTAGATATGGAGATGCCCTTTGATCGCGATGCCGTAAACGAGGCCTGTCTTGAGGCAATGCGGGCTAATGATATTACAGACGGATACGTGCGGCCCATTGCATGGCGTGGCAGTGATCTTATGGGCGTCACGGCGCAAGGTGCCCGGGTCAATGTCGCTATCGCTGTTTGGCCATGGCCGTCTTACTTTTCGCCCGAAGCGCGCCTCAAAGGATTAAAGCTCGATCTCGCGGAATGGAGGAGGCCCTCGCCAGAGACGTCACCAGTTTTTGCTAAAGCGGCAGGTCTCTACATGATTTGTACTCTGTCCAAGCATGCGGCAGAGCGCAAAGGTCTGGATGACGCTTTACTGCTTGATTGGCGGGGTCAAGTTGCGGAGGCGACTGGGGCAAACATTTTTTTCGTTATGGACGGTAAGTTACATACGCCGACGCCAGATTGTTTCCTGGACGGTATTACCCGACGCACTGTTATGGGGTTGGCCGAGGAACGCGGGTACGAGGTGATCGAACGTGCGATCATGCCCGAAGAAATGGCCAATGCCGATGAGTGCTTTTTGACAGGGACCGCTGCCGAAGTAACGCCTGTCGGTTCTATTGGACCCTATACGTTCCAGCCGGGCGAGGTGTGTAAGACTCTGATGGACGCGTATGACGTGACTGTTGGTAAAACAGTGCCGGCGGAATCAAGCGCCGCCTAGTCTACCTTTTCCCAGCGCTTGGCGCGTGTGCCATCGCTTTCTCTGGCGTCTACCCAAGTTGAGTCCGTGCCACTGTGCTCGCGTTTCCAGAAAGGCGCCTGGGTTTTTAGCCAGTCCATAATGAATTCACAGGCTGAAAAGGCGTCGCCCCTATGGGTGGAGGCGGTGCAGACCAGGACAATAGTGTCCCCTGGGCTCATACGACCATGGCGGTGAATGACCAGAACGGCGTCCAGGGTCCAGCGCTTTTGAGCTTCAGCACTAATGCGCTCAAGTTCTTTCTCGGTCATGCCGGGGTAGTGTTCAAGCTCAAGCGCAGCCACACTGGCGCTTTCTCCTGACCCCTGTTCCTGAAAATCACGGACCTGACCAATAAACGTGGCGATGCCGCCCGAGTTAGGGTTGCTGGTTAGGAACGTATTGATTTCCTCGCCTGCATTGAGCGGTTCGCTTTGTACTTTGATCACCAAGCACCTCCGGTCACCGGAGGAAAAAAGGCGATCTCTTTCGCATCTCCAATGTCCGTTTCGAAGGGGACATGTAGTTGATCAAGAGCAACGCGGATTTGGTTCCTGTCCGAAAAGGCGGAGGCGTGGGCTGGGGATTGCGTTTCCAGCCAATCAATGAAGTCTGAGACGGTCTTTGCATTATCCGGTGGAGACAGTTGCTCTTCTCCGGTGCCGACTTTTTCTTTGACCCATGCAAAGTACAAAACCGTTAGAGACACGCTGTTACTCCGCGTCATCTTTAAGCATATGAACCACACCTGCCTTCAGGTAGTCGTAGCCCGTGATCAAGGTGAGCAACGCGGCAAGCCAAAGCCCAACTTCTCCAATGGCCTGCGCCGGAATCCACGATGGCGCATCTGATCCTACGATGAGAAACCCGAGGGTAAACATCTGCAGTGTTGTCTTCCACTTCGCGAGCGTAGATACCGGAACACTGACTTGGGTTTGGGCAAGAAATTCACGCAATCCTGAAACAAGTAGTTCCCTTGTCAATATGACGACGGCGGGCAAATACGACCAAGTCGTCATACGCTCAAATCCGACCAGCATTAGAAGCAACGCCGCGACCAATAATTTGTCAGCTATAGGATCCAGAAATCTGCCAAATGCTGAGACCTGATTGCTTCGTCGAGCGAGGTATCCGTCAAAGAAATCCGTTATGCCAGCAGCGGTAAAAAGTCCCAGCGTGATCCAGCGGGTTGTTGGGCTATCCCAATAAAATAACGCGATTACGATGGGTATGATGAATATGCGGGACAGAGTCAGAATATTTGGCAGGTTAAGCACGCGTTATGTCCGTCGCTGAATTGAAGAAGTGCAGTCTAGTGGTCTGGATGGAAGTGATCATAGATTCTTTTTGCCAGCCCCGCACTGATCCCGTCCACTGTCGATAAATCATCGACGCCGGCTTGCGCAACTGCTTTGGCTGAGCCGAATCGGTGGAGTAGGGCCTTTTTTCGCTGTCCGCCGATGCCCGCAACTTCATCTAATTCCGATCGCACAATCGCTTTCGACCGCCGGTACCGATGGGACGAAATTGCGAATCTATGGGCTTCGTCCCTCAGTCTTTGCAAAAAGTACAAAGCCGGGTGCGCGGGTGGCAGGGTAAAGGGCACTTTGTCTACGCGATGAAATTGCTCTCGGCCCGCGTTTCGGTCCGGACCCTTGGATATGGCAACGAGAGGCACGTCATCAACGCCCAAATCTTCGAGAGTTTGTTGTGCCGTAGAGAGCTGGCCCTTGCCGCCATCGATCAAGACTAGGTCTGGCCAAATACCTTTTGTTCTCTCGGGATCTTCTTTTTGGGCTCTCGCGAACCGCCGGGTAAGCACTTCTCGCATGGCGCCGTAGTCGTCGCCTGGGGATAGGTCGGTATTCTTGATATTGAATTTTCGGTAGGCATTCTTCTCGAAACCTGTAGGGCCAGACACGATCATGCCCCCCACCATGTGAGTGCCTGAGATATGGGAGTTATCGTAGACTTCCACGCGCTCTGGCGTAGCCGGCAAGTCAAATATTTCGGCAAGGGACTTCAACAGCTTTAGTTGAGTTGAACTTTCAGCCATGCGTCGTCCTAAAGCTTCCCTCGCATTTAGGGAGACGTGATCGATAAGTTTGCGTTTGTTGCCGCGAGCTGGGACCAGAATCTCAACTTTTCGTTCTGCGCGTATACCTAAAGCTTCCGCGATCAATTCTTTATTCGGCGGCTCATGGCTAACCAGAATGGTCCGTGGTGCTGCTATGGTGTCGTAGAACTGGCCAAGAAACGCTTCGATAATGGCACCATCTTCGTCGTCTGAATTATGGGAAGGGTAGTAGGCGCGATTGCCGAAGTTCTGCCCACCGCGGAAGAAAAAGATCTGAACGCAAGATTGACCACCAGCGCGATGTAGTCCGATGACATCCGTATCGTCATTTGAGGGAAGATTGATGTCCTGATGGCTCTGTATATTTGTTAATGCGCGGATGCGATCTCGGTACGCGGCTGCCGATTCAAAGTCCAACTCTTTGCTGGCCGCTTCCATGTGCCGGGAGAGCTCTTCCTGTATTTCATTGCTGTCGCCGTTTAGGAAATTTTGCGATTGGCGAATCAGTTCGCTGTAGTCTTCTTCAGTAACTTTATCGACGCAGGGTGCGCAACAGCGCTTTATTTGATGAAGTAGGCAAGGTCGAGACCGGTTTGCGAATACCGCATCAGAACAGGTCCGCAACAGAAAGACGCGCTGTAGGGTCGCAAGGGAATGGTTTACCGCACCGGCTGACGCAAATGGCCCATAATATTGATGAGGTGGTTTGCGTTTACCGCGATGTTTAAGAATGCGCGGGTAGGGGTGATTCCCAGTCACCATGATATAGGCGAACGACTTATCATCCCGTAACAGGATGTTGTATCGAGGCTTCAATTGTTTGATGAGATTGCTTTCCAACAAAAGCGCTTCAGCTTCTGTATGGGTGGTGACCACTTCTAAGTGATGGGTCTCCATGACCATGCGCTGTAAACGCATCGGCATGCTTTCGATCCGCGTGTATGACGTCACTCTTTTTTTGAGGTTTTTTGCCTTACCGACGTACAGGGCATCGCCCTTGGCATTTAGCATGCGGTAGACACCCGGCCGGCTCGGCAGGTTTCGCAAGGTGTCGGAAATCACTGTCAGACCCTTGCCGACCGGGGCAGGGTCTTCTTTTTGGACCTTCGGTACTGCCTCTGTGGGGTCGTCCCTATGTCCGGACCGGTCACTGCGTGTTCGCTCCATGGGTCGGATGTCGCACTGATGCCGTTTTCGGTCAACTACGGACCGTATATCCCTGAAAATCCTGACAAATATCACTCCAGGCTGGGGAAACTCTGTGGGAATAGGGGTGCCTCCGTATCTCAGCCATGGAATCTCTATTGCACCCAAAGAAAAAGGTGAGATTTAGCCTAAATCCGTAAGGTACTGATATTTATAAAGAAAATATGTCATTCATGGGTAGGGTGCCCTTATCGGTCAAAGTATGGTTCCCAACTGATCAAACTTCACAGACTCTAAATTTGGTGTGCACAACTCGCTTTACTCGCGAGGTCCATTAGCCGCGAATTTTGATTCGACGTGTACTTCTCGTGACAAATCAATGGATTAAAAGGACTGCGCCTCAAATCAGCCGAGGGACTTCCTCTCAATTTCGACGCCAACACTTTCAACATCGGCAAAAACATCCAGTTTCTCAATTCGTACCCTGACCGTATGGCAGTCCGGATGTTGAAGGCAGGTTTGGGCGATCCGTTCTGCTAAGGTCTCGACCAGATTTGTATGCCCATCAGCCGTTATAGCCCGAATCCGGGTCACCACATCCTCGTAGCAAACGACGTTCTCCAGCTGATCGGCGAGGGGGTCGCCACTGTCCGTGACCGCGAGGTCGAGGTTGATACGCACCCGTTGCGGTGAGCCCTTCTCATGCGGGTGGACTCCGATATCACAGGCTAGAACGAGATCGCGAATGAAGACGTGACGCACCTGTTCTGATGCGTTCGCAATGCGAAGCGGCTCGATGACTCTTGATTTGCTGACTTCACCCATTCAACGATTGTCCTTCCTTTGACTGGGTCCAACCCAGGTGTTCACCGCTATCAACGGCTATCATCTCCCCTGTAACGGATCGTGCCGAAAGCAAATACTTTACTGCTGCCGCAATGTCATCAGGTTCGACTTGTCTTTGAAGAGGTGTGCTTGAGACCTGGCGTTCGAATATCTCTTCAGTTTGTCGCTCATTTGGGAGTGTTGGTCCTGGTCCAACTCCATTGACTCGAATTCGAGGAGCCAGGGCCATCGCTAGTGTTTGGGTCAAGGTCCAAAGCCCCGTTTTGCTCACCGTATAAGACACGAACTCTGGGGTTAGGTTAAAAACACGCTGGTCAATGATATTCACAATCGCACCATCTAACTCGTCGGGCAGGGCGCGTGCTAGGGCTTGGCTCAAAACAAAGGGTGCGTGGAGATTTATCTCAAGGTGCTGCGCCCAGGAGTCAGGAGTGACGTCATCCCAGCCTTCTTTTTCAAATATGGAGGCGTTGTTAATGAGGGCTCCCAACGGTCCCATAGAATCAACGACCGCTGATATGAGGTCTTCTGTTGCGTCTGGGTCGTTCAGATCAGCTGAGAATACTTCAGCTTGACCATTGGCATCGGTGATCGACTTGGCAAGAGATACGGCTTCATCGCTGGAGCCGAAGTAATGAATTGCCACAGCCCATCCATCCGCAGATAGGGTTTCAGTTATTACCTTGCCGATGCGCTTTGCGCCGCCGGTAACCAAAACTGTTTTTGGCATGCTTGTCGTCATGAAATAACGCGCTCAACACCCACGTACTGAATAGCGATGTACGCACTGTATAGGACTAAACACACGGTGCCTTCCTTGCGGTACAGTATGCTGCCGGACAACATGAGAGGAACTAACACAACTGCTGCAGCGGCCATTACCCAAACATCAAAAGATAAGATTTGAGCATTCACTGGCACTTCGGTCACTATCGCTGTGACACCCATGACGCCGAGAATATTGAATATATTGCTACCCATAACATTGCCGACGATGAGGTCGGTGTGACGTTTGGCTGCCGCAGCGACAACTGTCGCTAATTCAGGTAGCGAGGTTCCGACCGCCACCATGGTTAGCCCGATAACCTCCTCGGTTACCCCGAGTCCGCGTGCAATTATAGTTGCGCCGTTGACCAATAGTTCTGCGCCGACCGCTACCCCGATCAACCCGCCGAGAACCCATACCGTTGCGCGTGCTGGCGAAATGACATCATCAGCCACGACCTCGTCCATATCGATCATGCTGAGGTCATCGGTACCGTGCTTCTTACCTTGTACGTAAGAAAAAAGCAGAAAGGCAAAAAGCAATCCGACCATGATCGCCCCAGACATGGCTGCGAATGACCCCGTAAAAGCCAGAGCAATAAAAAGGGCTGTTGCCCCCAACATCAAAAGGCTATCCCGCAAGAAATGATTACGGTTGGCAGATATGGGGCACATAAGCGCGCCAGCGCCAATGATAAGAAGAATGTTGGCGATATTGCTGCCGACAACGTTCCCAACTGCGATACCGGCTGCACCGGCCATTGCGGCGCGGACACACACCACGAGTTCGGGCAAGGAGGTGCCCAGGGCGACAATCGTGAGGCCTACCACAAGCGGAGAAATGTTAAGCCGCGTGGCGACGGCCACAGCTCCGCGGATGAGGTAATCCGCACCGCCGCTCAACAGGACCAAACCAACAATGAGGTAGGCGTAGGGGATAAAATTCGACAACACGTGCACCCATTATGAAGCTGCGCTCGAAGTGTCCTACGCCCACCAGCAAGCCTTGGCAAGCGCCTGTATTCTTGCGCCGTTTTCCCTCTGGAGGTATCAAACCCCATGTCCGAAAAACAGAGTTCTGACAATAAAGTGGCGCCGCCACCCAGGCCACCTATGGAGCGCAAGCTACTGCTTGTCTTGTCGCTTGTCCTTGTCGCTGTGTGGCTTGTTTATCTGCTTGTTGCTCCTAGCCCGGACACTGTCTCCAGTCCGGAGGCGAACCAGCAGCAAAACCACGTGTCCGACTCGACTCTGCCCAACTAGGGTCTGAATGATGGGGGAACTCGCCTAGGTGGGTGTCTTCCAGGGCTATCTGTCAGGCTGATCTAGTGGGTATGAGGAGCTAAACTTAGCCTAATTTGGCGGCTTTTCGGACCTTTCATAGTCGGCAATATAGGCGGTGGTGAAGGCCCCGTGGAGCATTCTCGCCTGGGCATTAGCAGTGCTTTAAGCTAGCTGGACGTTGATCCTTCACTCCAATCGAGAGAGGTTTGTCATGATCGCGTCACGTTTCACCTTGTTGCAGTCTATTCTGGGCGTACCGCGATTTCGCCCAGAAGCGTGTGAGTAAGCGCAGCGCCTTGCACCCAGTGTTCAGTTTGCTCCGCCCACCCATCGCTCTACCAATCGGCTGCAGCCGACCCGCCTTTGCCATCAACCAAGAAAGTAGGGCCAGTGTCCCTCAGTCGGATCGAGTTATGCGGAACCGTCAGGATATCGACTTGCGATCCGCAATGCTCAAAAACGACCGCGCGACCTTCTTGAGCGGCGAGGATGATGATGGGTTCGTAGCGTTGAACGGTTCGGATTAGGTGAGAGGGTGCGTTTATAAGGTTTGTGTAGTCATCTGTGTTGGCAGAGGGAATAGAAGGCCAAGCTGCCCATGTGCGCGCGTGTCGGTACCATTCAGCCGGCATGTAAAAGCCGTCGTCAGTGGGTCGAGTAACTGTGTGTCCTGGTGGGGCCATAAGGCACGATACAAAGGCAGGTCTTTATCGTCCATGGCGCAACATGGGTGTATGGCTAAAAAGGTTAATGACGCCCAAAACCACCGCCGCCTGGGGTAGTGACGGTTATTACATCGCCAGGTTCGACGTCAGTGGCGTCAGCGTAGGCGAGGGGTTGGACGTCACCATTGGCGCGTTCCACTTGTGTTTTTCCGGGTTGGCCGTCGTTCCCACCGCCCAAACCAAACGGCACAGTGGTGCGGCGGCCAGACAGTATAGCGACAGACATAGGTTCAAGAAAACGAATGCGTCGGACAACGCCGTCGCCGCCGGAGTACTCGCCCATGCCACCAGAGTTTTTGCGAACGCTGAAGGACTCTAGAAGAACCGGGTACCGCCACTCCAATACCTCCGGGTCTGTCAGCCTGGAGTTCGTCATGTGGCTGTGCACCGCGTCGGCACCATCAAAATCTGGCCCGGCTCCTGTGCCGCCACACAGTGTTTCATAGTATTGGTATTCGGTGTTTCCGAACGTCAGGTTGTTCATCGTGCCCTGACTGGCGGCGAGCCGGTTAACTGCACCATAAAGTGCGTCACATATAATCTGAGACGTCTCTACATTCCCCGCGACAACGGCTGCATGATAGGTCGGGTTTAACATTGAGCCTTCGGGGATGACGAGTGTCAGCGGTTTAAGGCACCCCTCATTCAACGGGATGTCGTCGTCAACCAAGGTGCGAAAGACGTAGAGCACAGCGGCCCGACAAACAGCGGCCGGCGCATTGTAGTTGCTTGGCCGTTGGTCTGAGGTGCCGCTAAAATCGACTGTTGCCGACCGTGCTTGCCTATCAATTGATATATCGACGTGAATCTCGCCGCCATCATCCATTGGAGCAACAAATCGTCCCTCTTGAAGTGAGTCGATGACCCGGCGCACCGCTTCTTCAGCGTTGTCTTGGACGTGGCTGGTATAGGCTTTCACACCCTCCAGCCCGTATTGAGAGATTATAGCCAGCAGCTCCGTCGCCCCTTTGGTGCATGCTGCAACCTGCGCCCTAAGATCGGCGATGTTTTGGTCTGGAGTACGTGCCGGGTGCGGCTCAGACAGGAGAGCCGATCGTATCTCCCCTTCGAGCAATTCTCCGTTGCGGACGAGTGGGGCCGCATCGAACAACACGCCCTCATCGTCAATGGTGCAACTGTGTGGCGGCATCGACCCGGGAGTAAGGCCGCCTATGTCAGCATGGTGCCCGCGGGCGGCGACAAAGAAAACACGTTCACCAGTTGAGGCTTCATACACGGGTGCGACGACAGTGATATCGGGCAGGTGTGTGCCACCATTGTAAGGTGCGTTGGTAATAAAGGCGTCGCCTGCCGTCATGGTCGAGCTATGTGCTTCGATTACAGCGCGTACGCTTTCGCCCATAGACCCAAGATGAACCGGCATGTGCGGAGCGTTGGCGACAAGGGCGCCCTGGGCGTCGAAAACAGCACAAGAAAAATCTAGCCGCTCTTTGATATTGACTGAATGGGCGGTGTTTTGAAGGGCGGCGCCCATTTGTTCAGCAATGGACATAAACAGACTGTTGAATACCTCTACCAGAACTGGATTGGCTGCTGTGCTCAGGGCCAAGGCTTCGGATCTGGCGGCGTTGCGGGTCAAGACGAGGTTGCTCGATTGGTTGACCTCGGCCCGCCAACCATTTTCCACAACAGTAGTGGCGTTTTTATCGATCAATAGCGCGGGCCCATTGATGCTTTGGCCTGGTATTAGCGTGTCTGACTCATAGACGGGGACCGTTTGCCAAGCGCTGTCTGACCACAACTTTACGTGCTCCAAGGGTGCGGATTCGTCTGAGGTGGCATTTGTCGGGTCGCCTTTGTGTCGGAGTGCGCCGCCTCCGCTCGCTTCTGACGTAATTGTTTCGACAACGAGCACTTTTTCTGGCTGAGAGAATCCAAATAATTTTATGTGTTGAGTCTCAAACGACTTGAGAGCGGACTCCAAAGTTCTAGCGCTTATGGGGATGGCTGAATCTGACCCTTCGTATCGAACATGTAAGTGTTCGTTAATCTCAACTTCATCTTCCGACACCCCTTGGGCAACAAGACTGTCCCGGGCAAGATAACTAAGAGATGTCAGTGCGTCTCGTACGTGCCCGAAGTGTGATGTATCTAAAGGTAGGGCAATTGTTTTCTCTTTGAGCACCCGAAGGTCTGCCAGCCCCATGCCATAAGCTGACAAGACGCCCGCGAACGGTGGAATAAAAATACGGTCCATGCCGAGGCTGTCGGCGACACGACAGGCGTGCTGCCCACCTGCGCCACCAAAGCATACCAAAGTGTACGTGGAAACATCGTGCCCGCGTTGCACCGATATCGTTTTGATGGCCCGAGCCATGTTTTCCACCGCGAGAGTTAAAAAACCATCGGCCAAGTCTTCAGGTGTGTGCTTGTTGTCTAGGGATTTTGAAACCTGAGCCGCCAGGTCAGTAAAGGCAGAGCGTACGGCCTTCGAATCCAAGGGCAGTGACGCCTTCTCTCCAAAAACTGCCGGAAAATGTGCGGGTTGGATGCGGCCGAGCAACACGTTGCAGTCAGTAATGGTAAGGGGGCCACCCCTCCGGTAAGCCACAGGACCCGGGTTTGACCCTGCACTTTCTGGTCCGACTCTCAGGCGCAGACCATCAAAAATACAACGGGAGCCGCCGCCAGCTGCGACAGTGTGAATGTCCAACATTGGAGCGCGTAACCGGACACCGGCGACTGTCGTGTCAAAGGTGCGCTCAAACGACCCAGCGTAGTGGGAGACATCGGTCGACGTGCCGCCCATATCGAATCCTATAATCTTGTCAAAGCCGGCAGAGGCGGCCACGCCGGCCAATCCAACGACGCCTCCTGCCGGGCCGGATAAAATGGCGTCTTTCCCTCGAAATGCCTGCGCATCAGTCAAACCGCCATTTGACTGCATGAAAAGAACGCGGGAATTGCCAACATTACTAGCAACCTGCTCCACGTAACGGCGCAGCTCAGGAGAGAGATAAGCATCTGCAACTGTGGTGTCGCCGCGACCTACAAGTTTCATTAGAGGAATGACATCGTGCGATGCAGAAATTTGTGTGAACCCAATGTCTTCGGCGATTTGAGACACCGCTTCTTCATGAGCCGGGTGCCGATCCGCATGAAGAAGAACGATAGCGACGGACCGAAACCCCTTTGCAAACGCTTTTTCCAAACCGACGCGCACGGCTTCGCTGTCCAGGGGAGTTTCCACTGACCCATCGGCAAACAAACGCTCTGGAACTTCCAGAAAATCGGAGTAGAGCATCGACGGTTTTCGAATATTGAGATCGAAAAGAGTTGGTCGCTGCTGGGTGCCAATCTGCAGGGCATCCCTAAAGCCACGGGTAATCGCTAAGAGTGTCGGTGCGCCTTTGCGTTCTAACAACGTATTTGTGGCAACCGTCGTCCCCATCTTAATGGCATCGACAATGTCACTTTGAATAGGTTCGTTTTGAGCAAGACCTAAGATTTGCCTTATACCGGCTACCGCTGAGTCGCTGTAGTGTTCAGGATTCTCAGATAACAACTTGGCCGTTCGCAATTCACCGCCCGGGTCACGCGCGACGATATCTGTGAACGTGCCACCGCGATCAATCCAGAATTGCCAGCCCATAGAATCCGTTGAGTTAAAGAGTGAAAACAAACCAGAATTGGCTCAAAGTTCCATGGCATCTCTGCGGACGCAAGCCTTAGTGCGGACTTTATATCAGTGTCCCATGGCGGTACATTTGGCTCACGTCAACACTATATCTTTTGGGATTCGAAAGGCGATCATGTCGCTGCGAGGACATATCATTTTACCATTCCTTATTCGTCGCGGTTGTCAGTCTTCACTTCCAGTTGAGATCTAAGTGGAAAAGTCTTTGTCACCGAAATTAGCGGCTGTCCTCGACAACGGAATGGCTCTTCACCGAGCGGGGGATCTGAACGCGGCCCTTGAGGCGTATAACAAGGTTCTCAACAAGCAACCACGCCAACCCGACGCTTTGTCGTTTAAGGGCGTGGCCCTGATGGGGCTGGGTGATGCAGAGGGTGCCGTTAAATTTTTAGGCCTGGCAGCAAAACGACGTCCAGAAGATGCGATCATCTTAAATGACCTTGGTATGGCCCAAGAAGCTTTGGGTGATGCTGACTCGGCTTATCAGACATTCCAGAAGGCCTATGCACTAGATCCTGCGCTGCCGGCAGCGCTGGTCAATATGGCGAGATATGGTTTGGCCGCCGGTCAAGCCGATGAGGCTTTGGCTCAGGCTGAACAAGCGATCAAGACACAACCGGGTTTCGTCCAAGCCTACAACGTACGTGGCTTAGCCCTTCAGGCGCTTGAAAGGAAGGATGAGGCTCTCGTCGCCTATGCAGCTGCCTTGGCCCAATCGCCTAACGATGCGGACGCTTTGTTCAATAAGGGAGAAGTGCTTCGGCAAATGGGCAACCAGGACGGCGCGTTGACTGCTCTGGAGCGGGCAACACAGGCCGCTGCTCAGGGCTCGAGGGTCTGGGTCAAGGCAGCCATGACAATTGGCTTGATACAGGCGGGTCAGGGGGACCACGAGGCTGCGATGCGGCTCTACAATGGGGTGCTGGAACAAGCGCCCTCTGACGTTCCCACCCTTATTAATCGTGGCGAACTCAAACAAAAACTTGGTAATATCAGCGGGGCAGGCGCAGATTTCTCAGCCGCTCTGGATGCTAATAGCGAGAGTTCTATAGCGAGATTCAATCAGGCTTGCGGGTGCCTACTCAGTGGTGATTGGGCGGCAGGATGGGATGCTCATGAGGCGCGATGGTTAATTGGTGATCCCTCACTATACTCTCGAGCGCGCGGCATAGACGATTGGGACGGTGCATTAACGGATGGAATGAAGTTGTTGGTTTGGGGCGAGCAAGGCCTTGGTGATCAGGTGTTGTTCTCTAGCTTGCTAAGAGACTTTGTGGGAACCGGCATGAATCCAACTGTCGAGGTCGATCAGCGCATGGTACCGCTGTTGCGCCGCAGTTTCCCCGACTTGAATGTGGTGCCGTACGATTCCTTGCAGCCAGATGAGTTGCTGTCTTTTGACGCTCAAATTGCCATGGGGTCGCTTGGTAGATTTTTAAGGCGGTCACCGGAGGCGTTTCCAGAAGCTCAAACTTACCTTTCAGCAGATACAGAACAAACCCGTAAACTGCGTCAAAAATATCTCGATGCGGCAGCTGGCCGGAAAGTCGTGGGCATCGCGTGGAACAGTGTGAACCCTAGTAGCGGTATTGCTAAGTCTTTGCCGCTGGATCAATGGGGTTCCATTCTGATGCCAGAGGATGCCTTGTATGTTTCGCTGCAATATGGCGATGTCACTGATGATGTGAGTGCAGCGTCGACAGCGACGGGTGTCGATATACTCGTGGACGAGGAGATTGATCCAATCGCAGATTTCGATGGCGCTGCTGCGCAAATAGCTGCCATGGACTTAATTATCTCGACGTCTAACACCGCGGTCCATGTCGCCGGCGCGCTTGGCGTGCCGACATACGTGATGGTGCCGATTGTCCCGAATTGGCGTTGGGGATTCGAAGGGCAAACGGCGCCTTGGTATCCTAATCTCAGACTTTTTAGGCAAACCAGCTTTAGAGAATGGGAGTCAGTGATTGCCGAGGTTTCTGATGCGTTTGCAATTTGGCGTCGCGAAGCCTAGCGATAGGCAAATTCATCCGCCGTAGCGATGACTCCGACCAGTCGGCGTAAGTGATGCTCCACCGTTTTTGCAGATGACGATTTCTGGCCGACATGGGTGAGAACGCCATTGAGTCCCATTGCATAGTCGATGAGCTCGTTCATTTTGTCGCCGGGCAACTCGTAACCGACGATGCGTCCAACCCAGTCTTCTACTAATTCCGTAACGGAATCAGTGAGAATAGATTCATTGGTTACCGATACGTCGGTCATGCCACGGTTCAGGACGGTCAGCAGTGTATTCCATTGTGTCATCACGGCGGTGGAGTAAGCTGTTCATTCACCCAGGCCTCCCAGCCAATCTGCTGGACATAGGCTTCATCGACTGCGCGCGCACCAAAGGTCGCGCGGTTGAGGGCTAACCGTTCAAATGAGGAGGCTGTTGGCAATATGGTGAGCTGCATCCTCTGCGACCCAACCGCGTCCTACCCGTTGCGGTGGGGTGATCGGATTGCGCACTCCGGAGTCAGGCAGAGCGCGAATCGAAGGCGAGTTGCTGCTACCTAGCTGGCGCTAGACGTTGTGTTGCTTGCAATCGCAGCGCCCGTAATCGCACTGTCATCACCGTTGATGATACCCAGTGGGTTATAGGCGACAGTGGGGAATACAGTGTCCAAAGAGGGGCTGTTGTGCCGCTTGGCCAGAATTTCAGATATGACCTGACGATAGTCAGTTGTCACGGCCAGATCACCGTTATCCAAATCCGATGGGCTTAGGCCAGGCCAAGTCCCGTACATTTGTCCGCCGTTGGCGTTACCGGATAAGACCATCATGATCGACCCGGAGCCATGGTCGGTGCCGGCACTTGCGTTTTCATTCAACCGGCGACCGAACTCGGTCATGAACACTAAGGTTATGCGGTCGCGATACTCAGCCACATCTTCCCAAAACGCGCTCAGTGATTGGGACAGTTCAGTGACATTGTTGCTAAATTCGTTGAGTAGATTGTTGTGGTGGTCCCATCCGCCTTGATCGACGGTCGCGACATCAAGCCCAACGTCCATCTTGATGAGAGCCGCTAAATTGCGCAGAGAACCTGAAAGCGGTCCGTTGGTGTAGGCTGGGCCAGTATCGGTTTCGCCCGCACCTTCGCCTTCGCCTTCTTCCGCGGCTTCCAATTCTTCTAGCTTGAGTTGGACCGTATTGGTCGCCTCGATTGTTTGTTGGGCGACTTGCTGATAGGCGGAGCTACCCGAGTTCAACCCGGCAATAACGTTGGCGTTCACATCGCCTCCAACGACATTGAAGTTGTTTACGTCAGGGATACTCACGGCTTGGGGATAGCCCAGCAGAGAGATCGGGTTGTTCGATGCCGTCGAGATGGTCGACAAAAGCGGGCGGTCAGCTGTCAGTGTCTCGACATGCCGTGTCAGCCAACCAGACAAAATGTTGTCTTCGTTGTCGGCGACGCCACGCTCCATCATATTTTGCGTCTTAAAATGGCTGCGGTTTTCCGTAGGGACACCCGCTGCATGAATTAGTGCAAGATCACCAGACGTGTACAGATCGTTGAGTTCGGGGGCGCCTGGGTTCATGAAGAAGTCAACGCCATCTAATCCGTTCGCTAACGCGATGCCAGCATTGGCGCCTGAAGATTGCACGGCGAGGGAGGGGCGGGCCTGTTGGTAAAAGGAGTCCTCAGAAGGCGCTGCCAATTGAAGCCCATCAATGCCGCCGCGTGCGAACATGACGACCAGTATTTCATCACTGGTGCTCTCAGCTGCCATTGAAACGCGGAGCCCGGGGCCTGCAGACGCCATAAATGCGCCGCCTGTAGCACCGAGGAGAAGATTTCTGCGTGTAAGTCTCATGGTCTGTCTCCTAACGGAACGAAAATTCTTCGGTGGTTGAACTAAGCGAATATAGGCGTTTGAACGCGTCTTCCATGGTCTGGGCATAACCAAAGTTAAGGCTAGTCATTATGCTGGCTAAGCTTCTTGCATCATCAACAACAAGAGTGTTCTGTCACCGGGGGAAGAACTGACTCAGGGACAGTGACAAGAAAGCGAGATCACATGGGGTGCTGAACACATTGCTTTGGGTTGGCATTTCCTTGTTCGTTTCAACTGTTTCGTTGTTTCATTTTGTGGAAACTTTTCCAAGAAACACAAGTTAATACTGAGTTCCAGGTTGTCAGACTAGCTGTGGTCGAAAACCACTAGCCGTTTACATCTGACCGACCATTGGGCTCGGGCCATGTAAAAAGGCTGTCTTTGAGCGACTCGGGAACATTATTCATCGCCGGGCGGGCGTTCACCAGTGTGTCAGTCTTGCGGTAAACGGCCATGAGCTGCTTGAAGGGACGGCGGATTCTGGTTTGCGGGCTTGCTGACACTCATTATATGCGCCCAGGAAACCCTTTGGATGCATTGGTTCGTGAGGATTCGCCCATCCCATTTGTCGCAATAAAAAAGGGCTAGCACTGGGCTAGCCCCTTGGTATTTGTTGTGAGGCTTATATTAGAAGCTGTATTGAACTTCTACGCCAAAATCACGGCCACGGGGTTGGTTGAAGAAGAACCCACGCCATGAGCTCGATCCACAAACCGCCGCGCCGCAGAAGTTGCTGCCAGACGCCCTCCGATAGTCACGGAAGCGGAGAATGTTATTTGGCGTCAGGTCTTCCAACAGGTTGTTCACATAACCAGTGATCTTCCAGTTATCAGCTTCGACACCCATGCGCAGGTTCAGCTTGTAGGAGTCTCCATTGTGCTGAAAGTTTGAAACCTGCGTATAACGCTTTGACTCAACGTTGAGGTCCGCGCGAATGAACCAGTCTGCATCAGCAGACAAGCTGTCCCGGTAGGTGCCATTGACGTTGAGTGTGTGTTTCGGGCTCTTGGGAAGTTGATTGCCCGAGACGTTGCCGCCGTTGATCAAAGCTTCATCGTTTTCGCCGGTGAGCAAGAAGTGCTGCTCATCGTTAAAAACTTTGATCTTTGAGTCAGCGAGACCATAACCAAGACCCAGGGTCAATTCTTCAGTAGCGGCGAAGCTGGTTTCAATTTCACCACCCTTGATTTCAGTTGAACCGAGGTTGACCAAAATCGCCGCTGAGTTCGGTGCGCCCTGAGCATTGATGACGTCAATTATGTTGGTTAGGGTCTGGTTTGACCAATCAATGTAGTAGCCACTGATATTGAAGGTGCCACGGCCATCCATGAATGAGGTTTTCACACCCGCTTCATAATTCCAGGAGCGTTCCTCGTCAAAGGCGATGGTGCCATTAGCCCGCGCTGTTGCAAGCGTTTGTGCTGACTCATCGAACAGGCCAGCGTTGAAGCCCCCGGGCTTGGTGCCCTTGGAGATCAAAGCGTACCACAACACATCGTCATTAATACGGTAGTCGATGCTGACGCGAGGCGCGAAGCTGTTGAAGGTTACGCTTTCATTGGTGTTAGTAGCAGCTGTAATGGCACCAATAGTGTCTTCCGAATAGCGACCTTCAACGGTTAATGTGAGATCTTCCGTGATGTCATATTCGAGTTGGGCGTAAACTGACCAGTTTTCGACGGTTTCTGTTAACGGGAAGGCTGGGGGTTCGAATGTTGAGCGAACGAAGCTAGGGTTGTCGAATGATCCCGAGATCGGACCAAAGCTGGTACCGATTCCGCGGTTCCCCGATACGTGTTCTTCATCGTAATAAGTGATGCCCGCCAGGCCACGCAGCTGGTTGTCGTCCGGGGATGTCACGCGTAGTTCCAAGGAGTAATCCCGGAAATCATCAAAAAACGCGCTCTGCAGGAGGCCAGTGCCGGAAATACCTCGCTCACCAATGGTATCACCATCGAACGCGGTATTCTCATCATCCTTGTTGTATGCGGCCCGCGTCATGATGCCCCAACCGTCCAAGTCGATGTCGGCTTGGGCGAGGAAGCGCATTGTTTCACGCTGCAAACCGGGTTTGGCTGGGTCGATGATGATCGGACCGCTGCCACGAATGAAGAAAATTCCGTTGGTGGTCAGGCCGTCAACAAAGTCGGGAATATTTAGGATTGGTTGGCGGGCTTCACCTGTAAGGGGGTCACGTGCCTCCAACTCGCCACAAATATATCCGGCGGATGTATCAGGCGCGGTGCCTCCAGCGCTGATAGGATTCAAACAGTTGTGTTCATCGCGACCAGCTAGTGTTCTTGGGTAATGGCTGTCGTCTACATCGCTGTAAGTGGCCTTGAACGTCAATTCGACATTTTCTGATGGTTTAGCCAACAGTTTAATGGTGAGGTCTTGTGTCTCTTCTGTGCCGAGGCGTGAGTTGTCCCCGCGGGTTGGAGCTTCCGCGAAGGCCGGAATGAACGGAATATTGAAGTAGGCATTGTTGGCTGTGTTGGGCTGCAAACCATTACGCCATTCGCCACCGTAATAATCCCAATTGGCGGCGGCGAAGTAATACAATTTATCTTCAATCACGGGGCCACTCATCCACACCGATGCTTTAGCGTCATTGTGGGTGCCAAACTTGCCGTTGAATTGGCCTTCGTGTTCGTCGGTCGGGCGCTTGGTGATGTAGTTGATGGCACCAGCAAAGGTGGCGCGACCGAACAGAGCGGCCTGCGGGCCACGCACAATTTCGATCCGCTCGAGGGAGTCGATTGTCGTGGAAGAAATTGTGTTGGACACAAACACGCCATCGACAAAGAAGGAGGCGTTTTGATTGCCCAGGATAGATGCTTGTCCGCGAATAACTGGGCGGTCAAAGAATCGGCCAAATCCGTCATCCATAGCAAATCCGGCTGTCATTTCAGCCAGGTCCTTAATGTCACGAATGCCCTGGTCGCGCAGTTGATCGACGGTGAAGGCGGTAATGGACAACGGAATATCCTGAACGCTTTCACTACGAAGGCGAGAGGTGACAACGATTTCCTCAATCGCAATATTTTGCGCGGCGGCGGGCATAGCAACTGTCAGAGCAAGCGCGCAGGCGGTGGATGTTTGAAGTAAATTGGTACGCATGGACATTGTGTACTCCCAATCCAGCTAAGTGTTCGACATTTGGTTCGGGTGCGACCTTACGTGCGGTCGCCGAGTCCTTGCCAAATGTATGTAACTAATTTCTCCCAATCGTCATCCAACGGTTTTCATGGGCTGAAAGCAACCAAAGAAACAGCGGGATTAGCATTCCATGACGAATTGTTGCATTCGTGCGACAGCCGCAAAGCCGCTTAGGGGCTTATTATTCTAATCAATATGGGTTTATTAGGACAAAATACTGATTCGTCACTTTTAGAAGAAAACATGCTGCGTTGTCCGCTGTGGGGAGGCGGCCCTAGTTTGACGCGACAATTATGCCGCGAATGCCCGTTTCAGGCTTGGTACAGCATTCATCAGGGTTCGGGTGTAGTCGTGAGTCGGGGCCGTCAGAACTTGCTCAGACTCGCCCGATTCCACGACTTTGCTTTGATACATCACCGCGACCTTGTCAGCGATATGCCGCACGACGGCGACATCGTGGGAAATGAACAAGTAGGTCAAGCCGTGTTGGTCTTGCAGATCAAGCAGCAGGTTTAGAATTTGAGCTTGTACGGATACGTCGAGCGCAGACGTTGGCTCGTCCAATACAAGGAGCTTTGGACGTACAGAAAGCGCTCGTCCAACTGCAATGCGCTGCCGCTGACCGCCCGAGAACTCGTGGGGTAGGCGATCGATTTGGCTTGGCTCCAGGCCGACCATTTCGCAAAGGCTTGCGGCTTTGTCACGCAACTCCGCTTTTGATGGTGACTGACCAACAGTTAAAGGCTCAGTCATAATTTTCCAGACCGGCCATCTGGGATCCAATGATGATTGCGGGTCTTGAAACACGATCTGAATTTCGCGTTTTGTGTCCGGATCATGATCGAGAATGTTTTTGCCGCGATATAGAATTGCGCCGTCAGCCAATGTGTTGAGTCCAACGACCGCGTTGGCCAGGGACGTTTTGCCGCAGCCAGATTCTCCGACGAGTGCGAGGGTCTCACCCTCTTTTATTTCTACGGTGACGTGATCAACGGCGGTGTGAAATGTGATTGGGCGACCAAAGAGATTGTACTCTTTCGGATATCGGACAACGGCGTTTTGAATTTGCAATATTGTGTCGCCGGTGCGGGCGACGCGCGTGACTTGTTCGATGGGTTCGTCAATGACGTTTTCAGATCCCCCTTCAAGCATTGCAGCGGCAACGGTGGCCAAACGGCTCTTGGGGGGCTTGCCTTCCGGCAATGAGTTTAGCAAGGCTCGGGTATAGACGTGCTGAGGGTTGCCAATCACATCTTTGGTGGTGCCTTCCTCAACAAATTCTCCCTTGTACATCACGTAGACTCGATCGCAGAGTTGAGCAACGACTGCTAAATCGTGAGTAATAAGAAGCACTGACGTACCGGTTTTCTGAGCCCGTTCTTTCAACAGAGACAGAATTTGTGCCTGCACCGTTACATCGAGAGCCGTGGTTGGTTCGTCGGCCACGATTAGTTTCGGTGAGCAGGAGAAGGCCATGGCAATCATCACGCGTTGACGCATCCCACCCGACAGTTCGTGGGGAAAGGATTCGTAGACACGCCGCGGATCTGTGATTTTGGTGTCGGCGAGAAGTTTTAAAGACATCTCTTCCGCTTCTTCCGGAGTGACATCTTTGTGCCGAAGTATGACGTCGTCGATTTGATCCTTAACGCGAAGCACGGGGTTGAGCGCGGTCATCGGCTCCTGGAAAATCATTGAGACTTCACCGCCACGAATGTGCTGAAGTTGCTTCTCTTCCATGGCGCGCACGTCATGATCCAGCACGGAAATTGTGCCGGTTGGAACATTGATTTTTGTGCGAGGCAGCAGCTGCAGAAGGTTCATGGCCGTTACCGATTTGCCGGACCCGGACTCACCGACCACACCGACGATTTCGCCTTCGCCAATCTCTAACGAGATACCTTTAAGGGCTTCGAATGCGCCAGCTTGGCTGAGAAATTCAAGGCGCAGATCATCAATGCGCACAACAGGCTTAACCATAAAAACTCCGGTCTAATAAGGTAAATTGAGCCGAGGTGTTAAACGTCAATGCTTCGGCCTTTCTTGCGGGACAAGCTGGCAATGCCATCGCCGACCAAGTTCATTGTCACAACAGCGGTGACGATGGCTCCGGCGGGAACAATCAACATCCAGGGCGCCCTAATCATGTACTGGCGACTTTCGGCAAGCATATTGCCCCATGTGGGCACGCCGAGGGGTGCGCCCAGGCCGAGGAACGATAGAGCGCTCTCCGCGATAAGAAGACCAGCAAAGTGGAATGCAAAAATCACAAATAGGCTGGCTCTGACACCGGGCAGGACGTGGCTGAACATGATTGACCAGCGACTTACGCCGGCTAGGCGGGCGGCTTGAACATATTCGCGCTGAAACAAGCTTGATGCCTCTGCGTAGATCACGCGCATATAAACCACCCATGACAAAAATCCGAGGGTTAGAACAAGGGTCCAGAACCCCTGGCCAACGACAACGACAACGCAGATCAGAATGATCAACCCTGGTAGCGACTGCAGCGTGTACACAAACTGATTGACGATGATCCGAAGGGCGCCCGGTTTCTCGGCGGCAAGCAACCCGAGTGTCGAGCCGATAATAAGGTTGATGACGTTGGCCGTCAGTGCGCAGGCCATCGACCATTGCAGCCCGTCAACCATGCGCGACCACAAGTCGCGGCCGAGGTGGTCGCTGCCAAAGAAATAGCCTTCCTGTCCTGGCGGGGTGAACCGCTTAAGCAGATCTCCTTGCATGGGATCGTGGGTTTGCAGGAATTGCCCGAAGATCGCTAGGATCATCAGAACTGTAAACAGAGTGAAGGCAATAACGATTTCAGGATTGGCGACCTGGCGCACTTTTTCCCAGCTAAACGACTTGCCTTCTTCCGTGCCTAACAAGCCACCTGTGCGGCTAACCTTAACCTCATCAGACATATGCTAATTCCCCTTCGTGCGTAATCGCGGATCGAGGAACTGGAAGCTCAGATCGGTCAGGGCATTCACCGTAAACACGAGTGTGGCAATGCATAAGGCGAGAGATTGAACGACCGGAAAATCGAGTGTCTGGGTGGATTCAATGAGCAACCAGCCAATGCCCGGCCAGGCAAAGATTGTTTCGGTGATCACCGCGCCCCCCATCAAAAAGGCGAACTGAGTGCCAATCAAAGCGGCTGCGCCGAGTAACGCGTTTGGGAGGGCGTGACGCCAAAGAAGAGCCGATGCCGGTGCACCGCCGGCACGGGCCGTGCGTATGTAGTCCTCACGCATCGCCTCCGCTGTGTTTGCGGCGACCACTCGGGTCAAGCTGGGCATAAGGAACCAAGCCAGGCTGGCGGCTGGTAGAATCCAGGTTTTTGACGGAACAGGTATGGGGATGGATAAGCTTTCAGTGATGGCCCACTCCATGATGGTGCCCCACTCCATCCCGAGAGACGGGAGCCACCTTAAGTTCACCGCAAAAATTTGAATAAATATGAGGGCCGTTACGAAGCCCGGCACGCCTTGGAATACAAAGATGATGCCTGAGACACCTCTTCGATCAGCACGCTCGGGTTTAAAGCCAAGCCATGCGCCAAGCGGAATCGCAACAATGATGGAGAAGGCCATGGCCAGGCCAGCAATCAACAAAGTTGCGGGCAGCATGGTGAGTACTTTGCCCATCGCTGGCTCACCGCTCGCGAGCGACTTTCCAAAGTCACCTTGGAGCAGATTACCCATGTAATTCAGATACTGAATGAACAAGGGTTTATCGAGCCCATATTGAGCTCGAATCGCCTCAAGTTGCTCGGGGGTCGCGTCATTGCCAGCCAGAACAAGGGCGGGGTCGCCTGCGAGCCTCAGCATGAAGAAGAGGAGGGTCGTCACCATGAACAACAGGACGACCAGTCGGGTTAACTGGTGCATGACGGGAACCATTGGTCCCATCAAAGATTCTAGTGTCCCACCCGGTTGATTCTCCGAGGGGGCGGTTTCAGCTGTTGAACTCATGCCTCTCCTGCATTCTTTGCTATTTTTATTATTATTTTTGGGCTCTTATTGAAGGTCTCCCCTATACGACACCTTCCTGATTCCCTTATCGAAAACCCATTTGGTGATCGATGACTGACCATAAATAGCGTGGCGGGGAACGCAAGCGAAAGCGAACAGTGGTCTTTGCCTTGTGATCCCTTGGAATTCCTTGGCCGGTGGTGTATTTCCGGTTCACCCCAGATTGCCGCCCGGCGCGATTACGCCGAATCGGTTTTACATTGAGAAAAGGACGAGAAAATGACTGTACGGGTCGCGATGAATGGATTTGGCCGCATTGGCCGTATGGTTTTTCGGGCGCTGGCTGAATCAGGACGGGATGATATCGAAGTCGTCGCTATCAATGATTTGGGGTCGGCGGAAGATAACGCCCACATGCTCCGCTACGACTCCGTTCATGGCTCACTAAATATAAATGTCTCGGTCAGCGGCGACTCAATGACAGTCGGTGGCCGTTCTATAAAGGTGTTGGCGGAAAGAGATCCATCTGGCTTGCCCTGGGGTGATCTCGGTGTCGATATTGTCGCCGAATGCACAGGTATCTTTTCTGATCGCGATAAAGCTGCAGTTCATCTTGATTCTGGGGCGAAAAGAGTGCTTGTGTCTGCGCCGTCGAAGGGTGCTGACCTTACCGTCGTGTATGGCGTGAATCATCAAAAGCTGACCTCAGATCATCTCGTCGTATCCAATGCATCATGCACCACCAATTGCCTTGCACCGGTTGCTCACGTGCTGAATCGGTCGTTCGGTCTTAATCATGGTTACATGACAACCGTTCACGCGTTTACGGGCGATCAAAGAACCGTTGATACGCTGCATTCTGATTTGCGCCGCGCACGTGCCGCCTCAGTCAGTATGATCCCCACATCCACAGGCGCGGCGCGCGCAGTTGGCGAAGTATTGCCCGAACTCAAAGGTAAGCTTGACGGATCGGCCATTCGGGTGCCGACGCCAAACGTATCCATGATTGATCTCAAGTGCGTATTGGGAAAAGACGTAACTGAGAGTGACGTCAATGAAGCTATGCAAAAAGCGGCTGACGGTGATCTCAAAGGCGTTCTTGCTGTGAACGAGCTGCCCTTGGTTTCAATCGATTTCAATCACAACCCCGCCAGCTCAACATTTGATGCCACACAAACAAAAGTCCTAGAGAATAATTTCCTTAGGGTATTGTCTTGGTACGACAATGAATGGGGCTTTTCTAACCGCATGCTCGATACGCTTGCGGCAATGGGCAAGAAATTATAGGTCTCGGACGTGCCAGCGTACCGGACGCTCGATGATCTAAAGGTCGATGGCCAGCGCGTGCTGGTTCGTGGGGACCTAAATGTCCCAATGGCGCAGGGGCAGGTGTCGGACGCTACCCGGCTTGAGCGATTGGCTCCTACATTGCGAGAGCTCGCCGACAAGGGCGCACGTGTTGTCGTCATGTCGCATTTTGGTCGACCCAGGGGCGAACGCCGGGATGATATGTCACTTAAATCTGTGGCCGACGCGCTTGGTCATGTCATGGATCGTGACATCGCCTTCGCGGAGGATTGTGTAGGACCAGTTGCTGAGGGTGTTGTTAACAGACTCGCGTCTGGTGATATCGCTGTTCTCGAGAACCTTCGCTTTCACGCTGGCGAAGAAGCTAATACGCCTGATTTTGCGAGTGCCTTGGCCGACTTAGGTGATCTCTTTGTGCATGATGCATTTTCAGCAGCGCACCGAGCCCATGCGTCTACTGAACAATTGGCACATCTTCTTCCCAACGCAGCCGGTCGACAGATGCAGGCTGAGTTAGATGCGCTTACTGCCGCGCTCGATAATCCAGCCCGTCCTGTTGCGGCTGTGGTTGGAGGTGCGAAGGTTTCTTCAAAGTTGGATGTTCTTGGTCACTTGGTCGATAAAGTCGACATGCTGATTATCGGCGGCGGTATGGCCAACACATTTCTTCATGCCCAAGGCATAGAAGTCGGTGCCTCGCTGCATGAGCCGGACCTAGCCGATACGGCGCGCGAGATTCTAGCGAAGGCGGAAAACGCAGGGTGTGAGATCGTCTTGCCTGTTGATGCTGTCGTAGCGTCAGGTCTGGATGATGGCGCTGATTCGCAAACATGCGCAATCGATGCAGTGCCTCACACAAAGATGATTCTTGATGTTGGTCCAGACAGTATTGCTGATCTCGAGGGCCGCTTAAAAAAATGTAAGACCGTGGTTTGGAACGGACCGCTTGGTGCGTTCGAAATTAAGCCGTTCGATGTTGGAACCAATCGCGTTGCCGCTGCCGCTGCTGATCTGACGGCGGCAGGTAAGCTGGTTTCCGTTGCGGGCGGAGGCGACACAGTTGCTGCGCTCAATGGTGCGGGGGCGACAGAGCGGTTTACTTATGTTTCAACGGCTGGCGGCGCTTTCCTGGAATGGTTAGAGGGCAAGGCTCTGCCGGGCGTCAAAGTGCTCGGATAGTCGGTAGGCATTCGCTTTAGCATAGCGTGCCAATCCAGTTCAAAGGTGCGGGTTTACGATGTCGCTGCGCGAAACGTTTAAACGCTTCACCGGTCGAAAAGCACGGCGTAAAGAGCTTGCAGCTAAGTTTAACGATGATGGTGTGGCTTTTGCGCAAGCGGGGCGCATGGAAGACGCCATCGCACATTTTAGGAAAGCCACAGAACTAGATTCAAAGGTTGCCACTTTTTTTGGTCCAACCTAGGGAATGCCTTGAACCATGCTGGTCAGACTGAGGCAGCCTAACGATATTTTGAGATTAGAAGTAAGCTCAGAGATGCGCCTGCCGAGTTGTTCGACAATTGGGGGCTTGCATTAGCAGATACGGGTCAGCTTTACGCCGCCCTTGAAGCTCATAAAAAAGCGATTGCGTTGAGCCCAGGCATGGCTGATGCGCTTTGCAATCTGGGGAATGTGAATCGCGCTTTAGGACGGCTCGATGATGCCTTGATGAATTTGGACACAGCGTCAGCGCTTTCTCCAGGGTCCAGGTCGATCGCAAGCAGTCGGCTTTACACAATGAATTTCATTGGCGGGAATGCCTCTTAAGACCTGTCGCGGGCACATAGGTCTTGGCCTGGGACTGGCGGCACACCCTTGGTTTCGTTTGCCAACACATTGGAGAGCAAACGAAAGTTGAGGGTTGGGTATGTTTCTTCGGATTTCAGATATCATTTCTGCGGGCATTTTCTTCTCCCCTTGATGGAGCGTCATGACAGAAACGAAGTTCATGTATCTGCCTTTAGCGGCGTCGCGGCCCCCGACTTATACACGGAACAGTTCAAATCATGTGAGGACGATTGGATCGACGTCGCGAATGCGTCAGATGAACAATTCTGTGAAGAAGTTCGTAAGCGATTCATTGATATTTTGATTGATTGCGGGGGGCGCACCTCACGCACGAGACTCTCTTCATTCGCATTACGACCAGCACCGATCCAGATTTCTTGGCCAGGCTAACCACATACGACTGGGCTGGAGGCGATGGATGTCCGCTTTACCGACTCTGTCGCCACGCCTCGGGACATGGCGCCATACTTTTCGGAAACACTGGTTCCATTGCCGGCCGGGTTTCTAGCGTATCGACCTCTGAAAAGTTCGAGTATCGATTCAGGCCCACCTTGCTCGACGAGCGGTCGGGTAACTTTTGGAGCGTTTCACAATCTAGCCAAAATATCGGACACGGCTCTGCGCCTGTGGGTATCTATTCTTCGCGAGGTGCAAATAGCCAACTTAAAATTAAAGCTAAGTCCTTTATCGATTTTTAGGTGCGACAAGAGTTTGAGGCTCGTTGTTCGCGCGCAGGAATAGATACGGCAAGAGTTTAGCTGCGGGGCTGGCGATCTCAAGAAGATGATCACTTCGCAGACTTTGCAGGCGTAGATATCATTCTTGATGCGACGCCCTACAACGGCACGACCACAACATGTGAAGCCCTGTGGATGGGTTTGCCTGTGGTCACACTTTATGGTGACCGACCAGCTGGTCGAGTTGGCGCAAGTTTACTCACGCAGATTGGTCATCCATAGTGTATTGCAGAGACAGATGAAGACTACGTTCGCATTGCCTGTGAATTGGAAAGTAAGCAGGAGCGTTTAATAGATCTTCGAAAAAATATACGGGCAGAGATGCAGCGTTCGGCTCTTGGCGACGCGTCCAAATTTGCGCGAACGGTTGAAGAAGCCTATCGAACCTTGTGGCAAGATTGGTGTGCGAAACAGGGTGCCTAGAATTGTTTTCTGCTTTGAAAGCAAGCCGTCTATGAGTCGGAGAGTCTACCCATTGCAATAAATTTGTCGCGACGCCTGGCTCGCAGTTGCCCGCCTTCCACGTCAAGAAGGTCTTTCAGGTGGTGCTCAATTGTGTCGCCGACATTTTGACATACAGCTTGGGCATTGCGGTGAGCCCCACCGATTGGCTCTTGAATGACTGCATCAATAATGCCCAATCGATCCAGATCCTGTGCAGTTAGCTTAAGGGCTTCTGCGGCGGCTTTCGCCTGGTCGCCGTCGCGCCATAAAATTGAGGCGCAGCCTTCAGGTGAAATTACGGAGTAAATGGAATGCTCCAGCATCAAGACGATGTTGCCTGTGGCGAGCGCGATCGCGCCGCCGGACCCACCCTCTCCGATGATCACACTGATCAACGGCACGCGTAAGTCGAGACTGGTTTCAATAGAGCGGGCGATGGCTTCTGCTTGCCCT
Source organism: Alphaproteobacteria bacterium (assembly GCA_030835385.1). Taxonomy (GTDB): domain Bacteria; phylum Pseudomonadota; class Alphaproteobacteria; order Rhodospirillales; family Rhodospirillaceae; genus WLXB01. Next base: position 20,111 of record JAURPI010000036.1, on the reverse strand, counting down.
CGTTCTTCCGCGCCAATACCTGGGTACGCTCCAGCGGTATCGACGAAAGTCAACACGGGTATGCCAAATCTGTCAGCCAATTCCATAAGGCGGCGTGCTTTTCGGTAGCCCTCAGGTCGCGCCATGCCGAAGTTGTGTTTTAAGCGTGTTTCCGTATCACGCCCTTTTTCTTGACCAATCACCATTACTGAGCGCCCGCGGAACCGTCCGACGCCGCCGATAATAGCGTGATCTTCTGAGTAATTGCGGTCACCCGCCAACGGCATGAAATCTGCAACCAACGCGCCAATGTAATCTAGGCAATGTGGCCGATCTGGATGACGTGCGACTTGAGTTTTTTGCCACGGTGTTAATTTTGAGTATGTCGCCTTGAGGTTTTTGTCGACTTTGCTTTCTAGTCGCGTCACCTCTTCGGCAATATTCATCCCATCTGCATCACTCATGTGGCGCAGTTCAGAGATCTTGCCTTCTAATTCGGCGATCGGCTTTTCAAACTCTAGAAAATGCATAGGTACTCCAGCTTCGCCATAATTTCCGGCGCGCGGCGCGCATCCTTGTGAAGGAGGCCCGTGTTGTCAACTCACAGATATCTGCTGAGGTGCTTTTATGTCGGTGAACCCCTCTGTAACCCGCCTGAAATGGCCTCATAGTCAGGTTCTGAATCCGGCGAGAGAATGCCGTGGCGAATGGCGAAATCGAGAATTACCAACGACACATTAAATTTGAAGGCGTCACCGGGGCGAATGAGCTCTAGCGCCTCTTGGATCGGCATCAATTGGAAATCAGCGATTTCACCGTCCTGGTTGTGAGGTTCAAATTCTTTCGGAACTGCCAAGTCATAGCAAAACAACGTGTCGGGTTTCAGCCCCGTTTCGGTCTCGAAGCAATATTGAACTGTGCCGACAGGCTGGGATGACTGGGCGAGGGGGCGCGGTAGATTGGCTTCTTCGGCACATTCTTTGATCAGTTTTTCCATTAAGCCAAGGTTCGCCGGTTGACCGCCCGCGACCATATTATCGAGTTTGTTGGGTTCAATGCGACGGTCTGCGCTGCGTCGACCAACCCATATGTGAAGACCATTTGTCCTTTCCACATATCCATTGAGGTGAACGCCGAATGCGCGAACCCCAAACAATGGAGAGAGGGCGCGGTCGAGTTGGAAATGATCCGTCGCGGACCATGTTTCCCGAACGGGGTATACCTCGTCGCGTAGTTTCGCGATCAAGCCACTGGCAACCCAGTCTGATGCAAGTTCGGCAACAGCGGCTGTTCGGCGCGCGGGTGTGTCGATGTTGCTAGAGAAAGAAACAGACGCTTAGGTAACGGTGAAGGTTTCTTCCGCTGTGGCGAGATGTTCAGCGAAATACGGTTTGATCCAGCCAATTGTCTGGTTGTCCGCGTTGAACGGCAAAAAGTGCGATAGGTCGTATGCGTTGCAGGCCCTTATTCGATCAAGAAAACTCATGGGGTTGGAATCTGCCTTCGTTCGCAATGGGTCTATGGCCGTCATCACTCATCTTCCTTATAGTGATGTCTTAACCAGATGCAATTTCTGTCGTTCGCAAGATCAGGCCTCATATGGAAAACAATGTTAAGTTAATCCTGCACTGGAGTGTTTTTGTTCTAGCCGTTGCCGTCACGACTGGTTGGCTGGTGTTATGTTTTGCTTACTTGAGCCGCCTCGGTTGGGATGGGCTTATGTCCTTAGAGCCCGGGGCATTGGCAGCAACCCTAGCTGCGGCTGCTGGACCGCCTGTCGCCCTATGGCTCATTCTTGTTGTCACGGCTCAAAGGCAAGAGTTGCTCAGTCTTAAGAGAGCGGTGCTCGATTTTGGCCTGGCTATCCGTCGCGGACAGGACCATGCGGAATCCCAACGCCGCGCCTTGCTTGAAATATCGGCTGCCTCTCAACGACAAGCGGCCAAAGATGGATTGGCCGTTACTTTGGACGACCTTGCCTCCCACGCATCTGTTGTCGCTGAACGTCTTGGTGTTTTAGAGCCTGATGGAATAGCCCAGGCTTGGGAGCGCTATGGGTCTGGTGATCGGTGGGCGCTTATGAGGCCCTTTATTGCCCGCGCTGCGGCAGAGACGGATTTTGGCGACCGGTTGGCCGGAGCGCTTAAGGGAGACGCAGTATCCCAACTTGCTGCAAATGCTTTTGTGCGCGGTCTTGATCTTCTGAGAGGGGATGGCGTTGCCGGTGAGCAAAAACTAATCCACGAAATACTCGAGGATGGACCGGTCGCGCAAGTCGGACGATTGTTCACAAAAGAAGCAGCCGTTGTCGCTGAGTCAGATGGTTCTAATGCAGATGAAGATCAGGCCGACAATGGTGGCGATCAGAGTGTGTCCATAGAGGATCGCCTTGGTCCCCAGCCAACTCTATTTCAACCTGAATCCAAGACCGCGTAGCGGCGGTTCCGCGCCCTATTCATCATGCTGAAGTGGCTCTTTGGTGGACGAAAAAAAGCTGGCAAATCGGTCAACCAAGTCCGTGGTCGGTCGACTAACACGCCGGACGACCCGCTAGAGGCCAGAATCCGGGCGCGTCGTGCCCAAAACTTAAGAATGGCGGACATTAAAGCGGCCTTGGCGTCAGCCGACCATGTTCCAAAACCGGATATATCGGGCGCTCTTTTCGATGCGAAACATGCGGCGAGGGGCGGTGACCTGGTTGGCTGCCGAGATATGGTCGACCACGCCCTTATGCTTAAGGGCTCTAAGCAGGTTATTGACGATGCCATGGCGCATCGGGCCAGACGGTATATCGCCGTGGCAATCATACGTGGCCTGCTGGAGGACAAGCCCGAAGGTGCAGGCAGGGATACCCAGCCTCAGGGTGGGCGGAACAGTGAACCGGGGCCGGGTAAACCCTAGAAAAACAGCCATCTAGCCCTTGACGGAGCCAGAACACACCGCTAAAACCCGCCCTTTCTCGGGGCCTGCCCCAAGATCGACTTATAGGAGTTTGATCATGTCGCGACGCTGTGACATCACCGGTAAAGGGGTCATGACTGGCAACAACGTCAGCCACGCCCAAAACAAGACCCGCCGACGCTTCCTGCCTAATCTGCAGGCTGTATCGCTGTTGAGCGAGGCCTTGGATACGCCAATCAAGCTCCGCCTTGCCACCAGCACGCTACGTTCCATCGAGAAGCGTGGTGGTTTGGATGCCTATCTGTTGTCGGCTAAGGACGCTGAGCTAACGGAAGGTGCTATAAAAATTAAGCGCCGCATCAAAAAGGCCCAAGCCAAAGCCGCTTAGTGTCTTCTTGTTTGCGATTTAGGAGGCCCGCTTAGCGGGCCTTTTTCTTTGGTGGTTGGGGATTTTCTGGCGGTGGTGGAGACAGGCAGTCTGTCAGGAGCCGCTCGCAAACTGAAGGTCAGTCAGCCCACATTGAGCCGGTGGATTGCTGATCTTGAAGAGAAGCTAGGAGGCACGCTGTTTTTGCGCACTCCCAAGGGGTTGCTGATGACGGAGACGGGCGAAAGTATCTTGGCCGATGCCCGTGAAATGGAAACGTCAGCGATGGCGATTGAGCGTCGGGCTGATGCCGGCCGAGACGCAATTGAGGGGTTGGTCAGGGTGTCGTGCACGGAAGGGCTCAGAACGAAGTGGTTGCCCCCGCATCTGCGGTCCTTTCACGATCAGTATCCTAGTCTGCAGGTGGAAATTCTGGTGGACAACCGAGCGCTTAACTTGGTTCGTCGGGAGGCTGATATTGCTCTGCGCCTGTTTAGGCCTGAACAGCCCGACCTTATCGCCAAGAAGCTCGGTGGTTTAGCGATGGGGATGTATGCCTCGAGAGACTATTTGGGTGAATATGGCGTGCCAACCAAGGTCAGCGATTTAAAAACTCATTTCCATGTGGGCTTTGACGAGAGCTTGATGGGTCGGTCAGACATTCAAGTTCTAGAAAATATGTTTCAAGCAGACCGTATCATCCTCCGGTCCAATAGTTTTGTCGGTCAATATGAGGCGGCCCGTGCGGGAATCGGGGTGGCCATGATCGATTGTTTCTTGGGCGACGCGGACTCGAATTTATAGCGTATTTTACCCACTAAGCTTTTTCATACGGTTGAGGTGTGGCTGGTCACTCATGCCGAGGTGAGTCGTTCAGCTCGAATCCGTTTTTTGTTCGACCATATCGCCGAGTGTTTTCAGGCCGACAAAATTCGCGTTGAAGGCGTCGACGCTCAGGCTGACGCGCCCTAATGATCGTTAAAACACGGCTGCGGCCAGCGCGGCCGATTGGTACCTATCGTCTTCGTCGAATAGGTCTGTTAGCTGGGCCATTACGGCGCCACCCAGTTCATCTACATCCATAAGAGTAACTGCTCTGCGATAATACCGCGTCACATCGTGCCCGATTCCGATGGCTAGCAGCTGCACGGGTGATCTGTTCTCAATAAATGTGATGACATCTCGAAGGTGTTTTTCCAGGTAATTCCCTGGGTTAACAGAAAGGGTTGAATCATCAACCGGCGCGCCGTCTGAGACAACCATCAGAATACGTCTTGCTTCTGATCGACCCATCAACCGAGTGTGCGCCCAGGCCAATGCTTCGCCATCGATGTTTTCTTTGAGAATGCCTTCGCGCAGCATTAACCCCAAGTTTTTGCGCGCACGTCGCCACGGCGTATCGGCAGATTTATATACAATGTGCCGAAGGTCGTTGAGGCGTCCCGGATGTGCAGGCTTGCCGGAATCAACCCACTGCTTGCGTGACTGGCCACCTTTCCACTGGCTTGTTGTAAAGCCGAGAATCTCCACCTTCACCCCACACCGTTCCAATGTTCGCGCGAGAATATCGGCACTCATGGCAGCGATGGTAATGGGTCGGCCTCGCATTGAGCCAGAGTTGTCGATCAGCAACGTCACAACAGTGTCGCGAAACTCCATTTCTTTTTCGCGTTTGAAAGACAAAGAGTGGGTTGGGTTTGCAACAATTCGGGCCAGCCGGCTGGTGTCGAGCAAACCCTCTTCCAAATCAAATTCCCAACTGCGAACTTGTTGCGCCATGAGTTTGCGCTGCAAACGGTTGGCGAGGCGCGAGACCACGCCTTGTATGTGAGCCAGTTGACGGTCAAGTTGAATTCTCAGTCGCGACAGTTCTTCTGGGTCGCATAGGTTGTAGGCATCTTCAATTTGGTCAAATTCGGTGGTGTAAACCCGATATCGCTCTTCTTTTGCGCCACGGTTATGGCCAGCCTGAGGTTTCGGTTGTTCACCATCGTTGCCTGGGTCTTCGGCGGACTCCATAGCGAATGGGATGGACGATTCTTCTTCGTTGTCACCCAGCTGAACGTCTTCATCGGTTTCGCCGGATTCCGGATCCATGTCGCCAGAGTCTGGCTCTGACTGGTCTTCCCCTTCGCTTTCGCCTTCATCACTTTCTGACGTCGATTCCGACTCTTCGTTGAGGTCTGGGCTTTCATCCTCGTCTAAATCCCGTCCTCCATCGTCTTTTTCGAGATCAAGCACCTCTATCATCTCGCGCAGGGTGTCTGAGAACGACTGCTGGTCCTCAATATTCTCTGACAATCTTTCAAGGTACGGGGCGAGAGCGTCGCCATACTCCCGTTCAGCGACTTCAAGCACGTGGGTTCCGGCTTCGCCGAGATCGAGTGCGCCACACTTTGAGTGAATCATGACTTTGAGCGCATCTTGCATCTGGATTTGCACAGACGCGCGAGCCATTTGATACCCTTCAAGCGCTAAGCGCTGTTCCAGAGCGTGGCCTAGGTTCTTGGCGACTCCCATGTAGTCTTGTGAGCCAAGTACCTCGACCCGTGTTTGTTCCATCGCGTTATAAGCATCGATCGCGTCTTTGCCGTGAGGCATGCGACGCTGGTGAACGCGGTCGCTGTGGTGGCGGATGCGCATAGCGCTGGCATCGGCTGAACCTCTCAGGCGAATTACGTTTTCAGGCGTTAATTTCGCCGGTGGTAAGGGTAACCGCACGGCTGATCCAGCCCCGCCGCTTTTTTGGTTTGTTGCAATTGGCGTGTATGAAACGTTCGTGTCAGGTTTCCCAGATAGTGCTCTAACGGCTGCGGTTGTTGCTGTTTTCAGAGTCTCGACGCGACCAGCCGGCTTGCCACTATGTCTGTCAGTGGTCGGCGCTTTCGTTTTGGTATCTGTGTCTTGTTTTGTGTGCGGTGGCATGGCTGGAGTTCCAGCTAGGCGACAGCGACTGAGTCTGGCAGTTCTTCACCGAAACAGCGTTGGAAGTATTCGGCAACAACTGGCCGTTCTGTTTCATCGCACTTATTTAGGAAAGTGACGCGGAATGCGTAGGGGATATCATTGAAAATCTTTGCATTCTCGGCCCACGTGATCACTGTGCGCGGTGACATCACGGTTGAGATGTCTCCCGCCATAAATCCAGCCCGCGAGAGATCAGCGACCCGGACCATCGCTGATAACGTTTCTTTGCCTTTTTTATTGTCGTAAGCAGGAACTTTGGCGAGGACGATATCCGCCTCTGCGTCGTGTTCCAGGTAATTCAGTGTGGCGACGATGTTCCACCGGTCCATCTGGCCTTGGTTGATCTGTTGGGTTCCGTGATACAGGCCTGTGGTATCACCCAAACCGACAGTGTTTGCTGTCGAGAACAGGCGAAACGCTGGGTGAGGAGGGATCACTTTGTTTTGGTCGAGAAGGGTGAGGCGGCCTTTAACTTCTAAGACGCGCTGAATAACGAACATGACATCTGGGCGGCCAGCGTCATATTCGTCAAACACCAGGGCGATAGGGTTTTGCAATGCCCAAGGCAGGATGCCTTCGCGGAACTCAGTCACTTGAACGCCGTCGCGCAAAACAATGGCATCTTTACCAACCAAGTCGATCCGGCTGATATGACTGTCCAGGTTGACGCGTAGGCAGGGCCAGTTGAGTCGCGCGGCGACCTGTTCAATGTGGGTGGATTTGCCGGTGCCGTGATATCCCTGAATCATCACCCGTCGGTTGTGGCTAAAGCCGGCCAGGATCGCGAGCGTGGTGTCAGGATCAAACTGATACGCTGGATCGACCTCAGGCACATGTTCTTCACGCGCACTGAACGCTGGCACAACCATTTTGCTGTCGAGGCCAAAAACGTCTTTTACGTTGACCTCGGTGTCTGGGAGGCCGGGGGTTTTTTCAATATCAGGCGCCATGAAACAATCCTTGTCTGAGACCGGTTTATACCCTGACCAAAGGTGGCTTTGTAAAGCCCGGTAAAGCTGCGATTGCGATGGGCTAGCCGATGCCCTTGGTCCAGCCACCGTCCGCAGTGAGACAGGCCCCTGTCATATTGGCGGCGCGTTCAGAGGAAAGGAATGCAGCTAAGCGGCCAATTTCCTCAGGTTCGGCCAAGCGGTCCATGGGGATCTGGTCGGTGTAGTCAGATTCAACCTCAGGCACCGTTCGTCCGCTGCTTTCGGCCTGTTTGGCCATCAGGTTTGTCCAGCGCTCTGTCCGCGTAGGTCCTGGGTTGAGCGCATTAACGATGACATTGTGAGGAGCCAGTTCTTCCCCCAGACCGCGGGTCACGGCAAGCAGGGCCGCGTTCGCCGCTGATCCAGGCAACAACCTGGGAGAAGGCTGGACCCCTGTGTTGCCGACAATATTGACGATGCGTCCGCTCTTATTTTCAAGCATGTGCGGAATGACCGCGCGCATCATTCGGATCGTGCCCATGACTTTGAGTTCCATGCTGTCCTGCCAAACCTGATCAGGCACTTCCCAGAACAAACCGCCCTGAGAGGCACCTGCAGAATTGACGAGAATATCAATCCGGCCAAATGCGTCGATACCAGCCTTAACGACTGAGTCGGAAATCGCCACTTGAGTCAGGTCAGCCGGCGCGGTGACCACGCGAACACCATGCTCGGCAACAAGCTTTTTGCTTTGGGCCGTCAGGGCGTCTTTGTCTCTGGCTGACAAAATGAGGTTGGTGCCTTCAGCTGCAAGCGTAGCCGCGGATGCCGCGCCAAGGCCTCGACTGGCCCCCGTTATGAGTGCGACTTTGTCTTTTAGAAGGAGGTCCATAATGTGGTGATGCCTTAAATGGGATCGCCCTATTGCGGTGCAAGGGCAGACCGGAGCGTTTGGTATGCTGCGTTGATGGTTTTCATGCGGTCTTCGGCAACCGTTGATCCACCGTTTGCATCTGGATGATATCGTTTAACGAGTTCTTTGTATCGCCCTTTGACGTCTTCGAGGGAAGGGTTGCCTGACAAACCAAGTGTTCGTTGTGCTTTGGAAACCTCTAAGGATGCCGACCCAATTTCTCCATGAGGGGGGCCGTCTGTGTCAGGCTTGTCCTTATAAACATCGAAAGGATCATAGATATTTTGCCATGGACGACCCGGGGCTTGTCTTTCACCCATCTTCCACGTCGGTCGATCCCAGGTTGCCGCGCTGCGGTATTCTATTTCCATATCATCCGGCTCAAGGCCTTCATGATAATTCCATTGAGCGTTGTATAGCCGGACATGGTCCAAGCAGAAAAAATAGTAATCCGTTAGAGAGGGGTCTTGTGGCGCACGGTGGAGTCCAACCTCTTCGCAGCCGCGCCATTGACACCGCCGCACGGCGCCGTCACCAACTGACTGAGCGCCGGGAAACTTTTCTTGAGATGTAGACGTATTGGTCATGTAAAAAGTATCCGGACCTCGGCCAGCGCGCGCAATATTGCTTCTTCAAGTGAAGTATGCTTGTTCACGTCGCGCATCAACCTTGTTTGGAAAGAAGAGCGGTTATGGGCGACTACTACAATCGCATAGAGCGCAAACTCAGAGATGCTTTAGCGCCGGAACACCTAACCATAGTAGATGATTCGCATCGTCATGCGGGTCACGCAGGCGCACATCCCGATGGCGGTGCTGAAACGCACTTCAATGTCGAAATCATTTCTCAGGGTTTCGAGGGGCAAAATCGTGTGGCCCGTCAACGCCAAGTCTATGTGTTACTTGCAGACGAATTGAATGAGCGTGTCCATGCTTTGTCTTTGGTGACTCTCACGCCCGAGGAAGCGGCGAAGCGCAGCGCGGGCTAAGTGCCTGTGTAGTGCTTTGGGAACTCTCGTTTGACGATTTCACCGTCTTGAGCCCATGCATGACAAGTGTCGAGAATGGGCGGTCGTTTAATAGCCCCGGATTTTAAGGCAGCGCTTAGTTTCCCCATACGTTTACCAACCAGTGTTTGGAAGGCGGTGGTGGCGATGGGTTTGATAAGTTCGACTAAGTGTGTGCAGCCCAAGGTGCCGCCCAGCCGCTCTTGAATATTCTTGGTTAAGCCTTGTGAGATTCGAAGACCGATCGCCTTCCGAAAATTCGGTGTGATATTGCCGCACAGGGTGAATGGGCTGAAGTCCGTGACGGCAACGCAATCCCTAATCGTCAATGTCTCGTCAACCGTCACACGCAGTCCCATGCCATGGAGTGGCTCACCGGCCTTAATCTCAACTCGATCATGGTTTGGAAAATTGTATGTCTTTATGTCTGTCATCCACCCATCGATGTCCCACATGCCGTCGGCGCGCTGGTAGCCGCGGCACTCTATGGTGCGCGTGTGTAGCAATTCGCGGTCTTCCGTTGGGGCAGGTAAGGGCATGGCGGTCCTGGCTTCAGTTGGTTGAAGCTCAGTCCTACCTGACTGGCGTGCCTAGGCAAAGGCATAAGCATGAATACCGACCATGCAGCATAAGCATGGCTAAAAAAGCATTAGCCTGTCCCGTAGTTTTCGCCATAGATAAAGGCGTTACGATCTTTCAAATCTTCTTCTAGCTCAAGATTATAGATCGCGTAGAGGTCGCGAACAGACACCATGCCCACGAGTGAATCGCCATCCGTTACCGGCAGATGGCGGTAATTGCGGTCAATCATCATTTTAATCGCTTGGGCTGGCGTGTCGTCGGTATGCAGAGTGTCAGGGTCGGCGGTCATGATCTCTTTGGCTGCAGCGACGTCTGGGTCCAGCCCACTAGCTATAACGCGGGTGGTCATATCGCGTTCTGTAATGATTCCGACGAGGGCGTCACTTTCGGTTACCAGAACAGCTGCTATTCGCTTGTCATGCATGATCTTGGCAACAGCGCGGGCTTTATCGTTCGGCTGAACCGTGACCAGGGTTTGGCCGCTAATAACATCTGGGACGATCTTACGCATCATGGCTCTAAGTTTCCTCCCCTATTTAAGGTTCGGCGGTCAGGCGCCGGCTACCTAAAGAAAAGGGTCGCGCTCCGGTTTGCAGGGGTCAAGTCGCCACCTTGGGGCTCAGGCCTAAGTGGCTGATTCACTCTGTTCTGACGCCTCCTCAAGGACCGGTTTGGGCGGCGTAACGCGCATTTTGGCAATTTGATTACGATGCCTGCGCAAGATTTCGAATCGGAAACTATGGAAGCTAAACACTTGGCCAGGGGAAGGAATGGTTCGTGACTCGGCCATCACCAGCCCTGCAATGGTTGACGCCTCCGCATCCGGTAGGTCCCACTCAAATTCCCGATTTAAATCCCGTATGGTGACGGATCCATCGACGAGGTAGCTACCCCCGCGCTGGGGGGTCACCCCCGACACGGACACGTCGGTTTCATCGACAATGTCTCCAACGATTTCTTCTAATATGTCTTCTAGGGTCACGACGCCCTGCACATCACCGTATTCGTCGACGACGATGGCGAAATGCTCACGTCGTTCACGGAAGGCATTGAGTTGGTCGAGGAGATTGGTTGTCTCTGGAACAAACCAGGGTTCAGCGCATACGGAAAGAATATCAATTGTGTCTGCCGCACCTCCAGATACACGCAGTGCACGCAAAACGGGCTTTGTGTGCAACACACCGACAATGTTTTCGGTGCTCTCTTGCCACAGCGGCACGCGCGTGTAGGGGCTATCTGATATCTCAGAAAGTATTTGTTCCGTAGGCAGATCCGCATCGATGGTAATCAGGCTTTTGCGGTGTGTCATAATTTCGCCGATCTCGACATCGGCCAGATCAAGCACGCTACGCAACATGGCGCGTTCGTGTTTAATCTCTTCTTTAATCTCAGCTTCCCCGGTGTGTAGATCAATTGCACCGCGAAGCTCAGATAATGTTTGTTTCGCTGATAGCACGCGCTCTGTGCTGGCGCCCAATAGAGTGAGGGCAACCCGAATGATACCTTGGATCACAACATTGATGGGACCAAATACCCAGGTCAGCACCTGCATAACGGGGGCTACGGCCAACGCCATCTTGTGGGTATGTATGAGGGCGTATGTCTTGGGAAGGATCTCTGCAAAAATGAGCACCAACAGCGTCATGACTGCAGTTGCGTAGACCACACCAGGTTCACCAAAGGCTTCAATCATCAAGCTCGTCGCAATCGCAGATGCGGATATGTTGACGAGATTGTTGCCTAACAAAATAGTGGCAATCAGACGTTCTCTATGGCTCAGCAATCCGTTGACCCGCTTGGCCCGGACATCGCCGTCATTTTCACGTTGATGCATGTAGGAGCGTGAAGTTGCTGTAAGCGCCGTCTCAGATCCTGAGAAAAACGCAGACAGCAGCAGAAGAAAAAATACTAGTCCTGCAGTAAACACCATTGGTGAGAAGCTCCGAAGAGGTCAGGGAATAATTAGACGGTAAGGGCGGCATTAAGTGTGGCCGTAACATCGCCAGGAGAAACATCTTGAGTCAGGAACGCTTGGCCGATGCCATTGACTAAAACGAACGTGAGGGCTCCGTCGGCGACCTTTTTGTCTTGGGCCATGTGACCCAGGTATACATCAGCGGCGATGCTCCGGGCCGGCTCAGGCGGATTTATGGGAAGTCCGACAGTCTCGAAGTGCGCGCGCACCCGGTCAGTATCACTGGCCGGGCAAAGCCCTAAGCGAACAGAAAGGTCAAAGGCCATAACCATACCGAAGGCCACAGCTTCCCCGTGCAACAAAGCTCCGGAGTACCCAAGTTCAGCCTCGAAGGCATGGGCAAAGGTGTGTCCTAAATTGAGTAGCGCACGAATGCCACTCTCACGCTCATCTTCTGCAACGACCCGGGCTTTGGCATTACAACTCATCTCGATGGCATGGGTGATGGCTTTGTTGTCACCGGCGAGAACTTTCTCGCCATTCTGTTCTAGCCATTCCCAGAATCCGAGGTCGCCCAGTAGTCCGTATTTACAGACTTCCGCATACCCGGCCAGGCGCTCTCGGTCTGGCAGTGTTGCTAAGGTGTCTGTATCCACCAAAACGGCTTTGGGTTGGTAGAAGCTTCCAGCCAGGTTTTTGCCCTGGCCTGTATTGATACCCGTTTTTCCGCCCACAGAACTGTCGACTTGCGCAAGTAGCGTGGTCGGAATTTGAACAAAATCAATTCCACGTAGTGTCATGGATGCGGCGAAGCCAGCCAAATCGCCGACAACTCCCCCACCTAAGGCGATGACCGTTGTCGAGCGTTCAACTTTAGCCGACAGTATTGCTTCAACGACCACTTGCAGGTTAGCGAAGCTCTTGGTGGATTCGCCGGGTGGGAGTATCAGGTGATTGTTGTCGACGCTTGATGCTTGCAGAGAGTCTTGAAGTGGCGTCAGGTGGTGTTTCGCGACATTCTCATCCGTAACAATATAGACTCGGGGCTTTTGGATAAGGGGCGCTAGAATCTTGCCCGCTTGTTTAATCAGTCCCGCGCCGATGTGGATGGGATAGCTTCGGTCTTGAAGGGCGACGGTCAGCGACGTTGATTGGGTCATGATGTCTGCGCTGACCGTTGTTTCGATAGATCACTCTCGTCGGTAGTTGCTCCATGGGCGGCGAGCGCATCTATCACTCGCGCACAGGTTACATTTGCACTGTCAGAGCCTGTATCGATTGTCAGGTCCGCTTCAGAATAGATTGGGTACCGCTGGTCTATCAGTGTGGACAATGTTTCTCTTTGATTGCCGCTGTTCAGCAATGGCCGATGGTTCCGACCAGATGTTCGAGCGACCAAAGTATCTAAGTCAGCGCGGAGCCAAACGGACAGACTCTTTTCGTTGATGAGCGCCCGAGTTTGTTCGTCGATGTAAGCACCACCGCCGGTGGCAATCACAGAGGGTGGCCCGTCAAGCAATCGAGCAATTACGCGTCGTTCGCCATCACGAAACGCCTTTTCTCCGTATTGTTCAAAGATATCAACGATAGAGCAGCCAGCCGCTGCCTCCACCTCGGCATCAGCATCCAGAAAAGGAATATTGAGGCGTTGTGCAACGCGCCGCCCCACGCAACTTTTACCTGCCCCCATTAGGCCGACTAAGACAATAATCTTATCCTGAGGTGGGTTTTGATCTTTCGTGGGCGCTGAGCTGGTCATAGGGGTGTTTTACAGAAGACGGCTAATAAAAACTCGGGCTAATTTTGCTTTGGATTGATCTTGGTCGTAATGGTCTGTCGTGGCTTGAGTGACTGACCTTTGCTAGACATTATCATACCTGTCACGTAGTGTCCCGACCATCGGTAGAGCGGTGTTGGCTCTGCCTTAGCCAAGACACGGAGTCGCCCTGTATCAGCCACAGTTGACGGTCATTGTCAGGCGCTGGATGGGGCCAACCATCACCCACTTTGGTTTATAGCCGCATCATGAAGCTTATCACTCGCACCCTCATCGTTCTCGTTCTTTTTCTTGTCGTAGGTGGCGCTGTTGCCTTGGCGACGTGGGACATGCCGGCGCCAACGGCGACCCGAGAAAAGATTATTTCCAATGATCGATTCCGTTAGAGGCATGAGCCTAAACAAGCAATGCGCTTCTGTTTTTGTCGCCTTTGCTTTGATAGCCGGTGGGCAGGCGAAAGCTCAGGAGTTGGTCGTTGATGAGGGGGTCCAATCTGAGCCGGCGCTCATAGAGATGCTGCCGCCGCCAATCTCACTTGTTCCAGATGGGCCGAGGGATGCTACACCGCGACAAGGCACATCTCAGATAGTTCCAGAGGGCGCAATCTCCGTTTTGCATTTGGATGAACTTAGCTCGGATTCAATAGGGCTGATGGACGGGTTCTCCGGGGGGCTCCCAGTCGACTTATGGTCTGGAACTTCAAAAGAGCTGGTTGATCTTCTGCTGTCAAGGTTGCCCCGACAAGTTAAGTCGGGCGCGATGCGATCCCTCACCAAACGACTCCTTCTTTCAGTGGCAAGACCGCCTGAACCCTCTCTTTCGGAAGACGTGTTCGTGGATATGACGGCCATCGTGCCAAGCGCGATTGGATTTACGCCTGACAGTACAGACGCAATCGAGATACCCGAAACAAATGCTGAGCAAGAAGAGAGCGAGGGCTTGGCTCTACTTGAGCGTCGCTTGACCCAATTGGCTGCTATGGGCGACTGGGACTCCGTCGGGGCGATGATCCCGTTGGTGCCACAATCTTCGGTCACTGAAGGTTTAAGAATTCTTGCGGTAGATCAGGCGCTGGTTGAAGGCCGTGTTGATCAAGCCTGCATTGACGTGAATGAAGGCATTAGGTTTTCGAATGAACCCTACTGGCAAAAAGCGTTCGCCTTTTGTCAGCTTCGTGACGGCAAGGTTGCGAGCGCTTTCCTGACTCTCGACTTGTTGCGGGAAACAGGAATTGATGACGCCGCATTCTTCTGGGTGGCTGAGTTAATGGCTGGCAACCGGCCTATCACACCCAATGGATTGGATCGCCTGTCCCCTCTGCAACTGGCGATGTTGCGACATGCCGGTCGTCCATTTCCGCCGCAACTTGTCCGTGATGGCGACCCAACGCTTCTTCGCGTTCTTTCCACGGCTGAGCCGCTATTCGTTGCGACGGAAGATGAGGCCGAAGATGTTGTCGCCGAGCGCATTCGCCAAGGCCTCGATATTCGCTTAGAGGCGGCTGAACGTGCTGTTGAGCTTGGTGCGCTCTCACCAGACGTTTTGAGGGCCTTGTATCGGTACGAAGGCGTGCTTGATGCTGAGCGAGCAGCTGCGTTGGAGGCCGAGGGTGTTGTCGAGCCAGATAGTCAGAATGACAATGATCTTTCAGAGGTGGAGCTGGATCTAAGCTCAATTCCTGTAGCGACAGCATTGGATCGCGCGCGTCTGTTTATCCTCGCCGAAGAACAAGTCATTCCGACGGCACGCGCCGAAGTGATTTCTAGGGCAATTGATTTTGCTCGGAATGATCGTGGTCGCAATAGCCCTGATGTTGCCGCCGTAGGGCTCGTTTTTGCACCGCTCATCATGGATATTGCGCCAACGGGTGATCTTTCCTGGTTTGCAGGGAACGCTGCTCGGGCGTTGATAGCTGCTGGGGAAGTAGAGGCGGGCACGGCATGGCTACAGCTATCTCAGGCTTACGCGAGAACAAGTATTGAAGCCTCTGACGTCGCTGCAGCGATGTGGCCGACGGAACGCCAGCTGCTGCCTTCTAAGACCAACCGCTTTACGCCCTTACGTTTTAAGCGATGGGAAGAGTCACGCCCGCCTGGCTTGGTTGCAGTGAACAAAACGCTCGTACTCAGCACGCTGACAGCGTTGGGAGAGTCTGTGACGTCGGCGGACTGGATGAGCCTTATGGATCGTCGCACCAGCCTGTCAGTCGGTATGCCAGCGCCCCAGATTTGGAATGGCCTTGCTTTGGCCGCTGATGGTGGCCGTCTTGGTGAAACCGTATTGTTAGCTTTGATTGCTTTAGATGAGGACGGACCATCTGGGTCGTCACCAATTGTGTTGTCCCGCGTCATTTCAGCTCTTATGACCGTGGGGCTGGAGCAGGACGCACGACACTTTGCCGTCGAAGCCTCCCTTATCCAAGGGTTGTAACGACACCACACCGTCGATGGGTGGGCCGTGAGCCGTTATATAGAGTCCTTTCTTGATATGATGTCCGCAGAGCGAGGCGCGTCTAGACATACGTTGGATGCCTATCATCGCGATCTTGACGGTTTGGGTGACGAATTGGGCGGCGATATAACCCATGCAACTCCAGAACAGCTGCGCACCTATCTGGACGGATTTTTGTCTCAGGGTTTGGCTCCTAGTACAGCAGCAAGGCGGTTGTCCTGTCTTCGTCAGTTTTTCCAATTCTTGTTTGCTGAAGGGGTTCGCAAGGATGACCCGACGTCAGCTTTGGATAGCCCGCAGCGGGGCGGGCGGTTGCCCAAGTATCTTGGCGAAGACGAGGTTGACGACTTGCTTGAGGCGGCGCGCGCTGAGACAACGCCGCAAGCGCTCCGGCTGACTGCTCTTTTGGAGCTTTTGTATGCCACCGGCCTTAGAGTTTCTGAATTGGTGTCATTGCCACTGGCTGCCGTTGCGCGTGATAGACCGGTTCTCATCGTTCGCGGTAAGGGCAACAAAGAGCGCATGATGCCGATCGGCGCTCCCGCACGGGCTGCGGTGGCCGCGTATCTGGAGATCAGATCAAATTTCATTCCCGGAAAAGAGAAGAGTAGCCGGTGGCTGTTTCCTTCTCGATCTGCAAACGGCTATCTCAATCGTGGCGCCGTATCTAAGGCGCTCAAAAGCCTGGCGATCAATGCGGGGGTCGCACCCTCTCGTGTTTCCCCCCATGTGTTGCGTCACTCTTTTGCTTCGCATTTGCTCGCTCATGGCGCTGATTTGCGGAGTCTGCAGCAGATGCTTGGGCATGCGGATATATCGACCACGCAAATCTATACACACGTATTGGATGAACGCCTGCGGCGCCTGGTGGAAACAAGCCACCCATTGGCTGGATTATCCCTGCCCGAATGAGTGTTAGCTGTCTCTATTGCAGCATTTCAATGTCTTTCTAGAACGTCGCAAAGTTATCAAAGGTGTGGCCGCGCTTTGCCTTTGGCCTTGAAACCCGCTAGGTTTTTTAAAACCGTTTCAGCCTGTGACATTGAAGGTGATTAAAAGATATGTCGAGTGCCGTCGAAAATTGTCCAGCCCTTGTCCTGAACGCCGACTTTCGGCCGCTCAGTTACTTTCCTTTGTCCTTGTGGTCATGGCAGGACGCGCTTAAGGCGGTTTTTTTAGAACGTGTAAACGTCGTGTCTGAGTACGACACGGTCGTGCATTCTCCTAGCTTCGAACTAAAATTGCCCAGTGTCATTTCGCTAAAGAAATATGCGCCGACAAATCGGTCGCCCGCATTCACGCGATTCAACGTATTCTTACGGGACTATTTCACCTGTCAGTACTGCGGTGTGAATCAGTCCGCCAGCGACCTTACGTTTGATCATGTTGTGCCACGGTCCCGGGGAGGGCGTACGACATGGCAGAATGTTGCAGCGGCTTGCTCTGCATGCAATTTGCACAAAGCCAATCGGACGCCGCAGGAAGCGAGCATGACTCTCCGCCGGGTGCCCGCTAAACCGACAGCTCGACAACTTCAGGAATCTGGCCGCGCGTTCCCACCAAACTTTCTGCATGAAAGCTGGCGGGATTTTCTGTACTGGGATTCTGAACTTGATCCGTGGTGAGCCTGGGCGGCCTAAGGATGTCTTGGCGTCTAGACCCGGGTTGAGAGCCAAATCGCTACTCTAGATCCCGTTTTGATGGCACTTGTGAGAAGCGGGTAGGCTGGTGCTTGTTCGGCACCTTCTGACAGCCCGACGGCATGATGTTGTTGTTCGTCGGCGCGGAATTGCTCGATGGTGGCGCGCAACTCAGCTTCGTCGTCGCCCAGCTGTTCTGCTTGCGCCGCATAGTGCTTGTCGATGACTTCTTCGACAGCGACCGTGCAGGCCATCGCAGCTTCTCGTCCGAGCAATGCCGTGCCGGCCCCCAGCGCGAAGCCGGCAATATTCCATAGCGGTTGAAGTGCTGTTGGGCGAATTTTTCGGTCCGCGAGTTCCTGATCAAAGCGGTCCAGATGGGTCTGTTCCTGGTCTAGCATCTCTTGAAGGATGGGTTCTGCATCAGTACCCTTAAGGACGGCGATTTGGCCTTCATAAATGCGTTTAGCGCCATATTCGCCTGCGTGATCGACCCTGACGATCTGAGCAATCGTTTGATCGCGGTTGGGATCGCCCGGCAGGTTACCTTGGGCTGTTCTTTTTGGATGAGCGGATTTAGTCATGATTCTTGCCATAACTCCGGTCGGCGGGCGGCCCTAAGGCTTAGGGCTGAAAACACCATGCCTGCGATCATATTGTATCCCGCGAATGAGAGTCCTAGAAACGTAAATGGAATGTCATTGCACGCGGGTTGCCCCGGTTGTTGTAGCGCGGATCGCACATCGTCGAATGAAAAAGTTTGGCTTCCTCTCGGGGCGCAGTTTGAGCTCCACCATTCTTGTTCGACGCCTACATGGTAAAAGGCAACCCCTGCTGTCGTTATGAACAAGAGCGCTGACACATAGGCTGCCAACTGCCGGGCGCTCGGATCAACTATCGGTGTCACGACTAGAAGCGAAAGCAAGGCGATCCCGATGTACGGAAGTCTTTGGTAGAGACATAACTCACAAGGGAACAAGCCAAACCCGTATTGCGCCGTCCACGCTGTACTCAAGGCAGCGATCGCCACAAGCCCGATAAGAGTCATCGTCACTTGGCTGGGATGTAATCGAAACGGCATCTCAAGACTCTAATTGATAAAGCTGGCAGCCACGAAGCCACCAACAAGTAGAATAAACACAGCCACTGTGACCAGACCAAGGCGTTTCTCAACAAACGATTTGATCGGCGGGCCAAATTTCCACAGCAGCGCGGCTTCGACATAAAAGCGAAGACCGCGGGCGAGGATGGAGGCGATCACAAAAACCACCGGATCAAGGGCAAACGCGCCGCTGGCGATGGTAATCACTTTGTATGGGAATGGCGTCAGGCCGGCACCAAAGACGATCCACGCCCCCCATTCCTGATACAGGCTCTGGAACTGCGTAAAATCGTCGGCGTAGCCGTAAAGGGAGACCAAAGGTTGGCCGACAGTCTCAAACAGGAACAAACCAATGGCGTATCCAGCCAACCCGCCAAGAACGCTAGCCACCGTCGCGACGGCGGCTATTTTCCATGCCTTTTCTCGCGTTGCCAAAATCATCGGCAGAATGAGGACGTCAGGGGGGATGGGGAATATGGAGCTCTCGACAAAAGCGACCACGGCCAAAAACGCCAATGCGTTTTTTCGGCCCGCAAGAGTTAGGGTCCAGTCGTAGAGCCTGCGAATCACAGTGGAGTCTCCATATTTCCGGGTTTAACAGGTCGTCGTTGGGGCAGCAACGCCCTGGCTTCAAGTCGTGACTGGGCTTGGTATGCTGTTCGCTTGCGGGTCCGTGACCGCGCGGTTATAAGAGGCGCGCTGTCGCGTGCGGGTGTGGCGGAACTGGTAGACGCGCTGGATTCAAAATCCAGTTCCCTTACGGGAGTGTGGGTTCGATTCCCTCCACCCGCACCACAGACAGCTAGGATATTAGCTGAGCCGGCATGAGAATTTTTTTTAGAGTTTTTCTCTTTTTGTTTATTTATCTGTCTGCACAGGGCGCAAGCGCGTCTTGTGTAACAGTGGCGTTGCTTGACGAAGCCGGTCTCGTCGTCAAACCAGATGGTTTGGTGGTTGGGATCAAGGTCGGGTCCGCACCCGTATTTGTTCAGCAGTTACCCTCGCATGCGACCCAGCGAGAGGTCGGACAGGTGAGTTGTCCCCCGAATGTTATTCAACAGGTCCGAAGCTTGTTCGACCTGTCGTGCCGCTCTGAACAGGCCATGAGGCAAGTCGCAGAAAATAACACAGCGCGTCTCGACGCTATCCGGCAACGTTGTGAGAGTCTTCAGACAGCGCTCAAATCCGCTCTGAATGGCTAATAGGGCTCCGATGGAGACCTGGGTGCGGTAGTAGGTAGTTTTAGGAGGCGCTCTTAAACAAGCCGTCGGCAGAACACCCTTCGCTTGCCCCAATCATCGCTACAATAATGGCGTCTAAGTCCTGGCGGGTGTGGGCCGTCGACAAATGAATAGATCGGCTCGCGTGTAGCGCAACACCGTGGTCAAGCAAATGACCTTTCCCGTTAAAACTGGGCCAAGTGTTGCTTAGCATTTGGTCTGGATTTTGGAGGCCTGCAGCTGCCTTATCGTCACAAGCGGCGTAAACGGTTCTATCACCAGGACAGTTCCGTCATCCGGCTCAGGCCTCAATATCCCAATCACATCTGGAGCGTAGACTTCGTTCACGACAAGCTCAG
>JAURPI010000035.1 GCA_030835385.1 Alphaproteobacteria bacterium | reverse complement strand
CTGTTGTGTTGACAGGGTGGCAGACCCCGCCCACTCTAATTGCTTAACCATCTCATGCGACCGGAATCTCGACCGTGCCACACAGCCATAGCAACCGTCCCCCTACCTTCGACGCCAAGCAAAGCCGCGACTATACGGCGTTTCAAGAATTCATCCGCTGCTCCTATGTCGCGGTCAATTCAAAAGTCGCACAGGATACCTACCGCAGCTACTTCAAGGAGCGCGACAAAACGAACGAGCCCGAAACGCGCGAGACAGCGGCACGGATTATGGACAGACTGCCGCAGTTTCAGCTTAAGGCGTGGAGTGTGCGCAATCTGCGACGTTTAAAATATAGTCAGCCAGATGTTGGCATAGACACAATGGTGCAACAGCAAAGTGAAACGTTAGATAAAGAACTGAATGCTCTTATTGCTGATGCCGGAGATGACTTGGTCTTAAATCCAGATATCGAGATGCCTGACTACTTTCAGTGGGTCGATTTTCACCAGCAGCCCGGCGGGGTCTGGCGGGATGATGTGGACGGGCTGATCTACGACTATGGGCGCCGCACCACCAACCCAAATCAATCTGATCCCAATAAAGTTTATCACCTGATGTGGGAGCATCTGCCAAAGGGGAAAGAGTATGAACGCGTGTTGGATTGGGGCACGGGCCATGGCGGCGGCATCATCACCTGGATGCAACATCACCCGGAGTCAGAAGGATACGGTGTTGATATAGCCGCACCCTGCTTGAAGCTCGCCCATGTGCGCGCATGCGAAGCTGGCGTGCCTGTTAAATTCTCCCAGCAAGACATCATGAACATGGATTACGAAGATGAGTTCTTCGACATGGTGTTCCACATGTTTATGTTCCACGAGTTCCCGCAGCAGGTCACACCTGACCTCTTTAAAGAGGTGCACCGCATCCTGAAACCGGGCGGGGTTTTTATTGGCATGGAAATAGCTCTGGTCCCCGACCAACCGGCGCAACACGTTATGCAGTTCTCAGATGCCTGGCTAAACAACGAGCCATACATGCCAGCCTGTGTTGAAGCGGATTATGCTGAGATGGGTAAGGCTATTGGTTTCTCGTCGTCAAAAGCCATCGAGGCGACGCAGAACAAAGAAGCTCTTGGTCCGACGGCAAAAGATACGCCACCTAAAATAACGTGGAATTACTACGTGATGGAAAAATGAGAAGTCCAAAGCCGTGACAGTTTCCCCATCTTATAAGACCTACCACACCGGCCCGGTCACCGATAAAGAGCCGGTGTTAGTTCACGACTTACCGCAAGACCGTATTATTTCAGCCTTGGTCACCCTGGCCAGCGAACTGTACATGGTGCGAGATCGCGTCAAAGTTTTGGAAGCAGAGCTTGAGAAGCACAACGTTTTGCCTCCTGATGCAGTTGAGTCTCACGAAGATACAGATGAACAAGCGGCAGATCGGGTTGCTGATGCCCAAGCCTTCGCGGACAGGTTTTGGCTGCAACTGACGATGTCTGACGAGCCGGTCTCAGATATCGATCCGTTAATTAAAAAGTACATTGAAGACTAAAACCCACTCGATACGGAAGGACGCCCAATGAACAGCCGACCAAATATTCTTCATGCGATTACCGGTTTGCTTTTATCCAGCGTACTGGCAGGACCCGCCCTCGCCCAATCCTCCGACTCTGGCTCAACCAACATTTCGCGCAATCCAACGGGTGGCCACACCCATCGCAGCATGGAGATTCCACCCGGCTCTCGCATTCTATTCATCAGCGGCCAGACGGCCACAGATGCCGATGGCAACACGCCAGCAGACGCTGAAACTCAGGCCGACATTGTCTACGCCAAAGTTGGGCAAACCTTGCGCGACGCCGGGATGGATTGGAGTGACGTCGTTAAGACCAATCTGTACATGATCAACCCCTCCGACATTGGCGCGATTATCAAAGCCGGTGTCAAACACAATCCGGGAGGCAAACAAGCAGGCACTTTGGTATATGTCAAAGCGCTGGCTTTGCCTGAGGTGCTACTGGAACTTGAGGCGGTCGCGGCCAGAAAAGACTAAGCGGCCTTAACCAAAGCACCGTCAATTAATGAGTTAAGCGCTGCCTATGCCATAATAGGGTCAGCGTGCTCCATGAATCTAATGGTCGCGATGGCGCGGAGTCACGCAACCTGAATGATGCCTATGTTCAACCCGAGTTCCTATATGACTTTGACCGGCCAGCGGAGGATTTCGGTGACTGTGAATGGTTGGAGTTATCTGTAAGACCAAAAGTTTGGACTTATGTGGGCAGCACGTCAGACAATCCAACCATAGACGACTTCCGCGGCCATGCGGAACTGGCAGTGCGCCTGATGCAGCGCAATGAACAGAGCCAAACCGATATGGGCTTAATGGCATCGCTGAGAAAATGCGACGCTCACGACAACGCGACGTTGCAACTGGACGCGACCACACCGCTCCCCTTTGTCCAGAAGCTGTTTACACCCAACCTGTACGCACATTTCATAAGTGGATATAGCGAGAGCTTGTTGGGCTTTAATCAGAAAGACACGAGATTCCGAGTTAGATTAGGAACCCGTTGGTAATCCTTAGGGCTGCTCAGCAAACTTACCAATTAACTCTTTGAGTTCGGGTTCGTCGACGGCCTCGATTGCTTCTGTAGGATCCATCCACTGACGTTCACGTTTGACCTGATGTGGATATTCATCGAGCACTTTGGTGACTTTCAAGGGAAACACTTTGACGTGATGAAGGAGATCTTCATCCTCTCCAACTTTCTCGTAGGTATAGGAACCAATGCTGTTGGCATGGAGAGACCCCATGACACCAGCTTCCTCGAAGGCTTCAAATTCGGTGGATTCGCGCACTGTGAGTCCAGGTTCGATATTTCCTTTGGGTAAAATCCACCTTTTGGTTCCGAGCGACGTGATCAGCATAACCCGGCGGCAAGACGCAATATCCTGGAATGGTAAGGCTGCGCATTGGCGAAATCGGGGAATTCGTAACATCTGGAGGCAATGAACCTAAATAAGAACCGGCCTTCATTGACCGGGGGACGTAAACATCGTTAAGTCCGAGATAGAATTATGACAGATTTGTGACGCTGGACCAAAACCCCTTTATGTCCCTCCTCTCTTCTCCTAATAGCGATCCAACCAGCGTCGTTAAAAAAACAGCGGTCGATAAAGACCTAAAGCGCATCGCTCAACTTGACAAAGCCGCCACACGCATGGGCTTGCGCAACCTCGACATGGGGTTTGGCCTTCTCTTCGTGATGGCCGTCTGGGCCTACACATACCTGCAGTCAGGAACGACCGACGGCTACGCCATCATCGCAATCGCCTCAATTGTCGGCGCCTATATGGCAATGAATATTGGTGCCAACGACGTCGCCAACAATGTGGGACCAGCCGTCGGCTCCAAGGCACTAACAATGGTCGGCGCTCTGATTATTGCCGCCGTCTTTGAAGCTGCTGGTGCACTCATTGCAGGCGGCGATGTCGTCACAACTATTTCAAAAGGCATTGTCAGTCCTGAGTCCTTCGCGGATCAATCGATCTTTGTCTCAGCCATGCTCGCGGCGCTGTTGGCCGCAGCGCTATGGGTCAATCTAGCGACGCTCATCGGCGCGCCTGTCTCCACCACTCACTCAATTGTTGGCGGCGTCCTGGGAGCTGGGATCGCTGCAGCCGGAATGACGGCCGTGGATTGGCCGGTAATGGGAACGATCGCAGCCAGTTGGGTAATCTCACCGGTGCTTGGCGGGGTAATCGCTGCCGCGTTCCTAATGTTTGTAAAAGTTGCGGTGATTTTTAAGGAGGACAAAGTCGCGGCCGCGCAACGTTGGATTCCTGTTCTTGTCGGCATTATGGCAGGGGCATTTTCTGTCTACCTGGTCATGAAAGGCCTCAAACGGGTTTGGAAACCTGAAACGCCTACACTCTTTCTGATTGGTTTTGCCGCCTTTGCCGTTGCCTACGCCGTTGTGCGCTTCGTGGCCCTTAGAGACACCAGCAACATTGAGAACACTCGGAAATCAGTGGGTCAGTTGTTCCGCAGCCCCTTAATCTGTGCTGCCGCACTATTATCTTTCGCCCACGGCTCTAACGACGTCGCCAACGCGGTTGGACCTTTGGCTGCTATTTTCACCGCCGTCACGGCAGGAACTGTCGCAGCAAAAGTGACACTCCCGCTTTGGGTGCTGGCCATTGGGGCCATCGGGATTTCAATCGGTCTTTTCCTGTTTGGTCCAAAAATCATCGAGATCGTTGGCGAAAAGATAACCAAATTAGATCCTATCAGGGCGTTTTGCGTTGCTTTGTCCGCAGCCATCACCGTGATCATCGCCTCCGGACTCGGGCTGCCCGTAAGTTCCACCCACATTGCTGTTGGCAGTGTCTTTGGTGTGGGCTTTTTACGGGAGTTCATTGTTAACAACAAAATCGGGCCGCCCAAAGTTAAGCGCGCCTTGCCCCTGACATCTGACGGGGAAACCCCTGCACCACCCACGCAAGATATGGTCATCAACAAATGGGCCAAGGCGAAGAAACGCCGTCTGGTCAGACGACGCTACCTGTTGGGTATCATTGCTGCCTGGCTGGTCACCGTTCCCGCTTCGGCCGTAATAGCCGGGCTCCTGTTCTTGGTGGTGAACGCCTTTCTCTAGATAAACACGGCTGTTCCTGTCCGAGGAACAATTGTTCTTGTTTTGTTCTTTTTTCTGGCGTAAGGTCAGAACATGGATCAAGCGGCCCAAAAACTCACGAAACACGCCACCGAGAACGCCTTTGTGCACCCAGATGCCCGGCGCGGACGCGGCACGGTTACGAACCGGGCTGGACGCTATGAACGCCAGCGGCTGACCAAAGCCGACGATGGCTGGAACAATCTCGACAAAGAACCCGAGGTGTTGCGGACTCAGGTTTTGCGGGACTCCACGCATGGAATTTTGGCCCGTAATAAGTCGCCTGATATTCCCTTCGACCGCTCGATCAATCCCTATCGTGGCTGCGAACACGGATGCGTGTATTGCTTTGCACGGCCAACCCATGCGTTCCTCGGCCTGTCTGCAGGGTTAGATTTTGAAACCAAGATCTTCGTCAAACCCGACGCGGCTGATTTATTAGAATCGGAACTGCGCAAACCGGGATATCGCCCCCAGGTTATTGCCATGGGGACCAATACGGACCCCTACCAACCGCTCGAAAAAGAACGTCAGATCACACGGTCTATTCTTGAAGTGCTGTCTCGCTTCCAGCATCCGGTATCCATTGTTACGAAATCGCATCTCGTAACCCGAGACTTAGATATTCTAGGACCCATGGCGGCAAATGGGTTGGCTAAAGTTTCCCTTTCCATCACGACGCTGGATCATCGGTTGGCGCGATCAATGGAGCCGCGTGCATCAACGCCGGGACGGCGATTGGATGCCATTCGTCTATTGAAGGCGGCTGGTATTCCCACTGGTGTGATGTTTGCGCCCGCGATCCCTGGCCTCAATGATCAAGAAATGGAATCTGTGCTGGAGGCTACTGCGGACGCGGGTGCCGATGAAGGCCGCTATGTGGTGCTGCGGCTGCCACTAGAAGTTAAAGATTTGTTCCAAGAATGGCTGGCAGAAAACACCCCTCACCGCGCCGGACGCATTATGGCGCTGATCAGATCAATGAATGACGGGCGCGACTATCATCCTGCCTGGGGAAACCGTCAGGTTGGCAGAGGAGCTTATGCAGACGCGCTATCGAAGCGATTTAGTCTAGCGGCACGACGATTGCGTCTGAACGCCAACGCCCATCGGCTTTCGACCACTAAATTCCGCGTGCCGACAGACAAACGGGACTGCCAACTCACTTTGTTCTAGTCATTATTCTGAAGGTGTCGTGGATGAATGCTTCTGCGATCTCAAGTTTGGCAGCATGCGAATGAGAATATCACTCGTTCTACGAAATGGTGCCAAATGGCCGGCGCTGCATGCAATGCGACCAAGCCTGCTAATGCCCAACCGCCATTAAATTGCAGCCAATACGTCACGGTCGAGACTGTTTCATTTTTT
Source organism: Alphaproteobacteria bacterium (assembly GCA_030835385.1). Taxonomy (GTDB): domain Bacteria; phylum Pseudomonadota; class Alphaproteobacteria; order Rhodospirillales; family Rhodospirillaceae; genus WLXB01. The sequence goes on along the minus strand of JAURPI010000035.1, from coordinate 5,203 downwards.
TGCACGACATTGGGCACCACAAATAATCCAAATAATTCAAAACGTGAATCAAAAGCTGAGGACGTTGCGTAACCCGCGACCGGCACCAACAAGATTAACAAATACAGAAAGCCATGGACGCAATAGGTCAAATTGCGTTGCCACTGGAGTGTATCCCCCGGCAACCCGGGACATGTCCCACTAAATGCTCATCCAAGGCGAAATACGATCAAGGCTAGGGCCAACATGCCGCTGGACTTATGCAATGGCGTCAGGAACCGCTACATTTCAGGATCACCAGGCACGTCGACTTCGAGGGTTGGTATCCATTGAGCTATGACGATGTTACCGATAATCAAAAGAGCAATTGACCAGTGCAGCGCCTTGGTGACACTCCCCCATAGCTGATCTGTGTTGTGTGCTGGCATGGCCTGGCTCCACCTTCATGTGATCGAAATTCAATGTCTGCCACTTAACCCTATCATTGGACGGCATTTGAAGGCCAAAATAGACTTCAATCTTCAACCGGCAGGAGCTTGAGAATGAGAAACTGGATTGGCGCAATTTTAGTAACAACCGCCCTGCTAGCGAGCGCAGCAGTCGCGGAGGACGATGTGATTTACAAGAAAGGCTATGTCGAAGGGCCGCACGGCCAAATTCACTATCATTCAGCCAGACCGGCCGACGGAACTGACAATAAGACCCCATTGGTTCTGTTCCACCAGAACCCTAAATCGGCGGAAGAGTACCGCCCCTTACTGGAAGTGGTAGGACGAGACCGGCTTGCCATCGCCTTTGATACACCCGGATACGGAGAGTCTGATCGACCTAATTCTCCCCCCGATATGGCCGGGATTGCTAATGCTATGGCTGACGCGTTGGAAGCTTTGGGCTATGGCCAAAATGGCAAGGGCGAAGTTGATGTGTTTGGCTTTCACACGGGCGTCTTTATCGCCTCGGAACTAGCGATCATCCGCCCCGACCTGGTGCGCGGCGTAGTTCTTTCGGGTATCGCTTACTACGACCCTGATACACGTGCTGATCGGCTCGCCAAGTTACCGAAGGATAAACCGCTACCTGAGGACGGAACGTTCATTATGAACAGGTGGTATCTGATCGTGATTAACCGGTCAGAAGGTGTCTCCTTAGAACGCGCAGCTAAAGTCTTTCTCGAGGATATCCATTCACTCGACAAATCTTGGTATGCCTACAATGCGGTATGGACTTACGTTCCGGAAGAACGATTCCCGTTGATCAAACAACCGGTCTTGATTCTACAGCCCCATGAAATGTTGCTGGAGAAGACACGTACGGCCAAAAAAGAAGCCCTGCCCGATGCTGATATGATCGAGTTCCCCGACATCACCGACGATGTATTTGACACAGGGTCCGAAGAAATCGGCAGCGCGCTCACGGCGTGGCTGGATCAACTTTAGTGAGACAAATCGCGCTTATTGTCAGCGTATGCGCCTTTGCCCTCAGCGCTCACGCGGAGGACGTGCAAATTGGTGGGTTCATTATTCCGGGCTCACCTGCTGCGACTTTGTTTTATGACTACAGCGAGCGCCTCGCGTCTGAGTCCAACGGCACTCTTGAACCACAGCTTCTGATCCATGGCGAAGGTGGACCGGAAGAACAAATTCTCTCAGGCGTCAGGCGGGGCCGCATAAAGATAGCCTCATTGTCGAGCCTCGTGCTGTCTAACATTGTGCCTGAAATTGCTTATCTGGGCGCACCGTTCCTGTTCGATAGCAAAGAAGAATTTGATTACGTGGTCGACAACGTATTCTTTGATGTTTTTGGACCACTCATGGCCGAACGCGGCCTTACCATCATGCGATGGCTCGACCTTGGTGGACAAAACATTTACGCCACCAAGCCGATCCTTTGGCCAGAGGACGCCGTCGGCATGAGACTGCGCGCCACTCAGGATATAGCTGCACAGATGTTCTTGGAGTCAGTGGGAGCTGATGTCATTTACATCACCAGCCCAGAAACCATACCCGGCTTGCAGACCGGCTTGATTGACGGCGGATTGACCCCCACAGTCGCGTACACCGGCACGGGCCTGGTTGCCGAAGCGCCTCATTTTATTTTGACCCAGCACTTCTTTCTCGGCGGGTTTTTACTCGCCAATACGGAATGGCTTGAGACTTTGTCGGAGTCCGAACGCCGGGTCATCATTGACACCTTCGCGAGCACCGCTGACGTTCGTCAGACCATCGCAGGCATGAATGCAGCAGGCTTAGCGTCTGCGGCTGAAGAAGGCTTCACCGCTTATCCGCTTTCCACGGAACAACGCGCCGCTTGGAAAGCAGCCTCAATCGGCACACACAAACCGATCATTGAGGAAATTGGCGGTCGCGCCCAAGCCGTCGCTCACGCCATCAAAGCCGGTCGCGACGCATACGCTGCTGGGGCTCGATAACCGCGACTAATCCGCGTGATCGTGCTCGTCAAACCTTGAAAATTCCGCAGTCATTGCTGTTGAGAAGAACAGGCTGTTGAGAAACATCTTATTGGGACCAAACCACCACGCCCGGAAGTTGGGGTTGTCAGACATCAGTACGACCGCCCCTCTGCCCCGCCGCTCGGCCAACACCGACGCCGCCCCAGCAACTTTCTCGACGCTCTCGGCATTGGCATAGCCGCTTAGCAACGGTGAGTCAGTGTATTGAGCGACTGTGCCAAAGGGGTTCTTCGAGCGACCCAAAATGATCCGATTTTCGCGATACCATGGCAGGACACGGGATGTATACCCAAAGCCAAGTGGATGGGTGATATCGATGTCGGTTTCAAAAATTGTCCCGCGAATACGTTGAGCCTGCTCCAAAATTTCTTTATCAGCGTAGTCCTCACGGTCGGGCATGGGCGCGTCTTTGTCTTTGCGCGGAGGCGGCGCGCCAAAACCGACGACAACGAAGTCATCAATGACTTCGACATCCATAAACCCTTTTTCCACTGCCCAGAGTGCGGCGCGTTTGACAGCAACTAAAGTGCCACCGCCCTTCACCCATCTGTCGATTTGCTTGGTCTGTTCATCATTAAGTCCTGCGTAATTACCGTCGGGCAAGACAAGATGAGTGAGACGGGACCAATCGACATCACGAAGAGAACCAACGTCGCGCATCATCACCGGAATATTCATGCGGTAGTCCATGAGGTGCCATAGCTCTCCGGCATCATAGAAGCGCACGGCCTCGCCGACTGGCATGATGATTTGGGGCAGCTCTAATGGACGGGCGTAGTTACCACCAAAATCTATCCCCTCAGCAGTCCGGCCTGTAATCGCCGCGTGCACAGCCACACCATCTTCATCTGCAATCGTCGACATAATGTCATGGAGCTCTTCGCCATTGAGTGGCTGCCCGTCACCAACCGGAACAATGATAGAGCCGCGCCCCATCTCAACCGGCCCTTTGGTGGTCATTGATGTAAAGGGTTTGATTGCAACTTTGGCATGGCCGTCGGCTTTGAGAAGCCGTGTGACTGCCCGGGGGGCATAATATCCGCTCCAGGAAAACAGATAGGCGTATGCCGCTCGATCGGGGACACCCTTTGACGGAAAAGCGGGGTCAATTTTTTCCCCAATCATATCCGACCCAACTGAAGATAGGTCGGCATACGTAAGCCCGAATGCCAACGGTTTTGTCCACGTGGTCGCATCGTAGAACACTACGTCGCCAAATCGGGTGCGGGTTTCAAACATATTGCGAATAACCCGATAAGCTTTTTGATTGGTGGGAACGATATAGCTGTCGGCAGGTTGATAAGTGGCACCGTCCTGCCGGATTGAGCGACTAAGACGGAAGACATCAATATCCAAGCGATCAAGCATCTCCAAGAAATGATGCATCCGTGCATCATCACCCTTGGCGGTGAACACGTAGCCCTTTACGCGGTCCGCTGAGGCTGCTTGCCGAGTCATCACCCCAAATTCTTTTTGGTACTCCAGAAGCGTTTCCCGGAGGTCTGATGACGCCCGCACCATTGAGACTGCAATATTGAAGTGTCGGCGCACACGAGAGGCAAAAGTAATGTCCCCGTTGGGGCTCTCCGCCAACAACCCTTCAAAGCCTCGGTTTTCAAAAAGAAAGGCGACACTGCCGTTGAGCAAGGGGTAGTTGGACCCCATCGCCGGATTGTAATCGTCAAAAAATTCCTCGGAGTAATACAGCTCTTGATTGGTATCGAGATACTCCTGGGCGTAATTGCCAACCGTTCGAGTAAGGTCCGTGGCTCGTTGCGGAATATACGGATTGCGCTGGGCGGCAATTCCAGGACTAAAGAAGTACGTGGAATCGATGTTCATTTCATGAAAATCGATGTGCAGATTTGGTTTCCACTTTTGATATTGCGCACCCCAAGCCTGGGACTCTGGTTGAGTTCTTGCGATCCACTGCCGATTGAGGTCAAACCAATAGTGATTGGTCCGACCCCGAGGCCAGACCCCATTGTGTTCGGCATGCTGCAGGTTCGCGACCGGCGCTTCACCGCGATAAGTATTTAGAGATGTTGAGGCGCGGTTATACCCATCTGGATTTAGCACTGGCACCAAAAGCACGACAGTATTCTTAAGTTGCTCAAGGGATGCGGGATCATTGGCCGCCGCAAGATGGTAGACAGTGAGCAACGCCGCATCCATTGAACTAATTTCATCGCCATGCACACCAAAGCCCAGCCAGGTCACCGTCGGCATGTCGTCAGTTACAGATTGCGATGAGTCAGGGTCGCTAAGCGCAAGGTGCTGATCGCGAATCTCATCAATGCGCGCAAGGTTGTCCGCTGACGAAATTGTAAGCAAATGAATGGGCCGGCGTTCGTGGGTGCGCCCAATAACCTCCAGCGTCACACGGTCTGATAATTCAGCGATCCTCTGGACGTATTCACGCACTGCACCTGGGTTAGAAACATAATCCCCGGTGTCGTATCCTAGCACCTCGGCAGGTGATGGAATGTCAGGATTATATTCGGCACCTGGCGGCGTGAAAAATGCAACGTCCTTCGCGAGAGCTCCCGATTGCATCGAATACGCGCATAAAAGCGAAAGCAATACTGCCTGGAGTTTATCCCTGTATTTTTTCACGTCTTTCCCCTTCTTGCCCGACTTTCAGACAAATCGGCCGGTGATTATTATTTGTCACCTTCATGCTCGCAAACCCTAACGGGTCAAAACAAGGACCAAGAACGTTTTTAGAGCGTTGTTACAAAAGCGGTCCATTAG
>JAURPI010000034.1 GCA_030835385.1 Alphaproteobacteria bacterium | reverse complement strand
TAGCGACGACCGCCGCCTCTTTTTAGTGGACGAACTTGACTAAATTTTGACTCCCAGAAACGCAGGACGTGTTGAGGAACCGAGAGTTCAGTTGCCACTTCACTTATCGTTCTAAACGCCGCTTCAGATTTGCGTGGTCGGTCTTCTTGGGATTCGCTCACTGATTTTAAGTCTCAGAAGAAAATGACCCAGGCGCAGACGTAGGCTCTGCATCGTCGTCCGATTTCATTCCCGACACGTCTTCTCCTCGAATGCGAGCCTTCAGCAATTGTGACGGACGGAAAACGAGTACCTTACGCGGTAGAATGGGAACTTCATCGCCGGTCTTAGGATTGCGACCAATGCGCTCTCCTTTTTGGCGAACCGAAAAGCTACCAAAGGAAGATATTTTTACGGTCTCGGCGCGTACCAGCGCCGACGAAATTTCACCGAGAACCATTTCGAGCAGTTCGGCTGATTCATTCCGAGAAAGCCCGACTTCTTGATAGATCGATTCACTCAATTGAGCACGGGTCATGGTGCGGCTCATGTCGCACTGTCCCCCTTTTTGCGGTGCGCCAACAACGAACGTTAGCCTAGTTGGCGTAACGCCGTCAACACGACTTTCTATTCATTTGCAATGCGTTAGATGGAATTTCGTTGGCCTTAAACTATATCCTGGCCAGCGCCGAACCCCAGGTAAAGCCGCCACCCATGGCTTCCATCAAGATCATGTGTCCCGTCTTGATGCGACCATCATCAACCCCCGCAGCTAACGCTAATGGAATGGACGCCGCAGACGTATTCGCATGGCGGTCAACGGTGACAATGACTTTATCGTTCGGAATACGCAATTTCTTCGCGGTCGAATCAAGGATACGCTTATTCGCTTGGTGGGGGACCAGCCAATCAACGTTATCGATCGTAATGTCGTTTGCCGCCAGCGCTTCTTTCACTGTATCCGCTAAATTGACCACTGCATGTCGAAACACTTCACGGCCCTCCATGCGGACATAACCCGTTGTTTGAGTGCTTGACGCGCCACCATCAACATAAAGCAGATCATGCTGGCTACCGTCAGAATGAAGATGGGTTGATAGAATACCCCGGTCAGCCGTACTGCCCTCGCCCACTTCAGCTGTTAGTGCAACGGCGCCGGCACCGTCCCCGAACAACACACAAGTCGCGCGGTCTTCCCAGTCCAGTATGCGTGAGAATGTTTCTGCACCGATCAAAAGTGCCGATTTGGCTTGCCCGCAGCGCATAAAATTATCCACGACCGATAGGCCATAGACAAAGCCTGAGCAAACAGCCTGAACATCAAATGACGGCACGCCTCGTCGGCCTAAAGCCGCTTGCACCTTGGCTGCGGTTGCCGGAAAAGTATGGTCTGGTGTAGCTGTAGCGACGACAAAAAGGTCTATGTCTTCTCCTTTTAGACCCGCCCTTTCCAAAGCTTGCCGACCAGCCGCAATAGCGAGATCTGACGTGGTTTCGCCATCTGCGGCTATGTGCCGCTGCTTGATACCCGTCCGCTCTTGAATCCATTCGTCTGATGTATCGACTTTTTTGGACAACTCTTCGTTGGTCACAACGTTTGCTGGCAGGTAAGAGCCTACCCCCCGAATAACGGATCGTATCGTCATGCCGTTTTAGCGGCCTGAATGGACCCAACTGAGTCGAAGCTCAAGTGGGTAAGTTGTTCTCCAATACCACTGTTAAGATCGCGTTCAACCATATCGACGGCGACGGCAATAGCGTTCGCGAAACCGAGCGCATCCGTCCCGCCGTGACTCTTCACCGCAACGCCATTGAGGCCAACAAAAAGAGCCCCGTTATAACGACGTGGGTCCAACCGAATCATGACCTTGCTGAGAACGGGTTTGATCAACAAAAACCCAAGTTTTGCCAATATCGAGCTCTTGAACGCTGACCTGAGAAATTGCGAATAGAGCTTCGCCGTTCCCTCCGCTGTCTTAAGCGAGACGTTTCCGGTGAACCCGTCGGTCACAACCACGTCAACGGTCCCCAATGTAATATCATCGCCCTCAATAAATCCAACGAAGTCCATTGCAAGGTCGGCGTCCTTCAGGATAGCCGCGGCATCCCGCAACAAATCCGTACCCTTTAAGTCTTCAGATCCAATATTCAACAATCCGACCCGCGGCATCTCGATGCCGGAAATGGCTCGTATAAAGCAAGCCCCCATAACCGCAAATTCGACCAAATTGCGCACATCGCATTGCGCATTGGCTCCGAGATCAAGCATCGTGGTTTCACCAACTTCGTTGGGAAACAAAGAGCAGATTGCCGGGCGATCAATTCCGGGCAATGTACGCATACTGAGTTTCGCCATCGCCATCAGAGCGCCCGTGTTCCCTGCCGACACGACACCATGCGCATCACCAGTCTTCACAGCGTCAATCGCGTTCCACATACTTGAATTGCGGCCCTGCCGAATGGCCTGTGAAACTTTTTGCTCGCCAGAAATGACATCTTCAGAATGGCGAATTTCGCAACATTTCTTCAGGGCTGGATTGCTGTCTAAGAAGGACTGAATAGCCTCTCTACGACCGTGAACAAGATAGCGAACCTTAGGGTAGCGGAGATGGGCTTCTAGAATTCCATCCATGACAATGGCTGGAGCCGCATCTCCGCCCATAGCATCCACAGATAGGGTGATTTCTCTTGCCACCAACAGCCCCTCATCCCTCTAGCGGTACCCCGAAGATAGCCCCGCTTTGTGCGTATACGGTTTATCCCGTTAAGCTATCTACCTAAGAAAAAGCGCCGTTCCCGGCGCCAATTCAATTATAGGACAGGTTCGGCCGGTTCTACCACGTCTCGATCATTATACGATCCACAGGCCTGGCAAACATGGTGCGGACGCTTGGTTTCGCCGCAATTTGGGCATTCCTGATAGACGCTCGCGCTCAATGAATCGTGGGCTCGGCGCATGTCCCGCTTAGATTTCGAGACTTTTTTCTTAGGTACAGCCATTTTTCTTACTTTCTCAGGAATTTCTAGGTTTGGGGTGTCCGAATAATGAGGCCTCAAACGAAGGGCGAGTACATACCGAAAAGCGCCTCTAGGGGCAAGACCTGTGAATCAAGCTTTAGGTTTTAATTTTACGAGTTCCGCAAAGGGATTAGGCTGCCCAGAGTCTTCGCCCGAAGCCCCAGCATCAAGCCATTTCTGAGCATCAAATGTCGCTTGAGGCGAGCGCGGATATGGATCCAAATTCAAGACTAGATGCTCAACAGCCAGAGCGCCAAAGTCAATTTGGCCATCTTGCACCGACTCTGGTGGGTCCTCGTCAACCAAATCTATGTCCAGTTCAACCCGGGATTTAATCGAATCTAAGGTATAAGTAAGAGCGATTGCTACGGCGCTCACGTTCGTCTGAATGGGCTCAAGCGTAACCCCACACAATTGCATGACATCAGCAGTTAATTGACCCTGAACCGCCAACAGAGGCCCCGCCCCTTTTGAAATGTGAAACGTGGCTTCGAGACGGCTTATGTCCTCCAATCCGCACTCAGTCGCAATGTCGGCCCGTTCTTGAGCATTGGCAGCGATTGAAATCTCTCGCCCATTGGGGGGGACTGCAGTTACCGGGACGAAATGTACGAATGGCGCCGACACCATTTTAGGAGGAAGAATTTTGAGGCTTTGGGACTGGGAACTCAACTTCACCCGAAATCATGGTGTCTGTCGATAGATCGGCCAAGTACTTATCTGCCGCGATGACATAAGATGCCAAACTAGAAATTGGTTCGGATGGAACTTCAACGGATCGGTAGACTGTCTCTGCCAAAGCAGATGTAACCCTCTCGATATCTTGATCTAACGCCTGCTCCCAGGTTTCAGCGCGACCGTAAAACGCTTTGGCCATTTTTTTTACTTGTCGACCAACGCTGAGGTCACCAACACCCATTTCACGCAGGTTCCGATCCATGTCAGCAAACATAAGGTTAAGTAATGCCTGACTCACATCTGCGGCAGCTTTACCCTGCTGCCGTAAACGACGAACCAACAGCATTACGTGCACAATAACTAGGTCGAACCGGCCATCGACTGAATCTGGCACGCCAAAGTCCAAAAAGAATATTGGCGACCGAGCATGCTCGACCGCTGCGATATACAAACTAATGGAGGCATCAGCATTGCGACGCGACTCACGGAACGAATTGATAAGGCCCATCAAGAAGTCTTCATACTGCCTAGTTGAGGAACATTGTTTCACCCGGCAGCCCGGTGAAGTCAACGCAGAGAGTCTGGAAAATTGCCTTATTTTGCCGTCTACCCCAGTCACGCGGCATCTGGTATAAAGCGCGCCATGATCACAATACGCACCATTAAATCACACCTACGGGCGGCTCTTGTTGTGTCAACATGTGCAGCAGCTCTAAGCCTTAGCGGCTGCGCGAAAGACATAAATGCCAGAGGAAATTTACCTCCGGAGCAGGCCTTAACCCAACTACAGCCCGGTCAGCAGACGCGACAGGATGTTCAGCTTATCTTAGGGACACCCTCAACGGTCTCAACGCTTGGTGATGAGACCTGGTACTATATCAGTGCGATTACTACTCAGTATGCTTTTTACTCTAGTGAAGAGTTGGAGCGAGAGGTCTACGCGCTTTCTTTCGATGAACGCGGCATATTGCAGGAAGTCAAGAATCTAGGTCTTGAGGACGGCGAAGACTTGCAAATCGTTGAGCGGGAAACGCCAACAATGGGTCGTGAATTTAGTCTGATTGAACAACTTATCGGTAATCTTGGACGGTTCGACCGCGGTCAACCAGAAGCTGGTCCGTGAGCATTCTCAACGCATTCAGTTCAGTCTGATAAAAAAGACCAACTCTCAATTTTGCCGCCCAGCATCTCTTCAATTTGCGCCATAGGCGCCTTAAAAGCTTGAAGCCCCTTCTCGACGCTGCTTTCGGGGATAACCTCTCGGAAATAATTCTCTTTTCCTCGATTCATAAAAAATGTCTCCCCATCACGCGACGCCGAATAATTTACGAACAGCCCCTCTTCTGCACTAGATCGCTCCATTGATTCCTGTTTGCGAAGTTCATCGAATTGAAATTGACGAACCAACTCTTCAACTTGACCTAACGATATCTCTACATTGAGAAAATTTGCTAGTCGTACGGTCTCTGAAACTGGGTCACGCAATAAGGCCTCATAAATGAGAACCAAACAGCGTGTCGGACCATTAATCCAGCTCATAGCATTCTCGAACCAACTGCCGATCCCGTGAGCAAACCACAGCGGTGACCCGCCCTTTTCAATAAAATTCTCAATAAAACCGGGTCGCAGTTCTGGATTGGGAAATTGCGTGAAATTGAGATGAGAGGCGAGAACATCCATCGGGTTACGCAAAACATATATGCAAACGTTTTCTCTAGAAAAAGCCGAATTAGACTGGGCGAACATCCAATGTGTTTTGACGAAAAACTCTGATCCCAGTGCCTCTGTGAGATTGAAAGAACCTTTTCTCGCCATTTCGTGAGTATCTGGAATCAATGTATCTATGTCAGCTGACGTAATTCCGGCGCCCCTAAAAGGGCCGGCGATCATAAACCGAAGGCAGGTGTTCCCTTATTTTGGGTATGAAGCCACCCAACAAAGTTTACTGGGCTCGACGCTCGTCATACCGCACCCTATGAACAAACCTGAAACGACAAAAAAAACGGCCCGCACCATTGATGCGGGCCGCTCCAGATGTTTTTCTAGGTCGTAGAAAGCGACCATTTAGCCGGCTAGCATCGCCAACAACAGGATGGCAACGATGTTGATGATTTTGATCATCGGATTCACCGCTGGACCAGCTGTGTCTTTATACGGGTCGCCAACTGTATCGCCGGTTACGGCAGCCTTATGAGCTTCCGAACCTTTGCCGCCGTAGTTGCCGTCTTCAATGTACTTTTTGGCATTGTCCCACGCACCGCCACCAGATGTCATCGAAATCGCGACGAACAAACCGGTCACAATGGTGCCTAGCAACATCGCCCCAAGAGCAACAAAGCCTTGGGCCTGACCAGCAGTGAAGGTGATGATGAAGTACAAAGCGATCGGAGCAAGAACCGGCAACAAAGACGGTAGAACCATTTCTTTGATCGCTGCTTTGGTCAGCATATCAACGAGAACACCGTATTCAGGCCGCTCTGTGCCTTGCATGATGCCGGGTTTCTCTTTGAACTGACGGCGAACTTCAACGACGACCGCGCCACCTGCCCGACCAACGGCTTGCATGCCCATAGAAGCAAACAGGTAAGGCAGCATGCCACCGATAAACAGACCAATGACGACATACGGATCCTTCAATGAAAATTCGATACCCGCAAATTCAGGGAAGTAGAACTCCAAGTCAGACGTATATGCTGCAAACAGCACCAAGGAGGCCAAACCCGCTGAGCCGATCGCGTAGCCCTTGGTTACGGCCTTAGTCGTGTTACCGACAGCATCTAGAGTATCAGTTATGGTCCGCACAGCCTCTGGCAATTCAGCCATCTCAGCGATACCACCCGCATTGTCCGTAACCGGACCATAGGCATCGAGGGCAACAACCATTCCAGCTAACGCCAACATTGTGGTTGCAGAAATCGCAATCCCGAAGAGACCGGCTTGCAAGAACGCTGCAATGATAGCTGCGGAGATCAACAGAACAGGAAGCGCCGTAGCCTCCATCGAGACCGCTAAGCCTTGGATCACGTTAGTGCCGTGGCCTGTGGTCGAAGATTCAGCAACACTCTTCACCGGACGATAATCCGTACCAGTGTAGTACTCTGTGATCCAAATAATGACGCCTGTGACAACAAGACCAATGACGGCGCATGTGATCATTTGGCCACCCGTAATCATCGTGCCATCCGTCATCGCGACGTCTGCTTCGAACATCATGTTAGTAACAACAACAATCAAAGCAGCAGAAATAACAGCGCAAACAATAAAGCCGCGATACAAGGCGCTCATAACCTTGCCGCCCTCTTTGACGCCGGTAAAAAATGTGCCGATGATCGAACCGATGATGCACACGCCACCAATAACTAACGGATAAAGCATCACAGTTGCTTGAGAAGTTCCGTCGAAGAAGATCGTACCGAGCAGCATGGTCGCGACAACTGTTACAGCATAGGTCTCGAACAAGTCCGCTGCCATACCGGCACAATCGCCGACGTTATCACCAACGTTGTCAGCAATGGTCGCTGGGTTACGCGGATCATCCTCGGGAATGCCTGCTTCTACCTTACCGACCAAGTCGCCACCAACATCAGCACCCTTAGTAAAGATGCCACCACCAAGGCGGGCGAAGATTGAAATGAGAGAGGCCCCGAATGACAACGCAATCAATGCTTCGATGAGTTTGCGGTCATCTGTGCCCATGCCGAGCAGAGCGAAGTAGTAACCACCAACTGCCAATAAGCCGAGCCCAACGACCAACATGCCCGTCACGCCGCCTGACTTGAAAGCCACCGCGTGTGCGGCAGACATTCCGGTTGAACGAGCGGCTTCAGCCGTCCGCACATTGGCCCGAACTGAAACGTTCATCCCGACATAGCCGGCAATGCCGGAGCATACCGCACCGATAACAAAGCCAACCGCTGACAGCATGCCAAGCGTTAGCACTAAGGCGATGGTAACAATGACTCCGACGATACCAATCGTCGTGTATTGACGGTTCAGGTATGCCGCAGCGCCTTCCTGGATTGCCGCTGCAATTTCAGCCATCCGGTCCGTACCGGTTCCCACTGCCATAAGGCTGCGCGTGGTAAAAATCCCATAAAGGATGGCGATTACGCCACTTCCCAGGACAAAATATTCGAGAGTGCTCATGCTCGTTCCATTCGATTCGTTGATGAGGCTGGAATTATCAGCCGTTCGACCCAGAAAACCCCTTGTGGATCAATGAGATAGGTTCTTAGTCACTTCCCCGCCCGGGAAAGCGCGCGGAGGGTGCCAGAATGGCGGGGATGGCGCAACAGCGGAGTCAGGAGAACAGACCGAAAAACCCAAGTTCTAAGCCGGTTAGAGCGCTTTCGACCTATTGCTCAAACACGGTGATAAGGAGGAAATCGTTAATCATGTCGCCGTACACCTGGTCCGCAGCAGTAACCAATTCCCGCTTTATGTCACGGACAGCTGGTCTCCGTCGTTTGGCGAAATGGTTCTGAAAATAGACCACCAGACGGTCATTCACTGCGCTTTCCATCCGCGGGAGGCCATATTCAACGGGTGTTCGCTGCCCCTGAGCAATTGCCATTCTGGCCGTGATGTAAATTCGCTTAATGACCCGAGCGTCAACAATGACCGGGATCACGATATCCTCTAGCGGATAGAGCATTGGAGCCCGTTCTGGGGGAGTAAAGCCAGACTTCCCTGCGGCCATGCCACCTGCGTTACCTTCGTCCTCGGCCGTTTCTTCTGCAGGATCCGCTAGGGGGGTTGGAATCACGCCGATAACCATGAGACCGGCAAGCCCGCTTCCTAAGACCAGCAGCAAAACCATGACAATGACAGCCATGCGTTTCATGGTCTATCCCTGCAACGAATAACCGCTCACGTAAATCTCTCATACAATTTGATCGGACTCACTATTCCATAGCATTCGATCTACCTTGGATTCAAGAAGGTCGTTCATGCGTGTCGGTATCCAGCACTCGTGAAGTTCATAGCCTTTCCAGCGCGATCCATCACAGACAGACCTTCGCCAGCCTCAAAAAATCCGATACGAGTTGCAGGGATTCCAACTTCAGTGGATAGGTCTTTAATGTCTTTTTCTGCCTGTTTTGGGGCAGCAAACGCCAGTTCGTAGTCGTCGCCGCCAGTCAACACCGAAGGCATCAGTTCAAAATCAATCTTTAGCGCCTCGTCTGCGGCAGGCGACAGTGGAACGGATGGGGCTGCGATACTGCACCCTACCGACGATGCTGCGCACAGATGACCAACATCTGAAACTAGTCCATCTGAAACGTCGATACATGCGTTAGCTATACCGACCAATCCTATTCCAAGAGCAAGCCGTGGTTCAGGAATGCGGTAGCGTTTTATGAGCTCGCTCTTGTCGGCCTCAGATAATTTTGGACCTTGACCGTCGGCAACCAACAAGCCGAGCGTGCCATCACCGATCGTCCCAGAGACCCATAACGCATCACCCGGTTGAGCGCCGCTTCGCCGCAATAAATCATCCTTTGGCACTGCTCCAATTGCGGTAATGGAAATTGTAAAAGGACCCTGCTGGCGGATGATGTCCCCCCCCATTAGTGGAACATTGAAGGTCTCAATGTCGCCTGATAGGCCTTCGACAAAATACCGTAAGTAAGTTTCATCCGTTTCTGGGCCTAGACAGAGCGCCATAAAAAAGCCGACGGGGTGTGCTCCCATGGCAGCAAGGTCTGACAAATTTACACGCAATGCCTTCCGCGCCATGTCGCCAGGCGGATCGTCTGCACGCATATGAATACCCACAGCAAGGGCGTCCTTAGTGACAACGTGTCCATATCCTGAAGGTGGATCAGGTAAGAGTGCCGCGTCATCAGACAAAGAGAATGCACCGCCAGACTTTTCGGCGAGCGGTTTTAACAGGGCATCGATCAATTCAAATTCCGACAGACCTGGCATGCTTGGGTCTCCGGTTGCTTTAAGACGCCGCTAAGTCTTTGCTATGCAGCACCCGTGCGACTTTATCTAAAACCGCGTTCACCATCTTAGGCTCAGGCCCACTATAGAAGGCGTGTGTTATGTCGACATACTCAGAGATTGTGACTTTGGCTGGTGCGGCAACTGCACCAAGTAACTCTGCGATGGCGGCCCGAAGTATAGACCGCACTATTAATTCGAGCCGCTCTTTAGGCCAATCATCGCTAAGGTTCGCATTGATCATCTCGTCAATATCATCCTGGCGAGCGATGGTCTCGCCAACCAGCCCTGAAAACATGCCTTGATCCATATCGGCGAGCCGAACGTGAGTTTCTGCCTCTGTATCGGGGTCTTCATTGATGGCCATCCCACCGAGCCGGCCTGCTAGAAAATCACGGACCACTTTGGTGTAGTCAGATTCTGTAGCGGCGACTTGATACAGCGCCTGCACGGTAGCAAGGCGGGCTGTACTACGCCCATTCCCTGATTGTTCACTTGTGGGTGGCGTCAACCGTGTCATGGTTCAACGCCAAGCTCTGTTTTGATATTGATCAGCCTTAAGCATGCTTCTGCTGCCTTTCCGCCAAAGTTTTTACGGTCAACATCTGCGCGTTCCTCAGCTAATGCCCGCGTCGGACAGGTCAGAATTCCGTTACCGACCGGAAATGCGTGGGCCAAAGCAACGTCCTGTGTGCCGCGCATAGATTCTCCGCAAACATACTCATAGTGATCGGTCTCACCTTTGATGGCGCAGCCGAGCGCAACTCCTCCATCAAACATGCGACCGGATTCAGGATTCCCGTTACCCTCAATAGCAAACTGCAAAGCAGCCGGTATTTCGAGAATTCCTGGCACAGAGATGCGGTGCACCGTGCCACCCGCCGCTTCAATCACAGCTAGTGCCCCGGCCGCAAGCTGATCAGAAATATCTTCATAAAACCGAGCTTCTATAAGAGCGATATGCGGGGTGTCTGTCATGAGCCGTCAATCTTCCAAGGGGATGGCGCGTTGCTCGGTCACTTTGAGACCATAGCCGTCCAATCCAATAATTGTACGAGGCGTATTGCTGAGGAGAATCATATTCTTAATGCCAAGGTCGACTAGTATTTGGGCGCCAACTCCATAATCGATTAAGCGTGCTGGAGTTTCATCAGCTGTGACCTGTGCCTTGATTCGCTCACTGATATCTGGCGCACCCATATCTCTTAATACAACCACTGCGCCGTGACCGTGCTCTGCGACCATGGTCATTGCTCGATGCAATTCGCCTGTTTTAGAGCTGTCGGCATCCCAAAACATGTCGCTGAGAACATTTACCTGGTGCATACGCACCATTACCGGCTCACCCCTTGCAAGGTCGCCACGAATTAACGCTAAGTGCTCGGTGTTCGATAGAAGGTTCTTGTAAATACGAAGCATCCATCCATTACCGAACTTCGAATTGAACGCCCGTTCGGCCGTCATCTCGACGTATTTTTCCGTGCGGCGCCTATAACCAATGAGATCGGCTATCGTCGCGATTTTCAGACCGTGCTTTTGAGCAAAAGGAATTAAATCAGGCATCCGCGCCATATTGCCGTCGTCATTCATGATCTCGCAGATCACTGCAGATTCGGTCAGTCCCGCCATCCTGCAAATGTCGACTGATGCTTCCGTATGCCCCGCTCGAACAAGTACGCCGCCCTCGCGGGCCATGAGGGGAAACACATGACCTGGTGTTGCCAGATCAGACCGCCCTTTGTTCGGATCAATAGCTACTGAAATGGTATGGGCGCGATCTGATGCTGAAATACCGGTCGTGACGCCGTCTCTGGCTTCAATGCTGACGGTAAACGCTGTAGATAGCCGCGATTGGTTGTGGGCGTCCATCAAAGGGAGATTCAGTTCTTCGCATCTATCTGGCGTCAGCGCTAAGCAGATCAATCCTCTGCCATGCGTCGCCATGAAATTGACGGCGTCCGGGGTCGCCATCTGGGCTGGGATTATAAGATCGCCCTCATTTTCACGGTCTTCGTCATCCACAAGGATGAACATGCGTCCATTCCGGGCATCTTCGATGATTTCCTCAATGGAGGATAAATATTCAGAATAAGGCACAATCGTCTCAGGCGTGGTTCAAAAGCCGCGCAACATACCGCGCAAGCATATCGATTTCTATGTTCACGATATCACCGGGCTTCAACGCCCCAAATCCGGTCACAGCGCAGGTGTGTGGAATGATATTCACACCGAACTGATCGGCCCCGACCTCGTTGACGGTCAATGACACGCCGTCAACTGCGACAGATCCCTTTGCAGCAATAAATCTCGCGAATTCTGGCGGCAGACGGAATAAGAAACGATATGACTCACCGTCCCGCTCTCGACTGATGACCTCAGCCGTGCAATCCACGTGTCCCGAGACCAGATGCCCCCCCATCTCATCACCAAGCTTAATAGACCGTTCAAGATTGATGATCCGGCCAGCCTGCCAATTTCCCAGCGTGGTGCGGCTCAGTGTTTCTTTAGACACTTCGACGACAAAGGAATCCCGGGATAATTCTACAGCGGTTAAACAACATCCATTGCAGGCTATGGAAGCGCCCACATCGATAACCGACGTGTCGTACTGGGTTCTGATTTCCATGCGAGACCCACCATTTGCGTCTTGGATGACAGCTATTTCGCCTTGATCAGTGATGAGTCCCGTAAACATACCTAAACAGTGAGCTTACGGTCGAGAATATCAAGAGTGTCCGGCCCAAAAACACGTGTTTCGACGCGATTAAAGCGTGGGGCGTCCGACAATTGGCCAAGGCTAAGGTCTGCAATCGATGATCGGCCGTCCCCACCGACCACCATAGGCGCTCTCAACGCATAAATGCGGTCCACTAGCCCGGCCTGTAAAAAAGAAGATGCGACCTTCCCGCCACCCTCAATGAGAATACGATTTAGGCCTTTGTTGGCCAGCAACTTGGCCGCATCTAAGGCGAAGGCCGCATCTGAAGACTCAATCGAACTGAGAACCTCTACGCCAAGCGCTTCAATCTGTTCCACTTTATCGTGATCGACAGACTGTCCCGTCACTACACATGTCGGTGTAGATTGCGCGCTCCCAACCAGTTCTGCGTCTCTTTCAATACGAAGTCTGCGATCAAGTACAACGCGGACGGGCTGTGACACACAACTATCCTCATACCCAGACAACCGACATGTGAGCGACGGATTGTCCGCTTGAACCGTTCCTGATCCAACCAATACGGCATCGTGGGTTGCCCGCAGCAAATGGCCATAGCGGCGAGCGCCTTCGCCTGTAATCCATTGGCTTGCACCCGATGCCAGCGCAATGCGGCCATCTAGACTACTCGCACTTTTCAAAGCAATTAACGGCAGGCCAGTTTCTGTTCGTTTGCGGTAACCACTCATGCTGGCAACCGCATCGGCTTCGAGCAAACCTGTACAAACTTCTATTCCAGCATCTTTAAGTGCTGCAACGCCTGCGCCATTAACACGGTCGTCCGGATCCATTGCTGCGATAACCGCACGACTAACACCTGCCGAAATCAGCGCTTCAGTACAGGGGCCCGTCTGTCCATGGTGGCAGCAGGGCTCCAGGGTCACGTAAGCGGTGGCCCCAGTCGCGAGAGCCCCCGCCCGCTTGAGAGCCTCGGTCTCCGCATGCGGTCGTCCCCCGGGCTGAGTCCAGCCTCGGCCAACAATGACGCTGTCCTTAACGATGACACATCCAACGTTTGGATTAGGCGCTGTGTTGCCCAGCCCACGGGAAGCCAGCGCTAAGGCGTTTTTCATATACCCCAGATCACCGGCTTCAGACCCACTCATTCGTCGCGGTCCGCCTCATTAGAAATTGTTTCAACAAAGCTCTCGAAGTCTTTGCTTTCACGGAAGTTTTTGTATACGGAGGCAAATCGGATATAGGCGACTTTATCGAGCCCTTCCAAGGCTTCCATCACCATTTCGCCGATCACGTCGGACGGCAATTCACTCTCACCCATGCTTTCCAAGCGGCGTTGAATACCGTTCACAACCCGCTCAATGCGGTCTTCTTCAACTGGCCGCTTGCGACAGGCGATATGCAACGATCGAGAAAGCTTTTCACGATCAAACGGGACCCGCTGGCCATCCTTTTTGGTAATCACCAAATCACGAAGCTGAACGCGCTCAAAGGTCGTAAAACGCGCGCCACACGCCGGGCAAAATCGCCGACGGCGAATGGCGGCGTTGTCTTCAGTTGGTCGTGAGTCTTTTACCTGAGTATCAAGACCCGCACAGTACGGACAGCGCATGGTTCCCCTCCCTTGAGCCGGTCACGAATAAATTGGAAACTTGCGGCACAACGCTTCTGCGCGCTCCCGCACATCTGCCTCAACAGCAGCATTGTCATCCGGGTTGGCAGCGAGACCGTCAAATACCTCACAGATCAGCTCACCAACATACCGGAATTCCTCAGCACCGAACCCCCGTGTCGTCCCAGCAGGTGTCCCGAGGCGTACGCCGGACGTCACCATCGGCTTTTCTGGGTCAAATGGAATGCCATTCTTATTACAAGTGATTCCTGCCCTTTCGAGCGCCTGTTCAACGGCATTGCCCTTCAAACCTTTGGGCCTTAGGTCCACCAACATTAAGTGCGTATCAGTGCCACCTGTCACAATATCAACCCCACCTTTTACCAGGGTTTCAGCCAGTACCTTTGCATTTTCGACTACTTGAGATGCGTAGGTCTTAAATTCAGGCTTTAACGCTTCGCCAAAAGCGACAGCTTTGCCCGCGATCACGTGCATCAATGGGCCACCTTGTAAGCCTGGGAAGATTGCGGAATTGAGCTTTTTCACGAAATCATCGTTGTTCGACAAAATCAGGCCACCACGCGGGCCACGTAATGTCTTGTGGGTGGTGGTCGTCACTACGTCAGCAATCGGAAGCGGACTTGGATGGACGCCGGCTGCCACTAAACCCGAAAAGTGGGCCATGTCCACCATGAGATAGGCGCCCACACTGTCGGCAATCTCACGAAACTTCTCGAAATCAATCACTCTCGGATAAGCGGAGCCACCTGCCACAATAAGCTTTGGTTTGTGCTCTTTCGCCAGGCTTTCCACCTCTTCGAAGTCTATTAGGCTGTCCTGACGTCTCACGCCATATTGCACCGCGTTGAACCATTTGCCGGAGATATTGGGTGGTGCTCCATGGGTTAAGTGCCCCCCAGCATCCAAAGACATACCCATAATCGTATCGCCAGGCTTGATTAACGCCAGGTACACAGCCTCATTGGCTTGGGCACCCGCGTGGGGCTGTACATTGGCATAAGAACAGTTGAACAGTTCCTTTGCCCGGTCCAAGGCCAGATTTTCTGCGATATCGACGGCATCACAGCCACCGTAATAGCGTTTACCAGGATAACCCTCTGCGTATTTGTTCGTTAGGACGGTACCCACCGCCTCAAGAACCGCCTTTGAAACTATATTTTCCGAGGCGATCAGTTCGATCTGCGTTTGTTGGCGGGTAAGTTCTTCATCAATAGCGCCCATGACATCCGGATCGCTCTCGTTGAGGGTGGCCCCAAAAAAGGATGGCTGGACGGCGTAGTTCATCGGTTAGAAACCCTTTCAAATAGTGTGAGCGAGGCGCTTTGCATCTCGCTTATATTCCGCTCAATTTGTCGACCCGACGGGCGTGGCGACCGCCTTCAAACGGCGTCGCAAAAAAAGCCTTCAAGCAAGCTCGTGCCGTATTTTCTTCTGTCACTCGCGCCCCGACGGCCATGACGTTGGCATCGTTATGCGCTCTGGACATTTTCGCGGTCTCTTCACTGTGAACCAGAGCAGCTCTCACTTTAGGTTCTCTGTTAGCAGCGATACTGATCCCAATGCCTGTACCACAAACAAGCACACCGGCGGTTGCGGAGCCCGTCGCAACCTCGCGAGCCAAGCTCAGGCCAAAATCAGGGTAGTCCACAGACGTCTCGTCCTCTGGACCCAAATCAACGACCTTATACCCCATAGCTTCAAGATCGCCCTTGAGGACGTTCTTTAAGACAAAACCGGCGTGATCACTGGCGATGGCAACAGCCTCGCCCGCCGCTACAAATGGGGTGTCTGACATCCTGGAATCGCCTGCTTTAGCCGCAGACTCCTTGCGCTCGCTGATAGAGTATCGGATACCACATATGGACACGGCTTGCCAATGGACCACTAGCCCTTTGGTGACATAACTCGGTAGATGAGACGGTCCAGTCGATACCCCACCTATCGAGGTCTATCGCCGTCGGTTCTGTCTGAATTACAGGGGCTTATTGTTCCCGCCTACCAAGAGTGTGAGGGCAAGAATGAGATTTCCTTTCTTAATTGAGACACTGGCAGGAACTTTCATTGCGGTTCATGCCATTAGCGCCTCATCGGATGAGCTAATCAGTCAGTTTCTACAAATAGCGGCTGCAACCCCGAAGAAAATCTTGGCTGAGTAGCCAGGACCTGTAGGTTTTTCGGTCTGGCGAAAGAGTTCACATTACCCCGATCTAAGCGCAGGCGGTTTTTCATGATTCTGTCCATCGGGTGCTGGGTCAACTCTGCAATACAGTTGGTTGAGATTCCTCTCACCTATATGCGTCCATCAATGAATGTATTCGGTAGCCTTTTTGCCATCACAACGTATTTGATGTTCGTCACGAGCATGCAAGAGCACTTTGAGCTAGAAGGCATTGCCCTTACATCAGTTGTAGCCGCGCTTTTGGCAAACACATTGCTATTCTTCGTTTTTGTCCGCACGCCGTTGACCAAAGTCACAAATACAAGAGTCGATAGCACTAACCCTTAGACCGCCTTGCCGCTTGATTCTTGCCCATAACGTACTTGAGTTTACGAACTGTATTGATCTTGAGTGAATACGGACTCATGTGTGGTGAGCCGACGACAACAACCTCTGTATTTGTGCGTGGATCAATCTCTGAAACCCGAACAGAATTACCGACCTGATGGATTTCGAAAAGGACCTCATTTAAATAAACGTCGCCAGAGCCCCCTGGTGCTGAGAGGTAGCTCAATTTATCATCCCAGGAATTCGTCACGCTCAGGTCTTTCGAAGACCGACTTTCAATCCTCTAAAAGATAGCGCTCCCGCCAACAACCGCAGTAAAAACTATGATTTGGTTTAAACGTATTTTCCTCACCTTCGCGGCTGTTTGTCTGGCCATTTCTCTTGGTGGGGCTTGGCTCGCTTTTCGGTCACTTCCAAATGTTTCGGGAGCAATTTCATTAGCGGGCCCTTCCTCTCCCATCGATATCAATAGAGACGAGCATGGTGTTCCTTACATTAGCGCTAGCAACGAAGACGACGCCTATTTCGCACTTGGATACGTTCATGCCCAAGACCGGTTGTTCCAAATGGACTTTATGCGCCGCCTTGGCGCTGGCCGGCTTGCTGAAGTCCTAGGGGCTCAAGCTATAGGGTCAGATCGGTTTATGCGCACTCTTGGCCTTTATCGCCATGCAGAAGCGAACTTTAAAGGACTCTCGCCGGAAACACAGAACGTCCTTCAGCGCTATGCTGACGGTGTCAATGCCTGGTTACAGAATCGGCAACGTCCATTACCTCCCGAGTTTCAGCTCCTGCAGTATGAACCAGGCTCCTGGATGCCTGCAGATAGCCTAGTATGGCAAAAGCTAATGGGGTTGTCTCTCTCAGGAAATTGGCGAGATGAACTCCTCCGTAGCCGCTTGCTGCAGGTTTTGCCTGCAGACCGCGTCGCCCAACTGTGGCCGGGATTACAGACAAGATCGCCGACGACATTAGCGAAAGTCAAAGAGGCTAGCTCAATTGAACTGGCTCAAGACTTAGTCAATACCATTGATGAGTTCGCGCCGCCGACACTCGCATCCAATATCTGGGTCCTCGACGGACAGCATACAGAAAGCGGGAAGCCGCTTCTCGCCAGCGATCCTCACCTCGGCTATCAATCACCATTGGTGTGGTATCTCGTTCGGCTTGAGTGGCCAGGCGAAATACGCGTCGGCGCTACCACACCAGGCTTCCCATTCACCGTCATTGGCCACAATGGTCATGTTGCTTGGGGCATGACAACGACCCACGCCGATTTACAAGATATTTTTATTGAGCGCGTGAACGAAGAAGGGCGTTACCAAACGCCAACTGGACCCCAGGATTTTACTGTCAGGACAGAACAGATAGACGTTCGTTTCGCTGATCCCATATCGATGACTCTTCGCAGTACCCGCCATGGCCCCGTCGTCAGTGATTTATCGGCTTTCTCCGCGCCTCTGACCAATGATGAAATTGGCAGTGAAACTGTTCTGTCACTTTCAAGCACTTTGCTCCAGGACGATGACTCTACAGCTAGTGCAGTTTTTGATGTTGTTAAAAGCAGAACTGTGGACGACATCAAAGCCGCGTTGGCTCAGTTTGAGGGCCCGCAACAGAACTTTATGTATGCAGACATCCGAGGCGGTATCGGTTTTAGCGCGGCAGCCTATGTGCCCATTCGCGCACGTGGTGACGGAACCGTACCCGTTCCTGGTTGGTCTGGAGAATATGACTGGATCGGC
This sequence comes from Alphaproteobacteria bacterium, assembly GCA_030835385.1. GTDB lineage: Bacteria > Pseudomonadota > Alphaproteobacteria > Rhodospirillales > Rhodospirillaceae > WLXB01. The sequence continues at coordinate 35,552 of JAURPI010000034.1, read as the reverse complement.
CGTGTTCCCTACGAAGAACTACCTCATAGTTTACGACCTGAGTCAGGCCGCCTAGTGAATGCCAACAACCGGCCAGTTCCCAAAGAGTATCCCTATTTAATTGCTGCAACTTTCCCAGCTGGTTATCGCGCAGAACGTATTGACCAACGCTTGGATCAACTCCCTGCGAACAAAGCATCCGCCGCTGATATGCAAACCATTCAACTCGACAGCGTATCGACGATGGTTCACGACCTTCTACCGCTTATCCTTAGCATCACAACACCAAATTCCGAACGTGCGCGCGCAGTCACAAAACTTTTGAGTTCTTGGGACGGTTCAATGGATCGGCATCGTCCTGAGCCTTTGTTGTTTTTAACCTGGCTAGATTTTATCAAGGAGGCTGCATTAAAGGATGACTTAGGTACTGCCTACAGGTCCTACAATGGCATTCGACCCGTGTTGATAAGTCAAATTCTGACGACGTGGCAGGCGTGGTGTAATGATACATCCACTGAGACCAGAGAGACCTGCGGTACACTCACCTCTTCTGCTCTCGATTCTAGTTTAGATTGGCTGCTCGCCCGGTCTGAAACTAATGGCGAGGACCCAACGAAATGGCGCTGGGGTGATTTTCATCGCGCCCAATTTTCCCATCCTTTTTTCAATTTGATTCCCGGATTGGCGTCGCTGACCAGGGTAGAAATTGAGTCAGATGGATCGGATCACACCGTCAATCGCGGCGCCTACCGGTCAGTGCGCGGTCGCCAACCCTTCATAAACACGCATGGAGCCGGTCTTCGGTCTGTCTTCGATCTTGCAGACCTGGATCAATCAAGCTTCATAATCGCTGTCGGTCAATCGGGTCACTTCTTGTCGCCACACTATGATGACCTGATTCATCAGTGGCGGGATGGCGAAACCATAAGGTTGCCGTCAATCAGCGCGCTCACAGCGACTTCCGTTTTGCGCCTCGAACCTTTGGCCAATCAAACGAATTAGCCTTTAAGTTCAAGTTGTTAGAAACCAGCCAGGAAACTCTCGACGATGCCGGATCGCCTTGATTTTGGCGGTGGTGGTGATGCAGGCGGTGGCGGCAACGTCATCATCGTGAAACGCATCAACAAAGGCGAGCATGGGCACCACGGCGGTGCCTGGAAAGTCGCCTATGCTGATTGCGTAACCGCCATGATGCCATTTTTCCTGTTGTTGTGGTTGCTCAACGCGGTCACAGAGGAACAACTCAACGGTATTTCCCACTACTTTACGCCTATTGCAGCATCCAACAGCCAAAGTGGCGCCGGCGGTCTCCTCGGCGGCCTAACGGTTGGCGAAGGCGCCCAAGAAAGCCAGACTGGGGCTTGTTACCGTCACCTCGCTTCCGCCACCCACTGTTGGATAAGGCGGCGAAGATTTAACTGACCCCGGCGAAGGACTCTCCCGCGATCCGACGGAAGAAGATATCGAGGAAGCCATGCGGGCGCGTGAAGAAGCACAGTTCGAACAGGCTGCAGATGAACTGGAACGCCTGATCCAAGGGATTCCTGAGTTGTCAGAGCTGGCTGATAGCCTGCTCATCGATAACACGCCTGAGGGCCTGCGCATTCAAATCGTTGACCAAGACGGTTTACCGCTCTTTCCGTCGGGTAGCACCGCCATGCACGGCTACACCCGAGAAATCATGGGTCTCGTTGCCCGAGTAATAAACAGATTGCCCAATTAAGTATGTCGGGCCATACAGACGCCACACCATTTACTGACCCATCTGGATACAGCAACTAGGTACTCAGTGCAGACAGTGCGCTCGCCACAGGCAGGACATTGGAGGATGTCGGAGTTACCGAGAAACGGGTCGCCAAAGTTACAGGGCAAGCAGCAAATGAACCGCTTCTGGAAGATGATCCAGGCGCCCTCAAAACAGACGGATCAGCATTGTACTGCTGAGGGCTGACGGATCGACAGCAGCCGCATTCGATCGCCTTCCTGATTTCCTCGAACCCGCAGCGCCGCGCCAGCCCCACTCTAAGCCGCACAAAATATAGCATTTTTCGTCATTCACCCCTTGCTAACGACTTTTAGGCTATGCAAGGTGGTTATCAATCTGACTGCATTGAGTACTGATGGAACAAACAGCGCTTACTCGTCCCCAGTTCTTTTTCACCACGGCCCCGCTGCCGTGTCCGTACCTGCCTGACCGGCTAGAGCGGAAAATCGTGACAGAACTCAACGGACCAAAGTCAGAGCATCTTCACGAACTTCTGGCCAAAGGCGGGTTCCGCCGAAGCCATTCCATCGTCTATGCCCCAGCATGCCCTGGCTGCAAAGCCTGTGTCCCAGTTCGTGTCCGTGTCGAAGACTTCAAGATGCGGCGGAGCTTCGCACGAACGTGGAGGCAAAATTCCGACATTACCACACATGTGGTGGCCGCCCGCGCAACCACAGAGCAGTTCGAACTCTTCAATGAGTACCAAAAGTCCCGGCACACCAATAGCGATATGGCCAACATGGGCTTTTATGAATACAGCGCGATGGTCGAAGACAGCCCGATCGATACCTATCTCATTGAGTTTAGATCTCCTGCAAGCGAACTGGTCGCGGTTTGTTTGACTGACCAAACACAAGACGGTTTGTCAGCTGTTTACAGCTTCTTCTCTGCAGAACCTGAATACGCGGGCCTTGGCAATTTCGTCGTGCTCTGGCTCATCGAACACGCGAGAGCGCTGTCATTGCCCTACGTCTATCTCGGATACTGGATCGCTGAGAGTCCTAAGATGGCCTACAAGGCTCGCTTTAAGCCGCTTGAAGCTCTAAATCCCAATGGCTGGGCTTCTCTCGAGCAGGACGACGACAGCCTCCTTTAAATTTCTAAGCATCAGACCAAAAAGAAAGCCCCGCTCAAGGCGGGGCTTCCAAATTGTTGTATGTAACGCTGTATTACATCGCGTATTTCAACGTGAGTTTGTAGTTCTGTGGGGGTCTTGCGATAAACCCACCCAGTCCGCGTGAACCGGTTGCGAACAATTCATCGTCCTCAAGGTTGGAGATGGAGAACCGTGCGGCCCATTGCTGATCGAACTCCAATTCAGCGTAGGCATTTATACGGTCATAGGCAGATGATAGCACTTCGTTCGTCGCCGATGTGATGAATTCATCTGTGTAGTACATGTCAGCGCCAAGCTTGAACGCCGCATCACTACCGCCAATCGTAAAGTCATGGGTGTAGTCAAACCCAATCGCGAACGCATAATCAGCAGTCTGTGGTGTCTGCGGTTGCACGCCAAAGGCAGCTAGTGAATTCGCCGGTGCAGATGTGGGATCTAAATCACGGAACTTTCCGTCAAGAAGTGTGACCGTCGCGAAAGCACTGAATCCATCAAACAAGACCGCTGTTGCTTCCAGTTCAAGTCCTTGAATGGTTGCCGAACCCGCGTTCTGCACGGGGAACGTTGGGTTGCCGTCTACAACGACCTGAGCGTTAAGCGTTAGATCGCTGATCCGATTGTGGAAATAGTTGGCATTCAACCGGAAACGGTTATCCAGCAATTCAGTTTTGATACCAGCTTCGTATGTCCAGTTAGTTTCAGAACTATAGTTCGATTGAGCGACCTGCGTATTAAAAATGTTGATGCCGTTGAAGCCACCGGCTTTGAAACCCTTAGCAGCCGACACGAACAACAATGTGTCGTCATTTAGGGCGTAATCTAAACCAACCTTAGGCGTCCAAGAGTTTTCGGTAATTGAATCGACGATATTCTCAGACGGAATCGGTGCAAACAGGTAGTCGATGTTGAAGTCCCAGTCTTTCTCATCCCGGGTCCAACGCAAGCCAGCAGTAACGGTCAGTTGATCCGTAACCGCGTAATCACCTTGACCAAAGACTGAATAAGAATCTGTTCCAGTGTCGTAGACACTGCGCGACGTTGGGCCAAAGAAGAACCAACTCATGTCTTGGTTAGCCCGTTCATTAAGGTAGAAGGCTCCCAAGATGTAGTTCAGCTTGTCGTCAAAGGCCGTCCCTTGGAGTTGCAGCTCTTGGGTCCATTGGTCTGACTCCGTCTCAAAGCCAGCAAGAATAGCTCCAAAACCCGAGAAGTCGGTCGCAAAGTAATCTTGCGTGTTCACAAAAGCGGTCACAGATTTCAGAGTCGCCTGATCAAAATCATAGGTCATGGTCAGGGATGAAATAAGTTGCTCTGTATCACCCCGTGGCTGATTTGGGATGTTGAGCGCTCCGCCGCCGCTGTAATCTTGGTTTGGGTGATTGTTGTCGTAAAACCCGCCAAAAGTGGGGACCAGGCTTCTAGTTGTATATTGAGCATTACCAGGTGTGGGTGTTGTCGCATTGACCATCACATTGGAATCGTTCCGGCTGTCTGCGTAGGACACGTGGAAAATAGCATCAAATTTTTCCCCGCCCATGTAGCGTAACTTGGCGCGACCGGCCCAGTTCTTTTCGTCACCTATTGTCTCATTGGTCGCAACGTTTGTGCCGTAACCATCATGACCGTTGAAATTGATGGCAATAGAGCCGGCCAGCGTATCACCGATGGGTCCGCCCGTGCTGACAGAGGCTTCATAAGCGTTGTGATTGCCGTAGCTTAACGAACCATCGAGCCACATCTCTTCGCCGGGTGTCTTACTAATAAACTTTAACGCTCCAGCAAGAGTGTTACGGCCATACAATGTCCCTTGAGGACCACGCAGAACTTCGATGCGCTCTACATCAGCAAGTCGCGTGTTGTTTCCGTTCATACGACCGATGTAGACGTCATCCACATAAATCCCGAACGGAGATTCAGCGACGGCCAAAGAGGCGTCCTGCTGCAGTGAACCGCGCATGGACGGCGACAAGTTAGTCGGCTGCGTGATGTTGTTGGTCATCTTCAGGCTGGGAACGAAACGCTCCAAGTCTTGACCCTCAGAAATCTGACGATTTTCCAGCTGCTCAACACTAAAGGCTGATACCGGTACCGGAACTGATTGAAGGTCCTGTTCACGACGCTGAGCCGTAACCACGATTTCTTCCAACGTGATGTTCTGGGCGGCAGCTTGATCTGTAATAGCAATACTGGCGACCAAGCCGGATGCAATAACGGTGGACGTAAAGAGCAAGCGCTTAAGCATGAAGAATCTCCCCAAAGACATTTGATTGGATTGGCTTGCCTATAGGCTATTTGGCACCAATCCGTACCAACCCGAAGCCGGCCCGTAAGGCGTGAAGTTAAACATAGGTTTCAGCAGCGTAACAACAAGCGAAATCCGCATATTTTAGAATAATATGCTGAAGCTGATGCAACAGTGCATCAGTTCTCAGGCAGCCTACTTGTGACCAAAACACAGACCTCTAAGGCACATTAATATTGGGGTTATGGTACCGGGGCGCATACCCAAAAATGTTATTTTCCCAGTCAGCTATGTAATAGATCGATATGTCGGCCTGTGACGACGTCCATTTCTCGACCATCGGACTGCCCGCCTCTCTTGCCCGTCGAACCACCTCATCAACATGGGTCGTCTCAAAAATGACGACGAGGCCTTGCTGGGTGCGAGAGGTTTTTGGTCCGTCAGGCTGGGTGTTTGGATCCATTTTTAGGATCTCCAAGGACCCTGCATTGCCCTCAAGGTAAATGAATGTGCTCCCCCGCTCGGAAACTCTCGCAACCTTCATTCCCAAAGCTTTATAGAACTCTGCAAGTTTGATCGGATCGGGAGAGCGTAACAAGACCGTCGGCGTGGAAGTAAATATCGGTTGAGCCGTATTTTGCTCTTGAGCGCGCGTACTCATCGGCAGCGTCATGAACAGCGCTACTATGGCCGCAGTACCGAATCTGAGTCTCATAACCGCCCCTCCAAATCAAAAAGCCGAGGCCCCGACCCCACAATTGCCGGACATCACGCCACTTTATGGTCTGGCAAGTCTATAGACTCGCCGACACAACGGTCATCAGGTTTATCGGAAGGTATTCGTTTTCGAGAACCCACGCGGGGCGATGCGACCCGCCTGTGAGCGCTTGCCCATCCAGGCCCGCAGGTCTTCTTCCGTGCGTTGACGGCCGCCGGTCATCCAGGTTAGCCCATCATCCAAGACAAAAGATTTGGCGTCGGACAATCCACCGTCTTTATACCTCTGCAAAATGACGCCCCGTCCCCGGGTCATCTCAGGCATTTCTTCTAGTGGGAAAATCACCAGCTTGCGGTTTTTGCCGACCACCGCCACATGATCGTCATCTTCTTCCATGGTGTGACAGGCCTGAGCTTTTTCACCCTTGCCAAGGTTAAGCACTTGCTTGCCGTTCTTGGTTTGGCCAAACACGTGCTCCTCTGGCACAACAAATCCGCGCCCGGCGTTAGACGCCACCAACAAGCGCCCGTCTTTTTCCCACACCTTCATTTCAACAACTGTGGCATCGTTGGGTAGATCAATCATCAAGCGCAGCGGCTCACCATACCCTCGGCCCTGCGGCAAGCGATCCCCCGGAATGGTGTAGAAGCGGCCATCTGAGCCAAAGAATAGAATTTTGTCGACGGTCGTCGCCTGCAGAGAGAAGTCCCAGTCGTCGCCCTCTTTAAATTTGATATCGGAGATATCATCTCGATGCCCCTTCAGTGCGCGGATCCAACGTTTGTTCGACAACACGACCGTGATCGGTTCTTTTTCAACCAATGCCTCGATCGGGACCACAACAGCGGAGGGCGCACCCCCCAGTTCTGTACGACGTTTACCCAATGGGGTCTTTTGGCCAAACTCTTTCTTGGCCTGCCGCAATTGCTCGCCTATTGCCGACCACTGCTTTGACGCATCTTTAATCAGAGCCTTAAGGCCCCTCTTCTCTTTGGTGAGCTTTTCATGCTCGCCTTTGATTTCCACCTCTTCAAGTTTGCGCAAAGACCGCAAACGCATGTTGAGGATCGCTTCCGCCTGCACATCCGTCAGCTTGAAGCGCTTCATTAATACCGGTTTCGGCTCATCCTTTTGGCGGATGATTTTGATGACCTCGTCCAGGTTCAAATAGGCGATCAAATAGCCTTCAAGCACTTCAAGGCGATGCTCGATTTTAGCCAGGCGATGCTTTGACCGACGCACCAAAACGTCTTGCCGGTGGTCCAGGTAAGCCTGCAAAACCTCACGCAGATTCTGCACCCGGGGCACGCCATCGGCGCACAGCACATTGAGGTTCAACCCGAAACGAACTTCAAAATCGGTCTGACGGAACAACTGCTCCATTAAAGTATCCGGATCAACGGTGCGGCTCTTAGGCTCAAGCACCAACCGGACTTCCTCGGTCGATTCATCTCGGATATCAGCCAAGAATGGCAGCTTGCGCGCTTCCATGAGCTCCGCAATCCGCTCGATCAACTTCGCCTTCTGCACTTGGTACGGCATTTCGGTGACGATGATGTCGAATTGGCCTCGACCGTGCTTCTCAATTTCATACTTCGCTCGTACTCGGAAGCTTCCGCGTCCGGTACGATAGGCTTCAGCAATGGCCTCCTTACTTTCCGCTATCGTGCCACCCGTTGGGAAATCCGGACCGGGAATGTATTTGAGCAAGGTGGCGTCCAAAATTTCAGGGCGACCGCCCTTTTGTTTCGCTTTCTTCGGGTCTTTCTTGCGCACATCGGCCATGTGAATCAGTGCATCATACAACTCACCGACATTGTGCGGCGGTATATTGGTCGCCATGCCGACCGCAATCCCTGAGGAGCCGTTGGCCAACAGGTTTGGTACGGCGGCAGGCATCACCAAGGGTTCGTGTTCTTCACCGTCATATGTCGGTTGAAAATCAGAGCCGTCTTCATCAAGACCATCCATCAGCGCGATGGCGTAGCGGGTTAGTCGCGCTTCGGTGTACCGCATAGCCGCGGCGTTATCTCCGTCGATGTTGCCGAAATTGCCCTGCCCTTCGACCATGGGATAGCGCACTGCAAAATCTTGAGCCAAACGCACCATGGCATCGTAAACGGCAACGTCGCCGTGCGGGTGATACTTACCAATGACATCACCTACCACCCGGGCACATTTTTTAAAGCCCTGATCGGGATTCAGTTTGAGTTCCCGCATGGCGTAGAGCAACCGCCGATGGACCGGTTTTAGACCGTCGCGAACGTCTGGCAGTGACCGAGATACGATGGTCGACATGGCATAGGCGAGGTACCTCTCCGAGAGCGCGTCCGCCAGCGGGGTCTCAACAATCCGTTCAGGGCCGGCGGACTTCTTTGGGGTGCGGGATCGAGCCATGGGACCTGCGTTCTAGCTAAATTATTTTTTGAGCACGCGAAAAGCGACGCCCCAAAATGCAGTGTGTCTGCCCGTCTGTAAACACGAAATATGGTGATTTGCCGCCTGATTCAGCACACAAAGCGGGAATAAGGCAAAGTAATTACAACGCCACCAATACTTAACTTGTGACGTTCTTATCCTGCAGGATCGGATGATGGTCTCGAGAACCGGACTTCAGATCGGTGGTTTGACGCTTCTGCGTAACAGAAACCAACCCCTAGGAGGGACCGATTATGATTCCCGAAACCACAATAAGCAGACTACTTAGTGTGCTGACCGTGATGACATTCCTCATCGCGGCCTCAACAGACGCCAATGCGCAAAATCCTCGTCGCGGCTACTGCGTAGGTGTCGCTGGACAAGGCACCGATATGTGGACTCAAGCCATGTCCGGACTGCGACCCTTTACGCCTCATCGAGACGATTGCAACGCCACGACCGAAGTGTTCGTGAAAATTTACACAAACTCCAACAGTGTGGATTTCGGCTTTTGTATGTATGAGGAAGAACATACCGCGGGAGCACTTGAATTCGAAGACGCTCGCCAAAAGTGTTTGGATGACGGCACACGTCTTCGCGAGCCAGCAGAATTTAAAGTCGCATGCCAGATCGGAACCGGCTTCTCAAATATGACTGACGACTATGAATGGGTTGGCAATTTTCCCTTCTACGCACAAAAAACGTATAGCGCGTATCAACAGAACATCGCCTCCTACTTTATGGGAAGCGGAAGTTGCACAGCCACCGTTGCAGCGCCACTTGCGCGAAGCGATTCAGTTTCTTCAACCACCGTATTCGGCTGCGTCCGTTAATCTAACCCGCAACTAGAGCCCGCAGGCGCTGTCGTGCATCCGGCAGCGTCTGCTGATGCGGGGCAAACACATGCCTCTCTAGAAAGAACCCGGTGAGATCTAACCCCGCAATCACATCATTCGTGTTCGGTGGCTCCGGTTGTTCGTCGATTAGAAAAGCCGGCAAGGCACGCAATTGCCCCTTATACGGCACGCCTGCTTCGCGCGAGACAGCCCGGCCGCTTTTGGGGGAGACATAAATCAAATCTTCGGTCACGCCCGTAGACGCACAAGAACTCAAATCAAGACCAAAGCCAAGTTCATTGAGTAGGTGCATCTCCCACAGCACATAGTCGACCACCCAACTGGGGTCGCCCAGGATTTCAAGCAGATGACAGGCTTGTTGATAAGCAAGCGGGTGCGCTTCCCGCTCAGGCAGCACCGCTTCAGCGGTGGCACAAAGAGCCGTCACAGCGGTCAGCATCATGCGGTCATGCAAGGCTTCCGCCGCAAACATACGATCTGGCTCGCAGACAAAGGTGCCAAGGTGATCCTCAAGCCTGGCCCGCCACCGCACGTGCAGCCGGTTGCCCGGCTGGTAAAGCCCTCGCGCGCGGCGTCCGGCTCCGCCCTTCACCACGCCAGCGTGGTGGCCATGCTGTTCGGTCAGCGCGTGCAATATCACATCGTGCTCGCCATGCTTTCGCACAGAGAGGACCAAACCAAGATCGGTCCATTCCACAGCCATGAGAAGGGGTTTACCCGAAGTCGGGCAGAAAGATGAGCGCCAATCCTGCAATCATGCAGGAAATTCCGGAAAACAGCAGAATAGGATCAGGCCACCGCGAGCGTGACTGATTGCCCCGCCGCCAAACGAGGGTAAACATTGCCATTGCACCAACCCAAATTAGTATTATCTCTCAAAGGTCTAGTTATAATAGCAATAACTCGCCTAATACGAGTTTTTTGGCTAATTAAACCTAGTCACGCGTCGAAGTCGAGACCCCAAGCTGAAAAATGGGCCCGTCGTTCTCGCCATTTCGGCTCCACTTTGACATGCAGGAAAAGATGCAAGCGCCGCCCCAAAAGTTCCTCTAATTCTTTCCGCGCCTGTTCCCCAACAGACTTGATGCCCTTCCCGCCTTTGCCCAGCACGATCGGCTTTTGGCTATCGCGTGTGACGTAAACGGTTTGGTCAATTCGAGCGCTGCCATCCTGAAACTCTTTCCAGGAGTCCGTATCGACCATGCAGTCGTAGGGCAGCTCTTGCCTGAGGGAGAGAAAAAGCTTCTCCCGTGTAATTTCAGCAGCCAACAAACGCTGCGGCATATCCGACACATCGTCTTCGGGAAACAACCACGGGCCTTTGGGCATTACGTCGGTCAAAATGTCGAGAATGTGATCGGTTCCATCCCCCGACAATGCAGAGACCATGAATGTTTCGGTGAAATCCACAGCTTCGTTGAGCCAAGTGGTGAGCTCGAGCAGGTTCTCTTTCTTCGCGACATCGACTTTGTTAACAACCAACATCACTGGGGTCTTGCGTGTCTCTTGACGCTTGGCCAAAGAGGTCAGAATTGCCTTGGTGTTGTCTTCAAGGCTTCGCGCCCCATCGACGACAAGAAGTATTGCATCAGCGTCGTCGGCACCGGTCCATGCCACAGTAACCATGGCCCGTTCTAATCGGCGCTTAGCACCCTCAAAGATGCCGGGCGTATCGACAAATACAATCTGGCTCTGATTTTGAAGGGCGATGCCCCGCACAATCGTTCGCGTTGTTTGTACTTTCGGCGAGACGATTGAGACCTTTGTCCCAACCAAATCATTTACTAACGTGGACTTACCGGCGTTCGGCGCTCCTAAAACTGCGACAAAACCGCAACTCGTTTCGCTTTGGGTGTCTCGCTCCTGACTCACGACAAATGCTCTAGCAATGCCGCGGCCGCAGCTTGGGTCGCCGCGCGCTTAGACGCGCCCTCACCGATTGCCGGATCATGCCCCTCAACGGTTACACTCATTTTGAATAGTGGTGCATGGGCCGGGCCTGTACTTTCAACCACAGCATAGACAGGCAGTGGCAACCCTTGGCCTTGCACCAATTCTTGTAATGCGGTCTTGGAATCCTTCGGTGGACTGAGCTCGGCGACCATAAGGGGCTGCCAATACCGGACGATCAGATCTTTCGCGGCATCAAACCCCGCATCAAGGTAGACCGCGCCGATCACAGCCTCACAAGCGTTGGCCGCGATGCTCACTGTCCTATTTTCTGACTCCCCCTCGCTGCCCCCCACCTGAATTGAATCTTGCAATTCCATTTGGGCAGCAACAACTGCCAAGGTCTCCCGGCTCACCAGTGACGCGAGACGACGCGCCAAACTTCCTTCGGGTTCCGCGGAAAAGTGGTCATACAGCATATCAGCAATCGACAACCCGAGTACGCGATCTCCGAGAAACTCAAGTCTCTCATTGGTCACCTCCGGTGATGTGACGGCGCTATCAACAGTCGCACTCCGATGAATCAGTGCCAACTCAAGCAAAGCCTTGTCGGAAAAGGTGTGCTGAATGCGCTGTTCTAGATTTGCCCGGCAAGACATACCGGTCGTCAATTTAGTGAATCAAAGAACCGACTAAACCGGGTCGCGGTCGGCCACTTCCAGAACTCAAAGATGGACGCAGTTCCATCGGTGGAGAAGAACAGAATCTCTGCGCGACCGACTAAATTCTCTGCCGGAACAAATCCAACTTGACTGCGGCTGTCTTCTGAATTGTCTCGGTTGTCACCCATCATGAAATAGTGACCCTGAGGCACCTTAAACTCTCGCGTATTGTCGAACCGTCGATTATCACCCTCTTCTAAAATGAGGTGCGTGCGGCCACCGGGTAATGTTTCCAGAAACTGAGCAACGCGAATCTGACTGCCATAAGGGTTGCGATAAACAAAATCGTCCAACCGTTCCCGCTTAACAATTGTACCATTGATGAACAAACGACCGTCTTGAACCTGAACAGTGTCACCGGGCAAACCAATAATGCGCTTGATGTAATCGGTTTTGTTGTCGCGTGGCAGCTTAAAAACAATGACGTCACCGCGTTCTGGAACATCTGCAAGCACCCGCCCAGAGAAGGGCATAAAGCTCAACGGAAACGAATGCTTGCTGTAGCCGTACGAAAATTTTGAAACAAAAAGGTAATCCCCAATCAACAGCGTCGGCCGCATAGAGCCTGACGGAATATTGAATGGCTCGAAGGCAAACGTCCTTATCGCTAGGGCAACGAGGACCGCATAAAAAACCGTCTGAATGGTTTCCCAGAAGCCGTCCTTTTTCTTTTTCGACATGGCCCCTGAATTTTCTGACACGATACTGGACACCCTAATAGAAACGAACAAAAACCACCGAGGTTCCAATAACCATACGGGGTTGGCGGATAAAACCGGCCCGCCTACGAACTGTCAACCTACAGCCTTGTTAGATTAAGGAAAACCGCTGCCTTTGGGCACTGCCGTAATCATAACTATGGCCTCTGCTAGCGGATATTCATCAGTAATCGTCAACTCAACCCGTGCTTCCATACCCTCTGGAATCATTGATGTTAAACGCTCTGCAGCACCGCCCGTCATTTGAACCGTGGGTTTTCCTGAGGGCAGGTTTACGACACAAAGGTCCCGCCAGTACACACCCTGCCGAAATCCTGTGCCTAAAGCTTTGGACGCTGCCTCCTTCGCCGCATACCGTTTTGCATATGTTGCGGCGTAAGCTTGGCCTACCCCTTTGCGGCGCTCTGCCTTCGCCTGTTCAACTTCGGTATAGATGCGGTCAATGAAGCGTGTGCCGAAACGGGCCAGCGTTTTTTCAATGCGGCGGATATCAATAAGGTCGGACCCCATACCTATAATCATGATGATTGCTCCGATGGCTTAATCGCCCTGGCCTCATCCATGCGGCGGCGCATCTCTCTAATGGTTTCAGCCAGACTAACATATATCGCTTCACCAACCAGAAAGTGACCAATGTTAAGTTCCATCAGAGTTGGAATTACAGCGATTGGCCCAACGGTCTCAAAGCTAATGCCGTGCCCTGCATGACATTCCAGGCCCAACTCGTCAGCTTTCTCCGCAGCTTCAACGATTCGTCTATAATGATGCTCTTTCTCGCTCTCGTCCTTTGCATCACAATACGCGCCAACGTGTAACTCGATAACCGGTGCTCCAAGCTGGGATGCAGCGCTCACCTGAACCGGGTCCGGTTCAATAAACAGGGAGACGCGAATACTCGCGTCACCCATTTCTCGGACAAAGCGCGCCAAATGATTGTGACCACCTGCGGCATCAAGCCCTCCCTCTGTCGTCCGCTCTTCACGTTTCTCTGGAACGATGCAGGCCGCGAAGGGCTTGTGCCGTAGAGCGATCTCTAGCATCTCGTCGGTCGCTGCCATTTCCAAGTTCAACGGCAAATCAATTTCTTGCCCCAGCCGCTCTATATCATTGTCAGATATGTGACGTCGGTCTTCTCTCAAATGGGCTGTAATTCCGTCCGCCCCCGCTTCGGCAGCAAGCACCGCGGCACGGATAGGGTCTGGGTGGACCCCTCCCCTGGCATTGCGAATTGTCGCAACGTGATCAATGTTCACCCCCAGGCGTATCCGGCCGGTCATATTTGCTCACCATCTATGGATTTAGCAGCGCGGCGCGTCTGATAAACGTCAACCAACTTGTAGAAGACCGAGTAGACTATAATCCAGGTTAAAAGAGCGGACGGTATACTACCGACAATCATTGGCCACCATACGGGCCACACACGATCTATAAACAAGGCGCCATCGGCTTCAATCATTGATCGAATCAAGCCGCTAAACATGTCGGAAAAACTAAACGCGGAATCTGTAACGGCAAAGCCATTCCCAAGTATAAAATTTCCGAGGTAGTAGGTCGTCAACCAAATAACGGGAAAAGTCCAGGGATTACCAATCACGGTTCCGAAGGCAGAGGCGAGGACGTTGCCACGCATCAGCCAAGCCAATGCACCGGCCATGAAGAAGTGAACACCAACAAAAGGGGTGACGGACATTGCTGAGCCACAAGCTAAACCGGCGGCGATAGAGTGTGGCGTGCCGGGCAACCTATGCAGACGGTGCCATAAGTACTGTCCCGCCCTCGTACACCCAGACTTAGGGCATAAAAACACCTGAACTAAATTGAATGCGCTGGGCTGTGTGCGGCGCCGAAACATAGAAACCGAAACTCCTACCCGCGAGCTCGCTCTACTGAATTAATAGCAGGAGAGGCCCTAAGAGCAGCAATGATGTTGGTTAAGTGTTTAACGCTTGTCACTTCAATGTCGAGGTCCATTTCGAAGAAATCATTTGATCGACCAACAATTTTCAAATTTGAAATGTTTCCTTGGTTTTGAGCGATCACGGTCGACAGGGCGCTTAGGCTGCCCGGCTCATTTAGAACGACCAGGTTAACTCGGCCCATAAGCATATCGCCGGTTTTTTTATCGTCCCATACGATATCAAGCCAACTCTCCGGCTCATCTGATAATTCGATCAACGATTCACAATCGATGGTGTGAACGTCGACCCCTTTACCTGCCGTCAAGATACCCACAATACGATCTCCAGGTAACGGATGGCAGCACTCTGACAGATGCAACGCCAGCCCAGGAGTCAGCCCTTTAATAGGAACTGCACTTTCTGTAGATTTAGCGTTCTTCTTCCGTGCCTTAGAAATATTTACAACTTTGGTTAGCAGACTTGCTTTAGCTCCAGGATAAATCGCCTCAAGAACCTGTCGCGCCATTACCTCGCCTTCGCCCACAGCCGCGTAAATGTCATCTGGGCTTGGCAAATCGAGCTTGTCACAGGCCTCTTTGAGGCCATCGTCTGTTAGGTCGTAACCTTCTTTGGCAAAGGACTTAAGCAGAATTTCTTTGCCCAGTTTGGCGTATTCTTCGTGCGCTTCGCTACGAACACGTCGCCGGATATGGGCACGCGCCTTACCGGTAACCACAAAGCCTTCCCACTCTGGCGACGGTTTTTGTGCCTTCGACGTCACAATCTCAACCTGGTCACCGGTATTAAGTTCAATGCGCAATGGGACGATGCGCCCATTCACCTTTGTACCGACGCACGTATTCCCTACCTCAGTATGAACCGCGTAGGCGAAGTCAACCGGGCTGGCGCCTCTAGGTAAGTTGATCAACTCCCCTTTGGGCGTGAAACAAAAGACCTGGTCTTGGAACATTTCCAGTTTTGTATGCTCCAGAAACTCTTCTGGAGACTGAGCATGTTCAAGAATATCTAACAGTTCGCGCAGCCAGCTGTATTGGCTTCCGGCTAAATCTTCCAAACCTGTCTTATAGTGCCAGTGGGCGGCAACACCGAGCTCCGCAATTTCATGCATACGATTTGTACGGATTTGGACTTCGATGCGATGTTTCTCAGGCCCGATAACGCCAGTGTGGATCGACTGGTACCCGTTGCGCTTAGGAGTAGAGATATAGTCTTTAAACCGGCCGGGCACAGTTCTGTAGGCCGCATGGATAACACCCAGTGCTCGATAGCAGTCCTCGTTATCATCGACCATCACCCGGAATGCCATGATGTCTGAGAGCTGTTCGAAGCTAACATCCTTAATCTGCATCTTTTTCCAAATCGAAAACGGTGTCTTTTCACGACCAGACACAAAACCAGTCAGTTCCGCCGCCTGAATCGTGTGATCAAGCTCATCCATGATGCGACCGACCAGATCGCCGCCTTCCCGCTCAAGAAACCTGAGACGTGTGAGTATTGAAGCACGAGCCTCTGGGTGAAGCTCTGCAAACGCCAGATCTTCCAGCTCCGTCTTTATTTCCTGCATCCCCAGTCGTTCAGCTAATGGGGCA
This sequence comes from Alphaproteobacteria bacterium, assembly GCA_030835385.1. GTDB lineage: Bacteria > Pseudomonadota > Alphaproteobacteria > Rhodospirillales > Rhodospirillaceae > WLXB01. Next base: position 19,617 of record JAURPI010000034.1, on the reverse strand, counting down.
TAAATTTCCATCGTCTCAAGGGCAATGTTGCGTCGCTTATCAGGTTTAGAGATGTGATTAAGGGTTCGCATGTTATGCAACCGGTCGGCCAGCTTCACGAGAAGAACACGGATGTCCTCTGACATGGCCAGTAATAGCTTGCGGAAATTCTCTGCCTGTTTCGCTTCAACATTCTGAAGTTGGATGCGAGTCAGCTTCGTGACGCCATCAACCAGGCGTCCGACTTCATCGCCAAACAAATTAGTGATCTCTTCCGTAGTCGCGCCGGTGTCTTCGACCGTGTCATGCAGAAGGGCCGTTACAATAGAAGCCGTATCAAGCCGATAGTTTGTAAGAATACCGGCTACTTCGATGGGATGAGAGAAATAGGGATCCCCCGACGCCCGCATTTGCGAGCCATGCATCTTCATTGCGTAAACGTAGGCGCGATTGATCGCGTCCTCGTCCGCTTTCGGATCATAGGACTTCACACGTTCAACCAGTTCGAACTGGCGCAACATCCGGGCGAAACCTCCTGTTGTTTTCAAGGAGATACTATCACAGCAGGACCCGTTAAAGACTACTGAACAAAGAAAAACCGCGCCGCAGGAGCCCTGGGCGCGGTTAAATTCTCTTAAAAGTACGAAACGTTAGCCGCCTTTTTGGAAAGCGCCCACTTCCTCACTTGTCACGTCTTCATAACTGACCTGTGGGTGCGGATCATCACCATCTGAACTCTCAATGGTCATACCCGACGCTGCGGCCGTCTCATCCGTGTAATCCTGCGTGCCGTCAGTCAAAGTACGACCGTCGGCAATCGCGTCAAAACCATCTTCTTCTGGTTCGTCGACCTCAACATGACGCTGCATTCCTTGGATAACGCCATTGACCAACTCTTCAGGAGCTACCTTTTCTTCCGCGATTTCGCGTAACGCAATTACCGGGTTTTTGTCGTTCTTACGTTCGAGTAACGGCTCACCGCCAGCAGAAATTTCTCTAGAACGCTGCGAGGCCACAACGACCAACTCAAAGCGATTTCTAACCTTATCAACGCAATCTTCAACAGTGACGCGAGCCATACCGGGTTCCTGTCATGGTGTTGCTGGGATCAACCTTGTCGCCAAATGTACCGGCAACTGGCCATAATCCGCAGCCAAAGAACTTAGATTTGCCCTGTGTTTAGTGAGATAGGGGCAGAAAAACAAGGTTTTTTAGGTCTAAACGGTCATTTGAGACCGCAGAACCTATTTAATCTGCCGAATTTTGCCCGGATCTTCCAGGTTCTTGAGTAGAGCCTCAAGCTGGAGGCCGGAGACTGGGTGCCGCCAATCTGGCGCAATATCGCGCAGCGGGAATAAGACAAAGCGTCGATTTTCCAGCCTCGGGTGGGGCAGAATTGGAGGTCCTGTCTCGACTTTCCCATCGTAATCTAAGACATCAAGGTCGAGTGTTCTCGCCGCGTTGGCTTCTCGCCGTTCTCGCCCGTAGTCATCCTCAATAGAGAGCAAGGTACTTAAGAGGTCAGAGGGGCCAAGAGTCGTTTCAACGCTGATCACCCCATTTATGTAGAGCGGCTGATCTGAAGCCGGTACCGGCTTTGATTCATACCATTGTGAAACCGCCGCAACCTTTATGCCGCACTTAGGCAGTTCACGAACCACGGCCTGCAATGTTTGCAATGGCTGACCCACCCTGCTGGGCAAGTTCGCGCCTAATGCGATAACGATCACAGAGTTTGCCCCCTTGTTGCACTCAAGTCCGAAGCGGCTATAAAGCTAGAAGTATAACGACTTTGAAGTCCTATAATGTCACATGCTCCCGCCGATCCACCGCGAGATTGCGATAAATGTCCCCGCTTGGTCGAGTTCCGGCGCGCGAATCAAGATGCACATCCTGAATGGTTTAACGCCCCTGTACCTGCATTCGGTCCCACAGATTGCACGCTACTCGTGGTTGGTTTAGCGCCGGGCCTTCAAGGAGCAAACCGAACGGGCAGGCCATTTACAGGCGATTACGCTGGAGACCTACTCTACCCAACTCTCCTTAAATTTGGCTGGGCAACTGGGACCTATGGTCAATCTCCTGATGATGGATTGAAAATGAAAAAGTGCCGGATCACCAATGCGGTACGTTGCGTCCCTCCTCAAAACAAACCCATCGGTGCCGAACAAAAAAATTGCCGCTCGTTCTTGGTCGACGAGTTTGCCAACCTCCCGAAACTCAAGACGATCATGGCCCTTGGGCGGATCGCGCATGATGCGGTGATCACAACTTTAGGACTAAAGAAATCAGACTACTCTTTTGGTCATGCAGCGCGGCACACACTGCCTGATGGACGCACCCTCGCTGACAGCTACCACTGCTCTCGGTACAACCTTAACACTCGGCGTTTAACACCCAAGATGTTTGAGGACGTGTTTAAGGCAATATCCTAGAATTGGCCTATGGGAGTACGGCTTCCACTGCACTCACTAGCTCTTTGCTCATTGGTTCTACTCGGCTGGGAAACGCATTCACGAGCGACCCATTCGGTGCGACCAGATACTTATGGAAATTCCATCTCGGAGCATTTTCTGCCCCTTTTTCTGCAGCTGCCCATTTGTAAAACGAATGCGCGCCACCACCCTTCACAACCTCTTTAGCCGTAAGCGGAAAGTCGACATCAAAATTGGCTTCACAGAAATCTTTGATTTCTTCTGCGGTTCCCGGCTCCTGTGCTCCAAAGTCATTGGACGGCACACCAAGAACAACTAGCCCCTTATCTTTGTATTCACTCCACAAACTCTGAAGGCCTTCATACTGAGGGGTGTAGCCGCAGAATGAAGCCGTATTGACGACAAGAACAGCTTTTCCCTCGTACTGCGATAGAGGTAAGGCACCACCATCAATAGAATCAAAAGTAAAATCATGCGCCGTTTCTGCCATGGCCTGGTTTCCTCCAGCGAGTGAAACAGTTGCTGCAATAAGTGCGGCAATTAGACTGCGACGTTTCATTTTGGATGCCTTCCCTGTTCGATTTCTATTTCAATCCATAGTTTCTCGAATCAAACTCCATGTGGCAAGTGTAGCTTTAGAAACCGGGCATATTATGGACCACTCAACAGACACGGCCTCGGCTCAGTGAACGATTCTGCGAATTACGGGACAAATCCTCTCAGCGAGATGTATCGGTATTGCAGCTGAACTAGGCCTGGCTGATCACCTCGACCAACGTCCGATGAGAGCGGAGGAACTCGCAAACGTTTGCAATGCCCACGCGCCCTCTCTCTTCAGAATGATGCGCTTTCTGGCGTCTATCGACATATTTCATCAGGAACAGGATGGCACGTTCAGAAATACGCCTGCATCCGACGTCTTACGCGAAGGAGTGCCAGGGTCATTGAGACCAATGGTTCGGCTAGCCTGGCAAGATGTCGTCTGGGACACCTATCGAGCGATGCCAGAAGCGATACACAATGGGAAGCCCGCCTTTGCGATCGCTCATGGTCGTCCCTTTTTTGAGCATTTGGAAGCCGAGGAAGACCTGGGCGCACTGTTTGACGCTTCGATGGCGCTCATTTCGGGGCCAGAGAACAGCGTTATTTCCAGCAGCTATCCTTTCGGCGATGCCAAGGTCGTGGTTGATGTTGGCGGCGGTCGCGGTGGCCTTCTTGCCGCCATTCTTTCTGACCATCAAACTTTGTCTGGAGTGCTATTTGACCAACAGCAGGTTATCGCCGAACCAACCTATTTAAGTGACGCAGGGATGTTGGAGCGATGCAAACTGGTCTCTGGAGATTTTTTCGAAGCTGTTCACCCAGACGGAGATGTCTATCTTCTTAAACGCATTCTTCACGACTGGAGCGATGCTGATGCCATACGCATATTAAAGAGCGTGCGAGCGGCCATGTCACCGGACTCACGGGTCGCAGTTGTTGACGCGGTTCTCAATCCTGGGAATGACGCGGACCCTAACAAATATCTCGATGTTGGGATTATGACATTGCTAGAAGGCCGAGAAAGAACAGCAGAAGATTTTGAAACTCTATTCTCTAAAGCGGGACTGCAACTCCTTCGCATACTCCCGACTCCCGCCCCTTCTACAATGTCGATCATAGAAGGTACCGTATCCTAACCGTATCGCTGCCCTTTCCATGGATCGCCGACTGCATGATAGCCGCGTGCTTCCCAGTATCCAGGCGCATCACCCTCCATAAACGTGATGTGTCGAATCCATTTCGTTGATTTCCAAAAGTATAACTTGGGTATCACGAGCCGAACCGGCCCACCATGCTCACGCGTCAAAGGTGCGCCATTCCACGTGTGGGCTAATAAGACATCGTCGTCGTCGACCCAAGACAGCGGGACGTTCGTCGCATATCCGTCATAGCTCCCAATCATTAGAAATGCTGGGTTCTCCCGCGGTTGCACTTCCACAAGAAGGTGCTTAGCAGAAACGCCTTTCCAGCGATTGTCATAGCGAGACCACGTTGTCACACAATGAATATCACTCGTAATTTCCACCTGGGGCTGAGCCATTAAATCGTTGAACGACCATTTGATCGGTCGATTGATTTGCCCCGCGGTCGACAATGCCCAGTCTCGTGGCAGCATATTAGGCTGAGGCCCTAAATCCAGTACGGGGAAGTCTTTGACCAAACGTTGCCCTGGGGGCAACCGACTGCGCGTGCTGTCTGCTGTTTGTCCCGTTAGTGCGCGGCCGTCGCGAGCCCAATTCTCTTTGGCTTCAATGAGTTTCTCATTTTTTTCGATCGTCTTCGGCCATCACTACCCTTTGTCTCGCAGCAAACGTGACTTCTGGCGATTCCATTCACGTTCTTTAATGGTCTGACGCCGGTCTATATCTGTTTTACCTTTCGCCAATCCGATTTTGAGTTTTGCAAGACCACGGTCATTAAAATAGATCGACAAAGGAACAAGCGTCATGCCTTTACGAGAAACTTCTCCGGTTAATTTTTTAATCTCTCGCTTTTGAAGAAGCAATTTGCGTTTACGACGAGGCTCATGTCCGAAGTGCTTGGCACCTTCGTACTCAGGAATGTACGCATTGACGAGGTATAGACCACCATCTTCGGCCGCCGCATATGACTCCTGAATATTTCCACGTCCAAGACGCAAGGACTTCACCTCAGTGCCAAATAAAACGAGGCCGGTTTCGAAGGTGTCCTCAATTTTATAGTCGTGCCGCGCCTTACGGTTTTGGGTAACCGTACCCGTTGATATCCATCCGGACTTAGTCATGTTCTTCCTGCTCTAGTCGAGCAACCCAGCATCACGCATCGCTTCTTCTATCTTCGCCATTGAAGGCGTAGATAGAGGCACCATCGGTGCACGTGTATCTGGCAGGCATTTCCCAATCAGCCTACATGCGAACTTCACCGGCGCAGGATTTGGCTCACAAAACAGAGCTTGATTGAGCGGCTGAAGGATATCCCGAAGTCGCCACACGTCATCGAATTGCTCGTTTCGCCAGGCATCGTGGAGCTCCGCATTGAGCCGCGGTGCAACATTTGACGATACGGAAATACATCCAAAGCCACCTTGAGCAAGATAAGCGACGGCTGTGTCATCATCGCCTGACAGCAAACAAAACTCTCTACCGATATCAATTCGAGAGGCCAATGGTCGAGCCAAATCCCCTGTCGCATCTTTTACGCCGACGATGTTTTTATGCTCTGCAAGTTTCGCCATCGTTTCTACGCTCATATCGACGACACTTCGCGGAGGGATGTTGTAGATAATGATCGGGAGATCCACCGCATCAGCAATCGCAGTAAAATGCGCAATCATTCCCGCTTGGCTCGGCTTGTTATAATAAGGCGTCACAACCAGCGCAGCGTCCGCCCCAGCGGACGCTGCATGCTGGGTTAGCGCAATCGCCTCTTCCGTTGAATTCGAACCCGTCCCTGCAATTACGGGTATTTTCTCCTTAGCGACCTCGATGCATAGCTCAATGACACGGTTGTGCTCTTCATGGCTAAGTACTGGTGATTCACCCGTCGTTCCGCAAGGCACGACCGCGTGTGTCCCCTCGTCAATCTGCCATTGCACCATATCTTGGAAAGACTTTTCATCAACGGCACCATCCCGAAAAGGCGTAATCAGTGCTGTAATCGATCCGGTAAACATGGGAACTCACTCCAAAATCACCCCTTCACCAGAATGAGTTCGTGGTGAAAAGAGAGGTACTTGCATCTCAGGCGGCGCAACATAGCTCCGACAACGTGACGCAGCAAGCAGCGGGACTACGCCAGTAGTGTCTAATTTTTCATCTTATACCGTTGTCCCCTAGGCCATGACCCTTTAGTTCAACCCCAAGACTTGGTAAAATATACCTTTGAAGCCCTACATGATGTGGCAGGTTTAATGATCCATCGTTCATTGCGGATACTCGCTGGGGCTGTCTTTCTGTCCGCAACGCTTCAACCGCTAGCCTCCCACACCTCAAGCGCCGCCCGCTTTCTCCCGGAGGTAAAGCCGCCCGTTCCTGCGGTAAAAGGCAAAATTCAGACAGCACGCATTCTCCCGGTTCGGAAACCGCCCTATTACGGACCTTTCAGCAAAGACTACGATTACCTTCTTGAAGAAACCGATCGCGTATCGTTTAGACGAGCTCTTGCTGCAGCAAAAAGTCGGCGTTGGAATCGAGCCGTTGAACTTGCAAAGGAAGTTAACAATCCATTAGCTGGCGATGTCATTGCTTGGCTTTATATTCGAGAATCCGGTGCCAACACGTCATTCAAGGCAAGGACAGCATTTATACGGCAGAACACGGACTGGCCACAGATCGATACGATTATTCGACGTGCTGAAGAGACCTCCTCTGATAATTCACTAACCCGTGCTGAGTTAATCGACTGGTTTGAAGAATTTCCACCCAGATCAGGTTCAGGACGAGCAACATTGGCAAAGGCCTACAAAGCAGCTGGCCAAGGCTCAAAAGCAGACCAAGTCGCTAGGCAAGCTTGGCTTGAGAGCACCTTTACTCGATCTGAAGAAAGAGCCTTCCTGCGAACATTTGACTCACTATTCGATAAGGATGATCACAAGGCGAGGCTAGAACGCTTGTTGTGGGATGGTCACGCCAACAGCGCTCGGCGCATGTTGCATCGGGTTGAAAATGATTACAAAAAATTAGCCGAGGCACGCATTGCGTTAATGACATCATCCTACGGGGTTGATGCTGCGATTGCCAAAGTTCCTACACACCTGAAGAGTGATCCGGGGCTCATCTACAATCGACTTAAATGGCGCAACAAACGTCGCCGCTATGAGAGTGCAGCAGAGCTGCTGCCTGGTTCACAAAATGATGCAGTTCGGCCTGATTTATGGTGGCGTGAACGACATATACTCACGCGAGAAGCGCTTTCGAATGGCGACATCACGGACGCCTATCGAATAGCTGCTAACAATAATGCAACAGATGCTCTATCGATCTTTGAGGCGGAGTGGTTAGCCGGTTGGATTCAACTCCAGTTCCTTGAGGATCCGGAAGCGGCGTTACCTCACTTTTACAAGGTATATGATGCTGTAGCCTTTCCAGTAAGTCTCTCTCGTGGTGCCTATTGGATTGGACGCGCAATTGAAGCCGCAGGCGATTCCGAACTGGCTAAAAACTGGTATCAAAAAGCGGCAGTTCACATCACCACCTATTATGGGCAACTTGCCCTGGCCAAGTTAACCGGCGATACATTTCCACAACTCCCCCTCGACCCCCTGCCGACAATAAGCGAGCGCAGCTCATTTCATCAAAGCCGGCTGGCACAAGTGGTGAGGATGTTGGCCGAGGTTGACAACAAAGATCACCTCAGAATTTTTGTATTAGCCGCTGCAAAATCGTCAGATTTCGCGACAGAACGACATCTCGCAGCTGAGATGGTCAGCAAGTTCAACCGCGAAGACCTTGGTGTGTGGATTGCACGTCGCGCCGCCCAGGATCACATTACGCTTGTTGAGTTCGGATATCCCGTTCCAAACTACGCATATCCCAATACTCCCGAAAAACCTTTGCTGCTTGCTATCATACGGCAAGAAAGCAACTTCGACGTTGCCGCCCGCAGCCGTGTTGGCGCGCGTGGCCTAATGCAACTCATGCCAGCCACAGCCAGGGCCGTTTCCCGGCAAATGCGGGAGCGTTATGACCGCAACGCGCTGACCATCGATCCGACATATAATGTAATGCTGGGCTCGAAATACTTAGGTGACCTAATCGACCAATTTGACGGGTCCTACATAATGGCGATTGCCGGCTACAACGCGGGTCCTCATCGCGTAAGACGTTGGATCAAAGAATTTGGAGACCCCCGCAAGGCGGACGTCGACCCGATAGATTGGATTGAACAAATACCGTTTACAGAAACACGCAATTACGTGCAGCGGGTTATGGAGAACCTACAAGTGTATCGAGCTGTAATGTCAAACAGCCAACAATTGGCACAAACGCTGCCAGCCGACTTATCCCGACCCAAGAATTAGTGCAGTTCTGTGCTAATTAAAAAAGGGCGGATCACGTCCGCCCTCTTAGAAAATACTTTGTAGATGCCAGGATTTAAGAAGCGGCCGCCCGGGGCATAGCCTCAACGTCCTGCGTTTTTACAGCTGGTTTAACTGCGACGGGTTCTGGTTTCGCAACTTTCGGCGCCTTAGCTTGAGTTCGCTTGCAGTGGCCTTCCATAAACGAACCAGGTTCAATCGCCAAACTTTCATGCTCAATGTCGCCGGACATCTGGGCAGATGAAGCCAGGAATACCGACTTGGCTTTAACCTGTCCCTTAATGGCTCCGTGAATGCGAACTGTCTGAGCGACGACTTCACCACTCACAGATCCCTTCGTGCCAACAATAAGGGCCTTACAGTTAATGTCGCCTTCGACATTACCGTCGACCTGAATCTCACCATTGCTGGATAGATTACCCTGTACCTTGAGATCGATACTGATAATCGACGGTACTGATTTTACCTGGGCTTCACTCATGCGTGTCACCTGTTCTGATTGTCCATTAGTCTTGCTCGAGAACATCGCTTCCCGCTCTCATGAATTTTAACGGGTTTAACTGTTTTCCGTTGTATAGGACTTCTAGATGAAGGTGAGGCCCTGTACTACGCCCGCTGTTACCAAGAAGGCCAATTTCGGTCCCGCGGCCGACATACTCACCTTCCTCAACCGAAATTTTTGCCATATGACCGTAGCGGGAAGTCAGCCCCATACCATGGTCAATCTCAACGAGGCGACCATAACGGCCGCGCCACCCAGCGTAAACAACCTTGCCCTCACCCGGGCTAAGAATCGCTGACTTGTAAGGACCACCAAAATCCAGACCGAGATGCCGCGCATACTTGCCAAGAATTGGGTCTTTTCGAACTCCAAACCCGCTTGTAATCCAATATTTCTTTAGCGGCTTTTCCAAGGGCATTACGGCCGTCAAGTTTTGCAATTCTGTCAGACGCTCAACCTTTAGATTAAGAGACACGAGGGACTCATGTAGCGGCCCCTCATCGCCTGGGAAGGACTCCAACAGAATAAACGGACCACCGCTACCTGATTCAGAACGACGTGCATCAAGAAGGTCGTCCACTTCAAGCCCTGTCGTTGACAGCGAAGTTTCAATCTTTTGAATTTGCTCTTCAGCCACCTCGGAAAAACGGTGAAACAACAAAAGCTGAGTGCTTTCCATTTCCCGAAGTTGGTTCTCGAGTTCACCAACGCGAGACACCAAACCATCACGCTCTGCCGATGCAAGATCACGTTCGATTACAAGTTGGCGCAACTCTAAAGTCTTTGGATCGATAAAGGCCGTGCCCTGGTGAACGACAGTCACGTCCGTCATATCGGACTTTAAGTTTTCTAATTGAGTATGTAGACCTACGCGCTCTTCAGCGACACGATTACGCTCAAGTTCAATCCGTCCAATCGCCACTTCAATTTGCTCTGGATCTGAGCCCAAGCGGCCATTCCGTGCCAAACGCTTTATGTCCGGTTTTCGCTCGCGAGCCGCCGAGGCAAGAGCGCCTTGCGGTGTCTTAAGATCAACAAGTGAAACCTGACGGTCGGCCAAAGAAACCATGCGCTCATTATTCTCATCGAGCTCTTCAGTGATCTCATCAATGCGGCGTTTATAAACGGTCAACTGCGCGAGAAGTTGCTCGTAGCCAGACTTAGCGTCCTTAACTTCAATATTCTTCGCGCGAATGCGATCACTATGGCTAACCACTAAGCCTGAGCTAACGAGAAGCCAGCCCCCAACAACAATGAAAAGAGAGGCTGCGATGGCCTGACGCATTGTTGTGAGACGGAGGGTGCGCATGCGTTCTTCGGTGCGCAGAATGATCTGGCGCTCCGGAAAAAACTTCTGAAGCCAGCGTTGAACACCTGACAGGCTTCGATCATGCGGATCAAACTTCGACATGTGTTTCCCCGACACACAAAAAAAGAGCCGCAAATCCAATCCCCAAGCCGAATAAGGATTCACGGTTTCGATGCGACCAGGTCCTTAAAACAGACTCCGGTTCGCCACGGAAGCTCTTCTGGTCCTTAATATATATCCTGCGGCGTCTTAAAATCTGCCTGCCGTACGGTAGAAAGACAGAAGCAGGTAACCCAGCGAACCGATTGTGGCCATTTTTTCTAATTTTTCAATAGGTAGAGAGGAAACGACTGCAATATTGCAGTCTTGACTCAGACCCAAAAGCTGCGTCCGTTAGCAGTTCTCGTGCGTTAATGGTCGGGGAGCTTGGCCCCCATAAACTCAACCGCGCACCAAATTGAGTGGTATCTACCAGAAGATGAAAATACTGAATTTGACCATTTTATCCTGGTTTGGCAGCGGATATGCCCCGAAAGCCCCAGGAACCGCCGGATCACTGGCAGCCCTGCCCTTCGCATGGGGCATGGCCAGTTTTTGGGGACCCGAAAGTCTATTACTTGCGGGCCTTATTGCCTTTTGCGTTGGATGGGCCGCAGCCCATAGATCACCTGAAGCTACGAAAGACCCCGGATGGGTGGTCATTGACGAGGTCGCCGGCCAGTGGCTGACCCTCGCTTTTGTTCCACCTGATATTTTGCTCTATGCAATCGGGTTTATCGCCTTTCGCATATTCGATATTTACAAACCTTGGCCGATCAGGACGCTTGAACAGAACGTCCCCGGTGCTCTAGGTGTGATGGTTGATGACGTCGCGGCCGCCGTATACGCCGCGGTAGTCCTGTATCTTTTGACCCTTTTCCTTGGCGGGTAACCGATGGCAACGCTTCCGACAGACCTGACTGATATGGCGGACGTTGTCATTAGAGAAGCGACCAAACACGGAAAGATGATTGCCACTGCTGAATCCTGCACGGGCGGGCTTATTTCAAGTTGCCTTACAGACGTCGCTGGGTCTTCCACCGCTTTCTTATGTGGTTTCGTTACCTATGCGAATGAAACCAAAACGCGTCTGCTTGGGGTTCCGGTGGACGCAATCACAGAGTTTGGTGCGGTAAGTGATATTGTGGCCGCGGCGATGTCTGAGGGCGCTTTGGCACACGCCGGCGCTGACTTGGCCGTTTCCGTGACTGGTGTCGCCGGTCCGGGTGGCGGCACTGCTGATAAACCGGTGGGTCTAGTCTACCTTTCTCTCGCTGAGAGCGGAGAAGATGCAGTTATAAAACGCTACATCTTTGCAGGAACCCGGGATGATATCCGCCGGTCAACTGTGGGGGCTGCTCTCGAACTCATTCTTAGCCGCCTCAGGGAATACGAGGACGACGCAATCGCGGCGGACGACTAATTAGATTTTCCGTATAGCTGGGCCGCCCGGTCCTCAAACGCCGAAACCATTCGACGTACCGCTTCCTCAAAAAGCACACCAATCAACTTTTGTAGAACAACAGACCGGAATTCAAAATCGAGATGAAAATCGATTTCACAGCCCCTGCCATCAGACGTTGGGGCAAACCCCCATCTATTTGTTAGATGCTTAAACGGACCATCTTTGTAAACAACATCAACTTGTTCTCTCGCGGTCAGAATTACACGTGACGTAAATGCCTCTCGAACCATCTTAAAACCGATCGCAAGATCTGCATCAAACCCGTCATCATAGGTTTTGGTTTTTCGACAGCCTATGCACCACGGTAAAAATTGAGGATAGCGTTCGACGTCTGCGACCAGGTCAAACACCTGCTTTTGGGTGTACGGCAGCGTCCGCTTCTCGTGGTGAACTGCCATTCCCAGCGCGCCGCTATGAGACCTAAGATGCCGCCGCGAGTTTGCTTTCCCGGGCTTCTCTAAGACGGGCAAAGTCAGCATCGGCATGATATGACGATCGGGTGAGAGGCGTTGCCGAGACCATCAGAAAACCCTTGGCCCGCGCCATTTTTTCATATTCTGCAAACTCATCAGGTGTAACAAATCTATCAACCGCGGCATGTCTTGGCGTCGGCTGCAAGTATTGTCCGATGGTGAGAAAATCAACGTCAGCCGCTCGCATGTCATCCATAACCTGAAGAACTTCATCTTTGGTCTCACCTAGCCCAACCATGATACCCGATTTTGTAAAAACGGTTGGGACAACTTCCTTCACACGTTCCAGCAATCGCAAACTTGTAAAATAGCGAGCACCAGGTCGAATGGTCCGATACAGACGAGGCACAGTTTCAAGATTGTGGTTGTAAACATCAGGGTGAGCCTGCGCGACTAAGTCAGTCGACCCGAGTTTTTTTCTAAAGTCTGGGGTCAACACTTCGATTGTCGTATCGGGACACGCCGCCTTAATTGATTTGATCACTTCTACCCAGTGTGCGGCACCGCCGTCCTCTAGGTCATCTCGATCAACCGACGTAATCACGACGTGGTGCAACCCTAGTTTAGCAACCGCTTCGCCAACATGGGCAGGCTCATCGGGATCAACATTGCCAGGCCTGCCCGTCTTGATGTGGCAGAAGGCACACGCACGGGTGCAGATATCACCCAAGATCATCATCGTTGCGTGTTTTTGCGTCCAACATTCCCCAATGTTTGGACAGGCGGCTTCCTCGCATACCGTATGAAGATTGAGATCACGCATTAGCTTGCGCGTTTCTCCATAGGCTTTCGATGTCGGCGCCTTTACGCGCAACCATTCGGGCTTTGGCGTCCGTGTTTGTTGATTCTTAATGGGCGTGAAGTCGGTCATGATTTAGATATGAATAACTTGGTCGTATGCATCAAGTACCGACTCATGAATCATTTCCGAGAGAGTTGGATGCGGAAAGACCGTCTCCATCAACTCTGCCTCGGTGCTTTCCAACGTCATGGCAACTACATAGCCTTGAATGAGTTCGGTGACCTCAGCGCCAATCATATGAGCGCCAAGCAGTTCGCCGGTTTCCGCGTCAAACACGGTTTTAATAAGCCCCTGGTCATCGCCAAGCGCAATGGCCTTGCCGTTGCCCAGAAACGGAAACCGCCCAACTCGAACCTTATGTCCTGCGTCCTTCGCGTTGGCCTCCGTCATACCCACGCTTGCAACCTGCGGATGACAATAGGTACATCCCGGAATCCGAGACGTATTCAAAGGATGGGGCTTTTTACCTGCAATTTTCTCGACGCAAATCACACCTTCATGGCTGGCTTTGTGCGCCAACCACGGCGGCCCTGTGAGATCGCCAATGGCATACACCCCAGGCTCATCTGTTTCGCTGTACTTGCTAGTTACAACATGCGTTTTTTCGACCTTAACCTTGGTCTTCTCCAGGCCAATGTCTTCCACGTTGCCAACAATACCAACGGCGAGGATAACGCGATCTACTTTTAAGCTGTCAGACTTTCCCTCTTTTTCGATCGTAGCGGTCACATTCGACTTGCCGGTCTTCAGACTTTTTACCGTCGCGCCGGTAATGATATTCATGCCCTGCTTTTTGAAGGCCTTAAGAGCAAACGCCGAGATTTCTTCGTCCTCCACTGGGAGCACGCGGTCCATCACTTCAACAACGGTTACATCAACGCCCAGCGTTCTGTAGAAGCTAGCGAACTCTATGCCAATTGCCCCGGAACCGATGACCAGCATCGACTTCGGCATGCTTTCGGGCACCATAGCTTCCTTGTACGTCCAAATCAGCTTACCGTCCGGTTCGAGACCCGGCAGCGTCCGTGCCCTCGCACCTGTCGCCAAAACAATGTGCTTGACCGTCAGCGTCGCGACTTCCTTTTTGTCTTTGGTGACCTTCACCTGGCCCATGCCCGCCAAAGCGCCCTGCCCGTCAAACACTGTGATCTTGTTCTTCTTCATCAACATGCCAACGCCGCCGGACAAGCGGCTTGCAACTTTACGAGAACGCTCGACTATTTTCTTGACGTCGTAGCTCACATCCTTCACCGACAAACCAAATTCTTCGGCGTGCTGCATCAAATGGTAAACCTCAGACGTGCGTAGAAGAGCCTTCGTCGGGATACACCCCCAATTCAAGCAAATGCCCCCAAGGTGTTGGCGCTCAACTACAGCAGTCTTTAAGCCCAGCTGAGAGCCACGGATTGCTGTTACGTATCCACCAGGCCCGCCACCAATGACAACAAGGTCAAAATTTGTATCTGCCATAACTGCGCCCGCCTACAGCAACAAGCTTAAGGGGTCTTCGATCAACGGCTTAAATGCGGCAAGAAACTCAGCTCCTACGGCGCCATCAACAACACGATGATCACAAGACATCGTACAACTCATCACGGTTCCAATGGCCAGGGCCCCACCTTTAACAACTGGTCGTTGCTCCCCTGCCCCTACCGCAAGAATTGCGCTTTGCGGAGGATTGATAATCGCGGAAAATTCTTTGATTCCGTACATGCCTAGGTTCGAGATTGAGAAGCCCCCACCTTGGAACTCTTCTGGCTTCAATTTGTTTTCACGAGCCCGGCCCGCCAATTCCTTCATCTCGTTGGAGAGGACAGCTAAGCATTTTTGATCGGCATTGCGAATAATGGGTGTGATTAGTCCACCGTCAGTCGCCACAGCAACTGCAACATCAACATTGTCGTAAACACGAATTGCTTCGTCGGTCCATGTGGCATTGACCATTGGAACTTTGCGCATAGCAACAGCACTGGCCTTGATGACAAAGTCATTGACTGAAATTTTATAATCTGCCCCATCTCGGCCATTCAGTCGTTTACGCAGTGCTAGTAACTCATCGATATTGCATTCGATTGTGAGATAAAAGTGCGGGATGTTCTGCTTTGCTTCCAGCAGGCGCCGCGAAATAACTTTGCGCACGTTGGAGTTTTCTTCTTCCGAATAAGCTTGCCCGAAATCAGGTACATTCGATGAGGCAGACGAGACAGCTGCAGTGCCTTGTGCCTGCCCCGTTGTACATTTGACAACGCCGCCAGACATTGCCTTTTCAACATCCGCCTTCACAATCCGCCCGTTTGGCCCACTTCCTGCGAGATGACCTAGATCAAGACCCGCATTCGCAGCAATACGCCTCGCTAGCGGGCTTGCAAATACACGGTCGACATCAGCAACTTTTGCTGGTTTTGTTTCGGGAACTGGTTTCGCTTCCTTGGCCGGGGCCACTTCCGCTGCGGGCGCTTCTGCAGTTTGCTCTACCGTTGTAGAATTTGGCGGCGCAACCGAAGCACTGTATGAGTCGTTGATATCACCCTCGTCCTCACCTTCTTCAAGCAAGATACCTATGGGTAAGTTAACCTCAACTCCTTCTGTTCCTTCTTTAACCAGAATCTTACCGATCGTGCCTTCGTCAACGGCTTCCAGTTCCATAGTCGCCTTATCGGTTTCTATCTCCGCAATAATATCCCCTGAAGAAACTTCGTCGCCTTCCTTAACCATCCACTTAGACAACGTACCTTCGGTCATGGTGGGCGAAAGTGCCGGCATTAGAATTTGAATAGGCATTTCTTAATTCCTCTTTCGCATCCCTTAGGCGCGATAACATGCGGCCTTTGCCGCCTCTACAATGTGCTCAACCTGCGGCAACGCTAACTTCTCTAGATTGGCGGCGTAGGGCATCGGAACATCGACACCGGTCACCCGAGCGACTGGCGCATCTAGCCAGTCAAACGCGTTCTCCATGATTTGCGCAGAAATCTCAGAACCAATACCTGAGAACGGGAAACCTTCTTCGCAAGAGACGCATCTATTGGTCTTTTGGACGGATTTTATAATTGTCTCCGTATCCAACGGTCTCAGACTGCGCAGATTGATAACTTCGGCGGATATTCCGTTTTCCGCTAAGCGTTCCGCAGCTTCCAGTGCTTTCCCGACCATGATCGTGAAGGCCGTGATGGTCACATCACTGCCTTCTCTCTCAATCTTGGCTTTGCCGATCGGCAGGACGTAATCATCACTGACCGGCACATCAAACTTCGAACCATAGAGAAGCTCATTCTCAAGAACGATCACGGGGTTCGGGTCGCGAATAGCAGCTTTGAGTAGACCCTTCGCATCAGCACCGGACCATGGCGCAACAAGCTTGTGCCCCGGAATGTGTGCGTACCAAGCCCCGAAACATTGGGAGTGCTGAGCGCCGACACGGGACGCGGCACCATTGGGCCCCCGGAACACAATCGAACAGCCCATCTGGCCACCAGACATGTACAAAGTTTTTGCCGCTGAATTGATGATTTGATCAATCGCCTGCATGGCAAAATTAAATGTCATGAATTCGATAATCGGCTTGAGATTACCGAATGCAGCACCAACACCGAGACCGGCAAATCCTTGTTCGGTGATGGGTGTGTCAATCACCCGCTTGCCGCTAAATTCTTCGAGCAGCCCCTGGCTAACTTTATAGGCACCCTGATACTCAGCGACTTCTTCGCCCATAAGAAATACGGTGTCATCCTCTCGCATTTCTTCTGCCATTGCGTCACGGAGTGCTTCCCTAACCGTCAGCTCCGCCGTCTCACCCAACTCAGGTTCATCAGCGTCCAACACCGGCTTTGGTGCAGCAGGACGCGGTGCATCGGTCGGTTCGTCAACACTTTCAGTCTCTGGCTCTTCTTTTGGCACTGGTGCTTTTGTAGCGGGCACCTCGATATCGTCCGCACTTTCACCTTCATCCAGAATGAGGGCGATTGGCACGTGCACATCAACGCCTTCCGAACCTTCAGCCACGAGTAACTTGCCAATTGTGCCATCATCTACGGCTTCAAGTTCCATAGTCGCCTTATCAGTCTCAATCTCGGCGATAAGATCACCGGACGAAACCGTATCGCCTTCCTTCACCAACCATTTGGCAAGCGTGCCTTCTGTCATCGTCGGTGACAGCGCGGGCATGAGAATTTCCGTCGCCAAGGATACGCACTCCCTTAATTGACCCGTATACGGGCGCTACAACGCCAAGTGTTATCCACTTCTGGTCGCTGTTTTACGTCAAGCAACGTCACGTAGGACGTCTGTAAACAATTCACTTGGATCAGGCTCTGGTGAACTCTGAGCGAACTCTGCAGATTCAGTCACTCTGGCCTTGATCGCTTTGTCCATCTCTTTGAAGCCGTCTTCATCGAGCACATTTTCGGCCACCAATTTAAGGCGTAAACGATCAATCGGGTCATGTTCGCCGCGCATCTTCGCCAGTTCCTCTTTGGAGCGGTATTTTGCGGGGTCAGACATAGAGTGGCCGCGATAACGGTAGGTTTTCATTTCTAAAATGATTGGGCCATTACCACTGCGAACATACTCCACAGCCTCTTGGCCAGCCTTATAAACAGCGGCAACATCCATGCCGTCTACAACACGACCGGGTATGCCGTAGGCTTCGCCACGCCGATGCAAGTCAGTAGAAGCCGATGCACGTTCGATCGACGTGCCCATGCCGTATTTGTTGTTCTCAATGACGTATATGACCGGCAGTTTCCACAAGGCGGCCATATTAAAGGCTTCATAAACTTGACCTTGGTTGGTCGCACCATCGCCGAAATAGCAAAAATTTACGCCGCCATCTTCGTTGTATTTATGCGCAAACCCTAGCCCTGTTCCGATTGGCACGGAGGCGCCGACAATGCCGTGTCCGCCGAAGAAACCTTTCTCGCGACTGAACATATGCATGGATCCGCCCTTCCCGCGCGAGTATCCATCAATGCGTCCAGTCAGTTCCGCCATCACCCCTTTCGGGTCCATCCCTGCCGCCAACATGTGACCATGGTCGCGATAGGTCGTAATCAGGGTGTCAGCGACGAGGACGTTTGCTTGCAGCCCAACAACAACTGCCTCTTGGCCAATGTAGAGGTGGCAAAAACCTCCGATGAGTCCCATGCCATAAAGCTGGCCAGCGCGTTCTTCGAAGCGCCGGATAAGCAGCATATCTTTATAAAATTGGACTTGCTGGTCGACCGTGGGCTCTTTGGCCGTCGATGATCGTTTTGCAGATTTAGCGGATTTTTTTGTCTTCGCTTTCGACGTAGATGACTTGGCAGTGGCAGATTTACGAGCGGCCATGCGGTATCCCCGTTCCTGTTTCGGTGCCAATATTTTTATTATTTTGGCACGACTATCTGTGTGATTTATCGCAGTGAGTACTGCTGTGTGCAAGTTAAACTGCCGTTAACCCACTGTTTGCACTGCACAAATTATAAATGAACTAAATACTGGTTAAGCCCCTGAATCGATGTCGCTTTGTAAGTAATGCTCTTACTCACTTACGTCATTTTATTACGATTTTAGATAATATAGCGTAACCTTTCATATTTAAGATCGCAAAATAAGACGTTTCCTTATCGCTATGTGCGAATGGAAATCACTTAGTTTTCGGCACTATTAAAGACGATAACGAGGACTTAGGGGGTGTGGTCAGTGGGTATGATGAGATACTCACCAGGTTGGGCAAAAGCCAGCACTCGTCTCGTCTGCTCATCAAGCATGTCCAAGTCCAAATTCTCGGGCCTGAGCAATGAGATCATATTTTCTAGGTAATCTCGTTCCGCTTTGATCGACGCCAGTTCAATTTCTGCGGCATCCATTTGCTGGCGTAACTGCCACCATGCCAAAAGGCCCCTGTCTCCTTGAACCGCATGATATGCAAAATAGGTGACTAGCGCGGCACCAAGTAGCGGTGCCAGCACCTGCTTTGCCTTCTTGGTCGGGTCTGTTCCAATCGCCATAACCGAATGGAATCACGCGCGAGTTACACGGTCAACCAAAGTTGATCAATTTTTCCCAATAGATTCAAAGGTGTGGCAATTCCGACTCACATTGAGTCGAGACGAAGCGATTAGTCTTGATAGCTCTATATGGGACGCAGATGATCACAAGCCTCATCAAGCTTGTCCCGCGGAGCAAATCTGCGGTAAAGCCAATGATTGTATTCAGGACCAAGCGTATCATCGTTGGCGTGATAGATCTTGTTGGTACATCCGTTAATTCCGACGCAGCGCTCCATAAGAAGTGCGAGATCATCATAAGTAATGGGGCCTAAAACGTCCTGATCCTCCGTGAAGTATCCCCTTCCAGGGCCGGGCGGCGGCTCTCTACCAAATTCGACCAAAATCGAACCGCTACGCACTATCTTGTGCCGAAGGCCACTGGCTATGAATGCCGTCTCAACGTAGCCTTTCTTCTCTAACGTCGAACCAAAGGTGTCGAAATTAATCCCGGGATAGCGACGACGTTGCGCCGGAGTGTCTGCTCCGGCTCCAACTGAACTTAAGTAAATGTAATCGGTCACGCCGG
>JAURPI010000001.1 GCA_030835385.1 Alphaproteobacteria bacterium | reverse complement strand
CTTCCAAATGAGTTCATAAAGGCGAAGCTGATCTTTCGAAAGGTAGGGTTCAACATCTTTTGGGCGAAGAGCTGGGTCAGTCGGTCTTACGGCTTCGTGCGCCTCCTGTGCATTTTTTGCCTTGGAGGAATAGACCCTAGGTTTTTCGGGAACGTATTCTGAGCCGAAGTCTTGTCCAACGACACTTCGAATGGTGTTGACCGCGGCGCTGTCAATTTGAACTCCATCCGTACGCATGTACGTGATGAGGCCGACGGTTTCGCCGCCCATGTCGGCTCCTTCATAGAGCCGCTGTGCGATATCCATTGTTTGCCGAGCGCTGAAGTAAAGCCGCCGAGAAGCTTCTTGTTGTAGGGTAGATGTTGTGAAAGGGGCGTAGGGACGCCGTTGTTTCTGCTTTTTCTCAACGGACTCAACCGAAAATGACGCGTTCTCGATGGCCGCTTGGGCGGCTTTTGCACTTGTTTCGTCGGGGAGCCCAAATTTGTCGAGCTTCTCACCCTTATGATGGGTTAACCGCGCGCAAAAGGATTGATCACTGTCTTTTGTGAGCGTGGAGTCTACCGTCCAATATTCCTCGGGCACGAATTTCTCAATTTCGAGCTCGCGCGTGCATATCAATCGAAGTGCGACCGACTGAACTCGTCCCGCTGACCGACTGCCCGGAAGCTTTCGCCAGAGGACGGGTGAAAGATTAAATCCGACTAAGTAATCGAGCGCTCGGCGCGCTAAGTAAGCGTCCACGAGCTCTGTATCGAGCTCGCGGGGGTTGTCCATGGCTTCTAAGACGGCCGCTTTAGTAATCGCGTTAAAGGTAACGCGTTTTACCTCTGAGCCATTTAAAAGCTTGCGATCTCTCAACTCTTCCAAAACGTGCCAGGAAATGGCTTCGCCTTCGCGATCCGGGTCAGTAGCGAGATATATAGCGTCAGCACTTTTTGCGGCATTAACAATGGCCATGAGGTGTTTTTTCGATTGGGCGGCAACTTCCCAATCCATAGCGAAGTCTTCGTCTGGTCTCACCGACCCATTCTTCGGGGGTAGATCCCTAACGTGTCCGTAGGAGGCCATAACAGTAAAGCCATCGCCAAGATACTTGTTGATGGTTTTCGCTTTGGCCGGAGATTCGACGATGACAATGCTATTCATCGATCTGGTTTCGCGTTCCTGTCTAATTATTGAGCGATTTGATGATTGCTCAGGTCGCTCAAACTTTTTTTAATGTCACCCGAGACCACATATTTTGCCAGCGAGTTCTAATTCAAGAAGCACAGCAGCGAGAACGGGGGCAGACACTTGGCACTGTCGTCGCAGTTCGTCAACTGTCACTGGGGTTCGCCCAATTTCAGGAAGGATTCGTAAGCGTGTTGCGTACACCTCTTTTTCATCAATTATTTCAATGGGTTGGGATGCTGTCTGTGGCTGCGAGGCTGCGGTGAACAGATTTTTTGTCGTGTTGGCCAGTTCGTCCAAAACATCCTCTACTGAGCGTATTAGAATGGCGCCATCACGAATCAGTCCATTTGGTCCGCGTGCACGAGGGTCTAGCGGTGATCCTGGAAAAGCAAATACGTCCCGACTCTGGTCCAGGGCGAAGCGGGCTGTAATAAGTGAGCCCGATTTCGGTGTGCCCTCTACAAATACGACGCCTTGGCTCGCGCCCGAGATAATACGGTTTCTTCGGGGGAAGTTGCGGGCTTGGGGCTCTGTTCCAGCGGGCATTTCCGAGACGATTGCGCCACATTGAGATATTTTAGCGTGTAGGTCTGAATTCTCGCGGGGATAGACCACATCAACACCACCCGCCATGACGGCAACCGTTGACTGATTGACTGCTCCAATATGGGCTGCCGTATCTATTCCACGGGCAAGGCCAGACCACACGGTGTAGCCGGCCTTAGATAGATCGGCGGTCAGCATATTGACGATTTTTTTTGCCATTGAGCGATGCATTGCGAGCACCAACGATACCGACAGACGGTTTTCTAAGTTGAGATATGTCTCCGAGCACTGTTAGGAATGGTGGCGCATCAGATATCTGGCCGAGATTGACGGGATAATCCTCATCGCCGAACCGGATGAGTTGTCCACGTATCTTCTCTAACTGATTTAATTCTCGCTGGACTGACTCGCGCGTAGCCGGTTTGAAAGGTGTTCGTCGCCCAGCTCGCTTCGCTAAATCTGGAAGTGCGGACACAGCGTTCTGCGCATTTTCATACCGGCTGATAATATTGTGGTAGGTCACCGAACCGATACCTTGCGATCGAATGGGCTGAAGCCTAGCTAATGTTTCTTCATCCGTTGGAATGGCGGATGACATTGTGACTATGATCCGCCAATCTGAGGCTCTTCGCCCTTAAGAAGGCGTCCGATATTTGCCCAGTGGCGGACCCAGCCAAGGACGGCCAGAGCCAGGAACATTAATGCGGGATTGGTCATGCCGAGGAGCAGAGCGAAGAGGGGCGCGACGGCGAGGGCTATTAAAGCCGCCAGCGATGAGTACCGAAATATAATTGCCATCGCGATCCATGTGACACTGGCCATGGCACCAACAATAGGAACGGCCCCTAACATCATGCCGAGAGTTGTCGCCACGCCCTTGCCACCTTGAAAGCGCAGCCAGATAGGAAAATTGTGGCCAAGAACCGCGCCAGCGCCTGCAACTAATCCTCCGACCTCCACCGCTTGAGGGATCGCCATCATGGCGCCGATCCACACGGCCAGAGCGCCTTTACCACCGTCTAAGAGAAGTGTGGCTGCAGCTAAGCCGCGCCTCCCGGTACGAAGGACATTCGTTGCACCGATATTGCCGGATCCAATATCTCGAATGTCTCCGGCGCCCGCCGTCTTGGTCAACAAAAGCCCAAACGGGATAGAGCCGATCAAGTAACCGCCCACAACAATTAAGGTGAACGTCCAAGAAGTAGGTTCAAGCTGGATCAGCATTGGTCATGGCGTCAAAAACGGTGCGGCCATCAATTACGGTTCTTATAACTTTTCCTTGAACTGGGCGCCCATCAAATGGCGTGTTTTTAGACTTGGATCTGAAGTTATCGCCAATGACTTTCCAGCCGATGCCCGGGTCAAAGAATACGAGGTCTGCTGGAGAGTCTTTTCGCAACTGCCCCGCATCCAACCCTAAAAGTTTCGCTGGTATAGACGTCAGCTTTGCGAGCACGTCGAGTAGGGGTAGGTCTTGATTGTGAACCAATTCAAGCGAAACGGCGAGCAGGGTTTCTAATCCAGATCCCCCATAGGCAGCTTGGGCAAACGGTAGTCGCTTGCTGTCCTGGTCTTGCGGAGAGTGGTCGCTGGCGATGACATCGATGACACCTGATTTGAGGCCCTCAACAATAGCCTGTCGATCTTCTTCGCTGCGGAGTGGCGGAGACAGCTTAGCAAAGGATCGATAATCTCCAACTGAAAGTTCGTTCAGCGCTGAATAGAATGGTGCCGTATCACAGGTGACCTGCAGTCCCTTTTGTTTTGCTTGGGCAATAATCTCAACGCTATCGGCTGTCGAAATATGCGCGGCGTGATATCGCCCACCCGTCATTTCAACTAAGCGCATGTCCCGTTCTAGCATGATGATTTCGGCTTCTCTTGGAATTCCAGAGAGTCCTAATCGGGTGGCTGTTTCGCCGCCGTTCATCACACCGTTTCCTGCAAGTGAGGAGTCCTCCGGGTGTTGCACGACCATGAGATTAAATGTGGCGGCGTAAGCGAGTACACGCCGCATTACTTGCGCATCCGCTATGCCAACGGTGCCGTCTGTAAAGCCGAGGGCACCAGCGTCGGCCAGTAAACCTAGTTCCGCTAGTTCTTCGCCTTTGAGGCCTTTAGTTGCAGCTCCGTACGCATACACTTTTGTTAAAGCGTGAAGTCTGGCTCGCCGGGCGACAAACTCGAGTGTCGCTTCATCGTCCAAAACGGGGTCGGTATTTGGCAGGCACACCATGGACGTGACACCGCCCGCAACGGCTGCCTCTCCCGCGCTGCGCAGCGATTCTTTATGCTCTTCACCCGGCTCACGAATTTGAACGCGCATATCGACCAGACCGGGAGCGGCGCAAAGACCAGATACATCTACTACAGTGGCATCGGAAGGGGGGCTGCCATCAAACAGATTTGGGCCGACGGCTGCGATCTTTTCGCCATCTGACAGTATGTCACCAATCTCATCCAGCCCGCTGGCTGGATCAAGCAGACGCGCACCTGTGAATGCAGTCTTAACTGGCTGATCCCCGGTCATTTAACACCATCCGTATCAGCGCGCTTAGCCGACAAATTGTTCGCCAGAAGTTCGAGGATGGCCATTCGTACGGCCACTCCAAGTTCGACTTGTTCCCGAATGACACTGCGTTCGAAGTCGTCTGCTACGTCAGAGTCAATTTCCACGCCTCGGTTCATCGGGCCTGGGTGCATAATCAGCGCGTCTGGTTTTGCCAAAGCAAGTTTCTCGCGATCAAGACCGAAGAAGCGGAAATACTCTCTGACTGATGGGATGAAGCTTCCAGTCATGCGTTCATTCTGCACTCGAAGCATCATGACAATGTCACAGTCCTTCAAGCCTTCGCGCATATCTGTAAAGGTCTGGACGCCTAAGCGGGCGAGTTCGCTGGGTATGAGTGTGCGGGGGGCAATAACCCGGACCTCAGCACCTAAGGTTAGGAGTAGATAAAAGTTGGATCGGGCGACGCGGCTGTGAGCGACATCTCCACAGATCGCGACTTTAAGTCCCTCGATCTTATTGCGCCGGCGGCGGATGGTTAGGGCATCTAGTAGGGCTTGAGTCGGATGCTCGTGGCTACCGTCACCACCGTTGACCACGGCGCAATTCACTTTTTCAGATAGAAGTTTAACCGCGCCTGATTGAGGGTGCCGTACGACCAGCACGTCGGGGTGCATCGCGTTCAGTGTGACTGCCGTGTCGATCAGAGTTTCGCCCTTGGAGACCGAGCTTGAGCCGATCTGCATATTGATGACGTTGGCTCCCAGGCGAAGTGCAGCGAGTTCGAAAGATGTGCGTGTCCTGGTGGAGTTCTCAAAAAACAGGTTAACAACCGTCCGCCCCTTAAGGCTTTCAGAGGCCTTATCGGGCCCACGATTCTGCTCCACATAAGGATCTGACAAATCCAATAGGCGATTGATTTCTAAGGGGGAAAGCCCTTCGATCCCGAGCAGGTGACAGTGCGGGAATATAGGGTCACGCATGAGCACCGACTATATGGGAGGTCTTTACATTCGACAAGCGTACAAATGACTTTGTTTTAGGGTCAATTTTTCGGCAAAAAATCAATGACACCCTGCAAGATATAGGCTGCGGCGGCTCGGTCGACCACTTTGCTGCGCTTTTTACGGCTCAAGTCAGCGTTTTCTATCATCATGCGCTCAACAGCAACCGTAGACAGCCGTTCGTCCCAAAAAGCCACCGTTAAATCCCTTAGATTCAAGAGATTGTCTACAAAAGTCCTGACATATTGAGCCTGACGCCCCTCATTCCCATCCATTTCAACTGGCAGGCCAACGACCAGCGCCCCAGCATTGTTGTTGTCGATGAGGGTAAAAAGCGCTTCTGCGTCTTTGGTGAACTTGGTGCGTTGAATGACGGTTAGGGGTGAGGCAATGATCCGAGCGCCGTCAGATATGGCCACACCGACGGTTTTGGTCCCGACATCAAGCCCCAAAAGGCATTGGCCAGTCCCTAGTTCGTCCAATAGGGCAGTGGGCTTGCAGATCGTCATACCCAATGATACATCATCGCGGCCCTTACTTTCCGCCACTTTTCCCAGTTGGGTGTGGCGATATCAACTCTTGAAGTGAGACCCATAGCCCATGTCGCTCGATGACGCCACAGTCAGAAAAATAGCAACCCTTGCTCGTATCGACGTAGCTGATGCAGATCTTGCGCCTCTAGCCAAAGAGCTTAGCGGGATCATGAACTGGATCGAACAACTTCAGGAAGTTGATACGGACGCGGTTGAGCCCATGTCGGGCGGAACGGATATGACCTTGAGTTGGCGAAAGGATGCCGTTTCTGACGGAGGACACGCAGACAAGGTTCTTACGAACGCTCCTGAAGCGCATGAAGGCTTTTTTGGCGTGCCGAAGGTGGTTGAGTGATGACCGAGCTTACTCAGCTTAGCCTTTCAGATGCCCGTGATGGCCTAACAAAAGGTGATTTTAGTGCAGTTGAATTAACTCAGGCGCACATTGAGGCGATGGATACCCATCGCGATCTCAATGCATACATAACTGAATTGCCTGAACTGGCACTCGAGCGGGCTAAAGAAGCTGACTACAATATTGGTCAAGGGCAAGCAGGTGCTCTTGAAGGACTACCCCTAGGTATTAAAGATTTATTTTGCACAGAAGGCATCCTTACTACCGCCGCATCGCATATTCTTGATGGGTTTACACCACCATATGAGAGCACCGTAACGGCGAACTTAAAAGCTGCTGGAGCGGTAACTCTGGGTAAGACGAACTTAGACGAGTTCGCCATGGGGTCGTCCAATGAGAGCAGTTATTACGGTGCAGCGGTCAACCCTTGGAAAAAAACGGGCGACAACTCGAATCTCGTGCCAGGTGGGTCGTCTGGAGGATCAGCTGCCGCAGTCGCAGCGCGCATGTGCATTGCGGCGACAGGGACTGATACCGGAGGCTCTATCCGTCAACCGGCATCTTTTTGCGGCATCGTAGGTATGAAGCCCACTTATGGGCGCTGCTCTCGTTGGGGGATCGTAGCTTTCTCAAGCTCACTTGATCAGGCAGGCCCAATGACCAGAACCGTCCGTGATTCTGCGCTACTGCTGTCTGCAATGGCTGGTCACGATCCAAAAGATTCTACCTCGGCAGACTTGCCAGTGCCTGATTTCGAGGCATCACTTACAGGGGATATTAAGGGGCTTCGTATCGGAATTCCTTCAGAATACAGGCTGGATGAACTAAACGCCGATGTGAAGGCACTTTGGGACAAAGGAATCACGTGGCTCAAGGACGCCGGTGCCGAAATTATTGATATAGCGCTACCCCACACCAAATATGCTTTGCCGACCTATTACATTGTGGCTCCAGCGGAAGCGTCTTCTAACTTGGCTAGATATGACGGAGTTCGCTTTGGCCTTCGTGTTAAAGGTGACAGCCTTGACGACATGTATGTCAAGACACGTGCGG
Organism: Alphaproteobacteria bacterium; assembly: GCA_030835385.1. Taxonomy (GTDB): domain Bacteria; phylum Pseudomonadota; class Alphaproteobacteria; order Rhodospirillales; family Rhodospirillaceae; genus WLXB01. The sequence goes on along the minus strand of JAURPI010000001.1, from coordinate 22,418 downwards.
CCGGATTTGGAGACGAAGTGAAGCGTAGGATCTTTATCGGGACATATGCATTGTCAGCCGGTTACTATGATGCCTACTACCTCAAAGCTCAGAAGGTGCGGCAACTCATATACCAAGATTTCGTGAATGTGTTTAAAGGTGTTGATGCAATTCTGACTCCGACAGCACCGACGCCGGCGTTTCCATTCGGTGAGAATTCTAACGATCCCCTCGCAATGTATTTAAACGATGTGTTTACTGTTCCGGCGTCGTTGGCTGGGCTTCCTGGTATTTCAGTTCCCTCCGGTTTATCTAGTGAAGGATTGCCACTCGGTCTTCAGCTTTTGACCAAGAGATGGGATGAAGAAACATTGTTCCGTGTCGCTGGTGTGCTGGAAGAAGCGGCGGATTTCACTGAGCATCCCTTCGAAGGGGAGGGGTAGAGAATGACCTTTCTCATCAAAGGAGAAACTGAAACTTGGGAAGTGGTCATTGGGTTGGAAGTTCATGCCCAGGTTATCTCAAACGCCAAGCTATTTTCGGGTGCGCCGACAGACTTCGGTGCAGAGCCAAACAGTCAGGTATCATTCGTTGATGCCGGAATGCCGGGCATGTTGCCGGTTATCAATGAGGTCGCGGTTGAGCAGGCCGTGCGCACAGGTTTGGGGCTGAAGGCGCAAATTAATAAGCGCAGTGTTTTTGCGCGTAAGAACTATTTTTATGCGGATTTGCCTCAGGGGTACCAAATTAGTCAGTTCGAGATTCCTATCGTTGGTGAGGGCACCGTCATTCTTGATATGCCTGATGGAACTAGCCGCGAGGTTGGTATTGAGCGACTTCACCTGGAACAAGACGCTGGGAAGTCTATTCATGACCTGCATCCGACAAAGTCATTCATTGACCTGAACCGGTCGGGTGTCACTTTGATGGAGATCGTGTCGAAACCCGATATGAGATCACCAGAGGAAGCTGGAGCATACCTGCGGAAATTGCGATCGATCGTCCGTTACTTGGGTACCTGTGATGGCAATATGGACGAGGGCTCAATGCGGTGCGACGCCAACGTTTCTGTTCGGCCAACTGGCTCGACAGAGCTGCGAACGCGGTGTGAAGTGAAAAACGTCAATTCAGTGCGATTTGTCATGCAAGCCATCGAGCATGAAGCGCGACGTCATGTCGATGTTTATGAGTCAGGCGGAGATATCCAACAAGAAACACGCCTTTACGATCCCAATAAAGGTGAGACGCGGCAGATGCGATCAAAGGAATTTGCGCATGACTATCGCTACTTTCCTGATCCCGATTTGCTTCCGCTGGTCTTTGATGATGACTATATCGAGCGCATTAAGGCGACGCTTCCCGAGCTGCCCGACGAAAAAAAAGAACGGTTCATGTCTAACTATGACCTAACGGCATATGACGCTGGTGTGCTTGTCGTAGAAAAGGAAACGTCAGCCTATTACGAAGACGTTGCTAAAGGCCGTGACCCGAAGGCTGCTGCGAATTGGGTTATCACTAATTTATTTGGTGCTCTGAACAAGAAGGGTATCTCGATCAGTGACAGCCCGGTGCCTGCGTCCAATCTGGGCAAACTCATCGATCTCATTTCTGATGACACGATATCTGGCCGTATCGCGAAGGATGTGTTCGAAATCATGGTGGAAGAGGGCAAAGACCCTGAATCTATCGTCGAGGAGAAGGGGTTAAAACAAATCACGGACAAAGGTCCGATCGAAGCGGCGATCGAGCAAGTTATGGCGGATAATTCCGATAAGGTCGAAGAGTACCGTGGAGGCAAAGACAAGCTTATTGGGTGGTTTGTTGGTCAAGTCATGAAGCAGACGGGTGGCAAGGCCAATCCGGGAATGCTCAACGAATTGCTACGTAAAAAACTATCTCCTTAGGCGCGTCTTCTGCGCCTCTTAGGTCCCAACAGATAGGGGCTAGTCCTAATAGAAAGTGAAAGCATGACCGACAATTCGGGTGGAGCGATTTGGCGCCAAGGTCGCATTTGGATTTCTGTGGTTGCTATCGTTACAGCGCTGGCCGGATGGTGGGCCTATGACGCAATGGTGTCGCCGAAGTGGATGAGAAACTTTGGTCTCGAGATGACTGCGAGGGCGACTATCATTTCCGATCGCTCAGCAGAAACTGCCTTTTCGACAATGCGCGGGCGACCTGAACCCGACAGTCCATTCATATGTTTGGCAAACCTCACGCCGTTTGAGTGGGATAGGGTTTTTATCGTTGCTTCCGGAGGACCCGTACCACCGCCTCTCGCCAAGCTAAACTGGGTTGGCGACCGGGCAGCAGAATTAAACACGCGCTTAGAAAGTGATCCTCGTTATCAACTAATAGCGTTTGAACGCGGTGGCGAGGTCGTCGAATTAGGATACTATTTTACGATGTGGGCGAACCTTTCTGCTCTGGCTCGCGCTGATGGATTTAGCCGTGAAACCGCAGTTTTTATCGCAGATAGTGATGGAGAAACCTTCCTGGTTAAGCCTGCTGTCTCATTCACTCCAGATGCGTGCGCAAAAAACAGAATGTAACTAAGAGGAATTTACCGTGATCGACCTCTACACCTTTCCAACGCCTAACGGATGGAAAGCATCCATCATGCTTGAAGAAGTAGGGCTGCCTTATAAAGCCCACGTCGTTCATATTAGTAAGGACGAGCAATTTGCTCCGGATTTTCTAAAGATCAGCCCGAACAACAAAATACCGGCTATCGTTGATCCCGACGGGCCAGACGGAGAACCAATATCCGTATTTGAATCAGGTGCAATTCTTATGTATCTCGCCAGAAAGACCAAAAGCGAGTTACTCCCTGAGGATCCGCGCAAATTCGTTGCCGTAACTGAATGGCTAATGTTTCAGATGGGTAGCATCGGCCCCATGTTTGGGCAGATGGGCCATTTTGTACGTTTCGCACAAGAAGATGTTCCTTACGGAAAGAAAAGGTATACGGATGAAAGTCGTCGGATACTCGGCGTAATGGATAAGCGTCTTGCAGAAAATGACTATCTCGCGGGTGCATATTCCATCGCAGACGTGGCCAGTTATGGTTGGGCACGTTCTGCGGAGATGATGTTCGACGGCCTTGGCGAATGGAGCAACGTTAAACGTTGGTTTGAAATGATTGGTGCTCGCCCGGCTGTCCAAAACGGAATTACTGTCCCGGTGCTAGAATCCTAGGGCGAGAGGTCGATATCTCTTGTTTTATGAGAAGCCACATATCTTGGTCTAGCGTTCTCACGCGTTGAGAAGACCCCGCAACCGCGTAGCCATGGGTTTCCTCGCCGTTATCGCGAGTGCCCTCAGGTCTCCAGCTCCACTGTATCGATGCATGAAATCAATCTTGCCGCGGAGGTTGAAACTGGCGACCAACCCAGCTTTCTGTTAGGTCAGTCTCTCCGTCGTTTGATTTCCAACCACCGAGAGCAAAGCCACCGTCCGAAAGTGGAACGATGGCATTGGCGCCATCGGTGCCAATACCACCTAAATGAAGCTCTATGTCATACTTTATCGGTGTTTGGGCGGCCCCTTGGGTGGCAAGTGCTAACGTGCACAAACTGAAAAGGATTAACCTAGGAGCGTTACTTTTCCCCCACATTCACGTTCTGGCGGAACTAAGCCAGCCCTAAAATCCATAAACCAGAGAAACTTTAGACAGGGTGTCTGTTTTTCTGGTCAGGAGAGGTGGGTCAATATCGTAGCGCACATTGACCGATAGGCGTGTTGATAGGTCACCGATTAATTTGCTCGTGAGCGCGAGGGTGTTCTCTAACTTTGTTCGGCTGCTATCCCAGGACACGATAAAGACATTGGTTAGGTTAACTGTGTCAGTGATGTCGTAATCGAAATCAGCGCTTCCACGGATAAGAAATTCATTCTCCGAAGAGTTCACCAACGGAGGGGCCGGAGGCGCGGGTGTCGAAAATTTGCTATAGCGGTAACCTGGGCCGGCTTGGAGCAGTAGGCGCATGCTATCGTCATCTATAACTTTGTAACCCGCTCCAAAAGCGGCTTCGACTTCATATTTGAATCCAGAGAACCGATCGTCGTCATACTCTAGGTATCCAAAAACAATTAGGTTTTCCCGCATGTCCCATCGGGATTCAACTGACCCTAAGATGCGTTGAGCGGTTGTACTGCCATTGTCATCGGAGAATTCAGCCATGAGCCGGTAATTGTCTTCCAATCGGTCGGCCTTAAAACGGGCTTTAATTTCTGCATCAACGCGAGTGGTATCAGTATTGCCGGTGGCAATAGACCCGCCAATGTTCACCTCACCGGAAAGCCCTTCCTCACCGTCAACGGCGTGGCTTTCTCGACCGAGACCGGCCAGAGAGAATAGTAAAACCAAGCCAAACAGCAGAGCAGTCGAAATTTGCAGGGATGGCTCGGGTGATTTGTAGTGCTTCAGTAGCGCGTTACCGGTCAGGGTTCATGCCTCAGGATGTTATATGTGTCGCGGAGCGCCCTGGTAACCGACTGATTTGTTTAAGTTAATCAGTTTTGTTAGAAACGTTTCTACGCGCGATAGGCGCGCTTGACAACCGCTTCGTAACTTTACATGTTCCACGCCCGCTCAACCCTGCGGAGGGATGGCAGAGTGGTAATGCAGCGGATTGCTAATCCGTGACCCCAAGTAGGGGTCCCAGGGTTCGAGTCCCTGTCCCTCCGCCACTTCTTTGCGGCTTGGCTTAGTGGTGGTATTCCTGACCTACCACGGAGAGGGGAGGCATCCACGCATGTCGGCGCCGTCACAGTTCGATCAAAACGCGCTGGAGAAGCTTCAATACACCTTCAGTGATGCAGTCGCTGCTTATAGTCAGGGTGATATTACGAAGTCAGAAGAATTGTGTGTTTCAATTCTTGAGCTAGACTCAAATCATGCACATACCCTAAACCTTCTAGCTGCTGTGCGTATGCAGCAGAATCGTGCAGGAGACGCACAATCAGCATCATTACGCGCGACACAGCTGGCACCTGATGACGCTATCATTTGGACAGGTCGATCCGACGTGCTCAATCGAAGCAAAGACCCGGACGCGGCATTAGGCGCGGCGGATCGAGCGATCCACTTAAACAAGACGATGGCTCAAGCGCATATCAATCGTGGCATAGCGCTCGTTTCATTGTATCGGTTCTCCGAAGCGAAAAAATCATTAAGCGAAGGTCTTAGAATCAACCCCGCTCTTAAGCCCATTGTATTGGGTAATATGGTTTTACTGCACGGTGAGGAAGGGCAGTACGAAACGGCTCGCAGAATCGCAGATGACCTCGCAAATGAATACCCGCAGGACCATGGCTTCGCGACCATTCGCGCGCGATTCTCCATGTACACACCGTCTATATCGCGAAGAGATGAATATGAAAGAACATCAGCCATATGGGCAGCAGCACCGGATCCAAACGTGCGTCTCAGCACGGCCAGCCCGTCAACTGACCTGACACCTGGTCGGAAACTTAAAATTGGCTATTTTTCCGCAGATTTTAGAGACCATCCCGTCTCACAATTTCTAAAGCATGTTCTATCCCGGCATGACCGGAATAACTTTGACATTGCTTTGTATGATGTGACTCCAAATCCAGATTCTGCAGGTCGTGAGATTCGAGAACTTGGTGACTCTTGCCATTGTGGATTGGAACAATCAGACGAAGAGTTGGCGAGAAAAATACATAGTGATGGCGTTGACGTACTTGTTGACCTGACCGGTCAATTTGAAGGCAATCGGCTGAGTGTGTTTCGGTATCGAGCAGCGCCAATTCAGGCATCTTGGATCGGTTATTCGGGCACGTCTGGCCTGCCAGAGATGGACTACGTGATCGCGGATGCAAATGTTTGCCCGCCGGGCGCTGAAGCTGATTTCTCAGAAGAAATTATACGCCTGCCAGATCATTACCTTTGCTTTGACTCAGATAGTATCCGTGACGCGCCTGTCCCTTCTTCGCCAAAAGACGTTCCCAATGTGGTTTTTGGAAGCTTCAATAATCATATGAAACTGAACGCGGATGTTATCGGAGTTTGGGCAGAAATTTTGAAACGTGTTCAGGGCTCACTACTTTTCTTAAAGACGGGGAAGTTCTCAAATAAAATTTTGCGGCAACACATAAGGCAGCAATTTGAGGCAAGAGGAATCGATGGTGAGCGATTAATACTGAAAAGCCTGCTCCCGCGAGATGAATACCTTGCTGCCTATAACGAAATTGATATCGCGCTCGATCCGTTTCCGTATTGCGGTACCACAACGACTATTGATGCGCTATCTATGGGTGTGCCCGTCGTCACTTTGATCGGCGAGAGATGGATACAGAGAACAAGTTACGGCTTCCTGAAGGGGATGAGTATGGAATTTCTCTGTGCTCGGACAGAGCAAGAGTACATGAACATTGCTATTGAATTGGCCGGAGATAAAGAGCGTCTATCGGAGATGAAAGTGGAGGGACGTCGCAAATTTATTGAGTCCAGAATTTGTGACCCAGTCTTATTTACAGAACATCTAGAGAATGCATATCGCTCAATGACGCAAAAGCTTGCTAGATGATCTGCGGATAACTAACGTTCTACAGAATCCGTAGCATTGATAGGTCGGCTGTGTTGCTATGCAGCTTTGTTGTATTTCTCGTATCGCTGCATGTGAAATTCTAGCGTATTCACGGTTTTTCTATGGCTCTCACGCTGCTCCATAGATTTGATCCATTCGCGAAGGCGGGAACATTCATCTGGTATGTCTGCGCCCCAAAGTTCTTCATAGCAGGGGAATCTCTCAATAAACGGCATGAATTGGAGGTCGACGAGCGTGATCTCTTCTCCCATAAAGAAAGGGCCTCGACCGAGCTTCTTTAGCCCTTCGTTTTCTATGAATAGGAATTTCTCTGCGACTGCCGCGCGATTTTCTCTCTGTTTGTCTTCGTCGTGCCGGTCACCAATGAGCTTGTGAAGGGCTGGTAGAAAATATGTGTCGCAGTAGTCTATCCAAATTCGGGCAAGAGCTCTGCGTTGCGAGTTTTTTGGCAGTAACGGTGGGTCAGGAAAGACGTCTTCAAGGTATTCGTTGATGATGCGCGACTCATACACAATTTCACCATTGTGCCGAATCAACGGGACTTTGCCGTGAGGAGATAATTCCTTCCACCAATCAGGCTTGTTGTACAGGTCGACTTCGGTAAGGGAACAATCAATACCTTTTTCGATCATCATCATCCGAGTGCGCTGCGCAAATGGGCACGCTTCAAAGCTGAATAGCTCAATATCTGGCATTTTATGATGGCCTCTATACTTCGGTCTTCATGCACCGAGTGGTTTAATAGCCGCGCGAACCTGAACCTTATTTATCAGTTTTGGATTGTATGCGCACCCTGTTCATTCTTTGTCCAGATTTTATCACCCTGTAAAAGAACGTCTATTACTCAACCAAACCAATGCCTCAACGACAAAAGGCAGGGCTAAACTAACGAGTGCAAGCCCGAGTACATTTTGGCCTAATACGAGAAATGAACCGGGTAGCGGTATAAGTCGTAAGGTTGAGAAAATGGCTAAGCAAAGCAACAGACCAGATAAGACGGACAGTTAGCGACGGAACGGCTCCTGCCAAACGCGTTTTGGCTTTAAGCCACCAATCAATACGAAAAGGCCAATTATGGCTGCCATTGCAAAGAGGATTGTTTCTGAAATAAACCAATCTTGCTTCTTTTGAATGAAAAGCGTTTGAGATTGTGTTGAGGGCTCTCCGTCTCGGAGGAGTTTCATTGTAAGGGTAGAGGGTCCTTCAGCTATCGAATCAACTTTCAAAGAGATTTTGCATTCTCCGTCCACAGGAACTATGGAGTCTCCAGAATGTAATCCCTGTATTTCTATGCGATGTTTGTGGTCGGCACATAAGGTTGACCAATCAAGAACGGCGAACTTCAATGTGAGTTGGTTAGTCGTTGTCAAAAATTCTATTGTTTCGACATTCCCTTCACCGTTGAAGACTGTATTTCCATCTACAGATATTTGCCTCAACTGAAGCGGAGGGAGCGTTTCTGGTGATCTTCGATTAATGGCTGATCCGGGTAGTGCCAAAAGGCCTTCCGGCGTGCCGAACATTACTCGGGAATGAGTTTGGTCAATAAATACTGAGCTATTGCGATCCGTCCCATCTGCTAGGGCCTGGAGCTGGATAAGAGCCCCGGTCTCTGACGGCAAAGCAAACGTACCGTTGCTCGACTGAAACCAGAGTGATTGTGGGTCTCGACTGGCAGACAACCATCTAGGTTGCTCTCCCCCAAATAAGAGTGCCAGTTCCGTTGAAAGCGCCGTATCTGTCGAGAATTGACCCGAGCGGTAATCCCACAAAAGAGCGGTGCCTGAAGCGAAAAGATGAATCTTATCTCCATCGCCGGCAAATTGAGGTCGTCCACCAAGGCTGGTCGTGCGAGGGAAATTCTGAGTATTTAACGGCACAGCCTCTAGGAGATTATCATCGCTTAACCAGTCATCCGCCGCATATCTTAAGACACTTCCATCAGATAATGCGACGAGGAGATCGCCTTCTTCGGTCTCCGTCAAATCAGAAACCTGTGATTTCTTTTGCGTTCCCAGTAGACCGGCGTCCCGCCATTCACCTCTATCAAACTCATACAGTTGAATGAACTTTCCTGAGCCCATCGCTACTCGTGACGGCTGAGTTCGAGAAACAAAAACGACTGATGGCCGGTCTGACGAGATCTCTGACAGTTCATTATTGAAGAAATCATAGAGTCCATTTTCTCGGCCGACTAACACGGATGTGTGTTCTCTAATGGAACTGCGTGCGAAGTGAGTCAGCGAAAGAATAGCCGTAGTACCAATGTCATCGATGAAGCGCATTCGACCGCCAGATACCGATCGAAATACACCAACGTCTGATCCAGCATATGTCGCGGCGCCATCTACAGTTATCGCTGTAATTGGTTCTATTAGGCCGTTCGCGTTATCCCAAATGCTTTTCTCATCGGTGAGATCAAGCCAAACCATTCCCCCGTCGTGGAATGCAAATGCATTGCCACTTGGTTCGCTAATGATTGATCTAACTCTACCCCCGTGGAACCCGGAGCGCTGGTTAACAGTTCTAATAGTTTTACCAAGCGCGTCGAGTTGTAGAATGCCGTTCGATTCAGTTCCCAATAGATAACTTCCATCAGCGTGATGTGTTCCCGTTGAAACGTTTACTGTTTCTAAGGGGATGGGGAGAGTATCCCATATAGGAGAAAGAATAATTTGTGCATCGCGCAAGGAAATACTGAACAAACCGGACCGCTTCGTCACCAGTATCGGGTTTCCTTCTGGTGGGTGCATGACGTTAATCTGTTCGAGGTCATCCCAGCCTGGAGGTCGGGTAAGCTCGAAGGAATTATTTCCCTCAATTGCAATAACACCGCCCTCGATTGAGGCCACAAGAAAATTACCCATGGTGAAAGCAAAGCCGGTTGGTAGGCCACTGTAGGCCTGGGAGAGCATGCCTTGCTCCCAAATCATGATTGCTGAATCGGTGATCGCGTACGTCCCTGATGGACCAGGCACAAGATTGAGTAGTTCTCCTTCTGATAGACCTTGGTTTGTTCCATCCGCCTCCGTCCAGACAAGCGTACCGTTCGGCGAGGGTGTAAATACGCCGAGGCTCTTAGGTCCGCCAGCGAGCCACGATCCGTTTCCTAGATAGGCTAAATCCCTCAAAGGTTGTCTAGCGCGTCCCGCAAAATGGGTGGCCCATTTCATTCCATCGAAGGACAATAATCCTGATTCATTTGCGGCATATATCAAACCTCGGTCATCAAATGCTGCAGCATTTGTTTGAGGCAGAGCGCCTGTCTGTCGGATGTCAAAACTCCTCCAAAGAGGGCGTCCTTGGTGAGGCGCTTCCTGCGCGATAGGACTCGTGCTCAAAAAGGAGGAGATAAGCACCGTCGCCAGACTGCAGAAAAGCGATCGACTCATACCGTTATGTCCGATGGGCCTTTGAGTTCTACAGTGTTCCCATCTGGGTCGTTCACGTAAACAGATGGTCCATTACCATCAGCGCCATAGCGCGTCGTAAATTCACTATGTGATAGTCCATGCTTTTGTAGCATCTCTCGAATTGCTGCACTATCAAACGGCTCAATACGGATACAGAAGTGATCCATGTTCTTGCCATTGGAACCAGGAGCAGGGCCGCCCTGTTTACCAAGCGTTGAGTTGAGATCGACCAAGTCGATGAGAGAGGTGCCTGCCCGTAACTGCACCAAACCAACGCTGTCTACTCTGCGTTCCTCTGTGCACCCTAAAAGTCCGCAGTAAAAAGCCATCGAGATATCTATGTCGCGGACACGGATAACAACATGATCAAGGCCTAGTATTTTATAGCGCGGCTGAGTGGTTGTGGTGCCATTCATAGCGGCGACTATAGAGTGTTTAGAGCATTGTACGCTATATCTGAGAGGCCTAGATGCCTCGACGAGTGGCTCTCCCAGCCATAATTGGCCTAGTTTGCGCACCCGTCGCGTTGAGCGCTCAAATGAGCCAGCGGGTTCGTCAAATTCGAGATCGGCGGGCATGTGAGCAGGATTTGCCGACATGTAAGCCGGCTATTCGTGTTCAATTGGACGCTGAGCAACGGCGGGTAAGAATTGGGTTGAGCGCCCTCCTGGTTTTGGCCGACGATAATTAAAGTTCGGTTAGCGCCTCTCAATTAATTCTAACCACTCACCATTAGGGCCGACTATAACTGCGGCACGGTTGCCATTATAGGGCAGTCCCGAAGGCTTGAGATATTTGGCTCTAAAATCGACTGGCATGGCATCCAAGTCGTCCACCAGAAAAGAGACAATAGAAATCCCAGGTGGAATATCGCCGGGCAAAATTGGGCGCTCTTCCGTGCCGTCTGGGTATTCATCCAATTCAATCATAAAAGGACCACCAATGTTGGCGGTAGAGAGAGGGTGCTCTCGCTCGGAATCGAAACCAAGAATTGCATTTAAAGCTGACATACGAACCGGTTGGGGTATAGAAACTTCGATACCCAATTTGTCTCCGTAAAATTCGAGGTGACTTTCCATTGTTCGGCCACCGTTAATCACGATGAAGACGCGATCGACAAAAGATTCTGCCTGTCCGAGACCAAAGGCAGTATTTTTTACGGTTGTAAAATAAGTCAGTTCTTTCGATGGGCCGAAGGCCTGCATCGCTTTAATTTCATCTGTTGTTGAAAGATTGCGCGGCATTGCGATGATTTCGAACTCGGAGTCCTTAAGGCGATCCGGCATCGCATCTACATCTTCTACAAGCAATTCATTGGCATTCCAGCCATATGTTCGAAGCGGTCTGTAGTTAGGAACTGGAGGAGATTCGACAAAGCGAAACACCATGTCTGCTCCACTGGCCGGCTGCATCACCAAGAATGGGCGTCCTGCTGTTACTGGCGCATCCCAAATACTGGCAATTTCAGCGCTGATCTCACCTCGAGACACGACTTGATATCCTAGCGTTTCAGCGTAGGCACGCTCAGCCGCGGCTAGGTCTGGAACAGCCAGTGTTACCGCAAGAATAGGTCCCAACATTCTCTCAATCCTCTCCCGTTGGCCCGACTAATTCAAAGCTCCCGGAGTCTAGCAAAGCAATTGCCTGCGCCATACTCATAGTTTGATTAGTCGGAACTCGCTGTAAGGAGATGTTGCTTCAGGAACGTCCGCCCGAGTGTTGCCCCCATCTGTTCAATACCATGCCCATGGTTGGGCACGATATGGGCTGTGTAAGCAATATCATGCGCGTCCAGAGCGCTTTGCATGTGCGAAAGTGCAGTTACGGGTACAACATCGTCTGACGAGCCATGTACCAGTAATAGAGGAGGAGCGTTCTGTAATTCTTCGCCTAGTTGCTCGCTGCCGAGCAACGCTCCAGAGTATCCGATGATAGCGCCAAACGCCGTGCTGCGCCGCAGGCCGATATGCATCGCCATCATTGTGCCTTGAGAGAACCCGATCAACGCCATGGAACTTGCCGAAAGGCCTAATTCTTCGAGAATTCGATCAATATACTCATTGAGTGCTATGGCTGAGCGCTTGGCTCCGTCGTACATGACCGCGAAGGCGTCGGCCATGCGTGCGGGATCACGCCTGATGAGATTTGGATCGTAACCCTGTAGCGTGAACCACTGGCGACCGTAACCCATTTCACCAGGCTCTGGGGCGTGCGGGCTATAGAATGCAGCATCCGGAAGGCTTTCAGAGAAATAGGGCGCCAGACCAATAAGATCATTCCCATCAGCGCCATACCCATGCAGAAAAACAACGACCTGTTTTGGTTGTCCTCCAGACGCAGGTGGGTGACTGGGGACCTCAAGGTGACTAGCTTCAGACATACCGACCAACATGCTCCGTAAAATTCTGGGACCCATTATAGAATATGGTAAAATGTATAGAGTATGGTGAACTGTGATGCACCATCCGGCAAAATGAAGAGCGAGTTTCTGAAATGGGTGATGAAGAATCAGTCCTTTTTTCCAATGATCGGTTTTATGCCGCTTTTTCTGGCAAAGACTTCGACGCAATGGAGCAACTGTGGTGCTGGGAAAAAGTCACCTGTGTCCATCCAGGATGGCAGCCTTTGTACGGCCGTGAAGATGTCATGGAAAGTTGGGAGGTAATTTTGGGGGAAGAGAGTGCGCCCAATGTTCGTTGCAGGGCGCCACGTGCAGCAGTGTTTGGGGACATGGCGACCGTCGTTTGCATAGAAGAACTTGAGTCGGCCTTTCTATGTGCAACTAATGTTTTTGTCAGGAAGGCAGGCAGCTGGCGGCTGGTTCATCACCAAGCCGGACCAGTCAATGTTCATCCAGAAGAACTGCCAGATGAACCAGAGGTGGCGTTTAATTAGCTTTAGGCGTTTGTCGCTTCGCCTGTTGGCGGGTCTGCAGGTTCAGCGACGTAAGGCTCAACCTTCAGAAAACTAGGCGTATGTGCGCCAAAAGCCAATACGTCTTCGCCGTGGTCCATCACGCCCACATCAGGGTCATGTCTTCCCCGATCCCGGCGCTTACGCTTGGGGCGCTCTTCTTTTGGGCTGGGTTTTGATGTTTCTTTCCCAGCTGAAGGCTCAGTTGCTTTTTTGGTTTTCTTTTCAGAAGGCGGTGTTGGCGCTTCTAGATTTTCTGGCTTACCGATTGGAGCGCTGGCTTCATCAGAAGCAGATTTGGCTTCACTGGTTTTTTCTTCGACTGATTGCTCGGTTTCAACGGTCTTGCTAGACGGAGGTGTAGACCCTAATGGTGGAATAGGTCCACCAATGAGTTTCTCAATTGCCGCAAGCATTTTGCTATCTGCGGGCACCGTCAGAGTAAATGCCTTGCCTTGCATTCCAGCCCGTCCGGTGCGTCCAATGCGGTGAACATAATCTTCAGCGTTGTTGGGAACATCGAAATTTACGACAAAAGGAACGGCAGATACGTCAAGGCCTCGAGCTGCGACATCCGAACAAACAAGTAGCCCCGCGTTACCTGTCTTGAAGGCCGCAAGCATTTCCATTCTTTTCGATTGCGCCATGTCGCCATGCAATGCCACAGCTTTAAAGCCGTGTTTCGTGAGCGACTTGTAGAGGATATCTACGTCTTTTTTTCGGTTGCAGAAAACGAAGCCGTTATCGATGTTTTCCGTCTTTATAAGCTTTCGTAGAGCGTCTCGCTTGTCAGATTCCGTAGTCTTGATAAGCGCCTGGGTAATTGTGGTCGCTGTCGTTGCGGGGGCATCGACCGCAACTTCTTTTGGGTTCATCAAAAAGGCTTCAGATAGTCGCCGAATTTGTTTGTCCATAGTTGCGGAAAAAAACAAAGTCTGGCGGAGTTGGGGAACCAGTTTGGCAATGCGCTCGACGTCGGGAATAAAACCCATATCAAGCATGCGATCCGCTTCATCAATGACGAAATACTTTACGTCATTCAGAAGGATCTTGCCTCGCTCAAACAGATCGATCAGACGACCGGGAGTAGCAATCAAGACATCACATGTCTTGTCCAGGGCTTTCTCTTGGTCGGTGAACGATGTTCCGCCGATGATGAGCGCCATGGATAAGCCGGAGTACTTTGAGTAATTCGTAAAATTATCGGCTGCTTGAGCTGCCAGTTCTCGTGTTGGGCAGAGAATGAGGGCGCGAGGCATTCTGGCTTTCGAGCGTCCTGAACTCAAAATGTCGATCATCGGTAGAGTAAAGCTGGCTGTCTTGCCCGTTCCAGTCTGAGCAATTCCCATAACATCTCGTCCCATCAGCGCGATTGGGATCGCTTTCGCTTGAATGGGTGTGGGTTCGGTGTAGCCGGATGCGGCAACAGCTTTTAGCGTGCTCGGCTCTAGGCCCAGATCTTCAAAAGTCATGGAGATTGAAATGTCCTTGCGGGGGTTCAAAAATGCGGTTTCTCTTGTGCCGCTACCCTCTTTCGCGGCGCACTATATGATGCACGATCGCTATAAAGTCAACCAAACGTCATGAGATTTCCCCAGTTTTGCAAGGATATTGGCAGTGCCTAAGCGTCAAATTGTACTATTGCCGGGCCTGTTGTGTGACTACGCCTTGTTGACTCACCAGATTCATCATTTGGCTGATACAGAGGGGATCATGGTCGGGGATCTGACACGAGACGACAGTGTTAGTGATATGGCAGAGCGCATTCTCGAGGAAGCCCAAGACACGTTTTCGCTGGCCGGACTTTCTATGGGTGGATATGTCGCCCAGGAGATTATGCGGTAGGAGCCCGATTGCGTGGAGCGTCTTGCTCTTGTTGATACCCAGGCGCGTGCCGATAGCGCGGAGCAGGTAAAGACCCGTAAAGACCTCATCAGACTGGCGACAATGGGCAAATTTAAAGGGGTAACTCCCCGATTACTGCCTAATCTCGTTCACAAGGACCGCTTGGATGACCCGGAGGTTCGAGATGTTGTGCTGGAAATGGCTGAAAGGGTGGGACACGATGCTTTCGCCCAGCAACAGGCTGCAATAATGGGGCGCAAAGATGGCAGAGGTGACCTTCATGCCATTCGAGTTCCAACGGTTGTTCTTTGTGGGCGGCAGGACATCCTGACGCCTCCAGATCTCCATCAGGAAATGGCTGACGCAATACCTGGAGCCCGCCTCGTGATTGTGAAGGACTCAGGCCATTTGGCGCCGTTAGAGCAGCCTCACGCTGTAACAGCTATCCTGTGTTATTGGCTTGGCTGAACGCGTGTTCTAGTCTGCTCAGACCGCTTATTTCCTATTGTTGGGCCCCTTGCGCTGCAGCAAGGGGTTGGGTATAAGCCCCCTTGTTTCGGGCAGGTCCACTCCTGGCCATGGCAGACCAAGGAAAAGCACCATGAAAGTGCGCTGTTCACTAAAATCCGCCAAGAAGCGGGACAAAAACTGTGTCGTCGTGCGTCGCAAAGGCCGCGTTTACGTCATTAACAAGAAGAATCCGCGCTTTAAGGCCCGACAAGGTTAGTCCGAAAGGGACCTTTTGGAGCATTCTTTGCTTCAAATAGATGCAAGGAACCGCAGTTTACTGCGGTTTTTTTATGCCTAAAATCCACTCGGTGTGGAACCTTGGACCCTAGTTCTGTTCACCCATCCGAACGACCCGGATCATATTGGTGGACCCGACTGTGCCAAATGGCACTCCAGCAGTCACAACGAGAAGATCTCCATCTTCTGCTAGGCATTCTTTTGCGGCGGTTTCGATGGCGACAGCACCGATACGTTCATCTGGAGTGTGAGCCAAGTTCACTACGCTATGCACCCCCCAAACGAGGGCGAAACGCCGGGCAACGGCTTCGCTTGGCGTCAAACATAGAATACGTGCTGGTGGGCGCTCTCTAGCAGCTCTAAGCGTAGTTGAGCCAGACGTCGTGTAAGTGACAATAGCTTTAGCTTTCAAGTTGGCGGCAACCTGTCGGGCCGCAGCAGTAATGGCGTCTGGCGCTGCGTCGCCATGGGCTTCGTGGCCCGCAGCCATCATGTTGAGGTAATGCTCGTCGCCTTCAACCTGAGAGATAATACGATCCATCGTGGTTACTGACCGAACTGGATAGTCTCCAGTAGCGGTTTCTGCTGACAGCATTACAGCGTCGGCGCCATCGTATACCGCGGTCGCGACATCAGAAGCTTCTGCCCGCGTCGGCATCGGTGATTTGATCATTGTCTCAAGCATCTGCGTTGCAACGATCGATGGCTTGCCGCCGGAGCGACAGGCTCGAATTATTCTCTTCTGCAGCACGGGGACCTGCTCGAGGGGTACTTCGACGCCTAAGTCGCCGCGAGCAATCATGACACCGTCAGCTTCTTGGACAATCTCGTCTAAATGTTTAAGCGCGGCGGGTTTTTCTAACTTTGCAATGACAGTTGCGCGGTCGTTGACGCGGGCTTTAAGTTCGATAACGTCCTTCGGGTTTTGAACGAAAGACAGAGCAACCCAGTCGACGCCCAAATCGAGGCCAAAGTCCAGGTCGGCTTTATCTTTATCGGTCATCGCCGGCAAAGGCAGAGTTACATCCGGAACGTTGACACCCTTCCGATTTGTTAGCGAGCCGGGGACGATAACTTTTGTGTTGGCCCAGTTTTCTCCGCAATCCAGTACTTCAAAGCGTAAATGCCCATCGTTGACTAGGAGAGTGGCACCAGGTTTGAGGGCCTGGAAAATTTCCGGGTGAGGGAGACCGACGCGAGTTTCGTCTCCTGGAGTGTCGTCCATATCAAGTCGGAACGTACTATTACCTTTAAGAACGATACCTTCTTCATTCGCAAATGTGCCAATTCGGAGTTTTGGACCCTGCAGGTCCATCAAAATACCGATCGGGTGCCCAACCTCTTTTTCTAGTGCTCTGATATCGGCGACACGTGCGGCATGATCGTCATGGTCGCCATGACTGAAATTTAGGCGGAAAACATCGGCGCCAGCCTCATACAGGTCGGCGATTGTATCGCCGGAGCTGGAGGCCGGCCCTAGAGTGGCAATTATTTTTCCACGGCGTTCTCTTGTCATGATCCAACACTACGCGGCTGTGCGCCTTCCCGCTAGAGGGAGTAGAGAGATTTCGATTTCATTTTGAAGCGTCAGCGCTCGGGGTGCCTTTTCGTGCGAGCCAAATGCCTCCAAGAATCGCTGCAATACCGATTGCTTTGTCTATGGTTATAGCCTCCGACAAGACGAGCCAGCCTATTATGGCCGTGCCGATTGGCTGGACCAAAAGCGCGACGGCGCCAAAACTCGTCGGTAGATAGGGTAAGGCAGCAATAATGAGCGATTGGCCGCCAAGTTGGCAGATGTAAGCCAAGCCGAATAACCAAGCCCAACCGAGTATTGTTACGGGTAAAAGTTGTTCACCAATAATCAACGCTGTGAGGCCAAGAACGCCGCCGCAGACTAGGCCACTAATGGCGAGGACCGCTGGCGTAGATACTCGTTTTCTTATTCGGGCGACGGTTAGGATATACCCTGCATAAAAAACGCCTGTGAGAAGTCCCAACGCATCTCCGACAACATTGTCCAGGGATATGGAGAAGCTACGGGCAACCAATACCGAAGTTCCCGTTATGGCAAGAATTAACCCCGCGACGAATAGGCGAGTCATATGTTCTTTAAATAGGACAAATGATGCTATCGCGACGAACACTGGTGCGGTGTTCCCTAACGCCGCGGAATTTGCAACTGTCGTTAGATTTACAGAGATGTGCCAAACAGCTAGGTCGGCGGCATAAAATAGCCCCGCCAGCACCACGAGCATGATGTCACGCAGGCTTGTTGGGAGTCCTTTAGGAGTTGTGTCGCGGGAGTTTGTTCGATGATCGTCGACGATCATCCAGATCCAAAAGATTGGCAGAGCAAGCAGCATGCGATACATGCCAGTCGCAATTGGACCAACTTCACTAAGGCGTACAAAGATTGCAGAGGATGAGAGTATAAATGCGCCAAACAAAACCGCAGGCAGGGCAAAACGGGACATAAGGGGCTGCCTTGTATAGCGGGTTGAACCAATCTGCGTGATCGTGCTTATAGCATTTGTATGTCAGTAAATAGAATGAACGCTACACAGGTCTACGATTGCCCTAGTTCTCTGTCGGAAGAGGATCCGGGCCCAGTCCTGATTCATAACCCAGGTTGCGGGCGCGGACTTCTTGTCATTGCGGACCACGCAGGTAATGCGGTGCCTGCAGCGATGAATAATTTAGGTTTGGAGAATGATGATCTCGTTCGCCATATTGCGTGGGATCCTGGTGCTGCATTGGTTGCCACAGAATTGGCGACACGGTTAAGGGCGACAGCCGTTCTAAGTCAGTACTCGCGTTTGATCGTCGACCCGAATCGACCTCTGGGCGACACGTCTTCGATGCCTCAGGTCAGTGACGGGATAGCTGTACCTGCCAACGCAGATCTTTCAGAACAAGAGCGTGTGCGACGCGCAAAACTATTTTACTGGCCTTACCACGTGGCTGTAAGTCAAGAGATGGCGCGGTTGTGCATGGAGGGCGAGGGGCCATTATTGGTTTCAATACACTCTTTCACCCCAGACTTTGGAGAGGAAGACCGCCCCTGGCATATCGGCGTCATGTCGGCTGCAGATAGGCGGCTAGGCGATGCGGTCATTGCCGGACTAAAAAAATGCGGTGATTACAATGTGGGCGATAATCAGCCCTATTCGGGCATTGAGTATGGGTACACGCTCAAGGTTCACGCTGCCGCCCAGGGTCTTGCCAATGTTCAGATTGAAATTCGCCAGGACCTATTGGCCGATCAGGCAGGTGTGAGGCGTTGGGTAGACGTACTTGAAACGGTTTTAACACCTCTTATAAATGACCTAAGTCTCCGGTCGATCATGCATCACTGACAGGTAACGATAATTCTAAGAGGACAAAATGGACGAAGAAACGCGAACGAAAATCGAGGCGGCGGCCTTCCGGGGCTTAGTTAAGCACCTACAAAAGCGCACTGAAGTGCAGAATATCGATTTAATGGGGTTATCCGGTTTTTGTCGAAATTGCCTAGCTAAATGGGTCAAGGCGGCTTCTGAGCACTATGGCAGTCCAATAGATTATGATGAGGCGCGGGAAATCGTGTACGGCATGCCCTATAACGATTGGAAAGAAAACCACCAAGCACCTGCTTCTGAAGAACAAAAACAAAGATTTGATGCGAGCAAGCCCTTTCACGCCGAAATCAGAGTCGTTGAATAATTATTTGAGTCATTAAGGATATGGCTCACTAATAAAAAACCCCGCCCATCGGTTCATCCGAGAGCGGGGTTTGAATTTGGATTGTATTAGATCGTCTACGATAATTTCTCTGCGTGACGGGCACCAAAGCCAGGTTGAGCGGGTTTTGTTTCACGGTTGATCACAAACCCTGCTTTCTCGATTTCACCTTCGAAATCAAAGGCAACAAACTCAGGGGACCATGGTTCGCAATTCCAGCGGTGATCCCACCAGCGTCGATATTGATTCATGACAGTATCTTCTGCGCTGCGCGTTCTGAAATCGATTGGATAGTAATAGCCACCTTTGCGGGTGAGCCGATACGCCTCGGCGATAACCTTCTTATTATCTTCAGATGGAATTTCATGATTGATGATGGTTGAGACAACCATATCGAAATAGCCATCTTCAAACTTTGTGTCCTCAGCTAAACGCTGAGCAAAATTCACGTCAACCCCAAGATCGTTGGCGCGCATATGAGCGTAGCGGACCAGTGGGCCACCGGCATCAATGCCCCATACTTCTGCTTCCGGGAAACGCTCTTTAAGTGCGACGGTCAACCGACCAATGCCGCAGCCCATATCTAAAATGCGTTTTACTTTTCCGTCGGCGGGCAGGGGGAGGCGCTCAACTGTTCTGATAGGAATTTGATCTTGTTCATTATCACCTAGGAATGAAATTCCAGCGGAAAAGCTATTTGTTCCATGGTGGTAGATGTGTCCAGCGAAAGCGTCACCGACATATCCGCCAGGTTGAATATGAATTTCGTGGCGGATGTAGTCAGGAATTTCCATGTCTGGATTGAGCTCTAACGTGCCTGGTCCAGCGTTGTCAGCCGCTTCCATCTCTGCCAGATATTCTTCTGCGTGGTCGTAGTAATAGTCTTGGAAAATCTTCCAGGTTACTTGTTGGTTGCTGACCCAAGTGCGACCACTGGTCTGGATCAAAAGGTCATCTTCAACAATTGCCAAGGCGTCTTCGTAGCTTAGCTTGGTTTTTGGATCCAGACCCTTCGCTTCCATGATTTTGTCCGCCCGGGCGCGAGCAACTGGATTAAACCGCTGCTGAAACTTCCTAAACCCAGTCACAAAATCCCATTTACTTTCTAGGTCCAATTCAGGGATGCGTTCAAAGCGACCTTTGGTGCCTCGTTTATTCACATCACCAGGTGGCGATAAATTCTTTGACGTATAGCTGGTGGCTGCTTGTGCTTTACGGCCACCAAATGCCGCACCGACGAAAGATCCAACGGCTGCGGTGGCGGCGAAGAGAGAACGACGGTCGAGCATTGTGAGACTCCTGAATTGATGGATCACATGTTTTAGCAGAGCTTATAGTTAAAGTGTGCCATTTATTGGGCATTAAGCCCATACCAGAGATGGTTTTTAGAATGCTGAAACCGAGGTTTTTGCCTATGCGTTTAATATGTGGTCAAGTCACCGAAACCCTTCTCAAGTGCGCCTTTTCCCTCATCCCTAACGTCGGCAACACAAATTCACCAACCCACTTATTTCTGAGATTTTGGCGATTACGGTGACGATGTCGTTCACTCATACCTAGTGGTCTGCGAAAATAAAGCCAGCGCTGGGATCAGCTATAAAACTGTTGGTTAGCATGCCTGTGATACTGTGGGGGATTCCGAAAGCTGTTAGGGTTTCGTCGGCGCGACGGTCGCGTCTTCTGTCGTGGGCTTCTTATTTTTTGTGAGAGGGTATCAGCCATGACGGAGGTCTTTTGTGAACCACTTAATGCGCTGGAAATCGTAACTGTCTCGTCTCCAGTTACAAAAAAAGGCCTCGCCCTAAGTCGTCAGGGCGGGGCAATTCGTCTAAACCTATGTTTATGCCTTCCACTTAAGCTTTTTTCTCGGCATGGCGGGCTCCAAACCCAGGCAGAGCCGGCCTGGTTTCTTTATTAAGGGTAAAGCCTGCTTTCTCAATTTCACCCTCAAAATCCAGGGTGTGGTATTCGCGGCTCCACACTTCCGTATTCCAACGATGATCCCACCAACGGCGGTATTGGCCATAAGCGCGACCTTTATCGCCACCAGAGCGGAAGTCGATCGGGTAGAAGTAACCGCCTTTGCGGGTGATCCGATGGGCTTCGGCGATCATCGCGCGATTGTTAACCTGCGGTAGTTCATGGTTGATGATGTAAGACGTTACGATATCGAAGTAACCATCTTCGAACTTAGTGTCTTCGACCAGCCGTTGAGCAAAGTTCACATCAACGTTTAGGTCACGAGCACGCATGTGCGCGTAGCGAACCATTGGCCCACCAGCATCGATGCCCCAAACTTCTGCGTCTGGGAACCGCTCTTTAAGTGCGACGGTCAACTGACCTGTGCCGCAGCCCATGTCAAGTATACGATTGACCTTGCCGTCTTCTGGCAAAGGTAGGCGGTTGGCGGTGCCGATGTGTATTTGATCTTGCTCGTTATCACCAATGGCGCCGACATAGAAACTGTTGGTACCATAGTGATAAATGTGGCCAGCAAATTCATCGCCAACATAACCACCAGGTTGAATATGTATCTCGTGCTTGGTGTATTTAGGTAACTCGATACCTGGATTGAGTTCTAAAGTGCCAGGCCCAACATTATCCGCTGATTCCATTTCAGCGATGTAAGCGTCAGCATTTTCATGAAAATGGTCTTGTAAAATTTTCCAAGTGATCTGCTGATTGCTAATCCAGGTCCGACCACTCATTTGAACAAGCGGATCATTCTCAACCAGTTTGTTCACTTCTTCCATTGAGTATTTGGCCTTGGGGTCCAGACCGTTCTCTTCGAGTATTTTATCAATGCGCTTACTTGCGGGGCGATTGAACCGACCATGAAAGCTCCGGAAGCCAGTGACAAAATCATGCTTGCTCTCAAGGTCTAATTCAGGAAGGCGCTCTAGGCGTCCTTTGGAGCCACGTTTCTCAATATCACCTTTAGGGGCTAGGTTAACGCTGGTGTGTGCTGCGGCATTGGCTTTGCTGGACCCAAATGCAGCGCCGACGAATGATCCGACAGCGGCTGTTGCGGCGAAGAGGGAGCGACGATCTAACATAATATTTTTCCTTATCTCTGGCCGTCAAACTTACTTATTTTCGCGTGTGAAGGCTGCGGAGACGGGAAGGTCTCCTTCGCGCAGCAGCGGCGAATAGGTGAGGTCGATAAAGCGATCCCGATCTTTCTGCCATTCAGCTTCTTGTTCGGCTGTTGGCATATAGGTTT
>JAURPI010000033.1 GCA_030835385.1 Alphaproteobacteria bacterium | reverse complement strand
TCCGGGTTCACCGTGGGAGAACGGCTATAACAAGCGCTTCACCGGCACGCTCAGGCGCGAAGTCCTTAATGCTGAGTGGTTCTCAACCATTAACCAGGCCCAGACTGTCATCAGAAAGGGGCTCAAACAGCATAATCATGTATAGCGCACGTGATAAACCACGGCGTAGGCTATTAGGTCTTATTCCATAATGCCGCCCGGCTCTCGTATCTATATTGGGTTCCAATAATTGTAGAACCCGTTTGGTTTTATTGGTCCATAGTCTCGTTCCTCGCAAATTCCATTTATATTTCTGTTGACCAGCCCTTAGCCCTTGTTTTCAACAATCCGGCAGACGATGCTTCCTCTTGAACGTCTTTATTTGAAGGGTCTCTAAAAATGGGTATTCATATTGCCGTATTCGCTCTGTTTTCACTATTGGCTGCTCCAGCTTCCGCCCAGGTTCAGATCTATTGCGACGGGCAAACTGAGACTCTCAACACCTATCTACAGATACATAAGGTGTTGTTTATGGATAGAGACACCACGCGCGTCGAAGAATTCTATGCCGATGAGATTATTTCCCATAACAACGATGCTGGCGGACCTGGTTCGGTGGTACGGCCTGACGACATGCGCAAGATGTGGGAGGAGTCCTTAAAGAATAATCCTGAGCGCGTGCTTGAGGACGATCTAATATTGTGTGTCGATGACTTTGTTGTTGTGCGAACGATCGTCAAAAGCAGTTTTAATACGCCACTTGCTGGGTATGAACCGACGGGCGAACCATACGAAATATCAGCCATCGATATCTATCGATTTGATGGCGGTAAAGTTGTTGAGCGATGGGGAAATGCAGACGTCGCTTACATCTTTCGTCAGCTAGGATTTAAGATGGTCAAGGAAGACGAATAGGGTCTTCTATTTAATTTGTGAGAGAACTCAACCGCGTGACGTGTCCCATTTTGCGGCCGGGACGGGGTTCAGTTTTGCCGTAAACGTAAACATGACAGGCCGGATCCGCATGGAAAGCTTCGAGATTGCTGATCTCGTCACCAAGAAGGTTTGTCATGACAGCGTTAGAATGCCTTAGGGGTTCGGCGAGGGGTAATCCACATATTGCGCGGATCAATTGAGTAAACTGGTCAGTCTGGCAAGCGTCCAGGGTCCAGTGCCCGGAATTGTGCGGGCGAGGGGCCATTTCATTGACAAGCACCCCTCCATAGGACGTGACAAACATTTCAACGGCGACGATGCCCACTAGGTCAAGAGCCTCGGCTGCTCTTTCCGCTATTCCAATCGCTGTCTTCGCGGTTGTCGGTGAAATATTCGCAGGTGCAGTAGTGGTATGCAGAATGTGTTTTTTATGCACGTTCTCCACTGGTTCAAAACACTGTGTGTGACCGTCTAAGCCACGGGCTGCAATGACTGAAATTTCGCTCGTGAACTTTACGAAACCTTCAAGGACGGCAAAAGGAACCATCGCCGACTCTAAATTCTGGCCAGACGTGATCTCAGACCAAGCCGCCTCTGCTTCCTCGGGATTGTCTATCAGGATTTGGCCTTTGCCGTCGTATCCCAGACGCGCGGTCTTGAGAATGGCCGGCGTATCTACTGCTGTAAAAGCAGCGATTAGGTCCTCGAGGCTGTGTACAGGGCGCCACGGTGCTGTGGCTGCCCCTATGTCTGCAAAGAAGGCTTTTTCTTTTGCTCGGTCTTGAGCGATTTCCAGCGCTGTCCAAGAAGGTCTTACTTGAACCGATCCAGCGATGCGGGCAACTGTTTCTGACGGAACATTTTCAAACTCGAAAGTTGCGACGTCGATTTGATGGGCAAAGGCGTCAAGAGCCTCAAAATCATCGTATGCGGCGCACGTGGTGTGAGTTGAGACCAAAGACGCCGGGCAGGCGTGCTCTGGGCAGAACACATGGGTGTTATACCCAAGTTTCGCGGCGGCGAGCGCAAGCAATCGGCCTAGTTGTCCACCGCCGAGAATCCCTATCGTGCCGCCTGCGTCTATACGTTCCGTCATTCTAGAGTGAACCGGGATTTAACTTTCAGAGCTGGGAGTTTCTGCCACCGCAGATGTCTGTGCTGATCTCCACGCATCTAATCGAGTGGCCAAGGCTGAGTCAGACAGAGCGATAATTGCCGCCGCCATTAATCCGGCGTTTTTCGCACCAGCCGATCCAATCGCCAGCGTTCCGACTGGTATACCTCCAGGCATCTGAGCGATTGACAGCAGGCTGTCCATTCCACTGAGGGCTTTGCTTTCTACGGGAACGCCAAGCACTGGCAGGGGGCTCATCGATGCGGTCATGCCTGGCAAGTGGGCCGCTCCACCTGCACCTGCGATGATGACCTTGAGGCCACGTTCTTTGGCTGATTTTGCGTACTCGACCAATCGGTCAGGGGTGCGATGGGCAGAGACGATCTGTGCCTCAAAGGCGACATCAAGAGCATCCAAAATGTCTGCAGCATGACGCATGGTCGGCCAATCTGATTGGCTCCCCATAATGATACCGACGACGGCGTTACTCATGCTCTGAACGCTCCAGCCCCAAAAAGGGGCGCACTGTACAGACGGGCCCTGCAGTCCGCAAGCTGAAGTGCTATACTAGCGGAGTGGCGGCTGTTACCCACGACGAATGTAGAGCTCAATTATGTCAGATATCACGCCTCCTTCCAGTGTTGTCAGCGTCCAAAGACGTTAAGAACGCCCCCCAACAGGACGGAGACCAGAAGCAGCATGAGCTGCCAGCGAGCAAGGTTGTTGAGAGCTATGAGGAAACTGCTCGTGAAATAAGCGATAAAATTACGATTCTCGGTATCCCAGTTGATTTGATGACGACACAGGTCCGTGCAGCTATCGGCGGGCTGGTCCGAAGTTGACCACCTTAAGGCTAAAGTGAAGCGCTACGAATCCGCTATTAGCCGGAAGGATGGCGGAGTGCCGGGTGCCTTGCTGGTGGGGGACCGTTTTATACAAGTTCTTGATCAGGTACTCGAAAGTGCGCCGCCGCCAGGTCAGTATCGGCAATTAGCGCTCATTGAGGTCAACACCTTTGAAGACATACGCAAAAGTTCTGGCTTGCTTGCTGCAAACACGGTCTTGGCTGATGTAATCGGGGAAATTCAAGATAGTCCGCTCGAAGCAACTCCAATCGGACTGGTTGGTGGACAAAGTATTGGGGCTTTATTGACCGACATGGATCATGAATCCGACCAAGTCGCCACCAATACGGATGACACGCCATTAACCGTCGCGGATAAAGTGCGCCTCTTGGTGGAGGAGGCTGCATATACCGTGGCTGGTCTCGATATGAAGTTGAGCTTCACAGTTGCATCGGTGAGGGCTGAAACGGGCCAAGTTGCGCTGCAGGCGCTTGGCCAAGTCGATCACGTGTTGCGATCTTAAGTTGGCGAGCCTTGTCTAAGCCTTAGGCAATTATGTCGGGTAGCAATTTGTCGCTCAGGCTTGAAATCTGATCCTTCACCATCAGTTTTCGTTTTTTGAGTCTCGAAAGCTTTAGTTGATCAAAATTACCTTGGCCTTCCAAGTTTCGGATCACTTCGTCAAGGTCGCGATGCTCGAGATCCAGCGCGGCAATCTTTTCATGGACTTGCTCTTGAGTGTCTTTGTTCTCGGGCATTGCTAATTGTATTCAGCTTGGCTTGAGTGCGCGGATATACCGCAGATTACATGTAAATCGGTCTGTGTATGGCTCAAATCGTCAAAGTCTTCCGAGTCGTTATTGGCTAGAAGTCCTACCGGTTGGCACAACTACTGTATGGCCCCCCTGTTAAGCGCATGAAGTCTAGGCTTTGCTATGTCTATGCACATTCATCGCGAGGACACCGTTGATCAATAAACTATTATTACTTCATTTGGACATTTTATTGCCCACAAAAAAATCGAGTTAAGACAGGAGGTTACGCAACACTCTGGCATCCGACCCTCCGGAAGCGTTACGGTATTTGGGTCATAGCAACGTATTGTGAGGATTTTCGTCTATGGGTCAGGATGCTCGTTTGGAAACCTTGAGAGTAAAGCATGAAGAACTCGATCATATGATCGAAGAAGAGGAAAACAGACCACTTCCGGATCAGACAATGGTCCATGACCTAAAAAAACATAAGCTTAGAATTAAAGATGAACTCGAACGAATGCCCCATTAGCTGGAGTTTTTGTAAAACGTAAAACCGACAATTTAGCGGTCAAAAATGACCAGGCGCCCGTCAAATAATGGTTGGTTTATCCGATCCCCTTCGGCCTATCCTTGTGGTAGGCCGTTTTTTTTATTTGTGAAGAGGTATTTAGGACTCTGTTGACGTCGGTCGGAACAAGTTTTCAGCGGTGACCTCAGCTGATGTCGGTGCACCTGCCGGCATATCCTCTGCCACGTTACTTTCCTCGCTAGGTTGTTCAACGTCTGGGGCGGGCTTGGGCAGTTCTATGCCGGATTTCTTTGCTCGACGAGCGGCTAAGGCCAAAGCCTTTTGCAAGTCGGGTTCGTTGCATAACCCTAGTGTTACCGGATTTTGCGGTTTGATGTTTTGCATATTCCAATGCGTGCGCTCTCTGATCGAATTGATTGTCGGTTTTGTCGTCCCCAACAATCGTGATATTTGCGAGTCAGCGAGTTCTGGGTGGTGACGTAAAAGCCAAGCAATTGCATCAGGTCGTTCTTGTCGTTTTGAGACAGGCGTATAGCGTGCGCCTTTAGAACGCGCTTTGGGCTTGGGGATATCTGATTTGCTAAGCTTCAATTTATATCCGGGCTTGTCTTCCCCTTTTTTTATCTCGTCCGCGCTGAGTTGCCCATTAGTGGTTGGATCAACCCCGACGATACCGACCGCAACTTCTTCGTCGGCGATCGCCTGCACTTCAAGTTCGTGTATCCCGGTAAATTCGGCAATCTGTGTGAAGGTCAGTGTCGTATTATCGACCAGCCAAACTGCGGTCGCTTTTGGCATAAGCGGCAAAGCCATGGAGTAATCCTTTCGAGGGTGATCAGCGTCGGCTTATGGGTCAGCATTGACTCTGAAAATCACGATTCTTGGCGTTGGTATATCGGAATAGGGGAGGCAGGGTCAAACCTGATAAGCGGTTATTTCTCCTGTGGAGCGAGGAGTATTTTGCCGATATGGCCACTGTTCTCCATTGTCTGATGAGCTTCTGAGGCCTCTGCAAGGGGCAGTATACGCTCTATTTTTGGCCTGAATTGGCCGTTTTCCACCCAGGGCCAGACAGTTTCGATGACAGATCGAGCTATGGTTGCCTTGACTGATGTCGGCCGCGTCCTAAGCGTAGAGCCTGTTACCGTCAGCCTTTTGAGCATCAACGGCATGAAATCGACCTCAGACATGGACCCCTGTAAAAAAGCGATGAAAGCTAGTCTTCCGTCTTGCCGAAGGCATTTTAGGTTCTTGGCGATGTAGTCGCCGCCAACCATATCGAGGATGACATCTACACCCTTCTCAGCGCGGTCACGGATGATGCTTACGAAATCCTGTTCACGATAGTTGATTGCTAGGTCAGCTCCAATCTCGAGGCAGGCGTTGCATTTTTCTTTTGAGCCCGCTGTAACAATCACTTCGCAGCCATGGGCTTTGGCCATCTGTATCGCCGTTGTGCCAATACCACTAGCCCCACCATGAACAAGAAGGCTCTCGCCAGGCATGAGCCGGCATCGGTCAAATAGATTGTACCAAACAGTAAAAACGGTTTCTGGGAGGGCCGCAGCGTCCACTAGATTTAATCCAGCTGGCATTGGCATGCATGCAACTGCATCGGCGGCGGCATATTCTGCGTATCCACCACCTGTTAGAAGGCTACAAACTTGATCACCAATTTTCCACGTATCAACGTTTCGCCCTACTGACGTGATGACACCTGAGACCTCTAGCCCGGGCAGGTCGGAAGCGCCTTCTGGGGCCGGATATTGCCCCAGTCTCTGAAAAACATCTGGGCGGTTAACACCAGCAGCAGCAACTTTAATAAGCACTTGATTGTCGCCAATGGTCGGAACTGGTCTAGAAGTCTCAACTAATACTTCGGGTCCACCAGGATTCTTAATTTCGATGCAACGCATAGACTGTGGTGTGTTCATGTTCTTTTTCTTTTCTGTGCTTTTATCTTAGAGTTAGTTGGGCCCTTAATCGTGAACATGAGCGTCGTCTAGGCAATAGATGCTCTGTCGAAGCAGGAGAGCGTTATGGATGCTGAAGACTTGGAGCCTTTGGGCAAAAAAGTAAAGCCGCGAGATCTTACGGTCATGTCGATAGAAGATTTAGAAGAGTATATAGCACTCATGAGGGCAGAGATTGAGCGAACTAAAGCTGCAATCAAAGCAAAGCAAAGCGCACGCGCTGGAGCGGAGTCGGTTTTTAAATAGGGATGCGCTGAACTTAGAGGTCAGCCAATTCGTCGCGGTGGGCATCAGTCCAGGCAATTTCAAACAAAGGTTTCGGTTTTTCGATGCCCTTCATTTCGAATTTACCGCGAGGCAGGAATTTGAACTTCTGACCTTGGCACGCTTCGACAACGATATCAGATACCCATGCGTGTCCGTCAGCAGCTTTGTCGCAAATGCGTGCCGTCATTCGAATGGCTTGTCCAAAGAAGTCGTTCTCTTCTTCAACGGCCTCGCCCGTATTAACGCCGACCCTTATCTCTACCGGAACATCAGGGCTTGCTTGATTGTGACAACTCACTCCCTGCAACATCTGGATGGATGCGGCGACTGCTGAAGGGCCGTCTGGGAACGTCGCCATAATTCCGTCACCAGTGTGTTTTACTTCGCGTCCATTGTATTGCTGGATTGCACCACGCACGGCATCGTTATGAGCGCGAACCGCTTTTTGTGCTCCTGCGTTTCCGAGGCGTTGAGTCATAGCTGTAGAACCGACTATGTCTGTAAAGACGAAAGTAAATACGTTTGGCACCGCGGCTCGCTTCTCCGGCAAATTCCATTCCGTAAGAAGACCGCTCAACCCTTCGTTTATATTCGGTTGTCCAGACATGAAGTTTTGCATGGCTTGGCCCCCAGCTTGAATCATACCGGCATACCGTGGGTTTGAACCGTGTGTGGGAATTTCGTCACAGAATGACTGAGCACTAGCCGCATTTGTTCCCATCAACCCAAGGCTATCTTTGAGCAGAGAGACCATGACGTCATTGGCAAGGGCCTTAGCCTGACAAATCATTGAGCAGGCACCACTCATGTATAAATTCATGCCAAATTTACTGAACGTATTCAGTTGCGGGTGGTCCTTTTGTATTGAAGTCACTGCATCCGTAAGGAATTTGAGGAAGTCAGGCTTAACCGAATCAGCCGGACTCTTTTCTTTTTTCTTCTTCTCAGCAGCCTTATGTTTTTCTTTCGGCTTCCTCTTAAACAGACGCATGAAATTGAAGTTCTTATTGAGGTACGTAAAGGCGGTCCCGAAGAACAAAAGAATGAACGTGCCAAATACGAGCGGATTGCGATTGCCGCCCGGAACCATTCCAGCCTCGACAAGTTGAAACAAAATAAGCGTGACAGCAACGGAACCAATGACCGCGATAAGGAAACTAAGGGCAAAGCCTGTCAGCACGATTAAGAAAGCGTTTTTTGCTTTCTTTCTTGTTCGCTGTTTCTCTTTTTTGGAGACCTTCTTAATCGCTTGTTGGCGGCCTTTCGTGCCAGATCCACGACTTTCAGGAGCGGCTATCATATTTGGTATTTGCCTAAATTAGTTCTTTAGGCCAAACGTCGAGAAACGCTTGTTGAACTTGGCAAGCTGGCCACCTGAATCGAGCAGTCTGTGCACGCCGGTCCATGCCGGATGGGTTTTTGGGTCCACATCAAGGCGGATGGTATCGCCTTCTTTGCCCATAGTGCTGCGTGTGGTGTATTCGGTGCCGTCGGTCATGACGACGGTAATGTCATGATAATCGGGGTGAATGTCTTTTTTCATTGTACGCCTCGTCGAAAAAGTCGCTGGGGTATAGCGAACCAGATAGGCGGAGGCAAGGCTCTCCGTGGTGAACCGAAAAACTATCTCTGGTCCAATTTTAGCTCAATTCGGCGGTTTCTGCCCCGCGCTGTGACCGTTTTAGACATGTCCAGAGGCTGATATTCGCCAAATCCTGCGGCTGCAAGGCGCTCCGGAGCCACGCCCTGACTGATTAGAAAACGTACCACGGAGAGTGCCCGCGCTACTGATAATTCCCAGTTTGAGCGAAAAGTGGCTGTGCTGATAGGAACGTCATCGGTGTGGCCATCGACTCTCATAATCCAATCGACTGCCTCTGGAATGTCGCGTGCTATGTCGGTGAGTGTTTTTGCCAGTTGGGCCAATTGTCGTTGTCCCTCTATCCCCAAATCCGCTGATCCGCTTGCAAAAAGAACCTCAGATTGGAACACGAAACGGTCGCCCACAACGCGGATGCCAGGGCGGGTGCCGAGTATGTCTCTTAAGCGACCAAAAAACTCAGATCGGTATTGCTGTAGTTCTTGAACTTTGCCCGCGAGGGCCCGGTTCATTCGACGGCCGAGGTCCGCGATTTGGGCCTTTTGTTCTAGGGAGAGCGCGTCTGCGGCATCCAGAGTTTCAGACAATCTGGCCAACTCTTGCTGAAGGGCTTCAAGTTGCTGGCTCATTAGTGCGGCTTGCGCTCTCGCCTCCACAGATATGCGTCGTTCCTGAGCCACTTCTCGTTCGCGCACGACGACGGTGTCGCCAAGGCGGGAGACTTCAGTTTCAAGCTCCGCCTTCAATGCTTCAAGCGCTCTAATATTTTGTTGTAAGACTGCTAGCTGCTGGCGTTGCTCGTTGATCTGTGCCTGATCCGCCTCCGCCGCTTCAGCAGCTGCAGCGATGGCTTCTTGCATTCTTGTTAGCTCTATAGATCGAGCTCTGGCATCTGCGTCCAGTGTTTCAACTTGTCCTTTGAGGTCTCTATTTTCCATGCGCAGCGACGCCAATTCATCGAGTTCTAGATTGGCGGCCTGCAATTGGTCCGAAAGTTGCGAGACATTGAGAGAAAGATCCGTGTTGGCTTGTCGTTCAAGCGCAAGCATTTCCCCTAGTTCATTAACCTGGGCAGTTAACCGCTCGAGTGCAGCGTCTCGACCAGAGAGGGCCTGACCCAAGAAAAATTGTCCTAGGACGAACACCATCAGAACGAAAATTATGATTATGAGGAGTGTCGAAAGGGCGTCGACAAATCCAGGCCAAATGTCTGTGGTGCGACGTGAGCGGCGGGCCAGTGCCATGACGAATCCCTTGGCCTAGCTTTCCGACGCGTCGTTTCGGCCACTTGCAGCAGCGACTGTTTTTGCAAGCAGTTTGATTTCAGACCTGAGGTCTTTGACCAGTTCCTCGCGACCAGCTGTAAGTTCTGTGACCAGGCGATTGAGTGACTGGTCAATATTGCGGATATGGGTTTTAGTGCCGTCGTCCATGCCCGAACTCTTTGGCTGAGATAGCGCCTCACCAAGGTCGCCGACTTTTTTAAGAAGAGGGGATAAATCTTTTTGGTTTCCTGCCATTTTGAGCAAGACCTGTTGCTCTGCTTTCATCTGTTCTGTCAGTAGGGTCAATTTATCGTTCATTGTCGCGAAGTGTTGATTGCCCGTGATGCGGCTTTCTTCACCCCGTCCCAGAATCCGCTGGAGTTCGTCTAGACTTTCTGCAGTTTGCTCTAGCAGTGCCTCTGTATAAGCAGAGACGCCTTGCTCTCCTTCACCCAAGTTGGCACCAGATGATAACCGGGTCATCCCCGAGAGCCATTCTTCGAGATCGTTGTAAAACGCGTTTTGTGCTTGCCCGGCTTGTAAATCGAGAAACCCTAGAACGAGCGATCCTGCGAGACCAAACAGTGATGATGAAAACGCAGTGCCCATCCCATCGAGTGGCGCTTCTAAGCCAGCCTTTAGGTCATTAAAAACGAGCGAGATATCTTCACCCGAAATAGACAGATTTCGAATGACATCCCCTACAGAGGCGACAGTTCCAAGTAATCCCCAAAATGTCCCGAGCAAACCTAGAAATATCGAAAGTCCAATAAAGTACCGAGCGAGATCACGAGACTCCTCAAGCCGTGAAGCAATTCCGTCCAAAAGAGTTCGCATGGCTTGGGCGCTGAGCGAGAATTTACCGCCGCGATTTCGGCTTTCAGACAGCATTCGGGCCATCGGCGAAAGCAATTGTGGCCCGCTGCTGGATAATTGGGACGGAGGTGCATCTGCGCCGTGTCCGTCAGTTTCTTCGGTACGCGTGGCATTCTCTTGAAAAGACTCAAGCCATTCTGCCTCTGGCTTAAGCATCATGACTTGACGCACGTTCAAGATGATTCCGAATAGTAAGACACCGAGGATCAACCCGTTCAGGAGCGGATTAGCCATAAAAGCTTCAACAAGCGTTCCGTACAGCAGTGCGCCTGCTATTAATCCAGCGACCAAAAACAGGATCATACGTGTAAGGAAGCGTGTGGTGTCAGTCATTCCGCACCATAGCATTACATTCGAAATGTCATTTAGCGTCGCTCTACCACCGCATCGACGCGGTCAGCTGCTCCACCCTCATTTTGATCACCAAGGGCGCGAACCTCAATGCGAGTACTTTGAACCCCTTGGTCCATTAGAAACTCTCGAACCGAGAGAGCTCGACTTAGAGATTTTCTCCGCACACTGCTAGGGGACCCATCTGCGCTACTGGCGTAGGCAAGTAATTGAACACGGAGTTCCGTGTCGGATGTCATCTGTTCAGCGATTGGTGTAAGTGCCGCTGCTGCTGAATTAGGAAGTTCCGTTTCCTTAACCCCAAATGTGATTGAAACTGGTCCTGGCTCAGAGTCGGGCAGTGCTGCGACCTGCTCGGATTGAGCGTCTTCGGATGCTTGCTCCAACGGTGCTGGTATGGCCTGCGACGGCGTTATCGGTCCGGCTGTTTCGGTCTCAGAAGCAGTGGCGTCAGATTCTGATGTCTCTGCTACAGCGGCTGAAGCCGCTGAAGCAGGCGGAGTGACCGTCTTGCTTAGTGCTGGTGAAGGTGGAGTTGTGACTGAAGTCGGTGGGGAAGGTGCCGCGGGTGCTCTGGGCGGCACTGAGATTTTGGGCGCTGACGCAACCCGAGTTGGTGCGCCTGGCGGTGGTCTCAGAACAACGCGCGCGCGCTGCGGCGGTATGGGATCAACGCCAGCCGGAGGCGTTAAGACAATACGACCCGAACTCGGTCTGGAGCTAGGCATTAAGAGACGCGGCAGTGTTTTCATGGGATCCAGGTCGTCGAGAATACCCAAATTTACCAACACACCGTCAACATTTTGCGCAAAAGATTCAGAACTATTCGTTGCTGCTGCAAC
Source organism: Alphaproteobacteria bacterium (assembly GCA_030835385.1). GTDB lineage: Bacteria > Pseudomonadota > Alphaproteobacteria > Rhodospirillales > Rhodospirillaceae > WLXB01. The sequence goes on along the minus strand of JAURPI010000033.1, from coordinate 80,136 downwards.
GACGAGTGTTGGGGCAATAAGAATAGCTAATATTTTTGTGCTTACGCTTTTAGCAGTTTGCGTTGTGCCGCGTTTTGTAGCCATGCCACCGTTCCACCTTAAAAAAAGAGTCCCCGACTGGATGCTCGAGCATCCGCTCTGGTGAAGCCTACCTCAAGCGTGGCCCTCCGGACAACGTCCGACTGGCTGCACGGTTTTGCTAGCGCGCCCGAAGTCGCTCGGTTTCTTTGCCGGTTAGTAGGTTGCTGAGTGGATGATGGAGCCGGGGATTGGCTGCTAAGATGGAGTCGCCACCAAGGGCTTCGCCTTTGCCGTCGATTTCAGTAACAAAACCGCCCGCTTCTTTGACGAGCAATATGCCAGCGGCAACGTCCCAGATTTGCAGACCTGTTTCCCAAAATCCATCGAATCTACCGGCGGCGACATAGGCTAAATCCAAAGCCGCTGACCCGAAACGTCGGACGCCAGCCGTTGATTCCATCACTGACGAAAGTTGTGGCAAGTAGGCAGCGTGATCTCCCCGCCCGAGATGGGGAATTCCGGTCGCGAGGACGCAGTCACTTAGTTCAGTGCGAGAGGAAACCCTAAGGCGTCTATTGTTGTAGGTCGCGCCTTGACCTTTTTCGGCCAGGAACATTTCGTCAAAGACTGGCGCGTATATGAGGGCTGCGACCAACTCGCCGTGTTCTCGTAGAGCGATAGAAATCGCAAAATGGGGAATGCCGTGAATGAAATTGGTTGTGCCGTCGATGGGATCAATGATCCACGTGCGATTGGCGTCTTCCCCTTCAATAATACCCGACTCTTCCATGATGAAACCAAAGGCTGGACGAGCTTTTTTTAGTTCATACTGGAGAATTTTTTCAGTGCGGGTGTCTGCAGCTGTGACAAAATCGTTAGTGCCTTTGCGCGACACTTGCAGGTTTTCTACCTCGCCGAAGTCTCGCTTCATCGTGCGAGATGCTTTCTCGGCGGCACCAACCATCACATTTAGGATTGCGGAGCGGACCGCCATGACTGTGCCTTAGTCCTTGGCGCGTTCGACGTAAGTGCCGTCAGTGGTATTGACGACAATCCGTGTGCCAGCTTCAACAAACGGTGGGATCATAACTTTGACGCCGTTTTCAAGAATACCCGGCTTGTATGAAGACGCTGCGGTTTGACCTTTAACTACGGCATCTGCTTCAACGACTTCCAATGTGACGTGCGCCGGGAGAACGATATCAACCGGCTTGCCTTCAATGGTCGATGCAGAGACGGCCATTCCATCCTGTAGGTAGGACGCTTTTTCAGCGAGGTCGTCCTCACTTAGAGTGAATTGCTCATATGTTTCGGTGTCCATGAAAGTATAGAGATCGCCGTCTTGGAAAAGGTATTGGCTGTCACGTTCTCTTACTTCTAGTTTTTCTACGGTATCTTGCGTCCGCCACCGATCATTGGACTTGTTGCCGGATGCAATATCGCGCATCTCCACTTGAATGAAGGCGCCACCTTTGCCGGGTTGAAGCAGTTCGATTTTGAGGACGGTCCACTGCTTGTCCTGGTGCTCGATGACCATTCCCGGTCGCATAGTATTGGCTTGAATTTTCATGATTTCATCACTGTTGGACGTATAAAGAACGAAACGGCGCTACGCATCCCTTTGGCCGGGGCTTTTATCAGTTTGACCTGGGCCGTGCAACGGGCGGTCCAGTGGGGCAAACGAGAAGGTGAGAAGATTTGATGTCTGACACGTGGTGGGATCAGTCAACCTTCGCTCAGCGAAGGGCTAATCTTACGGCTAGGAGCCAAGCGATAGGCGCCGTACGCCAGTATTTCATTGAACAGGGATTCATGGAGGTTGAGACGCCAGCAATACAGTTGTCCCCAGGTATTGATCGCCATATTCAGCCTTTTCATCTTTCCGTGCGCGGGCCATTTGATCAACAGGTCCGCAATCGCTACCTGCATACGTCCCCTGAATTTGCCATGAAAAAGCTACTGGCTGCCGGTGAGACCAAAATCTTCCAGATTTGCCATGTATTTCGAGATGGTGAAGAAGGGCGTCTTCATCACCCCGAGTTCACTATGCTGGAGTGGTATCGTGCTGCTGCGACCTACGAAGATTTGATCGACGATGTGGTCAGTTTGGTTTCAGCGGCAGCGGCAGCTGTGGGTCAGGACGTTTTTCGCCATGGCACACACAAAACAGAAATCAACCAGTCCTGGCGGCGGATGTCCGTAGCGGATGCGTTTTTTGAGTTTGCAAATATCGACTTGCTAAAAGAAGTCCCTGATCAAGACGAGTGGTCTGCGGACGGGTTTGCCCAACGGGCAATGGCTGCCGGGGTGCGATGTGAACCGGGTGATCAGTGGGATGATGTGTTCCATCGTGTCATGCTTGAGCGCATTGAACCGATACTGGCCGATGGACCGCCAATAGTACTGGTGGATTTTCCAGAACCTGTAGGCGCATTGGCTCGCCCCAAGGCATCGGACACAAGGGTCTGTGAGCGAGCTGAAGCCTATGTGTGCGGAATCGAACTGGCGAATGGTTTTTCTGAATTAATAGACCCCGTTGAGCAAAGACGGCGTTTTGTTCGAGATCAGAAAGCCTATGACAAGCTCTACGGCAAGGCGCCACCCATAGATGAGGGTTTTTTGTCCGCCCTAGAAAAAATGCCTGAGTCCGCGGGAATGGCCCTTGGCATTGATCGATTGATTATGTTGATGACAGGGGCCGATCACATCAAGGACGTGATGTGGGCGCCTGTAGACATGAAAGATGATTCTTAGCGCGACAAAAGAAAACGGCGAGCACTGGGTTCGCCGCATCGATTTGATATTCAGATATTTCTATTAGCCTGGTGGGTTGCAAGCCGCTTCAACCGCAGCCAGCGCTGCCGCTTGGGTTTGTGGGTCAGCTATTTCTGCAGCCGCAAACTGCATTTCACCACACCAATATTCTTTATTGTCGCCACATTCAGAAGACGTGCGCTGCGCAAACTCAGTATTGGTTTCTGAGGGAACCCACGGAGTGTAATCACTGTTTTCGTCATCTTCGGCGATGTCTGCCAACAGTTCTTCATATTCTATGCGATCTTTACGACGCTTCCGTGTTGCTTCAATGGCAGCGCTTTTGGAGCATAGAGCAGCTCCCATTGCACCGATTTTCCAAACGCCTTCGCCTAGATCAGCGATGTTTTCAATGCCGTCACATACCTTGGCGGATTGTGGTCCACAGTGATCAAGTTTCTTTTTCTTTTTCTCTGGCGCGGCTGCTGGAGCGTCAGCGGTTTCTTCTTCCAATTCCGGTGGCGGCGGCGGCGCAAGTTCATTGGCTTCCTGCGCGTAGGCAGTCACCGAAGTGCTCAAGAGTAAGAGTGTTGTCGCGAGGGCGATCCCATTTTTCATATTCGTAAGCCTGCTTTCAGGTTCTCAGTCGGCGTCACATTATTCGGATCGGTCCTAGATGGGAAGTCCCAGAAAGGCCCATTTTTCTATTATTCTGCCATGCGTTCAGAAAACAAGCGCACGGCGGTTTTTGGTCCATCTGGATGGTTCCAGACCCCGGCGGAAACCGCAAGAAAATCTGCGCCCGCAGTTACCAATGGACCGCAATTCTCTGGGGTAATGCCGCCGATGGCGACAACGGGGACATTCGTGGTTTGGGACCAAATCTCGAGGAGTTCTGTTGTGGCGGTGCTGGTGTTCTCTTTGGTTTGGGTCTCAAAAAAGGCACCAAAGGCGACATAGTCCGCGCCTTTGTCAGCTAAAGTCATGGCGAGGTGGCGCGATGCACCGCAAGAAACCCCTATAGCGGCTTCGTCGCCCATGATTGCCCGGGCTTCAGAGTAAGGCATATCTTCTGGGCCGATGTGGACCCCGTCACACCCAGATTTCGCCGCCAAATCAGGCCGATCATTTAGAATTAGAGCGGTATCGGTCTGTTCACAAATAGTCAGTAATAAATCGACCGTCTTTAGAACTTGATCGTCATTCGAGCCTTTGAGCCGAAGCTGTACGCATGCGACATCCCCTGCCTCAATGACAGCTGGCAACTTTTTGGCGAAGTCTTCGGGAGCGTCGAGTTGCGGTGGGGTTATCAGATACAGTCGACAGCCTTCTGCATCACTCACTCTTTGCCCTTGTAGATATTGATCAGCGTGTCCAGCATCGCGATAGCGTCTTCACGTGGGCGTTGGAAGGTATTCCTGCCAATGATTGAGCCGTTGCCACCCCCGTCACGAATAGCGCGGGCTTCGTCATACAAACCGTCGAGGCCTTTTTTACCGCCGCCCGAGAAGACGACAATCCTGCGGCCTTCGAAGCAACTTTGAACAACGTGCTTAACGCGATCGGCGAGGGTTGCCGCAGCGATGCCTTCGTCTTCATATACTTTCTTAGCTACGGCTAGGTCCAAATGATCGGTTGGAAGCTTAACCTTGATGATATGTGCGCCGGCAAGTGCAGCCATGTGCGCGGCATACGCAACGATATCAAACGCCGTTTCTCCTTCCTTAGAGACATATGCGCCCCTCGGATAAGACCAGACAACGACGGCCAAACCGACTGATTTTGCCTCTTCTGTGAGTTCTCTGAGGTCTTCAATCATGCCATAGGCCTGCTGAGAGCCTGGGTAGATGGTGTAGCCAATGGCGGAACACCCGAGCCTCAGCGCATCCCCAACACCTGCGGTGATGGCCTGAGTGGGGGCGTCGCTCTCTCCATTCAGTGAATTCGCACTATTTACTTTAAGGATGGTCGGGACAGACCCCGCAAAAGTCGAGGCGCCTGCCTCAATCATACCTAGCGGAGCGGCGAAGGCGGATAATCCAGCATTTATAGCGAGTTGCCAATGATAGTGGGGGTCGTAAGCTGGGGGATTGGGAGCAAAGCTTCGCGCGGGACCATGCTCAAAACCTTGGTCTACGGGGAGAACGACTAATTTACCGGTTCCACCTAGGCGGCCCTGCATCAGAATTCGAGCGAGATTGGCTTTGGTGCCGGGACTATCGCTTTCGTATCCGGCCAGTATCTTCTTAACCCGCTGGGTCAATTTCATGAGTCGTCATCCCCTCCAAATAGAGCGCGGTCCGTATGTGTTCCGTGCTTAGTGATCTCGGTTTGGAACATATATCGGCCAGGCGCGGCGGTGAACAGACTCAAAGCGGTTAGACTGGTCGTGGTATTAAATATTTTGTCCTTTCAACTTTGATTGACGCCATGAGGAACGCTGCTTATGTTCCAGTATCGCTTCAAGAAAAGGGTGCTAGGGCGTTGAAAGATATTGCGATATACAGGCTGCAGCGGGTTGAGAAAGCACTTGAAAGGCTTGGCACCGCCGTAGGGCGTCTAGAAACTGCTGCGTCCGCACTTGATGTCGGCGCTGGCGAGCAAAAGGAAGCGCCAGAAGAGGGTGAGCAATTTAACCTTATTCAAGCTGAATTAGACGCTATCAAAGCTGATTATAAACAGCTGCATTCTGCGGCGTCACAGGTTGCTGACAGGTTAGACGACAAGATTGAGCTTCTGGCAAACGCCGCTCAAAGCGCATCGTCTTAGAAAGCGGGACTAATGGCTCAAGTTTCAATAACACTGCGCGGTCGCAGTTATCAAATAGCCTGTGAGGATGGCCAGGAAGCGCATCTTAGTCGTCTTGGCCGGTATCTTGACGAACGTGCTACTCAGCTCATGGAATCTACAGGGCCGGTATCAGACAGCATGCTTCTGGTCATGGTCTCACTATTGATTGCAGACGAACTGTCAGATGCAGCCGGAGAACTCGAAAATCTTGCGAGAAGCGGCAAAGGAGACGCTCGCGTTGAAGCGGAAGAAGCCGTTGTTAACGCCATTGATAGCCTGGCGTCCAGGATTGATAGCCTTGCTGAAAAGCTTGAACGCCCTTAAGTTCCGCGATTGGAGCTGCCGGGTGCGTCTGGCTGTGGTTACTCCCAGGGGCGATATTGTACGACCGGGAGCTGCCTCTCGTAGGGCCCTGGCCCTTTGATCGCGGCGCCCACATTGACCCTGTGGCCCATGGCGAGGTCACGTTGCCGACGGCCACGGCGGCTCCACCCTTTCAAGATGTATTGGTACTTCATTTTATGAGACCACCGGCTTCAGATGGCGGCCATGACGCAGACGGAGTTAAGGGTGAAAAAGCTAAGCTAAGGTCGCAAATGCTGGCTGTCAGAAAGCAGATGCGGGCAGATGATCCAGCAGCGCCTAGCAATTTATCGAAGCAAGTGACCAAAGCCCTTGAAGGGTCTGAAAGTCTGGTCATAGCCGGATATGTGGCGATCGGCGATGAGCTTGATCCATCACCAGCCTTAGAGGCGATGCAAATCTGTGGTGCTTCGATCGTTTTGCCTGTGGCCGGTAAAGCGGGCGATGTCCTTTCATTTCGGGCTTGGAAAACGGGAGATGCCTTGGAGAAAGGACGTCTCAGCACCTATCAACCTGCAGCAAAGACAGTCGTTCCAGATCCCGATATCGTTCTGGTTCCACTCGTGGCGTTCGATGCCTTTGGCTATCGTTTAGGATTTGGCGGCGGATATTATGATCGCACCCTTCCTAAGCTCCGATCGATTAAAAATATAGCAGCCTATGGAATAGCCTATGATGGTCAAGAAGTTGAGCGGATCCCTCGAGAAGCGTTCGACGCCAAATTGGACGGCGTCATAACGCCAAGCCGTATCATTGTGGCGCAAGCGGACGACTGAGGATCCAATGAGAATCTTATATCTCGGCGATATCATGGGGAAATCCGGGCGACAGGCGGTAATCGACCGCTTACCGGAATTGCGTGAACAGCTAGGGCTCGATTTCGTCATTGCCTGTGGTGAGAACGCGGCCCATGGTTTTGGAATTACCGTCAAGATATGCGAAGCGCTGTTTTCTGCTGGTGTCGACGTCATTACCACCGGCAATCATGCCTGGGATCAACGTGAAATCATTGACTACATCCCAACCGAACCAAGGCTTTTGCGCCCAATTAATTATGCCGATGGCACTCCGGGGCTTGGGTCTGGCCTGTTTGAAACTCGCAACGGGCAACACGTGGCTGTGTGCCAGGTCATGGGCCGCCTGAATATGCCGCCCATTGATGACCCTTTTCGCGCGTTGGAAACATTTTTGGCAGGAACCCAACTTGGTCAAGACGCTGACGCCATTGTCGTAGATATCCATGGGGAAGCCACCAGCGAGAAAACAGCGCTAGGCTGTATAGCGGATGGCCGAGCGTCTCTAGCGGTCGGCAGCCATTCTCACATACCGACTTCAGACACCAGAATATTACCCGCGGGAACAGGTTTTCAGACTGATGCAGGCATGTGTGGTCCCTTTGACTCAGTGATCGGCATGGACGCCGGCATTGCGGTAAGGCGGTTTGTCGATAGCCTTCCAGGCGAACGCCTGGAGCCAGCGACTGGAGTGGCCACGATTTGCGGCGTCATGGTCGAGACGGATAACCAGACGGGATTGGCTGAAGCCATTCACCCCCTTCGGGACGGCGGAGAATTGAGCCCTGTGTTGCCGCCAGGCCCATAGCGGCGCTTGACACCCAGGGTTGGTCTCGGCATTTGATGCCATTCGACCTATTTGGGTGCTAAACACTACATCTGGTATAAGTTATGAAGGGGGACTGCCGTGGGTGGTAGTCCGTAGGACGTCGTTATGGCTGGTCATTCCAAATTTAAGAACATCATGTTTCGCAAGGGTGCGCAGGATAAGAAGCGCGCCAAGCTGTTCAGTAAGCTGGCGAAAGAGATAACAGTTGCTGCCAAATTGGGGATGCCTGATCCCGATCACAACCCACGCCTACGGGCCGCGATTTCAGCCGCTCGATCTCAAAGTATGCCCAAAGACAACATTAAGCGGGCGATGGATAAGGGGATTGGCGGCGATGGCGAAAATTATGAGGAGGCCCGTTATGAGGGCTATGGCCCCGGTAATGTTGCCCTCATTGTCGAAGCGTTGACCGATAACCGGAATCGCACCGCGGGTTCCGTTCGCACCGCATTCAACAAAGGGGGTGGCACGATGGGTGAAACCAATAGCGTCGCATTCAATTTTGATCGCGTTGGTCAAATTACATATCCCGTTGACATAGGTGGCGAAGACAAAGTGATGGAGGCGGCGATAGAGGCGGGCGCCGAAGACGTAGAGTCCAATGACGTTGGACACGATATTTTTTGTAAACCTGAAGACCTCAACACCGTGCAAAAAGCCCTGGAAGACTCTTTAGGAGAGCCAGAGAGTGCGCGTTTAGATTGGCGGGCTTTAAACACAGTCGAGGTAGGTGAAGCGGACGCGATGAAACTGTTCAACCTGTTGGATTTTCTCGACGATGATGACGACGTGCAACGTGTGGCAGCCAACTACGACATAGATGACTCGATTTTAGCGAAGCTCGGAAACTAAAGTAGATCGGTGAGAAGGAAAGTGGCTATTCGGCTCTTGGGACTTGATCCGGGCTTGCGAGCAACAGGTTGGGGGATCGTCGACGCGGACGGCAACTCTCTATCAGCTGTTGCTAGCGGTACGGTATGTGCTGACGATAAAGCGCCGTTGGCAGAACGTCTGCATATCATTTTCTCTGAAATCGCAGTGATCATCCGAAGCCACGCGCCCTATGAATGTGCGATTGAAGAAACCTTTGTGAACAAAAATTCAGCTTCGACACTGAAGCTGGGTCATGCTCGCGCAGCCGCAATGCTAGCGGCGGCTGAGGCTGGCTTGCCTGTCGCCGAGTACACGCCCAACGCAGTAAAAAAATCGGTTGTCGGGGCTGGGCATGCCGATAAACAGCAGGTCGAGGCCATGGTGCGGATGCTATTGCCAGGGCATGCGCCGGACTCATCCGATGCAGCTGACGCATTGGGCGTCGCTATTTGCCACGCCCATCATCGTGTATCGAATGATAGATTGAGTAGGGCAATCGCTGGGGGGCAATCCCGGTGATCGCCAAGCTTAAAGGTTTAGTTGACAGTGTTGGAGATGATTGGGCCGTCATCGATGTCGCTGGTGTTGGCTACCATGTGTTTTGTTCGGCGCGCACACTTTCTGCCCTGCCGAGCGCGGGGGCGGCGGTCAGCCTATCCATAGAAACGCACGTGCGGGAAGACCATATTCATTTGTATGGATTTGGATCAGTAGCGGAAAAGAACGCCTTTCAATTCATTACGAAAGTGCAAGGTGTGGGCACGAAAGTTGCGCTGGCAATCTTGTCGACTCTTAGTCCTGACGAAATGGCCCAATCAATCGCGGCACAAGACAAAACAGCCTTTACCCGTGCAAATGGTGTGGGCCCGAAACTGGCATCGCGAATTGTCACTGAGCTAAAAGACAAAGTAAGCAGTATTGCATTGGCGCCTGCATTGTCTGGCACCTCAGCAGGACAGAAAAGCGGCAGCTCGGCCGCTGATCTAGTAGCTGAGTTGGCAGAAGATGCCGTTTCAGCGCTTGTCAATTTGGGCTTTGGGCGTGCAGACGCTTTTGGCGCAGTGAGCCGCGCTATGCAAAAGGGGGCGGGCTCCACAAATCTTGACGAGTTGATCCGCGACGGATTGAAGGATCTATCGAGCGATGGCTAAAGATCGAATTGTCTCGGGTGATGCTCAAATCGAAGACGCGGATGCAAAATTGCGTCCGCAACGGTTGACCGATTTTATTGGCCAACAACAATTGTGTGAAAACCTCAGCGTATTCATTTCCGCGGCGTCAGGGCGCAATGAACCTCTCGACCATGTGTTGCTTCATGGTCCTCCGGGCCTAGGAAAAACAACACTGGCACAAATTGTGTCGCGAGAGTTAGGCGTTGGTTTTCGCGCGACATCTGGACCAATGATTGCCAAAGCGGGTGACTTGGCTGCAATTCTGACGAACCTTGAGGCGCGGGACGTTTTGTTTATCGATGAAATTCACCGCCTCAATCCGGCCATAGAAGAAGTGTTGTATCCGGCGATGGAAGACTTTCAGTTGGATCTTATTATCGGAGAAGGTCCGGCAGCTCGGTCGGTCCGAATTGAGTTGCAGCCGTTCACGCTTGTGGGTGCGACAACACGGTCCGGATTATTAACAACACCGCTTAGAGACCGGTTTGGGATTCCTTTGAGGCTTGAGTTTTATATGCCGACGGAATTGGTGAGTATTGTGGAACGCGGTGCAACCATTATGGGCTTTGACTTGGCTCCAGACGGCGCCCTGGAAGTGGCGAAGCGGTCGCGCGGCACGCCGCGGGTCGCCGGTCGTTTGCTGCGACGTGTTCGCGACTTTGCCGCAGTTGATGAAATTAAAACTGTTGATGCCAAGGCTGCGGATGCGGCGCTTCAACGGTTGGATGTTGACGAGCTTGGTCTCGACGCGATGGACCGTCGTTATCTTACCTGCATTGCTGAGTATTATGGTGGCGGTCCAGTGGGTGTTGATACCCTGTCGGCGGCACTGGCCGAGGAGCGCGACACGCTTGAAGACGTTGTCGAGCCGTTTCTTATCCAACAGGGTCTGTTGCAGCGGACACCGCGAGGTCGGGTACTTGCAGATAGTGGCTTTCGTCATATTGGGTTAGCCGTGCCGCACCGCGACCAAGCTCAATTTGACATGCTTGGTGACGATCTGTGACGGTTAACTTACCTCGTCCGACTGCCGGCGCCATGGACGGTGCAGTTCATCTCTATCCGCTGCGTGTTTATTACGAGGAAACCGATGCCGGACGGATGGTCTATCACGCGGCTTATCTTAAGTTTGCGGAAAGGGCGCGCACAGAAATGATGCGTGTGAACGGATTAGACCATATCGAAATGATTGAGAAATTTGGATTGGTCTTTGCCGTTCATTCCGCTGAAATTCGATACCTTCAGCAAGCGAAACTAGAAGACGAGCTCATCGTTCAGACTTCTGTCGGGGCGTTGGGCGGGGCTTCTATGACAATGGATCAGCGAATTAACTTGGTCGGTGACAACGGGATCGGTGCAGCTATATCCAAATTGAAAATTAAGCTGGTGATTGTGGATGAAAACGGCAGACCTCAGCGTTTGCCAGCAACCATTAAAACTATACTTGAACGTTTACGTGACGAGAAGGGTTAACGAGGAATGGAAGTAGAATCAGTTGGCGCTCTCGGTGCCCTCGCAACGCATTCTGAATTTTCGCTATGGGGTCTCTTTCTCCAGGCAGACATCGTAGTCAAAGCTGTCATGCTTTTTTTGGCGGCTGCTTCCTTGTGGAGTTGGGCCATAATCTTCGACAAAGTTTTGCGTTTGAGGTCGCTGACAAAGCGCGCAGAAAAGTTTGAAGAGAAATTCTGGTCCGGCAGTTCCCTAGAAGAATTGTACGATCGAGTCGGACCGCGTCCTCCAGACCCCATGTCTTCCATATTTGTCGCAGCCATGCGTGAATGGCGGCGATCTTCCTCAAAAAACAAAGAGGGAAAGCCGGAAAACATGGCTGGGTTAGGGCAACGCATCGACCGAGTCATGCGCATCAGTCTCGAGCGCGAGATGGATCAGTTGCAAAGCCGCATGACGTTTTTGGCATCAACAGGGGCGGTAGCCCCTTTCGTCGGATTGTTTGGCACGGTTTGGGGGATCATGAACACCTTCACGGCCATTGGTGCGTCAAGCGACACAAGTCTAGCCACTGTAGCGCCGGGAATAGCTGAAGCCTTATTTGCGACGGCACTTGGTCTTGTGGCGGCTATTCCTGCGGTTATCGCCTTCAACTCAATTTCGTCGGACATGAACCGTTATGGGCTGCGGTTGGAAAACTTCGCCGGCGAATTTGGAGCGATATTGTCGCGTCAATTGGAAGAGCGGTAGTAAGCCATGGGTATGTTTGTGCAGCCCAATGAGGGCGGCGGTGGATCACGCCGCAAACCCTATCGGCCCATGGCGGAAATCAATGTCACGCCAATGGTCGATGTTATGTTAGTGCTCCTTGTCATATTCATTGTTGCGGCACCGTTGCTGACAACCGGAGTTGATGTTGATCTACCGGAAGCTACGGCACCAAACCTGCCCCAGGACAATCAAGCCTTAACGGTTAATTTGAATCCTGATGGTGTGACTTTGCAAAACACGCCCGTCGAACTCGAAAACCTCGGCGCCCGGTTGAAAGCGGTAAGTGAGTCAAACCCTGACGTCCGTATTTATGTCCGGGCAGATAAGTCTCTAGCCTATGGCAGAGTTATGGAAGTCATGTCTGAAATATATAAGGCCGGGTTGCGCAATGCCGCGCTGGTGACAGACCCTCCCGCGAGGCGCTAGGGCAGCCGCGCATGGGCAAAAGCTTTCTTCTCTCGGCTCTGCTGCACAGCTTGGTTGTTATCTTTGCGTGGGTCGGCATGCCAATGTTCAAGCGCGACGTCATAGATGTTGATACGCCCATCGTTGTTGAATTGGTGGCTATTGCTGAAGTCACGGCTGCACCGCCACCAAAGCTTGAACCCGAACCGGAGCCAAAGCCAGCTGAACCAGAGCCTGAGCCTGAGCCGGAACCCGAGCCCGAGCCGGCACCTGCGCCACCGCCGCCCGAGCCGGAGCGCCCTCCGCCACCGCCCGAGCCGATTCCTGCGCCGCCAGAGGAAGTCGCTGAAGTGCCAGCGCCACGCAAAGTCGCGGCACCGCCAAGAAAACCTGAGCCTCCAAAGAAGGACTCTTTCGATCAACTTGTCAGTTTAGTTAAGGACCTTGAGCAGGAGCTTTCTAAGCGTCCACCCCCCACTGTTCCTGAACCAACTGAGCAGGAACCGGACGAGAGATTGAGAACACTACAAACTGCGGACAGAGCAACTTTAAGCGAACGAGATGCGATTAAAGCGCATATTGAGAATTGTTGGCGTATCGATCCTGGTAAAGAAGGAATTCAAGACCTAACTGTTGATATCCGTGTGTCCATTCAAAGAGACGGTAGCGTGCGGCAGGCAGTAATTGAGGATACAGGGCGTTATTTCTCTGAGCCGTCTTTTCGAACGTTTGCCGATAGCGCGCGCACGGCTGTGTTAAGTTGCAGTAACATCCCAATCTCGCCACAAAGATACGAGATTTTTGAGGAGATAGTATTTACCTTCACACCACAGGGAAGGCTGAACTAATTTGGGATATGGTATCTTTTGCGAATGGATTGCCCTCGTACTGTTGATTGAGTCGACAACCGGGGTAGGGGAGGTCAGTTAAGGGTGCGTGATTTTTGGATAACGTTGTCGAGCACGGTGTTGTTGCTCGTCTTGTCTCTTGGCGCGCAGGCGCAGGTTCAGATCGATATAACGCGTGGGCGCGTAGAGCCCATGCCGATCGCTGTAGCGCATTTCCCGGGCAACGACGATGAGTCCATTCGCGTCGGGCGTGATGTCAGTTCTGTCATTTCAAATGATTTAGAGCGCTCTGGGCTTTTTCGGCCAGTTGATCGCGATGCTTTTATTCAAGCCCTTCCTTCTCTCGATGCGCAGCCAAGTTTTGCCGATTGGCGCGCATTGAATGCGCAGGCTTTGGTTCAGGGGGAAATTGAAACTCAGCCCAACGGACAAATGCGTGTCGCATTTCGCCTATGGGACGTTTTTGGTGGCCAACAAATGATTGGTCAGGCTTATGTGACACAGCCAGAGAATTGGCGGCGTGTGGCTCACATCATCGCAGATACAATTTACACTCAGATTACTGGTGAAACCGGTTACTTTGATACCCGCGTTGTTTATGTATCTGAAAGTGGTCCTGGGACGGCGCGTATAAAGCGCTTGGCGATAATGGACCAAGATGGGGCGGGTCATCGTTTTTTGACCGATGGCTCTGCTCTGGTTCTCACGCCAAGGTTTTCGCCAACCGCCCAAGAAATCACTTATCTGTCGTATTTCCGCAATGTGCCGCGGGTCTACCTTTTCAATATTGATACCGGTCGCCAGGAGCTTCTCGGTGATTTTCCAGGCATGACGTATGCACCTCGGTTCTCGCCAGACGGCAACAAAGTGACTTTCTCCATGGCGGCTGACGGAAATTCTGAGATCTATGAAATGGATCTAAGAACCCGCAGAACCCTGAGGCTGACCAATCATCCAGCGATCGACACATCGTCATCCTATGCTCCAGATGGGCGTCAATTGACGTTCAACTCAGACCGAGGCGGCAGCCAGCAAATCTATGTAATGAATTCCGATGGGTCGGATGCTCGGCGGATCAGTTTTGGAAATGGTCGATATGCGACGCCAGTATGGTCGCCAAGAGGTGATTTGATCGCATTTACCCGTATTAGTAGAGGCACATTCTACATTGGTGTGATGGAGCCGGATGGCAGTAATGAGCGATTATTGGCCCAGGGATTCCTTGTTGAGTCTCCGACTTGGGCCCCAAATGGACGCGTTCTGATGTATTTTGCCCAATCGGCAACACGGGCTGACGGGTCTGGCGGTCGGACTCGCCTGTATTCGATTGATCTTACTGGATACAACCAAAGGGAGATGGTGACCCCCCAGGATGCCTCCGACCCGGCCTGGTCACCGCTGATTCCCTAAGCAAACACACTTAAAAAATTGAAACCAAACCCTTTCTCGCGTGTTTTTATTGCGGTAGCGGCTAAGGGAATACCTTGCGTCCCGCCATGCACCTGATAAAAGAGGTGCGGAAAATAGCCGTTTTGTGCATAGTTACGTCAGTCTTGTGACCGAAGGGGAATAAATAAAATGATGGTCCGTTTTACCACCGCAGTCGCCGCACTTGCTTTTTTAGCTGCCTGTGCAGCCAAAAAAGACGACATGAGTTCAGATATGTCCTCTAGTGAGCCAGCACCTGCTGCATCGTCTGCTCCGACTGGTCCAGCGATGAATTCAGCTGAATACTTTAACCAAGTGGTTGGTAATGGTGTGTATTTTGGTCTCGATGAATACAACCTTAATGCCGCCGCTCAAGCGACACTCCGTGGTCAAGCATCTTGGTTGGGTCAAAATCCCTCACAGTCCATTGTTGTCGAAGGACACTGTGACGAGCGCGGAACACGCGAATACAATCTTGGCCTCGGCGAGCGCCGTGCCAACGCCGTAAAGGATTACTTGGTTTCCTTAGGTGTTGCGCCAAGTCGTGTTCGGACAATCTCTTACGGTAAAGAACGCCCAGTATGTGTTGCTTCAAGCGATGACTGCTGGAGCCGGAACCGTCGCGGCGTTTCTGTCGTACAGTAAATTCTGATCGAAAGCCGCTGGTTGGCTTTCGAGCTTGAGTATTAAAACGGCGGCGCTCTGCTTTGCAGGAGCCGCCGTTTGCCTTATTTCTGCCGTGCGTCCGCGGTAAGACGCGTGCGTCACTAGGTAAGTTGTTGCGCCATGATCCTAAATATTTTTCAGCTGTCTAAACTTCTTGGGCGCGTGTCGCCTGTCTTCCTGTTGTTCGTGCCAATGTCCTACGCGGTTGCTCAAACTTCGCTTGATATGAGGGTTATGAACGAGCGCCTTGGGCAACTTGAGCGCCAGATTCAAAATCTTCAGGGCGCTATGGGAAGCAAGATCCAAACGCCAACTGCTCCCGTGAACACAGGATCAGTAGAACAGGCCATCCCCACTGATGTCGCAAGCCGAATTCAATTGCGGGTCCAACAATTAGAACGCCTGGTTGAGACATTGACAGGCCAAGTAGAAGAGACTCGCTTTGAAGTCACACGAATGCGCGCTGTATTGCAGCAGATGTCGAACGACGTATCTTATCGATTGGCTGTGTTAGAGCAGGCAGCGGGTGTTTCATCAGCTGTGGCTGCCCCCGCACAACGAATTAGTTTATCAACTTCACCACCTACGCCCACTGTTTCAACACCAGTGGTTCAGGCACAACCGAGTGTTTCTCAAGCCACCAGATTAGCTCCAGACCTGGATATGCCGATGTCTGCACCTGTGCAGCCTCAGCCGCAAACAGTTGCACCAGGTGTGCCGACGAGTGTGACGACAGAGGTTGCTCCTGGGGCAGTTCTGACGGCGCCTGCACAGCCTGGTCCGGTTAATCAGGGCAATACATTTGGTGTCCTTCGCACAGACGCGGACGGCGCTGCTTTACCTCCGGCGCCAGGATCGCAAATGGCGCCAGCTCCAGTTCCACCTCAAGCACTTCCTGACACGCCTCCGAGTATTCAAGCGGCACCCACACCCGGTCCTGTGGCAACAGCACGAATTGGAACCGCTCCTGATCCGACTACAGATTTTACGGCGTTACCCGTCGGATCCCCGAAGGAGCAGTATGACTACGCCTTCAATATTCTTCGCCAGGCCGACTATGCTCGCGCCGAGAGAGCGTTGCGCCTTTTCCTCGAGGCTAATCGCACTGATGATCTAGCCGGAAACGCTCAGTATTGGCTCGGCGAGACGTACTACGTGCGAGGCGATTTTGAGCAAGCCGCTGTTGAGTTTTTGTCCGGTTACCAAACCTATCCAAGCAGCACAAAGGGACCGGACAATCTCTTGAAGTTAGGTCTGTCGATGGCCCGTCTCGGTCAAACCGATGGCGCCTGCACGGCGCTCACACGTCTCGCTACGGAGTACCCTTCGGCGAACGATACGATCCGTCGTCGTGCTCAAACGGAGCGAGCGCGACTTAAGTGTGCCTAGCTCATGCCATCTGTAATCGCAGATCCGGGTAGCCCAGACACGGGGTCACCAGTTTCTTCAAGCGCCTTTGCGGTTCTCATGGATGACCTTGGTTCATTCGAAACTGGGTCACGTATTGCCGTCGCGGTATCAGGTGGACCCGACAGCATGGCCTTGTGTCACTTGGCTAAGGAATGGGCTAGTTCCCGAGGTTTGAGTGTCGTCGGCCTAACCGTTGACCATCGCTTACGTCCTGAAGCGCGGGAGGAAGCTCAACAGGTCTCGATGTGGCTCGCTGACCTTGAGATGGCGCATGAGACCCTAATTTGGGAGCAGGGCGCGACAGTAAAGAGCCTCGATCGGAGCCCGCAAACGGCGGCGCGGGATGCCCGTTTCAGCCTATTATGTGAGTGGTGTCAGAAGAACAACATCGATGCCCTAATGACAGCGCACCATGCTGATGATCAGGCAGAAACCTTTTTGTACAGATTGGTCCGTGGGTCAGGTGTCGATGGTCTTGCCGCAATCGCTCCTGAATCGATCAGAAAAGATGTTCGCATCTTACGTCCTCTCTTAAGAGTAACGAAGGCAGATCTCATCGCGACATGCGCAAAGAAAGGTCAAGTTTGGGTCGATGATCCAAGCAACAGTAGCGATGCGTCTGCCCGTGTGCGACTTCGCAAGATAATGGCAGCTCTGGAGCAGGAAGGGCTGAGCCGAGATCGCCTCCTTAAGACCGTTGATCACATGGCACGTGCGAAAAGCGCCATTAATTCTGCCGTTGATGAATTACTCGACGTCGCGTCACGTCAGGAAGGGAATGGAGTAATTAACCTTAATGTATCGGCGGTAATGGCTGCACCGGAAGAGGTTGGGCTGCGCTGTTTGGCACGCTGTTTGAGTTGTGTCTCTGGCGCTGAATATCCGCCGCGGTTCGAAAGTTTATTGGGTGTATACGCGGCATTAACCGACAAAGAATGGTCAGATCGAACTTTACATGGCTGTCAGCTCAGGATGAAAGGCATACACTTAGAGGTCTCCGTTGAGCAGAGAAAACGTTGAAATTCTGGGGGTTTTAGACGAACCTGAAGTTAGTGATTGAAATC
Source organism: Alphaproteobacteria bacterium (assembly GCA_030835385.1). GTDB lineage: Bacteria > Pseudomonadota > Alphaproteobacteria > Rhodospirillales > Rhodospirillaceae > WLXB01. The sequence goes on along the minus strand of JAURPI010000033.1, from coordinate 62,496 downwards.
TGTTAGACCGCACGGGCGAGTAGGCCGGATTAGAATGCTTATGTCGGCTTGCGTTATTGGGTGCGCGCCCTATTTAATTAGGACATAAAGGCGCAAAAGTGCTGGGTGCAGTGTTGTTCTTCGGAACGCCCAGCGTGTCGAAAGAACAAGGGATTAGGTGTGAATATTAGCCGTAATTTAGTTCTCTGGGTCATTATCCTGATTTTGATCGTTGCCCTGTTTAATCTTTTTCAGGCGCCAACGTCGCGCACGCAAAGCCGTGAGATGTCCTTCACCGAGTTTATGGCGTCGGTTGAAGGCAATGAGATCAACAGCGTTACAATTCAAGGCAATAATATTTCCGGCAAGACGCGTGACGGAACGCAATTCCGCACTTACGCGCCCGAAGACCCATCTCTTGTTCCGGCGCTTCGATCCAACGGCGTCGACATAAAAGCGGTGCCACAGTCAGACGGCGAAACAACGCTATGGAGCATCCTCATCTCTTGGTTCCCCATGCTGCTCTTAATTGGCGTATGGATTTTCTTTATGCGTCAAATGCAGGGCGGCGGCGGCAAGGCGATGGGATTCGGAAAATCCCGAGCGAAGCTGCTGACTGAAAAGCAAGGCCGCGTCACTTTTGAAGATGTGGCTGGAATCGATGAGGCGAAACAGGAACTAGAAGAAGTTGTAGAGTTTCTTCGCGATCCAGCAAAGTTTCAGCGGCTTGGCGGAAAAATTCCAAAAGGTGTCCTTTTGGTTGGGCCCCCAGGGACAGGTAAAACGTTGCTTGCTCGGTCCATCGCCGGAGAAGCCAATGTTCCTTTCTTTACGATTTCCGGTTCCGATTTCGTCGAAATGTTTGTCGGAGTTGGTGCCAGCCGTGTTCGCGATATGTTTGAACAAGGTAAGAAGAATGCACCGTGTATAATTTTCATCGACGAAATAGATGCGGTTGGTCGTCATCGTGGTGCAGGCCTGGGTGGTGGCAATGACGAACGTGAGCAAACACTGAATCAGTTATTGGTAGAAATGGATGGGTTTGAAGCGAATGAGGGCGTGATCCTTATCGCTGCGACGAACCGGCCTGATGTGCTGGACCCGGCGCTGCTAAGGCCCGGCCGTTTTGACCGGCAAGTTGTTGTGCCCAATCCAGATATCATGGGTCGCGAAAAAATCCTCAAAGTGCATACTCGCAAAACGCCTATTTCACCTGATGTTGACTTAAAGGTGATTGCAAGAGGTACGCCCGGATTCTCAGGCGCCGATTTAGCAAACCTCGTCAATGAAGCCGCTTTGCTAGCTGCGCGTAAAGCGAAACGCGTCGTAACCATGCATGAGTTTGAAGAGGCGAAAGACAAAGTCATGATGGGCGCAGAGCGCCGGTCCATGGTTATGACCGAAGATGAAAAGAAATTGACGGCGTATCATGAGGCTGGGCATGCCTTGATCATGATGCATGCAGAGGGTCATGAACCGCTGCACAAAGTAACGATTATTCCGCGTGGTCGCGCCCTGGGTGTGACGATGTTCCTGCCTGAACGAGATAAGTACAGTCAGTCGCAAATGGAATTGAAAGCCATGATTGCCAGTTTGTTTGGCGGTCGTGTGGCTGAGGAAATGATCTTTGGCGAAGAATATATTACCACCGGAGCATCTGACGATCTAAAGCGGGCAACAGACATTGCCAGGCGCATGGTTACAGAGTTCGGGTTCTCAGAAAAACTTGGGCCGTTACGTTACAACGCGGACCAAGAAGAGGTGTTTCTGGGACATTCCGTTTCCCAGCAAAAGAATGTTTCCGATGCAACTGCGGAACTCATTGACCAAGAAGTGCGACGGTTTGTCGAAGAGGGTGAAAAGACCGCCCGTAAAATTCTTGACGACCATAAGGATGATCTTGAAGTCGTTGCCAAGGGGCTTCTTGAGTATGAAACCTTATCCCGTGAAGAGATTGATGCTTTGTTGCGTGGTGAAAGCATAGATAAGTCTGACAAGCCAACGAAACGTCCACGCCCACCGGGTCGGCGAACATCTGTGCCGACGACGGATAGCGGTGGCGAGGAGCCAGACTCTGGTGGCCTGGGTCCAGAGCCGGAACCGCAACCCAACACGTGACGCAAATTGTCGCCGGACTACCGCCGCCCAATTCCTTAAGCGATACAACCGGATCAAATTTGTATTGTATCCCTCGCGCTATAGCGTCGGGTGATACTGCTGCATCCCTAATCGCAAATGGCCACGCGTTACCGTTGCTCGGTAATGATTTAGCGTTTGCGGCTGTGGAACTCATAATTCGTGAGAATGGGACTGCAAAAAGAGTCGCCGCGTCTGTTACGGCATTCGATCCATGGCGTCATGTTCTCCCTAGTCATGCAAAAGAGCGACTAGCGACATTGCTCGATGCGATGTCAAGAGCACGACAACCTTTTGCCGGTTTTACATCTGGTAAGCAGGCCATCATGGGTGTGATTAATGTAACGCCTGACAGTTTTTCCGACGGCGGTGATCACGCAACAACAGAGAAGGCTGTGCAGCACGCCATAACACTTGCTGAAGCCGGAGCAGACATACTTGACGTGGGCGGAGAGTCTACGCGTCCTGGTGCACAGCGTGTTGATGCAGATACAGAACAGCAACGGGTCGTTCCGGTGATTGCCGCTTTAGCGCAGAGGGGTTTGTTGGTGTCGATTGACACGCGCAACGCTTCAACAATGTCTGCTGCTGTCTCAGCCGGTGCGAAAATCATCAACGATGTCACGGCTCTGTCGAGCGACCCAAATGCTGTGAAGGTCGCAGTTGAGCATGAGGCGGATGTCATCCTCATGCACATGCAAGGTGAACCTCAAAACATGCAGCAATCACCAAACTATGATGACACCGTCGCAGATGTGTTCGACTACTTGTCAAACCGCGTTGAGAGCTGCCTTAAATCCGGAATTAAAATTGAATCCATTTGTATCGATCCCGGAATCGGATTTGGGAAGACCGATCGTCACAACATTGAGATCATCAACTCTTTAGCTGCTTTCCATGGGATCGGATGTGCCCTTATGTTCGGCGCATCTCGAAAGAGTTTTATTGGCCGGTTGGCCGATGAGAAGGATCCGAAAGCGCGGGGAGCAGGGTCCATTGCTGCCGCGCTTGCGGCTGCAGCGCAGGGGGTGGGAATCTTGAGAGTGCATGACGTTGCCGATACCCGCCAAGCACTTCAGATATGGCAGTATCAAGCCGGAAATGCCGAGATAACTTGATTGAACGGACCCCATAGGCCATGAAAAGCATATAATCTTAGTCCGGTAGTAGAAAAGTGAGAGGGTCGGCACAATGACAGTGAATAAACTGTTCGGGACCGATGGTGTGCGGGGTACCGCAAACCAAGACCCCATGACGGCCGATATGGCTCTCACGCTTGGTATGGCGGCTGGGCACAAGTTTACCCGTGGCGATCATCGGCACACCGTTGTCATAGGTAAGGACACTCGGCTATCGGGTTATATGCTTGAGCCAGCATTAACCGCCGGGTTTATCTCGGTCGGTATGGATGTAATTTTAGTTGGTCCGATTCCTACTCCAGGTATAGCAATGCTTGCGCGTTCATTGCGTTGCGATATTGGGGTCATGCTCTCTGCCTCACACAATGCTTTTGAGGACAACGGAATCAAGCTTTTCGGCCCCGATGGATTTAAGCTCTCCGACGAAATTGAGGCTGAAATTGAATCTCTCATGGCGAACGGCACGGAAAGTCTTCGTGCCGGTGCAAGTGAATTAGGGCGAGCGCAAAGACTTGATAATGGCACTGGTGCAGTTCGCTATATCGAGTTCGTAAAAAACACGTTCCCCCGCAAACTTCGTCTGAACGGCCTAAAGATCGTCGTCGATTGTGCGCATGGTGCCGCTTACAAAGTGGCACCCGCAGTGTTGTGGGAACTGGGGGCGGACGTTGTCCCTCTCGGCGTTGATCCAAACGGCTTCAACATCAACAAAGACTGCGGATCACTTCACCCAGAGCAGATGGCCGAAAAAGTTAAAGAGGCCGGAGCAGATTTTGGTATGGCTCTGGACGGGGACGCTGATCGGATCGTCGTTTGTGATGAGCTTGGAAATATCGTTGATGGCGACCAAATCTTAGCGGCGATAGCTCATCGCTGGCAGAAATCTGGTGAACTTGAGGGTAATAGCGTCGTTTCAACCGTGATGAGCAATCTGGGACTAGAAAGGTATTTGAAAAGCCTCGGTCTAGATTTACAACGAACCCAAGTCGGGGATCGGTATGTGTCTGCTAGGATGGAAGAGGGTGGCTTCAATCTTGGTGGTGAACAGTCTGGTCACATTATTTTAGGGCGCCACGCTACAACGGGAGACGGATTGATGGCCGGATTGCAGTTGTTGGCAGCTCTCGTTGAGAGTGGTAAACCTGCCAGTGCGCTGCTGCACTCGTTCGAGCCTGTTCCTCAGTTGCTTAAGAATGTACGATTCAACGAAGCGACAAGTACACAAGATTTGCTTGAGCATTCATCTGTAAAGGACGCAATTGCTGACGCTGAGGCGCGGTTATATTCTTCAGGGCGGCTGCTTATCCGTAAATCAGGAACTGAACCGCTAATCCGAGTTATGGCAGAGGGAGACGATGCAGCTGAAGTGCAATCTGTTGTCGAGGGTGTTGCAGCCGTTATTGAAGCAGCTGCGGTATAGCGGCTCGGAGTGAGATCATCATGTCAGCGCTACAGCTTCGCGGGCGAGTTATTGTTGTCGCAGGGTCTGACTCAGGTGGTGGTGCCGGTATACAGGCCGATATAAAAACTGTTACGGCTCTGGGTGGGTATGCAGCAACCGCGGTAACCGCAATTACTGACCAAAACACAAAAGGGGTACACGGAGTTCAGCCGGTCCCGCCGCAATTTGTGTCCTCCCAGATAGAATCAATCCTGAAAGACATTGGTGCCGACATCATAAAGACAGGGATGCTAGGGTCTGTTGAAGTCATTGCTGCAATTGCGGCGGCGCTAGATAAATGGGGGCTAAATATTCCACGCATTGTTGACCCGGTTATGGTTGCAAAAGGTGGGCATTCACTTATCACTGATGACGCCGTAGCTTTTCTGAAGAATAAACTTGTATCAGGCGCTGCTGTCGTCACTCCGAATTTGCCCGAAGCAGAGGTGCTAACGGGTCTAAAGGTCAAGACGGTCGCTGATATGGAGGCGGCTGCAAGTCATCTGCTGAAACTGGGCGCGCAAGCTGTTCTGTTAAAGGGTGGTCACCTTGAGGGAGATCACATTGTCGACATGCTGATAACCGAGGATCAAATTCAGACTTTCGAGAGCTCACGAATTGATTCTACCTCAACGCATGGCACGGGGTGTACGTTGGCTTCGGGGATTGCAACCAGTTTGGCTCAGGGCTTATCGCTTGTTGATTCTGTTGCGCGTGCTCGGAATTTCGTAATCACCGCAATCGAGACTGCACCAGGATTAGGTAAGGGGTATGGTCCGCTCAATCATGGACACACGATGAGACCTGGCGTGAGCAACGAGATAGTGCGACCCTCTTAGATGGCTGGCTTTGAGACGACCATACAGATGTGGACCGTTCTTGGTCTCGCGGTCATGCTGCTGACACTCTATGTGACCCAGTGGTTGTCCTTGGAAGCCAGTTCTCTTCTGGTTCTGACGATATTACTTCTGTTTTTTCAAATCGTCCCGCTGACTGGAACGTATGACGTAAACCTTCTCAATGCAGAGGTTTTGCTCGGGGGGTTCTCAAATCCTGCTTTAATCGCCGTTATGGCTCTCCTGGTCGTGGGTGAGGGGATTGTAAGAACCGGTGCCCTTGAAAGCTTGGGCAACGTGATAAGCCGAACGCGGTTGCCCAATATTCTGCTGTTGGCCTTGGTGCTTGCGCTTGTGGGGATCTTATCGGCGTTCCTCAACAACACGCCTATTGTTCTAATTTTTATTCCCATTCTGCAGTCGATTGCTCAAAAGTCTGGATTGTCAGCCAGTCGTACAATGTTGCCACTTTCCTATGCGGCGATACTTGGCGGTATGACCACGCTTGTTGGTTCGAGCACCAATCTGTTGATTTCCAGTTCAATGAGCCAACAAGGGCTACGACCCCTTACGTTTTTTGAGATCACCCCCTTAGGTTTGATGCTCGCAGGTATCGCTATTTTCTACGTCTTGTTTGTGCTTCCACTCATCATGCCCGAGCGTAAGGGTGCGTCGTCCAATGTTTCTGTAGGGCGTCACTACATCTCGCAGTTTGTGGTGCCAGCTGACTCTGGGCTCATGGGAGAGTCGGCTTTAGCAGGCGCTTTTAAGTCGTTGCCTGGTGTGACCGTCAGGACAATATTTCGGCGGGATAAAGTTGTTCTTCCTCCCTTTGATGATTATGCCATCCATGCCGGCGATACATTCGTAGTTGCGGCAACTCGACAGGCGCTTACTGAGATTGCTAGTCGGCACCAAGGTCTCTTCCATCCACCATTGCCCTATGGGCTGGATTTACAGGAAACCCGGGTCAAAGAGTACGAGGAAGCTGCAGAGGCAGATCAAGAAGAATTACCAGAAGGTCGCGATACTGTGTTGGTGGAAGCAATGATTACGCCGACATCAAGAATGGTCGGGCTGACGTTGGAACAATTCGAGTTACAGCAAAGCCAACGGGCAATCTTTCTTGGTATCCAGAGGCGCGCGCAAATGTCTGCTGCCCGAATGACAGATATTCGACTGCAATCCGGCGATGTGCTGCTGTTAAAGGGTCGTCCAGACCGACTGGAGGCCCTGAGACCTGAGCGCGATGTGGTGTTAATATCGGGCACGAAAGACATTGTTCCCAATCGAACCCATGCTAAACGAGCCGTCGCAATATTTGGCATATCGATTGGCTGTGCCGCACTCGGTATCGTCAGTATAACAACAGCTGCCATTGCAGCTGCGACGGCAATGATACTCACCGGGTGTATGAATTTACGTCAGGCCGGGCGTGCTATCGACCGCACGATCTATCTGCTGGTTGGAACATCACTGGCATTGGGTACCGCTATGACCGCGACCGGCGGAGCCGCGTATCTTGCCAATGTCCTTGTCGGTCTATTTGGCTCCGCATCACCCCCAGTTCTGCTATCGGTATTTTTTCTTGTCGTGGCGCTGTTTACTAACGTGCTGAGCAACAATGCTTGTGCGGTTCTGTTCACGCCTATTGGCGTGGGTTTGGCGGCCAATTTAGGAATCGATCCTAGGCTATTTGCGGTCACATGCCTGTTTGCGTGTAACTGCTCATTTGCGACTCCAATGGGATATCAGACCAACCTTCTTGTGATGGGGCCGGGGCAGTATCAGTTCAGTGATTTTGTCCGAGGGGGCCTACCTCTTGTTTTCGTGGTTTGGCTGGCTTTTTCATTCATCGCACCCTCGTTTTGGGGGCTTTGAAAATCCGCTAGGGGCGCGTTGACGCACTCCCATGCCATACGTAGTATCCGCGCCCATTCATCCAGTTGACCAGGTCTTGGTGTGCTGGCTAAACCCACCCGTTAGTCTGTCTTAGGAAGGCCCCGCATCCATGACTATTGCTGCGAAGCCAAATTCGCGCCCCAATAACCCCAATTTTTCCTCTGGTCCATGCGCGAAACGGCCAGGTTGGAGCGTTTCGGCATTGTCAGACGCTCTGGTTGGAAGGTCGCACCGGGCAAAGCCCGCAAAGGCGCGTATTCAAGAGGTTTCTGATCGGTCGCGCACAATCCTTGGAATACCCGACGATTACTACATTGGCATTGTTCCTGGCTCTGATACGGGCGCCATGGAAATGGCCATGTGGTCCATGCTTGGGGCTCGCGGTGTGGATATGTTGGCTTGGGAAAGTTTTGGTGAGGGCTGGGTCTCAGACGTCGTCAAACAACTGAAACTTGAAGATGTCCGAGCCTTGAACGCGGATTACGGAGCGCTGCCTGACCTCGGTCAGGTTGATTTTGGCCGAGATGTGATCTTCACCTGGAACGGCACAACTTCTGGTGTACGGGTGCCGAACGGCGACTGGATACCTGACGATCGCGAGGGGCTAACATTCTGTGACGCGACATCTGCAGTGTTCGCTATGGACCTGGCTTGGTCAAAACTCGATGTCATCACCTACTCGTGGCAAAAAGTGTTGGGCGGCGAAGCGCAACACGGGATGCTTATTCTGAGCCCTCGAGCAGTGCAGCGTCTTGAGAGTTACGCTCCGCCCTGGCCAATGCCCAAGCTTTTTAGGATGGCAAAAGGCGGTAAGTTCAACGCGGACATCTTTTCAGGTGTGACCATCAACACGGTATCCATGCTTTGTGTGGAAGATGCGATTGATGCATTGAAATGGGTTGAAGGCGAGGGCGGGCAAGCTGCTCTCGTTAAACGCTCAGAAGCAAATTTATCTGCGCTCGCCAATTGGGTTGAAAAAACCGACTGGGTTGAATTCCTTGCGACCGATGACTCAACGCGGTCCTGCACTTCTATTTGCCTGACTATCGTGGCGGACTGGTTTGTAGCGTTGGACGCGGGTGCGCAAGCGGCGGCGTCTAAGAAGATGGTGTCTTTGCTTGATACGGAAGGAGCGGCATTTGACATCGGCGCGTATCGCGACGCTCCACCAGGACTCAGAATATGGGGTGGAGCGACAATTGAGACCGCCGACATAGAATCGCTTTGTCCGTGGCTCGAATGGGCGTACGGGCAAGTGATGACAGAGCATGTAGGATAACGAAATGCCTAAAGTACTAATTTCAGACAAGTTGAGCGAGCAAGCTGTAAAGGTCTTTCAGGATCGCGGTGTAGACGTTGATGTTAAAACGGGTATGACCCCAGAAGAACTCATTGCTTGTATCGGTGAGTACGACGGACTCGCGATTAGGTCTTCGACTAAAGTTACGCCCGAAGTTCTGGCAGCGGCTACCAACCTTAAGGTCGTTGGTCGAGCTGGTATCGGCGTCGATAATGTCGACACACCGGCAGCGACGCAGAATGGTGTTGTGGTTATGAACACGCCATTCGGTAACGCTATCACAACCGCAGAACACGCAATTTCTATGATGATGGCGTTGGCACGGCAGATCCCGCAGGCAAACGAGTCGACACATCAGGGCAAATGGGAAAAATCCCGTTTTATGGGTGTCGAGTTGTACGGAAAGACGCTAGGGCTTGTGGGTTGCGGTAACATCGGTTCCATCGTCGCCAACCGTGCTCTTGGCCTAAAGATGAAAGTGGCTGCGTTTGATCCTTATCTATCGGCGGATAGGGCGGTTGAGCTCGGCGTTGAGAAAGCGGAGTTGAATGAACTATTTGCTCGGGCTGACTTTATCACTTTGCATACGCCGCTCACTGACCAAACAAAAGGTCTGATCGACGCGGCGGCGATAGGAACAATGAAAAAGGGTGTTCGCATTATCAACTGCGCACGCGGCGGTCTTGTTGTTGAGGCGGATCTAAAGAAAGCTCTCGAAGACGGCCATGTCGCCGGCGCGGCTTTTGATGTGTTCGAAGAAGAGCCAGCTAAAGAAAATATCCTGTTTGGCATGGAAAATGTCGTGTGCACGCCGCACCTGGGAGCCTCGACCTCCGAAGCACAAGAGAACGTCGCCATTCAGGTCGCCGAACAAATATCAGATTACTTAGTATCTGGTGCTGTAACCAATGCTTTGAATATGGCCTCGGTGAGCGCCGAAGACGCTCCCCGATTAAAACCGTATCTAAAGCTCGCTGAACAACTCGGCAGCTTCGCCGGTCAAATTACGCAGAGCAGCATCAGTAAGGTATCAATTGCCTATTCTGGAGCGGTGGCCGATCTCAATACGCGACCACTCTCCTCGATCGCCATCCAAGGTTTGCTGTCACCGTTGATGGAAAGCGTAAATATGGTGAATGCGCCCGTGATTGCCCGTGAGCGCGATATCGAAATTAATGAAGTTAAGAAAGATGGGAGTGATCGCTACCACACATTAATCTCTCTGACAGTCACGACGGAACGGCAGACGCGAACCATATCTGGAACCTTGTTTGGCGATAGCCTGCCTAGGTTGGTTGATGTAAATGGTATCAATTTGGAAGCTGAGGTCGGCCCTCACATGCTCTACGTCATAAATGACGATAAGCCTGGCTTTATTGGTGAGTTGGGGACCGCGCTGGGCGATGCCGGTGTCAATATTGCGTCGTTCCACTTGGGTCGGCCCACTAAAGGTAGTGATGCCATCGCCTTATTGCAGCTCGACCAGGAAATTGACGATTCTTTGCTGGCCAAGGTGCGTGACTTGCCTCAGGTCCAACAGGCCCAAACGTTGGTTTTCTAAGTCTTTTTGGGAATTTCCATTGCCCTGATCCGGCTAGGCCGGTAGAACTCGGAGAACGAATTGGGGGCTATTTACCTCCAGACTTCTTCCACGCTCCAGTTCCACTCAGGCCTGAAAGTCATGTCCGAAACAGCCAGTCCGACCTTGCTGCCCGAAGGCTTGCGCGACGTGCTTCCCCCTGATGCCGCCGCAGAGGCGGCCTTAGTGGAACTTCTTACGGCGTCGTTTAACGCGAACGGCTACGACCGTGTGTCGCCGCCTCTTGTTGAATTTGAGAGCACCCTCCTGGCTGGCATGGGAGCAGCAACGGCTGACCGTATATTCAGGATGGTTGACCCCATATCTCAGAGAACACTTGGTATTCGAGCAGACGTTACGGCGCAAATTGCTCGATTGGCATCCACCCGTCTCCAGAAAGTGCCCCGACCATTGCGTCTCATGTACGCAGGTCAGGTGCTTCGCGTTAAGGGGCATCAATTACGCCCAGACCGGCAGTTCACACAAGTCGGGTTTGAGTTGATCGGTCCGGATAGCGTAGCCGCAGATGCCGAAGCGATAATTGTGGCGGCGCAGGCAGTCGCAGATGTGGGTGTCAAAGACCTAACGGTGGACTTAGCCTTGCCTCCGCTCGTACCGGCCTTGTTGGAAACCTCAGAGCTCAACGAAGACGAGATAGAAGCGCTTTACGGGGCGCTCAATCATAAAGATGCGGCAGAGATTCGAAAACTAGGGGGCAGTCAATCTGACCTACTTTGCGCTTTGGTTGAAGCATCTGGACCGTTAAACGTCGCGAGGGACTCATTAGCTAGGGTTGACCTTCCTGCCGCCGCTGCAGAGCATCTAAAAACTCTGTTTGCTGTCGCGGATACTGTAAAGGCAGAGACACCTGAGTTGGCACTTACGATTGATCTCGTGGAAAACCGCGGTCTGCAGTACCATACTGGCGTGACATTTTTTCTGTTTGCGAAAGGCAGTACGCGGGAGATTGGTCGCGGTGGACGGTATGCGGTTAGTCATGGTGACAAAGTATCTGAGCCCGCGACTGGAGCGACCCTATTTATGGATGCCCTTTTGCCTGTCGCACCAAAAGGCTCCGTGAGGCCTTGCGTCTATACACCTTATGGAACGCCACGAAACGCAATAAGTAAATTACAGGATGATGGCTTTAGAGTACGCGCTTCGCTTACCAAAGACGCTGATATGTTGGCAGAAGCGAGAATTTTAGGCTGCTCAAAAATGCTGAAGGATGGAGAAGTCGTTGATGTACCCAACGAAAGATAATCGGGCATGACAAATGTAGCGGTGGTCGGTGCCCAATGGGGTGATGAAGGCAAGGGAAAGGTGGTCGATTGGCTATCGGAACGTGCGGATGTTGTCGTGCGCTTCCAGGGTGGTCATAACGCAGGCCATACTCTTGTCATCGATGGGCAGACTTACAAGCTGAGTCTTTTGCCCTCGGGCACGGTGCGAGGCAAACCATCAATCATTGGCAATGGAGTGGTGATTGATGCATGGGCTTTGCTCGAAGAAATAGAGCGGGTCAAAGCTCAAGGTGTGCGGGTTAATCCTGAAGTTCTTTATATTGCGGATAATGCTTGCCTGATTCTTCCTTTACATCGGAATCTAGATCTCGCCAGAGAAGAGGCGGCCGGAAGCAAAAAAATTGGAACGACTGGCCGCGGAATAGGACCAGCATACGAAGATAAAGTCGCACGACGGGCGATACGTGTCTGTGATCTCAAAGATCCGGAGACTGTTGCGTTCAAAGTGGAGCGCCTTCTCTCTCACCACAACGCCTTGCTACGAGGGCTCGGTCAACCAGAGCTGAGTGGAGACGACATTGTCTCAGACCTAACCGACTTAGCTCCTAAAATTCTCCCCTATGCGATAGCGGCTTGGGAAAAACTCGATGATGCGAGGCGGGAAGGCCAGCGCATTCTATTTGAAGGTGCTCAAGGGACGATGTTGGACCTCGATCACGGCACATACCCGTATGTGACATCATCCAATACTGTTGCGGGTCAGGCTGCTGTTGGCGCCGGTCTGGGGCCAGCAGCTGTCGGCTACGTCCTAGGTATCACGAAATCATACACGACTAGAGTCGGTTCCGGTCCATTTCCCACCGAACTTGAGGATGAAGTAGGTAAAACCCTAGGAGAGCGGGGTAGGGAGTTTGGAACAGTAACGGGTCGTCAACGTCGGTGTGGCTGGTTCGATGCCGTGATGGTCCGCCAAGCTATCAAAGTGGGTGGAATTACGGGCATTGCGCTCACAAAACTTGATGTTCTCGATACGCTTGAGGAATTAAAAGTTTGTGTCGCCTATGAGCTGAATGGAGAGCGGGTGTCGCGCTTTCCGTCCTCTATGGCCGATCAAGCAGCCGTAGTGCCAATATTTGAAACACTTGATGGCTGGCGCCAAAGCACGCAGGGCGCGCGCTCTTGGGCCGACCTGCCAGCTGAAGCGATTAAGTATATCCGCCGCGTGGAGGAGCTTATTGAGGCTCCGGTGGCCCTTTTGTCCACTAGCCCGGAACGGGAAGACACCATAATGGTGAGAGATCCCTTCGCGGATTAGGGGGGTAAGTCCTTGAGGCTAGGGTTAATGCTTCGGTAACGCAGATATGTTGGGGTATGGAGAGTTCTATTATATTTGCAGGACGGTAAAACGTCCTCAGTGTGTGCGAGAATACGACGCCCCATGGCTGAACTGCGTTTGGTTGGGAAATTTATGCGACGACACCGTCTATTGTTTCTAAGTTTATGACAATGACAGCGGACCGCAGAATTGCAGCCTTACAAGACCAACAAAAAGAGTTGGTGTTAAAGTGGGGGCCTGACGTCGAGTCAGTTATGAGCCTGAGGAAAAACAATACGAGAGTGCTCAAGAGGACTGAGCTGAGAATGGCCAGGTTACTTTGGCCGCACGTATTTTTTCAATTCATTTTGTAGAACCTGAAAGTCTTCAGGCGCGGGCACTTCAAACCGTAAATCTTCGTTGGATGCGGGGTGGCGAAAGCCTATTGTCGCGGCGTGAAGGGCCTGACGATTGAATTTGGCTATTGCTGTTCGGATGTTGTCGGGTACGCCGCGTTTTGTGCCACGTCCATAGAGTTGATCGCCAATTAAACTATGGCCTAAGTGGGTCATGTGGACGCGAATTTGATGAGTTCGGCCGGTTTCAAGTTCGCATGAAACGTGACTTGCGAGCATTCCGAATGAATAAAGAACGCGATAATGCGTGGTTGCCGCTTTGCCCCCGCTATTGACCACAGCCATCTTTTTTCGATTTTTTGAGCTTCGCCCAATCGGCCCAGAAACTGTGCCCGATAAGGGTGAGGGTGCACCCCAAATCAAAGCGTCGTAGCGTCGTTCGATGGAGTGAGCAGAAAATTGAGAAGATAATCCGTGGTGAGCGGAATCTGTCTTAGCAACAACCATCAGTCCGGACGTGTCTTTGTCGATACGATGCACGATGCCTGGGCGTTTAACACCACCGATTCCTCGCAGTGATTCGCCGCAATGTGCAAGAAGAGCGTTAACGAGTGTTTTGTCTGGGTTGCCCGCTCCTGGGTGCACTACGAGTCCAGGTGGCTTGTTGAGCACGAGCAGGTGTTCATCCTCGTGCAAGATATCAAGAGCTATATCTTGCGCTTCAGGTTGGTCTTCTATCGGCTCTGGAACCGTTAGAAGTATAGAATTTCCTTGTGACACTCTATAATTTGGATCTTCTATCGTTTTGCTGTCGACGGTCACGGATCCCGATTCAATAAGTGATTTAACGCGTGTTCTCGAGAGATCAGTAGCGCAACCGCTTAGAAGTCGATCAAGCCGTTGCCCAGCAAGATCGCTATCGACCAGTATTGAAACGGTATTTTCCAGCACAATATTTCTCGGTTATTCGCTCTAGTATGTGACAGTGCTTAATACAGTTTGTAATCTACCGATCAACTTAGGGGAACCGTCACCGTGAATGCTGCTAAAACGCTTGTTTGGGTTATGTCTGGGATGCTTCTCGCCGGCTTGGCTGTGTTGGTGGTTGGACTCTCCCTTGGCTGGCATCAAGATTCCCCGCCTGCCATTTCTGCTCAAATTGAAAAGAAAGAGTTTGACCTCATAGACTTAGGGCAGCCCTCAGGAACCGTCATAGAAGAAATATCGACTTCAGATGGAGAACTTGCTGTGGTCCTATCCGGCGGTGGACTTGGACCAAGAATACTCATTGTCGATACGATGTCGGGCGCTGTGCGGGGTGAGATAATCACGAATTCTTCAGACTCGGCCTTGTCGAAACCTTGACGGTAAAAATTGAACTGAGCCGAAAGCAGCGTGACACAGTTACGCTTGAGGCTGAAAAAGCTTTTCCAGCGGAGTGTTGTGGCCTTCTTATTGGACGCGGTCAGAGCCTTATTACAGTTACAAATGTTGTGGCGGTTGAGAACCAAGCTGAATCCCAGAATCGCTTTCTCATAGATCCGCAGTGCCAGTTCGATTGGATGCGGAAATTGCGCGGCACAAATGAACGTATCGTGGGGTTGTATCATTCCCATCCAAACGGGCGTACGACGCCGTCTTCCCATGACGCCGAAATGGCCATTGATCCAGATCAGTTATGGCTGATTGTGCCCATGACGGAAGGTGTGGCCGGTGAGATTGCTGGCTTTCAATCCAAAGGGGCTGGTGAGGGGTTCTGCGATGCGTCTGTTGTTATCGCAGATGAATCATAGAGATTTAGGCGGTTTATTGTCGCTATAGCACTGATCTGGCATGGTAAAGACTGCGGCATTGGAGGATTGGATGGCCACAGACCAAGATGCAGGTTTGGATCGTAGACAAATATTTCGATCTGCAGGATTGCTTGCTGCTGGTTTAACAGCGTCAGGTTGGTCGTCGTCTATTGCTGCAGCGTCACTTAAGAAGGTGAGCGATGGACCGATACGTTTGCTCGCAAATGAGAACCCCTATGGTCCGTCGCAAAGTGCGCAGCAAGCAATGGCGGACTCACTACAAGATGGCTGGATGTATGCGACCTCTGAAGGTCGTGTGCTGAGAAAGCTTATCGCGGCACGCGAAGGCGTGGCTGAAGACCACGTGCTCATAACAGCGGGTTCTGGTGAATTGCTTAGAATGGCTGGCCTTAGTTTTGGCCAAGAGGGTGAAATTGTTGCCGCAAAACCAACATTTTCGATGCTCGTAGGCTACGCGAGGAACACCGGGGCGACAGTCCGTGAAATTCCCCTAGATCAAGAAATGCGTCATGATCTCGTAGCCCTGGAAAGCAGGGTTACGTCCGCCACAAGTCTGGTCTATGTGTGCAACCCAAACAATCCGACGGGAACTCTGCTACCAGCAAATCAATTGCGATCATTTATCGATACTGTCGAGAGTCTAGCGACGGTTTTTGTTGACGAGGCTTACGTAGACCTTCTCGACGAGTCCGCACACAATGCGATGATTGATAAGGTAAAGGCGGGCAAGAACGTGATTCTCGCGCGGACCTTTTCCAAAATTCATGGGATGGCTGGCCTCCGCGTTGGCTACGCCATTGCGCGACCTGATATCATTGCGCGTCTACGTCCTTTGCAGATGAGCTTTCTCAATGTTATGGGGCTGCGAGCGGCAATTGCAAGCTACCAGGATGAATCATTTCAGGCGTATAGTAAGAGCAAGATCCAGGAATGTTTGTCTGTTACCCATGCAGCGTTTGAAGAAATAGGTCTAGCGTACACTCCTTCGGTCACGAATTTTGTTCTGTTTGATACTGGAGGTTCTGTTCGCGAGTTCGCTAGAGCGATGCGGCAGAAAAATATGCTTGTTGGTCGATCTTATGCGCCATACGAGTCCTGGTGTCGCGTCAGTATGGGAACCGTAGAGCAAATGGGCCAGTTCGCGGAAGCGCTGAAAGCGTATTACAAAGGATAAAAACTATGGCGTATCGAATAGGTGTGATTGGTACCGGAGCTGGTCATAGTGGTAATTCTGCACCTCCAGCTCCTATCAAGGAGTTAGTGGCTAACGGTTTCCAAGCAGAATTGATCGAGACTCGTTTGCGTACTTTTCCGCTGACGCCCTACGACCGTGGCTTAACTGTATTGGCCTATGTCGATTGTGCCATCGAAGCCGAGAAGGCGGGATTTGATGCCGTGTTTATCAACACCGTCGGAGATTACGGCATTGACGAGATGCGGTCGGCGACGGAGATGGTGGTCGTGGGCGCAGGCGAAGCAACGATGGCTATGTCGTGTAATTTAGGAAGACGCTTTTCCATTGTCACGATCTGGCCACCAAAAATGAATTTTGTTTATAACGAGCGCCTCCGCAATACGGGGATGGAAAGCCGCTGTGTTTCAATACGAAACGTTCTGACAAATCCTGATGTTCAAGGGGTTGAGGGCGCCGGCCAAGCCGTGACCAGCATGAAAGAACAAAATGAAGACGTTATTGAAAGGGTTTTCGCAGAAATTGAAGCAGCAGTGACCGAGGATGGAGCAGATACAATTATGCTCGGGTGTACATGCATGGCGCCTATAGGACCTGAAATTGCCGTTCGTTCGTCCGTGCCTGTTCTTGAATCGATGCGCACGGGATACAAGGTTGTTGAGACTATGTTGTCTCTCGGAATTCGGCATAGTTTTGAAGCGTATCCCAAGGCAGATGCGTCAAATCTCGGTGCTGTTGGAGCTCTCGTAGCTGGGCAAGGTGATATAAATCTCGGCGGTGATTGCGAAATTTGTATTGTGGCACAAGAGGCTGCAGAGTAGGTAGTCTTACTCTCCGCTTAGAAATGCTTGTGCATGAACAACTCTACGTCACCGGCGGATTCATCGTTTGAATCGCCTATCCGCAACGAAAAACTCATCAAAGCTGTCTTAGCGTCAACGATCGCCGCCAGCGCATTTACAATACAGATCTTTCTGCCAGCACTGCCGGCCGTTCAGGCGGCTTTTAAAGTTACGGCAACACAGGTCCAGCTGACGATTAGTTTACCGCTCTTGGTAACCGCCTTAGCTACCTTAGTTTACGGCCCATTGTCGGACCGTTACGGGCGTCGTCCTGTTCTCATTGCCGGCATGGTTTTGTTTTTCGTTGGAACAGCTTTGTGCCTGTTCGCCCCAACCATTCTAACCCTCGTACTTGGGCGATTTATACAAGCGCTGGGCAGTGCGGCCGGAGTTGTAATCGCGCGTGCAGCCGTCCGCGACTTATACGGACGCGAGCGCGCTGCGGCAGTTCTCGCCGGTCTAGTAGCGGTTATGATAATTGCCCCCATGATAGCGCCGACTCTGGGCGGTTTTTTAGTGGACGCTTTTGGGTGGCGGGGCAATGTTGCTGCGACAGTTGTGTTTGCGGGCGTTCTTCTTGCTCTCGTCGTGTTTGGACTCCCAGAAACACACCAAAAGCGCGGAAAGGGAGCTTTCGGGATCGGCAGCATGATGGCGAGTTTCAAAACCTTACTCGCGTCACCTGCTTATCGAGCTTACGCATTGCAAAGTGCATTCATGATCGCGATCTTTTATGTATTTCTAGCTGCTGCACCCTACGCCGTAATGGTGATTATGGATGTGAGTGCGAGCAGCTATGGACTATACTTTCTGCTTTCCACGGTCGGCTACTTAGGCGGTACGATTTTGGCAAATCGCTACTCGCAGCGCATGGGTATTGATCGGATGGTCCGAATTGGCACGGGGTTTGCTGTCATCTCTACTTTCCTAGTTGTCGTGTTAATGTTTGGTGGGGTTTGGCACCCGCTGGCTGTTTTCTTGCCAATTACGGTGATGGGGGTGGCGAATGGTATGGCGATACCAAATGCGAGTGCCGGCGCAGTGAGTGTATATCCAGAGCTCGCTGGGGCGGCCTCGGGGCTTACCTCATTTCTTCAATTGGGAATCTCGGCTTTGTTTGCTCAAGTAGCTGGAAGCATACAAAATGGTACGCCGTATCCACTGGCGATTTACATGTTTGGCGCTGCGATCCTCGCATGGCTATCGTTTGAATTTTTTAAGAAGACCGAAGCCCGCAGTTTGCCTGGACCTTAATTTGGTAGCATTGCTTAGTGGAGGGCAGCGCTCTATCCAGCAATATATTGAAAAGGAGGATAATCATCTAAACGCTCAATTTTCTTCTTTCCAATGTTCAGTAAGTCAATATTTAGGTTGTGTATCTGGCCAACTAAAACACACACGGCATAAAGCAAAATGTGTAATATTATTTGAAGTTCAAAGTTCATATTTCTTGAACACATTTTCTGGATTTAGATGAGTGTATCTGAGCAATTGCCTCGCATCCTTGTGTCCAGAGATGAGTGCTACCTCTGGAACTGACATTCCCATCTCAAAGAACCTTGAAACTGCTTCGTGTCTCAAGTCATGAAATCGTAAATCAGTGATGCCTACTTTATTCCGTGTTCTGTTCCACGCAAGACGGAGACAGGTGGCAGAGATAGGGAACACTTGTTCGTCTGTCTGAGGCACTGTTTGAAGGACTTCTATACACCTTCTAGTCAGAGGCAGTCGTCTATCTTCACCATTCTTGGTGTCAGATTTGATCGTGATGGGCATGCCAAAGTTCGACAAGGAAGGCAAAATGTAGGTTCAGTGCCGGGCCTTATCTGTTGGCACCAAGGCGAGCCTCAAAGAGCGTGAAACTGAGGGATCATAACCAAAGGCTAGCTCTCAGTTTCCTGCTCTAGATCCACCAGAGCTTCAATATCGCGGTCTGCGAGCCCAGCGGCTAGAATAAGACGCGCGATTCGCACGTCTACCGTTGGCATATCGTCTTCCTCAGCTGCAATATCGACATCCAAGGCAGCGTTGAGACGGTCTGACATGGTTGCTAAGCCGGAGACATCGAAGGGGCGGGCCCCGAGTTCAGGTCCCAGCATCAAAAACCCTGAGAAAGTCGCCGCATCAGCTAGAATTGGATCAAGGGTTTCCTTTTGGCTTCCATACTCTTGTGCCCACTGAAACAGCAATTGGCGGACGCCATCGTCAATTCGCCTGATATCGATGTCTAAAGCCGTCCATTCGCGGTCCAGAACCTGAAACGCCCATTTCCGCTTACTTCCGAAGCCAAGGATATCGAGACTAAGTGCCATGGTAGATGATCCAGAAAATGAAGTCCTTGAACTACCCGGCTTGCAGTATTGCCGCAAGTACGGCGCTAGCTTTCGGTTGAAACCCAACCCGTCTGAGAAAGCATCGCCTTTAGTCATGCGCGTGGTCAAGCCAAGCGATACCTGCGATTGGGGATACGGGAAGGGCAGCTAGTCTAGGAAAGACCAACCCGGTCTTTATCCAGGGATACAGCTTTGATGAGGGCATATAGGGGCATGTCGGCCTGTAGTTTTAGGCGCTCGGCTGCCAGGCGCGTTACTTGAGCCCATAAATGAACTGGACGCTTGGTTGATCCGATGTTGACCTGGACGTCGACGACCGGTCGCTCTGGCGACTCAAGTATAGAATTAATAGAGCCCTCTAAAATATTGAGAACGCTCAGATTTTGGGGACGATCAAGGGCAAGCGCGACATCCTGAGGTCGAACATGGACGCGAATGTGGGCACCAGTTGGAAGATCGAGCTTGGTCACTAACAAAGTCTGCCCCGCTGCGGCTAGCCGGGTCAGACCATGGGCAGGTACATGCTCCGTCACTGTTGCCGCGAGGACCGTGCCGGTATCCCCATCTTCGGTAAGCGGAGATAGGTCCATCCTGCCGGTGATGTCTTCAACGGACCCAAATGCTTTGATCTCGCCGTCATCAATAACGGCTAGCCATGTCGCAAGGCGGCGGATTTCTGCAAGGCTGTGTGAGACGTAAAGTATGGGGAGATCGAGGCTGTGCCGAAGGCCTTCTAGGTAGGGCAGGATTTCGGCCTTGCGATCAGCATCTAAGGCGGCGAGGGGTTCATCCAGAAGCAAAAGACGCGGATTAGAGAGCAAAGCCCGGCCGATCGCGACCCGCTGGCTTTCGCCACCCGACAGATTGTGAATGGGTCGGTGTAGCAGTGGGCTTAGTTCGAGCAGCGCAACAACCGCCTCAAAGGACAAAGCTTGATCATCTGCCGGCGGATTAAAGCGCCGTCCAAACGTGAGATTATTTTTCACGCTTAGGTGCGGAAACAGGCGCGTGTCCTGGAAAACATATCCGATCCGCCTCTGTTCCGGTGGCACCCAGGCGCCATGCTGGGTGTCGCAGAGCATCGCATCCCCAACTTGGATTTTGACAAAATCCGGGCGGAGCAGTCCCGCAACAATTTTGAGCAGAGTGGTTTTACCCGACCCAGATCGCCCAAAAATGGCGGTCACGCCTTTGTCAGGGGTCTTGAGGCTCGCATCGAGACGGAACACGTTTGTGCCGTCTACAAAGCGATGTCCGGCCTCTATGGTCAGCATGTGCTCAGCCCCCACGCAGGCGGAAGTGGGAGCGGCGCGACAGCCACTCGGAGGCCACGAGTGCAGCCACGGCCAACAGCAACGAAAGTAACACGAGACGCATCGCTATCGAATCGCCACCTGGAGTTTGAGTCGCGGTATAGAGGGCCAGTGGCAGTGTTTGGGTCTCGCCTGGGATATTTGCCGCAAAGGTAATCGTTGCGCCGAATTCCCCAAGTGCTCTAGCGAAAAAGAGAAGGGCGCCGGTAATAATACCGGGCATAACAATCGGCAACGTGACCGCGAAGAAAGCCTGCCGTTGGTCCGCGCCCAATGTAACAGCGGCTTCTTCCAGTTGGGGATCAACACCTTCCAGAGCTTGGCGAATTGGTCGGACAAACAGCGGAAAGGCGACCACAGAGGCGGCGATCGCGGCGCCTTGCCATGTAAACACTAGGCCAATATCAAACCAGTTGTGCAGCCAGCCGCCGACAACCCCCTGTCGTCCTAGAAGGACGAGCAAGAGATATCCAATCACCACTGGCGGAACCACAAGTGGCACATGGATGATGGCGTTAAAAATTGCTTTTCCTCTGAAGTCTTTGCGAGCGAGAAGCCAGGCCGCACCAAGAGCAAAAGGAAAAGACCAAGTGACGCTCCACAACGATACCTTGAGACTAATTTGCAAGGCTTCTAACTCAAGCGCTGAGAATCCGAGCATGTGCTTATTCCGCCGCGACTGCGTCAGCCATTGACGTCAAAGCTTGCTCGAGGTCCGCGATGAGGTCCGCCGTGTTCTCAAGGCCAACATGAAGTCGCATTGTGGGGCCTGTTGGTTCCCATCCGGATATTGGCCGCTTGATAGACTCTCCCGACGTCGACATCGCGAGGCTTTCGTAGCCTCCCCAGCTGAACCCGCGAAGAAACAAACTCAATGCATCAATAAATCGATCTGCCGCGACTTGCTTGACCGAGGCGTTGAACATGAATCCGAACAATCCGTTTGCCCCCGAGAAATCCCTTTTCCAAATGTTGTGTCCGGGGTCTTCAGGGAGTGCGGGGTACATCACCCTGTCAACTTCAGACCTTTCCTGCAGCCATTTGGCAACAACCAGAGCATTCTTTTCGTGTCGCTGTAGGCGAACACCCAAAGTCCGAAGTCCGCGCAATGCCAAGTATGCGTCATCAGGGCTTAATCCGTAGCCGAAGAGCAATGCGGTCCACTTCAGTTTGTGGTGCAGGTCGTCATCGTTCAGACATAGGGTTCCGATAGCAACGTCTGAATGGCCGCCGATATACTTCGTGCCGGAGTGAATTGAGATATCAATCCCGAGCGCGGGGGCGTCGATAAGCAAAGGCGTTGCCCAGGTATTATCCGCTAGTACCAGAATCCTTTTTTCTTTGGCGACGTTTGAAATGGCTGGAATGTCAGTCATATCGAATGTTAACGAGCCGGGACTCTCGACAATAATCATCTTTGTGTTGGGACGAATCAGATCGGCAATGTCTTCGCCTAAAGAGGCATCGAACAACTCTGCCTCTAGTCCCCAATTGGATAATCGGTCGCAACAGACGAGGCGGATCGGGCCGTAAACGTTGTCAGCGACGAGGACGTGATCACCGCTTTCGCATAGGCCGAGAATTGAAATGAGAATGCCTGACAGGCCACTCGGTAGAGCGAGGCAGTGTTTGTAGCCTTCAAGATCAGCGATTGCTTCTTGCAGCGCCCAGTGAGTTGGTGTGCCCGCGCGGCCGTACGCCATCATGCCCGGAGGGTGCTTGGCCCGGTGTCGCATTTCTTCCACGTCGGAAGAAACCACTGTCGAGACCCGGTAGATAGGCGGATTAACGGCGCCATCAAACTCCTCTGGGTGTGAGCCGCCGTGAATTAGTCGCGTGTCTTGATGTTTTTTGCTGTCGCCGACCGTCATCGCTATATCCCCCAACGCATCTGAGTGCATTGTGGCCTGTAGGGGACTAAAACAAAAGTGGGATCGCTTACGCGGTGTTAGCGTCTGGCCCTAGTTTTTGAAGAGCCGCGAGGGGGCTGGACTCAATATCTGTCGCGAGTGTTGCGTTCCATTTATTCAAAAAGCCAAACAGCGCAATGACACTGACAATTTCACATATCTGATTGTCGTCGAAATGCTTCTTGAGCTCTTCGAAGTCGGCGTCCGTGCATTCGACCGGCGCATGTCCGGCGCCCTGGGCGACGCGCATCGCTACACGCTCCGCGTCTGAAAATAAAGGGCTGGTTTCGTAGTCCCATATGGCTTTAATTTTATCTTCATCGATGCCGGCCATGTCGGCGCCGTGGACCGTGTGGGACTGACAATAGGTGCAGCCTGCGGCAGAACTGGTGATGATGGAGACCAGTCGCTTGATCTCATTGGTCACTAGGCCATCTTTGCCGTAGATGGCCCATGTCAGACCACTAAGTCCTTCCATCAGCCCCGGCACACGGGCGATGGTCAGGCCATCGTTGGCACGAAACCCCATACGTTCTTCACCGATTTTCATGCGCTCCTGAAACTCTTCAGGAAGAGACTCAAGCGGAAGCGGGTCAATTCGGGGCATAATGCGGTCCTTGTTTGGGCTTTTAGGAGGCGGGGCCGGTTTCGATAGGGGTGTCTGGATCACCACCCCAGTCTACCCAAGAGCCGTCATATATCGCGACATCATCTTTGCCGAGCAAATAGGCACCAAGGGCGACGGTGCAGGCGGTTACGCCGGAGCCACAAGTGGTTGCGATGGGGGCGTTTAGATCGACACCAGCGGCATCAAATTGCGCTTTGATGTCAGCTGCAGATTTAAAAGTTTTTGACTCGGGTTCGAATAAACCGCCAAAGGGAACATTGCGGCTACCAGGGATGTGGCCGGAGCGCAAACCGGCCTTGGGTTCTGGATCAGTTCCCGAAAAGCGCCCGGCGGCCCGTGCGTCGACGACTTGATAGTCTTTGCTATCAATATTTTGCCTAATACCATCTTTGCTACGGACGCGGACGAGTGCTTCCTGTGCTGCAGTGAAATTTTGCGCGGTGATTTCTGGCTGCTCGGCTGAGAGTGGTCTGTTCTCCGACACCCATTTCGTAAGTCCACCGTCGAGCACGGCGATTTTATCGTGTCCGTAAGCGCGGAACATCCACCACACACGGGCAGCGGCGCAGCCGCCGCCCATGGCATCATATGCGATGACATAGGTGGAGTTGGTGATGCCGAGGGCGCCAACCTTTGAGCCAAAGACAGCTGCCGACGGTACGATGTGGTCTTGCGTAGCGTCTGGGTCGGCAATGTCGTTGATGTCAAAAAAAACGGAGCCAGGGATATGACCGGCATCGTATTGCTCTTTTGCCGGTGCAGTGCCTCCAGGAACAAAAAACGACGCATCGACGACAACAAGGTCTTGATCGTCCAGGTGATCGGCTAGCCATTCGGTAGAAACCAGGGCGTTAGAGTTCACATAGTCCATCGCGATTCCCGAATTGAAGAAAGACTATGCCATCCAAGGCGGAACAGGGAGGTCTTTCGAGCGAAGAAAATTTGGATTGAAAATCTTACTCTGATATCGGCTCCCGTGGTCACATAAAATTGTGACGACATTTGCATTGGACCCGAGTTTTTTCCCAACACGTATCGCCGCCGCGACATTGATGCCAGTTGATCCGCCCATCACTAAGCCATCGTGGAGCACCATATTATAGATGGCATCGAGGGCTTCAGGATCAAAGATGCGCTCAGCGTCATCTATCGGTGCATCTTTGAGATTGAGGGTAACACGCCCCTGGCCGATACCTTCGGTTATGGAACCACCTTCCGCTGTCAATTCTCCGGTCTTGATAAAATCGTGGACGACAGACCCGCCTGGGTCAGCGGCAATAGTGAGGATATCGTTAGAGCGCTCTTTTAGTGCGATCGAAATACCGGCTATGGTGCCGCCAGTTCCGACGGCAGTGGTGAAGGCGTCGACCTTGCCGTCAAGGGCGTCCCATATCTCAGGACCGGTATACTCAATATGGCCGTCTCGATTTGCTGTGTTGTCGAACTGATTACAAAAATACCCGCCGACCTCGTCCGCCAGCCGCTTAGCAACATGGACGTAGTTGTTTGGGTCCTTAAATGGGACGGCAGGCACTTCACGTAGCTCGGCACCACAGGCCAGGACAGTATCTTTTTTCTCCTGTGTCTGGGTATCGGGCATGACAATGATCGATTTGTACCCTAGGGCGTTACCGACCAGTGCAACACCAATCCCTGTGTTGCCGCCGGTGGCTTCGACCAGAGTTCCACCGGGTTTGATAAGCCCCTGTTTTTCTGCATCTCGGATCATATACAGGGCCGCCCGGTCTTTGACTGAACCACCAGGATTCATAAATTCAGCTTTGCCGAAAATGTTTGCGCCGGAGACCTCCGAAGCCCACTTGAGGCGGATTAGCGGCGTATTCCCAACGGCGTCGATAAAATCTCCGTGTACTGGAGTCTTCATTATCTTGTCCCGGACTAGAAGTGTTAGGGCCCACAATAGGATTTCAACACAGGCCGTCCAAGGCCTAGCATGCATACTAGGCTTCACAATGTCGGTATAAGAGAAGGATCATTCATCATGGCAGAGAGCCGCAAAATAGTATTCCCCGGTCATTCGGGCGAGACATTGGCCGCACGCCTAGACCTGCCAGACGGTGAACCGAAGGCCTTCGCACTCTTCGCGCACTTTTTTACTTGTTCCAAAGACATATTCGCCGCGTCTCGCATTGCGGCTGAATTGAGTGCAGAGGGAATTGCCGTTCTGCGTTTCGATTTTACAGGTCTTGGAGCGTCCGATGTAGAGTTCGCCAACAACAACTTTTTGTCGAACGTTCAGGACTTACTTGAAGCTGTGGCGTATCTGGAAAAAGAGCACGAAGCGCCTGCTATTCTGATTAGTCACTCCCTTGGCGCCACCGCCGTGTTGGCGGCTGCACCGAACGTTAGAAAATGAAGTTAAAGTCCGGACATCTTTGTCGACCTAACAATTTCTCCCGAGAGTTTCTCATGATTGATATGCCCAAAACGAACCTACAATGGCAACTTGCAGACCGACCGATTGAGCGAGCGGTGAGGGAAAGCGACTTCAAACTTCACGAGGCGCCCATTCCTGAGCCCAAAGACGGCGAGTTTGTCATTCGCGTGATTTATTCCTCGCTGGCACCGGTGATGCGTTTCTACATGCTTGATGGCGCTGGTATTGAAGAGCCACTGGAGATTGGTGACGTCATGCGAGGCCGGGGTGTCGGACAGGTCGTGACCTCTAAGAATCCCGACTACATGCCCGGCGACATCGTGCATGGGAAAATGGGATGGCAGCAGTACGCGGTCGCTGATGGTTCACCCTATTACCTGATGTACAAGGTTAGTCAAAGAGAAGTTCCTGTCTCTACGGCGCTGGGTGTACTCGGTATGACCGGGTTCACGGCCTACTTCGGGTTGTTCGATATCGGCAAGCCGGTCGCCGGCGAGACGGTTCTTGTGTCAGGTGCGGCTGGCGGAGTTGGTTCAAACGTGGGGCAAATCGCAAAAATTCGTGGCTGCAAAACTATTGGAATTGCCGGCTCTAAAGAAAAATGCGAGCTGCTGGTGGATAGCTTGGGCTATGACGCCGCGATCAATTATCGAGATGGGGATATCGGCGCGCAGATGGATGCTACCTGTCCAGACGGAATTGATGTCTTCTTCGACAACGTTGGCGGCGAAATTCTTGATGAAGGGCTGGCGCGGATCAATAAATACGCGCGCATCGTGGCGTGCGGGCAAATTAGTCAGTACATCGGGGATGGTAGTCCAAGGCCGATTAAGAACGCCTACAAAATCGGGCGGCTAAATGCATTTATGCAGGGCTTTCTAATCTATGACTATGCGCCGCGCCTGGCTGAGGCTGAGAGCGACATGGTGCAATGGATCCGTGAAGGTCGGTTGACGTACCAGGAAGATATTCTCGACGGCATCGAACGGATGCCGGAGGCCCTTATCCGTCTGTACGACAGTAAAAACAAGGGCAAACAGTTGGTGCAGGTTAGCCCTGATCCGTTTTAAGCTCAGTCCCTACAAACCGTAGGGAGGAGTGGACAATGACGGATCAGACTGTAACTCGGCGAGCAGCGGTTGTGGCCTTGGCTGGAGGTGCGGCAGCGACTGCTGCAACTCAAAGCAAAGCAGCGACCCAGCCCCTCGATCTCAATGACCCTGCAGGAAACTTAGAAGGCTATATCAAGGCCCGGGCTGATACGGCGGGTGGTGAAGTGATCTTCTGGTCACGGGGGATGATTCATAGCCACATTCCAAACCGCAAACCGCGGGCATTGTTTGGCACTGAAGCTCTAACAATTAGTCGGGTGGAGCGCACCGATTACGGCTTTGCCTGGTACAACCGCGAGGCGCTTTTTTACACAGATGCGGAAACAGGTGAGGTGATCAACGAATGGTACAACCCATTCATTGAACGCACCGTGCCTGTGTTTCATCTACGCAACCCTTACGTCAATTCGCCTTATCGTGTGCAAGGCGAAAACGGGCCTTGGCACTACAATTTTTATGCCATCGGAGATGACGTGATGTTCTATCGCGACTTGATGTTCTTTGGACCGAACCCGATGGATCGCGAAGAGTATCCGGCCTATGTCGGCAGCGACTTTTATCAGGGAGCGGGCTTGTATAATTTTGCCTGCAAGAAGTCGGACTTGGATAATCCCGACCTAACAAGCGCGCCCTGTATTTCTGTCTGGAATTCCGTGCGCCAGTGGTTTCCCTGGATGGAAATGGGGCAGTGGGAAGGTGGCATGGTTGCTGCAACTCGCGGCAGCAAACTGATGAATGGCAAGGCGGACATCAGGCCTCAGTTTCGAGAGTATCTGGAGAAGAACGATCCCGATTATTTGCGAGCGCCGCAGCAGGACGTCAACGCGCGGACGACCATGCTTGAAGAATTTAAGATTCACGTCGATGATAAGCGTCAGGGCGGTGGGTCGTAAGCCGTAAAAAATTTTTGGCGAATAGCGAGGAACGAGCCCATGCACCAAGGGGTTTAGAGGGCACCTTCGTTTGAATTCAGGCCCTTAGAAAATATACAAACGAGTATGGTTCAGCCGGCGCGTTGAACTCCCTGGTTTTATTGAGTCGGATCGTCTGGTGGAGTTTTTTACCCCGCCGCGCCCCAGGCAGCGATTACGATGGTCAGCACGCCCAATACCAGATTAGTTGCTACGATTTTACGGACCTTCTGAAGCTGCTGTCCGGCGGTTTCGAAATCACGGGAATCAGCCGCGTATTTGAACACCCGGAATGGACCGTGATTGAGATAGAAAAACAGTCCGGTCATGACCAGGGCGATGGTGAACATGGTGTCCACGTGGATACCCGCTGCGCCGAAGCCTGACAGCACGAAGAACATCATGTAAATGCCCGTTGCCCACAGCACGACAACGGTGCCCAAGACCCAGCGAAGGAAGATTTGCAATGTGCGACGCCACAGGGGCAGCGCATCTTCCGGATTGAGCCCTGCCATAGATGGCCTCAGTGCCATATAGGCGAAGAACATACCTCCAACCCAGACAACAGAAGCGAGGGTATGGAGGACGTTTGAGAGGTTCCAGAGCATGGCAGTGTTCCTTGTGCATATGAGTTTTGTTTTTAGGCCCGCTGGGGCCGGTCGGCAAGAGAGCCAGCGTAGGAATTAAAGGCACATTTGAGGGCCAATAAAGCTATGTCTAGGAATATCAATTTGGTCGAGCACGTCAGACAAGGAGTGCGCTATGCGTTCATTGGTAATCGCGGCAATTTTTGGATTAGGTATTATTACACCAGCCACGGCGACAGAAATTCGTTGCGACGGCAACGAGGAGAACCTCAATGCCTACCTGGCCTTGTTCGATGTGCTGTTTAAACAACGTGACGGAAGCCGGGCAGGGGAATTCTACGCTGAGGGATTTCTCAGCAATAACAGCGATGCGGGTGGTGCAGAGCAAACCAGAGGTAGCGCCGCCCAATTGGAGCGTATGTTCAGTGCTTCAAAAGTGGCCTCTCCGGACCGTCAAATCCGGAATGATTTGATTATTTGCTCAGATGACATGGTGTCTACCCGGATGACTGTCTGGGGCACGCAATCCGGGATTATGATGGGCAACCCGGCAACGGGCCGCCCGTTCAAATTCACAGCCATGGATATCTTCCGATTTAAGGACGGCATGGTGGTTGAACGCTGGGGGGAATCAGACACCATCATCCTCATTCGCCAACTGGGATTGAATGTGGATCTTTCACACCAGCCTCTCACTACAAAATAGCATGGTATGTAATAGGGCTGCCAATCGGCCTTACCGATATGGCATTGGTTTAGGGCTGGGGTGCGGTCGAACCGCTAGGATCATTTATCCATTGAAAACAATGTGATATGAAACACTTCTTACAAGAATTTTTAACCGCTAAAGCGGTCTAGGCCTAATCCTTCGAGATCGATGTCAGGGGTTCGACCAGATATGAGGTCAGCGACGGCTTGTCCTGATCCACAAGCCATAGTCCAACCCAAGGTCCCATGGCCGGTGTTGAGAAATAGATTGTCAAAAGGCGTTGCCCCAATAATCGGCACCGAATCAGGCGTGGCTGGGCGTAACCCACACCACGGCTCAATGCGACTATAGTCTGCCGCATTTGGAAATAACGACCGCGTGGCCGCGACAATCGGTGATAGACGCACCGGATCAAGCGTGCGGTTCCATCCCGCTAGTTCCGCCGTTCCCGCTGCCCGAAGTTGGTCGTTCAGGCGGGTGATGACAACGAATTTGCTTTCGTCTGTAATACTCCGCTGAGGTGCCGCGTCACTCGAGGTAATCGGGCTGGTCATCGAGTACCCCTTGGCGGGGTAGATTGGGATATCCAAACCCAAAGGCGCTAACAATCGCGGTGTTTCGCTGGCCAGGCATACGACATAGGCATCGGCGTCGATGGTGCCCTGGTCGGTGGCGATGCCGGTGATCTCTCGATTGCCGGTGATAAATGCTCGAATTGATGTGCTGAACCTGAAAGTGACAGCCTTGTACTGAGCTATCTTAGCTAAAGTTTCAGAAAACAGGTGGGCATCCCCGGTTTCATCCTCCGGGCTCAACACGCCGCCAACCAATGGAACCTCGGCGTCGGCCAGGGCAGGTTCCTCGGCCAGCAAAGCATCCCGATCAAGACAGGCCTGTGACAGGCCGTAATCACCCAGTTTGTTGGCCGTAGTAAATCCCGCGTCTAACGCATTGTGATCTCGAAAGACATAGAGCAGACCGCCGGTTGTCTGGTTGTATTGCAGGCCTTCCCGCTGGCGCCACGCCCGTAATACGCCCCGGCTATAATTGGCAACCCGTAACGCTTTTTCAAAGTTCGACGCCGCATGGCGTGAGGTGCAATTGGCCAGGAAACGCAAACCCCAGCGCCATAAGGCAGGATCCCACCGCAAAGGTTTGATCAAAAGCGGTGCATCGGCTTGAAACATCCACTTGAAAGCTTGAAAGGGGACATGGGGCGCCGCCCAGGGGGTAGTGTGGGTGGCTGATATCTGGCCGCCATTTGCGAAGCTGGTTTCCTGCGCAACGGATTGTTGACGGTCAATGACGACGACCTCATGGCCTAGCATGCTCAGCGCATGGGCTGTCGATACACCAATGACACCGGCTCCGAGGACTGCGACTTTCATCGGGTTGGCCCTCGAAGGTATAGGTTTGGGCTATGTTTAGGGCACGCTATCATTAGCGCGGTATATAGACGATCGCTGCGGCGGACACCATCGCTCAAGCCGCATGTCTGCTCATCCATGAACAAAAACATAGGAAGCTATTAATATATGGGCGACGGGTTGGATATTCAGGGTCATTCGGTATTGACAACGGCGCAGATGTACAGGGTTGATCAGGCTGCTGAGCAATGTGGCATACCCAGTTTATCCCTAATGGAAGCGGCGGGGTTTCAGGTGGACCGGGCCATACGGCAGCGTTGGCCCAGGTGCCGGACCGTGGTGCTTTGCGGACCTGGTAACAATGGCGGGGATGGGTTTGTCATCGCGCGGCTGCTGCGCAAAGCCGGGTGGCCGGTGCGCCTCGGGCTGTTAGGGGATGCTTCAACGTTATTAGGCGACGCTGCGGTCAACGCTGAACGGTGGCAAGCCATCGGTGGCAAGATTGAGGGGCTGACCGAAGACCTCTCTGATTGGGGGCGGCTCGTCGTCGATGCGCTGTTTGGTGCGGGTTTATCTCGACCGCTCGACGGGGCGGCTGCCACAGTCATAAAGGCTCTAAGGCAGAGCCAAACGCCCTGTATCGCAGTTGATATTCCGAGTGGTGTATCTGGCGATACCGGCGCGGTTGTCGGTGGCATCGAGGCGGCGGCTCTGTCATGTGCGCTTACAGTCACGTTTTTTCGGCCAAAGCCAGGTCATATCATGCTGCCAGGCCGCGATTTATGCGGCGAATTGGTCGTCGCTGACATTGGGATTCCGGGGCATGTGCTGGGCGATCTCAAACCTGACATCGTGGTCAACGGCCCAGGCCCTTGGCGATTGCCAGAGCCGCTAGGATCAGAAGACCACAAGTACAAGCGAGGTCTGGCTCTGGTGTATGGCAGCGTCAAGATGAGCGGCGCCGCAAGTCTCGCCTCAGCATCAGCTCGGCGTGTGGGGGCAGGGTTGGTCAAAGTTTGTGCGCCAAAGGAGGCAAGGCCGCTGTACCTGGAAGAGGCGCCCGGTCTGATGTTTGAGGCCATTACAGACTCAAGGTTTTTGGCAGATCAGCGGGCCTCGTCGGTGCTCATTGGGCCTGGGTTTGGTGTTGGCGAAGGCACCATGGCGTCGGTAGTCGGGCTTTTGTCTGGCGGGAGATCAATCGTACTTGATGCCGATGCGCTCACTAGCTTTTCAGAAGAGGCTGAAACGCTGTTTTCATCAATTAAGTCCAGTGGTCAGGATGTGGTGCTAACCCCGCACGAGGGGGAGTTTGCTCGCTTATTTGGCAAGAACGAGGAGGTCGACAAGCTGACCCGAGCTCGCACCGCCGCAAAGAAAAGCGGAGCCGTGGTTGTATTCAAGGGTAGTGATACGGTTATTGCCGCCCCCGACGACAGAGCCGCCATGTCGGTCAATGCGCCGCCGTGGCTGGCAACCGCTGGCTCTGGCGATGTTCTAGCCGGGCTGATCTGCGGATTATTGGCTCAAGGGCTAACGGCTTGGGAGGCAGGCTGTGCGGGAGTTTGGCTGCATGGAGAAGCGGCCCAACAGTTGGGGCCAGGCCTGATTGCAGAAGATTTGGTCGATGCAATCCCTGAAGTGCTGGAAAACGCCTGGTAAGATAATGCCCGATGGCTTCGGTTGGGTGTTGCCTATTGGCCGCTGGGCCATTAAACGAAGGCGGCGTTGCCGCCGTCTTGGCCGGTAAGCGGGTGTGGCGGAATTGGTAGACGCGCCAGGTTTAGGTCCTGGTGACTGCAAAGTCGTGGGGGTTCAAGTCCCTTCACCCGCACCATCCGGTCTGTCGAGGCGAAGAATTTGGGCACAAGTGCGCGACCACGCGCAAAACAGTTTTGGGACGGAGACGTCGAATAATCAGTGGCGCGAATAAGCGGCCACCTAAGGGTAAAAAGATGCAGATTACTGAGAAAAGCTCTGAAGGCTTAAAGCGCGAACTTAGCGTCGTCATTGGTGCGCAAGAGATCGAAGGCAAGATTACCGATCGCCTTACCGAAGTGGGCAAACAAGTGCGGCTGCCAGGCTTCCGGCCAGGCAAAGTTCCCATGAACCTGCTCAGAAAGCGGTTTGGGGAGTCTGTGCGTGGAGAAGTTGTCGAAACCGCAATTCAGGAATCGACCCAGAAAGCGATCGAAGAGAAAGAGCTCAAGCCGGCGGTTCAGCCGAAGATTGATCTGGTCTCCTTTGAAGCTGGAGAAGATCTGGAATTCTCGATCGCAGTAGAACTCCTTCCTGAAATTGAAGTGACTGATTTGTCGTCCTTCAAGATCGAGAAATTGGTCGCCACAGCGGGTGATAAAGAGGTTGATGAAACCATCTCTAAGATGGCGGAAAACAACAAGAAATCGGCTCCGCTCAAAGATAAGCGTCCGGCGGCTATGGCCGATGTGGTTGTCATTGATTTCGTTGGCAGTGTTGACGGCGAAGAGTTCGAAGGCGGCAAAGCTGACGACTTCCAACTGGAACTTGGTTCGAACCGGTTTATTCCGGGTTTTGAAGAGCAGGTCGTTGGGATGGAAATCGATGGCGAGAAAGACATCGAAGTGACGTTCCCCGAGGACTATCACAGCAGTGATCTCGCCGGTAAGCCGGCGGTCTTTAAAGTCACCCTCAAAGGTATTGAAGCTCTTGAAACTCCGGCGATCGATGAAGACTTTGCCAAGTCCATGGCTTTTGATGACTTGGCGGCTTTGAAAGACGCTGTAAAAGGCCAGATCGAGCAGGACTACACCTATCTGTCGCGGATGAAGACCAAGCGCGAATTGCTCGACCATTTGTCTGACAGCCATGATTTCGAAGTCCCGCCGGCGATGCTGGACTCAGAGTTCAATACCATTTGGAAGCAAGTGGAGCAGGCGAAAGAAGCCAATCAGCTCGATCCGGACGATGAAGGCAAAAGTGACGATGAACTGCGGGCAGACTATCGCAAGATTGCAGAACGTCGCGTGCGTCTTGGATTGCTGCTCTCTGAGGTTGGGCAAAAGAACAACCTGACTGTAGCTCCAGAAGAGCTATCCCAGGCCATTGGCCGGGAAGCGTCTCGTTTCCCAGGTCAGGAAGAGGCTGTGGTCAGCTATTACCAGAACAATCCGCAGGCCATTGAGCAGGTTCGTGCACCGCTATTTGAGGATAAGGTAATTGACTTCCTCCTCGAGCTTGCCCAAGTGACAGAAAAGACAGTTACACCTGAAGAACTGGTAGAATTGACCGGAGCCACAGAAACAGACGGACCAGTTCCCAGCGCCAACTAGGGCATATTGGCGGGGTTCGAATAGTTAACCTGAGAGAGTCACGAGAGAGTTTATGGAAGATCGCGATCCGATAGAGGTTTTCAACAATACGCTTGTGCCCATGGTGGTTGAACAAACGAA
Source organism: Alphaproteobacteria bacterium (assembly GCA_030835385.1). Classification (GTDB taxonomy): domain Bacteria; phylum Pseudomonadota; class Alphaproteobacteria; order Rhodospirillales; family Rhodospirillaceae; genus WLXB01. The sequence continues at coordinate 28,722 of JAURPI010000033.1, read as the reverse complement.
CCGCGGAGAACGGTCGTATGACATCTTTTCTCGGTTGCTTAAGGAACGGATCATTTTCCTGACCGGCCAGGTCAATGATCAGGTTTCTGCTTTGATTTGTGCGCAATTGTTGTTTCTTGAGTCAGAAAACCCGACCAAGGATATCGCCTTCTATATCAACTCACCTGGTGGTGTGGTGACGTCGGGATTGGCGATCTATGACACCATGAAATACATCCGGCCCTCCGTATCCACTGTATGTACGGGGCAGGCGGCGTCCATGGGGTCCTTGCTCTTGGCTGGCGGTGCGGCGGAAAAACGCTATGGGCTGCCAAACGCTCGGATCATGATTCACCAGCCGTCCGGTGGTTTTCAGGGGCAGGCAGCGGATATCGAAATCCAAGCCCGTGAGATTCTGGCGCTTCGTACGCGGCTCAACCAAATCTATGTCGACCATACCGGGCAGACCATGAAAGCCATCGAAAAAGCCATGGATCGCGACAATTACATGACGTCTGAAGAGGCCAAAGATTTTGGCATCATTGACACGGTAGTCACAGAAAGGCCCAAGCCCGAAAACGAAGAGGGCACTGATGAGGACAAAAAGGACTAGTTCTAAGTCGTTTTCATAGTTATCTGCCCCTTTTAGAAGGTGCCAAGCCCATCCCGGCAGTATGGCATTAACCGGATTTACAAAGTTTTGTCGTTGTATTGTCCGGAAACCCTCGTTTAACATCCGGCCAACGCAAGATATGGTGGCCAAGCTTATGCCCACATACATTATGGGTTTGGCGCGCGGAGAGATCGAATGACCAAGTCGTCCAATGGCGATTCAAAAAACACCCTCTACTGTTCTTTCTGTGGAAAGAGCCAGCACGAGGTGCGCAAGCTGATTGCCGGTCCAACGGTATTCATCTGTGATGAATGCGTTGAACTGTGCATGGACATCATTCGGGAAGAGAATAAGACCAATCTGGTCAAGTCGCGTGAAGGTGTGCCTACACCGCAAGATATTCTGACGGTGTTGGATGACTACGTGATCGACCAAGCGCATGCCAAGCGCGTGCTTTCGGTTGCGGTCCACAATCACTACAAGCGATTGGGCTCGAATGCCAAAAATGCAGAAGTCGAAATTGCAAAATCTAATATTCTGCTGATCGGTCCGACCGGTTGCGGCAAAACGCTGCTTGCTCAGACATTGGCGCGTATTTTGGACGTCCCATTCACCATGGCAGATGCAACGACGCTCACCGAAGCTGGGTATGTCGGTGAAGATGTTGAGAATATCATTCTCAAATTGCTGCAGGCGGCTGACTACAATGTTGAGCGCGCGCAACGAGGCATCGTCTACATTGATGAGATCGATAAGATCAGTCGTAAGTCTGATAATCCATCGATCACGCGGGATGTGTCCGGTGAGGGCGTTCAGCAAGCGCTGCTCAAGATTATGGAAGGCACGGTTGCCTCTGTGCCGCCTCAAGGTGGGCGCAAACATCCACAACAAGAGTTCTTGCAGGTCGACACCACAAATATCTTATTCATCTGCGGCGGTGCGTTTGCTGGATTGGATAAGATCATTTCGCGGCGCGGCAAGGGAACGTCGATCGGCTTTGGCGCCGACGTGCGGACCTCTGATGATCGCCAGACCGGACAAATATTACGTGAGATCGAACCTGAAGATCTTTTGAAGTATGGCCTGATTCCAGAGTTTGTTGGACGGGTGCCTGTGCTTGCGACCCTGGAGGATCTAGACGACGCAGCGTTGATTGAAATTCTGACGAAACCAAAGAATGCTTTGGTGAAGCAGTATCAACGCCTGTTCGACATGGAAGACGTCAGTCTTGGATTTACAGATGACGCATTGGGAGTCATCGCGAAAAAAGCGATTGCGCGGAAGACCGGTGCACGCGGGTTGCGTTCGATTATGGAAGGCATCTTGCTCGACACCATGTTTGACCTGCCAAGCTTAGAAGGCGTGGAAGAGATAGTTGTCAACGGTGAGGTCACAGAAGGGCGGGCTAAGCCGCTCTACATCTATGCTGACCGCCGCGAAGACCTAGGAACACCTGCCTAGCAAAGGTGCGAGGCCTGATTGCGCTGGGCGCGTCGGCTTCCTAAATAGAACTTAAGCGCCGGTAACTCTGATCCTGCCGGGTGCGTTAATGGAATGAATTGATGCGGCTGAGTAACAGCTGCAGGTGATTGCTCAAAATAGGGCACGCCACAAAGCGAGGGTTTCACGTGAGTTCCGATAAAGGCCAATTGTATCCCGTACTGCCACTTCGCGACATTGTGGTTTTTCCACATATGATCGTACCGCTGTTCGTTGGGCGCGAAAAATCTGTCAAAGCGTTGGAAGACGTTATGGGCGACGACAAGCAGATTATGCTTGTCGCCCAAAAGGATGCGGCTGTCGATGATCCGACGTCTGACGACATTTATGACGTCGGCACGATTTCAACAGTGCTTCAACTGCTCAAGTTGCCAGATGGCACAGTGAAAGTTTTGGTTGAGGGTGGCCAGCGCGCAAAGATCACCGGTTACAAAGAGAACAGTGAGTTCTTTGAAGCTTATGCCGACGCCTTCGATGATGAGGCAGACGATGAGCCCGAACTGGAAGCGTTGTCACGGTCCGTGGTCACTGAGTTTGAGCAGTACATCAAGCTCAACAAGAAAATACCGCCCGAAGTTTTGGTCTCGGTTAATCAAATTGAAGAGTCGTCAAAGCTTGCCGATACGGTGGCTTCCCATCTCGCGCTTAAGATTGCGGAGAAACAAGAACTGCTGGAATTAGGCACCGTTGCTGAACGTCTAGAAAAAATCTACGGCGTTATGGAAGGTGAGATTAGCGTTCTCCAAGTTGAAAAGCGCATTCGCAATCGCGTTAAACGTCAGATGGAGAAGACTCAGCGCGAGTACTATTTGAATGAGCAAATGAAAGCCATTCAGAAAGAACTTGGCGAGACCGAAGACGGTAAGGACGAAGCAACCGAGTACGGAGACAAAATCAAAAAGCTGAAGATGCCGAAAGACGCTAAAGAAAAAGCGATGTCGGAATTGAAGAAGCTTAAAGCGATGAGTCCGATGTCTGCAGAGGCGACGGTTGTTCGCAATTACCTCGACTGGATTACAGAAATTCCGTGGAAGAAGCGGTCGAAGGTAAACAAAGACCTTCAAGCGGCAGAAGATCAACTGGATAGAGATCACTACGGTCTTGAAAAGGTCAAAGAGCGCATCGTTGAGTATCTTGCCGTTCAACAGCGGGCAAAAAAGCTAAAGGGCCCCATTTTGTGCCTCGTTGGTCCGCCTGGCGTGGGTAAAACCTCTTTAGGTAAGTCGGTCGCCAAGGCCACTGGCCGCAACTTTGTTCGCATGTCACTTGGTGGCGTGCGTGATGAAGCGGAAGTGCGTGGTCACCGTCGGACATACATTGGTTCGATGCCCGGTAAAGTGATCCAGGGTATGAAGAAAGCGAAAACGTCGAACCCGCTGTTCCTGTTGGACGAAATTGATAAGCTCGGTAACGATTGGCGCGGTGACCCGTCTTCAGCATTGCTTGAAGTGTTGGATCCTGAGCAAAATGCAACGTTCCAAGATCATTATTTAGAAGTGGATTACGATCTTTCCGATGTGCTGTTCCTGACCACAGCCAACTCTCTTCGTATGCCTCAGCCTCTACTTGATCGAATGGAAACCATTCGTCTCGCTGGGTACACAGAAGATGAGAAGTTGGAGATTGCCAAGCGTCATTTGGTCAAGAAGCAGCTTGAAGCCCATGGCCTTAAGAAAGACGAATGGAGCATTTCAGATCAGGCGCTAAGGGATTTGGTTCGCTATTACACGCGGGAAGCCGGCGTTCGGAATCTAGAGCGTGAATTGGCGCGATTGATCCGCAAGGCGACGAAGGAAATTATCGTCGACAAGATCGAAGTCATCAAAGTGACCCGCCAAAACTTGAAAAAGTATGCCGGTATTAAAAAGTACCGCTATGGCGAAGCTGAGCGTGAAGACCTTATCGGAGTCACGACCGGCCTGGCGTGGACAGAAGTAGGCGGCGAGTTGCTGTCAATTGAGGCTGTCGTAATGCCAGGCAAGGGGCACGTGACCCTGACTGGTAAGCTAGGCGATGTGATGAAAGAGTCCATCCAAGCTGCCCGTTCTTTTGTCCGAAGCAGGGCCATCCCATTTGGTATCAAGCCCCGTATCTTTGAGAAGAATGATATTCACCTGCACGTTCCAGAGGGGGCGACGCCAAAAGACGGACCGTCTGCGGGTGTGGGCATGTGCACGGCCATTGTATCTGCCCTGACGGGTATTCCGGTGCGCAAAGACATTGCCATGACTGGCGAAATTACGCTGCGTGGCCGTGTTCTGCCCATTGGCGGCCTGAAAGAGAAATTATTGGCGGCATTGCGCGGCGGCATCACAACCGTGCTTATTCCTAAGGAAAATGAGAAGGACCTGGAGGAAATTCCGGATAACGTCAAAAAGGGCCTGGAGATCATTTCGGTAACTACGGCCGATGAGGTGCTTGAGAAGGCTCTGACTAAGCCTTTAGTACCCCTTGAGCTCTCGGACGAGGATGAAGAAGAAGATGACGTGGACGCCTCGACCGTCGATTCAGATACTGATGACGACGTCCTGGTCACACATTAGACCCAAAAAGGCGCCCTACTAGGGATAGTAGGTCCGAGTCTTTCTGACCCCATAAAAGCCCGGTTTTTGTCCATTTAGCCGGACGGAAGTCGGGTTTTTTCTTAAAAAACCCCGGTTTTCTGGGCTTGACAACGGAAAAAGGTCTGTTTTTCGCAGTTTTCCGTCGTTTTTTAGGAGTCGGCGCATTGACGCCTGCAAAAAGCCACCGCAGACTCTGATCATCCCAGCGATAGAAAACTGCACTTTTTCCAATGTTGGACGGATCGCAGTAGTTAGGGAACATCATAACGTAGCTGGGGTGTTCTCAATCGTTTTCACCCAACAGACATTAAGAGTAGGGGTCTAATATGAATAAAAACGACCTGATTGCCGCAGTGGCAGATGGTACCGGACTAACAAAGGCAGATGCCGCTAAGTCAGTGGATAGCGTGTTCGACACGATTACTGCCTCATTGAAGTCTGGCGGAGAAGTACGTTTGGTCGGGTTCGGCACCTTCAGCGTCGCAGATCGCCGCGCCAGCGAAGGCCGTAATCCCCGTACCGGTGAAAAAATCCAAATCCCAGCGTCCAAGCAGCCTAAGTTTAAGGCCGGCAAGGGCCTCAAGGATGCGGTGAACAAATAGACCGCTCGTCTATTTGCGTTCTGCAAGAGTGCCGGTTGCAGTATGCAGCCGGCACTTTTCATTTGCGCGCAGCTGGAATAGTGTGTGCCACCCGCTGAAGACTGGCGGGCTGGGAATGGGCGATTAGCTCAGCTGGGAGAGCACCTCGTTTACACCGAGGGGGTCGGCAGTTCGATCCTGTCATCGCCCACCATTGCCCACCCCCGAACCGGGGTAATTCTTTGTCCTGTTTTACGGAGATCAAGCCGTGAAGATCGGCCTTATCGGTAATGGCGCTATTGCCAGTGTCGTGACCGCCCATTGCGAGGGATCGGACGGGCGCATTGAGCTCGTTGGAGCGACGGTACTTTCAGGCGATGGTCCGAGTGTCGGCAAGCATCCAACGTTCACAAACTTAGATGATTTGCTGGCCCTAGGGCCTGACCTGATCGTCGAATGCGCGGGTCAGGAGGCTGTTTCCGACTACGGGCCGGAAATTTTAAAGGCTGGAATTGGTCTTATGGTCATTTCAGTTGGGGCTCTGGCCGACGCAGATCTGCTTAACACCTTGGACGCTCAGGCGCGGGAGAGCGACGCTAAAGTCATTATTCCCGCTGGTGCCTTGGCCGGTTTAGACGCCATAACAGCGGCGCGGACAGGTGGATTAGACCGCATCACCCTGAGGACCCGGAAATCACCCATGGCTTGGTCCGGAGCGCCGGGTGTAGATGGGGTTGATTTAGAGACGATTGCGGCGCCAACCGTTATTTTCAAGGGATCTGCAGGTGATGCTGCACGTACTTTTCCTAAGAACGCCAATGTCGCCGCCGCGGTGGCCATTGCCGGTATTGGGATGGAAAATACCCAGGTCGAGCTTATCGCCGATCCTGGTGTGACGCGAAACATCCACCATATTGAGGCCGAAGGGGCATTTGGGCGGCTAGAGGTCGACGTGCAGGCCGAGCCGTCCCCAGATAACCCGAAAACATCTTATTTGGCCGCTCTAAGCATTATTCGGCAACTCGATAAGCTGACCGAAACCATCCAGATTTAAAAACCTTCTCGTGGGTTTTGCTGGCGTAACTGCTTGTGTATCCCGGGTCACAGGTTGTTGATCGCTACTATGGGTGTTTGCTGTAGCTGTAGAGGTTGAAAACCAGGCCGGATATTAACGGCTACGGATCGCCGCCAACCGGCAGAAAACCTAGTCTTGTCAACGGGTAAGTTGGCTTGACTTGCGCCATATCCAACGGCTACACCAGCGATGCAAGGGATGGGTGAAGAGGCTGAAAAACAGTCCGAAACGCCAAAACGCACCGGGTTGGGGTTTATCGTTCCGAGCGTGGCCAGAACAGGGTTTAGCCAATGAGTTGGGCAAACCAAAACGGACCGGGATGTGCATGGAAGAACTGCTGACTGAATACCTGCCGATCTTAATTTTTATCGGCATCGCGTTCGTCATGGCCATCGCCATGGTTGCGGCTTCATTGATTGCTGGACCATCAAATCCTGATCCCGAGAAAACATCAGCCTATGAATGCGGTTTTGAGCCGTTCGATGACTCCCGCTCAAAGTTTGATGTGCGTTTTTATCTGGTCGCAATTCTATTCATCATTTTTGATTTGGAAGTCGCCTTTCTCTTCCCCTGGGCCGTGAGTTTATCTGGTATTGGTCTTTTTGGTTTCTGGTCCATGATGATTTTCTTAGGCGTGCTCACCATCGGCTTTGTTTACGAGTGGCGCAAAGGGGCTTTGGAATGGGAGTAATAGTTCCAGCTCAAGTGGAAACCGATCCAATTCGTGCAGCGTCCGACGATGATCAGGTTGTTGTTGCTCGTGTTGCTGAAGAATTACAGACCAAAGGTTTTGTTCTCTCTTCCGTCGACGCCCTAGCAAATTGGGCACGTACCGGTTCGATGTGGCCGATGTCATTTGGACTGGCATGTTGCGCGGTCGAAATGATGCATTCGGCTATGGCGCGTTACGACCTTGACCGCTTTGGCATGGTGTTTCGGCCAAGCCCGCGTCAATCGGACGTCATGATTGTTGCTGGAACGCTGACAAACAAAATGGCACCGGCCTTACGTAAAGTTTACGACCAGATGCCTGAACCGCGCTGGGTCATCTCCATGGGTTCCTGTGCCAATGGGGGCGGGTACTATCACTATTCCTATTCTGTTGTGCGCGGATGTGATCGTGTTGTTCCTGTAGACATTTACGTCCCAGGTTGTCCGCCAACGGCGGAAGCATTGCTATACGGCATACTGCAACTGCACAAAAAAATTCGCCGCGTCGGCACATTGGATCGCTGAATAGCGTTTAGGAACCGGGGCGGATGGACACTCAATCAGACACAGCATCGGCAATGGTCGATCTAAAGGAAGCGATATGCCTGTCACTGCCTGATGATGTCATTGAGGCGACGGTTTCCGGTGAGGATTTGTCGGTTTCTGTGCAGAGACCCTCGATCATTAAAGTGCTGAAGTTTTTACGTGATGACAGCAATTGTCAGTTCACCCAATTGATTGATATCTGTGGCGTTGACTATCCAGAGCGGGAAGAGCGCTTTGAAGTTGTCTATCACCTTCTCAGCATGACTCAGAATTTGCGGGTGCGACTAAAAGTATCGGCCGGTGAAGAGACGCCCGTGCCGTCGGCAGCTGAGGTTTTTTCGTGTGCGGATTGGTTTGAGCGCGAAGTGTGGGACATGTATGGCGTGTTCTTTTCCGATCATCCTGATTTGCGCCGCATCCTCACCGACTATGGGTTCGATGGTCACCCACAACGCAAAGATTTTCCGCTGACGGGTTATGTCGAGGTGCGCTACGACGAGAGTCAGAAGCGCGTCATTTATGAGCCCGTCAAATTGACCCAAGATTTCCGCACGTTTGATTTTATGAGCCCATGGGAAGGTGCAGAGCACGCGCACCAGCAGATGCTCCCGGGTGATGAGAAAGCTACCCAAGATGGCTGAGTTGGCCGAAGCAGAGATTGAGAACTATACGGTTAACTTTGGCCCGCAACATCCGGCGGCCCACGGCGTTTTGCGTCTGGTGCTGGAGATGGGTGGTGAAACGATTGATCGTGTCGATCCGCACATTGGGCTGCTCCATCGCGGTACTGAGAAACTTATCGAGCATAAGACGTTCCTGCAAGCCGTTCCTTATTTTGATCGGCTTGATTATGTCTCGCCGATGAATCAAGAGCAGGCGTATGCCTTGGCGGTTGAACGTTTGCTTGGCATTGAAGTGCCGAAGCGGGGCCAATACATCCGTATGTTGTTCTGTGAACTGACGCGCATTCTTAATCACATTATGAATATTGGTTCTTACGCCATGGACGTCGGTGCGATGACACCGTTCCTGTGGACGTTTGAAGAACGCGAAAAGCTGATGACATTCTACGATGATGTCTCAGGTGCTCGCATGCACGCTGCCTATGTTCGTCCTGGCGGAGTAGGGCGCGACATGCCTGCTGGGTTGGCGGAACGGATTGCTGAGTGGGCTGCGCACTTCCCAAAAATTATCGATGACGTTGAAGGTTTGCTGTCGAACAACAGAATTTTCAAACAGCGTACTGTTGACATCGGAATTGTCTCTAAGGAAAAGGCGCTCGACTGGGGCTTTACCGGGCCAAACCTGCGGGCGTCTGGTTTGGCGTGGGACTTGCGCAAGTCACAGCCCTACGACGGCTATGACGAAATCGACTTCGATATCCCGATTGGCAAGCACGGCGATTGCTACGACCGCTACATTGTTCGCATTGAAGAAATGCGTCAGTCGTTGCGGATCATCAACCAGTGCCTGGAGAAGATGCCAGGTGGTCCGGTCAAGGTTCAGGATCGCAAGATCAATCCGCCACCGCGCGGCGATATGAAAGGGTCAATGGAAGCGTTGATCCATCACTTCAAACTGTATACCGAGGGCTATCACGTTCCGCGTGGTGAAACTTATGCTGCAGTTGAAGCGCCCAAAGGTGAGTTTGGGGTGTACTTGATTTCGGATGGATCTAACAAACCGTATCGCTGTCGTATTCGTGCCCCAGGCTTTGTTCATATGCAGGGTATGGATTTCATGCTGCGGGGTCATATGTTGGCGGATGTGCCTGCTGTTCTTGGATCGATCGATATTGTGTTCGGTGAGGTTGACCGATGAGCACTCGCAATCTTGCAAAAGATCAGCCGGATAGCTTTGCATTTACGGACGAGCATAAGGCACGGATCAAAAAAATTATCGCGAAGTATCCAGAGGGATATCAAGCCAGCGCGGTTATTCCGCTGCTTGACCTGGCCCAACGTCAAGAGGGGTGGGTCACCAAACCGGCTATTGATGTCATAGCTGAACTGTTGGACATGCCAGTCATTCGGGTTCTTGAAGTCGCGACATTCTACACAATGTTTAATCTGCATCCGGTCGGTGAATGTCACGTCCAAGTTTGTACCAGCTTATCCTGCTGGCTGCGTGGATCGAACGACGTGGTTAAAGCGTTCAATGACAAACTTGGTATCAAGTTTGGAGAAACTACAGCTGATGGTACCGTGACATTGAGCGAAGTCGAATGTGCTGGTGCATGTGTGAATGCACCTGTCGTTGCTGTTGGTGACGAATATTACGAAGACCTCACTTACGAAACGATGTCCAAACTGATCGATGACATTAAAGCTGGCAACACTCTGGCGCCTGGTTCCGCCGTTGGCCGGCAAGGCGCTGAGCCAGAGGGCAACCGTACATCGCTGACAACTGACCCAACACAGACGACGCCGATACAAGATTTGGCTGTCGCGAAACAGAAATTCGAAGAAGCCCAAGAGGCTGCCCGCAAAGCCAAGGAAAACCCGTGATGTTGCAAGATCAGGACCGCATTTTCACTAACCTTTACGGCGAGCATGATTGGCGTCTGGCTGGCGCACGGGCGCGCGGTGACTGGGATGGCACAAAAGAGCTCATTCACATGGGGCGCGACTGGATCATCGAAGAGATGAAAGCATCTGGTCTGCGAGGACGAGGCGGCGCCGGTTTCCCGACTGGGCTTAAGTGGTCATTCATGCCGAAAACGGAAACTGACCGACCACACTATTTGGTCGTGAATGCCGACGAAGGCGAACCGGGCACTTGCAAAGACCGCGACATGATGCGGTTTGATCCGCATAAATTAATCGAAGGGTGCCTGCTGGCCAGCTTCGCGATGAATGCCCACGCCTGCTACATTTACATTCGTGGCGAGTTCTATACCGAAGCGTCTAACCTGCAAGTTGCTGTAGATGAAGCCTACGAAGCAGGGCTTATCGGCAAAAACGCCTGCGGGTCTGGCTGGGATTTTGATCTTTATCTTCATCGCGGTGCCGGGGCTTACATTTGTGGTGAAGAGACAGCGCTGATTGAAAGCCTTGAAGGTAAAAAAGGCCAGCCGCGATTAAAGCCGCCATTCCCAGCTGGTGTTGGGCTGTACGGTTGCCCGACGACGGTGAACAATGTTGAAAGCATTGCTGTTGCTCCGACAATTCTGCGACGCGGCGCCTCATGGTTTGCCGGACTTGGTCGACCCAATAACACGGGCACCAAAGTGTTTTGCATTTCCGGCCATGTAAATCGGCCCTGTAATGTCGAAGAAGAAATGGGAATTCCGCTCAAGGAATTGATAGACAAACATTGTGGTGGCGTCATCGGTGGTTGGGATAATCTGCAAGGGATTATTCCCGGCGGTAGCTCTGTGCCGTGTTTGCCGAAGAACATTTGCGACGACATCTTGATGGATTTTGATTCTTTGCGGGAAGTGAAGTCCGGTCTTGGGACCGCAGCCGTGATGGTGATGGATCAATCGGTAGACATTATCGCGGCAATCACGCGCTTATCAGCGTTCTACAAGCATGAGAGCTGTGGTCAGTGCACGCCGTGTCGTGAAGGGACCGGTTGGCTCTACCGGGTAATGAAACGCATGGTGTCCGGCGAAGCCTCGCTGGAAGAAATCGATATGCTGGAAGAGGTGTCCTACCAGATTGAAGGGCACACCATTTGTGCGCTTGGTGATGCGGCCGCGTGGCCAGTGCAGGGATTGATTCGTCATTTCCGCCCGCAAATGGAACAGCGGATCAAAGACTACCGCGACGGCAAAGTGTCGCGAGCGGCGTAAGGACAGGGTATGCCAAAACTCACCATTGATGGGGTTGAGGTCGAAGTCGATCCCAGTGTCACCATTCTCCAAGCCGCTGAGCAGGCTGGGTCTGAGATTCCGCGTTTCTGTTATCACGACCGCCTGTCTATCGCGGGCAATTGCCGCATGTGTCTGGTTGAGGTCGAGAAATCACCAAAGCCGGTTGCGTCGTGTGCGATGCCCGTTGGCGAAGGGATGGTGGTTCACACCAAGTCTGAGAAGGCTGTTAAAGCCCGTAACGGTGTGATGGAATTTTTATTGATCAATCACCCGCTGGATTGCCCGATTTGCGACCAGGGCGGTGAGTGCGATTTGCAAGATCAAGCGCTTGCTTTCGGGAATGACAAAGGCCGCTACGTCGAACAAAAGCGTGCCGTCAAAGATAAATACATGGGTCCGATTGTATCGACAATCATGACCCGCTGTATTCATTGCACCCGCTGCGTGCGTTTTATTGACGAAATTGGTGGCGTTGCAGAGATTGGTGCGACAGGCCGTGGAGAAGACACGGAAATCACAACCTTTCTTGAACAGTCGCTGACATCGGAGCTTTCCGGCAATGTAGTCGACTTGTGTCCGGTCGGGGCGTTGACCAACAAACCATACGCATTCACCGCGCGTTCTTGGGAACTGCGTAAAACTGAGTCTGTGGATGTCATGGATGCGGTTGGCACGAATATTCGTGTTGATAGTCGTGGCCGTGAAGTGATGCGCGTGTTGCCGCGATTGAACGAATGGATCAATGAAGAGTGGCTGGCGGATAAGTCCCGCAACGCTTGTGACGGGTTGAAGTATCAGCGCTTGGACCAACCTTATGTCCGTCGTGATAGCAAGTTACAGCCCGCCGAGTGGTCTGAAGCCTTCGATGCGATTGCAGAAAAGTTTAATGGTATAGCAGGGCAGAAGATAGGCGCCTTGGTCGGAGATACCGTTGACTGCGAATCAACGTTAGCTCTTAAAGACCTGATGACGGCGTTGGGATCAGCCAATTTGGATTGTCGTCAAGATGGCGCTGCGATCGACCCAAGCGTGCGTGCCTCTTATATATTCAACACTACGATCGCGGGTATCGAAGAAGCCGATGCTATTTTATTGATTGGCACTAATCCACGCAAAGAAGCTCCCATTTTGAATGCTCGCATTCGCAAACGGTTCTTGGCGGGTGGAGTAAATATTGGCGTTGTGGGTGAGGCTGCTGACCTCACATATGCCTACGACCACATTTCTGATTCCGCTGACGCTTTGGCAAAGATTGCCGATGGCAGTCATCCTTTTGCTCAAGTGCTCAAAGATGCGGAACGTCCGATGCTGGTGCTTGGCATGGGTGCGCTCACACGGGCCGATGGTGCCGCTATTCTCGGCGCTGGGTATGCCATTGCTCAGTCCACCGGCATGGTGTCCGGAGATTGGAATGGGTTCAACGTGCTCCATACGGCAGCGGCTCGTGTCGGTGCTTTGGATGTTGGATTTGTTCCGGGCGGGGGAGGTAAGGACACCCAAGGCATTCTTGAGGGTGCATCATCTGGCGATATACAAGTTGTGTATCTGCTTGGCGCTGATGAAATTGATACGGCTAAGCTCAAAGACGCGTTTGTCATATACCAAGGTCATCATGGCGACGCCGGTGCCCATGTGGCTGACGTCATTCTGCCTGGAGCAGCGTATACCGAGAAGAATGGCACATACGTTAATACAGAGGGTCGAGCTCAATTGGGGCAACGGGCGATATTCCCACCCGGTGACGCTCGAGAAGATTGGGCCATCATTCGCGCGTTGTCGGAGCGCCTGGGTAAAACGCTACCCTATGATTCCCTTGAGCAGGTCCGTGAGAAATTGCGTGAGACCAGCCCCGGCTTTGGACATATCGATGATGTCGCAATAACGGAGTGGGAACAGTTTGGAGCGAACGGATCAATCGAAGCCTCAGCATTTACCTATCCGGTTTCGAACTACTATCAGACTGATCCCATAAGCCGCGCTTCGAGAACAATGGCGCAGTGCACCCAAGACTTCGTAATGGGCAAGACGGAAAAGGCGACCGGCACCCATGGCTGAGTTATGGATAAATTATATTTGGCCTGTGGTCTGGATCGTCATCCAGATCCTGATGTTCCTCGTTCCGATTTTGCTTGGTGTTGCGTACCTAACCTATGCAGAACGTAAAATTATCAGTGCGATGCAGATGCGGCTTGGTCCCAATGTGGTTGGGTGGTTTGGTCTGCTGCAGCCGTTTGCAGACGCCCTTAAGCTTCTGACTAAAGAAACGGTACTGCCCACGGGTGCAAGCCCGGTGGTGTTCTTCTTGGCGCCAATGATTACGTTCTCACTCGCCATGTTGGCGTGGGCCGTGATTCCGGTGAACCCCGGGTGGGTGATTTCAGATCTCAACGTCGGCGTGTTGTACCTATTCGCGATTTCGTCGCTTGGGGTATATGGCGTTGTGATGGCGGGCTGGGCTTCAAACTCCCGCTACGCATTTTTAGGTGCGATGCGTTCTGCTGCACAGATGGTGTCTTACGAAGTTTCGATCGGCTTCATCATGATCACGGTGTTGATGACCGCCGGGACATTGAACTTGTCGGCTTTGGTTGAAGCGCAATCTGAACCGCTATTTGGAGTTCTTCCTGGCTGGTACTTCATTCCTCATCTGCCCATGTTCATCGTGTTCTTTGTGTCAGTGTTAGCTGAAACGAACCGCCATCCGTTTGATTTGCCCGAAGCTGAATCTGAACTCGTCGCCGGGTTCATGACCGAATACTCATCGATGTCGTTTGCCCTGTTCTTCCTTGGTGAATACGCCAACATGATCATGATGAGCGGCATGGTGTCGATCCTGTTCCTTGGGGGATGGTTGCCACCCTATGATGTAGCGCCATTGAATTTGATCCCAGGCGTCGTCTGGTTTGCGGCCAAAATTGCATTCTGTTTGTTTGTCTTTATTTGGGTGCGGGCGACATTCCCGCGCTATCGCTACGACCAACTTATGCGCCTTGGATGGAAAGTGTTCTTGCCGCTTTCCTTGATCTGGCTGGCTTTGACTGCTGGGTTCCTCGTGTATTTCGACAAAGTACCGGCGTAAGGGACGGGATTAATCATGGCATTCATTGATCGTACCGCTCGTTCTTTCCTCCTCGCTGAGTTGCTAAGCGGGATGTGGTTGACCCTGAAGTATATGTTCGGACCAAAGGTGACTTTGAACTATCCGTTTGAAAAGGGGCCATTGAGTCCACGCTTTCGCGGCGAGCATGCGTTGCGGCGGTACCCAAATGGGGAAGAGCGCTGTATTGCCTGCAAACTCTGTGAGGCAATCTGTCCCGCACAGGCCATCACGATTGAAGCCGTGCCTCGCGAAGACGGTAGTCGACGGACAACACGCTACGATATCGATATGACCAAGTGCATCTACTGTGGTTTCTGCGAAGAAGCTTGCCCGGTCGATGCCATTGTCGAAGGACCGAATTTCGAGTTCGCGACAGAGACACGAGAAGAGTTGCTCTACAACAAGGAGAAGCTGCTGGCCAATGGTGACCGGTGGGAGCCTGAGCTGGCGAAGCGGCTCGAGCTCGACGCACCGTATCGGTAGTCGACGGCAGCAGACGGGGAATAAGAATGCGGCAGGCATTTGAACGTAAGGCGGTGAAGACTGCGGGGGGCGCACAATGATTGCGGCGACACTCGCGTTTTATCTGTTTTCTGCCCTGGCAATTGTTGGTGCGTTGAATGTTATTTTTCAACGTAACCCAGTGCATTCTGTGCTGTGGCTGATCTTCACTTTCTTCAACGCGGCTGGGTTGTTTGTTCTGCTTGGTGCTGAATTTGTCGCGATGATCTTGGTCATTGTTTATGTCGGAGCCGTGGCCGTGCTGTTCCTATTCGTGGTGATGATGCTCGATATCAATATCACCATGGTCCGCGAAGGCTTCCTAAAGTATCTCCCGGTCGGTTTATTGGTTGGCGGCATTCTGCTGGCTGAGCTGATTACAGTGTTTGCAGGTTGGGTGATGTCAGATAGCGCAGACGTATTGCGTGCAGCGCCGGCGCCAGACCCCAGCGCAATTAGCAACACCGAAGCCCTCGGCCTCATTCTGTATACGGACTACATCTATGTTTTTCAGGCTGCTGGCATCATTTTGCTCGTAGCCATGATCGGCTCGATTGTTTTGACCCACCGCACCAGAGCAGGTGTTCGTAAACAGGTGATCGGCGACCAAAATGCGCGCCGGCCCAGTGACACGCTTGAGGTGGTTAAAGTTGAATCAGGGAAGGGGCTGCAATAATGGTCGTTAGCCTTTCCCATTATCTTATTGTCGCGGGTGTTCTTTTTACTCTCGGGATTTTTGGAATCTTCCTCAATCGGAAGAACTTGATTGTCATTCTCATGTCCATCGAGCTGATGTTGCTCGCGGTGAATATCAACTTTGTCGCGTTCTCGGCGTTCCTTGGCGATCTTGTAGGGCAAATTTTCACCATGCTGGTGTTGACCGTCGCCGCAGCTGAGGCAGCAATCGGATTGGCTATTGTTGTTGTGTTCTATCGGGCACACCGATCTATCGCCGTTGAAGACATCAACGAGTTAAAGGGGTAGGGGCCAATATGGAAGCCGCCGCAATTTTCCTACCCCTCGTTGGGGCCCTAATCGCCGGATTTTTTGGGCGTCAAATTGGCGACCGAGCCTCCCAAGTGGTGACATGCCTCGGTGTAGGTTTGGCAGCAGTGCTGTCGATCCCCTTGTTCTTTGACGTCGCGGTCAACGGCAACGAGCGCGTAGTTACGATCATGAGTTGGATCAACTCTGGGACCTTTGAAACATCCTGGGCCCTCAGGTTCGATACGCTATCGGCAGTCATGGTGATGACGGTGACCTGTGTGTCATCTCTCATCCACGTGTATTCCGTTGGCTATATGAGCCATGACGATTCTAAGCCGCGTTTCATGGCGTATTTGTCATTGTTTACCTTCGCCATGCTGATGCTGGTGACAGCCGATAACCTGGTTCAACTGTTCTTCGGCTGGGAAGGTGTTGGTGTTGTTTCATACCTTCTGATTGGCTTCTGGTTTAAAAAGCCAACTGCAAACGCAGCTGCGATTAAAGCCTTCGTCGTAAACCGTGTGGGTGACTTTGGATTCTTGTTAGGAATCTTTGGAATCTATTTGCTGTTTGATGCGGTAACGTTTGACACCGTCTTTAATGCTGTTCCGGCGCACGTGGACGACACGGTCACGTTCTTCGGAATTGAAGGTCACGCCCTGACCTTGATTGCGTTGCTTTTGTTTGTCGGTGCAATGGGTAAGTCGGCCCAGTTGTTGCTCCACACGTGGTTGCCCGACGCTATGGAAGGCCCGACGCCCGTATCTGCACTGATCCACGCTGCAACGATGGTGACGGCAGGAGTCTTCCTCGTTGCGCGCATGTCACCTCTGTTTGAATACGCGCCTGCGGCGCTGGAAGTGGTCACCATTGTCGGCGCGTCTACGGCGTTCTTCGCGGCGACGATCGGGTGTGTGCAAAATGACATCAAGCGTGTGATCGCCTATTCGACCTGTTCACAGCTGGGCTACATGTTTTTTGCATGCGGTATTGGTGCCTATCCCGCTGCTATTTTCCATCTCATGACCCACGCCTGGTTTAAGGCGCTGCTGTTCCTCGGCTCGGGTTCAGTCATCCACGCCATGTCGGACGAACAGGACATGCGCAAAATGGGTGGGATTTGGAAGCATGTAAAAGTGACCTACGCGATGATGTGGATTGGAACATTGGCGTTGGTCGCCGTTCCGCCTTTCGCCGGGTACTACTCGAAAGACATGATTCTTGAGGCGGCCTATGGCGCGCACACCAGTGTCGGACAATACGCCTTCATTATGGGCATTGGCGCAGCGCTTCTAACGGCTTTCTATTCTGGCCGCTTGTTATTCATGACCTTCCATGGTGAACCCAGAGCTGACAAAGAGACAATGGATCATGTCCATGAGAGTCCATTGGTCATGACCTTGCCGCTTGCCGGTCTCGCACTCGGTGCCATTTTTTCCGGCATGATTGGGTATGACCTGTTTATCGGTGATGGGCGGTTTGACTTCTGGCGCGACGCTTTGGCTGTTGTGGGTGAGGATCCAATCGAGGCAGCCCATCATGTGCCGGCATGGGTAGTCTGGTCGCCAATGGTCGTCACGGTTCTGGGTTTGGGGCTGTCATTTCATATGTATATGCGCCGGCCGGAGATTCCAGGTCAGCTTGCCGCTAAGTTCCCCGTCGTATACCAGTTCCTGCTGAACAAATGGTACTTCGACGAACTTTACGATTTCCTTTTCGTTCGTCCTGCCTTCAAACTTGGAAACTTCTTCTGGAAGCGGGGAGATCAAGGGACAATTGATCGCTTCGGACCTGACGGTATTTCTTCGTCAATTATTTCCGGTGCCCGTCGCCTAGGAGCTGTTCAAACGGGATACCTCTATCACTACGCCTTTGCCATGATCATCGGGATTGCCCTGTTCGTGTCATGGATCGTGGTCGGGGGCTAGGCGATGAACGGGTTTGTTGAAAATTTGCCTCTCCTCAGCGTCATCACATTTACGCCGCTGCTCGGGGTATTGCTGCTTCTGACAATTCGTGCCGACGACCCAGAAATTGTGGCGCGCAACAGCCGTTGGGTAACCCTGTGGGTGACGGTTGGGACGTTCTTGGCATCGCTTCTCATTTGGACGAATTTTGATTCCAGCACCGCCGACTTCCAGTTTGTGGAGCAAGCGGCGTGGTTCCCTGAATTCGGGATTAGCTATCACATGGGTGTGGACGGCATATCCATGTTGTTTGTCATTCTTTCAACTTTCCTTATGCCCTTGTGTGTGCTGGCCAGTTGGGATGCGATAAAGACCCGCGTTCGAGAGTACATGATCGCGTTCCTGATCTTAGAAACCATGATGGTGGGCATGTTTTGTGCGCTCGACATGGTTCTGTTCTATGTTTTCTTCGAAGGCGTCCTCATTCCCATGTTCCTGATCATTGGGGTCTGGGGTGGCGCGCGACGTGTGTACGCGGCATTTAAGTTCTTCCTCTATACGTTGACCGGCTCAGTGCTGCTCCTGATCGCAATCTTGGCGATGTACTTTGTTGCTGAAACAACGAACATCCCGACATTGATGACCACAGACTTCCCATTTCAGATGCAATTCTGGTTATGGCTCGGATTGTTTGCGTCATTCGCTGTCAAAGTTCCGATGTGGCCGGTGCACACCTGGCTGCCTGACGCCCACGTTGAAGCGCCGACGGCTGGCTCCGTTATCTTGGCTGGTGTGCTGTTGAAGATGGGTGCCTATGGCTTCCTGCGGTTCTCTATGCCGATGCTGCCTTTGGCGAGTGAATATTTCACACCCCTTGTGTATGGCCTGTCTATCGTCGCGGTGATTTACACGTCTTTGGTCGCTTTGGCACAAGAAGACATGAAAAAACTTATCGCCTATTCATCCGTCGCCCACATGGGTTTTGTGACGGTTGGTATTTTTGCGGCAACTCAACAGGCAGTGCAGGGTGCTATTTACCAAATGTTGAGTCACGGCGTTGTGTCAGGTGCGTTATTTCTTTGTGTTGGTGTCGTCTATGATCGCCTCCACACACGTGAGATCGGCCGCTACGGCGGTCTGGTCAACAACATGCCGAAATATGCTTTCGTCTTCATGTTAATGATGATGGCGTCTGTCGGATTGCCCGGCACGTCTGGCTTCGTCGGTGAGTTTTTGATTTTGACTGGAGTCTTCCAGGTCAACACGTGGGTATCTTTATTGACGGCGACTGGCGTTATTCTTGGCGCCACTTATATGCTCTATCTCTATCGCCGTGTGATTTACGGTGAATTGGTCAAAGAAGACCTCAAGGACATGCTTGATCTATCCCGCCGTGAGATCGCTATTTTCGCACCCCTGTGTGTGGTGGTGATGTGGATGGGTGTGTACCCGATGTCATTCCTGGTTGTTATGGAAGCGTCTGTGACGAAGTTGATCACTGACTATCACGCTGCGCTCGACGCTAACGCTTTGGCATCTGGGCTCGTTGATGGCGTTCGCCTGGCGTTGGGTCGATAGGG
Source organism: Alphaproteobacteria bacterium (assembly GCA_030835385.1). Lineage (GTDB taxonomy): Bacteria > Pseudomonadota > Alphaproteobacteria > Rhodospirillales > Rhodospirillaceae > WLXB01. The sequence continues at coordinate 9,261 of JAURPI010000033.1, read as the reverse complement.
GAGAATGAAATGACAGCCCTACCGAACCTTACTCCAGCCTATGCAGAAATGTTCCTGGCGATTGCCGGAATGGCGTTGCTGATGGTTGGTGTGTTCCGCAAGAGTGATCCGGTCCGCGGTGTCACCATGTTGGCGATTTTGGCATTTGCGGTTGCAGCCGTGTTGTCGATTTCGACAAACGGGGCTGAGACCGTTACCTTTAATGGGTTATTTGTCGTTAACGCGTTTACAGGCTTTGCAAAACTGCTGATTTTACTGGGCGCTGGCCTGGCCATGCTGCTCGCCTTGCCTTGGGCACGGAACGAGGGCGTTTCCCGCTACGAACTCCCTGTCATTATGGTGTTTGCCGTTCTCGGCATGATGATGATGGTCTCGGCCAATAACTTGATTTCGCTCTATGTCGGTCTCGAACTTCAAAGTCTAGCTCTGTATGTCCTGGCGGCCTTTAACCGAGGCAATTTGAAAGCGACAGAAGCGGGCGTGAAATATTTTGTCTTAGGCGCCTTGGCCTCTGGGCTCCTGCTATATGGATCGTCCTTGGTCTATGGCTTCTCAGGCACCACGTCTTTTGCCGGTCTGGCCGATGCGCTAACCGGAGCAGAGAGCAACGCGGGCGTTATTGTGGGCATTGTTTTTGTCATTTGTGGCTTTGCGTTCAAGGTTTCTGCCGTTCCATTCCATATGTGGACCCCGGACGTCTATGAGGGTGCGCCAACTCCTGTAACAGCTTTCTTTTCCGTTGCACCAAAGATTGCTGCGCTTTGTTTGTTCCTTCGGATTTTGGTTGGACCGTTTGAAGATCTCATGGTCCAATGGCGACAGGTTCTGACGGTGATTTGTGTTGCCTCGATGCTTTGGGGCGCAGTTGCGGCTATCGCTCAAAACAATATCAAACGGCTGATGGCTTATAGTTCCATTGGTCATGTGGGATATGCGCTCATTGGTTTGATCGCCGGCACCCAAGAAGGTGCGCGCGGCATGATCTATTACATGCTGATCTATCTATTTATGAATGTCGGGACATTCGCGGTGATTTTGTCGATGCGGGTCAAAGACCGGTATGTCGAAAGCATCGATGATCTATCGGGTATTTCGAAAACTAACCCGGCAATTTCATTAGCGCTTACCGCACTGATGTTCTCGATGGCGGGTATTCCGCCCTTGGCAGGGTTCTTTGGTAAGTACTTTGTCTTTGCAGCTGCTGTGAACTCTGGATTGATTCCTCTAGCGGTGATCGGCGTTCTCTCCAGTGTTATCGGCGCCTACTACTATCTCCGTCTGATCAAGATTATGTACTTCGATGAGTCGGCTGAGAGTTTTGACTGCCCCGACTACTCGACGTCCTTGGTCATGGGTGTTTGTGCGCTGGCTGTTGTGGTGTTTATTTTCTTACCTGAACCGCTACTGGCCGGTGCTGATGCCGCTGCGGCCGCTCTGTTCCAAGGTTAGATCGCATCCCATCATGTCTCCGCTGCCCGCTTTGCCGGACGGATGGCGTTTAGAGCATTTTACCGAAATTGATGGAACAAATGCGGAGCTCTTACGTCGCGCAGGTGACGGTGAGCCCTCGGGTCTTGCTATTTACGCCGACATTCAATCGGCGGGACGTGGGCGTCGAGGACGGTCTTGGAACAGCCCCAAAGGGAATCTATGCCTCAGTGTCTTGATAGACGCGCCATCGGCTATTGCTGGGCAAGCTGGGTTTGCTGCCGCATTAGCCTTAATCGACGCCATAGAAGCAGAGGTGGGTACGGGAATCGCTGATTTGCGGTGCAAGTGGCCCAATGACCTTCTGCTTGACGACGCTAAGGTGGCTGGCTTGTTGTTGGAGGCAGTCCCTAATCGAGATCAAGTTGTCATTGGAATGGGCGTTAATCTTGTTCCGGTGGATGTTGCAGATGCGGTATACCCGGTCGGTACGTTGACTGCGTATAAAATAGAACCCGCTGCGTTGGCATCCCAGGTGTGCGATTCATTGGCGCTTTGGATAAACTCTTGGAAAACAATTGGATTTGCGCCATTGCGACGCGCCTGGCTAGAACGAGCTGTTGGATTAGGAGAGGGGATTACAGTGCGTCTGCCGCACGACCAATTGGAGGGGATATTCGATGATCTGGCTGATGACGGCGCCCTGTTGTTGAACCAGGGCGCTGTCGGTGTTCGTTCTATTTCTGCAGGCGATGTCTTCTTTGGGCCGGAGGGCTAAGCATGCTGCTGGTTATCGATTGCGGCAACACCAACATCGTGCTTGCCGTCTATGACGGAGACAGACTTTCCGGGCATTGGCGCACTGCGACCGAAGGTGAAAAAACCAGCGATGATTATGGCGTCTGGTTTAGCCAGGTCATGCAACGCGATGGCCTAAAACGAGACGATATTGACGCAGCCATCGTTTCGTCTGTTGTACCAAGTAAGAATAATGCCCTTCGTTCAATGTGCTCAGAATTTTTTAACACTGAGGCACGTTTCATTGGGGATTCAGAATTGGATCTCGGACTCACGGTGCTGATGCAAAACCCGCGTGAAGTTGGCGACGACCGCTTGGTTAATGCCATTGCGGCACAGGAAAGCTACGGCGGGCCATTAATCATAATAGACTTTGGTACGGCGACGACTTTCGATGTGGTCGATCAAGACGGTAACTATGCGGGCGGTGTCATTGCGCCCGGCATCAATCTCTCTATGGAAGCACTGCACATGGCGGCAGCTTTGTTGCCGAGAATCCCTGTCGAGAATCCAGGCCAAGCGCCGGTCGTGGGAACATCGACAGTGGCCGCAATGCGCTCCGGTGTGTTCTGGGGATATATTGGATTGATTGAAGGGCTGGTCGCGCGCATTCAAGAGGAACGCAACCGCGGCATGACGGTGATTGGGACCGGTGGTCTTGCCTCTCTATTCGCTACCTCTACTCAAGTGATTGATCACACAGATGATGATCTCACTTTGCGAGGGCTACGAATTGTTCACGAGCGGAATTCTCAATGACGCCAAGCGGGCCTAAGGCCAAACCACCAAAAGGACTCGGTAAAGGGCTGTGGTTTGTTCCCCTCGGCGGCTCCGGTGAGATTGGGATGAATCTCAATCTGTATGGTTGCGATGGCCAATGGATAATGGTCGACCTCGGTGTCACCTTCGGCGATGGAAGCATCCCGGGGGTCGATGTGGTGATGCCTGACCCGGATTTTATTGTTGAGCGCAAGGACAAACTACTCGGTTTGGTTTTAACTCACGCTCACGAAGATCATTTGGGTGCGGTGGCCTATCTCTGGCCAAAATTGGAGTGCTCCGTATATGCCACACCATTTGCTGCCGAGTTTCTCAGGCGCAAATTGCCCGAGGCCGGATTGCAAAACCTTTTGCCTCTGACAGAAATACAGCTGGGAGGGAATCTCAATCTCGGACCATTTGATATTGATTTTATCTCACTGACCCACTCGATCCCTGAGCCCAATGCCCTGGCCATTAGAACTCCCCACGGCTTGATTATGCATACGGGAGATTGGAAGTTCGACCCTGATCCATTAGTTGGTGAGACGACAGACTTCGCGGCCTTAGAGGCTATTGGCCAAGAGGGTGTGCTGGCGATGGTCGGTGACTCCACCAATGTGTTCTCTGAAGGCGAGTCCGGATCTGAAGGAGACGTCCGTATTGCGTTGACTGAGTTAATTGGAAAGCTAAGCGGGCGAGTAGCCGTCGGGTGCTTTGCCTCCAATTTGGCGCGGCTTGAGAGTATCGCACGTGCGGCGGAGGCGAATGATCGGCATGTGTCTCTCGTCGGGGCGTCCCTATGGCGGATCGTCGATGCGGCAGGTAAAACCGGTTATCTCGCTGACGATATTGTGTTTTACGAAGCCGAAGATGCGGCGCACCTTCCTAACGATAAGGTTCTTTACATTTGCACGGGCAGTCAAGGTGAGGCCCGCGCAGCACTCAATCGTATAGCCTTTGGAAACCATCGGGATGTTCGGTTAGAAGAGGGGGACACGGTGGTGTTTTCGTCGCGGATCATTCCAGGCAATGAAAAAGCGATATTGAAGCTGCAAAACGAGCTCGCGAAATCCGGCGTGGAGATTATCACGGCACGGGATGCACCGATCCATGTGTCTGGCCACCCGGCACGGGATGAAATGCGACGGATGTACAGCATGATCCGTCCTCATACCGCAATTCCTGTCCATGGCGAGCAACTGCACATGAGAGCCCATGCGGAATTAGCTAAGGAGTGCCAAGTGCCGCAGGCTGTTCTTGTGGAGAATGGCTCAGCGGTCAGGTTGGCACCCGGTGATCCTGCTGTGATGGGTGAAGTATGGGCTGGCCGGATGTCCTGGGAGGGTGACCGTGCTGTTCCATTTTGGGATCCCGTGCTGCGTGATCGCAAAAAGATCTTCTATGGCGGTAGCGTCGTTGTATCCCTGGTTCTTGAGGATGACGGGCGCCTCGCTGCTGACGCTCAAGTTTCGGTTCTTGGTATTCTTGATCCGCTGGCAGATGATGGGTCTGAGGCGTTGGCTGAAGAAGTGGAAGACGCGGTAGAACGTATCAATGGGAAATCCCGTAGAGACGATGGTGTCGTCGAAGAAGCAGTGCGGCGGTGCATCCGGCGCATTTTTGCAGGACGACAAAATGGCAAACCCTTGATCCGTGTGCACATCACGCGCATATGAGGACTTGGCAAATCGATGAGGACGCTATGATTGGACGCTTAAACCACGTTGCGATTGCCGTACCGGATTTGGCCGCCGCAGCCGCAACTTACCGGAACGCCCTGGGCGCGAAAGTCACGGAGCCGGAAGACTTGCCGGGGCATGGTGTGACGGTGGTATTTGTCGAATTGCCCAATACCAAGATCGAATTGCTGCATCCGTTGGGTGAAGGCTCACCGATTCAGGGATTTCTCGATAAGAACCCATCAGGGGGCATGCATCACGTGTGTTTTGAGGTGGATGATATTCTTGCCGCTCGCGAACAGCTTAAAGCTGAAGGTAAGCGCATCCTGGGCGACGGTGAGCCAAAGACCGGTGCACATGGCAAGCCGGTTCTGTTTGTGCATCCTAAAGATTTCGATGGGACGTTGATTGAGATAGAGCAGGTGTAGCGTCAGCGACCCCCATTTGATGAATCTTTTTGAGAGGTTTAAAAATCATTGGGCTGACCGAGGAAAAGAGCAGCGATTCTAATGCCTTAGACCCGCAAACGACCTGTTAACCCTCTGGCGCGCAGCTTTCAGGCGTGAAACGGATTCCTATATCTCTCGCAATCGGCTTCGCCGTCGCAGTTTCCTCCGGTAGAAGCGCCCAAACGTCACTTCTGTCGATCCGCACGGACGACTGCCGTCAACTTGTTTCGCACGTGCCAGCCGCAGCCGTGACGTATGTGCCCGGCGTTGATGTACATGGGCGTCCAGTTGTTCCAACAGACCTAGGTGCTGGCTTCGGGATCATAGCGCCCGACGAGGTCAACATCGACATACGATTAGACCTAGCGGAGCGGCTTGGCCTCGGCGGAGATGATTTTGCTAGCGGCGCGTCATCCATTGTTAGTGGAGAGGGTGTGGTTGAGCAAGTGACAGTGCGCGGCAACGATATTTACTGGAATGACGTCAAGCTAACGAGGGATAGTCATGTCTCTTTATCTGCGGCCAGTAATGACGCATTCACGGCAGCAGGAATTCCTCTGCCTTTACCGCAACCAGAGCAGACGACGGAATAGTCGACTACGCCATCATAACTTCAATAAAGTGAGGACCGGGCTGATTTAGGCAATCAGCTAATACGGATGAAAACCGGCCGCATTCGTCAATCCGATGGGCGTCCACGCCTTGGGCCTCAGCCATTTTCACAAAATCGATCCGCGGCTCGTCCATATCCATAAGCCGGTGGGCATTGGCACCGGCGGGACCAAGGCCATGCCGCTGAAGCTCAATGTCCAATATGAGGTATCCCCGATTGGAAAAGATAACGGTGGTGACGTCTAATTGCTCTCGGGCCATGGTCCAGAGGGCTTGGATTGTGTACATGGCACCGCCGTCCCCCTGAATACACAAGATCTTTTTGTCAGGAGCCGCTACTGCCGCTCCGACGGCAACCGGCATGGCCCAGCCAATGCCACCGCCAGTGATAAATAGCCAATCATGGGGCGCGGACCCCTCAGATTGCGCGTACGCCGGAAATCCGACCGTAATACCTTCGTCAACGATAACAGCGTCTTCAGGTATAGCTCGGGCAATCACCGCGGATGCGGCGTCTGCAGTAATTCCGCCGGTGGGCAAATCAGGAAGGAGGAGCGGTTGAGAGGAAGCGGGCTCTTTGGCGCCAATGAGGTCCGCCAGGCCGGCGAGGCTGGTAATCACGTCTCCTCCAACTGGAACAAGAGTGTGGAGGTCGCAGCCGTCTGGAACCAATGTTCCACCGCCGCTGGGATATGAAAAGAAAGAAACGGGCTCCTTGGACCCACACAGAACCATGTGCTCCAAGCCTTTGAGAGCTTCTGCGGCATCCTCTGGGAAGTAGGGAATACGGTCGACTTTTACCCGTCCAGCGCCCCGTTGCATGCGTGGCTCAAAGGTATAGGCAATGAGGCGTACACCCGTTTTTTCTGCAATTGCCCCAGCGGCTTTGAGGCCTGGTTCCGTCAGACCTTCGGCGCCTATGAGAAGTGCAGTCTTGCGCCCATGGGCGCAGAGTTCTGCAATTGAGCTTACGGTCTTATCCATAGCAGGCTCTGTGCTTGGTCGAGGAGGCGCACCCACGGCTACAATGCCTTCTGTCCAGCTGCAGTCCGCGGGAATAATCAGGCTAGCGACTTGTCCGGGCGGTCCCCAGGCTGCGGCAACAGCTTCTGCGCCGTCTTGGGCAATGTCGCCGGGGTCTGCAACTTGTCGAACCCATCCAGATACCGGCTCAGCTAATCCAACAATGTCAGACGACAAAGGCGCGTCGTATTTGAGGTGAGAGCGAGGATGATTACCAATCAGATTGACGCTGGGGGAGTGAGCTTTGCGACCATTGTGCAAGTGACACAATCCGTTGGCGAGGCCTGGACCTAAGTGCAACAACGTTGCTGCGGGTTTTCCAGACAACCGTGCGTAACCATCAGCTGCTCCGGTACAAACACCTTCGAATAACCCGAGGATCGGCCGCATGCGGGTGGTGCGGTCAATTGCGCCGACCAAATGAGTCTCTGTGGTTCCTGGGTTGGCGAAGCAGGTATCAACCCCGCAGTCGACCAGGGTTTGGATGAGAGCGTCGGCGCCAGTCATCGCTGAGGGCCTTCCCCAAAATGTTCGGCACGTGTCTGCTCAACATCGTGGTAGAGCAAGGTGCTGGTGCGTGGGTCAATCCCTCCAGGTTCTTCAACAATCACCTCAACGACAACGGCTTTATCATTGATATTAAGTGCTTTATCTAAAGTTTGATCTAACTCAGATACTGCTTCCACTCGAAAGCCTGCGGCGCCAAACCCCTGGGCGATCGTGTCATACCGCGTATCAGCGAAATAGGCGTTGATGGTTCGTCCGACTTGTCGGGGTTGCGTATGGATCTCGTTGCCCCACCCTCCGTTGTTAGAGATGACACAAAGGAACGGTAAACCGGCCTTGGTCGCAGAATCTAACTCCGCACAATAGAAGCCAAAAGCACCGTCGCCGGTCACCATGACTACTCTTCGTTCAGGTTGCCCGGTTTCTGCGGCAACTTCTTTTGCTCCAGCTACGGCACCCAGAGCGAGAGGTGTGCCCATTCCCATAGAGCCGAGCGGCATAGTGTCCATGTATCCGCCTTCGTGGGCGTAGCGAGTGACGGCCCAACTCCGTACTAATATGGACGCACCGTCTTGTACGAAAATGGCATCGTCAGGCAGGCGTGCGTTGACCGCTCGCGCTAGACGGAAGGGGTGAATGTGATCTTCTTCGTGGCCACTATCTGCAATGACAGTTAGGCGTTCCTGAAGGCTTTGCTTAACCCAAGAGGGGTCATAACCGTCTGAGCCGCGTGCTTTTAAGTCAGCCATGATAGCAGCAAGCGCGGTTCGGCTGTCGGCGACAAGACCAACCTCAACCATGCGGTTGCGGCCTATTTCTTCGGCTGCGAGATCGATTTGAATCATTTTCGCTGTTGGCGGGAAGCGGGGACTCAGACCGTAACCAAATTTCTTCGCCATCCGTGCACCTGCCCAAATGACAAGGTCAGCCTCATGGGCGGCGAATTGTGCGAGAGGCCATCCCCATCCGGTGCGATCATCTTCGGGCACTAACCCTCGTCCCAGATTGTGAGTGGCGACCGGGACACCCATATTTGCAAATTCACGCAAAATAGGGCCTGCGCCAGACCGAAAAGAACCAGACCCGGCAATAATGAGTGGGCGTTTCGCCGCCTGCATTAGGTCAATGACCTTGCCTACATCCTCGCTTGTTGGTGCAGGGCGCGGGTTTGGCAGCACCGGTGTATCCAGTTCCACGCCGGGGTCGACCAAGCCTTTGAGGAAGTCTTTCGGATAAGCTAAGACAACAGGTCCCGGGCGCCCCGCTAAAGCGCGGCGACAAGCGGCCTCAAGATATTCGCCTAGACGTGCGGCGCTTTGCACCGTGCGCGCCCATTTTGTGACAGGCTGCACCAAGCCCAGAATGCCGTGGTCGAAATCTAGTTCTGGTTGCGTCCAACTGTCAGGCTCACGCCCGACTAAAACGACGACCGGGGAACAGGCTTCGAAAGCTTGTTGCAATCCGGTTATGGCGTTTGGCATGCCTTGATCAACGTTAACCAATGCGATGCCCACCTTTCCAGTGACCCGCGAATACCCGTCGGCGGCGCCTACGGTGGCGCTTTCATGACGGCTTGGCACAATGCGAAAGTCCGCATTTTCGCATTCATCGAGTAGCAGGGTTTGCGATGCGCCTGCCAGGGCGAACACCGTCTTGACACCAAAGCGCTCAAGCACCTTGCGCATGACGGCCGCTCCAGTCAGGCGATTGGTTTGGGTGCTCATTAGACCTCCAAAAACGTGTCTAGTTTGACTAAGTTAAGGCCCTGGTTTGTTTAACTCTACGGATTAATTTGCCCCATGCGCATACAGCACCTCCATACTCTATGCCCGATATTGATTGCCGCGTTCGTGTCATGGGCATTGCCAAGTATGGATGCCAAGGCTGAACCAATCAAAGGCCGTATTGTCCTTTCCCGTTAAAACTGGGCCAAGTGTTGCTTAGCATTTGGTCTGGATTTTGGAGGCCTGCAGCTGCCTTATCGTCACAAGCGGCGTAAACGG
>JAURPI010000032.1 GCA_030835385.1 Alphaproteobacteria bacterium | reverse complement strand
CGCACGGCTGATCGATGACTCCAATGAAGACCTCTACCTTTTCTCGAGTGACTACCCGCATGTCGAGGGCGGTCGCAATCCTATCGGCAAGTTTGAGTCCTATCTCACCGATGCCAGTCCTGTGGTGAAAGAAAAGTTTTACGCGGACAACTTTTTAAGACTCTGGCCAAACGCCGCGGCATAAAGGCAAAGGCAGGCAAGGCGCACTGTTATGGGCCTAGCCGCATATCGATGTTCTTTCTGTCAGCGTTGTTTCGGGCTCGGCCGACCTACTCCGGGCAACCACTCATTTTGGTGACTTTTCTATGACCCTATTGGGCCAGATATCTCCGCAGACCTTCCTTGAAACCTATTGGCAGCAGAAACCCCTGGTGGTTCGGGGGGCCCTCCCAAACTGGCCGTCCCCCTTAACAGGCGACGAACTTGCGGGGCTGGCGATGGAGCCGGACGTCACGTCCCGACTAGTGCGCGGCGCCGCAGGTCAAGACCCATGGTCCGTGACTTTTGGTCCGTTTGAAGCGACCGATTTTGCAACGCTGCCGGCGTCTGATTGGTCTTTATTGGTTCAGAGCGCCGATCTATGGGTTCCTGACATTGCCGCGCTAAAACATCAGTTTAATTTTCTACCGAGTTGGCGACTCGACGACATCATGGTGAGCTTTGCGCCCCCCGGCGGCAGCGTCGGCCCACACTTTGATCAGTACGATGTGTTTTTGATTCAGGTTGAGGGTCGCAGGCATTGGAAAATAGGCCAGCGATGCGATGAAGACACGGCCCTGCTACCGGGCACAGACCTCAGTATTCTGGCGGATTTCGTCACCGAAGCTGAACACACGTTATCGCCTGGAGACATGCTCTACTTGCCGCCCGGGGTCGCACATCATGGTGTTGCGCTCGACAACTGCCTGACCTATTCGGTCGGCTTTCGCGCCCCGACGCTCGGCGAGATGATCTCGGATCTTGCCACCGATCTGGTCATGGAACCCGATCAGTTGGTCTATCGCGATCCGGACCCGGCGCTTTGGCAACAAGATCAGATTACCGATGCACACATCGACCAAATACAAAGTATGGTTCAAGCACTAGCCAATGACCGCGGCCGCCTAGCCGACTGGTTTGCACGATATGTGACTCGACCCAAGTCTGAGCCCGGCACCACCCCCGTCATTGAGCACCGAACCGCTGAAACCCAGCTTGGTCAGTACCTCAATGGTGCGCAGAAGGTCTAAAGGCGAACCCCGCTTCACCCTTCCGCATTTGAATCAACGAACCCGGGTGGGGTTAGCCTCAAGGCACGCCGCGCTGCGGCCTTGCATCGAGCCCAGCTCTTCTCAGGATGACTTAATCGAGAAACTTCACTTGGTTGATGATCTGGCTGTCGAGCATCGTTCTAATTTCTTCGTAACCTTTGGCAATGGCATCCAGTTCTGCTTCCTCATCACCATAACGTGACGCTAATGCTGCATTCACCTGCTCGTAACGCGCCTGGCTGGGTTGCATCATCCCCATATTTTCATAGGTCACCGTTAGCCAAACATTCGGACTATTGGCCGCGTCCGAGGTCCAAACCGCATAATCAACAATGAAGCCCAATTCTTTTTGGATATCCATTGAGCGCACCCAGGTCCGGTTCAATTTGACCAAATAGTCATCCAAATAATTCGGCTCAACGGCGACGACGGTGAGCTGTACCTGCTGTTCGCTCGGCGCGTAATCTTTGTAGATTTCGGCGGAGGCCGTACTGATCACAGCCAGCAGCCCTGCCAGAACCATCAATCTAAGTTTTACGATCTGCATTATATTCTCCTGTGAATACTTTAAAAAAAGACGCGGCCGAGATCGCAACAAAAGCAGCTACAGGTCAAAGCGGCGCGCTTGCGTTTAAAACTCAAGCCGTCTTGATTGGACAGGATGCTTGCAGCCAACACAAGCATCGTTCGACTTTGGTTGTCTTGTTGTCTTGGTGTCTTGGTGTTTTGGCCGGCTCGGGTTGGCAATGAAGACCCGTTTAGGGCAAACCCCACGGATGTACACCTGCCGTCGGTTAGGGCTGTTACCCAGCACGCGCCTTTCGGCGATGCACTCTAACCGGCAGTTCCGCAATTCCGCGAACGAAGTTCGAGGCAATCCGGACCGGTTCGCCAACGACTTCCACATGCTCGAAGCGGTCCATGATTTCTTCCCACAGGACGCGCAACTGCATTTCCGCCAGACGATTACCCATGCAGCGATGAATGCCAAAGCCAAAGGATAAGTGATGCCGAGGATTCTGACGGTCAATCCAGAACCGCTCCGGGTCATCAATTGCGGTTTCATCTCGATTGCCGGACACGTACCACATGACAACCTTATCACCGGCTTTAATTCTTTGACCCTGAAACGACACATCGTGCTTTGCGATGCGACGCATATGGGTCAGCGGCGTTTGCCAACGAATAATTTCGGGAATCATCGAGGGAATCAAGCCCGGATTGGCACTGAGCTTTTGATACTCGAGAGGATACTGATTCAACCCGAGCACGCCACCAGAAATCGAATTTCGCGTTGTGTCGTTCCCTCCAACAATCAACAAAATTAAGTTCCCCAAATATTCCATCGGATCCATCTCCGCGGTTGCGGGGTCATTCGCCATGAGTGTAATCAGATCGTTGTGCTCTCTTGGATCCCAATGCACCCGTTCGTTCCAAAGATCAGTGAATTCGCTCAGGCACTGCATTAAGCCCTCGCGCCGGTCCTCATCTGGCAGCGTGCCACCGGTTGCCACACTGGATGTCGCAAGATCCGACCAAGCTGTGAGCTTGTGACGCTCCTCGAATGGAAAATCAAATATTGTGGCGAGCATCTGAGTCGTGAGCTCAATCGACACCTGGTCAACCCAATTAAAGGACTCGCCCGTGGGTAAATTATCCAATATCCAGCCAGCACGTTCGCGGATCACGGGTTCAAGCTTTGCTAAATTCATGGGCGCAACAACGCCGGTCACCGCTTTGCGTTGCAGATCATGTTTGGGTGGGTCCATTGAGATAAAGTTTGGCGCTTCAAAATCTGCACTACGATTACCGATACTGACCCCACCTTGGGACGAAAAGTCGTGATGGTTTTTATCCACCGCCATAATGTCGTGGAAACGAGTAATCGACCAATAGGGGCCAAATGGACTTTCCTTACAATAATGCACCGGCGCTTCTTGTCTAAGTCGCGCAAAGATTGGACGAAAGGCATCATGCTTAAAAATCATGGGGTCCGACACATCGATCTCGGATAAATCCTGCGCTACGCTCAATGGATCAAATGCTTCGCTCATCGCTGCTCATCCCGATTGTTCTTTTGAAGAACTGTGACATT
>JAURPI010000031.1 GCA_030835385.1 Alphaproteobacteria bacterium | reverse complement strand
TCATCTCCATTGGCGATGTGGTGAAGGACATGATGGGTAAGCTCAGCGAGCACGTGTCGTTTCTTGAGACTTACATTAAGGGCCACAGCGGTTGAGGCGGTTTTGACCTAAAAGACCTCGCTCAGCAGCCTGTGGCCGTGGTCACCGGGGCCGCCCGAGGCATTGGGTTGGCCATCGTCAAATAGTTTGCCCAGTAAGGTTACCGTGTGGCGATGGTCGACATCGAAGCCGATACCCTCAGTCAAGCCACTCGGGGCATTGGCCACGCCCAAACGATGGGCGCGGTTTGCGATGTGTCAGACGAAGTGGCGGTCAATCGCTCTGCCGAACAGGTGATGGCCAAATGGGGGGGCGGTGGACGCCTTGGTGAGCAACGCAGGCGTCCCCTCGTTTGCCACGCACGGCCAAGGAATGGCGAGACACCATGGCCACCAACTTAGACGGTGTGTTTCATTGCTCGCAGGCGTTTGGTCGGCCCATGCTGAGCGCAGGCCAAGGCGTAATCGCAAATATTGCGTCTATCTCGGGCATGCGGGCAAGTTTGCTTGGATTGGATTACGGCACCAGCAAGGCGGCGGTGATACACCTAACGCGCCAGTACGCTGCCGAGTGGAGTGCCCTGGGTGTGCAGGTTAATGCCGTGTGCCCGGGGCCGGTTGAGACCGCCATGGCAGCCAAGGTGCACAGCGCGGCAATTCGGCGTGACTACCACGATGCAATCCCCCTCGGCCGCTAAAGCACCGAAGAGGAAATGGCCGAGGTGTTTGGGTTTCTCTGCTCTGAGCGCGCATCGTTTGTGAATGGTCAGTGTCTTGGCGTGGATGGTGGCTTTGACGCGACCGGAATCAGCCTACCAACTTTTCGTAGCGATCAGAAATAATTCAGCGGTAGGGGCAGCGATTAAAGGCTGGTAAGCTCACCGGTATTTACCATTTGCCGAAACATTTCCCTCACGGAATGTTCGATTGGACGGTACACAACGCCTAAATTGCTGGTTGATTTGCGGTTGTCAGCTCGCCAGCACTTACCCATGTTTCTTTTTATCATCTCCCGCGTTAGGTTCTTATCAACCAGCGGGCCAACCAGCCAGATCAGCCATTTGGGCAATACTCGTTTGGGTAGCGGGTAGGCGCTGAATTCATCTCGGAGCATGTCGGCTAGCTCCATGAGTGAGGCGGTTCGATTGCATAGGATGTGTCTGCCCTCGGCATTTTCGATGAACGCAGCCCGAAAGTGGGCGTCGGCAACATCGCGCACGTCGACAATACCTATCTCCAGCTCGGGGACACCAGTCTTCACGAGGCCGTTACCGAATTGCGCGAGGATCGTGTGACTTCCGGAGGTCGACTTGGGTCCGAGGGATGGGCCGACGACGAGGGAAGGGTTGATGACAACCAGTTTCCAATTGGATTGGCTCTTTGCAATCTCCCAGGCTTTTTTTTCTGCAATGGTCTTTGAGTACGCATAGGGCTGGTGTCGAACCGTGGATGTTGTATTCCATACATCCTCTGTCAGGGTGTCGTTAGGATGTGAGAGGCAGTCGACCACGTCTCCGTAGATTGCTGCGCAGGAGCTCGTAAGGACGACCCGTTTGACCGTCGCAGTCTTGGTTGCGGTGTTGAGTACATTCTCTGTGCCGAGGAGCGCTGGCTGGATCAGATCTTTCTCGGGGGCGGCCGATCGAAGCAAGAACGGAGACGCGGTATGAAAGACGATCGAGCAACCGTCCATGGCCTGGCCGAAGCTGCCCGGCACCAAGAGATCTGCCTCAAATAAACGAAGCTCACCCGGGAGCGTGTCATCGAGTCTTTGCAAATGCTCAACCTTGTCGGGACTCGAGAGATCTCGAACCGTGGCGTGGACGGTGAGGCCGGCCTCCAGCAGTTGTTTGACCAGCCAACTGGCGATATAGCCGCTGGCTCCCGTTACCAAGACAGGGCTTGATGTATCAATAGAAAGTGGCATTGGTGAGTCCAGCATGAGGAGTTTTTTACGTTTACGATTGGAGCGCGTTGGATTAGCTCAGAATTAAAGCATGGCAAGTATTGACCTATTCACTTACGGGACACTCATGTTTCCAGAAGTTATAACTGCAGTCATTGGACGAAAAGTCGAGTCCTGTGAGATGTGCCTTCCCGGGTGGCGGCGTTTTGCCTTGAATGGTCGTCTGTACCCCGGAGCTGTCAGGGACCCAGCGCAGAAAATTATTGGGGTCTGCTGCAGAAAGTTATCTCCGAAAGATTTGGAGAAGTTGGATCGATTTGAGGGCGCAGAGTATGCCCGCGTAGCCACCGACTATGTTGAAGCAGGCGTCCATATCGAGGTCTATGCCTGGTTAGATATACGATTGGCTGCCCGAGAGGACTGGAGCCCCGAGCGATTCAAGGAGAGACATCTCAAGGATTACTTAAGAACCATCGAGCCATAGCCCATCCCGTCATGGGGGCGTTTATCGCACTGCAAAAGACAGATGCCTAGTCCTCACATGTGGCTGTATCGGAGTTGGTTCATCAGATGGAGACGCCGAAGCACTTGTATTAAGCAAATCTGGGACAGTGGCGAATCTTTTGCAATTTCTTCACAGAATACAGCAGAGTTTAGGGCGAGAACTGTCACGTCGGTCAACGCTAAGGCTGTGCTGGTCCTATTGCGTCCTTCGATGACACTAATTTCGCCCAAGCACTCGGGATCAGATATCGTCGCAAAGGTAGCCCCGACTTCGTTCTGTAAGGCGACCTTACCTTTTTCGATTAAGTAAAAGTAACGGGATTCATCCCCAATCTGGTAGAGATATGAGCCGTTGGGAATCGAGAGACGTTGCGCAAGCTTAGCGTGGTGGCGGAAAAATTTGTCTTCAAATACTGCACTGGGCCTGCCGCGATCGGCCTCAAAGATGGGACGCAAACTGTACCTAATGACTTCCCTTAACAAGAAACTCGCCCCAGCGATTTCCTTTCGGAGCCGATCACCCGCATACGGTGAAACTGTCAGAGGCTCCAGGATGCCGTACCGATGCTCAACGTTTCGTCGGGAGATAACCTCAGCAAAACCAATTGAATCACCCTGTGAAAACGTTTGAGTGCCGTGTAGGTTGTGTTTGTATATTTTGCTGTCTTTGAGTAGACACTTACCCGACCTGATAAGAAAGCCAATATCTCCAAAGGTGATGTCACTCGCTTGCTCGATGACGATGTCGGTGCTCATCACTTCAGGCGGTAGGGACTCAATTAGGCCCTCGCAGTCGATAGGCATGGCGTTACAAGACTAAATTTCAGTTTAGCTGGCGCTTACGCCACAACTGAATCGTCGATCAAATTTTTCGGCAGCAATCTGGACCTCTTGCCGGCACCTAGCCTTACGCTTATAGCATTGAGAGGTATACGCTCCCTTCTCTTCATCGACTACACACCACTGGTAGTCTGATCGCTGGGCCTGAGCGTTTCCAGAGAAGAGTAAGCTGAGACATGTACCAGTCAAAACTAGGGAAGAAGACAAGAGCGGACGCATTTTTGTGAACTCTTAATTATTGAAGTTGGGGGCGGCCAAGCTGATTACCTACCTCTTGCCTTGATTGACTAAATGAGTGTGTCGATCTGGCAATATTGAAGTTAGATAGCACTGCCGATGGCCCGAATTGGCGCTGTAGCGTGTCGATGCTAGCCCTCTTCGGGTTGGCGATATTGGCCTTTGCCAATCCGTCCAGTGTTTCTTGGACGGCTGCCGCAAAATAGGCAAACGATTCTGCTGCGCTCCCCTGCATGTCAACCAGAAAGCGTTTCCCAAACGCCTCGCGGACGGCGCGGTCCGCAGAAATCGGCGGGGCAAGCAAAAATCGGATAGGAAACGTTTTACTGGTAAACGCCTCCTTGATACCGGTCGGGTCCTCCACGCGGGTGGGACAGAGGATAAGCGCGGGAGCCTTGCGGATGCGGCTGTCAAACACCCAGTGCATACCATGAACGAAATGGACCGTCGCTGCTATCTCGATGGCGGATAGTGATACGGGTATCAGGACCGCGTCAAAATCGAACAATAACTCCGCATCCGTGGCATCGTTCCACGTGAGGTCTGCAATTACCACATCAGACGCGGTCGCAGCCCGTCTCAACTGGGCTCTCCCATCCAGTAGCGATCGCTTTTTCCCTAGAGACACAGGGAGCGGATTATGGTTAACGACGACTCCGACGTTGGGCGCTTGTTTCATCCAGGCGCTCGACGACCCATGGGGGTCAAAGTCTAAAAGGCAGGTCTTTCTGCTTGCGACCCTTGCCATGTAGGCTGAGAGATTCGCGGCGATTGAACTCTTCCCTACGCCGCCCTTTTGGCTGGTCACTAAAACTTTGATTGGGTGAACCATCAGACGATATCCCTAGAGGAATTTTTAATATCAAGACTTGATGAATTGAAGTTCGACACGACGGTTTAAGGCGTGCGCGGCTTCACTGGTGCCGTTATCCACGGGGCGCTCTTCACCGTAACTGATTTGTTCGAGCTTTAGGTCCTGAATCCCCGTTAAGCGGAGGATGTCGCCGACCGATTTGGAGCGTTTCTGTCCGAGAGATAAGTTGTACTCGTTTGTTCCACGGATATCAGTGTGACCTTCGAGTATCAGCTTAACGCTAGGCCGATTTTTGAGAAATTGAGCAACGTGGACAAGCTGACGTTTCTGATTTTTAGCAATCGTGAAGCTATCGAATTCGAAATAGATAACTGATGGAATGTTTGCTGGGACGGCTACAACGTCCCGATTCTGGACAGTTGCCTTGACAGTAACAACACCATCTTTTGATCGATCATTGACTGTCACCTCCGGTGTTGTGACATTCGCGCAGCCCGCCACAAAAATTAAAAGCAACAAGCCGAGTGACGTTAATATTTTGCTATGCATATTTTCTCCCATCCGTTGGCCGTAAAAAATCTGACAGCAGCATACGCATCATGCTGCCCTTTAATGCGTGAGGTGACATTCGTGTCTTGCGCAATAGCGTCTCATTTAGGCTTGCAAAATTTCGCCCGGGGCCAGTCAGAACCAATCGCGGTAGACGACGCTCGGGCTTAACTTTGGATTTCAAGTTTCTGTATTCTTTGAAGGCCTGTCTGCCTTCAGCGATGAGCTCAAAACACGGCTCATAGACTTGCTGAAGTAGGCTGTACAAATCAATCGGGTCAAAATATGCGGTTCGTATTTGACTTGAGTTATTGTCTTGCCCAATGACGGAACAGGTCGTCTCATCATTGGCTTGTGGGCTGTTGTATTCGCGTCTAAGGAGATCCCACGCCTGGTGTGCTGAAATTTGAATATGTTTGACTGATTCAAAATAGCGTTGAACGTCGTGTACAAGCTTTGTGGATCCGCTGTCTCGGCAACTAGACCACGGTGTGATTTCGCCGTCCGTTAGAGCTGCCTCAATGTATTTATTGCCAATATGGACAAATAGGCCCCAAGCCGCCGGCCTCTCAGTGGTCTGATTGAGAGATCTAAGTAGTGCGGCGTACCTGTCATGTGCCTGGACTTGGCATCCAAATTTTTCGGTGAGCGCGAATTCGATCGATGATATTTCGGCTGTGCTTACAGATGCACCAAAAAACAACTCGACATTTTTCGACGTCAACTCCGATGCCCGCCATTCGTTCAAATGAGTCTTGCCTAGACTCATCTGGTCTTGATTTGATGACTCAACTTTGGCGCAGGCCACAATGCGATCTGTAGAAAATTTCAGTTTGCGATTATTGAGGCGGTAGTTCAGTAGGTTCAGCCGTTTCGACAACGCGCCCGGAATACTGGTCCGAGTGACGATATCGTCTTGATAGTCAATCACCCACGTCGGCTTCAGGCTGCGGGCTAACTTCGCGAGAGGACGATCGGGGCGCCTATTCGCGCTAGCCCCTGACGGCCCCCTGGAGCGTAATTCGAGGAGTTGTTGACTTTCCATGATGAGTTATTTCTGTCACTTATTTATCGTCAGCGTCTTGCGCGGCTTTACTACTTGGCCGTTGGCTGTTACTTCACGTGAAAATAGGGTTTGGGCAAGCGTTTGGATCTGCACCTGATAACTGGATTGATCAATGCTTCCTATCAATCTCAACTCGTGGGCTTGATCCAAAATCTCCAAAGCGTCGCGTAGTCCTTCGATTGTTAATCTTTTATTCAATTGAGCGATCTCTAATGGTGACGTCACTTGTATGTTCTTGCACGCCGAGAGAATTGCTTTTACCAGGCGGGTTTGCAGATTTAAGAAATTTCTTTTTTCTGGGGCATCGACAAATTCCGCTGAGCGGTCGCGGTAGTAGGCGTCAACCAGTGCAGGAATCGTCTGGATCATAGTTCTTGGCCTGTAAAGGGCCCACGACCTTGAGCCGTCTGTCTCTGGTGTTTGGCCGTTAGATGAGTTTGATACGAGTGTCCCGTACATCGTTATGCCATCGAAAATTTTCTTTTCAGTGCGTCGTTCATTGCGTAAAGGCGTGTCACCTCGTTGCGCAAATAAAAGAGTTCAGCATCCCGTCTGTCCTGTTTTTCGGTCGAGCCGATTTCGAGTGCTTGACGACCATTCATCAAAAATTGCTCGACCCATTTCAGGGCTGTGGTTGGAGAAATTTGCTCGTCGTTACAAATGGCCGCTAATGACTTTTCTTTTTGAAGAATTCGCATGACCACTGTGTATTTCTGTTCAGAGGTTGGCTTCTGGTTCGTTGTGGTTTTTTTCATCTGGTTACCTCGCTGACACCTCTTGTGGTCTGGACTTCTTGCAGTTGCGTGGGTCGTAATATATTTTTCATGAGGGCGCTGCGATATCCGTTTTCGGAAGGTGAGTAGTAGGAATTTCCCCAGGTATGCTGATCCCTCGGTTTCAGATGTTGTGATTAGTAGCGGAACAACCTCATGGTCGATGTGTCATATCGGTCTAGTGTCCTGCGGGCCTGCCTCAATTGACTCAGCACTTCGAGAATGGAGGGATTATCCGAATCTAGCAAACATTATTTATTTAAGTAGTTGTAAAGTAACAAATAAACAGGATTTTCATTTACTGAAAAGTTATTTTTTGGTACAAAACAGAAGTGAACTCCTCATTCATGCAGTTATTGCCGTTTATGCGCGCGACCATGCGCGCGATGGGCCCTATGTCGTCTGAAGATTTTCTCTCGCTCATTCAATCGGCGCATACTTCGATAGTTGATATCCACTCTCGCG
>JAURPI010000030.1 GCA_030835385.1 Alphaproteobacteria bacterium | reverse complement strand
TCCATGCAGGTGAACCTGATTGCGCCGATTGCCATGGATGACGGCTTGCGCTTTGCCATCCGTGAAGGCGGCCGTACCGTCGGGGCCGGCGTCGTCGCTAAAATTATCGAATAGGGAAACTGGTTTATCGCGCAGGCTGGCCCTCAAAAGCCGGTCCTTTCTCAAGCAGGGAAATCTTTAAAAAGCCTTGATTTCCCTGGTCTGGGCGCGCTATAGACCGCCATCCGGTCGGTGCATCTGTGTCGACCGGACCTATTTTTTTGCGTCCAGGGCGACGGTCAAAGCGAAATTACGTCAACTTTATCAAGGCATTAGGCAAATTCGGCGGTGGGCTCCACGTGGGTTGAATGTGGATGGCACCGGTTTCTAAGGGCGGCCACTTTATAGGGGTGTAGCTCAATTGGTAGAGCACCGGTCTCCAAAACCGGGGGCTGTAGGTTCGAGTCCTATCACCCCTGCCACCTTAAAAATGCCGGCCGAGGTCTAAGATAAAGTTTTCGACGGAAAACGCTGACACCACCTGGATTTCTTGTTTTAGGCATAAATGTCTAAAGCTTTGGCTTAGTTGGGTCGGATTTAAGAAGACGATGGCAAGAACGACACCAGGTCAGTTTGTTCGGCAAGTTCGCCAGGAAATGTCAAAAGTGACATGGCCGGCGCGTCGTGAAGCATCAATGTCTGTTCTATTGGTATTCATATTCTGCAGCATTTTTGCGGTTTATTTCCTGGTTATCGACAAGATTCTAAGTCTCGGCGTCTCTTGGTTGTTTGGTTAGGGGCGGTCGCGATGTCAGCTAAGTGGTATGTTTTGCACGTTTACTCCGGCTTCGAGAGCAAGGTCGCTCAATCGATCCGCGAGCAGGCCGTGCAGCAGGATATGGCCGACAAGATTGAAGAAGTCTTGGTGCCGATCGAAGAAGTGGTGGAAATGCGCCGCGGAGCGAAAATTAACGCAGAGCGCAAGTTCTTCCCGGGTTACGTATTGATCAAGATGGATCTGACCGACGAGTCATGGCATTTGGTCCAGAATCAGCCAAAGGTTACGGGGTTTTTGGGCGGGCAAGGAAGGCCTGCACCGATTTCTCAAGCCGAGGCCGAGCAGATCATGCGTCAGGTTCAAGAGGGCATCGACCGGCCCAAGCCGTCGGTGGTCTTTGAGGTTGGCGAGCAGGTACGGGTCAGTGATGGGCCGTTCTCGTCATTCAATGGTTTCGTCGAGGATATCGACGAGGAGAAAGCAAGGCTCAAGGTTTCCGTCTCCATTTTTGGTCGCTCGACACCGGTGGAGTTGGAGTACAGTCAAGTCGAGAAATTATAGGTTTTCTGCGGGAGGTGGTCTCCGAAAGTCCTCGGAGAACCGTACCGCGGACCCGGCGCGTCGGAGGGTAAATCGACGCAACTGCTGAGGTGAAACATGGCAAAGAAGATAGACGGCTATATCAAATTGCAGATTGCCGCCGGACAAGCCAACCCGTCGCCCCCTGTGGGCCCGGCGCTTGGTCAACGCGGCGTCAACATTATGGAATTCTGCAAAGCGTTTAATGCGGCGACGCAACAAATGGAGCAGGGCGTTCCTATTCCGACAACCATCACGGTTTATGCGGATCGCTCGTTTACATTTGAAACCAAAACGCCCCCCACCAGCTATTTCTTGATCAAAGCATCAAAGAAAAAGAAGGGTGGCGGGACACCAGGACGAGAAGTGGCCGGATCGGTCACAAAGACTCAGGTCCGTGAAATCGCAGAGCAGAAGATGCCAGATCTAAACTGCGCGACAATTGAGGCTGCGATGTTGCAGGTCGAAGGATCGGCCCGTTCCATTGGTCTCGAGGTGGTGGGGTAAAGTCATGGCTAAAAAAGGAAAACGTATGACCGCCGGTTACGAGGGCATTGATCGCAATGCTTCGTATTCTGTCGATGAAGCAGTAAAAATGATTAAAGCGCGTGCTGTCGCCAAGTTTGATGAAACAATTGAGCTTTCATTGAATCTCGGTGTTGATCCACGCCATTCCGATCAGAACATCCGTGGCGTTGTTGCGTTGCCTCACGGCACCGGCAAAAGCATGCGTGTTGCCGTATTCGCCAAGGGCGATAAGGCTGATGTGGCAAAAGCAGCCGGCGCAGATCTCGTCGGCGCCGATGACCTGGCGGAGAAAATTCAAGCTGGTGAAATGAACTTTGATCGCGTCATTGCGACGCCCGATATGATGGGTGTTGTTGGCAAGCTCGGTAAGGTGCTTGGACCGCGTGGTCTGATGCCTAACCCGAAACTGGGCACGGTGACGCCTGATGTCGAAACGGCAGTCAAAAACGCAAAAGCGGGCGAAGTGCAGTTTCGTGCGGAAAAGGCCGGTATCGTTCATGCCGGTGTTGGCAAAGCCAGTTTTTCTGAGCAGCAATTAAATGAAAACGTTCGCGCCTTTTTGGGGGCCATTCTTAAGGTCAAACCGACAGGTGTTAAGGGCGCATACATGAAGAAGATCTCGCTCAGCTCCACGATGGGGCCGGGCGTAAAAGTTTCCGTTAGCGAAGCATCTGCTGGCTAACGGTTGAGACTTTTCACTTGGTTCCGGTGGAGCCAAGTGAAGAGGCGGAGCCTTTGGGCTCCGCAACTGTCCGAGACTGTTGGCGTTTTCTGGTTCGCTGGAAAAACTTAATGGCTGAGAGCCGCCATCACAGACGGGAGTGGACGGCCGTTTTGGTTCGAATTCGAGCCATCGGCGGATCGGCACTTCTGGGCAGGACATGAGCGATGTCGGCCTTGCGAGGTAGTTGGCCGGCATCATTGTGCAATTGGTTCAAAGTGGCATGTGCCACAAAGAACCAACGTAGCGGAGACGGATGTGAACCGAGAGCAAAAACAGGATCTGATTTCCTCTCTCAACGCACTAATCCAGGGCCAAAAGTTCGTTGCAGTCACCCATTACAAAGGGTTGTCTGTGAAAGAGCTGGAGGACCTTCGGGGTAGAGCGCGTGAGGCAGGAGCTGGATTCCGTGTCACCAAAAATCGGCTCACGCGTCTTGCCCTTGCAGGAACGAAGTTCGAAAACTTAAGCGACCTTTTCACTGGTCCCACGGCAATAGCGTATTCCGAGGATCCAGTGGCGGCCGCAAAAGTGTGTGCGAACTTTGCCAAGGACAACGAGAATCTGGTGATTCTGGGCGGCTCCTTGGACGGTGAAGTTATGGATATCGCGCAAGTCAGTGCGTTGGCCAAGCTACCGTCCTTGGATGAACTTCGTGCCAAGATCGTCGGAATGGTCTCCACACCAGCCACACGTATCGCCGGGGTGCTTCAAGCTCCCGCCGGTCAGTTGGCTAGTGTTCTCAATGCCAAGGCCCAACAGGGCGAAGCCGCTTGACGCTGATCCGTAACGAAAATCGTTCGAACCCAATTGGAGTGCCAATCAATGGCTGATTTAGAAAAACTAGTAGACGACCTTTCTAACCTGACTGTTCTTGAAGCTGCTGAACTTTCAAAGTTGCTTGAAGAAAAATGGGGTGTTTCTGCAGCTGCCCCTGTCGCTGTTGCTGCTGTTGGCGGCGGCGCTGCTGGCGGTGATGCCCCTGAAGCCAAGGATGACTTTGACGTGATCCTGGCTGAAGTCGGCGACAAGAAAATCAACGTGATTAAAGAAGTTCGCGCTGTTACAGGCCTTGGTCTGAAAGAAGCGAAGGATCTCGTTGAAGGTGCACCTAAGCCCGTTAAAGAGGGTGTGCCCAAGGACGAAGCTGAAGAGATCAAAAAGAAGCTTGAAGAAGCCGGAGCCAAAGTGGAGCTCAAGTAATTCAAGCGAGATCTGTAATACAGGTTTGCGAGACGGTGCCATGGGGTGCCGTCTCGTTCACCTATGCAAAGTCGCGCTTGTGCGGCCATTTGTGATGCGAGTTCGGTGACGAGAGGGGTTGTTTCAACTCTTGTCGCCATCGTGTTTTGCGTCTGTGCGTAATCCGTTCGATCTAGTCACGCGGTGTGGCAGGTCAAACGTTAGTAAGTGAGGATCACTCATGTCGAAATCGTTCACCGGTCGTAAGTGGATCCGTAAGAATTTCGGACGAATTCCGTCTGTAGCAGCTATGCCGAACCTGATTGAGGTTCAGAAAAGCTCCTACGATACATTCTTGCGTGCGGGTGCTTCTGCAGAAGAGCGGGAAGTTTCCGGTCTTCAAGAGGTCTTTAAGTCCGTTTTCCCGATTAAAGATTTTAGCGGTAAGGGCGAGCTGGAATTCGTTTCATACGAACTTGAAGAGCCAAAGTACGACGTTGATGAATGCCGTCAGCGAGGCCTGACTTTCTCTGCACCTCTAAAGGTTACTCTGCGTTTGGTGGTTTGGGATATTGACGAAGAAACCGGAGCGCGCTCCGTTCGCGACATTAAAGAGCAAGACGTCTACATGGGCGACATGCCTCTTATGACTGAGAACGGAACGTTCATCATCAACGGCACAGAGCGGGTAATTGTCTCTCAGATGCATCGCTCGCCTGGTGTGTTCTTCGATCATGATCGCGGCAAGACCCATTCGTCGGGCAAATACCTTTATGCGGCGCGCGTTATTCCGTATCGCGGTTCGTGGCTAGATTTTGAATTTGATGCCAAAGACCTGGTTTACGTTCGTATCGATCGGCGCCGCAAGTTGCCGGTTACAACTCTTTTGTATGCTCTTGATAGCCTTGAAGCAGAGGAGCTGCGCAAAAAGAGGGCCAAGCAAGGCAAGGCTATCGACGCTCATGAAATTAAGGGGATGAGTTCAGAAGAAATCCTCGATTATTTCTATGACACTGTGACCTACACCCATGACAAAAAGGGGTGGAAGTCCAAGTTTGATGCTGAGCGCATGAAAGGCATGAAGCTGTCATTTGATTTGGTTGACGCGAAGAGCGGCCGAACAAAAGTTGAAGCGGGCGCTAAGCTGTCGACCCGTGTTGCTGCAAAGCTTGAAAAAGACGGCGTCAAAGAGCTGCGCATTTCGACAGAGGAACTGATTGGCAAGTTTGTTGCCAACGACATAGTCGATCTCAATACCGGGGAAATTTACGTTGAAGCGGCCGGTGAGATCACGGAAGAGATTCTTGAGACTCTGTTAGAGCAGAAAATCACCTCGATCGACGTGCTGGCCATCGACGGCGTTAACGTTGGTCCTTACATTCGCAACACACTGGCGCTAGATAAAAATACTAGTCGCGAAGAAGCCTTAACAGACATCTATCGTGTGATGCGTCCGGGTGAGCCGCCGACGTTGGATACGGCATCGGCTATGTACCGCAGCCTATTCTTCGATTCTGAGCGCTATGACTTGTCTGCTGTAGGTCGTGTGAAGATGAATGCGCGTCTCGAGTTCAGCAACAAGGACGTGCCGGACCATACGCGTGTTCTGCGTAAAGATGACATTCTCAACATCGTCAAGGTTTTGGTTGGTCTTAAAGACGGCCAGGGGGAAATTGACGATATCGATCACCTCGGCAACCGACGAGTGCGATCAGTCGGCGAGCTCATGGAGAACCAGTATCGCGTCGGTCTGTTGCGTATGGAGCGGGCAATTCGCGAACGTATGAGTTCGGTCGAAATTGACACTGTCATGCCCCATGACCTGATCAATGCTAAGCCTGCGGCAGCAGCAGTTCGTGAGTTCTTTGGCTCATCGCAGTTGTCCCAGTTTATGGACCAGACCAATCCGCTGTCTGAAATTACGCATAAGCGCCGTCTATCGGCGTTGGGCCCGGGTGGCCTCACCCGTGAGCGCGCTGGGTTTGAAGTGCGCGACGTTCACCCAACCCACTATGGCCGGATTTGCCCGATTGAAACGCCAGAAGGTCCAAACATTGGTTTGATCAATAGCTTGGCGACATTCGCTCGGGTGAATAAGTATGGTTTCATTGAAAGTCCGTATCGCAAAGTTGTTAAAGGCAAGGTGACGAACGACGTCGTCTATCTGTCTGCCATGGAAGAGGGGCGGTATCAGATCGCCCAGGCCAATGAGCCAGTCAACGAAAAGACCGGTCGTTTTGAGGACGATCTCATCAACTGCCGTAAGGCTGGTGACTTCGTGATGATTCCGCCAGAAGAAATTGACTACATGGACGTTTCTCCGAAGCAGTTGGTTTCTGTTGCTGCGGCCCTTATCCCGTTCCTTGAGAACGATGACGCCAACCGTGCGCTCATGGGATCAAACATGCAGCGGCAAGCTGTGCCTTTGCTTCGTGCAGAAGCTCCGTTGGTTGGAACTGGTATTGAAGACGTCGTTGCTCAGGATTCTGGGGCTTCTGTGACGGCTAGACGGTCCGGTGTTGTACAGCAAATTGATGCAACGCGTATCGTGGTAAGGGCGACAGAAGACACTTCGTCGTCAGCTCCCGGTGTTGATATTTATCGTTTGCAGAAATTCCAAAGATCCAACCAAAACACCTGCATCAACCAACGTCCGCTCGTGAAAGTTGGCGACATAGTTGTGAAGGGTGACATTATTGCTGATGGTCCATCGACGCAGCTTGGTGAATTGGCTCTGGGACGGAATGTGCTGGTCGCGTTCATGCCATGGAGTGGCTACAACTTCGAAGATTCAATTTTGATTTCCGAACGTATCGTTCGTGATGACGTGTTCACGTCTATTCACATCGAAGAATTCGAGATCATGGCTCGGGATACGAAACTGGGTCAGGAAGAAATCACACGCGATATTCCCAACGTAGGCGAAGAGGCGATGGGCAATCTCGACGAGGCTGGTATTGTCTACGTCGGAGCTGAAGTCGCGGCAGGTGACATTCTTGTCGGCAAGGTAACACCGAAAGGTGAAAGCCCAGTCACGCCAGAAGAAAAGCTATTGCGTGCAATTTTCGGTGAAAAAGCCTCTGACGTTCGCGACACCTCTCTAAAAGTGCCACCTGGCGCGACCGGTACGGTCGTAGAAGTGCGTGTGTTCAATCGTCGCGGAATTGATAAAGACGAACGTGCTTTAGCGATTGAGCGCATGGAAATTGAACAACTCGTCAAGGACCGTGACGATGAGAAGGCTATTCTTGAGCGGTCTCTGAATGAGCGCTTCAAGGAACTAATTCTCAACCGCAAAATTGTTTCCGGACCTAAAGGTGTTGAAGCCGGCAAAATGGTTTCGGAAGAAACCCTGGCCAGCCTGACTCCTGGTCAATGGCGGCAGATCGTCGTGGCCAATGACAAGGTCATGTCCGAGATTGAAGAAATCAAAAAGTCGTTTGAAAACAGTGTTGCCGTGATTGAGCAGCGTTTCGACGACAAGGTTGAGAAGCTTCAGCGCGGTGACGAGTTGCCACCTGGTGTGCTGAAAATGGTGAAAGTCTTTGTTGCTGTTAAGCGCAAGTTGCAGCCCGGCGATAAGATGGCCGGCCGTCACGGCAATAAGGGTGTTATTTCTAAAATCGTGCCGATTGAAGACATGCCGTACCTTGAAGATGGTACGCAGGCCGATATCGTCCTGAATCCACTTGGCGTGCCGTCTCGCATGAACGTGGGGCAAATTCTTGAAACACACCTTGGGTGGGCTTGTCGTGGTCTTGGGGTGCAGATCGGTGAGTTGTTAACGGCGTATAAGAGTGGAAAGTCGGACAAAGACATTCGCTCGTTTATGAAGAACATATACGGCGACAAGGCCTACAAGTCTGACATCCAATCATTGCAAGAAGATGAGCTCATTGAGCTGACCACCAACATGAAAAATGGCGTGCCAATTGCGACGCCGGTGTTTGATGGCGCCCGTGAAAGCGATATCGCTGACATGCTGCAAAAAGCAGGGCTCGACGAGTCTGGTCAGGTGACGTTGCACGATGGCAAAACGGGTGAGCCGTTCGACCGCAAAGTTACGGTTGGCTACATCTATATGTTGAAGCTGCACCACTTGGTCGATGACAAAATCCATGCTCGGTCAATCGGACCGTACTCACTGGTTACGCAGCAGCCCCTTGGCGGTAAAGCGCAATTCGGAGGGCAACGCTTTGGTGAGATGGAGGTCTGGGCCCTTGAAGCTTATGGCGCTGCCTACACCTTGCAGGAAATGTTGACGGTTAAATCTGATGACGTTTCCGGACGAACCAAAGTGTATGAGTCCATTGTTCGGGGTGACGACACTTTCGAAGCAGGAATTCCAGAATCGTTCAACGTCTTGGTCAAGGAAATGCGATCCCTTTGCCTCGATGTTGAGTTAAGCCGTGGCGGATCATCGTAGAGGCCTCTGGGCAAGGCGCCAGTTAGCTGGCGCTTGGTAGTGTGGCAAAGAGGTTTAAACGACAGCGGAACAACACCGGCGCAGTGTGACGTTCCAAGGAGAAGCGCAGATGAATGAGTTAATGAAAATCTTCGGGCAACCGGCTGGTACGGAGTCTTTCGACCAAATCCGGATTTCCATAGCGAGCCCAGAGAAAATTCGCTCCTGGTCTTTTGGTGAGATCAAGAAGCCGGAAACCATAAACTATCGGACCTTCAAGCCAGAACGGGATGGTTTGTTTTGTGCCCGAATCTTTGGGCCGATCAAAGATTACGAATGCCTGTGCGGCAAATATAAGCGGATGAAGTACAAGGGCATCATCTGTGAAAAGTGTGGTGTTGAAGTAACGTTATCCAAAGTTCGCCGTGATCGTATGGGTCACATCGAATTAGCTGCGCCAGTTGCCCACATTTGGTTTATGAAATCGTTGCCGAGCCGGATTGGCCTGCTGCTCGATATGACGCTCAAAGATCTAGAGCGGGTGCTGTATTTCGAAAGCTACTTAGTGATGGACCCGCGGGTAACTCCTTTGGAGCAGGGCGAATTGCTTAATGAAGAGCAGTATCAGCGGCTTCTCGATGAGTATGGCGAAGATGCATTTGAAGTTGGCATTGGCGCTGAAGCGATCAGAGTGATGCTTCAAAAAATTGATCTCGAAGAAGAACGCGAGCAGCTCAAAGTTGATCTTCGAGAAACTGGATCAGAAGCGAAGCGTAAAAAGTACGTCAAGCGCTTGAAACTTGTTGAAGCATTCATGCAGTCCGGCGCTAAGCCAGAGTGGATGATCCTTGAAGTTGTGCCTGTTATCCCACCCGAATTACGCCCGCTTGTGCCGCTGGACGGTGGACGTTTTGCGACGTCGGATCTGAACGATCTTTATCGCCGGGTTATCAATCGGAACAACAGATTGAAGCGCCTTATTGAACTCCGGGCACCTGACATCATCATCCGCAACGAAAAGCGTATGTTGCAGGAATCCGTAGATGCACTGTTTGATAACGGCCGCCGCGGTCGCGCGATTACCGGCGCCAATAAGCGCCCACTGAAATCATTGTCCGACATGTTGAAGGGTAAACAAGGACGGTTCCGACAAAACCTCCTTGGTAAGCGTGTTGATTACTCTGGCCGTTCGGTCATCGTTGTTGGACCTGAACTCAAACTGCATCAGTGCGGTATTCCGAAGAAGATGGCGCTCGAACTGTTCAAGCCGTTCGTGTACTCCAAGCTTGAACTTTACGGCATGGCCACCACGATTAAGGCCGCTAAGCGCATGGTCGAGAAAGAACGTCCTGAAGTTTGGGATATTCTCGAAGAGGTCATTCGTGAGCACCCGGTTCTATTGAACCGCGCACCGACGCTTCACCGTCTCGGTATCCAGGCCTTTGAGCCTGTGTTGATCGAAGGCAAAGCGATTCAATTGCATCCTCTTGTTTGCACCGCCTTCAACGCCGACTTTGACGGCGACCAAATGGCCGTACACGTTCCGCTTTCATTGGAGGCGCAACTTGAGGCGCGGGTTCTGATGATGTCGACGAATAACATCCTCAGCCCAGCCAACGGTAAGCCGATTATTGTTCCGACTCAGGATATGATTCTCGGTCTTTACTACCTCTCCATGGAGCGTGATGGCGAGTTGGGTGAGGGCATGGTCTTTAAGGACATTGCCGAAATCGAACATGCGTTGCAAAACCGTGTGGTCTCTGTGCATGCCAAAATCAAAGCGCGCTATGACACTGTCGATGAAAACGGTGATCCGGTTACTTTAACCGTGGATTCAACTCCGGGCCGGATGATCCTGGCCGAGGAACTGCCACGCAATCCAAAAGTGCCGTTCTCGCTCATCAATAGCTTGCTGCGGAAGAAAGATATTACTGAAGTGATTGACGTGGTGTATCGCCACTGCGGTCAAAAAGAGACGGTCATTTTCTGTGACCACATCATGTCTCTCGGTTTCCACTATGCCGCTAAGGCCGGTATCTCGTTCGGTAAGGACGATATGGTCATTCCAGCGACCAAAGTGAAAATGGTCAGCAATACCGAAAAGCAAGTCAAAGAGTTTGAGCAACAGTATCAGGATGGCCTGATTACGCAGGGCGAAAAATACAACAAGGTTGTTGATGCCTGGTCGCATTGTACCGAGCTTGTCGCGGAAGCGATGATGGGTGAAATCTCCAAAATGGAAGACGGCAAAGACATCAATGCTGTGTTCATGATGGCTCACTCTGGTGCGCGTGGCTCTGCCGCCCAAATGAAGCAATTGGCCGGTATGCGTGGTCTGATGGCTAAGCCGTCTGGTGAGATCATCGAGACACCGATTATCTCGAACTTCAAAGAAGGGCTGACGGTGCTTGAATACTTCAACTCCACCCACGGAGCCCGCAAGGGTCTCGCGGATACGGCGTTGAAGACGGCTAACTCTGGTTACCTGACTCGTCGGTTGGTCGATGTTGCGCAAGATGCCATCATCGTTGAAGACGATTGTGGCACAAAAATCGGTATCGACGCCCTTCCACTTATTGAAGGCGGAGATGTGGTTGTTTCGCTGGCTGAGCGCGTGCTTGGCCGCACCGTTCTCGAAGAGGTTATTGATCCGGAATCCGGTGATGTGTTGTTCAAGAAGGGTCACCTTCTAGACGAAGCGGATGTGGATGTGATCGAGAAGGCGAATGTTGAGCGCATTAAAATGCGGTCACCACTAACCTGCGAAACAGTCTCCGGTATCTGTGCCAAATGTTATGGGCGTGACCTTTCTCGCGGCACAACGGTAAACACGGGTGAGGCTGTGGGTGTCATCGCGGCACAGTCGATCGGTGAACCTGGTACACAGCTGACGATGCGGACCTTCCACATCGGCGGCGCGGCCCAGCGTGGTGCTGAACAATCGGCTATTGAGGCGGCGTTTGATTCAACCGTCAAACTCGTCAACAAGAGCGTTGTTAAGAACCAAGAGAAAGTCGACATCGTGATGTCGCGGAACTGTGAAATCGTCCTGATCGATAGCAATGATCGAGAGCGGGCACGTCACCGCGTTCCTTACGGCGCGAAGTTGTTTGTTAAGGACAAAGGGTCCGTAGCGAAGGGCGACAAGCTAGCAGAATGGGATCCGTACACGGTGCCCATTATTACCGAAAAGGCCGGTATCGTTCACT
The DNA here is from genome assembly GCA_030835385.1 of Alphaproteobacteria bacterium. Classification (GTDB taxonomy): domain Bacteria; phylum Pseudomonadota; class Alphaproteobacteria; order Rhodospirillales; family Rhodospirillaceae; genus WLXB01. The sequence continues at coordinate 4,624 of JAURPI010000030.1, read as the reverse complement.
ACATTGATCTGGTTGAAGGTTTGTCCGTGCGCGAAGTCATGGATGAAGCCACCGGTATTTCATCGAAAGTGGTGGTTGACTGGAAACAGCAGGCCCGTGGTGCAGATCTCAAGCCGCGCATCACCTTGCGCAACAAGGCGCAAGATAAGGGTGGCGAAGTCCTGATGCTCGGCAATGGCATGGAAGCACGCTATTTCATGAGCGTTGATGCCATTCTATCCGTTGAAGACGGACAAAAGGTTCACGCTGGTGACGTTTTGGCCCGTATTCCTCGAGAAGGCTCTAAAACCCGCGATATTACGGGTGGTCTGCCGCGTGTGGCTGAGTTGTTTGAAGCCCGCAAACCTAAAGACCACGCCATTATCTCTGAGGGTGAGGGCCGGGTTGAATTCGGCAAGGACTATAAGTCCAAGCGACGCATTGTCGTTAAGCCGGACAAGGGCGATCCCGTCGAATACATGGTACCAAAGGGCAAGCACCTAGCCGTTCAAGAGGGCGATTATGTCCAGAAGGGCGACGCTCTCCTTGATGGTAATCCTGTGCCTCACGATATTCTGCGGGTTATGGGTGTCGAAGCTCTAGCTGACTATCTGATTAAGGAAATCCAGGACGTTTATCGCCTTCAAGGTGTGAAAATTAACGACAAGCACATCGAAGTCATCGTCCGTCAAATGCTCCAGAAAGTAGAGATTACTGGGACAGGCGACACGACCTTCCTCGTCGGCGAATTGATCGACCGGATCGAGTTCGATGCTGAAAATGCTCGAACCAAGGCAGACGGCGGCAAAGAGGCGAAGGGGCTTCCTGTTCTTCAAGGGATCACCAAGGCCAGCCTGCAGACCCAATCCTTTGTATCTGCGGCTTCCTTCCAAGAGACCACTCGGGTGCTGACCGAGGCTGCGGTCACTGGCAAGGTCGACAGCCTCATTGGCCTTAAGGAAAATGTGATTGTTGGCCGGCTCATTCCTGCCGGAACCGGGTCGTTGATGAACGAACTCAAGGGTATCGCCGCTGAGCGTGACCTTGAACTTCAGGCGGCGAAAGAAGAAGCTGCCGCTGCGTTGGCTGCTGCCGAAGGCGAAGGTGAAGCCCAATAGGCAGAAGCGACCGCAGAGTGACCAAATTCTCCAGATTGAGGGTGATTTGACCCTCGATCTGGAGGCTTCTTCAGCCCCGAAAAAATTCCCACTTTTCAAAGGATTCTGGGGTTGACGGCGGGTTAGGCCGCTCATATATTCCGCCCCGCTTAATAAGGCGTCCGGTGGTAGACCCTGATGCGGTCTAAACGCGGGCAGCAAAACCTAATTTAGCGCAGTTACATAGGCCCTTGGGCCACAGAAAACGGCCAGATCATGCCTTAGCGCGTTCGGTGCGCTGTGTGTGTTCTGGTTTGCTTGCTGCCTAGGAGGGCCATTTTCAGGCGCCTCAAGGTGGCATTGTTGAATTTGAAAAAAGGGATCGGGCGTATGCCAACGGTCAACCAGATGGTGCGCAAGGGTCGCACAGTGCCAGTGAAGCGCAACAAAGTGCCTGCCATGCAGGCATGCCCGCAAAAGCGTGGCGTGTGCACACGGGTCTATACGACGACGCCTAAGAAGCCGAACTCGGCGCTCCGCAAAGTCGCGCGCGTACGACTAACAAATGGCTTCGAGGTCACCAGCTATATTCCGGGTGAGGGCCATAACCTTCAAGAGCACTCAGTGGTGATGATCCGCGGCGGACGTGTGAAGGATCTTCCTGGCGTTCGCTATCACATTATTCGAGGCACGTTGGACACGCAGGGCGTCGGTGATCGCCGTCAGCGTCGATCCAAATACGGCGCCAAGCGGCCTAAATAGTGGCTATGAGAAAGAGGACCGTTTGATATGTCACGCCGTCACGCAGCTGAAAAACGAGAAATTTTGCCAGACGCCAAGTTTGGTGATCTCGTGATTGCCAAGTTCATTAACTCGGTCATGCTCCAAGGGAAGAAGTCGACAGCCGAGCGCATTGTATACGGTGCGCTGGATAAGATTTCTGACAAGACTGGGACCGATCCAGTCAAAACATTCCATGAAGCCGTAGAGAACATTAAGCCTGCCGTTGAAGTGCGCTCCCGTCGTGTTGGTGGCGCCACGTACCAGGTTCCAGTTGAAGTGCGGCCTGATCGTCGTCAAGCGCTGGCCTTCCGTTGGCTGGTGTCATTTGCGCGCTCGCGCAGTGAGACAACGATGGTTGATCGGCTTTCTGGTGAACTGTTGGACGCCTCCGTTAATCGCGGTGGCGCAGTTAAGAAACGCGAAGACACCCATCGGATGGCAGAAGCCAATAAGGCTTTCTCGCACTACCGCTGGTAACGCAGACATAGATTTGAAGAGTAAGTAGCAATGTCGTCTCCCAACACACCACTCGATCGGTACCGTAACATCGGTATCATGGCTCATATCGATGCCGGTAAAACGACGACGACAGAGCGCGTGCTCTATTACACTGGTCGCTCCCATAAGATCGGTGAAGTTCATGACGGCAATGCCACAATGGACTGGATGGAGCAGGAGCAAGAGCGTGGCATTACAATCACATCCGCTGCGACAACCTGTTTCTGGAATGATCATCGTATCAATATCATCGATACGCCAGGGCACGTGGACTTCACAATTGAAGTAGAACGTGCCCTTCGTGTTTTGGATGGTGCGGTTGCTGTGTTTGACTCGGTCGCAGGTGTTGAGCCTCAGTCAGAAACAGTTTGGCGCCAGGCCGATAAGTACAAGGTTCCGCGCATTTGCTTCGTCAATAAGATGGACCGCATGGGCGCTGACTTTGACCGTTGCGTCGAGATGATGGTTGATCGCCTTGCTGCACGACCACTGATTTTGAATTTCCCTATTGGCGTTGAAGCCGAATTTGAAGGTGTGGTCGACCTGATCCGTATGAAAGCCATTCTGTGGAAGGGCGAGGATCTCGGCGCTGAGTTCGATTACGTCGACATTCCAGCTGGTCTCCAAGATCGTGCCAATGAGCTGCGTGAAACGTTGCTTGAAACCGCCGTCGAGATGGATGACGACGCTATGGAAGCGTATCTCGAAGGCAATGAGCCTGATGAAGAAACGCTAAAAATGTGTATCCGCAAGGGTGCTATTGCCCAGATGTTTGTTCCGGTTCTGTGTGGGTCTGCCTTTAAGAATAAGGGTGTGCAGCCGCTGCTTGACGCTGTTGTTGATTACCTGCCGTCACCGCTGGACTTGCCTCCGATTGAGGGCATTTTGCCCGGCACTGAAGATGTATTGGTGCGCAAGTCTGACTCCAGCGAGCCGTTTGCTGCGCTCGCCTTTAAGATTATGAACGACCCGTTTGTTGGATCTTTGACATTCGCCCGCGTTTATTCGGGCAAGATCGCGAGTGGTGCTTTTGTTCTGAACACAGTTAAGGACCGGAAAGAGCGCATTGGCCGTATGTTGCTGATGCATTCCAACAACCGTGAAGAAATTAAAGAGTGTACGGCGGGCGATATCATTGCGCTGGTCGGCATGAAAGACACCACAACTGGGGACACCCTTAGCGATACAGCCAATCCTGTTTTGCTCGAGCGGATGGAATTCCCCGATCCTGTTATCGAAGTTGCGGTGGAACCGAAAACTAAGACCGACGTCGAAAAGATGGGCATGGCTTTGGCTCGGTTGGCCGCTGAAGATCCGTCTTTCCGCGTGAGCTCTGACGATGAAAGTGGTCAGACGATCATTAAGGGAATGGGTGAGCTTCACCTGGAAATTCTCGTGGATCGCATGAAGCGCGAGTTTAAGGTTGAGGCCAACGTGGGTGCCCCACAGGTGGCCTATCGTGAAACCATCTCCAAAGACTTTGACTGTGACTACACCCATAAAAAGCAATCTGGTGGTAGTGGTCAGTTCGCGCGCGTCAAAATTAAATTTGAGCCGCTTGAAGCTGGTTCAGCCAACGAATTCGATAACACGGTCACCGGCGGTAATGTTCCTAAGGAATTCATCCCGGGTGTGCAAAAAGGCATCATGACGCAATTGGAAAGCGGTGTTATTGCCGGCTTCCCAATGACCGCCGTTAAGGCAACGCTCTATGACGGCGCCTATCACGATGTTGATTCTTCGGTGATGGCTTTTGAGATCGCCGCGCGCGCGGCAGTGCGCGAAGGCCTACCTCAGGCAGGTCCGAAGTTGTTAGAGCCGGTCATGAAGGTCGAGGTGGTAACACCGGAAGACTACATGGGTGACATCATCGGTGACTTAAACAGTCGCCGTGGCAACGTTGGTGGAATGGATCAACGCGGAAATGCGCGCGTCATCGATGCGATGGTGCCGTTGGCTAATATGTTTGGGTATGTGAATACCCTGCGGTCCATGAGCCAGGGTCGCGCACAGTTTACAATGGTATTCGATCACTATGAGCAAGTTCCGAACGCTGTTTCGGACGAGATTAAAGCCAAGATGGCGGGATAACCGGCGTCGGTTTTTAACGAACGAAGAGGCAGAAAGGGTTTAGGCCATGTCGAAGGAAAAGTTTGAGCGTAATAAGCCGCATTGCAACATCGGCACGATTGGTCACGTTGACCATGGCAAGACGACGTTGACGGCAGCGATCACGAAGGTGTTGGCGGAATCTGGTGGCGCAGAGT
>JAURPI010000029.1 GCA_030835385.1 Alphaproteobacteria bacterium | reverse complement strand
TTTGAAAACTATGGCCAATTCAATCCCACTGAAACGGCTGGGCGATGTCGAGGATATCGGCAATGCTGCGCTTTTCTTCGCGTCGGACGAGGCCAGCTACATCACCGGCCAGCAAATTATCGTGGACGGTGGTCAAATTTTGCCTGAATCGCTAGAAGCGCTTGAGGAAATCTGAGAACTAACCTGGAGGAACACCATGGCCGGAACGGATTTGCCGCTTGAAGAGCTGTTGGTCCATCTCGAAACTTTGGCGAACCAGTCCCTGTCGCTATGGGATATTCCGGCAGGTGCTACCGCGCGGCTGATCAACGTGTCGGAGAACGCTACTTATTTGGTAGAAGCACGAGATGGTTATAAATCTATCCTGCGGGTGCACCGCGAGAACTATCATTCTTACAGGGCTATTGAGTGCGAGCTTGGCTGGCTGGAAGCCTTGGATGCTGCTAAGATTGTGACAACGCCAGGCTATTATGTGGGCAAAAACGGGCAACCCATTCAAAAAGCACGTGTTAAGGGACTGAGCGAGCCACGCTACCTAGTTCTGTTTCACTTTGTAGAGGGCGAAGCACCGGATGAAAGTGGCGATATGTCGGGTGGCTTTGAGGAATTGGGCGCTATTGCAGCACGCTGCCATGATCACGTGTTGAGCTGGCAAAAACCCGACAATTTTGAAAGGCCGACATGGGATGTGGATTCAGTGTTTGGCGAAACGCCGACGTGGGGCGATTGGCGTAATGCGCCTGAGGTAGACGGAACCGTCAAACCTGTGCTCGAGCGAGTCGAGGCGACAATCCGAAGCCGCTTAACGGAGTTTGGCAAGGCTCCGACGCGCTTCAACCTGATCCATGCCGATATGCGGCTCGCAAACTTGCTAGTCGACGGTGATGGCACTCGGCTGATTGATTTTGATGATTGTGGCTGGGGATGGTTTCTATACGATTTCGCTTCTGCCATCAGCTTTATCGAAGATGATCAACGCATTCCCGACCTCAAGGCGGCGTGGGTGCATGGCTACCGTTCGGTTCGTGCATTGCCGATCGAGGAAGAAGCCGAGATTGATACCTTCGTGATGCTGCGCCGTATGGCTTTGCTCGCTTGGATTGGTAGCCATATCGAAGCGCCTGAGCCGCAAGAATTAGCGCCTGGCTTTGCCGCCACAACCGCCCGTCTGGGTCAGATCTGGATGGACAAGATCAGCAGCACTTAGGAGACATCAGATGAGTGACTGGAAAAAAGCCTATCGCAGTTTCTACTATGAAACTGCTGATGACCCCGAAGATATCGTTCTGGAGCGCAAACTTACTGCGCTTTTGGTGATCGATATCCAGAATACCTATCTTGAGCCTGACAATGATTCCGCCGAGGCCGCGCGTTGGAAGCCGTTCTATGACCGGATGAACAACATCGTCATCCCCAACAACACCAAGATGCTGAATTGGGCGCGGCGTGAGGGGATAGAAGTAATCTTCGCCCGCATTGCCTGTCAGACGCAAGATGGCCGCGACCGCTCTCTTAGCCAAAAAAAACCAGGGTTCAACTATCTGCTTCTGCCAAAAGACAGCGAAGCCAGTCAATTAGTGCCCGAGTTGTCCCCCCAGGGTGACGAGATAGTGGTTACTAAAACCACCGATAGTGCATTGACCGGTACCAATCTGCGGTTGATACTGCGTAACATTGGCATCACTGACGTGATCGTGTCAGGTATTTTTACCGACCAATGTGTCAGTTCAACGGTTCGGTCATTGGCTGACGAAAGCTTTGGTGTGGTTGTTGTTCACGACGCTTGTGCGGCCGCAACAATGGAACTACACGAGAAAGAGCTGGAAATCATCAACATGATTTATTGTCATGTTGTTGGTTTCGATGATCTCTCAAAGCTATTGCAAGATGTCTAATTTTACGCAGTCTCATTCTAAATGGATTAGATCATTCCCGATGCTGGAAAGCAAAGTTGTTATGGTCACCGGCGCCGGTTCAGGAATCGGCAAGGCAGGAGCCATGGCAATGGCCCGCCACGGTGCGCTCGTGGTTGTGACCGATCTCGATGCGGGCAAGGCCGCCATGGTTGTGGCGGAACTAGAAAACGAGGGAGTGAATGCAACTTCGGCCGGTCTCGACGTCACCGATGACGAGGCAGTCTTTGCGCAAATAAACTCGGTTGTTAGCAGATATGGACGTCTTGATATTCTGCACTCGCACGCTGGGTATCAAATAGAAGGCAACCTTGAAGAAGTTCCAGTCCATGGAATGGATATGTCATGGCGGCTCAATGTCCGATCGCATTTTATTGCGGCGCGGTCCGCGGTTGGTCACATGCGTGACCAGGGTGGCGGAAGCGTCATAATTACATCGTCAAATTCTGGTGTGCAATATGATCGTGATATGATTGCTTATGCAACCACCAAGCACGCTGTAGTGGCAATGACCCGCCAGATGGCAGCTGACTACGCCAAACATAACGTGCGTTTCAACGCGCTTTGCCCGGGCTTTATCGACACACCTTTCAATGCTGGTTTCGAAAAGCAGATGGGTGGTCGGGAAAAGCTCGAGGAATACGTTTCACGAACCATCCCGATGGGGCGGTGGGGCACAACTGAAGAAATGGCCGATGCAATCCTGTTCCTCGCCTCTGACATGTCGACGTTCATGACTGGACACGCGCTCGTCATCGACGGAGGTGAATGCATCTGAACAGGAGCTGTCAGAGCAAAATCGGTTCAGGCGGGCAGGGCGACCAATTAGCGTCGCGGGATGACAAAAAGCGGCACTGTCAGACAAAACTAACTTGAGACGGGGTGGGCGGTTTCGTAGCCTCTTCGTATGGCAAAACACTCCCTATTTCGCTACTTTAAAACAAGCCCAGATATTATCCGGTTGGCTGTGATGCTTTATGTTCGGTTTCCGCTCTCAATTCGTAATGTGGAAGATCTTTTGCACGAACGAGGCATTGGGATTAGCCACGAAACAGCTGCGCCAGCAATGCGATGCGAGTTCTCATTAGTCTGACGGCACCCCCAAGTTTGTAAATGGGATCATATCCTGTTGTCTCGATCTTTTTGTTGGCATTTGCGCGAATGCGGCCAGAT
>JAURPI010000028.1 GCA_030835385.1 Alphaproteobacteria bacterium | reverse complement strand
GTCCTTAATGCTGAGTGGTTCTCAACCATTAACCAGGCCCAGACTGTCATCAGAAAGGGGCTCAAACAGCATAATCATGTCAGGCCTCATCAGGTCCCCCCGTCCCAGAAACTCTCATCGAAAGTGGCCCATAGCCAGGGGGCTTTACACCCGAACTTGCCGGGTCGGTGACCTAAGTTTATCTATACTATTTCAATGGCTTATCAAAGGTCAAAACCGATGGCATGGCAAGGTTGAAGCTGTGGAAACGCGACTAAAGACGTGGGTTTGGGTGCAGGCCTTCCTTCGCCAGTTAGAGGCGGATGGCTACATGGCGGCCTTGCTCAGCAGAGGCGACGATGATGCAGGGGCTGTGTTGGTCAAGGTCAATAGGTTCACAGATGGCTGTCGCGTCTATACCCAAGTTCGCACCGAACTGGGGGAATTGGCATGGTTGGCGGGGACTGGGAGCGACCTTGTCCCGGAGTCCGATGCTGATTCGTATATTGGCCGGCAAAGAAAGTACGACGCCGATATTTGGGTGATCGAAGTCGAAGACCCCAAGGGCACCTATGGCATAGATGGGGTCGTGCTTGAGGATTGAATTACAGTAGGTGTTTGCACCATACCAAATCCATATCGTTCAAACACGGTTTGACCCTTTGGGCTCAGTAAGCTGCGATAGAATGCCGTTACGTGGTCTGAAGCCCGCCCCGTTAGAACCGCGACTGTGTACTCAATTGGCGCATGCGATTCCGGCGGTATGATAGCGGCAATGCGAACGCGATCGCTCAAAGCAGCGTCGGTTGCATATACGATGCCAAGTGGAGTTTCGCCGCGCTCGACCATGGCCAAAACGGCCCGCACATTCGATTGCAGAGCTAGACGATCGCGAACTGCCGGCCATATGCCGAGGGTTTCGATCGCGTCTTTTGCATAATAGCCAGCCGGGACATGGCTCGGGTCACCAATAGCTAGGCGACCTTCGTCTAGCCGACGCAGTATCTCTAGAGGCTTTGAGGCGTTGAGGAGGCCCGTTTGCCGAGATGATTTGGGACCGACGAGAACCAAACGGTTGCGAGCGAGCGGCGCCAAATGCTTCTGATCAAGGCGACCTTGTGATGTCAGTTGGTCGATCCACTGCGGTGATGCAGAAATGTAAATATCTGCTGGGGCGCTCTGGTTGATCTGTCGTGCCAACGTGCCGGAGCTGCCGATGGATACGCGCACAGAAACTCCTGATTGATCCGTGAACTGCGACGCTAGTTCTTGAACAACCGGCGCGGCGCTGGAGGCTGACAGAACCAAAATTCGGGTTGCATCGGCCGCTTGCACGCCCGAGGTCAGACAAGCGCAAATCACAGCTAAAGCAAAGGAACGGATTTTTCTCATGAATGCGGTCATACCAACGAGAGTATAGGTTTGAACTTATTGGGCTCCAACGCGTTCCTGTTATGGACAGGTGGGGCGTGTATGGGTATGTTCCCAATCTTTTCCGCCTTTTTTACATAATTCTCCGGCCAAATTCTGAGGTGACCTATGCCTGATGTATGGACAGATGATCGCATCGCTAAGCTCAAAAAACTGTGGTCTGAAGGTTTGACGACTGTAGAGATCGGCAAACGCCTTGGTGTATCCAAGAATGCCGTGGTTGGCAAAGCGCATCGCCTTGGACTGAAAAGCCGTCCTTCTCCGATCAGAAGGGCCGGAAAGAAAGCTGAGCCAAAGAAGGAAGAAACGAAAGTTTACACTCTGGCGACCCTGACAACCCAGACCTGCCGCTGGCCTATCGGCGACCCAAAAGAGGATAATTTCCACTTTTGCGGTGAGCCGATCTTTCAAACGAAGCCTTATTGTGCGGAACATTGTGCCGCAGCCTACGTTGGGTCGAACAAAAATCGGGGCGAGAACGCCGCCTAGGATCTTGCTAGATTTGCCAATTAATGGGAAAAATTGCCTCCTTTCAAGGCATAAAAGACCCTCATTCCGCTGTCGGGTATATCGAGAGGTTCTGGTTTCCGCGATTGAAATATTCTCATATTAATTAAACGCCAGTACCGGTCGAAACTTTAAGTAATTATGTTTCGGTAAGTATAATCAGCGTGTTAAAATTCCTTCCTATTTTAGACACGGCATTTCCAGCCTAGCTGGGTAATGAACGACATGGATCAGTATGAATGACTTTGGCAGTTAAGTTTTGGGGCGTTAGAGGCAGTATTGCTTGTCCATCGCCGCAGCATATGGTCTATGGCGGCAATACGAGCTGTCTTGAGGTGTTTGCTGGCGACAAACGAATTATTCTTGATGCTGGTACAGGCATAAGACAGCTTGGCGATGAATTTGTTAAGGACGGGGTCAAAGATGGCGTCATTCTTCTTACCCATGGGCATGGTGATCACATAAGCGGATTCCCATTCTTTGGACCTGCTTTTATGTCAGATTGTAAATTTTCCATTTACGGGGGAAATTTATTTGATCATGGTGGTATCGAGAACGTTCTGGCTAATCAGATGGCGAACCCCATCTTTCCTGTGCCGCTAGAAGCGTTACAGGCCAACCTTGATTTTGTGGACTTTCAAACAGGTGAAAAGTGGGAATTGTATCCAGGTGTAAATCTGGCAACCAAACCGCTCAATCATCCTAATGGGGCAACTGGATACCGGATAGAGCATGACGGTCAGTCGATCTGCTATGTCACCGATACTGAACACATTATCGGTAAACCCGATGAAAATGTGCTTGCCCTAATCGAGGGTGCGGATCTTGTCGTTTATGACTCGACCTACACGGATGAAGAGTTTCCAGAAAAAATTGGCTGGGGCCATTCAACATGGGAAGAGGGTGTTCGGTTGTGCAAAGATGCAGACGTGAAGCAACTTGCAATCTTCCATCATGATCCCGACCACAACGATGACTTTATGCGAGAAGTCGAACTTAAGGCGCGTGACATGTGGGATGGCGCTCTCGTTGCTAGAGAGCGTATGACCCTGATTCCTGGTCAGTAAGAAAGGTCTCAGCGCTCTCGAAAAGATTCGTGCTTTAATTTCAAAACCGGCCTGATGAGATAGTCCATCACGGATTTGGTGCCGGTGTGGATGTCTACAGTCGCCCCCATTCCTGGAGATATAACAAAGCCATCTTCTTCGTTCCCGAGCCACGGCTGCGCGGTTTTAATCACGACTTTAAAATATGGTGCCGCGTTTTCGGGCATTGTGGAATCTGGCGCAACAGAAATTACTTCGCCTTCAATGCCGCCATAGCGGACAAAATCAAAAGTATCAATTTTGATTGTCGCGTCCTGGCCTTCTTGTACGAAACCTCGGTCCATTGGATTGAGGCGCGCTTCCACAACTAAGGTGTCTTCTGACGGCACGATATCGAGAATGGGTTCCCCAGGCCGGACGACGCCACCAATTGTGGTGTAGCGCATGTTCTTGACCACGCCAGTGATTGGGCTTCTGATCGTAGTGCGTGTTTGTTGATCGTCGGCAGTTGCTAATAATTCGCGCGTCCGGGCAATTCCCATTTCTGTTTCACCCAGTTCCTCTCGTGCTTCGCGGGCGAAACGCAAATTAAGTTCCTGAACACGCTCTAATGCTTCGTTCATGGCGGCTTGGGCGCGGGGTAGAGCTTCGGTCAGGGCTGCAATTTCCCCTTCGAAACTTTCGACTTCACTTTCAATTTGAAGGTGATCCATAGGCGACTGCAATTTGTCTCGTAAAAGGTCAGCCGACATTGTGAGCCGTTGACGCGCGAGACCAAGGTTTGTTCGAACGGCGTTGAGGCGCGCTTCAACTTCACGAACATCTTGCCCGCGTTGCACAGCCTGTCCCTCAAGAACAGCACGCGTACTATTTAATTCCTTGAGGCGCGCTTCATACGCTTTACGCTCCGCCTCGATAATGCTGTCCATGCCAGGCGTCAGATCTGCTGGCAGTGTCAGCGATGTGCTATTGGCCTCAGCCTCTAATCGAGCTTTACGGATGAGCAGGCCATCACGGCGAACTTGTAGTTCCTCGATGTTGGTTACAGTTCCAGCTAAATCCAATTGGACGAGGGGTGTGCCTTCGCGAACAGTGTCGCCGTCACGTACTAACAATTCGTCGATTATGCCACCTTCAAGGTGTTGAATTGTTTTGACGCGCCCTTGCGGGACAACCTCGCCTGGGGCAATAGCGACTTCATCTAAATCAGCAAAGGCGGACCACAAAAGGAACATGCCAAGCAAGCCCATGATTCCATAGGCCACAATGCGCCAGCTTGGCGCCGTATTGTGTTCGAGTAGATCGTCGAGTTGGCTCATAGTGTGTCCGAAGCTGCCCTTACTGATCCGCTGTTTCAGAGATGCTGTCTTTGTCCTGCGGGTCTACTTTTGTGACCTTGAGGGGGATAGCCTTAACCGGTTTGCCACTCTCAGTTTGGGCTGCGGCCATCGCGTCCATGACCTTTTGTATGGGACCGGCAGCTCGTATACGCCCTTTGTCCATGATGATGACATTTCTACAGGCCTGCAGCAGGATCGGGCTATGCGTTACGACGATGACGGTGTGTGTTTTGCCGAGCTCAGAGAGTGTTTGTCTCAGGTTTGCTTCAGCATCCTTATCTAAACTGCCTGATGGTTCGTCCATAACAATAACAGGAGGCGATCCAAGTAGGGCGCGAGCTATGGCTATACGTTGTCGCATCCCGCCCGACAAAAGTGATCCACCTTCACCAACTAAAGTGCCATAACCATCGGGTAAATTGATAAGCATGTCGTGGGCTTGGGCAAGTGTAGAGGCGCGCACAATTTCACCGTCCTCAGCGTCCGGCCGGGTTTGGGCGATGTTGTCACGAACCGTGCCATTGAACAGGATGCATTCCTGCGGGGCATAGCCAATCCAATGCGCAAGGTCTTTCCTAGAGAATTGTTTTATGTCGGCGCCATCGAGAAGGACCCGCCCGCTGACCGGGGTATAAAGGCCGAGCAGTAATTTGAGCAGCGTCGTTTTTCCGCTGCCGTTGGCGCCCATAATTGCTGTCACACCCCCAGGCGCGATATCCAGTTTGACATCGTCAACAACCGGTGGCGCGTTTTCGCCGTACTTAAAAGTGGTTTCTTCAAAAGTGATTCGCCCTTTGGGGCGCTCAAGGGCTATGGCGGTATCACTCTTATCTTCCGCTTCACTAAATATGGTTCCGAGGCGATCTACGGACTGCCCGAAGGATACGAAATTGCGCCACGCCCCAACCAATTGATTGAGAGGTCCAAGCAAACGGCCGCTGAGCATGTTTGCAGCAATTAGTCCGCCAATGGTCAGCTCTTGATTCATAATCGCGACGGCACCGACCGTGGTCATCGCAACCGTCGTAAACATGGTCAGGCCGTGTCCCGCATTGACAAAGGAGTCTGTCTTAGTGCCTCGGATCAATGACTGCTCGATCGCTTCGGCTTGTCGGTCTTCCCAAAGTGGCCGCAAATGATCTGCCATGGCGAGAGCTTTGATCGTACTCCGCCCCATAATCATTTCTGTAATGAGTCCGTCCCGATTGATGATTTTCGTCTTTTCTTCTTCAGCTGCTGCGGCAACGACTTGTCCGGAGCGCCAAGCCAGAACGACAAAAACCACAAAAATGATCACCAGAACCCATGCGACGGGCCACGCAATCAGGAACACGACCGTAAGAAATAGGACTGCGAAAGGTAGGTCCGCGCAAAGAATAGCTGATACGCCCGACAACGTGTTGCGCACGGCCTCAACATCACGGAATAACAATTGCCAGTATGAGGCAGGACGGCTTTCGAGACTGCGAAGTGGCAGCGCCATTATTTTCTCGAATAAGTGCCGCCCTACGGCGATGTCTAGACGGAGAGCGACGCTTTGCATCACTTTGGAACGGGTTTGCCGCAAAATGAAATCAAACGCGATGACAATAACCATGCCAATGACAAGGCCTTGCAATGTGGTCATGCCAGCGTGAAAAACCACCCGGTCATAGACCTGGAGGACAAATACAGGAACCGCCACTGCCAGGATATTGACGAATAGGGAAACCAGAAGGACTTCCTTGAACATCGTTTGCAGCGGCTCAAGAAAATCTTTGAGCCACGCTCTCTCTGGCGTTGCAAAAAACCTAGAAATGGGACCGGTTATCTCTGGCATCGCTGATATTTAGTCCCTTTTAGAGCGTAAGGATAGTTTGCCGGTAATTCTGAGATCGCCAAGAACACTGGAATTTCCTATAACACTGTGCGCAGCCCAGTTAGAATAAGATCTAAATGAGGGGTAGGCGCTGGGGGCGCTGTGCGGGACGATACTCCAAATGATGAAGAAGACGGTGAGGTTGCTCTACCCTCCCCCCTTATTAGTGGGAAGGCAGAGGCGCTGCTTTCGCGTATGGAATTGGGGCGTTTCCTTTCTATCCGATGGTGGTTGCGATGGTTCAATAAATCACTGATCCAGACCGGTCGGTTAACAACAATACTTGCGCTCATCGGTTTGGTTTGGATCCGTAACGATGACCCCGAGTTGCTGCGGCTCATCCGGGCGAAAACGTTTGACACCTACCAGAACATTAAGCCTCGCCCTTTTATGGGGCAATCAGGTCAGGTTGTAGTTATCGATCTGGATGAGGGAAGTCTAGACGAATATGGGCAATGGCCATGGCCACGCACACGTTGGGCGGAGTTGGTCGAGAAACTCACCGCAATGGGTGCCACTGCTATCGCCTTTGATATTGTTTTCCCGGAAGTGGATACAACGTCAATCGCCAATTTGGCGGATGGCATTGACGGCATTACTGAGGAGACCCGGAACACCCTCAAAGCTATTCCCACGAATGACGACGTCTTCGCCGCGGCAATCAAGAAAAGTAAAATTGTCGTCACGGGCCATACACCGTTGTCAGTTGCCCGTTCTGATCCGGGCTATACCCGATCATCAATTCGCGGTGAGCGTGGTTCTAATCCACGTCCTTGGTTGGAGGACCATCCCTTCATTCTTCGTAATGTCGAGGTCTTGGATCGCGCAGCGGCGGGGCGAGGGGTGTTTAGTGTCGCGGAAGACCGCCTTGATGGCATCGTGCGTCGTGTTTCCATGGCCGTGGCGAGCCCCAATGGAATATTCCCGTCACTATCTCTCGAAAGCATCCGCCTTCATTTAGGGGCCCGCACTGTAATCGTCGACACCGATGAGAACGATGGCTTGCAACGGATTATTTTGCAGAAGCTTCGACCGGTCAGAGAAAATATTGAAATAGCTGTCGATCGGAACGCTCGTATTTGGGTCTATTACACGCCCAATCGTGAGTACAAAGCGAACTATATTCCCGCTGCCAGCGTATTGAGCGAACGCGTTGACCGCAGTCGAATTGAAGGTAAGATCGCGCTTGTAGGCACGTCTTCTCAGGGCCTATTCGATGTTCGTGCAACACCTCTAGACCCGGCAGTACCGGGCGTGGAGGTTCACGCCAACATTATCGAAAACGTGCTCAACGGAACCCAGTTAACAAGATTGTCAACAGCTGACGGCTTTGAAGTTCTGGCCGCGATCTTCATTGGCATCTTGATGATTATTATCACGCCAATTCTTCCCGCACGTATTTCCATATGGGTGTTCATGGGTATCATGGCATCCGTTATTTGGTACTCTTGGGATGCCTATTCGACCCGGCTGGAATTATGGGATCCTGGTTTTCCAATCATGGTCGGGATTTTGATTTATGGTTTCTTGACATACGCCGCGTTTATTCAAGAAGAGGCTCAGCGTAAACAGGTGCGCTCAGCATTCGGGCAGTACTTGTCGCCAGACCTAGTCAAGAAACTAGCGGACGATCCGGATCAGCTCGCGCTCGGCGGCGAGATGCGCGAAATGACATTTATGTTCTGTGACGTGCGCGGCTTTACTTCAATCTCGGAATTGTTTGATGCGCAGGGTTTGACGAGTCTTATAAACAAGTTCCTGACACCCATGACGAATTTAATCCTCAGTCACAATGGAACGATTGATAAGTACATGGGTGACTGCATCATGGCGTTTTGGAATGCGCCGTTGGCTGATGAAGATCATGCACGTGATGCATGTGAGTCAGCCTTGTTAATGATCGACGCACTTGAGGTGCTAAACAATACGCTTGAGCAGGAAGCAGAAGAAGAGGGGCGGGAGCATCGCCCCATAAAAATCGGCATCGGCCTTAACACGGGTGAAGCTTGTGTTGGCAATATGGGGTCCGAACAACGTTTCGATTATTCCGTGCTTGGCGATAGCGTAAACCTAGCTTCTCGTCTGGAGGGGCAATCAAAGGCTTACGGCGTGACAATTGTTATTGGCGACGTCACGGCTGAACTAGCGCCGGACTATGCGGAAGTCGAGCTTGATCTGATTATGGTGAAAGGCAAGACAGAGGCTGTCCGCATTCATGCGCTGCTTGGCGATCCTGATGTTGCACAAAACCCAGACTTTAAAGAGCTCAAAGAGATCCACGACGGGATCATTAAAACATACCGCAGCCAAGATTGGACTGGGACAGCTGTTATAATTGGTGAAGCGCGGGCCAAAATTCAGACCATGCAGGGCGTTGGTTTGGTGCATGAGTTGGATCGGTTCTATGCCCTCTATGAGGACCGCATGAAGATGTACAAGACCGAACCCCCGCCGTCCGATTGGGACGGAGTTTTCGTCGCAACAAGCAAATAGGTTTTTCTGTGGCCTAGCGGCCTTGGCCAACCACCTGGTCTAGCCGTCCCATCGCGAGAAGCAATTGAAAAGAGGCGGCACGCGCATCAAACAGCGCCGAAGTATAGTTGATGCGTGCGTTAAACACTTCGTTCTCTGCATCAAGCACGTTCAAAGCTGTTTCCCTGCCAGATTCACGAAGGCGCTCCCGTGATTCAAAAACCTCTCCGGCAATATTCACAGCGTTGTCGAGGAGTTCGACCCGCTCGCGCGCCGTCATGAGTGCCTGCCAAGACAGTCGCGTTTGTTCTTCTATCTTGCGGCGTGTTTGAACGTAATCACTTTGACGCGCTTGGTAGGTATAAGCGGCACCCTTCGTTCTGGATTTAGTACTTAGACCGTTGAACAGATTCCAATTCGCGCGAACTTTTACGGAGTAATCCCGGCGAATGCCTGGGACGCCGTTGAAATCATCTTCGTAGTTGCCCTCAGCAACAATATCGATGGTCGGGTAAAACTCTGAGACAACACCTTCACGGTTCTGATCCGCGATTTCTATTTGTCGTTGCCCTGATTTGATTGCCGGATTTTCTACAAGCGCAATGCTGATTGCGTCTTCCAATGAATTGGGTAGGAGTTTGCTAGGTGCTGCCGGCATTCTCATCGTTGTGAGATCCGGTTGTCGGCTAAACACTTGCAGATATCGACTGCGGGCATCTATTTGCGCCCCTTGCACGAATACCTTTCGCTCCAACGCGATCTGAAGTCTCGATTTAGCTTGCAGGACGTCAACGGCAATCCCGGAGCCACGTCGCACCCGTTCATCTTCAAGGTTCAGCTGCCGACGAATATTTTCTTCGTTTTGGGTCGACAGGTTCAGAAGCTGAGCTTGGCGAAGAACATCCAAATAAGCCGCGATGCCTTCAAACATGATGCTTTGACGCACGCTGGTCAGGGTAATGTCAGCGACGTCGCGTTGCAGCTTAGACGATGTCCGATTAGACGACTTAAGTCCGCCGTCATAAATGTTCTGGGTCAGTGAGAGCCCCCAGGTTTCTGTGCCGCTCTCTGATGGTCCGTTCGGCGTTGATCGTAACGCCGCTGTGCTGATCCGCTCTTGTCCTGCATCCGCAGTAAGATCAAGCGTGGGCAAATAGGGGGAGAGAGCCGCGCGGACATTTTGGTCGGCAGACTGCAGCTGGAACTTATTGGATTGAATAAGAGGGTGGTTCGCAACGAGATCAACAAGTTCATCGCGAAGAGGCGCGGCTTGAACAGAGGTAACGACGCAAACAGACACTGACGCAAGTACTGCTGCGAGAAGGCGTTTCTTGAAGGTCACAAAAATTCCCCACATGGCCCGCAAAACGCGAACATTTCTTTGAATTCTCGAGCATTTATATCGTAGGGCTAGCGAAACGGTCAAACACCCATGTATTCATCGGATTGGGTCGAACCGATAGACGCTCTCTGGGATGACCGTATCTGAGGAGAAGATGGCTCCGGCGGTAGGATTCGAACCTACAACCCTTCGATTAACAGTCGAATGCTCTACCGTTGAGCTACGCCGGACCACTGCTTGGAGGCCGAGGCCGGAATCGAACCGACGTACACGGATTTGCAGTCCGCTGCATCACCACTCTGCCACTCGGCCCGAGACCACCTATGTAGATAAGCCTCATCACGGTTTGAATCACCGCGAAGCGGCGTTTTATAGAAGCGCAGCGAAGGGCGGTCAAGCGCCCATAAATGCTGGGATACACGCCGATGAGCAATGGCATGAGATTGGCAGTCGAGATTGAGTTGCCTGTCTTGGTTCGGTATAAGCGGTTGCGTTTAGGCCTGCGGCATCCAAAGGCTGACGTGGTCCAATCGAAAGGGACACATCTATGGATTTTGAGCTTGCACGGCGCAACATGGTTGCGAGCCAAGTCAGGACGAATGAAGTCACCGACCCTTTGGTTATTGACGCAATTGGCAAAGTGCCACGCGAAAAATTCCTTCCGGCGGCCCGTCAGTCTCTCGCCTATGTCGATGAAGACCTAGAAGTGGCGGCCGGTCGCTGGCTCATGGAACCCATGGTGGCGGCGCGTTTGCTTCAACTTTCCGATGTGCAAGCGTCGGATCATGCGCTGGTGCTGCCCTGTGGGACGGGCTACATCGCAGCTGTCTTGGCTCATATGGCTGGCTCCGTTGTTGCAGTTGAAGAAGACGGTCCGACCAAAGATGCAGCATCGAAGCATCTTGCTGAACTGGGTGCGGATACGGTGGCAGTGGTGTCTGCCTCGGTGAATGAGGGATGCGCTAGCCAAGCGCCCTATGACGTCATCGTCTTTGACGGTGCGGTGTCGGAAATTCCCGATGGAATTCAGCAGCAACTGGCAGACGGTGGTCGATTGGTTGCTGTCGTCCAAAACGGGCCAGTAGGCCGCGCGACTTTGGTTCAACGGACTGGCAATGCCTTTGGCAAAAGGACGGAGTTTGACGCTAGCGTGCCCTTATTGCCTGAATTTGCGGCCAAACCTGCGTTTGTCTTCTGACCGAATTCTCTTAAAGCGTAGAATATAAAACCAATTTTATGCCGTTTGCGTATTGTATTAGTGTACCCGTCAAATAGAACGGCGATGTGTGCAATATTATGCTCAAACCCCTGAGCCCTGCGGTTTTGGTTACCCTCCGTTACACCTTTTGCGGTGGCATTCGGGCGGAGCTTCGGTTACGTAAACGGCCAGGAAAGCTAAGCTGTAAACTTGGGTCGAGGATATAAAACAATGAAGCGTTTCAAATGGTTGTTGGCGACGACGGCGGTCGTCGGACTTCTCGCCGGCGGAAAACCCGCTGATGCTGATACGCTTCCACAGGCGCTGGCTTTGGCTTACGCCAACAATCCAAGTCTGTTGGCTGCCCGCGCTCAGTTGCGGGCGGTTGATGAAACCGTTCCGATTGCCTTGTCTGGCTGGCGTCCAAGCGTGTCTGTCAATGGCAACGTGTCACGAGCGCGGAATGAGACCGAAATTCAGGGTGTAGTAGGAAGTGGTGCTCAATTCACTGGGGGTACGACGTTGCGCACCTCGCAAAGCGCGTCTCTTGGAGTATCACAGCCACTATTTAGAGGTTTTAAGACCCAAGCTGCGACCGCAGCGGCCAAAGCCAAAGTAGAAGCCCAGCGGGCGCGCCTAAAATCATCGGAACAGCAGGTCCTTTTGGCGGCTGCGACAGCGTACTTCGATGTCTTGCGCGATATGGCAGTTGTCGAACTCCGGACCAACAACGTGCAGGTTTTGACCCGGCAATTAGAGGCCACCCAGGATCGTTTTCGCGTTGGGGAGATTACCCGAACCGACGTAGCTCAAGCAGAAGCGCGCCTTTCAGCATCCGTCTCGGCCCGTATTTTGGCCGAAGGCAACCTGCAACAATCCCGCGCGGCTTATGAAAGTGCAATTGGCAAACCGCCTGAAAACCTCGTGACACCGGAACCGCTCGGGAATCTGCCAGACTCTCGAGAAGCGGCTATCACGGCCGCGTCCGTCGATAATCCCAGCTTGGTTGCCGCGCTTTTCACAGCTGAAGCGGCTCAAGAAGATATTAAGTCGTCCCGCGGTGATCTGTTGCCATCCATAAATCTGGAAGGCCAGTTATCTAAGGGCTGGGATACAATCGCTGATCAATCCACCGCGGAAGCGGTATCGGGCCGGGTGACACTTACTCTGCCTTTATACCAAGGTGGCGTGGTTCATGCGCGGCTGCGTCAAGCCAAACACACAGCGGGACAGCGTCGCCTTGAGGCTGACCAAGCCCGCTTAGATGCTCGTGAGTCTGCGACGTCGACGTGGGAAATTTATCAATCGGCGCGGGCAAGTATCGCGTCAATTGAGACTCAAATTGTGGCTTCCGAAATCGCTTTAGAAGGTGTGCAGCGTGAAGCCGAGGTCGGGGCTCGCACAGTTCTCGACGTTTTGGATGCGGAACAAGAACTCCTGGATGCCCGAGTTAACTTGGTGACAGCGCAGCGTGATCAACTGGTTGCGACCCTCCAAGTTTTGTCTTCTATAGGGCGATTAACGGCGGAAGGGTTAGCTTTGGGCGTTAATCTCTATGACGCGATTGACCACTACGACGATGTTAAAGGTAGTTTCTTTGGGTCATCTAGAGCCGCTGAAGAAGACGCGGACCGCCGTTGATCAATTTAATTTGAGCTAACCATCAGATTTTTCTGGGGTTATAGAATTTTTTTACCATTTGGGTTACGTTCTCTCCAATTATCCTGGGGAATAAGCGGACCAATCGCTATGAGTGATGAAGGTCAACAAGAACCTTCTATGGAGGACATTCTAGCCTCCATTCGAAAGATTCTATCTGAAGATGAGGAAGAAGGCGGCGAAGAAGGCGCGGCGGAAGCTGAGCCAGAGCCGGAACCTGAGCCGGAGCCCGAGCCGGAAGAGGATGACGGTCCTGACCTCGCGGCCATGCTGGCCGACAGTCATGAAGAAGACGAAGCCGCCTTTGCTGAGCTTGAAGAAGTCGTTGCGGAGCCGTCAGCCCTTGAACTCACAGATGAAATGATGGTTGAGGAAGAAGGGCCGGCAACCGAGCCGGAGCCAACGCCCGTGGCCGAACAGCCGGTGCCACCTCCGCCACCACCACCGGCAGAAGAACAGCCTTACCAGCCCTATGGACAGGAGGGCATGGTGGCCGACCAAGTTGAACAAGTCGCAGGCGTGCATATTGCGCAATTGGCTCAAGCCGTCGCCCAAGAGCGGGCCCTGACTATGGGAAATCAAGGCATTACGATTGAACAGCTCGTAAGAGAGATCTGTACGCCGATCCTCAAGCACTGGCTTGACCATAATCTGCCATACATGGTCGAACGGATTGTGCGCCAAGAGGTGGAGCGCATCGTAAGCCGATCCGAGCGAATGTAATTTCTTAATTTTTTAATATATACTATTGAAAATAATTAGAAAAACTAACCTATAGTCGCGCTGATTTCCGCGGCGCTTTGGATCACGGTGTTAGAGAGTTTTGCCGTTGCGTCTTTGACGCTGAGCGCTTTGACGGGAAACCGTATATCCAGAACGGCGACAACTTTCCCGGCTCTGAAAACTGGGGCGGCTAAACTTGAGTGCCCCTTGTGGGGCATCTGATCACAGTAAAAACCACGCGCTTTGATGTCATTCAGCTGTTTGTCCAGTAGATCAGCGCTGAGATCTACCTCATTAAGAACATCCGGGTCATCGGTAATTACCGCCTGAATCATGGTCTGGCGCTGTTCAACACTACAGTTGGCCAGAAAAACGCGGCCACTGATCGACGTCACCAAAGGGAATTTCAGGCCAATCGGCGCAGGGCGCATGACCAGGGGGCTCAGCGCGTCGGTATCCCATAAAACCTCCATATCCAGGCAGTTTGGATGGGCTATCGTCACAGGCCACAAAATGTCGCGGCATAGAGCTTCCATCACCGGAACGGCGGCCTGCCTGACCCAACTTGAGTGCCGAAGTCCATCCGTCAGCCCTAGGGTTTTTTCGCCGACTTCAAACCGTTTGTCGGCTTTGCGTCGGACGACATACCCAAGATCTTCTAAAAAAAATAAAATTCTCGAGACCGTTTGGCGCGGAAGGCCTGTGGTTACAGCGGCCTCAGAGATGGTCAGCGGGCCAACCCGGCTGAGGGTGTGTAGTAGGGCGAGCCCACGCTCAAGAGATCGAATGCTATAATTTGACGACATTTTCAGGAGAATTAAATTGGAAAGGTTGGTATTGGTGCTGGGTTGAACCGGCGTTTACGCCCCAGCGGCACGCTTAATCTACGCTCGTAGAGTGAGCATTAGAAGGGGGCGGCGAAAAGTGCCCACTTAGTGAGCACAGCTTTTACTGGGTGGTGCAAATCTGCACCGGTTGGGTGAAAACATTAGCATAACTATCTATTTCCGTTGTCTGATGTCTCGGACATAGGCATTTTGACGACCTTCGTTCCTGAGGTGGAACACTCGAGTTTTGAATAGAACTGACTGGCAGGCAATTCAGGTCTGGCAGTTGCTCATATGATCTAGGGGAGAGAACTGGATGAAGACCCGTAATCTATTAGTGGCCTCTTTGATGGCGTCGGTGGCGTTGCCGGCCTCGCAAGAAGCCTTCGCGCAGAGCCTCGCGCTAGAAGAAATCGTCGTTACCGCTCGTAAGCGTGACGAGAACATTTATGAAATTCCGGTTTCTGTGTCTGCGCTGTCACAAGACCAACTAGAGCGCGCCGGGGTCGATAACCCTGAAGAACTCTCTGCTTACGTTGCCGGCCTTCAGTTTGAAGGATCAACGGCAACAGGTGGTCGTGTAAACCCAGCCATTCGCTTCCGTGGCATGAACCAGCAGATCATTACACCTTCGACACAGGTTGGTGCTTTGTTCTGGGATGGCTCTTACATCGGTGCCGGTGGCGGCTTCTTGCCCCTCGGTGATGTTGAGCGTGTTGAGGTGATTAAAGGACCTCAGACTGCCTACTTTGGCCGTAACACGTTTACTGGCGCTGTGAACATCATCCCTAAGCTTCCGGGCGATGAATGGGAAGGTGATATTTCACTCGAGTATTCCCCATCACAAGCCAGCGAATATAAAATTGATGCCGGCATTGGCGGACCGCTCACTGACAAAGTTGGTGTTCGCATCTGGGCTGGCTACGAAAAAGACGGTGGTGACTTTAAAACCCAAGACGGCACGCCTTACGCCGTATTCAAAGATACTTCAGTGAGTGGCACATTGGTTGCCGAACCTTCTGAAGATTTAACTTTGAAATTTACTGGTTACTATACCAGCGCCGATGATAACGGCACCTCAATTGGTGTTGACTCCTCAATAGTTGGCTCCGCTGCTGGAGCTTGTAACCAAACATACACTGGTGAGTATTTGAACGTTGCAACCGGCGAACGCACGCCGTTCACCCGGGATCTCAGCGCGCTACCGTTTACAACATTCTGTGGCGAATACCCCGATGGTGAATTTCTAGTAGCTCCCGTAACGGTGAACCCCATTGCGGCAAACACGGTTTCATTCTTTCAATCGCGCTTGCTTGCGCTAACAAACCTTCATCCCCTGTTGGATAAATACAGCATTTTGCGCCAGCCGGGTGGTGACGAGTTAGGCGGTCGTAACCGGACCTATCGTTTGCAGTTTAGTGGCGATTACGCTTTAGGTGATCACACATTGTCCTGGCAGGCCTCACGCGCCAATACGGGTACCGTTGATGTCCGTGATTTCCGCTTTGGTATTCCAAATATTCCCGGCCAAGTGCTTATTCTCGGAAACAACATCAGGCTGAGAGAAACCTATTACGAAGCGCGTATCTCATCTTCTGAAGATCAACGCTTGCGCTATCTCTTGGGTGTGAGCGATTACTCCATGCATTATCGCCTCGGTAATGCTCCGGTCAATGCAACCCAGGTCGCCACTGGCGCAGGAGCCACGATCGACTTCCAGAACAATAAAACTTTCGCCATTTTCGGGTCCGTCGACTATGACATTACCGATAATCTGACGGCGTCTGTTGAATTGCGCTACACGGATGAAGAGTCTCTAACTTTGAAGCAAGGCAACCCAGGTTTGGATTGTTCAAACCCAGCCTTGGCCTGTGATGCTCTCAATGAGTATGACGACTTCATTCCCCGTGTGATCTTGAGCTACACACCGTTTGATGGGGCGACAACTTACGCCAGTTACTCCTACAGTTCTCTGTTGGGTGTTGCCACACAGGCTGGCTTCGTCAGCAGCGTTGTTCCTAACGTCATTCCGCCGAACCAAGTTGATGTTATTGGTGAATTCACCGCTCCGCAGGAAAACGAACAATGGGAACTGGGTTGGAAACAGCAAGGTGACGGATGGGCCTTCACTTTGGCAGCCTTCTACGCAGACTGGAAAAACCAACCTTTGGCCTCAGTTGTGTTGTTGCCAGCTGGTGGAACAACCTCATTCCGCGCTGCAGGTGATTCAGATTACCTCGGCTTTGACCTTGAGTTCACAGCAGCACCGACCGATTGGTTGACCCTTGAAGGGACGGTGGCCTACGTAGACGGTGAGATGACATCTTTCTCATCACGTGGATCCAATGAGTCTGTCGTTCTTGGTTCGGGATCCTTGTCAGTTGTTAACGATGGCAATAAGCCGCGTAACATTCCGTCATGGACAACCTCTTTGAGCCCGACAATCTTGGGTGAAGTGGGTGATCGTCAGTGGTTCATCCGCACAGACTTCCTTTACCGCGGTGCGAGTTGGGCGGACTACTCAGAGTTCAACCGTCAAGGCAGTCAATTCTTGATCAACGCCCGCGCAGGTATTGATCTGTTTGACAACAGCCGGATCGAAATTTACGGCAAGAACTTGACCCAAGATAAGACCCTCGGTCTTAACGGTGGCACAACGTCAGGTCCTGGCGGCAACCGTAAGGTCTTTAACGAGCCGTACCAACGTCGTGAATTTGGTGTCCGTTTGACCGCCAACTTCTAGACTTCGGTCATATCAGTCTAATCAGAAGGCCGGTCGCAAGACCGGCCTTCTTTTTTTGTGGGAGCGGGCAGGGACGTCTGTTGCGCAATTACCACGACGATTACAAAAAGACCATTTTGCGATGGTAGGCAGGGTCTGCGGGTGACGTAAGAACCCTGGGAAACTGCCAATTATAAGATGTCCGTACAAATGAAATAAAAAAAATTTTTGCAGGTGATAAAATTAAAGAAAAAATTGCCAAAAAGATGCGTCGAGGCATCGATAAATCCCTTCATTTTTTACAATAGAGATTATATTTTTCTTTTAGAGATTCGGTGGGCTTGGCCCGGCATCGTGCCACTGCAAGCCTTGGGATTAGATACCTTGATCGGGGAGAAAATAGTGACATTGCGTCATTCGCTTATGGCTTTTACGGCCTTAGCTACTTTTACGGCGTCTGAAGCGGTATATGCTCAGAACCTAGCTATTGAAGAAATCACGGTGACCTCGCGTAAACGCGAAGAGAACCTGCAACAAATGCCGCTGACTGTGACGGCGTTGACCAATGACGACATTTACGATCGTGGCGTCGATAACCTGCTCGATTTGTCAGATTTCACACCGGGCTTTTACACTGAAACGGTTGGTGGCCGGTCTGCTAACCCGTATTTCCGCGGCCTCGTTGTAAATACCGCCGTTGCCGACAGGCAGAACTCTTCTGTTTTTGTTGATGGCTTCTATGTTCTAGGAACGGCCGCAACCTTCGGCTTCAACAATATTGAGCGCGTTGAGGTCTTGAAGGGGCCGCAGTCTGCTCTGTTTGGTCGTGCCACCTTCGGCGGGGCGGTGAACTACATCACCAAAACCCCAGGCGATGAGTTTTCTGCAGATGTTGACGTCGATATTTCAGAACACCAACGCTATGACGCAGCTGTGACGATTTCTGGTCCGTTGTTCGGATCCGACAAACTAAAAGCTTTAGTCAGTGCTCGTTACTTCGAGTTTGGTGGTGAATGGAAGAACGTTGCGCAAGGTGAAAACGGCGTTACCATTGGTGATGAAGAGACCAAAGCTATTTCGGGTAAATTGCTCTGGGAACCGACCGAGCAACTTTCGATCACTGTGTCCGGGTCTTATGCAGAAGATGATGACGGCCCACCGGCAACAACTAGCCTGCCGGCCGAACTCGATAACTGCTTGTTCTATAGCTCCGCTATTCCTCTCGGTTACATCTGCGGCAAGCTGCCGACAGACATTGAGACGGTAAAGCAGAACAACCAACGTGTATCAGAACGCTTTGGTGAAGCTGCAGGGCGTGTGCAGATTAGCGAACGTTTCACTGCAGAGATTGACTATGTGACGAGCAACGACTGGGCGCTTGAATTGCGTGCAGGCACCAATGAACAAACAGTCGACACCATTTCCGACGCCAGCTGGGATGATAGCTTCGGTGTTGCTAACGGTATTGGTGGTTTCGATGGCCTCGTCTTTGGGTCTGTCGGGCTTGTTGAAGCAAACCGTGCTATCAGTGGGTTCCAAGACAAGAGCCTGCAGTTCAAAGTCACCGCACCGGGTAATGAAAAATATACGGCTTTCCTCGGCGCGTCTTACTATGAACACGACATCTTTGCCCGGAACCTTCGTGTCACGGCAGGACGGCCGTTCGGTAATGTTGACTCATCACGTCACATTGATAACTATTCTGTCTTTGGCAGCATGACTTACAATGTGACAGATCAGTTGGCTCTCGGTTTTGATGGCCGTTGGCAACAGGACAACGTGCGTGAGTCTACGGCAGAATTCCAGCCGCAAACCGCTGCTGAACTTCCGGGGCTAGGGTCCAACGAAGAGTTTACCGCGTTCGCTTTTGATACGGCGAGCTTCAAACGCTTCCTGCCACGTTTCATCATTGATTATAAGCCGAATGATGACGCCACAATCTATGCTGTGTTGTCGCGTGGTAACAAACCTGGTTTCTTTAACAATGCTGCGACAGCCGCCAATCTTGGCATCTCTGCAGACGTCTTAGAAGAAACCGTTTGGAACTATGAGTTGGGTGCGAAAACCCTGTGGATGGATGGCCGCTTGCTGTTGAACGTTGCGGGCTACTATATGGATTGGACCAACCAGCAAATTCGCCAGACCTTCCTTGACGCTCAAGGGCAGGATTCAACGATCTCCACCAACGCTGGTGCTACCGAAGTGTACGGTGTGGAAGTTGAGAGCACCTTTGTTGCTACAGAGAACCTGACTTTGTCTGGCTCCGTCGCTTATGCAGCGCCTGAATTTCAGTTCTTCGAAGAAGGAACGTTTGGGCCTCAGCTGGGTGTTGATTCTGATCTCGCCGGTAATGAACCGTACCGTTACCCGGACTGGCAAATTCAGATGGGTGCTGCATTCAATCAACCTGATGTCCTAAATGATTGGGACTACTTTGCCCGCGCGGACATGAACATGACCGGTAAGCGTTGGTCTGAAATTTACAACCTGTCGTACATCGGCTGGGAGTATAAGTTGAACCTGCGCATGGGTCTGGAAGACGACAACTGGCGTCTGACAGCCTACGTGAACAATGTGCTTGATGATCGGTCACTGGCTGGGTCGTTCCGCTTCCGCGATTTGCGGCGCTTTGCCTTCTTCGATCAGACAACGTTTAGCTTTACGTTCCCGTATGCTCAGTTGGTTAACCTGAACCGGGGCCGCAACTTCGGTGTAAACATCAGCTATAGCTACTAAGCTTAGAGTACATCTCAAAAAGGAAGCCCCGTACTTCGGTCCGGGGCTTTTTCTTTGCCTGCAAACCTGACGGCGAACCGATAGGTTGAACAACCTTGAGGGGCTTGATTCATGCAAGGAATTCGAAAATATTCTGGCTATGTTTGAGCGGGCCAATAAAAGAAAAACCAAAGAGTTGTCACAGACGTCAGTTCTTGTGATCGATGCGCATACGCGTTCGCGAGATCTGATATCGCGTCTTCTCACGTGACTTCAAGTTGGTCGAGGTTTGACGGCGACGTTAGGTGAAGTTCCGCCCCAAAATGCAGGGGCCGATGTTGTCGGAGAAATATGACGACGAGCTGCCTCTATTGTCCGCTGACGAGCGACTGGTCAAGCAGATCATGATTAACCTCATTGTCAACGCCATTAAATTCACGGGGCAGGGTGGGCGCATTACTGTTTCTGCCAATGCAGACGAGAAAGGTCGCATTAGCATTGCGGTAAGTGATACGGGCGTCGGTATTGCGCCTGATGAACTTGAACACGTGACGGAACTGTTCTTCAAATCAAAACCAGATAGTTTGCTTACGGCCGACGGAACAGGCCTTGGTCTATCCATTGCTCAAGAATGGCATTGCATGCTGGCCGGCTTGTCATTGAAAGCAAGGTAGGCTCAGGCAGGGAGGTGACGTGCACCTTCCCTGAATGGCGCACATTTGAACGCAATGAAAATCAAAGCTCTCCAACAGCCGTTGAAACTGCCTAGACGCGTCCGGATCGGTTGAAAGGGCGCTATGGCCGGACTCTAAACTTCATCCATAACGGCCTGCCACTCAGGCGAGACATCATTGCGTCCCATATTCTCAGCGTCTAAGTCCACGATACGCAGGATGTGAGAGAGATACTCTTGCCGCCAGGCATCTCGCTCGGCGATGACCTCTTTCGATGGCTTGTATTGATCAATCTCGGATTTATCGAGAAGACCTTTGGCGTCTATCAACCGCTCGAGGGTGTCGTTGCGGTCGCGTATCACTGAAACCTCTCCGGCCAATGCCATCACCATTGCCAGAAGCTTGTCTGACGTTGGGTCGTGAAAGAACTGTGGGCGCATTCCCTTGGAATGCTTTGGCAGTTTGGCGTTCGCAGGGTTTAACTCTTCTGGCATTTCGCGCTCCTACTTCTGGACACCGTAGAGATACCAGAAACCACCGCCACCAAAGTCACCGCCTTGGAAAACATTTGTCCGTTTAGCTTTGGCGGCTTCATAAGCGCTGGGGGCCATAGCTTCAAAAGACTTTGAAGGATCAAACCCAGCTTCTTCTGCTGCACGTGGTGGATCAATCTCGTGGGATTTGCCCCAGAAGGGCTCGTTATTGTTGTAGGTGTCCCAATCCAGAATAAAGGCATCATAGTCGTCCATGCCTTTATAGGCGGGCGTTTCCACATGGATGACAACACCGCCAGGCGCCAGCAACCGGTGGCATTCTTTCATAATATTGCGAAAGGCTGTCGTTGATGTTTCGTGAATAAGGATGTGAGAGACAATGAGGTCGAAAGAGCCATCCTCAAAATCAAGATGTTCTGCATTCTGCTGGGATAAATGTATGGGAACACCGATCGCTTCACATCGTGCGTGTGCATAGCGCAGCATTGGCGCAGCGACATCGACACCAAACACTTCGGCATCGGGGAACGTTTCCTTATACGGCACTGTCGAATTTGCTGTGGAGCACCCTAAGTCGAGTATCCGTTTCGGTGTGAAGTCAGGGTAGGTCTTCTGAATGTAAGCGATGGTGCTTGCACCCATATCGTCGTTCATGGGGCCCAACTGGCCCATCGCATAGATATAAACAGCCCGCTCAAAGATTGCACCTGGCGCCACGTCGTCCTCTACCAATTCAGTGTGGTATCCGCCGGGTTGGCAGTGGATATCGACAGCCGTGAGGTAACGTGGAATTTTAACGCTTGGGTCAAGCGAGAGGGTTCCGCCCGCGGGTTTGTCTGAGCTTTTCTTTTTGGCCTCCGATACCAACTTCCCCCATTGACGTTCCACCGACACTTGACAGGACTTCCACATCATTTCCTGACTGGTGCGCAACAGAGAACTCCAAGTCTGATAATGATTGTTGCCGTTCATGGCTTTTCGGATTTCATGGCGGTTTTTTGGGGTGCGACCATGTTCCTTTTCAAAAGAGGGTTTGACCTGGGTTTCGTACACAGTTTTAGTCTTAGGGCTGACCTGGGTCGCGAGATGCAGCTTGTATGACTTAACAAACTCCTGCCGGGCAAATTCGTCTGCCGTTGCTTCGGGTAAAACGGCGTGGGAAAACTGTTCGTGGTCTTGCGGTTGCATGGTGCTTGTCCTTTGGCTCAGGTCAATCTGTGATTTCAGGGTCCCGCGGAAAGTCTAGTTCGCTGCTTCCCTAAAAGAGTCTAGGGTATCCCGGTATCGCCCCGGGGGTAGATCAATGGCATCGTCATAAGCATGATAAATTTCATCGATACAAGTTGCATTATCTAAACATTCCATGGTGAGGCGAGCGAGAGCGTCGCGCGTTACGACACCACGTTTCGATTGGTCGGTGGTCATCGCCGCCTCTCCAGATTCAGACATATCTGCGGGCAACAAAACAAGATTGCGAATGATGGTGTAAGGCGCGCCGCTTTCCATGAGGTGGCGCTCACCATGATCTTTGGCCGTAATGGTCGATCCCATTACGTCCCAACGTGCTTGGGGGTAAACTGGGCGGCTTAATCCCGCGCCAACCGAGCCATGCAATATCACCTGACTAACACCAGTTTCCTTCGCCCATTTCGAGATGTACATCATGCTGTCGATGTAAAAATCAGGTTCGGTATCGCCGTCGCGGGCCAAGGCATCTATCACCACACGATAGGGACCCGATTTCAGTGCCGCTTCGACATCACTTTCGGTCAACACATCACCGGTTACGAAAGATACACCCAAGGGGTCTAGTTTCGATCGATTTGAGGTGGGGCGTACAAAAACCGTAACGTTTTCAACGGCTTCTATGAGGTCCATTACAATTTCAGCACCAAGTTGCCCGGTGCCGCCGAACACCAGGACGCCGTCATTGGCGAGACCGATCTTTGGGCTTGCCGCCATAACTAGGGTCAGAAAAGCGGCAGAAAATAGAGATATTTTGGTCATCGAGGCGCCCTTTGATTTGATGATTTTATGAGGTAAGTCTGCCTCGAGGTGGCCCCGTGATCAATGGTTAGTGCGGTTCTATGCCCCTGTTTGGTGGTCGCACCATTGCCGCCAAATATGGCGAAGTGAACTCTCTAGGTTTGCTGTAAAAGTGCGGGTGTCACAAGCTGGGGAAGTCTCCACGCGCTCTGCAAGTTTGTTGTGTAGATCCCCGAGCTTGTGAATGTCGTTGGCCAATTCAATGGCTTTGGCGACGTAATCGTCACGGCTAACAGCAATAAGTTCTGCTAGCCCGATCGTTTTGAGAACACTGGCACCGACCAACCCAACCCATCGGTCGCTTGCGAGGCTAATGACCGGGACACCCATGCACAAAGTTTCAAAAGTGGTGGTCGTCCCACCATAGGGGAAAGGGTCCAAGGCAATATCAACATCACGGTAGGCGGCAAGCAGACCTTTACGTGAGTTGTTGCCCTCAAGTCGCAGTCGATCCGACGGGATGCCTCGTTGGTCAAAGCGGGCCCTGACATCAGCCTGCACACCTGCGTCGTTGAGCTGACGCGCGCGTAACATTAGGATTGATCCGTCTACGTTAGAAAGAATGCGTGCCCATGTATCGAGTAGCTCGTTTGTCAGTTTAGCCAGCGTATTAAAGGACCCAAAAACAATGCGATCAGGGTCAGGTGCCGGACGCGGGCCGATGTCTGGCTGGAAACTTTTCATAAAGCTGCGCGGAGACATCATGCTGAGGTAACAATCCGGTAACCGCAACGGCGTTTCGCTGTAGTGCTGTTCATGGTCGACCGGAAGGACGGTGGTGTCGCAGATGATGTAGTCCATCTCGTCCAGACCTGTTGTGCCCGAGTATCCAATCCATGTCGCTTGGATAGGGGCGATGCGGCGGTGAAACACACCTAAACGGTGGCCTCGCGTCCAGCCAGCCAAATCAATAGCAATATCGATCTGCATTTCACGTAATTGTTGGGCTGCGCTTTCGTCCGATAAATTAAAGATGGGATGCCAAGCATCTGCTTTTTGCCGAAGGACAGCGGTGCGTTTGTCTGCACCTGAAAACGTTGGCACCAGTGTTACGTGAAATGCAGATCGATCGTGGGCGGTGAGAACGCCATCAAGAAAATAAGCAACGGGGTGCTCTCTGAAGTCGCCAGATATATAGGCGATTTTGAGTTTCCTTTCGGGAGTTGCAGCCGAGATTACCTTTGCGATCTCGGAGTCACTGTTCAACTTCCAGGCTTGGCGTGTCGCTCTAGCAATTTCAGATAAGTCGGCACGGGGGTCGCCGTGTAAAGACAGGACTAGATTGCCCCACAAAGATTTATTTTCAGGCTCCAGCTCTATCATTTCCTTCAGGAGATCGATTGCTTGTTCGCCGTGTCCTATGACCCGCAGTGAAGACGCCTCCAAACTCGTTGGAGCCAGCCAGCCTGGACGAAGGGTCAAGCAATGCCGTGCCTTCTTTAAGGCGTCAGAATGTTTGCTGAGCCCATCAAGAGTTACAGCCAGTTGATAGACCAGATCTGCATTGCCGGGCTCCAGCGCGACCGCTTGCTCAATCACAACCAGGGCGTCTTCAAATCGCCCAGCTTGGAGCAAAGTATGGTGAAGAAAAGAATGGGGTAGGGTGGAGCCCTCATTGTAATCAAGGGCCTGACGGAGGACCTGTTCAGACTGCGCTAGGTCGCCTTTTCGCCTTAGTGTTTCCCCCAGCAGAAGAAGAGCAGCCGGGCTCTGTGGGTCAGAAGCAAGAATTACTCTAAATCCCTGTTCGGCAGCATCAAATGCCCCTCGGTCCAAGGCATTGGCAGCGTGCTCCAAAGGGTTTACGGCGTGAGAGGGATCGTTAGGCATGGTCTGACCTTACCTCGAAGGACCAAGGCATCGAAGTACCTAAATATTTGTGCATGCTCAAAGGACGGTGCGATTGAATCGCCCAAAGTGAGACACTTTTGTCCAGGCGTTGCGCTTTGGCGCGTGCAACGGTAAACCCACTTTCAGACAAAGCCTTATGCCCCAGAACGCAAAGACCAGTTAGATGCTCGAGAAGACCTATAACCCCACCGATGTAGAAGAATGTCTCTACGATGAATGGGAGCAAACCGGGGCTTTTGCCGCCGATACGGGCTCCAACAATGCCCCCTATACGATCATGATGCCGCCGCCGAACGTGACGGGCAGTCTTCATATCGGTCACGCACTGACATTCACTCTGCAAGACGTCCTCATTCGGTACCGCCGCATGAAAGATCGGGATGTGTTGTGGCAGCCGGGCACGGATCACGCGGGGATCGCAACACAGATGGTGGTTGAGCGCCAGTTGGCGGAGCAGGGTGTTCATCGACGGGACCTAGGACGAGAAAAATTCATTGAAAAGGTGTGGGATTGGAAAGCGGAATCCGGAGGCACGATAATTCGTCAGCTACGTCGTCTCGGGGCCTCTCCGGACTGGGAAAAAGAGCGCTTCACACTCGATGAAGGGCTTTCCAAGGCGGTTACGAAAGTTTTTGTTCAGTTACACAAAGAGGGGCTCATCTACCGCGACAAGCGGTTGGTGAACTGGGATCCAAAACTACACACCGCGATTTCTGACCTCGAAGTTGAGCAGCGTGAGACCACCGGCAAAATGTGGTTCTTCAAGTATCCGGTAGAAGGGCGTGACGGCGTGTTCATCACTGTCGGCACCACTCGGCCAGAAACAATGCTCGGTGATACGGCTGTGGCGGTGCACCCCGAAGACGAGCGGTACACAGACTTGGTTGGTGAACACTGTGTCTTGCCATTAACGGGGCGAAAAATTCCGATTATTGCCGACGACTATGCTGATCCTGAGAAAGGGTCAGGGGCGGTGAAAATTACGCCGGCTCACGACTTCAATGATTTTGCAGTTGGCGCACGTCATAATTTAGAGCGCATCAATGTTCTGGATGAGAATGCTGCACTGAACGAAAACACCCCTGATAAATATCGCGGCATGGATCGCTTTGAAGCACGTAAAGCGATCGTTGCTGAAATCGAAGAGCTCGGCCTGCTAGAAAAAATCGAAGAGAACCCCATGGTTATTCCTTACGGCGACCGCTCCGGCGTAGTGGTCGAGCCATGGCTGACGGACCAATGGTTCGCTGATGCCCATACGCTGGCGCAACCGGCCATCAAAGCAGTGGAAGACGGCAAGACACAGTTTGTGCCCAAGCAATGGGAGAACACCTATTTTCAGTGGATGCGCAACATTCAACCTTGGTGCGTATCTCGGCAACTGTGGTGGGGACATCGCATACCCGCATGGTACGGACCTGATGGTCAGTTTTTTGTCGAGGAGACAGAAGCGGACGCCCTTGCAGCAGCTAAAGCTCATTATGGCAAACACGTGGAGCTTACCCAGGATCCAGACGTACTGGATACTTGGTTCTCATCCGGTCTATGGCCGTTCTCGACCTTGGGCTGGCCGGACAAAACGCCTGAATTGGACCGCTACTATCCGGGTGATGTTCTAGTCACGGGGTTCGACATCATCTTTTTCTGGGTCGCCCGGATGATGATGATGGGACTGCATTTCATGGGTGAGGTGCCATTCAAGGAAGTCTATATCCATGCGCTGGTGCGTGACGAAAAGGGCCAGAAGATGTCCAAGTCCAAGGGCAATGTCATGGACCCCCTCGAACTGTGCGATAAATATGGAACGGACTCTGTTCGTTTCACGTTAGCGGCGATGGCGGCGCAGGGCCGTGATATTAAGTTGGCTGAGCAACGTATTGCGGGGTATCGCAACTTTATCACAAAAATTTGGAATGCCGCTCGCTTCTGCGAAATGAATGAATGCGCGCCCTCGGCGACGTTCGACCCAACTAAAGTCACCACCACGCTTAATCGATGGATCGTCTCTAAAGCGGTAGAGGCTGGCAACGCCGTTGCGGCTGCCATTGAGGCGTACCGGTTTAACGAAGGGGCCGACGCCCTTTATCACTTCACCTGGCATACGTTCTGTGACTGGTACTTAGAGTTTGCTAAACCGGTGTTTCAAGGGGAAGATGAAGCTGCAAAAGCCGAAACCCGAGCAACGGCCGCTTGGGCGCTTGATCAAATACTGATCTTTGGTCAGCCGATCATGCCCTTTGTGACCGAAGAGCTATGGCGCCGCATTGATGAAAACCGGGGCGGAGGCCTGATCAATGCACAATGGCCAGACTATGACGGACTAGCAGCGACTGATGCCCAAGAAGAAATGGATTGGGTGGTGGAATTGGTCTCAGCATTACGTTCTGTACGTGCGGAAATGAATATCCCGGCAAAAGCCAAGCTCGATGTAAGTGTTAAGGACGCCGACGCCAGCGCGAAGGCGCGATTGGATGGCCACCGCGCACTGATTGAAGCCAATGCGCGCTTATCTTCGATTGCGACCGTCGAAGGTGACATTAACATTGAAGGCGCGGTGCAAGTTGTTGTCGGATCTATGACTTTGCTTCTACCCTTGGCAGGAGTGATTGATCTGGACCAAGAACGGGCGCGCTTGCAAAAAGAAATAACAAAG
This sequence comes from Alphaproteobacteria bacterium, assembly GCA_030835385.1. Taxonomy (GTDB): domain Bacteria; phylum Pseudomonadota; class Alphaproteobacteria; order Rhodospirillales; family Rhodospirillaceae; genus WLXB01. The sequence continues at coordinate 17,922 of JAURPI010000028.1, read as the reverse complement.
CACGAAACCGAGATTTCAAAGATTAAGAAAAAGATAGGTAATGCAGGCTTTGTCGCCAAGGCACCGCCTGAAGTTGTTGAACAAAATAGGGCGAGAGTCGAGGCCGCTGAAGCTGCCAAGGCGAAGGTTATAGAAGCCCTAGAGCGTATTTCAGCGGCATGATCAGGAATTCGCCAGAAGATTTTAGAGTCTTAGTTGGAACAATGGGATTTCAGATTAGTCCACGATGAGAAGCCCCTCCGGCAAAACTCCGGCAAAGGAATCGAGGGCGGACATGCAAGCCCGTGCCGAAGCCGCTTTGGTGTCCGGTGAGCTGGACGTGTCGCGCGACTTGGCGACCAGGCTATCAGCTCAACCTCCTGGACCGTGGGACAGTGCAAAATTAAGCCTCATTATACTGGCGAAATTGGGATAAGTGGCCTAAAACCGGCGTTAATCAGCTTAGAGCCGTTACCACAGGACCATTCCTATGCCAGATGACACTAAAAAACCGGTTTTTGATAAGTCTAAGCTTCCATCACGCTACGTGACGGAAGGACCGGAGCGCGCGCCTCATCGATCCTATTACTACGCCATGGGCATGACGGATGAAGAGATTCATCGGCCGTTCGTCGGCGTGGCGACCTGTTGGAACGAAGCGGCACCATGCAATATTTCCCTAAACCGACAGGCTCAGTCGGTTAAGAAGGGCGTTGTTGAGGCTGGCGGCACGCCACGCGAATTTACAACGATTACTGTGACTGATGGCATCGCCATGGGGCACGCGGGCATGAAATCTTCACTGGTTTCCCGTGACGTCATTGCGGATTCAGTGGAACTGACAATGCGCGGGCACGCCTATGATGCTTTGGTCGGATTGGCTGGCTGCGACAAATCGCTGCCGGGCATGATGATGGTGATGTTGCGGCTCAACGTGCCGTCTGTGTTTATGTATGGCGGGTCAATTCTGCCAGGAAAATTCAAAGGTAAAGACGTTACGGTCGTCGACGTTTTTGAGGCGGTTGGACAACATTCTGCCGGTAACATGAGTGACGAAGACCTGTTTGAGCTGGAATGCGTTGCTTGTCCGTCGGCTGGCTCCTGTGGTGGTCAATTCACAGCCAACACGATGGCTTGTGTGTCTGAAGCTATGGGATTGGCTTTGCCCGGATCAGCAGGTGCTCCTGCGCCGTATGAGTCTCGTGATCATTTTGGCGAAGAATCCGGCCGAGCGGTTATGAAGCTTATCGAGACTGGCCTGCGCCCTCGGGACATCGTGACCCGCAAAGCCCTTGAAAATGCTGCTGTGGTGGTGGCCGCGTCTGGCGGGTCGACCAATGGCGGCCTTCACCTGCCGGCTATCGCCCATGAGGCGGGAATTAAATTCGATCTCGATGATGTCTGTGAAATCTTCAAGAAGACGCCGTACATCGCTGATTTGAAGCCAGGTGGGCGCTATGTCGCCAAAGATGTCTATGGCATTGGCGGCGTTCCGGTCTTGCTGAAAGCGCTTCTGGATGGTGGGTATCTGCATGGGGATTGCATCACCGTCAGCGGCAAAACCATGGCTGAAAACCTCGCGGACATAAAATTCCCCGAGGATCAGGATGTTATTCGCCCGACGTCTAACCCCTTGTCGCCGACAGGTGGCGTTGTTGGCCTGAAAGGCTCGCTCGCGCCTCAGGGAGCCATCGTTAAGGTGGCCGGTATGGAAAATTTGACCTTCCGTGGCCCAGCCCGATGCTTCGATTGCGAAGAGGATGCGTTTAAGGCCGTTGAAGACAAAACCTATAACGAAGGTGAAGTGTTAGTTATCCGCTATGAGGGACCTCGCGGCGGACCTGGTATGCGCGAAATGCTTTCCACCACTGCCGCTTTGTACGGGCAGGGGATGGGCGACAAAGTCGCGCTGATCACGGATGGACGCTTTTCTGGCGCAACACGGGGCTTTTGCGTGGGGCACGTCGGACCGGAGGCCGCTGTCGGCGGTCCGATCGCGTTGATCGAGGATGGCGACATGATTGCCCTCGACGCAGACGCTGGGACCATTGAACTAGAAGTCAGTGGCGAAGAGCTCGCCGAGAGACGATTAAGCTGGGCTCCGCGCGCTCACGACTATCAGTCCGGAGCCTTGTGGAAGTATGCCCAGACCGTTGGAGACGCCAAAGACGGGGCGGTTACCCATCCTGGGGGCAAGGCGGAGACACACGTTTACGCAGATATCTAAGGTGTTGACCGGAAGGTAGCTCGCTTGTGGAACAACTGTTGAAACTATTTACCTGGGAATAAACGCCACGGTAGAGTAGCCACTGGTCGACGGTAATTATCTCGATGACTTGTCCCCAAAGGCGTCTGCATTTGTCGAACATTGGCATATGCTTCGTGTCGGATTTTCTGTGCCCACGTCTCAGGCCTTTCTGGACAACGTTGATCCCCAAACCCAGCCCTACATGTCTTTCAATGATATTGAGTCGTCAGGACGCAATGTTGTAGCGCTGTTTGGCACAGCCCTGGTTGAACTCTGGAAAGTAGATCTCACCGGCAAAGAGAGGCACGATTTTATCGATGACGACCAAGCCAACCGGCTCACTATTGATATGCAGCATTGTGCTGACCAGCCCTGTAGAATTTGGGAAGTGTCAACGTTGCGCACGACATCAGGCCGCGTGATCGCTTGGGAAATGGTCACCTTACCTCTTTCATTAGACGGGCCGAGCAGATCACGCATAGCACGCTATCATAATATCCTAGAGCTCACGGATTCAGGTGAGCTCATACAAGACATTCTGCATTTTCAACGCAAAGACTGGATCGATGTTGGTGCTGGTGTGCCTACCAGCAAACCTTTGATTAGAGCCTCCTAGGGCCTTCTGGCCAGCTTAAATACTTTCGACGAAGTCGATCATCTGTTGGCGCTCTTTGGCATCTGGCAAGCGGCCACGACCAGCTCCCGCATTATCAGCCATGTGGTGGGGCTTATTGGTTGCCGGGATGACGCAGGTCACGGCGGGATGCGAGAGAATGAACTTCAGATAGAATTGCCCCCAACTCTCAGCAAAATCTGTCGCCCATTCCGGTATGTCTCTGCGTTCCGTTTGTTTGAACAGACGGCCGCGGCCAAAAGGAACGTTGATTAGGGTCGCTATGCCGCGCTCCGCGGCGAGGGGCAGCAGACTGGCTTCAGCGCTACGCTCCTCAATGTTGTACTGGAACTGTACAAAGTCCAGTTCCTCGTCTTGCATAACTGGGGCTAAGGCCTCCTGAGCCCCGGGCCGCCAATGGGTGACACCGATATAGCGGTATCGACCGTCCTGTTGACATTCTCGCATGGTGGCGAGTTTGCGGTCAGTATCAACCAGATTGTGGACTTGGATCAGATCGATGTTGTCGCTATGCAGAAGATCGAAAGACGCGTTGAGTTCCTCAAGACCATCTTTCTCTCCTTCCTTACGTACCTTGGTTGCCAGAAACGCCTGATTTCCAACCTCAAGGTCTTTAACTAGATCGCCGACAACGCCCTCGGATCCACGGTAGGACGGTGCCGTATCAATTAGCGTTCCACCGTTGTCCAGAAGCGTCTGAATCACAGCTTTACGTTGCTCCAGAGCGGCCGTGTCCGAACGATCGACAATAAAAGAGCTTGAGGTGCCAAGACCAATCACAGGCAAAGTTTCGCCAGACGAGGGAATAGGGCGCTTTAGCATAGCCGGAGCGGCTTTTACCTGGCTTTTGGCGCCTAGGGCTGCGGCAGCAGTTGCGCCTGAGGCAAGTGAGGTGAAAGAGCGGCGGCTCAGGGTCGTCTTAGTCATTGAGTACCTCTATAGAATAGAACATATAAAACAATAAGTTACATGCTTATCCTGATAAGTAACATTCAAACTATTCAGTGACGAATTTCGTCAATTCTCATCGAGTTCACACCAAACCGGCGTGTGATCTGACGCCTTTTCCTTGCCGCGTGGCCCTTTGTCGATCCCGGCCCCTTTCAGGCGGTCTGCGGCCTGAGGTGACAGAAGTAGGTGGTCGATCAGCAGGCCATTGTCTTTTTGCCAGGCACCTCGTTGGTAATCCCAGTAGGAATATTGGTGCGGCCCATGATTGAAGCTGCGCAGGGCATCGGTCAGGCCAAGGTTTTTTATCGCCTGGAACCGCGACCGTGATTCAGGCTGAACCAGGGCGTCCTTCGCAAAAGCCGCAATGTTGTAGACGTCGTCATCTTTGGGAATGACGTTGTAATCCCCACCAAAAACATAGGTTTCTTCAGTTGCCAGACACTCCTCAACGTGGGCATAGAGCCGATCCAACCAGCCCAGCTTGTAGGTAAACTTCTCGGTGTCGATGGGATTGCCGTTGGGGAGGTAGATGGACGCAACCCGAATTGAGCCGAAGACTGTGCCCTCCATGTAGCGGGCTTGCACATCATCGTCGTCGCCGGGCAGACCGCAACTCACGTCCTCAATAGGCGACTTTGAGAGGATCGCGACGCCGTTGTAGGTTTTTTGCCCGTGTGTTTCGACGTTGTAACCGAGGTCTTCAAATTCTAGGCGCGGAAAACCCTCATCAACGGTTTTTATCTCCTGAAGCAGGACCACGTCCGGGGCAAACTCCTTGAGCCAGGCTAGGGCGTTGGGCAGCCGTGCTTTGATGGAATTCACGTTCCAGGTGGCGATTTTGATCATGGGGGCTCAGAAGCGTTGAAATTAGCGGACCTCCGTCATAGCGCAGCCGTCCGCTCCGTGGAAGTCGTGAGACGTTGTAATTCTGCAACAAAGAAAACAAAACTACTTTCAAAACAGCGCCTTCGGGGGTTTGGGAGTTTCATTTGATCACTTTTCCGTGAACACTGAGCGCTCAGTATTGAGGAGAATAGTAAATGCGATTCAATTCAGCAAAAACTTTGCTGCTTGGCACAGTCGCTTTGGCCACTTTGGTCTCGGGGCCAAGCGTTGTCACACCGGCTGCTGCTCAGCAGATTTAGCTTGAAGAAATTGTTGTTACAGCCCGTCAACGGTCTGAAAGTCTACAGGAAATTCCGCTGGCGATTACGGCATTCTCAGCTGATGACATTAATGCTGCGGGCTTCCAGGATTTCGGCGATCTCGCGCAACAAACGGCTGGTCTTTCTTTTGAAACGCGTATGGCGGGTGTTCGCGCTGGTCGTATTGACTCCCTGATCCGAATTCGTGGCGTTACGGGCGCTGGCGGCACCTTCGACCACGTCGCCCCGACTTCACTATTCGTCGACGGCATTTTCATGCTGGGTAATTCGAACGTTATTGGTCTTGGTGATCTTGAACGGGTCGAGGTGATTAAGGGCCCGCAATCGGCGTTCTTCGGCCGCAATACCTTTGCTGGTGCGATCAACTACATCACCAAAAACCCTAGCCTAGAAGAGTACGAAAATCGGATCACGGCCTCGGCTGGCACCTACGACAATTTTGATGTTAACGCGTCATTCAATGGCCCGCTCATAGACGGTAAATTAGGCTTTTCCCTAAACGCTCGTCTTTACAGCAAGGGTGGAGAATGGACCGCTACTGATGGCGGTAAACTTGGAGATGAGTCATCCAAGACAATCTCTGGCGTGCTCTACGGTGAGCCGACTGAATCATCATCCTTCAAGCTGCGCGTTATGTACCAAAAAGATGACGATGGTCCTGCAGTGGCACCGTTCATTGGAACAGGCACATTGGATGCGGCCAACTCATGTGCTGGCAAATCTTTTGATCGATTAGGTCCAGATGGTAGTCCTATTACGATTACCCCGGCCCAAAATGGCCTGGCACCATACTTTTGTGGAGATGTACCTAAGTTTGGTAGCCCGTTTGGTCCAAGCTTCTCTAGCGAAACCTCACTCTTTCCCCAGTCATTTGCTCAAGAAGGCCGGACCGGCTTTATCGCTAGTCCGTTCACACTTTTGTTCGGACCGCAGCCTAACCTCATCACAGAGGCGCTATTGGATGTCAACTTTATTGACAAGGTGCCGACACTGGATGGCTTTGGTATGGAGCGCTATCAGAAACGTGTTGGGTTTAACGGCGATGTTGAAATATTCGGTGGCCACATCTTGACGGTCATCGCGGGCTGGAATCAGTCCGGCGTCAATTTTTTGCGCGATTATGATCGCTTGGATGAGTCAGGCTGGTATTCGGTCGACCCAAAATATGGTGAAGATTATAGCGTTGAAGCTCGGATCAATTCACCGGAAGACCAGCGCCTCCGTTATATCGCTGGCGTCACGTACTACGATCAGACTTTCATAACAAGTGGTGCAGGTGGCTTGCTTGCCGCAAACTGCACAGGGTCATTGCTATCAGGTGCCTGTGCAACAAGCGGTCCGGGTGTGTTTACCCTCCCAGCAACTAGTGGCAACGAAGCCAAAGTCTGGGCGGTCTACGGATCCTTCGATTATGACTTTACAGATGAAATCACTCTGTCTGTCGAAGCGCGTTATTCTGAAGATGAGAGGACAGTCACGGCGTCTGGTTTCTTACTGACAGAAACCTACAAAGAAATCACACCTCGCGTGATTTTGAGCTACCAACCTTCCGATGACACTAATCTATATGCCCAGTTCTCTAAGGGTATTCTTCCTGGTGTAACCAACGGACTCGTTGCGACCTGTAGCCCCAATGAATTCTTGGTTCCGTATATTTCTCAAATTACTGGATTGCCGTCGACGGCGTCAGAATGTGATCAGTTTGCGTCGCAAACGCCAGGCGGTGAGCTTCTTGCTTCCACACCAACTCAAACACTGACTTCATATGAGTTGGGTTGGAAACAAGTTCTTATGGAGGGACGTGCCCGCTTTAATGCATCGGCCTATTACTATGAATGGGCAAACGTTCCATTCGGACTAACGGTTAGTTTCTTCCGGGATGATGAAGACCCAGCATTGCGGGATGGTATACCTAACTCGTTCGCCAACTCCCTGGGTATTCAGGTGTCTGGTAGTCAAGAACTCTATGGACTGGAAATTGAAAGCGGCTATGCAATCTCAGAAAACTGGGATGTTCAGTTCAACTTCAGTTGGCAGCAAAACAAGTGGACCGAATTTGCAAGTCGTTCGACCATTCAGTCGACTGGACTTGAAAACCTTACTGACCTTGAAGCTACGCGGTATCCTGAATGGCAGGGCAATCTGTCCACGACCTATACGGATACACTTAACGCTAATTGGGATTGGTTCGCTCGTGCTGACTTTATTTACTCAGGCGAGTACTGGGCCGATAACGCAAACCTAATCCGCGGTCCGGACTACTTCCTCACTCACGTGAGGGCTGGTGTCGTCAAGGAAGACTTCCGTCTCGAATTCTACGTTCGTAACCTTTTCGACACGAAGGCTTGGCTTGGCGCTACACGGGCTATCGACTTTGTTTTTGATGCGGGGAACTTTAACTTTACCCGTTTCCAAGGCATTGCGGTGAACCCACAGCAGAAACGTCAGTTCGGTCTGCGTTCGACCATAGACTTCTAAGGATCCTTTCACAGGGGGGGGGATCCCTGCGGGCCCGAGGCTTTTAGCCTCGGGCCCGTTTCTTTTTTCAGGATCGCCTTGCCCTGTTCAAAGCGCGGGCTACCAAGACGTTCATGCGCGTCTATCTTAATTGCGTTTCTATTGAGTTCTCCAGCGTTAGCGCAGAGCGATATGTGCACGCCCTGCACAAATTCAATTGAGCTCAAATTTGCGAGCAAGTTGGCGCAACCGCATTACAATACGGACATATCAATCCAAGATGTGCGTCAACTCTATACCGTGCGCGTGCAAGGGATCAGCCGAGCCAACGGGCTTAGCTATGCTAAAGTCTCGCTCGATATGTCTGTTGCGAACAGGTCTGTGCCGCTCTGGCGCGGCGGCTAAATAGAAAAAGAGGTTCCGCAGCCACATGTGGAACTAGCGTTAGGATTGTTGATTCGGAAGGACGCAGCCATGAGGTCGTCCACGTAGTCGATCTCTGACCCGCCGAGCAGGTCCAAAGACATATCGTCGATCACCAGCTTAACACGATGAAACTCAAACACTTTGTCGTCATTCGTGGTTTCAGAATCGAGGCAAAAGCCATAGGAGAATCCCGAACAGCCACCACCGGACACGCTGAGCCGCAGCATCAAGCTGTCATCACCTTCCTCGGTGATCAGGGTGGTTACTCTGGCAGCCGCGCGTTCGGTAAGAGATACGGCTGGCGTGGGGCTCAGGTTATTCATCTTCGATCTTTGTCTGGTTGACCCGAAGTAGAGCTAATCTAGGTCTCTTGGAACCAATCTTCAAGTAAACCCGCAGATTGCTTGATAAAGCGCCCTCCGGTAGGTTCCGGACATGACTGCTCTCTCTTCCGTGCAGGGCTCTTTGGCCCCAATTGCCGCCGATCCAGCCAAATCGCGGGGGCGTCTCCACTCTGAACCGGAGGCCGAAACCCGGTCAGCTTTTCAGAGGGATCGCGATCGCATTATTCACTCCAGTGCGTTTCGACGACTTAAGTATAAGACACAGGTTTTCGTCTACCATGAGGGAGACAATTACCGGACACGTCTGACCCATAGCCTAGAGGTGGCGCAGATTTCTCGTTCTGTCAGCCGGTTTATGGGACTCAATGAAGATTTAGCTGAAACGCTGGCTTTGTCTCACGATCTTGGTCACACCTGTTTCGGTCATGCTGGGGAGGATGCGTTGCAGGAGTGCATGGCGCCCTACAACGGGTTTGACCATAACGCCCAGGCCTTGCGCATACTCACCAAGCTGGAACACCGCTACCCGGGTTTTGATGGCCTCAATCTCACATGGGAAACCCTAGAGGGCTTGGTTAAACACAATGGGCCGCTGCAAGGACCAGATGACGTTGATGCAATTCCCTTGGCCGTGACCGAGTATGTGGCGGACCACGATCTTGAACTGGGTAAATTCGCTTCAGCCGAGGCGCAAGTGGCGGCTGTGGCCGACGATATCGCATATAACGCTCACGATATTGATGACGGGCTCAATGCCGAATTGTTTTCTCTGGATGATCTCAAGCACCTTCCGTTGGTGGGGCCGATTGTCATCGAAGTTGAACGTGATTTCCCGGACTTGGATGAGTCGCGCCGTGTCCACGAAATTGTGCGTCGACTGATTGGCGTTATGGTGAACGACGTCTACCTTGAGTCTCAACGCCGCATGGTTTCACTCGGACCGTCTAGTTTGAGCGATGTTCACGACCTCGACAGGCCTCTGGTGGATTTCTCAGTTGAAATGACCGAGAACGATAAAGCCTTGAAGGGTTTTCTATTTCCCAATATGTACCGGCATGACCGCGTCACCCGCATGACGGAACAAGCTCATCAGGTCGTCCACGATCTATTCGCGTATCTGCACCGCGAGCCGGATCAATTGCCAAGTGCCTGGCATGGACAAATTGATGGGTCTGGAGGCATGAAAACCGCGCGTCGCGTCGCTGACTATATTGCAGGAATGACCGATCGGTTTGCCCTTGCAGAACACACTCGATTGTTTGGACCCGGCTTATCGCCATGAACGTTTTTACTGTCATTAGAAGCCAAGTGATTGAAGCCATTGAGGCCGAAGTTGCTGATGGTGGTTTGCCTTCTGATCTTAAGTTGGATGCCATAACGGCTGAGCCACCCCGCGATGCGTCCCACGGAGATATCTCAACCAACGCGGCGATGGTGCTGGCGAAGCCGGCAAAGATGAAGCCGCGAGACGTGGCGGAGAAAATTGTGGGGCGGTTATTAAACGCTGACGGCATCGTATCTGCAGACATCGCTGGCCCTGGGTTTATCAACATGCAGCTTAAGCCGTCTGTATGGCAGGGTGTGGTGTCTGACGTGCTTAACGCAGGTATCGCATACGGTGACAGTGAGTTGGGGGACCAGACTCCCGTCAATGTCGAATATGTTTCGGCTAACCCGACAGGTCCACTGCATGTCGGTCATGCCAGAGGTGCGGTGTTCGGTGATGCCCTGGCGGCCCTGCTAGCCAAAGCGGGCTATGCGGTTACCAAAGAATTTTACGTTAATGATGCGGGCGCTCAGGTCGACTCCTTGGCGCGGGCTTTGCACTTTCGATACCTGGAAGCACTTGGCAAAAAGAGTGCGGAGGATTTTGCTGCAGCGGCTGAAGCCGGTGAGGTCGAATACGCCGGCGACTATCTAAAAGACGCTGCTGGTGTTCTCGCAGATAGAGATGGGGACAAGTGGGCTGACCTGTCAGAACAAGAATGGCTGGTTCCATTGCGTGAGTTTGCCATCGCTTCGATGATGGACATGATCCGTGCAGATTTGGCCGCATTGGGCATCGCGCAGGACGTCTTTACCTCAGAGCGGGCCTTAGTAGATGCCGGCCAAGTGGACCGGGCTATCGCCGACCTCGAGAAAGATGGATTGGTTTACACAGGTGTCTTGGAACCGCCAAAAAGCAAAAAGCTAGACGACTGGGAGCCGCGTCCGCAATTACTGTTTAAGGCGAGCGAGTTTGGTGACGATATCGACCGACCGTTTAAGAAGTCAGACGGGTCCTGGACCTACTTCGCGTCAGATGTAGCTTACCACCGCGATAAGTTTGATCGTGGCTTCACTGAGATGATCGATGTTTGGGGCGCGGATCACGGTGGCTATGTGAAACGCATGCAAGCAGGCGTGAAAGCGTTGTCGGCAGACAAAGGAAGTCTAGACGTCAAAATCTGTCAGTTGGTTAAGCTGTTCGATAACGGCGAGCCGGTCACGATGTCAAAACGTGCTGGCAAGTTTGTGACGTTGCGTGATCTGATAGATGCGGTTGGCAAAGATGTCGTGCGTTTCATCATGTTGACCCGTAAGAACGACGCACCGCTCGATTTTGATTTCGCCAAGGTAACCGAGAAATCGCGGGATAATCCGGTGTTCTATGTTCAATACGCTCACGCGCGCATTCATTCAGTGTTTCGTCATGCAGCTGAGGTGCTTCCTGGCCAAGATCTGTCCGATGATGCTCTGGCCTCGGCGGACCTCTCCCAATGTTCGGATACGGACGAGTTGGCGATGATGCGTTCCGTGGCATCCTGGCCCAGGACGATTGACGCCGCGGCGGTGGCTCATGAACCCCATCGCATTGCGTTTTACCTCTATGACTTGGCTGCTCAGCTCCACGCCTTGTGGAACCGCGGCAATGACGATGCCGAAATGCGGTTCTTGCTGCCAGATCAACCGGAGCGGTCATTGGCGCGGCTCGCGCTTGTTCGGTCGGTTGCGGTGGTGATAGCGTCTGGTTTGGATGTGTTTGGCGTTGAGCCAGTGAAGGAGATGCGATGACATCCCATCTTGAGCATTTCTTGCGGCAGCCGTTACGCCAGAGTGACGGCAAAGATGACAGTGGCGGATCATTCACAGACCCTGTCTTTGATGATGAATATTATGGCCGCGACCAAGCTGGCGGACGAGGCCGAACCATTGGGTTGGTTGTTGGTGTGGTTGCAGGGGCGGTCATAGCCGGCTTTGCCGCTTGGACGGTATTTGGTCCGGGCAGTGAAACAGAAGGCGGCCGGACACCGCTGATTGTCGCAGAACCTGAACCCTACAAAGTTCGACCGAAAGACCCAGGCGGCATGCAGGTCGAGAACCAAGACAAGTTGGTCTATGAGCGTGTCGGCGGTGCCTCAAGCGCCCCAGGTGCGGAAAACATATTGCCTCCGCCTGAAACCCCAAAAGCGCCTGAGCCAGTTGTTGCCGTAACACCGACACCTGAACCGGCACCTGAAGTAGCGGTTGAACCAACTCCTGAACCCGTTTCTGAGCCTGAGCCGGTTTCTGCGCCCGCGGTTGTCGCCGCGCCACCAGCAGTATCGCCGGCGCCTGTTCCTACACCAGAACCGGTCGTGGTTGCTCCAGAACCTGCACCGGCTCAACCAGCCGTCGCCGCTGCTCCAGAACCACCAGAGCAGACTCTAGAGAGCATGGTCGCAGCCCTGTCTGGCGACTACCTGATTCAGATAGCGGCGTTGAGGTCCCAGGAGGCGGCAGAAGGAGAATGGAAGCGGGTGAGTTCCCGCCACGCTAATCTGCTGGGCAGCTATAGCCAGAAGATCGTTCGTATCGATCTTGGAGAACGTGGGATTTTCTATCGCCTCAGAGCCGGACCGCTGAAAGACCGTGGGTCTGCAGAGAAACTATGTCAGTCTTTGGCTGCTGAAAACGTGGGGTGCCTGGTTGTCCGCAACGACTAGTCCTGGAAGCCGTCCCAGCGCTGTTATTTTCGGCTGCTCAGGACTAACACTGACCGAGGCAGAACGGGCGCTCTTTAAAGCAAGCGATCCCCTTGGCTTTATTCTTTTTGCGAGAAATGTCGAAACGCCGGATCAGGTTCGTGCGCTGGTCTCGGAGCTTCGTGCATGCGTAGGGCGTAACGCGCCAGTATTGATTGACCAAGAAGGCGGTCGCGTACAACGCCTACGGCCACCGCACTGGCGGTCAGCACCGCCCCTGCGCCAATTTGGTGACCTATACGCTCACGACCCGGAACGGGCGGCGAAGGCTTTGCGCATCAACATGCAGGCGATTGGCGTAGAACTGGCTGATTTGGGCATCGATGTTGATTGCGCGCCCTGTTTGGATGTCCCCGTGCCCGGAGCCCACGATGTTATTGGCAATCGCGCCTTGTCTGAAGACCCAGAGGTCGTGGCCGCGTTGGCGGCCTCTGCGTGTGAGGGCTTGATTGATGCCGGCGTTGTGCCCGTCATTAAGCACCTGCCGGGTCATGGCCGGGCAGGGGTCGATAGCCACAAGGAGTTGCCAGTGGTTGACGCTCCCGAGAAGGCCTTGGCCAGTAGTGACCTTGTACCTTTTCAGGCTGTTGCCCAGATGCCGGTCGCGGCAATGACGGCGCATGTGGTCTACCAAGCCTTTGACCAGGGGAATACCGCAACGCTTTCAACGAGGGTCGTTTCAGACGTGATTAGAACGCAGATCGGCTTTGACGGCCTATTGATGAGCGATGATCTTGGTATGAAAGCTCTCAATGGCTCATTTGAGGAACTGACAGCGGCATGTATTGAGGCTGGGTGTGACGCGGCTTTGCACTGCAGCGGAGACCTACCAGAGATGGAGCAGGTTGCTGCTGGATCGAGTGTGTTATCTGATCATGCATATCAAGCTATGGAGGCGCTCGATAGGTACCGAGGGGCTCCACGTGTGGAGATCGACCGGACAGACGCCTCCTTTGAAGTTGCGTCCCTGCTCGAAGTTGCGGCGTAAGCAGTCGCACGATGCTCTATACCGCTTCGACCTGGGTTCTTCCCGCACTGCTGGCGATCACGCTTCATGAGGCGGCTCATGGCTATGCGGCGATATATTTGGGGGATCGCACAGCCAAAGAGCAGGGCCGTGTTTCACTGAACCCGTTCAGACATGTTGATCCTGTCGGAACATTTATACTGCCCGCCATTCTAATTTTCTCTAGAGCGCCCTTTGTCTTTGGCTGGGCCAAGCCAGTTCCCGTGGACTTTGGGCGATTGCGCAATCCGAGGCGGGATATGGTCTGGGTGGCAGCAGCCGGACCAGCGGTCAATTTGTTCTTGGCGTTGCTTTCTGCGCGGTTAATTTATGTTGTCCCAGAACTTCCTGTGGGCACCGCTGAATGGGCCTTTGATACTTTAAGAAACAGCTTATTTCTCAATGCGATACTGTTTGTTTTTAATTTGATTCCTCTGCCGCCATTAGACGGTGGGCGGATCGCTGTCGGGCTTCTACCGATTGGCGCCGCTCGAAGCTTGGCGCGGCTTGAAAAATACGGCATGGTCCTGATTATCGGTATCCTCATTGGTCTGCCCTGGTTTGGTTCCCTGATCGATGTACCGATCCGGCCCTTCGAGTGGGTGGTTTTGCCTGTTGTCGACGCCGTGATCACTGCAATCGCCTATCTGGCCGGATTGATCTAAGGGAGATCGCCCAAACCATGGACGAACGTCCACCATTTCAAGAAGACGAACCCGAACAACGGCCGGAATCTGCTGTTGTGTCGTCTGATCTGGTTCTCAACCTCGGCGGTTTTGAAGGACCTATCGACGTACTGTTAACGCTTGCGCGCGATCAGAAAGTTGACCTCATCCACATCTCTATTCTCGACCTTGCGGAGCAATATCTCGCATTCGTCGAGGCCGCTCGCTCTCAATACCTAGAGTTGGCCGCTGATTACCTCGTGATGGCTGCTTGGTTGGCTTACCTGAAATCGAAAATTCTCCTGCCTCGCGAAGAGGAGGAAGAGCCCTCTGCATCAGAAATGGCAGATGCGCTGCGATGGCAGCTTCTGCGCCTGCAATCCATGCAGGATGCGGGCAAAAAGCTGATGGAATTACCACTTAAAGGACAGGCGTTCTTCACCCGTGGCGATCCTGAAGGTCTGCCGGTTTCCTACACGTCTGTCTATGACATCTCGCTTTATGACCTGCTTCGAGGTTACGCCCGCTGCCGTCAAGAAGGAGTGCCAACGGCCCTTGAAATCGAGCCAATGGACCTGTACTCCATCGACGACGCAATCGAGCGTCTGCGGGATATTCTCCCCAACGTCCCCGACTGGACCACCATGATGTCTTTCCTGCCTCAGGAGCATCTATCGCCGTTCAAGCGCCGGTCAGCTGTCAGCACAACTTTGCTGGCTGTACTAGAGCTGGTTCGACAGGGGAAGGCGGATATCCGGCAGGATGGTGGAGCTTTTTCCCCAATTTATTTGAAGCCGGCCAATCGGCCTGATTCTTTGGAGTCTTCATGACCGTTTCTGACGCTGCAAGTGAGTCTGAGGTAGTCGAGCTTGTTGCCGAAAATGACGAAGGTGATGTGACCGCAATCGATGAAAACTTGCGGCTTGTTGAAGCATTACTCTTTGCCTCAGCTACTGCTGTGACTGAAAAGATGATCGCAGAACGTCTGGGCGATGGGGTCGATATCCCCAGCCTGCTTGGCAAGATCAAAGAGATGTACAAAGGGCGTGGTGTTGAACTCACCCGCGCAGGAAACCGGTGGTACTTCCGCACAGCGCCAGACCTGGGTGACCTCCTTAAGCTCGAGAAGATGGTTCCGCGGAAGCTGTCGCGAGCAGGCACAGAAACTTTGGCAATCATCGCCTACCACCAACCTGTGACACGGGCTGAGATTGAAGAGATCCGTGGCGTTGTTATCAGCAAAGGCACGATCGATATTTTGCTGGAAGAGGGGTGGATTAAACCTAGAGGACGACGTCACACACCTGGACGACCAATGACCTGGGGAACCTCAGAGTCCTTTCTCGATCACTTTGGTTTGGAATCTCTCAACGACCTGCCAGGCATAGAAGAACTTAAGGCCGCCGGTCTGCTCGACAGTCGCCAAGGCCTAGCGGCTTACAATGCTCGGGCGGAACAGGGCGAGACTCTTCTGTTTGATACCGATGAGTCCGATGAAGCACTTGAACCCCTTGAGTACGGCGAGGCGCCCGAGACTGACGAACCAGCCGTTGGGGCTGCCGAAGAGGCGCCTGAATCAAAGGTGCAGGACCCCGGGCCCGTTGAAAATACGGGCGAGGAAAGTGCGGACGACGATGATGAATCCAGGGAAGAGATCTAAATAGATCTGTTTCTACAATGGTTTTAACGCCCACTTTCGCTTGCGATAGCCGGTTTTGAGCCCTAAGTACTGCCTCAGGAGAGGCGTGCCATTGCGGGAATTCCCGATTTCTGCGATAATCACACGATAAATTGCGCGAAAAAGCATGGAGAATCAAAGACATGGGAACGCTAAGTATCTGGCATTGGATTGTTGTCCTGGTCGTAGTTCTACTGTTGTTCGGCAAGGGAAAAATTCCTGCCTTGATGGGTGATGTCGCTAAAGGCATCAAAGCTTTCAAAACTGGCATGAAGGATGAGGAATCCGAAGCGTCAGACGTGTCGAAAGCTATCGATGACGAAAAGGCCACTGAGACCACCATGGCCAAGGAAAAAGACGAAGCGTCATCGCGCGCCTAAGTCTCTGTCTTTATTGAGGCGTGAGGTAGAACACCGTGTTCGGAATGGGCTGGTGGGAGCTTTCAATTGTTGGGCTGATTTTGGTTCTTGTGCTTGGGCCCAAAGAGCTTCCGTACGCCATGCGCACAATTGCACGTTTCATGCGCAAAGCCCGCCGTCTTGCCGGAGAGTTCCAAGGTCACATGGACGAGATCGTTCGTGAGGCTGACTTGGATGAAGTGCGCAAAACGGTCACTTCAATCCAAAACAAAGACGTGGGGTCGATAATTGAGAAAGCCGTGGACCCCACGGGCGATCTAACCAGAGATATAGACTCAACTCTCGCTGACGCTCGCAAAGAAGTGCAAGACATCAAAACAGCTGCAGGACCTAGCCCAGCGGCGCCGGGGAAAAGTACTCCTCCTCAGATAGCTCCCAAACCTGAGTCAGCTCCGTCGTCTGCAGCCGAAACCACCAAGGTTGGACCGCCAAACCAAACAACAGAACCGTCTGTTCCCACACAGGCTAAAGTGGAGACGGCGACACCAAAATCTGAACCGGTTAACGCGACCACAGAGCCAGCACAAGACGCGCCTGCCGCTGCTGGTAACGCATAGGGCTCATGGCAGAGGATCCTGATTCCCACACAATGCCGCTGCTCGATCATTTGATGGAGCTGCGCACGCGATTGGTGTGGACTATCCTGGCGTTTTTGTGCGCCTTCTTTGCCTGCTTTTATGTCGCTCAGCCGATTTATGGTTTTTTGGTTAGACCCTTAGCCGACATCATGATGGAAGTCGGCGGCACCAATCGCATGATTTATACGGCGCTGACGGAAGCCTTTTTCACACAGATAAAGGTCGGTTTTTTTGCCGCGTTGTTTATTAGCTTTCCGATTATTGCTAGCCAGTTGTGGCTGTTTATCGCTCCCGGTTTGTACAAGCATGAGAAAGGGGCTCTAGCTCCGTTCTTGGTGGCGAGCCCTGTCTTGTTCGTCGCTGGGGCTTCGTTTGTTTACTATTTCATTATGCCAATGGCGTGGCGGTTCTTGCTTGGTTTTCAAACGGGCGTTGATGAGGGTGTTCTTCCCATCGAGCTAGAAGCGCGGGTCGGCGAATATCTTGGTTTGGTCATGAAGCTGATCCTGGCGTTTGGGATCAGTTTTCAATTACCAGTCTTGCTCGTACTTCTCGCCCGCGTTGGCATTGTCTCCGCAGATGGTCTGGCCGAACGGCGCAAATATGCCATTGTCGGGGTGTTTGTTTTCGCGGCTATCGTGACGCCACCGGACGTTATCAGTCAGATCGGTTTAGCAATCCCAATGATGATTCTATACGAAGTTAGTATTTACGCCTGCCGTATAATCGAGCGTAAGCGCGAGGAAGCATGGGCTGAAGACGCTGAGGATGACACCTTTGAGGATACGGACTTCAACGAGACCTAATGATTTCCGTCGGTGATCCTTATGGACGCTTGGGCTGTCCTTCCGTATAAACCGCTACAACCTTGATTTATCCCGAGCGGCGCAGTTTCCGATGCATGATTTGAAATGGATTAGAGAGAACCCAGAGGCATTTGATGCTGGGTTAGGGCGCCGTGGGTTAGAGGCCCAGTCAGTGGCAGTTCTTGATTTGGATGCGCGCAACAGAAGTACACTGACAAAGTTGCAAACGCTGCAGGCCCAACGAAATGAGTCTTCAAAGAAGATTGGCCAAGTTAAAAAAGAAGGCGGCGATGCGGCTGACCTCATGGCTGCCGTCGCGGCTATGAAAGATGAAATGGCTGCGCTTGAAGGTGAACAGAAAGCGATGTCTGACGAGATTCAGACCTTGTTGCTTGGTATTCCCAATTTACCGCATGACGACGTGCCGAACGGTTTGTCTGAAGACGACAACGTGGAACTCAGCCGCTGGGGCAATCCCGCCGTATTCGACTTCACCCCCCGGGACCACGTGGACCTCGGTGAAGCACTGGGGCA
The DNA here is from genome assembly GCA_030835385.1 of Alphaproteobacteria bacterium. GTDB lineage: Bacteria > Pseudomonadota > Alphaproteobacteria > Rhodospirillales > Rhodospirillaceae > WLXB01. The sequence continues at coordinate 27 of JAURPI010000028.1, read as the reverse complement.
ACTGGACAGCGAGACCGCCGGAAAAAT
>JAURPI010000027.1 GCA_030835385.1 Alphaproteobacteria bacterium | reverse complement strand
CATGCCTCCTTTTCCAGTTCAAAAATACTACCTCAAACTGGCTGCAAATACGGGGGCAAGGTCACCTAGTTGGACGTATTCAAATCTAAAACGTACCAGACATATAAACGGGAGAAGATTCCGTTCGATCATAATTCGTCTCCTTTGATTGCCTGAACGGGGGAGGAAACTTGGTCAGATTACCTGAGCCAAAATTCGGCAACATGGACGAACCGCCGCTGTCTGCAAAAAAAGGGTATTGTGTTGTATTTCAATTCCTAAACGGATTCTTGCGAAAATTTCATGGCTGATTAGAGGACTTTTTGCCGATATCGAGCGCCGAGCCTGGAAAAACTAACTTGTCAGGGCATTCGATCACGGTAGTCCCAACTGAAAACTCGGACTGGTGTTATTTCTATAGCAACTTCACTGGCAGCCCCCGACAAAAGCCAGCTCCTAAAATCTGAATCTTCTTTTCCGATATATCGGTCTGTAAGACGGCGTAAAGTCTCTTGGCCTCTATCTTCGTTCAAGTGAGCCACGCCCGTCCCTCGGATTCCGGAATAAGGTGACCTTTCTCCAGCAATCTCAAATCCAACCTTTGGGTTGCGACTGATCAAGCGCGCGATGTGCGAACTCTTTTTAGAAGCACATAGGATTTTCTCTTCATCTACCAGGAACCAAAGGGACACCACTCGAGGGCTGCCATCGGCACCGACCGCACCTAAGCGAACAGGTATGACGATGTCCTCGAGAAATTTGACTATATCTGGCGCACTCCATGGTCCGCTCAATTCTGCCCCGTGCATCAAGAAACTCCTCCATTTGAAAAGCAGCAATAGGATATACTGACTCGATATCAGATCAACTTTGCGCAGCTAGCAGGGAAATAAGCCCAACAGGCAGCGAATATATTCAGCAGGAAACAGAGGGTTCTTGGAGTAAAATCGGAAAATGGCTTCTAATTCCCGTTTGATAACGAACATGGAGGCAATGGGTGCTGCCTTCGTCATTCTGGCCGGCACGTTGCTTCATTTCGCATTCAATTGGTCGGATAACTTTGAGCCTCTGGCGTTATTTGCGTCGGTCAACGAGTCACTCTGGGAACATCTGAAATTAGCGTTCTGGCCTGGACTGTTTTGGGCTCTGTTGCAGCTCGCCACTATTGATAACGTGAGAAGCCGGGTTTTGCCCGTCAAAGGCATCTCTCTGCTCATGACAAATTTTTTTATAGTCACGACTTTTCTGTCCTATACCTCCATCGTTCAGAGTAATAATCTCGTTCTAGACATTGGGATATTTATCTTGGCAGTCGTCACCGGGAGCGCAGTTTCTGGCCGTCTTTTGATTAGATCAGGCTTTCCGGGCGTCCTTCAGGTCTTCGGATGGGTTCTGCTAATATTTCAGCTACTTGCCTTCTCGATGTTTACGTTTTATCCGCCCGAAGGGGTTTTCTTTACTGACCCTAAAAGTGGGACGCAAGGTATCCATTAGTAAGAAGTTTCTTGGCACAAGGCTAACGTCCGTAATTGGCGAATGGCGGACGTTGCACTTGTGACACCAAGTGGGTTTTGGTGATCACTGGGAAAATAGAGTAGTCTCCCAAGATATTCATTGGGGGGCAACCACCATGGTTCAGGAACCTTCAGAAGAATCTGACGGCGTTTCCGGGCGGGAAGCGGAGGGCCTTGTCACGTTAATCGAGCGCTAGCCGCAACTGTATACTCGCCAGCATCGCGTCAGCTGACAGCAACTACCCACTTCCATTGGTCCATCGCTTCGGCCCTGAATAGCTTCATGGTTTTGCGGGTAGTTAGATGGCGTTGGATGTTAAACAGATTGTAGACCGATGCTTGAAGATTGAGAAAGCGTTGGGCAGAGCCCGGGGATTTGAACCGCTGCATCTTCCGTTCTCGCCTTCTAACAGGCAGGTGTGAGTTTTCCGCCCGATTGTTTCGATAGCGTCTTTGCTGATGATCAGCGCCGATCTGCAAGGACCTCAACGCTGCACCGTATAAACGAAGCTTGTCGGTAACGATTGTTGTGGCCAGGATCATTTGCTTGCGAAGGAGCTTTTTGAATAACCGCAAAGAAGCTCTTCTATTTCTTCTAGATTGGACCAAAAACTCCAGCACTTCAACTTCACCATCAACCGCACGCCAGAGCCAGTAATTCTTGCCGCCGATAACGACAACCATTTCATCCAAATGCCAGGTTGCATCTGCATCGGGCCTGTTCGAGCGAATGCGTCGAGCGGCATTGTCACGTTAATCGCCTGATTTTCGAGTCAGGTGAATGTTATAGTGGCTTGATGACCAATATTTCTTATCACCGCCACCGTTTTCCGCCTGAAATCATTCAATATACTGTCTGGCTCTACTCGAAATTCACGCTCAGCTATCGAGATATTGAAGACTTGCTGGCCGAACGTGGTTTGGATGTTTCCTATGAGACGATCAGGCGCTGGGTGAACAAGTTTGGCTCTAGTTATGCGCGACGCATCAGATCAAATCGACCCGGTGCCGATACGATCTGGCATTTGGATGAAATGGTGGTCGTCATCAATGGCAGGAAATACTGGCTGTGGCGTGCAGTAGACAGCGAAGGTGAGGTGTTGGAGTTTCTGATTCAATCAAGAAGAAATAGAAGAGCTGCTCTGCGCTTGTTCAAGAAGCTGCTTGGGAGGCAAAAGGTTCAGCCCGAAACAATCGTTACCGATAAACTGCGTTCCTACAGTACCGCGCTGAGGACTCTGCAGATCGATGTCGACCATCAACAGGGAATTTATCGAAACAATCGGGCGGAAAACTCGCATCTACCGGTTCGACGAAGAGAACGAAAAATGCAGCGATTCAAGTCCCCAGGTTCCGCCCAACGCTTTCTCAATCTTCACGCCTCTGTCTATAACTTGTTCAACATTCAACGTCATCTCACCACACGAGAAACAATGAAGCTTTTCAGAGCCGAAGCCATGGATCAATGGAAGCAGGTAGTCGCTGCTGGCTGACTTGATGCTGGTCAATGTAAAGTTGCCGTCAGCGTTCGATTAACGTGACAAGACCGTCGTCAGGCCTAGATTGAGGTCTGAGAGAGATGGAGATCGGCTTATCTACCGTGATCGTCGATTTTGAACTTAAGAATATCGGCTCAGTATTACTGAATATTAACAAGAAAACATGTTCTCATATTTTCAATAATAATACCAATTGTTCTAAAGTGTATGCGCCATTATACATTTAATATCGATAATTGGCTATATAAAAAGGGATTTTATTATTTTTATGATGTGTGCTGTTATTTAATGTTCTCTATTGACATTTGAATTTTATATACCTATATGTCGCCTATACGTTTTACATTCGTTCAGTGTTATTTGGACAACCGGCACGCCGGAAGCTTAGCTATCCCTTTACATTGTGAGCGCATACAGACCGCACATCACATGGTGTGATGTGAATATTGCAGCCCTGATGGAGCGCGGTATAATGTGGTTTCGTGCTAGGGATAGTTTTATTCCGAGCCTTTGGGTTGCCAAAACTCTCGTAAAAAGCACTCCAAATTGAGTGCGCCGAGAATTGTTGGGATGATAATTAACTATGTCAAAGTTTGCGCGGGGTCGAGCAAAGGCCATCACAATTTTACTATTCGTTAGTCTCGCTGGTTGTAGCACAAACCCTCAAGAATTAAGTATCGCAGAGATGGCTGCCATTGTGGGCAGCGACCGGGTCCAGGTTATTGATAGTCAAGCTGTACCAGATTCCGTAATCACTCTTGAAGGTGCCATTGCGCGAGCCTTGAAATATAATCTTAACCACCGGGTCAAAATGCTTGGTGAAGCGCTGGCGTCAGGGAACCTGAAAGCGGGCAAATATGACATGCTGCCCAAGCTATTGGCTAATGCTGGTTATTCATGGCGGGATAGTTATAGCCTTCGTTACAAAGCGACACCTGCGGCGCCCAAAGTTTTCGACCGCGATCAGGCTCTCGAGCTCTCCGTCGACCGTGAGCACTTTACTTCCGACCTTACGCTTTCCTGGAATATTCTTGATTTTGGGACGAGTTATTATACCTCGAAACAAAACGGGGATCGCTTGCTTGTCGCCAAGGAACAACGCCGTAAGGCAATGCATATCTTGATGCAGGAAGTGCGAACCGCTTATTGGCGAGCCTATGCATCAGAAATGCTGCGTGCTCGCATCAAAACTACAATTGTTGGCGCAGAGCGTGCCCTGAAGGATGCGCGTGATCTGTCTGCTTCCCGGGCAAGCTCTCCCGACGATTCATTGCGTTACCAACGCAACCTTCTGGAAAATTTACGACTGCTTGAAGGTGTAGATAGAGATCTGGCCGCCGCTAAAATAAAGTTGGTCGGTCTGATGGGGTTGCGGCCAGGTACACAGTTTGAATTGGAAGAGCCCTCAACAGCCCTTCCAGAACTTGAAAGCGACAGCGAAGAGATGGAAGCCGTTGCCCTTTCCCACAATGCTGATTTGCGATCGCAAATATACAACGCAAGAATTGCCGCGACAGAAACCCGCAAAACACTACTGTCGATGCTGCCAGGCATTAATTTGAATTTTGGCACCAATCATGATGACGACCGCTATCTTTATGACAGTAGTTGGGATCAGGCAGCTGTAGATGTCAGCGCAAATCTCATGAAGTTGCTATCGGGACCATCTCGAATGAAAGCGGCCAAGGCTAATGTCTCGGTCGAAGAGGCGCGCCGCACAGCACTGCAGATGATGGTGCTTACACAGGTCCATCTATCCCGTTACCAATATTTAAACGCCGTGCGTCAATATGAACGGGCAGATCAGATTTTCAATGTTGATGCGCAACTCGCGGAAATTATGCGCGGTAAGTACGCAAGTAATGCTGTTGGTGAACAGGTTACTATTGCCGCGAATGTCTCAGCGATTTTCAGTGAGCTTCGTCGTTTTGAAGCAATGGCCAAAGCTCAAGAGGCTGTGGGGAAATTACAGGCAACGCTGGGGCTGGAGCCCGTCTTCAGTTCCGTGGATGACTTCTCACTTGCTCAAATGAAAGATATTGTTGGTCAGTGGCTGGAGAGTGGCCTTGAAATGCCAGCTATGGATGAGAGCGAGCTTTAGGATGTTGTCCTTTCAGCGAGTTAGCGTTCTGGCTGCCGTCGGAATCGCCTTTATAGGTGTTTCTTCTGCACAAGATTTTGGTCTTGAGCAGGGGGACCTCCGGGCACAGTTGACGCCGAGAAAGCATACAACGCTGGGTGCTGCGATGACGGGCCAAATTGACGAGCTTGCTGTTAGAGAAGGACGATCTTTTGAAAGTGGCGCGACGTTGGTTCGCTTTGATTGCAGCCTTCAACAGGCTCAGTTGGAAAAAGCCAACGCCCAGATGGCAGAAGCCAGGAACATTTATGAAGGCAATAAACAAATGGCCGATCACAATGCGATTGGTGCCGTTGAACTTGAAAATAGTCGTATTGCGATCGATAAAGCCAAGGCTGACTTAAATTATCTGAAAGCCATGATATCCAGATGTACGATCAAGGCCCCTTATGCGGGTTCTGTTGGTCGCCAACTGGTGCGCGAAAAAGAAATTGTTCAATCAGGTCAGCCACTTTTAGAAATAATGGACAGTGACGTTTTGGAACTGGAATTTCTGGTGCCTTCGAAATGGCTGTCGTGGTTGAAGCCGGGATACCAATTCCAAGTTACCATTGAAGATACAGGCAGAGATTATCCCGTAAAGCTAGAGTTCACATCTGCGAAAGTTGACCCCATGAGCCAAACAGTGCGGGCTGTTGCAGTCGTGGGCGGAAAATTCGATGAATTATTGCCGGGAATGAGTGGCAGGTTGACGCTAAAGCCGCCGCACGGGGCAACACCGTAAATGCCGCTCATTGACGGTATTTAGGTATAGAAGGGCAGAGTATGACTGACGATAATATTTTTCATACCAGCGCGGAGCTGCCATCGCAGTTCCAGTTAGAACAGCGCCTTATGTTTGATGGCGCTGCAGTTGGTACGACCGTTGATGCAGTCAGCGATACGGCAGCGCAAAGCCAATCATCTGCAGATACCGACGCAAAGGAGGCGGACTCTCTTTTTGACCCGCCAGAGGCCCATCCAGCTTTGGCCGTTGCCACGGATGAGGCAACAAGAAAAATCAGAGAATTTGTGCAGAATGCTTCGCTTGAAGACCTTTTTACCATTTTCAATGGCGGTTTATCGGAAATTGATGGCCAGTGGCAGTTGGCTATGGAGGCTGAAATTCAGCGAATACTGGATGGTGAGCCCCCTGTTCAGATCGTCGTGCTGGATAGTGAAACCATGTTATTGGCTAAAGCAGGTTTTGCTGAAAATGGTCCAGACGGAACCCCCGTTATCTATTTGAACGAGTCCCTTCTTGCCGAGGGGGATAGTGACGAAATCGTCGCTATTCTAGTCGAGGAATACGGCCATTTAATAGATGCTCGAGTGAATGTAGACAACGATACGCAAGGCGACGAAGGGCAGGGCTTTGCATCCATTGTTACTGGTGATGAGGCCGCATCCCGTGCGATTGAAGATGATCACGGGATTTTGCTCATTGACGGGCAATATGTCGAGGTCGAAAGAGCAACTTTTACCTTCGTCAATGCCTATGAAGTTGACGGGAGCCGCACGCCCACGGGCAAAGAGTCAAATTCCCATGACTATGTCGATATCAGCCTGGGCGCGCCTACGGTTGACGATAATAATTTTAACGTAACGGAATTTAGCGGAAACGATGTGTCCGCTGCTGCCATCAATATTGACGGTATGACTTATTATGGCTGGATTAGTCGACCAATTAAGTCGGGTGGTATCGTCCGGGGGTTCTATTTCTGGACAGACGCAGATTTTGTTGACCTTGCGACGGCGCAGGCAGATGGCAATACGGACGGTGATCGTGATGTGTCTGACAACAGAGCCTTCGTGCTCGTTGTTGATCAGGCATGGTTCGACGCGCAACCAGAAGTAGAGACGGGTATCAAAAATATCGGCTCATCGTCAGACCGTGTGGATTCTGCATTCAATGCGTTGCTCGCATCAAATACGGCGCCCACTGCGTCGCCTGATACAGGTACAGCTACTGAAGATGGTGGGGTCAGCAACGCGACGCCCGGAGTTGATGCCACGGGAAATGTTCTTACCAACGACAACGATGTTGATGCCGGTGATTCTATCACCGTTACATATGTGGGTACGACCAGTGCAAATCAGAGCGTGCCAGGAAGTGGTACGGTCGATGTAGTGGGCCAATTTGGCACACTGACAATTGCAGCTGACGGTAGCTACACATATACGGTTACTAGTAACAGCAACGCCCTTGTGGAAGCATTGCGGACCAGTAGCGATACACTGGTGGATAGTTTTACCTACTCAATTGCCGATGAAGACGGCGTCGCAGCAACGACAACACTGGAGATTACGATCGAAGGGGTTAACGACAACCCCGTTGCTGCGGATGACTATAATACGGCAAAGGAATCTCTCCGTACTGACAATACCGCGTATGACAATACTGACCCGTTGGGTGTCACAGCCGTGGGCAATGTGCTCACCAATGATAGTGACGTAGATGGCAATGGTGAGGTGTTATCTATCGGTGCGCTCGAAGGCACCATACAGATCGACAACGTTACGAATGACCCAGGCGACATTGAACTGATATTTTATGGAGAAAGTGGGTTTAACTCGGTTTCAACAGGACAAACGCTTTATTATAACGATAACGGTACATATCGGGCTGTGCATGCCAGCAATGGGGATCTCATCACTGTTTCCGCTGACCCTACGCAGGACCCTGATGTTACGACCACGTATTATGTGCCGCTTTCTGACACGCCTGCTTATTATCTTGACGCAGGCTCCAATCAGGTTCCGATTGGCAATCTTGATGGCTTGGCCGTGGGCTT
>JAURPI010000026.1 GCA_030835385.1 Alphaproteobacteria bacterium | reverse complement strand
TCAGCACCCAAATCTGACGAATTGGTAGCCTCGCAGTTCCGGCATAGAACTAAAAGCCACGCAGAAAAGCATTTTCTCGATGGAATGACTGAAGCAATTCGAGGTATGGCCATGAATGCATCAGAGAGTTTTCCAACGACGATATACTATGCTTTCAAACAAAGCGAAGTCAGCACCGAGGGCGTTACATCTAAGGGATGGGCAACTTTCCTAGACGCGATACTTAGGGCGGGGTTTGCCGTGGTCGGCACTTGGCCCCTCCGGACAGAACTCTCTAATCGAATGATTGCGTCTGGAGCTAATGCCCTCGCCAACTCTGTAGTGTTGGTTTGCCGTAAGAGGGAACTAGCTGCTGAAAGTATTAGTCGCGCAGAATTTATTCGAGCGCTTAAGCGCGAATTGCCGTCTGGGATAGCTGAGCTACAGTCTGCCAATATTGCTCCTGCCGACATGCCACAGTCTGCCATAGGGCCAGGCATGGGAATATTCTCTCGATACAATTCCGTTTTAGAGAGCAATGACAGCCCAATGAGTGTCAAAACCGCACTTCAGCTCATTAATCAGGAGCTGGACGATTACCTTGGCGGAATACAAGGGGAATTTGATGCTGATACGCGTTTTGCAATCACTTGGTTCGAGCAATACGGAATGGAAAAAGGCGATTTCGGTACGGCAAATAACATAGCGCAGGCGAGGGGAATCGCAGTTGATAGTGTAAAGCACGCTGGGATTGTTGAGAGCGCAGCTGGCAAAGTACGTATTCTAAAGCGGCAAGAGCTTTTAGACGATTGGGAGCCCGAAACCGATACTCATTTGACGATTTGGGAGTGTTGCCAATATCTCATCAGGGCGTTGGAGAACGAAGGTGAGTATGAAGCCGCAATTCTTCTAAAAAAATATGGAAGTGAAAAAGCAGAAGCAGTTAAAGACCTTGCCTACTGCCTCTACGACCTTTGTTCCAACAAGCGAAATGATGCGAAGGAAGCTGTATCCTATAACACTCTGATTGCCGTATGGACTGAGCTAACACGCTTGGCTGAAACGATACATGACGTCCGCCGTGATGGTCAGACGCAGCTTGACTTGTAGGAGTCTGATTAAATGGCGAAGAGCGCACGACAGACAGTTTTTGAGGGAATGGAGCTCCTCCCAGAAGCACTAGTCCCGTTTGTCGAAAAGCGGCTTGAAAGTTCTTTAACTGGACATTGGCAGGCCCAAGTATCCGAAAAACTGCCTAGCCTTCGTGCTGGCAAGAACGGACAGTTTGGATGGGACCAGCACGCTTTGTTCAATGTCATCGATCGATTCTGGGTAGACGCGTTCAAAGCAGTACTTGGTCGGGCGGAACGATCACTCGTCAATGAACTTGTTATGGTTCGCAACAAGCTGTCACACAATGAGTCGTTCTCGTACGACGACGCTGAGCGAGCTCTAGACTCTATGAGGCGATTGATGGACGCAATCAGTGCCGGAGAGACAGCGAATCAACTAAGTAAGATGCGTGATACGATCTTACGCACAAAGTTCACAGAACTTCAGCGGAATGAGGAACGCAAGAAATCTCAAAAGTCTGAGATTTCAGTCGAAACGGTTGCTGGTTTAATGCCGTGGCGCGAAGTAGTAGAGCCACATCAGGATGTGGCTACCGGTGAATTCCAGCAGGCAGAGTTTGCTGCAGACCTAGGCAAAGTGCATAACGGAAGTGCACCATCTGAGTATAGAGACCCGCGTGAATTTTTTAGTAGGACGTATCTTACAGATGGTCTCAGCACTCTCTTAGTCGGCGCTGCAAAAAGATTTTCCAATTCCGGCGGTGATCCGGTTGTTGAACTGCAAACAAACTTTGGGGGAGGTAAAACTCATTCAATGTTGGCGCTATATCACATGATCGGTAGCGCTCCTACAGATGATCTTTCCGGCCTTGATCAACTGCTATCTATGAACGATTTAACAGTGCCCGATAAGGTGGGGCGGGCTGTACTCGTAGGCACTTCTAGAGGCCCACAGGATATAATTAAGCTTAAAGATGGGCAAGAAGTTCGAACCACATGGGGGGAACTCGCGTGGCAACTAGGCGGCGAAGACGCATTTAAGATGGTTGCGGAAAACGATGCTAAGGGGATTGCGCCTGGCTCGAATTTACTGGAAGAGCTTTTTAAGAAGTGCGCGCCGTGCTTAATACTCATAGACGAATGGGTAGCTTATCTTCGCCAGATTTACAAAGTAGATGGCCTGCCCTCTGGTTCCTTTGATGCTAATCTTTCATTCGTACAGTCTCTCACAGAGGCAGTTAAAGCGAGTCCTGGCACCCTGCTCGTGGCGTCATTGCCTGCCTCCCAAATTGAAGTTGGGGGGGAAGGAGGTCAAGAGGCTTTAACACGCTTAAAGCAGACATTCTCAAGGGTTGAGTCGCCTTGGCGTCCAGCATCACAGGATGAGAGCTACGAGATCGTTCGGCGCCGCCTTTTCAAGGAAATTCCTGGAGACAGGTTTCATCATAGAGACAACACGTTAAAGCAGTTTGGCAAACTATACCGTGACAACTCAAACGACTTTCCCCAAGGGTGCGCAGATGAGGATTACCGTCGAAAGTTAGAAAAAGCTTACCCTATTCATCCTGAGCTTTTCGATCAGCTTTACACAGGTTGGGGTTCACTTGAAAAATTTCAGCGGACACGGGGTGTGCTTCGCCTGATGGCTCAGGTTATTCACGAACTATGGATGAACAATGACCCATCAGTAATGATTATGCCAGGCAGTATGGCTATCAGTTCAGCTCGTGTAGAGCCGGAACTGCTTCACTATTTGGATGTTACCTGGCAGTCAATTATTGCTGCTGATGTGGATGGTGCCTCTTCTACGCCTTATAAAATAGATCAAGCTGCACCTAACCTGAATCGTTATTCCGCAACACGCCGTGTGGCGCGCTCCATCTTTATGGGGACGGCGCCTATGAAAGGTCAAGAGAACAAGGGTTTGGATGACAAGCAAATAAATCTCGGTGTTGTGCAACCTGGCGAACGGCCAGCGATTTTTAGTGATGCTCTCAGGCGTTTATCCAACCAAGCAAAGTTTATGCATAGTGACCTAGGTCGCTACTGGTATTCCATGTCTGCCAGCCTAAATCGGATTGCTTCAGACCGAGCTCAGCAGTTAGACGAAGCACTGGTCTTGGTCGAAATAGACAAGACGCTCGCAACCTATATCAATGGAATTACTGATAGAGGGCACTTTGACACAGTTCAAGTAACACCTGGTACGTCCGCTGACGTTCCCGACGAACCTGGCGGTGTTCGCGCAGTTGTTTTAGGTGTAGCACATCCGCACTCAGGCCGTGACGGCTCAAACGCAATGACAGAGGCCAAAGATATTCTGCTGCAGCGTGGAACAACATCGCGGATCAATCGGAATACCCTTGTGTTTTTTGCGGCCGAGATGCGCCAGATTGATAACCTAAAAGAAGCCATGCGCGCTTCGCTCGCCTGGGCAGAGATTGTTCGCGAAACCGAGCGCCTGAATCTTACTCAAAGCGATAGCGCATTGGCCAAGGCTAAATCCAATGAGGCAAGTGAGACGATCAAGACACGCCTGAAGGAAGCTTGGTGTTATCTCATTTATCCTTGGCAAGATAATGCCCAAGCTGAGGTCGAATGGATTACCGCGAAAATTTCAGCGCAGGATGGGCTATTGTCCAGAGCGAGCAAGAAGCTAGTAAGTGATGAGGGGCTGTTGCCTGAGTTAGGGCCAGCGCGTCTAGATAGAGAACTGCAAAAATACATATGGAATGGAAAAGATCACATACTTTTGAAAGACCTGTGGGAGTATCTGAATCGATATAACTATCTACCACGACTTAAGAATAGTGATGTGTTGACCAAGACTGTTTTGGCTTCCATTAGTGGAATGATACCTGGCCCCTTCGCTTACGCAGAGCGATGGGATGAAGAAAACCGAACCTATGCCGGGATTGCAATTAAGCAGGCCGCGGTACCGGTCGTGATTGACGGGGAGTCTATGATTGTCCGGCCAGCAATCGCTGAGGCACACTTGCCAAAAATTCCTGAAGAAGCTGGCGATGATTTTGGTGACGGCCCTGAACCTGACGGATTTGGTGATAGACCACCAAGTGATAAGCCTGAAACAGTTGATGATGAAAAACTACCTACTAGGTTTTTAGGCGCTGTTATGATTTCGTCAGACAGGCCTGCCAAAGAGATTCATCAGGTCGTTGAGGGCATAATTGAACAGCTCACAACGATAGCTGGTGCGTCAGTAGAGATAAAGTTGGAGATAGATGCAGATGTCCCAGGTGGGATTGATAAGGGTAAATCGAGGACGCTTCTTGAAAACGCGAACACGTTAGGTTTTATTGACAAGGAACTGAGTTAGGAATCCTAACCTTCTATTTATTAACTGTGATGCACTTCAGTCCGAAAACAGAGAGCCAGATGACAAATCTGGCGATATTGTAATTGTATCAAAGGCTCTGATTTGCGGCCCTTTCTGATCGTCATTCGTTTTTGACCATCTTTGCTTTCTTAAGCTTAATTAACGGACATTAGGTTCGAGCTCTTGTGCGCCCACCAATAAGATCAATAATTCAAACAGGCTTGGTTTTCCGAGTAATCCGTGCCGAAAACTTTACGAGCAAGTGTCCTATAGCAATATGCCTTTAAGGTGCATATTCGATCGCAAGTAGCGGAGGTCGAGCCCGGTGCGGCAGGCCGGGCAGATAGACTACTAGACGATGGTGATGCAGGTGGCGAGCGGGCTTAGTTAAAGGTGATCGACGCGATTCGCATGCTTTCTGTAAAGACCACTGAAGAGACGCTTCATTGAAGTGTGACGTCTTCATTTTTATGCGCGAAAAAAGCAGCACCACCAGAACACCATGAAGCAAATCAGACGAGTTTGCCTGATTCTTAAGTTATTGATTTTAAATGTTTAATTGGTCGGAGTGAGAGGATTCGAACCTCCGGCCCCTGCCTCCCGAAGGCAGTGCTCTACCTGGCTGAGCTACACTCCGTCCCGGCGTCGATCACCAACTTCATAAGGTGGGTGGTACGCGGTCCGGCTTATACCGCTGGCCTAGTTTTGGCGCAAGATGTGTCCGTAGCTGTGGCTTAGTAGGCCCGTTTTATACAGAAATCGATGATGTCGATGAGGACTGTCTTTACCGGGCTGTCTGGGAAGATACCGAGCGCGTCTCGCGCAACATCACCGTAGTGCTGAGCCCGATGAATGGTGTCGGTCAGGCTGCCATGTTTTTCCATAAGGCTGAGCGCGTGCGAGAGTTCTTCGTCACCTTGTTCAAGGTCGTGAAGACAGCGATGCCAAAAGGCGCGTTCATCATCATCCCCACGGCGGAAGGCAAGAATGACAGGCAAAGTGATTTTTCCTTCGCGGAAATCATCACCAATCGTTTTGCCGAGTTCAGCCTGCTTCGCTGAATAGTCGAGTACGTCGTCAATGAGTTGAAAAGCGATGCCGAGATTAAGCCCATAGACTTGCAGTGCTTCTTCTTCCACTTCAGGCCGGTCGGCAACGACCGCACCGATACGAGACGCGGCAGCAAACAATTCTGCGGTTTTCGCCTGAACCACTTCTAGGTACTGCGCCTCACTGGTTTCTGTGTCGTTGGTTGTCATCAACTGATGGACTTCGCCTTCAGCGATAATCGAAGACGCACCAGAAAGAATGCCCAGCACTTTGAGTGATCCGTCTTCAACCATCAGTTCGAAGGCACGACTGAAAAGAAAATCCCCTACGAGCACGCTGGGCTGATTGCCCCACAACGCGTTGGCACTGGATTGTCCACGGCGCAACTCACTGTCATCCACCACGTCATCGTGGAGCAGCGTTGCCGTGTGTATGAATTCAACACAGGTCGCCAATTTGATGTGGCGTTTCTCTGTGTACCCGCACAATTTTGCTGCGGCCAGGGTGAGGAGGGGTCGTAACCGCTTGCCGCCGGCTGCAACAATGTGTCCGGCCAATTGAGGAATCAGTGCGACCGGGCTGTGCATCCGGTCGACAATCGTTTGATTGACAGCCTTGAGATCGTCTTCCACGAGCGCAATCAGCGCATCGAGTGGTTCGGCCGGTCCGGCCCGTCTGTTATCTAGTTGAACGATGGTCGCCACGAGAGACTACCCTTTTCTTTGTTCTGAATTTTGCCGCCTGGCCCTTCCGCTACAAAGCATAAGGGCCTCGTTGTGGTGGAGCAACCAAGCCGCATTCCCAGGGTCTTGCCATTTTTGGCATCAGGCCTCACCGTGCAGCCCATGAAAGAACTTATCCGCACCACTGATATTGTCGTGATGTCGGCTCTTAAAGCTGCCTTGTCCGCCGAAGGTATCGAAGCCTTCGAATTTGATGGCGATATTTCGAGCACCTATGGCGGCATAGACCCTTTTCCTCGACGTCTTATGGTGCTGGCCGAGGATTACGAACCCGCCACTGAAGTGGCACGTGCCATTTGTCCCGATTATGTTCAATGACCCCTCAGGCTATAGGGACTATACCCACCGTCGATACGCTCCATGGCGGACGGGTCAAGATTGTTCAGCCAGAGGAGGGGTACCGTGTAGCAATAGACCCCGTCCTGTTGGCGGCGTCGATCTCTCCGGCGCCTGGGTCGACCGTTGTAGACGTTGGGTGTGGAACGGGCGCAGCCCTGTTCTGTCTGTTGTCTCGCTTAGCCGGTGTCCGTGGCATCGGGCTTGAGCAACATGAACCTTTCGCTGATTTGGCCCGACGGGGCATCAAAGAAAATGAGTTCTTACCGCGGGCCGAGGTCGTTGTTGGTGATTTAGCAAAGCCACCTGAGAGGTTGATCGGCGCCTGCGACGCCGTGATGACCAACCCTCCATTTTTTGAAGTGGGAACAGTCCCCGATCGGCCAGGCCAAGATGCTACCCACGCCGTTACAGATTTGTCGCTCCGGTATTGGATTACGCAATGTGTGTCCTTGCTAAAGCGAGGCGGGCAATTTTCTATTATTCACCGGGCCGAGCGTTTGGCTGATATTATTCAGGCGTTGTCCGGCTGTGGATCCATTGTGGTAATCCCGTTATGGCCCAAAGCGAATATGGTGGCGAAGCGGGTCATTGTCACTGCCCTGAAGGACCGCAAGTCGCCGACCACCCTGAGTCCTGGTCTCGTTCTTCATTCTGATGACGATGCTTATACCGATGAGGCAGCTGCCATTCTTAGAGGCGGAGAGGCGTTACAGTTCGTCTCTTAACCTATTGGTTTCCTGCGTCTATGCTGTGCCTATGGCAATTATTGGTCACTTTAATCAGTTTGCGGCGCGTTTCGGGGGCTCGATGGTGCGGGGGTCTTCACCTCTTGTGAGCGTAGTGAAACTGAACGGCGCAATAGGGATGTCATCTGGCATCGGTCGCCGCAGTTTGAATATGGCCTCTCTGGAGATGCCGTTGCGCCGCGCGTTTGGGAAGCGCGGTGTGTGCGCTGTTGCACTCCAGATAAATTCACCGGGTGGGTCGCCGGTGCAGTCATCGTTGATTGCAAGTCGTATTCGCCAGTTGTCCGATGAAAAAGAGATTCCGGTCTACGCGTTTACCGAGGACGTTGCAGCATCAGGCGGGTATTGGTTGGCGTGTTCAGCCGATGAGATTTACGCGGACCCCATGTCTATTGTTGGGTCGGTGGGTGTCATTGCTGCCACGTTTGGTTTTCCAGAGTTGCTTGAAAAAATTGGCGTTGAGCGTCGTGTTTATGCTCAAGGCGACAACAAAAGTATGCTTGATCCGTTCAAGGCGGAGAACCCTGACGATGTCAAGCGCCTGCTCGATTTACAAAAGGACATTCACGAGCAGTTTAAGGCTTACATAAAGTCTCGCAGAGGCGACAAACTCAAAGGTGCAGACAAGACTCTCTTTAACGGCGATGTTTGGACGGGCGAACGGGCTATTAAGAAAGGCTTGGTTGATGGTCTGGGAGAGATGCGGTCGGTGATGAGAGAGAAGCTTGGTGAAAAAGTTCGCTTCATGCCAGTTCAGCGGCAGGGAGGATGGCTACAACGTCGATTCGGCGGGGCCGACATGATGACAGGTACGAATTGGTCTCGTGATCTCATTGCCGCAGCTGAGGAGCGCGCGTTGTGGGCACGGTTCGGTCTTTAGGATAGGTATTCATGTTCGGGTTTAGCCTTTCGAAGCTCCTCTTTACTGCTGTCATGATTGCCGTCGTTTGGTGGATCTGCAGAAAAATAAATATGATTTCAGGTGGAGAGCCTAGATCGAAACCGCGCGTAAATAAGACGCAAGACACAGCTGATGAAACATCAAATCAGAACGCCGAAAAGGTTGAGGACCTGACCGCTTGCCCCAGTTGTGGGGCTTATGTGGCGACTGGTTTAAACCCGGGTTGTGGGCGGGCGCCTAAAGATTGCCCGATGCAGGCCTAAGTCTGGCTTTGGCGATAAGTGGCTAAGCCAAGGTGAGTGCTTGATTCCAGCCGAATCGACGAGTAGCTTGCGCCGCCCAAGAGGTTTTCGTCTCTTGTGATCAGTTAACACCAAGTGGACTTTATCCATGGCGGCCACGCAGACCCAGGCGCCCAGTTTTCAGGGCCTCATACTCAAGCTTCAGTCCTTTTGGGCTGAGCAGGGGTGCGTCATTCTCCAGCCGTACGATATGGAGATGGGTGCCGGTACGTTTCATCCCGCCACGACCTTGCGGGCGTTAGGCCCGAAGCCGTGGAAAGCGGCCTACGTACAGCCATCACGTCGACCCACTGATGGCCGGTACGGAGAAAACCCGAACCGGCTCCAGCACTACTATCAGTTTCAGGTGATCCTCAAACCGTCTCTGGAGGACTCTCAAGGTCTCTATCTCGACAGTTTGAAGGCTATTGGCATTGATGCGTTAGCTCATGACATCCGTTTCGTCGAAGATGATTGGGAAAGTCCGACACTCGGCGCTTGGGGCTTGGGTTGGGAAGTTTGGTGTGACGGAATGGAGGTCACCCAATTTACCTACTTCCAGCAAGTTGGTGGTATCGATTGCTCACCTATTTCTGTTGAGTTGACCTATGGTCTCGAACGGTTGGCCATGTACGTTCAGGGTGTTGAGCGAGTCTATGACCTAGCGTTTAACGATGATGGTGTGACTTACGGCGACATTTTCTTGCAAGCCGAGCGTGAGTATTCCGCCCATAACTTTGAGCATGCCAACACCGAAATGCTGTTGCGCCATTTCGCTGACTCAGAGGCGGAATGCCAATCTTTGCTCAATAGCAATTTGGCATTGCCGGCATATGATCACTGCATCAAGGCCAGCCATGCGTTTAATCTATTAGATGCGCGCGGCGTGATCAGTGTGACTGAACGCGCCGCCTACATTGGTCGTGTCCGCGCTCTCGCGAAGTCCTGTTGTGAAGCTTGGTTGATCAGCCAAGCCTCGGACTGGGAGTAGTAAGTCGTGGCAGAGCTCTTACTCGAACTTCTTTCCGAAGAGATTCCGGCGCGCATGCAAACGCGGGCCGCAGGTGACTTGAAAAGATTGATCGTCGATGGCCTTAAAGACGCTGGTCTTAGTTATGGTAGCCTGAATGCCTTCGCTGGGCCACGCCGCCTGACCATTGTTATTGATGATCTGCCCACGGCACAGCCCGATGTGACAGATGAACGTAAAGGGCCTGGCGTCGGTGCGCCCGAGAAAGCCATTGAAGGGTTTCTCAAAGCCAACGGTCTGTCATCGGTCGACGAGGCTGAGGTGCGCGACTTACCAAAGGGTCAGTTTTACTTTGCGGTGGTCGAGCGTAAAGGACGCCCTACGGCTGAAGTTCTAAAAGACTTAATCGAAGCGGCGCTGGCTACTTTGCCCTGGCCAAAATCTATGCGTTGGGCGTCAGGCGACACCCGCTGGGTCCGACCGCTCCACGGCATTTTATGCTTATTTGACGGTGCGGTGGTGTCGGTGTCTTTTGCTGGCGTTTCAGCCGGTGCAGAAACAGTTGGGCATCGTTTTCAGTCTTCGGGCGCGATCACAGTTGCCAATTCAGCCGATTATTTGAAGAAGTTGGAGGCGGCGAAGGTTGTAATCGACCAAGACCGTCGTCGTGACATGATAGCCGATGGTATTGCCTCGTTGGCCAAGTCCGAAGGTTTGACTTTACCCGAAGACTCCGGTTTGCTGGACGAGGTCACAGGTCTTGTCGAGTGGCCGATCCCCTTATTGGGAACCATCGACGATGACTTTATGGATGTGCCGTCGGAGGTTCTCACCTCCGCCATGCGCAAGCACCAAAAATACTTCGCTCTGGAGACCAGTGCAGGAGCGTTTTCAAACAGATATGCATTGGTTGCCAATATAGAAACTCCCGACGCCGGCAAAGCGATCATTGTGGGTAATGAGCGTGTTTTGCGCGCCCGGCTGTCCGACGCCAAGTTTTTCTGGGATCAAGACCGCCAACAAAAACTGGAAAGTCGTGTTGATAAACTAAGTGAGCGCGTGTTCCAGGCTGACCTTGGAACCGTTCGGGAAAAAGTAACCCGACTAGAAGTGTTGTCGGCGTCATTGGCAAAGCAGCTCGGCAATGTGGATGTAGCCGATGCCAAGCGTGCCGCAGAGTTATGCAAAGCCGATCTGTCCACCGGCATGGTTGCCGAGTTTCCTGATCTGCAAGGTCTGATGGGGCGATACTATGCCGAGCAAGACCGTGAAGCTGAAGGTATCTGCAACGCAATTGCTGAACACTATTCACCGCTGGGTCCGTCAGATTCCTGTCCGTCAGCACCAGCCAGCGTATGCGTTGCACTCGCGGATAAGGTCGACACTTTAGTTGGCTTTTTTGGAATTGATCAGAAGCCAACCGGTTCGAAGGACCCTTATGCGCTGAGACGAGCTGCTTTAGGTGTGATCCGTTTGATTCTCGAAAATGATCTTCGTCTGACCTTAAGAGATGTGTTCGCCTCAGCGTATGAAGCCTATGGAAAGGTTCTGAAGGTCGAGCAAGAGACTCTAATTCAGGAATTGCTCACGTTTTTCGCGGACCGGCTCAAAGTATATTTGAAAGACCGTGGAGCACGGCATGACCTGATTGCAGCCGTGTTCGCTGTCGGTGGTGAAGATGATTTGGTGCGGTTGATGGCGCGTGTTGAGGCGTTGGCCAAATTTCTCGAGAGCGACGATGGGTCCAATCTACTCACGGCCTATAAACGGGCGGCCAACATTGTTCGGATTGAAGAGAAGAAAGACAAAGCGACGTTTGCGGGCGAATTTGATGTGGCTGTGTTTGAGCAGCAAGAGGCCCAAGGTCTCGCAGCCACTTTGAGTGGGATTGAGGCTGATGTGTCAGCGGCGCTCTCTAAAGAAGATTTTGCGGTCGCTATGTCATCCCTTGCGGCGTTGCGTCAGCCCCTGGACGTTTTCTTTGAAAATGTGACCGTAAACGCTGATGACGCGGCAGTGCGGATCGCAAATCTCAATTTACTGGCTCGAATCGGCCAGTCGATGGATCAAGTTGCCGTCTTCTCAAACGTTGAAGGTTAGGTAGACCGTTCAGAAGCCACCAATCCGGGCTTACACTGTCCCAGAATCTTGGGGATTCTTTAGAAATCCCAGAACTATGGCATTTTTCGTCTTTTCACGGCCCAGATTTGTAAGTAAGGCTTCCGCACGGCTTTCGTAAGTTGGGCTTAACTTACATATCTGCCGGTAGCTTACATTTGACGAAAATGGGACGGATATGCGCGATACAGCCTTAGAAACAGCAATCGATGCAGCCGGCGGCACGGCGGCTTTGGCGCGAACCATCAATGTGACGCCGCAAGCCATCAGCCAGTGGGATCGTGTTCCGGCCGAGCGGGTGATCGCCGTAGAAGAAGCAACCGGTGGCAAGGTGACCCGCAGTGATCTCAGGCCTGACCTATATCCGTCAGCAGGTGACAGCGCTGCTAGCGCACCGTCGGATAGGAAGTGGGTTTATTTCTTTGGTGACGGCGAAGCGGATGGCCGAGCGGAGATGAGAGATCTCCTGGGAGGCAAGGGGGCGAACCTGGCCGAAATGAGTGCCATCGGTGTACCCGTGCCGCCCGGATTCACAGTTACAACTGGCGTCTGCACTTACTTCTACGACCATGACCGCGTTTATCCCTCCGATTTGAAAGATCAGGTCAATGAGGGCTTGCGACGCATTGAAGAAACAATTGGCGCAAAGTTTGGAGACCCCAGCAATCCGTTGCTTGTGTCTGTGCGCTCTGGCGCACGCGCATCAATGCCCGGGATGATGGACACGGTCCTCAATCTCGGTTTGAACGACGCAACTGTTGAGGGCCTCGCTCAACATTCTGGGGATCCGCGTTTTGCCTACGACAGTTATCGGCGATTCATTCAAATGTATTCCGATGTCGTGTTGGGCGTCGACCATTACACCTTTGAAGAACTTCTCGATTTGGCAAAAGAGGATAAAGGGGTTGATCAAGATACGGGCTTGACGGCGGATGATCTCAAAGAATTGGTGCTGGCATACAAAGAGACAGTCGAGAGAGACACCGGTGCGGCCTTTCCTCAAGACCCACAAGACCAATTGTGGGGTGCTGTAGGCGCAGTCTTTGGAAGCTGGATGAATCAGCGGGCGATTACCTATCGCTCTTTGCATGATATCCCTGATGCCTGGGGTACTGCTGTAAACGTGCAGTCTATGGTGTTCGGCAACATGGGAGAGGATTGCGCGACCGGCGTTTGTTTCTCTCGCGATCCATCGAACGGCGATAACGAATTCTACGGCGAATACTTGGTCAATGCCCAAGGCGAGGATGTTGTTGCCGGCATCCGCACTCCTCAGCAGATCACCATTGTTGGGAAGGACGCGCAGGATTCCACGCTTCCAGCAATGGAAGAATCAATGCCCAAAATGTACGAGGAGTTGGTCGCTGTGCGCGACAAGCTCGAACGTCATTATCGCGATATGCAGGACATGGAGTTCACGATCCAGAAGGGTAAGCTCTGGATGCTGCAGACCCGCGGTGGCAAACGGACGGCAAAGGCATCTTTGAAAATCGCAGTCGACATGTCCAACGAGGGGCTCATCACCAAAGAAGAAGCTGTCGCGCGTATCGATCCGGCGCAATTGGATCAACTGTTGCATCCGACCCTCGACCCTAATGCCCAACGCACTCTTCTTTCCCGTGGCTTACCAGCGTCACCGGGCGCGGCGGCAGGGAAGATTGTATTCACAGCTGAGGAGGCCGAAGACTGGGTGAAAAAAGGTGAGAGGGTCATCTTGGTACGCCGGGAGACCAGCCCAGAAGATATTGGTGGTATGCACGTAGCCGAAGGTATTTTGACGACGCGTGGCGGCATGACCAGTCACGCGGCGGTCGTTGCACGCGGCATGGGAACACCTTGTGTATCGGGTGCTGGAGAAATTCAGGTCGATGCCAAGGAAAAATTCCTGCGTGTTAGAGATGAAATGCTCTACGAGGGCGACGTGCTCACGCTTGATGGTTCAACCGGCGAAGTATTTGTCGGTCGGGTTGCAACGATCGAACCTGAGATGACGGGTGACTTTGGCACCCTGATGGAATGGGTCGACGAAATCCGAAGTCTCAAAGTGCGGGCAAACGCAGAAACCCCTGTGGATGCGGATAAGGCGTTGAAATTTGGCGCTGAGGGCATCGGCCTCTGTCGCACCGAACATATGTTTTTCGATCAAGAGCGTATCATTAGCATTCGCCATATGATCCTCGCTGCGGACGAGGGCGGGCGGACAGCTGCTCTGAACCGGCTGCTGCCTTATCAGCGCGACGACTTCATTAAGCTGTTCAAAATTATGGCAGGGCTTCCAGTGACCGTGCGCTTACTTGATCCGCCTCTGCACGAGTTTCTGCCCCACAGCGATGCTGAGATTACGGAGGTAGCCGAGTCAGCCGGTGTGTCCATTGAAACCGTTCACAACGCTCTTAATCGATTGGCTGAATTGAATCCTATGCTTGGACACCGCGGCTGCCGATTGGGTGTCACCTATCCAGAGATTTACGCTATGCAGGCCAGGGCGATCTTTGAAGCGGCTGTAGACGTGTCAGGCGGCGGCGCGGATGTGCTTCCAGAAATCATGATCCCGCTGGTTGGCACCAAAGCTGAATTGGAATTGATGAAGACGGTGGTCGACGAGACCGCACAGGACGTATTTGAGAAGAGTGGCAAAAAAGTCGATTACGTTGTCGGTACCATGATCGAATTACCTCGAGCCGCGTTACGTGCCGGTGATATCGCTGAAACGGCAGAATTCTTTAGCTTCGGCACCAACGATCTCACACAAACAACCCTCGGCATGTCTCGGGACGATTGCGCTCCGGTGCTAGAGGTCTACACGGCCACAGGAATCTACGAACGCGATCCTTTTGCCACATTGGATCGTGAAGGTGTCGGCGAACTCATCGAGATAGCTGCTGAGCGTGGCCGTAAGACACGGGAAAACATCAAGCTCGGTATTTGCGGGGAGCATGGTGGTGATCCGGACTCCATAGCGTTCTGTCAGGAAGTCGGGCTCGACTACGTATCCTGTTCACCCTATCGGGTGCCTGTGGCTCGACTTGCGGCGGCACAAGCGGCTTTGGCTGAGAGGTCCAAAAGTTAATTAGAAAACTCTGTTTTCGTTTGTTTCTCAGCCAGCGCTGGGAGTTTTATCCAAGGTGTTGGTTCAGGGCGTAGTGTTGCGCCTCCGCCGGTCATTTGCCCATCAGATGCTGACTGCCATGTCGCCAGCCGAACCAGTGCTAGGCCATGTGCGCCGGACGATGATTTCATCTCTCCTGCGTTTATGCCGTTAACCGATAATGCAGTTCCGGGTGGCGGAGCGTCACCTTCAATACGTACGGGCAACAATCGCTTCTTTATTAATGCGCGATAATGAGTCCGTGCTGTCAATTCCTGACCCACATAGCATCCCTTTTGAAAATCGACACCGCCAAGTTCTTCAAAACCGTTCTCAAGGAGTAACGCTTTTTCAATTTCTAGGTCGCGACTGCCATCGGGTAGTCCGAGCGCAATGCGATGAGCGTCATAAGTGGCCTGATCAGAAGGAGTGAATCCAGGGTCCGCACACGTCTTTTCAATCGTGCTTGATGAACCAATGAGTCTGAGACCCGCTTGGATCAATCGGGGGTCACGAAAAACAAAGCCGTCATCCAAGAGAGCCGCGGCACCCTTTTCATCCGATAAGGTGAAGGCGTCGGTCGGGGTATCGCCCCACGCTGCGGCGACAACCAGATTGTCTTCGTCCTCAATTTCGACCTTGGAGCGCAGGCGATAGCGTTTGAGCCGGGTGAATAGGTCATCGCGGCGATCAGCCTCACAGTCCAAGAGCAATCTGTCTGGTCTGCCGGCAACCATGAATTCGTGGAGAAACTTGCCTTGGGGCGTCAAGAAAGCGGCCCAAATAGCTTTCGTCTCGGAAACCTGTTCTACGTCGTTGGACACCAAGCCCTGTAGGAAACTGACGGAATCAACGCCAGAAACCGAGAGAACGGCCCGGTTTTCCAGGATCGTAAAGTGTGAAGAGGCCATTGCTGTTTATGTCTTGCTGTCAGGGCTATTCGTTATGTCATCGAATGTAGTCCCTAAATGTGGGAGGGCAAGGAAAAGCCCGACAAAACGTGTTGTTTGTTTGGAACTTTTTCCCCGAGCCGGGTATAAACCGCAGCCATGAATATCGTGATGTTTGATGACTCTGTGCCTTTTGACGGGTTCACTGCGGCGACCAAGCCGTTGGGTGGAGCGGAGAAGGCGTTTGCCGCCCTTGCCGGTGCCCTTGCCAAGGCCGGCCACACAGTCACAGTCACCAATCGCTGTAAGCACGCTCTCATGGCTGAGGGCGCGCGCTGGCGGCCTTGGGATAGCACGCGACCCCAAGAGGCTGACGTTCTTATTGCTCTGAGAAACCCTGAGTTGCTTGGCGGTGTGCGCCGGGTTGATACCCGGGTGCTCTGGGTGCCAGGTGACCCCAAATATTTAGGGAACACCCACAACGCTGACCTCTTGGCCTCTTATGCGCCGAGACTTTTGTTTCTTACCGAGCGCCAAGCAGCTGACTACGGCGGACGTCTTTCGGCCGTAGTCGCGCCGCCAGGGGTGACGAAGTCGTTCTTCCCTGAAAAGTCCGGCGCAGACCCTTATCCTGATGCCAATCACCCAGCGATTCCGCTTGATGAGACGGAGAAGGCTGAAGAACAAGAAGAACTGCCACCGCCCCGCGCCATTGTGACAACGCATCCCCAGCACGGACTTTCCAATATCCTTGAACTATGGCACGACAAAATAAATCCAGCAAAAGCAGATGCCAAATTGACTGTGTATTCATCGGTGCTGGCAAAGGGAATGGCCGGCGAAGACGTTCCTGAACCAATTCAACCGGTTTTGGAGTTGGTCAAAGCTTGTGCTGACGCGAATGTTGAAGTGTCCGCCCCTAAGGGTGATCGTATCATGGCGGAAGAGTATCGACGGTCTCGAGTTCATTTGTATCCGGGGCATGCCCGTGATTTCGCATGCTGGACTTTGCGTGACAGTCAGGCATCTGGCCTTCCTGCCGTCGCCCGTGGATTAGGCGGTGTGGAAGATGTCGTCGACAACGGGCAAACGGGTTTCATAGTTCCAGACGATGAGGCCTTTGCAAACGTCGCGTTGCAACTTTTGACGGATGATGGCGTGTACGCTTCCTTCAATGAAACGGCCTCTGCCATTGAGCGCCGTAAAACTTGGGCATCGGCTGCGGATATCGTCACCCAGTTGTGGCTCTAGGGTCGACACTCCCTGATATGAAAATCTTGTTCATCACAGCGACCCGAATTGGTGACGCAGTGATTTCAACTGGTTTGCTAAACCATCTCGTCACGCAGAATTCTGGCGCTCAAATTACCGTGGCCTGCGGCCCCTTAGCTGAAAGTATTTTTACAGCTGTTCCTGGGCTTGAACGTGTCATCGTTCTTTCAAAGACAGCTTTCAGCGGCCATTGGTTTCGATTGTGGAACGACGTGCGCAAACAGCGATGGGACATCGTTGTTGATTTGCGTCGTTCCCTTATTCCGTTTCTGGTTCGCACAAGACACCGATATCGACTTGGGCCTGACGATGATCAGTCTCACCGCGTTGCACTATTGAGTCAGTTGTTTGATGTAGAGCCACCATTACCACCGAAGCTTTGGATATCAGACGACCAAGACGCACTTGCAAAAGTTCTATTGCCAAATAACGAGCCCACAATTGCTTTGTGCCCGACCGCGGCGCGACCCGAAAAGACTTGGCCTATTGATCGGTTTATCCATCTCGCCAGTGCGCTGATGAACGATCAAAACTCGTTCGCGAACGCCCAGTTTCTATTGGTCGGCGCTGAGGAAGATCTCCAGGTGCTTGACCAACTCGCCTCTTCTCTGCCGGAGAATAAATCCGTCATTCTGGCTGGATGCCAAAATCTCCAGTGCGTTGCCGCAGTTCTATCGCGATGCCTGGTGACCGTCGCCAACGATTCTGGTCTGGCGCATCTTGCCGCTGCGGCAGGATCTCCCACGGTGGCTTTGTTCGGACCAACACGTTTAGATTTATATAAGCCGTGGGGAGTACGCGTATCCGTTGTGCAAGCGCCCGAAAACCTGGGCGATCGCAGTATTGCAGACATTGACGTCGATTCTGTCGTGTCGGGAATTCACTCGGTTTTGGATTGATTCCGCAGACCCTGTTATAAGCATGGGCGCCGAAGACGTGGTCAGGCTTGATGCCCGGGGGGGCGGTTGACCTAAAGTTTGTCGGCAGAGGGGAATTGGGTGCACGGCCCATGAGAATACTGCATGCCATGTCTACCGCCGTTGACGGCGCTATGGAACGGGCTTTCGAGCAAACAGTTGTGGCTCTCTCGCGCCACGACGTGGCTCAGCGTGTCGTGATCAAAAGTGAGTCTGACAGCATGAATCGCCTGAAGGCGGTAGGTCTTGAGCCCGTCGAACTTCCTTTCAGGGCGCGATTTGATTTTTCGAGCAAGCGAAAACTAAACAATGAAATAGGGGCGTTCGGTGCTGATCTGGTTATCAGTTGGACCCCCGACGTTTCGAATCAAGTCGCGCCAGGGTCGGCGCGACACGTCGGATACGTCACAAACAATTTTCCGGTCACGAAGTTTCAAACGTGCAATCATTTGTTCGCGTTGAGTCAACAACGGGTAGACCGTGCTGGTGCGGCTGGGTGGTCAAAAGAGAACATCACTCTTATGCCGCCTGTTATGCAATCTGATGCAATTAGCCCCATTGATAGAAAGATATACTTTACCCCTGACACGGCAAAGCTTGTGGTGGTCGTGGGCAATCTAGATTTGGATCAAGGTTTGGATGTGCTCATGGAAGCCATCGCCCGAATTTCAGGCCACTATTTGTGGGTTGTTGGGGATGGGCCAGACCGCGGTCAACTGGAAGATCACGCGTTAGAAATCGGCATTAAGCCCCGGACGAGATTTGTTGGTCGGCAGGGTGATGTGATGCCTCTTGTGGCGGCAGCTGACCTCGTCATATGCCCGGCACGGCATGACGATATTGGCGAGCAGGTTCTTCAGTCGTGGGCGTGTGCCAAGCCGGTTATCGCAGCCGATGCGCTCGGTCCAGGGTTGCTCATCAAGCACAGAGAGAACGGGGTGCTCGTTCCTATTGATGACGCGCGCAGCTTGGCAGAGGCGATTAAATGGTTGAACCAGGATGTGGATTTTGCCCAACGCATTGCGGCTGCTGGCATGGCTACGTTTTCCGAGTCTCACAATGATAAAGCCGTGATACCCGAGTACCTTACGTTTCTGCAGCAAGTTCTGGTCGGCGAAGCTGCGCCACAATCAGATCAATAAGCGGCGTCTGACACTCTTATGTGCGGTATCGCTGGGGGTATGACCAAGGCTTGTTTTCAGCCAGAAGATAAAATTCTGTTAGACCTCCAAACCGCATTGCGCCACCGCGGACCAGACGGTCAGGGTTTGCATAGGTCTGGCAAAGTCGGTCTGGTCCATACCCGTCTTGCCATTATTGATCCGCAGAATGGCATTCAACCCTTCGTATCAAGCGAAGGTGTTTCTCTGGTCGCCAATGGTGAGATCTATAACGATCTTGAAATAAGGCGCGATTTGCCTGACAGCGCCTATGTGACGGGTAGTGATAACGAATCTATTCTTCATCTCTATCTTCGTTACAGCACAGACTTCGCAAAGCACCTTCACGGCATGTATGCCGTTGCTTTGTATGACCCTCGAGACGAATGTCTCATTCTCGCACGTGATCCGTTCGGCATTAAGCCGCTCTATGTCGCGGAAACACATGATGGTCTGTGGTTTTCTTCTGAACCCCACGCTCTTGTCGCAGCTGGTGTTGTGGCGCCAGTCATTTATGAGCAAGCCCGCGATGAATTGTTTGCGCTGCAGTTCTCAGCTAGTCCTAAGACTGCGTTTCGGGGTATTCGAAGGGTCGAGCCCGGTGAAACACTAATCGTGCGAGAGGGTCGTATCGTTGATCGCATACGTCTCGACCCCTTGTCACATGATTCCCAGACTCAGGCGTCACGCACAACAACATTTGAAACTCTGTGGATGGACAGTGTCACGTCTCATCGACGTTCCGACGTTCCTTACGGTGTATTCTTATCCGGCGGGGTAGACTCTGCCGCTGTTATGGCGGCGATGGCGCGTCTCGAAGACCGACCAGTTATTGCATATACCGCCGGTTTTTCAGGTGATCCTGTTCATGACGAGCGGGAACACGCGGCGACCGTCGCTAAGGCGACGGGGGCTGACCACCGCACAATTGAAATTTCATCTGACGACTTCTGGACTCATTTGCCAGTCATCGCTGCATGTATGGACGATCCCGTGGCCGATTACGCCATCGTGCCAACTTATCTGCTGGCCAAAGCTGCCGCTCAGGAGGTGAAGGTGATCCTTACCGGCGAGGGTGGGGATGAGGTTTTTGCCGGATATGGTCGTTATAGAGCTAGCTGTCGGCCGTGGCCTTTCCGAAAGGCACCTTGGTCCCGCCATGTTCTTGCCGGCACAGGGGTACTACGGCAGATACCGACAAATTGGCGGCAAACTCTTGATGCGTCCGAAGAACAAGCAAAGTCTGAGCCTTGGACACGGCTTCAAAAGGCGCAAGCCTTAGATATTCGCCATTGGTTGCCGCAAGACCTTCTAACCAAGGTGGACAGGTGCCTTATGGCCCATGGTCTCGAGGGGCGTGTCCCATTTCTAGATAGGCGTCTCGCTTCATTCGGCTTCAATTTAACGGACAGGGATAAAGTCACGGGTCGGCTTGGCAAGCAGACAGTACGCCAATGGTTGGCCGAGACTCTTCCAGAGGCCCAGCCGTTCTCTCGCAAGCGAGGCTTTTCAGTGCCGGTTGGCCCGTGGCTGGAACAGCAAGGAGGTCGGTTAGCTTCGCTCGTCTCTCAGCAGACTGGTGTTGTGGACTGCTGTCATCCAGATGTAGTCCAAAGCCTGTTTCGGTCGATTAACTCGAAGACAGCGTTTCCAGCATGGGTGCTGCTGTTCTATGCTCTGTGGCACCAAAGCCATATCCTTGGACTGGATCACAGCGGCTCTGCGTTTGATGTGCTTGCGCAGAATTAGACATTAACTAAGACAAGTCGACAGAAGGGACTCGCAACGTGCCAGATAGTTTTGATCGTATTGTTGTCGGTGGCACGGTGTGGACACCAAATGGCCCGGTTGAAACAGACGTCGGAATCCGCAGCGGGCGGGTCGCCGCATTTGGTCACCTTAAAGGAGCGAGGGCTGCTGAAGTATTCGACGCCTCTGGTCTAACCGTTCTGCCAGGCGTCATTGATAGCCAAGTGCATTTCAGAGAGCCCGGTTTAGAGCATAAAGAGGACCTTGAAGCTGGAACCCGTGGTGCTGCGCTCGGTGGTGTGGTTGCTGTTTTTGAGATGCCGAACACGGACCCTCCAACGACCACGGCAGATGCGATCAACGATAAGATCACGCGGGCCCTTGGCCGGGCTTGGGTCGATTTCTCATTTTTTGTTGGCGCGAGTCCTGAAAATGCCACTGAGCTGAAGACCCTGGAACGCTTGCCGGGCGTGTCAGGGGTCAAAATGTTTATGGGATCGTCGACCGGTTCATTGCTGGTATCTGACGATAAAAATGTTGCACGGGTTCTTAAGAATGGCACGCGCCGCATGGCCGTCCATTGTGAAGACGAAGATCGGTTGAATGACCGCATGCATCTTGTAAAGGGCGGCGCCCCCGTTGCCATGCATGCGGAGTGGCGAGATGCGGAAACGGCTTTACTCGCTACGAAGCGTCTCGTCCGACTGGCGCGTGAAACCGGCCGCCGGGTCCATACACTTCATATATCCACTGCGGAAGAGATGGAGTTTCTTGAAGACAACCGCGATATCGCGACTGTTGAAGTTTTGCCGCAACATCTCACTCTTTCCGCGCCCGAGGCCTATGACCGCCTTGGTACTCTTGCGCAACAGAACCCACCAATTCGCGCTGCTCGTCATAGAGAGGCGTTGTGGAAGGCTGTGCGTGACGGAATTGTCGATTGTATCGGCTCTGATCATGCGCCGCATACTTTAGAAGAAAAACAAAGGCCGTATCCTCAGAGTCCGTCCGGTATGACTGGCGTTCAAACGCTCGTTCCAATCATGCTCGATCATGTCAATGCAGGCAGGTTGACACTGCAACGGTTTATAGACCTGACAAGCGCTGGGCCGGCTCGCGTATATGGTGTCGCCGGTAAGGGTCGAATTGTACTGGGCTACGATGCAGATTTAACAATCGTCGATTTGAAAGCGAAACGAACTATTGAAAATTCCTGGATCGCATCGAAGTCAGGGTGGACGGCGTACGATGGTCAAACCGTAATGGGCTGGCCGGTCGCGACAGTCTTGCGAGGCCAGGTGATCATGCAAAATGACGAAGTGATCGGGAGTCCGGTTGGGGCGCCGACCCGGTTCACAGAAACATTGTAAGTATTTACTGCGGCTGGACCGTCGTGAAGCCACAGCTTTCATCTGATGGCGTGTGGGATAGAACCTGTTCGTAAAGTAAACCCGCACGCTCGATCATTGGGTTGATATCTATTCCTAAAATCATTTCTTGATTGGCAAGGTCGAGTGTTGCTTCTGCGTATGCGGTCACATAGTCATCTTTTGAGATATACCGTTCGGTGATCGCGGGTCTTGGATCGCCCGTTGCATTGCGTTCTGTTACGGTTCTGGCAAAGGGAATAAAACTACCAAACCAGCGAGACAGACGGTTTGGGGCGCCAGTTTCCGCGTTTTGAGGGTTCCACCCGGTGTGAGAACCAAGAGGTACTGTTATGTCCGGTAGTCGTATCCCCGCTATTTCAAGACCGTCTTCGTTCGATGCCAAAATTCGCGTGCCGTAAAGTGCGCCGCGTGTCGGTGGAACTTTTTCGGCGATCCCAGCATCTGAAAATTGCGCGCCATGATCAAGACTGGGAGGGCTAAACGGCCCCTCTGGTGTGCGCATGAATGCGGCGTCCGGAAAAACCGCCCGATAGGCTTCGGCAGGCACCAAGGTTCCATCCGAGAGCAGTGGATAGCGGCTTGCAGGTGGGGCGCGGTCTAAGGATACCCAGGCATCTAAATGGGACAGCAAGGCGCGGAGAACGGGGCGGTGATCCAATGGGCTCCGGCAATGCACCAAAGACCCGCGCTGCGCTGAGGTGCCGACAGCATGTTGTCCACCGGCAATGACGTATAGGCGGACAGATGGATCGGGAGGCACGTCGGTCGTGCCTAAAGTGTCCGTATGCACTAGAGAGGCGGAGCGCGCCCAATACTCAGTGGAAGTGTTAACGATAAAAATGCGTGGCACGGAGTTAAGGCGACGTGCTTCTGAGAGCAAGCTGCTTCGCTCTCCCGTAATCGTGTCGAACTGTTCGACGGTTGAAAACGGGAAAAAGTCTGTTGGGAAATCGAGTTCGATATCTGGACTAAAGTGACGTGACGTCTGCGCAAATCTGAAGTTAAAGCTGCCCTTGCCGCCGCCAGCGCCGTCGATCATCACGCCGTCGAATACCATGCGACCTTGTTCGTCAACGTGCAGGCCATCCCAAAGCATAGTGTTAAGCGCGCGTCCCGATTGCGAGTGACCATAGGCCAATGCCGCGCTCGGAAGTGTCCCCCCTTGGGTCATTAGAGGGTTTGCCGTTCCAACAGAGTCGCGAGGTTCATATCGGAAGAAGGAAAGAGCGTCACGCAGTGCAGCTAATCCAAGACCAGTGACTGGAGGGTTGCGTGCCGTATAGGTCAGTCGGTAGACGCGCCCCGGTTCAAACCCAGTGTCCAAGGTTATCCAGGCTGGGTCTCGAAGCGTTTGGTCGTCATTCGCCTTTGCGATTGGGCGACCTAATCGCCACGATTGACGCGGTAGCGGGTCATATGTATCGGCTCCGGCATTTCGAACCGACAGACGGGCGCGTTGCGAAAGCCAGTTCGCGGGAGGGTAGCCGATCGCACCTAAGCCAACGTGCCTTGCGCTGCTCATCGGTCTCACCGGAGCAATCTCACCTATGACACGACCAGTTATTGAAGACCCATCTTCTTCAGTTGCGATGGGAAGGTCGATGGTTAGGGTATTGGTGCGTGGCAACACGTCCCAATTCCAGCCTGTCCATAGGACCGCATAGCCCTGTTCCATGAGAAAGCCATTGCCCAAATCAACGCCGGTTCGAGCGCCGGTACGGCCTTGCGCGTCATTAAATCGGCCAAGTGCAACCATGTTCCCGCGATTTGTGACGTCATGGATAAGCCGTCCGTTGCCTCGTTCTGGATCGAGGGGCATGAGCAACACGAAATCACCACTAAATGTGACGTGACCCCGACCATCTTTGGGGGCTAGGTCCAAGTCGTGGATAGCGGCATTGAATTCTGATTCCGGGTCAACGGAATAGTACAGACGGCCGGAGAGCCGAACGTAAGGCCCAACCAATCCAAAAGAAGCGCCGTCTGCGACGATCGCGCGTGTTTGAACTTCGACACGATCGACTGCAGCCCGGATAGAACGAGGTTCTATCGCGAGTGCTACGAAGAGGAGAACCGCAACGATTGAAATTGACGATAAACTGCGATTCACAAAATACTCCTAAGTCTCCCGCCGGATTAGAAATGGTTTATAGTCGACTGACGCAAAACGTCCAGCACTGCAGAATTGGAGGTGATTATGATCGATCTATACAGCGTTCCCACGACCAATGGCCAACGAGTCCACATTATGTTGGAAGAAGCCGGGCTTTCCTATACGCCGCATATTGTCGATCTACCTGGCGGCAAGCACCTTGATCCTGAATTCTTGGCTAAGAATCCATTCGGCCGCGTACCCGCTATTATTGACCGGGATGGACCGAATGGAGCCGAAGTAACCCTATTTGAAGGTCACGCAATCCTGTATTACCTCGCCGAGAAAAGTGGACGGTTTTATCCGGATGATCTTGCTGTTCGAGCAGAAATTCACACGTGGATGAGTGCTGTATCGGCAAATATTGGTCCGGCGTTCTCGGCTTTATTCTGGTTTAGAAACTTGGCGCCCGAGAAAAGCCAAATGACATTAGACCGCTACGTTGCTGAAGCGCATCGCGGATTGCGAGCGCTCGATACTCACCTTGAGGGACGTGACTATGTTGCAGGTGACGCATATTCGATCGCTGACATCCACGCCTATCCAGTTGCAGCAACCTCCATTAATAGCCTGGATGGAGGTATTGACGACTACCCAGCGTTAAAGCGGTGGCGGGATAGTATCGCCGAGCGTGATGCCGTGAAACTCGGCATGGCGCTGTTTGTTGACTAAGGGTCGCAGCCAGACGTCAGCTAATGACCGTCTTGCCGCACGTCTGGCAGACATGGGTGCGACGTTTGCTTTCTTCAGAAACGATTTGATTTGCTGATTGATCTGTCAGCATGTACTCGCGTTGTGCTGCTTTTAGACTGACGAGTTCATCATTATCTAGCTGACCATCTTGCAATGCGAGATCAACACGCCGGCGATACTCTTCCCGTCGATGGTGCAGTTCTTCTGAAAATCTGGAAGCAAGCATACCGCCAGGGAAAGCTACTAAGCCGATTCCAAGAATCATAATGACAACCCCGATCATGCGACCGGCGACTGTGATTGGCGTTACATTCCCGTATCCCACTGTCGACAAAGTTACAGCCGCCCACCACATCGCTGCTGGTATGCTGCCGAGGTCTTCTGGCTATACACCCCGTTCGACCAAGTACATTCCACTCGCGGAAATAACGATGAGGACAAAGACAATAAAGATGGTGCCCATCATGGCCGGGGCCTCTGAGCGAATAACTTTCCAGAGGGCCACAAGGGGTGAGAAGAAATGCACCAGTTGAAGGAGCGGAAGCAAACGAAGCGCAATTAAACTTTCAGCACTAACGATATCAAAGATCGCGAGGTAGAGAGGCACAACGGCAATGATATCAATCAGGGAGAGTGGAGATACGATGTAGCGCATTCTGGCTCTGACAGCGCTGAAGCCGAAATATTCACTGCGCTCTACGCTAGACCAAACCCTCAGTATCCATTCAGCCGTGAAGAAGACAGCTGAAACCAGCTCGATTATTTTGAACCAAAAAGAATTGCTGGTTGATGCTAGGAACGGACGCCAAAATAACGGCAACAACATTTATAATGATCATCCCAGTAATCACGACTGCCGCGAGAATCGATAGCGGGGGGTGAGGCGGTTCGGTCGACAAAATAATGTGCGTCTGGTGCCGTAAAGTTACGGACATATCTATCTTTCCTAGGACGATGCAGTTAGGTTGTTTCTTATTCAATCATAGAGCGATGGCGCTGGGAATGAGGCTTTCCTTGACCTAAACGGGA
This sequence comes from Alphaproteobacteria bacterium, assembly GCA_030835385.1. Taxonomy (GTDB): domain Bacteria; phylum Pseudomonadota; class Alphaproteobacteria; order Rhodospirillales; family Rhodospirillaceae; genus WLXB01. Next base: position 28,233 of record JAURPI010000026.1, on the reverse strand, counting down.
CGGTAAACAGCGATACAGATGTCCACTGGTCCGGCGAATTTCCAAAATGAGCAAACTCGTTAGTTATTCCATAGAAGATGGCATTGCCGTTCTTCTGATAGATAATCCACCAGTTAATGCGCTCTCTCAGCCGGTCCGCCAAGCCATTCGCGAAAAAATTTCTGCCGTTGTCGAAGATGACGAGATTCGGGCCGTTGTTATCGCCTGTGCCGGGAGAACATTCAGCGCTGGAGCTGATATTCGAGAGTTCGATGCGCCGCCCAAAGACCCTACGTTGCCGATTTTAAATGATTTCATTGAGGCAAGTTCTAAACCCGTCGTTGCCGCTCTACACGGGACCACTCTGGGAGGTGGCCTTGAACTGGCCATGAGCTGTCACTATCGCGTCGCGCTCGAAGGAACTCATGTCGGCCTGCCCGAAGTTCATCTCGGACTAATTCCTGGAGCTGGCGGAACTCAGCGTCTCCCCCGTCTCATAGGCGCTGCGGCCGCTATAGAAGCCATAACAACCGGTCGCCATATACCAGCCAATGAAGCGCGAGATTTAGGAATTTTAGACGACGTTGTATCTGATGACTTACTTCAAGCCGGACTAACCGCCGCCCACAAGCTTTCCAATGAAGGACACGTGTCTTGCACCGGCGACCGCAGTGTCGATCCGGCAACACTGGAAGACAACATTTTTGCAAAGGCAAAAAAAGCATTGGCGAAGCGGCGCCGCGGTTTTAACGCGCCGCCAGCGGCTGTCGACGCGATTGAGTGGGCGTGTACTTTTCCAATTGAGGCAGGGTTGCTGAAAGAACGGAAACTCTCATCCAAGCTCAAAGCCTCCCTTCAGTCAAAAGCGCAACGACATTTGTTTTTTGCAGAACGGCGTGCACTGAACATTCCAGATATTCCCAAAGAGACCCCAATTCTTAATATCGCAAACACTGGCGTTATTGGTGCGGGCACGATGGGGGCAGGGATCGCAATTTGTCTTCTCAACGCAGATTTGCCGGTCACTCTGGTCGAAACTGATCAGAAGGCGCTTGATAGGGGGCTGGCACGTATCGAAAAAACGCTAGACCGTGATGTTGAACGCGGGCGCTTAAAATCTGATGTGCGGGACGACCGTCTCTCGCGTTTGAGCGGCGCGCTGAGTCTTGAGGCTCTGAGTTTTGTCGATATTGTGGTCGAAGCCGTGTTTGAATCGATGCCCGTGAAGAAGCAAATATTCTCTGCACTTGATGGGATTTGCAAAGAGTCTGCAATTCTGGCAACCAACACCTCGACGCTGGATATCAATGATATCGCGGCCGTCACCGACTCACCGGAACGCGTAATCGGCACGCACTTCTTTTCACCAGCCAATGTGATGAAACTGCTTGAAGTCGTCCGAGGAAAAAAAACAGCGAAGACCGTGGTCGCGACGACCATGAAACTGGGTCGTCGCATTGGCAAGATTCCGGCCTTATCTGGCGTCGGGTACGGTTTTATCGGCAATCGAATGCTTGAAGACTATGTTCGTGAGTCTCAGATGTTGTTGATGGAAGGGGCGAGCCCGGCCCAAGTCGATGGTGCGCTGGAAAATTGGGGCATGGCGATGGGGCCGTGTGCCGTTATGGACCTTGCCGGGCAGGACGTAAGTTTTCTCACGCGCGATCAAAACCGGGACCTGCTTCCTTCTGACCCTCTCTATTGTGTGCCAGGCGATATCATGAATGCAAAAGGTCGGTTTGGCCAAAAGACCGGCAAAGGATTTTATTTGTATCCCGATGGCCGGACGCGACAGGCTGACCCAGACGCGCTAAATCTTATTAGAACGGCCGCGACGTCTCTAGGTGTTCAAAGTAGACAGGGAATTTCTGACCAAGAAATTCTTGATCGTTGCCTTCACGCCCTCATCAATCGTGGTGCGCAGCTGCTAGATGACAGTATTGCGTTGCGAGCGAGCGACATCGACGTTGTGTGGTCAGCGGGATATGGTTTTCCGGCATATCGGGGTGGCCCGATGTTCTATGCGGATTCAGTCGGTTTAGACGTCATTGTCGACTCTTTCGATACCCTGGCGAGTAAGTTCGGGAATGATTACGGGTATTGGACAACTGCACCCTTGCTAGCCAATCTGGCTAAAGCGGGTAAGACTTTTGCGGAATATGACGCGGAAAATAGGGAAAGGGCTTGACCGTGGATCACTTCGACCTATCAGGGAAAGTCGCGGTGGTGACAGGCTCATCGCGCGGCATTGGTCGGGCCATCGCCCGAACACTAGCCGGTGCCGGGGCGAGAATAACGGTGACAAGTCGCAAAATTGAAGCGTGTGAGGCAGTGGCGTCTGAGATCGTCGCCGATGGAGGCAAAGCCATCGCCGTCGCCTGTAATGTGTCCGACAAAGTGCAGGTCAGTAATTTGGTTAAGGAGACTCAGGCTCAGCATGGACCTGTTGATATCTTGGTCTGCAATGCGGCAATCAATCCTGTCTATGGTCCAATGGCTGATCTTGACGACAGAGCCGTCGAAAAAATATTCACAACGAATGTTCAGGGCCCGGCTTGGTTGATCAATCTTGTGGCCCCGCAAATGGCCGAAAGTGGTGGTGGGGCGATTATTCTTCTGTCGTCCATAGCCGGCCTTACGGGGAGCAAGAACTTGGGCGCTTATGCGGTTTCAAAGGCGGCCGACGCCCAACTTGCCCGCAATTATGCTGTTGAATTAGGCGCTCAAAACATTCGGGTCAATGCCATCTCGCCTGGGCTTATCCGCACGGACTTCGCCCGCGCCTTGTGGGAAGGTGAAGATGGCCAAGCCTTTGCAGCGCGCACACCTTTAGGGCGTCTAGGCGAGCCGGACGATATCGCCGGCGTGGCCTCTTTTCTGGCCTCAGACGCGGCCCGGTTTATAACGGGCCAAGTTATTGTCGTAGACGGCGGCGCTTTGATTGCCGATCCGTTCTAACGGCAGTCCGGATATGTCTGACACCTACATTCCTCGTCGCGACCTCGCGTTTCTGCTCTATGAGGTCCTGAAGATTGAGTCTCTCGTAGGGACAGACCGATACGCCAGCCATGACCGGACGGTATTCGAAGCTGTGCTCGATACAGCAGAGACGATCGCCGTTGATCACTTTGCCCCTCATGCCGCTCTCGTAGATGAGCAGGAGCCGGAGTTCGATGGTGCAGAAGTGCGCATTATCCCAGAGGTAAAAGCGGCCCTCGAGGCTTATGTGGGCGCTGGGCTCATGGGCGCAACATTCAATACCGAAGTTGGAGGTATGCAACTGCCTGTGGTCGTTGGTCAGGCCTGTCAGGCGATTTTTTCTGCGGCGAATATTTCCACAACGGCTTATCCATTTCTCACGATTGGCGCCGGGAATTTATTGGCGGCTTTTGGATCCGAAGAACAAAAGCAAAAGTTCCTCGCGCCTATGGTTGAGGGCCGGTTTTTTGGCACCATGTGTCTATCTGAACCTCAAGCTGGCTCGTCACTGACTGATATTTCTACCCGCGCCGAACTCACAAATGATGGTTATTACCGAATCACGGGATCTAAGATGTGGATCTCTGGCGGTGATCACACCCTTTCTGAGAATATTATTCACATGGTGCTCGCAAAGATTCCGGGTGGTCCGTCGGGCGTGAAAGGAATCTCTCTTTTTATCGTGCCCAAACATCGTCTCGGAAACGATGGATTGGTCGGTGAAAGCAATAACATCGCGCTTGCAGGCCTCAATCACAAAATGGGATATCGCGGCACAGTTAACGCGCTGCTGAATTTTGGAGAGTCCGGAGAAACGAGAGGCTTTCTGGTTGGCGAACCGCACCAGGGTCTCGCTTACATGTTTCATATGATGAATGAAGCCCGGATCGGAGTTGGTCTCGGTGCCGTGGCGCTTGGCTACGCCGGGTACAGCGCAAGCTTGGCCTACGCCAAAGAACGGCCGCAAGGGCGTCATCTGGATGCCAACGCGCCTGACAAGCAGCCTGTAATGATAGTCGAACATACCGATGTTAGGCGATTGTTACTCTCACAAAAGGTGGCGGTTGAGGGCGCATTGGCCCTAGTTTTGTATTGCGCACGATTGGTAGATGAGAAAAAAACGACAAAGAGCACTCCCGAAAAGAAAAGACTGAACCTGCTGCTTGATATCCTCACGCCAATAACAAAATCCTGGCCTTCTGAGTTTTGTCTCGAGGCCAACAAGCATGCCATCCAAGTGCTCGGCGGCTACGGCTATACCCGAGATTACCCTGTCGAGCGATTGTATCGGGATAATCGTCTTAACCCGATCCACGAAGGAACTCACGGCATACACGGTCTTGATCTATTGGGTCGAAAAGTCGTCATGGAAGAAGGTGCTGCATTTGACGCCCTTAAGAATGAAATGCGTTCGACTATCGCAAGCGCTGCTGCAGAAGCATCGCTGCATCACTATGCCGCCGCTCTTGCGACCGCAATTGATTGTATCAGCGATGTGACTCAAAAGTTGGTGGCAGCACGAAAAGAGAATATTCGACAGGCCTTGGCGGACGCGACCTTATATCTTGATACTCTTGGGCACCTTGTCATTGCTTGGATGTGGCTGCAACAGGCCTTAGTGGCTGCGGGGGCGACTCCGGCCGCTCAAGGAGATGATATTGAGTTTTACGCGGGCAAATTGGCGGCCTGCCAGTTTTTCTTTCGGCGCGAACTCCCAAAACTCCACAGTAACGCAGATTTACTAGCCTCCATGGATGACACAACTCTAACCGTACCCACCGACGCCCTCTAATTCTTCTCCTGGGCGAGAAGCACGTGATAGCGTTGCTGAGGTGTATGGGAGGTGAGTACGAAAACGTCGATGTGTTGTGTTGTGGCTTGTTTGTGTCTTTTCGGAGCCGGCTAGCTTTCGGCTGGCGACTGGTTACCGTCCGGCAACGCTAAGCGTCTCGGGTTTGATCCAGGGCGTATGGAGCGTATTGCCCCGGTCATGCAAACCCACGTCGACGAAGGGCGTTTGTCTGGCGCTGCAATGGTCATCGTGCGCGATGGAAAGATTGTATACCGAGATACTGTCGGGTTTGCGGATGTAGAAAGCCAAAGCCCTCTAACAGAGGACTCAGTGTTTCGTATCTATTTAATGACCAAGGCGATCACCACCACTGGATACCGGCCTTTTCCATCGACGCTACGGCAATATTGGGTTCGCCGCAAACCGAACAGCAGCTTTAATTTTGTCCGTTCTCTCGACTCAGGAGCCGGAAATCGTCAGAGTTCGGTTCACAGCCATCGCGCATGATTTTTCGGAGGGACCAGTGAGCTTAAAAAAACGCATCATATTCTTTGTCGTAGGAATTGGGGTGTCATTCCTCACGTATAGTCTTGTTTTTGGCAATGAAGCACGCGCCCAGACTCCTGTTGAGAATGAACGCATTCTAGCAGCGGTTAATGAGTGGGTCTCTGGCCGGTACGATAGCTCCGAGCAGTATCAACGCGATATTGATATGGGCGTGGCTGATCATCTTCAGCATCGGCTTATGTATCAGCTCTTTGCTCCTGTCGATGTATCGTTTGCGGATGGCGTTCTTGTCTACCAACAGTCGTCGATGGACGGGTCGGAAGACCCTGACTGGATTACCCGGCGAGGGTTGCTTCAATTTTATGTTAATGCGGAGACCGGGCAGGTACATCAACGCGAGTTGGATTTCAAAGACGCTGATAATGTTTTCAATGTTCATCGCGATCCAGAATTCCTGGCCGGGCTAACCCTTGAGGATTTCACCTGGCGTGAGAGCTGTGATTTCAAACTAACGATGAGCGCGGACGGTCAGTCGATTTCCGGTCCGATGGACTTCGGCCCCTGTCGCATGGAAATGCCTGGCGGCGGCGAGATGGTCGCTGAGGACGAAATTCATATCACTTCCGACGAATATTGGTTCCTAGGCCGTTATCTCGATAATGACGGTGCGGTTGTGTGGGGAACCGAGAGCGACGAGTTGAACAAGCTCAAACGGGTGAGCGGCATAGACGATGAGGAATCGGCAGCCGTGCTGGTATTTGGCGGGACGCGAGCCACGGGTTTGGAGATTATCAAAATTCTTGCCGCCCGTGGCCAACCTGTGACGGCTTTCGTGCGTCCAACGTCAGATGTTTCAGCTCTAGAAGAACTCGGCGTGACGGTGTTCGTCGGTGATGCATTAGAGGCGGACTCGGTTCTAGCAGCATTTGAGAGCGATAACTTTGGGTCCGTCATTAGTTCTCTTGGCAGTACCCGTGGTGATAGTCCTGTCGATGATGTTGGCACAATCAATGTCGCAGAAGCGGCCAAAGCGACAGGGGTTGATCGGATTCTGATGGTGAGTTCCATCGGTGCCGGTGACAGCAGAGATGCTCTGCCATTCTACGTGCGTTGGATTTTGGGATCAGCGCTCGAACGTAAAACAACGGCCGAGGATCATCTTATTGCTAGCGGCCTCGACTACACAATTATCCGGCCGGGTGGCTTAGGAACCGGACCTGCAACTGAAACCGGTTTCTTAGTTGAAGGCAGCGAGCGGTTTGAATTCGGTCAAATTCCTCGGGCTGAAGTTGCGAGGCTCCTAATTCAGGCTTTCGACGACCCCGACGCTGAGCGCAAGATTTACCACGCGATTGAGGCGGCTGACTGACCGGCAAACCGTTTCACGACTTTGTGTTCAAGAGGGGCGCCATTGTCTTAATGGCGCCGTATATCTCCTTTCCCATGTCATTCAGATTTATCGGATCGAGGGCATGGGAGCGTTGAAGTGTTGGTTCAGAGAAACGGTGCGATTGCGCTAGTATTGGTAATCCTGGCTGGGTGCGCTGATCCCGCTGTATGGAGTGCCGTGGCACCTAAATACCAAAATGGTGTGCAGGTCTCCCGGATGGCTATCGATGTTCAGGATATGCCCGAACCTAGCCGTAGTTGGTGAGAGCAAAAGTTGGCCGAGGAGCTCTCGAAGATGGGTGTTGTACCGGTCGATGCGGACGCGAAAGCAGATACCTTGTTGACGATGCGTCTCTTGGGTCAACGCTATGTGACGATTGACGTCCCGCTGGTCTACCATCCTGGTGAAACAAAGGTCATGACCTATGAGAAGAAGGGTAAGACCATCACTAAAATCAAAGAACGCCCTGGGTACACGACCGGTGGGTATTTCTATGACGTTCCCAAAGCGCAGGCAGCCTTCACGCTGAACCGGAGTGAACCGGATGGATGGATAGCAACTGTGTGGAGGGCCAATACAGTTGTTCGCGGCGCAGAGAATGCGGGGTGGGCGGCTCTGTCAATCGATATGGTTCAGCGTACGATGCGCCAGCTGAAGCGCGACAAGGTCATTGTGCCGGCTGCGAACTTACGAATTGCAGGCAACTAGGCTGGAACTGATTCCAGTATTCCAGCGATTCCCTGACCGCCGCCAATGCACATGGTGACAAGTCCGAAGCGCCCATCGGTACGTTGCAGTTCGTAGATGGTTTTCACCGTAAGAATAGCGCCTGTTGCGCCGACCGGGTGACCGAGCGCAATTGCGCCGCCGTTGGGGTTGGTTTTGGCTGCCGGAAAGTCGAGATCGGTAGCGACCGCGCAGGCTTGTGCCGCAAAAGCTTCGTTGGATTCGATTACGTCCATATCGGACACCGATAACCCTGTTTTTTTGAGCAGTTGTTGCACCGCCGGTACTGGGCCGATTCCCATTTCTGATGGTTCAACGGCAGCCTGGGCGTAACCAACCAGCCGGGCCAACGGTTTCAATGCTGCTTTGTCTGCCGCCGCGGCATCCATCAAAACCAAGGCGGCTGCTCCATCATTAATTCCAGAGGCGTTGCCTGGGGTCACAGAACCGTCATTTTTGAATGCCGGGCGTAAACCACTCAGGCTCTCGACCGTTACGTCGCTTCGAATGTGTTCGTCTTTATCAAACACGACGACGTCTCGACCCTTCTTGACCTCCAGAGGAAGAATTTGTTCGTCGAACCGTCCTGCTTCACGCGCGCTCGAGGCGCGTTTATGACTTTCAACTGCGATTTCATCTTGAGTGGTGCGGTCGATATTCCACTTAGCGGCAATGTTTTCAGCCGTAATACCCATGTGGCCGTGGCCGAAGGGATCATTCAGTGCGCCAAGCAAGGTGTCGACCATCTTGGCATCGCCCATCTTTTGGCCCCAACGCTGCGCAGGAACCAAATAGGGTGCTTGGCTCATGCATTCGGCGCCGCCGGCAACGGCCACGTCCACGTCACCCAGTAAGATTTGTTGGGCGGCAGAAACAATGGCTTGGAAGCCACTGCCACATAACCGATTAACCGTGATTGCTGGTGTTTCTATGGGCAGACCGCCGTCAATGGCGGCCACACGCGCCAAATAAGGATCACGGGTGTTGGTTTGAATCACATTACCCATCACAACAGAGCCAACGGTATGCGGTGCGACATTGGCGCGGGCGACCGCTTCTCTCACCACAGCTGCGGCTAACGCCGTCGGCTCATGGTTCTTCAAGCTGCCACCAAAGGTGCCTATGGCTGTGCGGACGCCAGATACAAATACAACGCTGCGGTCAGTTGTCATGGCTCTACCTTGGCTAATGAGACGACGTTGGCAAATAAAAAGGGCCAGAGCCGTATGACTCAAACCCTTTGGGCTGAAAAGCAAAGAAAATGGCGGGAGTGACGGGACTCGAACCCGCGACCTCCGGCGTGACAGGCCGGCGCTCTAACCAACTGAGCTACACCCCCAACCGGGATCCACAAAATTGCGCGAAAGGCGCAGTGTTCTGCGGAAGGAGCGGGGTTGTAACAGGCCTGATCCAACGGCGCAAGTGGTGGTGCTTGTAGCCGATTCCTTTGGCTTGCGTTTTCTATCCCTTGTGTGATTCTGATTCAGAATACACGCAAAGGTATAGTTATTGTTTGGACAAACTTTTTGGTAGACTGACTGGCACATTATAACTATTTTTTAGTAAAAACAATATTCTGGCGATAAACGCGCTACGGGGATCAGTATTGGCATGCTAACGGCAGCCCAGGGTAAAGCTGTGCTCGCAGGAAAACAGGGGTCGCAAGACGACGTTGGCGTTTTATCCCTGGCCGAAACAGTCGGCAATATGGGCTATTGGTACTGGTATATCCAATCCGAGTCTTTGTCTTGGTCTGAGCAAGTCTGAACGATTTTTGGGCAGGACCAGACCTCCTATCAGCCGGCTTTCGAGAAGTTCATCGATACGCTGCATATGGCGGACCGGGATCGTGTGCGCGCAAGATTGGAGCAGGCAATCTGCGATTCTGCCAGTTTTGAATATGATGCGCGGATTGTGACGCCGGCGGGCGAAGTCCGAAACGTCATCACAAAAGGGTAATGTTCGGTGTCGTGACCGACGTCACAGATGCTTTTCGCACGCTACAGGATGTACGCGACCAGAAAGATATGTTGGATCTTGCTGCGCGTGTTTCTGGACTGGGGCATTGGGTTTGGGACCCGGATCAGACTTGTCTCGCTTTCTGCTCAGAGCGCTTGGCGTTCATGTTTGAAACAGAAACGCATGCATTGGTGAGACGCATTGTTCACCCGTCAGAATTTTCCGCTTATCTCCATGACGATGATCGAGCTTCTTATGTGGAGGCTATATCAGAAGGTGTCGCAGGTGCGGACCCTTACGATATTGAGTATCGGCGTAAGACGGACTCTGGAGACCGGTACTTTAAGGAAATTGGTCAGCCGATCTTTGATGCGGCTGGAAAGTTGCAGCGCGACATAGCAACTGTCCAAGACGTGACCGAGGCCAATGCCCGCGAAGCTGAGTTGGAGCAGGCCAGGTAAAGCCTTGAGAACTCTGTGCGGGCAAAGGACCAATTTTTTTCTATCATCGGTCACGATCTCAAGAGTCCGTTCAATAATATTATTGGCTTCGTATCTCTGTTGTCTGATGAAGACGTTGAGCTGGCACCTGAAAAAACAAGAGAGTACGCGGCACTCATAGTGGAGTCTGCCCAAAATACGAATGCATTGCTCGATACCTTATTAGCCTGTTCCAGCGGCATGGCGGCGACCTTTGGATCGACTCTAAACAAGGTGAGGGCTGCACCGTTCACTTCACATTGCCAAGGTGCTAAGGCTTCCCTCCCTCTGACCACAAAGCGGCGAATTTAATGACGGTGACGGAAGAGGCGGGGTCTGAAACATCCCCCGCATATTTTATTTGGGAAGATGCTGAGGAAGACACGTGGTGGCTATCTCGGAGGCATGACGAGTCCGCCGCGTTTGTGATTGCTCCAGACTCCGTAACCAATCACGTTCTCGTCCTTCGCCAGCCTAGCGGCAGCAATCGGTTCAAAGTGATTGCTGCTATCCAGATGGGACAAGAAAGCAGTGTTGGAACTGCGGTCGCGGAGGCAAAGCGCACAGCAGTAAAATGGATAGGAGTGCCAAATTCTGCGCCAATAAAATCGGGTGTTCGTGCGTGGCGGGCTCAGCGATGGTCGAAAATTGCACTCCGCGAAGTTCCTTTGGCTCTGGTCTCATCGTTTATCGGATGCGTGTTGGCGTTCTTTGTTGCCGCATTCTTTATCATGACGGATGTCTCTGGCTGGCCCATGGTTGTCGTCGGTACACTGCTTGGATTTTCGTCGGGCTGGCTCTTAAAGTGGGCTGCGGACCGAAATTTTTCGAGCCTTATGGGACCGATAGGACGTTTTGTGACTGTTACCGGTGGCGCGACGGCAGGTGCGTTTCTAACGGTATCGGTCTTTTTTATTCTTTTTACAGGATAGGTCTTGGACTAGGACCTTCTTGATCCACTATTTCTCAGCGTTGTCCGGGTCATAATTCAAGTTCGGCGAAAGCCAACGCTCCATAGTCTTGATGTCTGAGCCCTTGCGCTTTGCATAGTCAGCAACTTGGTCTTGCTCAATTTTGCCGACACCGAAGTAGCGGCTATCCGGATGACCGAAATAAAGCCCTGAAATGGATGAGGCTGGCCACATGGCAAAACTTTCCGTAAGCGAGACGCCGGTGTGGCGTTCGGCATCCAGCAGTTCCCACAGCAGGCCTTTTTCAGTGTGGTCGGGGCTCGCGGGATATCCCGGAGCGGGGCGAATACCCTGGTATTGCTCTCGAATTAGATCTTCGTTGTTCAAGTCCTCGTCTGGCGCGTACCCCCATAGGTCTTTGCGGACCAGTTGATGCATGCGTTCCGCAAAGGCTTCGGCAAGCCGGTCTGCCAAGGCTTTTAGAAGTATGGAGTTGTAGTCATCGTGAGCGTCTTCAAAGGCTTTTACGTGCTCGTCGATTCCCAACCCTGCGGTCACAACAAAAGCACCGATGGTGTCGATGTGACCGCTATCTCTGGGTGCAACAAAATCTGACAGCGCGAAGTTTGCCCGATCTCGTCCTTGACGTGGCATCTGTTGGCGCAGCGAGTGGAATGTCTGAAGAACAGTTTTTCCCGTAGGATCAGCGTAAAGTTCGATGTCGTCACCCACCGAATTGGCTGGCCAAAGACCGACAACCGCCTTAGCGGTCAAACACTTCTCACCGATTATTCGCTGCAGCATGGCCTGTGCGTCGTTATACAAACCGCGCGCTATTTCTCCGACACGAGGGTCGCTCAATATGTCGGGGTACGTCCCTTTTAGTTCCCACGTCGAAAAGAAGGGTGACCAATCAATGCAGGTAGTGAGCTCCGCGAGATCATAGTCGTCAAAAATAGTAAGTCCGGGCTTTGCGGGTTGGTGTGGTTCGTATGAGGCCCAGTCGATTTTGAAGCTGTTTGATTTTGCGTCTTCGTAGGTCAGCCGTGTTTTTTTCGACTTCCCACGTTCATGTGTGTCTCGAACCTTTTCGTAGTCGGTTTTAACGGATGAGATGAAGTCATCTTTCTGATTTGCCGACAAAAGACTGGAGGCGACACCGACTGCGCGAGACGCATCGGTCACGTATACAGTCGCGCCATCATATTTTGGCTCGATCTTGACCGCCGTATGAACTTTGGAGGTCGTGGCACCACCAATGAGAAGGGGGATATCGAATCCTTGCCGTTTCATTTCGCTGCCCACGTAGACCATTTCGTCGAGGCTGGGTGTGATCAGGCCAGACAGACCAATGATATCGGCATTCTCGTTCTTAGCCGTCTCGAGAATTTTCTCACACGGTACCATCACGCCAAGATCGACTATGTCAAAATTGTTACATTGGAGGACGACGCCAACGATGTTCTTGCCGATGTCATGGACATCGCCTTTGACCGTGGCCAGCACAATCTTACCTTTTGACCCAGTATCAGAGTCCGGATTGTTTGCTTTCTCTTCCTCGATATACGGGATGAGGTGAGCCACAGCTTTTTTCATGACCCGAGCGCTTTTAACAACTTGCGGCAAGAACATTTTGCCAGAGCCGAAAAGATCGCCGACGATATTCATGCCGTCCATCAGCGGGCCTTCGATCACATCCAAAGGGCGTTTCGTCTGGGTTCGGGCTTCTTCCGTGTCTTCGATAATGAAGTCGGTAGTGCCATTTACAAGAGCATGGCTCAGTCGTTCATTGACGGATTTCTCCCGCCACGACAAATCAACAACGCGCTTTTTGCCTTCACCGCGATATTCATCCGCAATTTCGATCAGGCGATCTGTAGCATCTGGCCGACGGTTAAGGATAACGTCTTCAACTCGTTCTTTCAGAGCCTCAGGAATGTCTGCGTAAATGGCAAGTTGGCCAGCGTTGACGATACCCATGTCCATGCCAGCGTTAATTGCATGGTACAAAAAGACCGAATGCATTGCTTCGCGAATGGGTTCATTGCCGCGGAAGGAAAACGAGATATTAGACACGCCGCCCGAAACATGACAGTGCGGCAGTGTCTCTTTGATCCGTCTTGTCGCTTCAATGAAATCCAGAGCATAGGAATTGTGCTCTTCAATTCCAGTCGCGACGGCGAAAATATTTGGATCAAAGATGATGTCTTCTGGTGGAAAGCCAATTTTTTCTGTCAGTAGTTTGTATGATCGCGTGCAAATTTCGACTTTTCGATCTGCGGTGTCTGCTTGACCGTCTTGGTCAAAGGCCATGACAACCACCGCGGCACCGTATCGCTTAAGTTTGCGAGCTTGCTCGAAAAAGGGCTCTTCCCCTTCCTTTAAGCTAATCGAATTAACGACAGATTTGCCTTGCACACACTTCAGGCCAGCTTCGATGACCGACCATTTAGATGAGTCGATCATAATAGGCACACGGCTGATATCGGGTTCGGTGGCAATGAGATTGAGGAAGCGGATCATCGCCGCTTCAGAATCCAACATGGCTTCGTCCATGTTGACGTCAATAATTTGAGCGCCATTCTCAACCTGTTGGCGCGCGACATCTAGTGCCGACTCAAAGTCATTATTTAGGATGAGCTTCTTGAACCGCGCCGAACCGGTAACATTGGTACGCTCTCCGATATTAACAAAAGTGGCCGAGCCGGATGGTAGCGTCATGAAGCCAGCGCAAACGGCTCTAGGCCTGAGAGGCGAAGTTTTCGATCAACGGCGGGTATAGCTCGTGGTGTCTTGCCGGCGACTGCGTCAGCAATCGCTCGTATGTGATCCGGAGTTGTGCCGCAGCATCCGCCAACGGCGTTAACCAACCCGTCATCAGCCCAAGCCCCAATCAACACCGCCATTTCCTCTGGCGATTGGTCGTATTCACCGAATTCATTTGGTAGTCCAGCATTCGGGTAGGTGCAGACAAACGTGTCTGCGACCCGCGATATTTCAGAAACATAAGGGCGTAATTGTTCCGCACCCAAGGCGCAATTGAGTCCGATGGTGAACGGTGCAACATGACGGACCGAATTCCAGAAAGCCTCTGCAGTCTGACCTGACAAAGTACGGCCCGACTGATCCGTAATCGTGCCTGAGATCATCACAGGCAATTGATCGCCTATACTTTCGAAAACATCTTCAATCGCGAACAAGGCCGCCTTAGCGTTCAACGTATCAAAAATCGTCTCAACCAAGATGAGATCGACGCCACCTTCAATCAATCCTTCAACCGCGTCCTGATAGGCGATCCACAACTCGTCAAAACTTGTGTTGCGCTTGCCCGGATCGTTGACATCCGGTGAAATGGAAGCTGTCCGGTTCGTCGGTCCCAATGTGCCTGCAACGAAACGTGGCTTGTCAGGATTCTCCGACGTGACGATGTCGCAGACTTGCCGTGCTGAACGGGCAGACTCAAAGTTTAGCTCGCGGGCATAATCTTCAAGTCCGTAGTCCGCTTGAGCAATAGATGTGGAACTGAAGGTGTTCGTTTCAAGAATGTCGGCACCGGCGTCTAAATAGGCGCGATGAATTTCACTCAATATTTCGGGCTGGGTCAGGCAGAGCAGATCATTGTTGCCCCGCAAATCCTGGGACCAATCTTTGAATCGCTCACCCCGAAAGTCAGCTTCATCGAAGTTATAAGACTGGATCATTGTGCCCATCGCGCCATCCAAGACTAAGATGCGAGACTCGATGGCGGCCACGAGTTGAGCGCGGCGATCTTCTCTTGATGATGTCATGGCACTCTACTTTGCTGCGCGTTGCCGAAAAACGGCAAAACCTGAGGTTCATTTATAGAAATTGGGCGCTGTATGCAAACCGTGTGACGCAAACACGGGTGCGACTAACGAGGATTTAACCTAGCCGGTTCTCCAGATCAGAAAGCCAAGCCATAACCCGCTTCTTATTTGCCCCTAAATCGCTATGCCCATACTGAGAACGGCTGTAGATGGCCAGCGTAGACGACTCTGGGGATATAGATATGAACTGGACAGTGATGACGTCTGGGAACCCAAGTAATCTGGTTCTTTGGACAAAAGTGCGTTGGTAGCCGTCAGTCGATGGGTCCGTTTCTATAGTCCGGGGTTGCCTCTCGATCATTTCAAGCCACGCCGATAGAACGGTGTCACGCGCCTGTTCGAATATGGGTGAGGTTTTATCTGGGCCACAATCACTCAAGCCTGTTGGACAGACCAAGTAGGTATTGGGCGACCCCGGCCGTACTAGAGTTGCAAACTCTATCGGGGTGATGGGTTTAAGTTTAAATAGGTCCATCAAGAAAGTCCTGGTAACACTCACTTATCAATAGATCGACTGGAGACTTAATAATGCCGCAGCCGAAGCATGTCATGGCTCTAAAAACGCCATCGGAGGCAGAGTTAGACGCAACCCTTGATGAGGGCATGAAGAAGTACCTCAAAGTGTGCCGGGAGAAACTTGGCATAGTCCCGAATGTTTTGCTGTCCTATGCGTCTCGCCCCGAAAAGCTTAAAACGTTCGTCTCCTATTATAACGAACTTATGCTTGGTGAAAGTGGCCTGAGCAAGCTTGAGCGTGAAATGATTGCGGTCGTGGTCTCATCGACCAACCATTGTTTCTATTGTGTAGTCGCACACGGACAAGCGGTCCGTGAACTTTCCGGCGACCCAGAGTTGGGTGAAATGTTAGCGATTAATTATCGGGTAGCAGAACTGGGGCCACGGTATCGTACAATGCTTGATTTCGCTTATAAAATGACAGCAACGCCCAGCTTGGTTGAAGACGCAGATCGACAGTCGTTGCGTGACGTTGGTTTTTCCGATGACGAGATATTCGATATCGCGGATACAGCTGGTTTCTTCAATATGTCAAACAGGGTCGCAACCGCAGTAGATATGATGCCAAACCCCGAGTACCACGGACGGAATAGGTGGGATCGAGAGTGATGAATTTGAAAGACCCTTCTTTACTTAAAAGCGCCGCCTATATTGCGGGGGTTTGGGTGCCGGCGAACTCAGCCGAGACTTTTCAAGTTACAAATCCGGCAACTGGAGACGTCGTGGCAGATGTCGCCGGGTTCAGGGACGAACCAGTCGTTGCTGGGGAGGTTGTTGTTGATCCGGTGACTGCATAAAAACGAATGCGCTCCTAATACTGCTGTTGATACTCGGGCGTGGACGGTGTTCACGCCCTTTCCTTTTGTGCTCTCGCAAGATAGACCGTGTCTCGAGCGGCTTTCGTGCTCATAATACAACGCTTTCATTGAGGCCGTCTTATCGTGCGCCAGGCTCAAAGCCCACTTCCAGAAGATAATGCTCGTCGGCGAGGCGACATTGATGTCCTACGTTCGCTATGGCCGTTCCTATGGCCGAGCGGGGACCTTGAAATCCGCGCCCGCGTTGTCTTTGCTTTGCTGGCAATCGTCGCAGCGAAAGTAGCGAACGTATTTGTTCCCTACTTCATGAAACTGGTCGTCGACTCACTGGACGGAAATGTTTTGGCGTTACCGCTCTGGATTATTCTTGCCTATGGCACAGCGCGCCTTTTGTCGCTCGCCTTTGGCCAGGTCCGAGATGCGGTGTTTGCTAAAGTTGGCGTCCGCGCTGTTCGTAAATCAGCCCTCGCTATCCTTGAGCACCTGCATCGCCTTTCCCTCCGTTACCACTTGCAACGTAAGACTGGAGGGCTGTCAAGATCCATCGAGCGCGGCACTGTGGCGATACAAACACTGCTTTCGATTACACTCTTCAATCTATTTCCGACGTTGTTCGAAGTTGGATTGGTAACCGTCATTTTATGGGGTGCCTTCGACGCCTGGTTCGCTTTCGCCACATTCTCAACAGTGGCTGTGTATGTTTTGTTTACCGGCTACACCACGGAATGGCGTCTCAAGTTCCGGCGCGAAATGAACAAGCTGGATAACCAAGCCAATACCCGCGCTATCGACAGTTTGCTCAACTACGAAACCGTCAAAGCCTTTGGTAATGAGAAGCTGGAAACGGAAGAATACGATTCCGTGATGGGCGAGTATGAGCGGGCCTCTGTTCGTACACAGGTTTCTCTAGCGTACATGAATATTGGTCAGTCCGCGATCATCTCGATTGGTGTCACGATACTCATGATTATGGCCGGCTATGGCGTCGTCACTGGAACGATGACCCAAGGCGATTTTGTCATGGTGAACACCTACATGTTGCAATTGGCGCAGCCCCTCAATTTCTTTGGGTTCGTCTACCGCAACATCAAGCAAGCCCTCGTCGATCTCGAAAAGATGTTTGATATTTTGGATGAGGTGCCAGAGGTCAAAGACAAAAATGGCGCAGTGGATCTAGAAGTAAACGGCGGCCGCATTACATTCGAGAATGTGACCTTTGCTTACGATGAGCGTCGGCCAATCTTAAAGGGTGTCTCCTTTGATGTGCCCGCCGGCAAGTCTGTTGCAATTGTTGGGTCTACCGGGTCAGGTAAGTCGACAATTGGGCGTCTGATTTTTCGGATGTATGACGTGACCGGCGGCGTCATAAAAGTTGATGGCCAGGATATTTCAGATGTTACGCAAGATAGTTTGCGTGAAAAAATCGGAATAGTTCCCCAGGATACGGTCCTTTTTAACAACACCCTTGGCTATAACCTGGCGTATGCGAAAGCAGGTGCAGATGGTGATGCGGTCGAGAACGCGGCTCGCATGGCCTATATCGATGAATTTATTTCATCCTTGCCAGATGGCTACGACACTCTCGTTGGTGAGCGTGGTCTCAAGCTCTCGGGCGGTGAAAAGCAACGTGTCGCCATTGCCCGCGTAATTCTCAAGAGGTCGCCGATCCTGATTTTCGATGAGGCGACGTCTGCGCTCGATACCCACACGGAAAAAGAAATTCAGGCCAATTTGGCCGAGGTGAGCGCTGGACGCACTACAGTCATGATCGCGCACCGATTGTCGACCATTGTTGATGCCGATGAGATCCTTGTTCTGGAAGACGGTGAGGTGGTTGAGCGTGGCGCTCATGCCGACCTTATTGCGGCGAATGGACCCTACGCGTCTGCATGGCAGCGCCAGCAAAAATCGTTTGCTGACGCATCAGTTGACGAAACAGGTGAGTTGAAGCCTATTATTGACGAGTATGGCGTAACCCAATAGCTGCTCTTGTTTGACATAGGTCATGTCTTCAACCGGGGCTCTGGGTGAAACTGCGAAACCAAAGAGAAGAAAGGTCGGTGGGGTGCCCAAAGATAAAACTGAAAAGCCGTCTGTGAATCAGATCAAAGGTCGTAATCCACATTTTTTTAACGACCCAAATACCGACCGGTTGTTGGCCATGGTGATAGAGCTGGCGTCGGAAGTTTCGGTGATGCGAGACCGACTTGATACGCACGAACGCTTGGCGGCGGCTAAAGGGGTTTATTCCGAGAACGACGTTGAGAATTTTCGCCCCAACGAACAAGAAGCCACCGCCCGCGAAGAGTGGCGCAGTAAGTTTTTGGACCGCATTCTTAACGCGCTCTATACGGAATATGACAACGAGAAACCGTCAAGTTGACCGCACGGGGTATGGAGTTCCGGTGTTGGCCTAGATGTAGGTCACCGGAAGTGCTGTTGTGAACTTCATGTCTTCCATCGCAAAACTTGAACTCACGTCTGAGAACTCAACCATCTCAATCAGTTTTTTGTAGACCTCGTCGTAGGCGCCTATGTCAGGCACGACGATGCGCAGCAAATAGTCGATCTCACCGGACAAGCGGTAAGCCTCAACAACCTCAGGAATTGAATCGAGCGCCGTCTTAAACTTCCCAAGCCAATCTGTTTCGTGATGCCGGGTCTTAACGGCTACAAACAAGGTAACCCCCACATTTAATTTGTGGCGGTCCAAAAGGGCAACGCGCTTTCTAATGACCCCTTCTTCTTCAAGTTTTTGGATGCGGCGCCAACAGGGTGTCGTCGACAAACCAACGTGGCTGGCGACTTCCGCAACAGGCATCATGGCATCCTCTTGGAGGAGGGTCAGAATCTTCTTGTCCTTATCGTCCATAGAACAAAATTACTCCCCAAATCAGTAAGATAGAACCTCGTTCTCATTATTGTTGGTTAAGCGCGAGCATATCGCAAACAAATTTTGTCAATTCAGAGGTATATTTCTCTAATCAAATTGTGGAGATCGAGCATGTCAGGCCTGAAGCGTTTGTTTTGTGAGCATCCAAAGTCCGTCAATGAGACGTACTTTGAGCATCTGATGTTTGCGACAGGGTTTGGCCTGCGCATGCTTATTGGTGGATTGGCCTGTGTTGTACATGGTCTATTACCGTTCTTATTCAAGCGCACCGGCAGTCAGTGTGTGTGCGACCTCCATGCTCAGTTGAGCGTTTTAGGTCGCCCCGTATCAGAGGCGCCGGTCCAGACAGATCGAGTAACCCAAAGCTAACTCAAGTCTATCATGGGCTGAAGCAAAGCCCTTAGACTCTTTAAGTCTCTTCCAAGAAATACGCCCCCCCGCTCATCCGAAGTGGACAGGCGATTTGCGAGTGACCGGGCTGCAAGCACTTCAATGGTTCTTTTTTGGCCGCTGTATTGGCGCCAGGAAGGCGGCGAACTGTCATAGCGACGTTCATCTTTGTTTTCCGTGAGATGATTAGGCAAGACGCAGTCTGATCCTCCCGACAGTGGTGATGCGGGCGTCGAAGGAGTCGTCGGCCGCAAATATCTCGATCTGGTCATTGTTGCGAAACACGTCTTGCGCATGTTCGAAGTAGCCCGACTGGGTGACCTCGTCTGCCTAATCGTCGGTCACTTAGTGCCACAATGTGTATCCATCAGCGTAGGCCAGAACAGTCAGGTCGGCAGATTCAAAAGGCATGGCGGTGTCCCTTGTTGGTTCAACAAGAGAAGTGTACATTTAAAATTGTTATATTGGAATGCGAAATCTGCGAGGAAACAGGGGCAGGTTGAAAATATTCAATGAGATCCGGTGTATCGAGCGCCAGATTGGTCAGGATCGGTCTAAATGCAGAAAAGGCCTTAATTATAGGGGCTTAAGGTCAGACAAATCCTTATCCGATGCTTCGGCTAAGCCATATAACCCGCCCTTCGATCTCCAGATCGTCATCCTTGAGGCTCGTCTGAGAGGGGTAGTTGGGGTTATCGCTCTTGACGATTAACAATTTTGAGCTGGGCTGTCGTATGAGCCTCTTAACCATCAATTCGTCGCCGTCCTGATAACGGATCACGTAAAGACCGTCTCGGCTGCATTGCCGAATTGTGCGGTCGACGAGGATGAAATCACCGTCTTGCAGCGTGTCCCACATTGAATCTCCGGCGACCCGCATGACGGCCAGGTTGTCGGGGGTGGAGGCGGTCAGGCTTTTAAGCCAATCCTGTCGGAAAACGTTGTGATACAGCGGTTGTGGCGTTTCAGTATTAAGGGCTCCAGGACCTGCAGAGGCCCGGGCGTCATATACTGGAACCATTGCAAAAGCTTGGCCATCGAGTTCAAAGAAGGCTTTGTCGCCTCCTTGTTCGGATAGGGTTGCCATATCTGGTTCAAATGCCCACGCCGGTGGAGCGTCGGCCCGCCCACCTGTGGAGCGCGACAAATGTACCTGACCCTTGCCGTGACGCAGCCAATCCATAGGTACATTGAGCGATTCAGCGAGTTCTACGATATATCTAGGACGGCTAACTTTGCCGGATTCAAGTTGATCAATTGACTGCTGTTTCACGCCAATACGGCTGGCTAACTCAGCCTGGCTCCAGCTAAGCGCGAGCCGGCATTGTCGAACGCGGGCGCCAAGAGTCATCTTCTGTACCCCTTATCAATGAGTCATTCTCCAAAAAATATCAAGTTATAGTGGAAATAACAACATATTTTGTCGTGCTCCATCTGCCACGGAAGTGGGCGATTTATCACGTCCAGGCCGATTTTCCTGGCTCTGAGGAAGACTTTGTTAATAGTCTGTGGATAACCTTCTCCATGAGAGAAGGGGATACTTCGCTAACAAAATAAAGAGCCGAACATGGCTGAAGACGCACAAAAAGGCGCGGGTTCGTCCCGCGCAGGGGTTGGTTCGCCTGGACCATCCGTCAAATCTAATGGCAAAAGCAAAAAGGGTTCGCCCAAGCCAAACGCTGGTAAAGCGCTGACGCGGGCGTGGCAAAAGGCTGGCTCACCGTTTGAGGCGAAAAAGCCTCCGGTAAGCACGCCCTCGCTATCTGGTGATGCCAGCAAGAGCGCGGCAATTGCTCCAGTCAGTCCCATGTCATGGGCCAACGCCAACAAGCCGATTTCTGTTGGCATTGGGCTCAGCCTTGTTTGGTTGGCGACTTTCTCTTTCTATATTACGCGCACACTCGGTTGGTCCGAGCTCTTCCTTCTTCTCCCTCCGGAATTTGGTGGGTTGTTCGCTGTTGGCCTGATGCCCATCGCGTTCTTGTGGTTGCTGATTGCGTTTATTGATCGTGGTCGTCAGCTTTCTAAAGAAGGTGAAGCACTGCGTATTCATATCGCGCGTCTTACCTATCCCGCCGAAGGTGCATCGGAGAACGTTGATGCTGTAGCGGCGTCTCTCAAGCGCCAAGCAGACGCATTGACCGACGCTGGGCAACTCGTCTCCGAACGTCTGCAAGATATTCAAGCCCACCTGGCGCGCAGCACAGACAAATTATCAACGGTGACTGGTCAACTTGAAAGCGGAGCAAGCACGTCTGCTGCCGCGGTGACCGAACAGGTTGATAAATTAAAAGAAGCAATAGACGGCGCGGCAAGCGTTAATAATAAGATTGAAGACGCTCTGCGTCGTCAGCAAGAATTCATCGGCTCTGCGTCTCAAAAGACATTGGCTCAAGTCAATACTATGAGTGGTGCCCTAGAAGGGCAAGTTACGCGTTTGAATACGGCGACTGAGCGCGCTAAGGGATTGTCTGCTGCTATTGCTCAGCAGGTCGCACGACAAGAAGAGAACCTGACGTCCTCTAATGAAACTGCACAGCTTAATGCGACCAAGATGGCTAAAGCTGTTGCTAATCATGTTGAAGAAATTGAGGAGGTTGCCAACCGGGTGGAAGGTAACGTCACGGATATTGTAGATAGGTTTAAAGATCAATCTAAAAACCTAGAAGAATTATTTATCAGGCAGCGTACTGAGCTGACTTCCGCTGGTGATCGCATTGATGATCTAAGCACAAAGGTGAATGCCCGCATTGGTCAGCAGACAGCAAGTCTCGACGATGTTATCGAACGGGTTTTATCGCGCGTAAAAATTGTTGAAGATTCACTCTCAATTCAAACGAAAGAACTTTCAACCGCGTCTGATGGCGCTGTCGCTCGACTGCGCGCTGTTGAAAGCATGATCAAAAGACAAGCAGACGCCGTAAGCGAAGCGGCTACTACGGTTGAAACGCGCCTCGCTCAGTCGAGCGATGAATTTGACGGTAAAAGTAGGGTGGTTACTGAGCGCTTTAAGACGGCGACAGAGGATCTTGATAAAGCTGCAGAAGTTGCCATTGAGCGCGCTGAAGTTATGGGTTCTACATCAGATGCGGTGATACAGAAGATTGACTCTGTTGGCGTTCATGTGCGTCAACACGCGGAACAATTGTCGCTCAGTGCGGAACGCGCGGCGGCACAAGCGGAGAGCATTCGCGAAACGCTACGCCGACAAAATGAAGAACTTGAGACTACAGCTGGGTCACTCGCCACCCACGTCAAATTAAGCGAAGCCTCAATGGCGCAGCAATCCCGTCAAATGGGAGCTACGTCTGAGCAGGTACTGTCAAACGTCCGAAATATGTCTAACGTGCTTAGCCAAAATTCGTCCGATTTGATGCATGCCAGCGCGCGCATCACTAAAGAGCTTGAGTCAATTCGTCAGGGGGTTGAGCAAACGGCAAACACGGCTATGGAAGCCGCCGATCAATCGGTTGAAAAAACCAGAGCCGTTGGCCGTGAAATTGGTGAGGAAGTTAAAGCGCTGTCGAACCTTACCGGTGAAGTTACAGAAGCGCTTAAAGGGTCTTTGGACGCATTGGATCAATCCAAAGACACGCTAAAAACGGCTACATCTTCTGCAAACATGAATCTGGAACAGGCAGCTGAGACCATCCGTGATCATGCACAGACTATAGATAAGGCAGCGGATCATGCGGGTGAACGCATGGACGTTATCGGTGACGGTATCCGGCAGCGGTCAGAAGATCTCACCACGGTTGCGGATGATGCACAATCGCGTCTCTCGGGGTTCCGAGAAGGCTTGCAAAAACTCATGTTAGATTTCGAAGAATCGACCAACCGTGGCGCGGCACAAGTGGCCATTGCCAGCGAACAAATGCGCACATCATTGGATGAGTTCGGTAAAACCTCCGAGCGTATCGTCGGAGGTGTTCGCCAGACTGATAGTGGCTTCCGCAATGAGCTAGAAAATCTCGGCACGTCGGCTGATAAAGCCGTTGCCCGCGTTGAAGTAGTTTTGAAAACGTTGCGCAAGCACGCCGGAATCATGGTCGACGCGAGTAACGAAATCACCGACCAAACCGCCAAAGCTAGCTCCACCTTCCAGCGTCAGGTGGAAGAGTTGCTGTACTCCTCCAACAAGGCTTCAACCAGTGCTAAAAAACTAGATGACACTAATGATAAAGCTAAGACGGCGAAGTTCATGGAAGAAACTGCCTATGTCTTTGAGCAGCTACACTCCTTGTCTGTCGATATTGCGCGCATCTTCGAGCCATCTGTCGAAGAAGAATTGTGGAAGCTCTATCATAAAGGCGACCAATCGGTCTTCTTGCGTCATGTCAATAAGTCACTCGGTCGTCAAAAGCTGTCTGCGATCCAGACGAAGTACGAGACAGACGAGAAATTCCGTACGTTGGTTATACGCTACCTCAAAGAATACTCTTCTCTGGTTAAACACGCCCGTGCGACAGACCGAGCTGAGTTTCTGACGACTACATTCTCAACCTCCGACCTTGGCAAGCTTAACATGCTTTTGTCGAAGGCAATGGAGAGTGCGTCAGCAACAGAAGAAAGTTAGATCAGATCACAACCTTGATAGTAGGCAGAGCATGTAATGCTCGATCCCTTGCTGCTTGGTGATCGACAATTCAAAACCTCGACTGATGATTAACATAGTTAGTTTCGACGACAGCAACCTTGCGGTCCATCATGACGCGAGTAATGAATCTAGTTCGGGGTAAATCTTTTGTGGCCTATCAAAGCTTCCTAGAATAAACCGCCACACTTCTCTAAATATCGCTTTTTGAGTTTGGGACCACTTCTTTTCCCACGTTTCATCGACGCCGATGTTTTTCGTGCGGTGTGTATTCGTTTTCGAATGTGAATAGAACGCCGTATTTATGTTGTGGTCGTCTGACAATTCACCCTTGGTTATAAACTGTAAGATTTTCGATACCTCTTGGTAGTCGACCGTGTAGTCCTCAAATTTAAAGTACTTGTGACGATTTGCTTCTATTTCGAGATAATGGCCGATCGCGGACACCACACATCCGAAAAAAACGAGGTTAGACTGATCGGAGGCATCGACAATTTTTTCTAAACCTGGAACTGACCTCAGCATCGATGAATAAGTTTGTTCTCTAGTCGAGCTAAATTGAAATGACTTTGACCGTTCTTGGAATTGCGAGTCTACAGCTAGTACTGGATTTCTAACAAAAGCACAGAAGGCAGCGCCACTTTCAACGCAAGCATCTAATCCGCTAACCCCATGTTGCGCTGAGAGATGGACACACCCAGCGTAATCTATTTCTCCTTTTTTTGCATATTCACCGATCAACTTTAACGCGGAGTTTGCTGACAGGGTCTTGTCATAAACCGGCGTCAACCCTACGCTTCCATGAAAGCACTGTATTCTATGACTAGATGACAAGACTTTGCTGATCCATTGCGTAGCCATGCTTCCACTTGAGCTAATGTAAAATAGATTTTTCATGATGCCATTCTTCAAGCGTCAAAACACGAAATCAACCGCTAAATTGGCTCCCGAGGGAAGCCCGGCTGTATACGAGCCGGGTTATCGACCGTCAAGTCGACCGCCGGAGAAGGGTGCGGTGATTGCCCGCCCCCAAAATGCCACCATTCTTTGCCTTTATCGTGCCATGGCTCCGTGGCATGTTGTGTCCAAACTGCATGAGGTCAAACGCGGCTCGGCAGTTCGTTCTTAATCATGCCGGAAATGTTTCATGCCTACTCCCCAGACCACCGCCATCGTATTGGCCGCCGGGATGGGGACACGAATGCGCTCGGATACGCCGAAAGTGATGCACCGTCTTGCCGGTCTCCCTTTGGTCGATCATGTGCTAGCAGGGTTAGCAGCTGCCGGAATCAAAAAGGCGACCGTGGTTCTGGGACCAGAAATGGCCGATCAGACAGCCCGTTTTGCGCCTCATGACACGGTTATTCAAACCGAGCGTCTTGGCACGGGTCACGCGGTCAAAGTTGCCTTGGAGGCTCAAAATCCAGGTGAGTCTGATGTGCTTGTGGTCTATGCCGACACCCCACTGCTCACAACCGACACGATCAACGACCTCCTCAACGAGAAACAGAACGCGGCGATCGCGGTTCTCGGGTTTCGACCGGAGGAGCCTGGTGCATATGGACGCCTTCTCACCGAAGGGGATCACGTTGAGTCGATTGTTGAAGCGGCCGACGCCACACCCGATGAGCTTGTGGTGGATCTGTGCAACTCCGGTGTCCTGGTTGCCAATGGGCAGAAGCTGGGCGGTTGGGTAAAAGCGCTCAAGAACGACAACACCAAGGGCGAATACTATTTAACTCATGTCGTCGCATTGGCGCGGCAGGACGGTGACACCTGTGTGTACACCGAAGGCGAGGTCGACGAGCTGATCGGGATCAACAACCGCGCCGACTTGGCGGCGGCCGAAGAAATTGCCCAAAATCGATATCGTGCGGCGGCGATGGCGGGGGGTGTCACATTGCAAGACCCCACCAGCGTTTTTCTGTGTCATGACACGACCTTCGGAACAGATGTTGAGGTCGGGCCGTTCACGGTCTTTGGTCCGGGCGTCACTGTTGGTAGCCACGTCACCATCAAGGGTTTTTGCCATTTCGAGAATGCCACGATTGGCGATAGGGCGGTTGTTGGGCCCTACGCCCGGTTGCGCCCCGGAGCCGAATTGGATGAGAATTCACATATCGGCAATTTTGTCGAAATCAAAAACGCTCACATAGAGTCTGGAGCAAAGGTTAATCACCTAGCCTATGTTGGCGATGCCCGCGTGGGTCCGGGAGCGAACGTCGGGGCAGGAACCATCACGGCCAATTACGATGGCTTCAATAAATCACATACGGATATCGGAGCAGGTGCGTCTATTGGATCCAACACGGTTCTCGTGGCGCCGGTCAGCGTCGGTGATGGTGCAATTACCGGTGCAGGGACTGTCGTACGCAAAGATGTGCCTGCCAATACCATCGCTGTCTCACAGGCAGCGCAGAAAAATCGTGAAGACATGGCCGACGCGTACCGTGCGCGTCAAAAAGCCGTCAAAGAGTCGAAAGCCAAGGACAGCTAAAGCATGTGCGGCATCATTGGCATCATAGGCGTCAACGAGGTTACGCCGTTTTTGATCGAGAGTCTGAAACGTCTAGAATACCGAGGATATGATTCTGCGGGCGTTGCAACAGTTTATGACGGCGTGGTTCATCGCTGCCGTGCTGAAGGCAAAATCGTCAACCTCGAGCAACGCCTAGCCGATGAGCCCACCGCTGGTACGTTGGGAATTGGTCACACCCGGTGGGCGACCCATGGCGCCGCCAACGAAACCAACGCGCATCCGCACTCAGATGGCCGGGTTGTCGTTGTCCACAACGGCATAATCGAAAATTTTCAGTCCCTGCGAGATCGCCTTATAGCAGCTGGACGAACGTTTGAGTCAGAAACTGATTCAGAGGTTGTCGTTCATCTCATCGCGTCGCACTTGGATGAAGGGCTAGATCATGAAGCGGCGGTACAGGCCGCGCTTGGTGAGTTGCAGGGAGCATATGCGCTTACGGTTCTTTTTTCTGACCGGCCGGATATTCTAATCGGTGCACGCCATGGCCCACCGCTGGCCGTCGGCTTCGGTGATGGTGAAATGTTTGTCGGGTCCGACGCATTAGCGTTGGCTCAGATGACACAAAAAATTGCTTATCTTGAAGATGGTGATTGGGTCGTACTGACGCGGGATGGAATGTCGGTGCGCACTGTCGACGGAACGGTGGTTAAACGTGAAGCGTGCGAGACAGCAATGTCAGGTGCATTGATCGGTAAAGGCGAATATCGCCATTTCATGATCAAAGAGATTCATGAACAGCCCCAAGTGGTAGGTGACACACTCACCGCGTTCATTAATCCAGGAGATCGCACTGTCGCGCTGCCTGATTTGCCATTCGACGTGAAAACAGTTCCGAAAGTGACCATCGTTGCCTGCGGCACCGCCTATTTAGCGGGGCTGGTCGCTAAATATTGGATCGAGCAAACTGCCGGGGTGCCGGTCGACGTCGATATCGCGTCTGAGTTCCGCTATCGAGAACCACCACTGCCCGATGGCGGCTTGGCGCTATTCATTTCTCAATCAGGGGAGACGGCAGATACGCTCGCTGCGCTGCGCTATTGTAAATCAAAGGGGCAGCACATTGTTTCCATCGTCAACGTGACGGAAAGCACCATCGCACGAGAGTCCGATATCGTTCTGCATACGCTGGCGGGACCCGAAATCGGTGTTGCGTCGACTAAAGCATTCTCAACTCAGCTCGCGGTGTTGGCCGCCTTGGCCGTCGGTATGGCGCGTGGTCGAGATGCCATCGACCTCGCTGCAGAACAGCACTTGATGACAGCTTTGGCCGAGGTCCCGGCACGGATAGCCGAGTTCTTACACCGAGAGTCGGAGGTCCACGAGATCGCGCAGTCTTTGATCGAGGTTAAAGACGTTCTCTATCTGGGCCGCGGGTTGTCCTATCCCATCGCCTTAGAAGGGGCGTTGAAGCTAAAAGAAATTTCATACATCCATGCGGAGGGCTATGCCGCCGGGGAAATGAAGCACGGTCCCATCGCCCTCGTCGACGAGCACATGCCGGTTGTAGTGCTGGCGCCCTCGGATGATCTTTTTGCTAAAACCGCTTCAAATATCGAGCAGGTGATGGCGCGGGGTGGGCAGGTGATTGCTGTTACAGATCCACAAGGCCGTGAGCGCCTTGAGGGATTGGCCACTCACATAATTGAAGTTCCGGCGATAGACCCTTTGGTTGTGCCGCTTCTGTATGCGGTTCCCGTGCAGTTACTGGCCTATCACACAGCTGTTCTGAAGGGCACAGATGTGGATCAGCCCCGCAATTTGGCTAAAAGCGTTACCGTCGAGTAGTTTCGACTGGTGAAATAGCACCAACCTATTCGCACTTCCTTTGCTTCACTGTCACTGAAAGAACCAACTCGCTTGGGTTCTTTCAAGACAACTACACGGAAGAACAGGAAGAGACCCACCGCCTTATC
>JAURPI010000025.1 GCA_030835385.1 Alphaproteobacteria bacterium | reverse complement strand
CGCACACCAATATCAGCGGCGAGCATTAAAGCAGCCCCGCCGAGAACACTTACCGGAAGAAGACGGCTTGGTCTGTACCCAACAAATGGTCGCAACACATGAGGCACAACCAGCCCCACAAAACTGATGACTCCTGTTGTCGCAACAGCTGCACCTACCGCAAAGGCACACCCAAGAATGGCGCGAATTTTGACCGAGGCAAGATTGAACCCCAGTGATGCGGCAGAATCTTCTCCCAATGTAAGGGCATCGAGAGCCCGCCATGTCGAAAACAATAGTGCCCACCCGAGTGCCATCAACGGCAACGCCAAGACGAGATGATCAAGACTGCGGTCGGCAAAGGAGCCAAGAATCCAGAATACGATCTCAAGGGCGGCGTAAGGGCTGGGCGCCAAATTGAGTGCAAGAGAGGTCAACGCCGCCGCCAAAGCATTTAAGGCGACCCCAGCTAGGATTAAGGTCAGTGGTTCTTGTGCTCTACCACCAAGCGCAAGCAGGGCGGCTGTCGCCACCATTGTCCCCGCAACCCCGCCCAAAGGCGTCGCGAGAGCAACGCCGCCGGCCACACCAAAGTAAAACACAATAACAGCGCCCAGCGCGGCTGAACTCGACGCTCCAAGAATAAAGGGTTCCGCTAACGGATTGCGCAACAAACCTTGCAGCACGGCGCCCGACAACCCCAATGTGGCGCCAACTGTTAGCGCCAAAACAGTGCGCGGTAGCCGGATTTCGACCAAAAGAATCCGGAAGGTTTCTGGGTCCTGTCCGCGAACCGTAATTAGATCGGCGACGCCACCAATTCCGAGACGGCCAATAAATAAAGAAGCCACAGCCAAAGCAAGAACTAAAGCGCCAAGCCCTGAGAGAAGATAAACAAAGGAAGCCTCTCGCGACCGGGCTTGCGTTAAAACAGACATACCCGTCATGGCTCAAACCTGACTTGCTGCGCATTGACTGCATCGAGAACATGAGACGCAGCATCAACCAAATATGGACCGCCGCAGCTCACCCATGACTGCGGTATCGAAATCATTCGCTGATCACCAAGGAATTTCATTAACGCTGGATGAGATAGCGTTTGGTTAGCAAGAGACGGTGAGTTAGGTCGGTACGATAACCTTACAATGTATTCTGGCTGAGCCAGTATCACCGCCTCTAAACTAAGCTGGCCAAAATCACCGACACCCAGATCTGCCGCCACATTGTACAGGCCAATTCGACTCAACATCTGATCAATCAAACTTGGCCGGCCTACGGTGAATCCATTTGCGTCAAGAATTAGGACAGACCCGAATGAGTGACCGGCGACTCTTCTATCAAGCTGAGAGAATCTTTGATCTATTTCGCCAATGATGTCTCGGGCCCTTTGCTGCCTGCCAAGAACCTCTCCCAAGGAAAGGAATGCCTCCCGCACTCCATCAAGACTAGGCGGCAGATCAACCTCCACGACCTCGTACCCGAGACGGCGCAATAAAACTTTTGCAGCACTCGTGGTATAGCGCCCAGCAACCACCAAATCAGGCTCTAGGGCGATGATTTCCTCCGCTTGGCCATGATTCAACACAGCGTCACCTACCAAGTGGGCGACAGGGGACTCTTGTGAATCGGCAGTTAAAAAACTGACAGATGCGACTGTTCCAGGTTCCGCAAGCAGCAAAACCATTTGGTCGGCGCAAAGATTCATTGAGATGACCCGACGCGGGGCGTCCGCCTGCACCGACGTGCAGAACAGTAGTGTTAGAATCGTAAGGCCGCGCGCCAAAGTCATACTTACCTATCCATGTTCAAGTCGAATGCGAACACCCGCATACGCGCCTATTCCAGGCGACGCAAAACCGAAGACCTCTTGATATTCCTCATCAAACAAATTCTCGACCCGGCCTATGAGTTGCACGCGGTCCGTTAAATCATAAGAGGCGGCAACAGTTCCGAGAATGTAATCGTCAAGAGTCACAGACGTTTCTGGCGTTGCAAAAATGAACTCGCTGTCGTGCATCTTGCCGTTGTAGTTGACGCCGAAATCAATGACCGCGCGGTCATCAAGAAAACGGTAGGTCGCATTGAGAATCGCTATATGACGTGGTCGACGAAGCTCTCTGATACCGCTGTCATCTTTCGCGTCTGTGTAGCTATATGACGCGGATAGTGACACCTCATCAATCGGATCAACTCTGACCGAAATCTCAATACCATCGCGGCTACTGGTGCCCGTCCGATTATCGACCGTAAACGGGAAAACACCGAAGTCGGTGAATATTTCATCTTTCAAGTTTGAGTCGAAATAGGTCAAAGACGCTAGGCCGTGTCCATTGGCAAATCTATAGTCAACTCCGACGTCCCATCCCTCAGAAGACTCTGGCTGAAGGTCTGGATTTCCAACAAAGAAGTTGGGATTAAACCCGAACAACTCGAAGAAGCTGGGTTGGGCGACACCGGTCCCGTAACTTCCGCGCAACTTAAGCCCCGAATTTGGGACAGCCCAAGCGGCCGTTACCCGGTAGGTCACCTCATCATCAAACCGATCATTGTCGTCATAGCGAAAAGCACCACTCAGGAAAATTTGATCAGCGATACCGAGTCTGTATTCCAATGCCGCAGACATTTGTTTTCCGGTTTGACTTTGATTCTCTGGTCCGCTTCCGGGGCTACGATTCTCATACGAAAGATCTTCGTACTCAATCAACGCACTGAGCGCGTGCGTGTTGGAGTCACCTGACTCAAACGCGTAGTTTGTCTGATACTCCAAATCCCATTTCTGCCCCTCAGACCCAAAGCCAAACAAACCACCCGAGAAGGACTCGTTCTGGGTGTCCGTGAAATTAGCACTCAATTGATGGGCCCACCGCCCGTCCAACAAGGATAATTCCGCAATCGCCCGGCCATACCAGCGATCAGATATACGCTCTCCGTCAGAATCAATCACTAGGCCTTGAGTCGGTGATCCAAATATAAAATCCTGCGCATCTTCTGACGCCGTCGCAGCAAGGTGTCGACCGGACAACGAAACCGAAAGCGCTTCATTGATTTTGAACGTCGCGAACAAGGACCCTGTGAAATTGTCGTAATCGTCTCTCTCTGAGCCTGACGGAGAGGCCGAAATGCCTCCAATATCGGCATAAGCGAGACTACCTCGGATAGACCCCCAGGCTCCGCCAGACCCTGCACTCGCACGACCCTGCCACGTACTAAAAGAGCCTCCCTCGGCGAGTCCTTCAGCCCATGGACCTGGAGGAATGTTTGACGGCCCCGTGGTTACATTGATCACACCGCCGATCGCTTCTGATCCCCAAAGGGCACTTTGCGGTCCACGCAACACTTCAACCCGTGACACACCTCCTGACATCAGATGCGCGAATTCAAATTCACCTGCGTTGAACGGATCCCCCGCTTCGATGCCATCGATGATCACGAGAGTGTGATTGGCCTCGGCCCCCCGCAGTCGGACCTGGGTAAACGCGCCGGCTGGGCCGGAACGATTCACCGCCAAACCAGGCAAGTCGCGCAACAAATCGCCTAGAAACGCCTCCTGCCGCGATTTGATATCCGATTCGCTGAGTACATCGACGGCGCTGCCAACCGCAAGCCTAACCTGCGGCACACGACTAGCTGTGACGATGATTTCATCTTGAATATCAAGTGATTGATTTTGTGCATATGCGGCGGCGGACGCCAAAGATGCGCCGACAAAAGCGAAAGTAAAAATAGGTCTACGAGGCATAGTCTGTCTCCGTTTCGGTTTAACGCTCAAGGCGCCGCCGAAACACCGGGACAGAGATCGTTGGACGAAAAAGACCAAGACCGCAGTCGGTACGACGACACCACACAAGCGCGTCACCGCTACGGATTACCGCTCCACTGGAACACCCCGCCCACTGGATAGATGACGCTGTGAGGGCAGGTCTCCTGACTCGCGGGTCATAGCCACTCCACCTACCTTCCCAGGGCCGTAACCCCAGTGGCATTCTTGGTGGAAGGCTCACCGCTTACAGTTGCGGGGGCAGTTTCGGCATCGCACCGAATTCCCTTTTGGCTCATTCACACAAATGCATTACTGAGCGCACCTTCACTTCAACCCTTCCTACCGCCGCACCCGGAGTCCGTCAAGGTAGCAGAGAGTTAGAGAGGGGAGATATGCTGGAGCCATGACACGCCTTCCAACCTTTGATGATGTTCGCGACGCTGCCGCCAGACTCGCTTCATCTCTAATAAAAACGCCGTTGCTAACCAGCCAAGAGTTAGATGATCGCACTGGCGGAGCAATTTTCCTCAAAGCGGAATTCCTACAAGAGACTGGTTCATTTAAATTCCGCGGCGCGACGAACAAACTCAGACAACTTACCAAATCCGAGCAGACGGCGGGAGTAGTCGCCTGGTCGACCGGCAATCATGCCCAGGGCGTAGCGGCTGCAGCCAAAGCCCTCAACATATCTGCAAAAATTGTTATGCCAGCGGACGCACCAAAGGCGAAACTCGATGGCACACGCGCTTATGGGGCGGAGATTGTGTTCTACGATCGTGAGACCGATGACCGGGAGGAAATAGGGCGACGTATAGCAAATGAAGAAAGCCGGGTTGTCGTACCACCTTATGACGACTTCGACATCATCTGCGGGCAAGGCACCGCGGGGCTGGAAATGGCTGACCAAATTGTGGAGTCAGAAAAGATACTGGATGACGTTCTGGTTCCTGCCTCCGGAGGCGGCCTTCTCGCTGGCGTCAGCCTGGCTGCACACAAACGTTTTCCAGAGTCTCAGATTTATGTTGTCGAGCCAAAGGGCTTCGATGACCACCACCGGTCCTTGGGAAACGACCAATGCGTCGTCAACTCCAAACGGGCTGGCTCGATCTGTGACGCCTTACTCGCCCCCACACCGGGAAAACTGACTTGGCAGATAAACAGCAAACACCTGGCCGGGGGATATGCCGTGTGTGACGACGATGTTATGGATGCCATCTCTTTTGCTCACCGCGTCTTTGGCATTCGCTTAGAGCCTGGCGGCGCCATTACTCTCGCAGCTCTGCTCAACGCCTCTCACGATGCCAAGGGCAGAACCGTTGCTCTGGTGTTGTCTGGGGGTAACGTAGACGACGACACCTTCAACCAAGCCTTGGCTCGTCTGTCGGCCAACCCATAAGGGATTACTGGTCATCGCACATATCGTGCTATGGCTTTCGCTGATATCAGAAACCTAAACTCCGGAGTCGTAATGAAAGCGTTGCAACATGTCGCCCATGGCGACCCTGGTGAAGTCGTCAAACTCATTGACCTGCCAGACCCGGAACCCGCTGGCGATGAGGTCGTAATTGAGCTTGAGGCCTCGGCCCTCCACCTAGCCGACATCAAACTTTTTCGCGGCGATGAAGGTTTCAAGCATGACGACCTCCCCAAGCAACCAGGGTACGAGGGCGTCGGGCGCGTTGTTGAAGTCGGGTCAGAGGTAACAAATTTCAAAGTTGGTGACCGCGCGTTCCCTTGGTGGGGGGCCGGCACCTTCG
The DNA here is from genome assembly GCA_030835385.1 of Alphaproteobacteria bacterium. GTDB lineage: Bacteria > Pseudomonadota > Alphaproteobacteria > Rhodospirillales > Rhodospirillaceae > WLXB01. Next base: position 184,482 of record JAURPI010000025.1, on the reverse strand, counting down.
CCCAAAAAGTCTGCGTCAAAGCCGACACCACCCTGCCCGCGCCCGAGGGCGACCGGGAACAACTGGCTCTGATGATGGTTAACGGCATGACGTCAGTCTGCCTTCTAGAAGATTTCGCTGAACTTAAAGAAGGCGATTGGATTGTTCAGAACGGCGCCAACTCCAGTTGCGGCCGCTACCTCATCGTATTGGCCAAGAAACGTGGCATAAAAACGTGTAACGTCGTTCGGCGCGAAAATTTGTTTGATGAACTAAATGCGCTGGGCGCCGATGCCTGCGTGGTTGATACGGGCGACGCCGATACGTTGTCTACCGCAGTCAAAGAGGCGACCGGCGGTGCCGACCTCATGCTCGGCCTTGATTTGGTGGCTGGAGACGGCACCACGCGCATCGCTCGCTGCTTAAATTACGGCGGCAAAGTGGTGAACTACGGGTTTATCTCCGGCGAGCCATGCAGCATTCCCTTCCACGACTTGTTCTTCAACAACATCACACTCACGGGCATGAGCACGGGCCGTGGCCTAGCCAAACGGGACATGAACGAGATCACGCGAATCTATGAAATGCTCGCTGGGAAAATCAGCAGTGGTGAATTGAAAGCCGCAATTGCGAGCACCTATACCCTTGATCAATATGCCGAAGCATTCGCCCACGCCGTTCGAACAGGGGAAGATCGCAAGGGTAAAGTCATCTTTCTGCCCAACGGCTAAATGACCCCGGCTAGAAACGCGCCGCCTCGCCATCCTCGGCCGTGCAGTTGGCTTCGACCCCCGCAATACTGATCGCCACGCGAGGCGCATCGGGGGCGACAAAGGCCATGGCGGTTGGGAACAAATCGTTCTTTTCGGTCAACTGCATAATCAAGGTGTGACGACTAGGTCCCGCCGGCGGGATGATCTTTAGCAACCGCACATGCAAATCCTTGGGTGGATTGTGCTGGGTTGAAATATCAAATGTGCCGCCTTGATCATGTGTTCTAATGCCAGCGTAACGCTCAAACCGCGCGTCGAGTGACGGGTTCTGCGCCAGGATCATGCAGGTGAACCCACGGGCTTTGCGTGCCACCTCAGCTATGCCGAGTTCGTTGGCCATCAAGACGCTGCTGTCTTCGGCCAGAATTTCTGTTTGAGTTGTCATAGAGTCAGCCGTGAGAGTAATCGTGTCTCGCAACCGCACCGGCTGACCAAATCCCGCAGGCGTATAGAGGCAGTCATCAGGTGTCTGGGTGCCGACAAAGACCTCACCGCGGGGCTGCTAGCGAATAGCACAGCCATCAGGCAGCTTATCCATCATGCCAGGCGCGAACTGAGCAAGTGCTACTGGGTCTTCGTGCGCACCAACAACCTTGTCAGCATCGTCGCCCCGGAAGGCGTAGATTTGGGTGATAACCTGCTGCGCATCAACATCGACACTATGCACGTAGAGCCGCTGGCGAACCAGCACGTCCGGTGGATCACCTGCATATTGCTCAAAATAGGCCACGTAGTTTCCGAATGCAGGCACGTCAACACGCTTGAATATCTTGTGGTGGCGCGCAACCCAACCCTCTTCGGGCTGATTAAATCGCTCCTGAAAATTGACCTGGTTAGCTGTGTCAAAGGCGCCATCCCACATGTTTGCAAGGTCTTCGGCTTACCGATTGAGAATATCTTCCTGGGTCGCACGCTGCGCATGGACCTGACTGGCGACAAGTAATGTCACGAGAGCAAGACCGAACGTTTGGGCTATCTTGTAAATCATTGATATCTCCCAGAACCGACGTGAGATGCCGGGAGTGCGCCTGGAAACAATAGATAAGTCGATTTCGCGAAATACGGCCTCATGCACTATATGATTAATCAAAAGACGATAACCCACCTGTCACAAGCTCTGAGTTTGAGTAGAACTCCAGATACTTTTAGTGGTCCGGACCGACAGGTGGTCGTAATATTGAGACAAGTCAAAGATTGAACTGGGAACGTGGTCTAATCCTGATCATCCGCTACAGCCTTTCGGCTATTAGCGAGCTCATCGGCCAAAGTGAGATTTTATATGTTTGTTATTCGAGCCTGGGCACTTGGCCTCGCGCTTCTTTTTACCCCTGCCCAAGCCCAAGAGCGCCAGGGCGGCGCTATTCGTGGAACGATAGTCGACAGCCTATCCGGCCGCAGTATCTCCGGGGCCGAAGTTACGTTGGCAGATGTTGATAAGCCCACAATGATTGTGCTCATAACGGGAAGCGACGGCAGCTTTACTTTCACGAAAGTCCCTGAGGGACTCTACACTCTAGGTGTGACACGGCCAGGGTATTTAGACGCTCTCGAAATTGATGTGCGCGCCGTTGCCGGACGAACGACGCGCACCGACTTTCAGATGGCTCGTCAACCTCTGGCCTTGGATGAAATACTGGTGACCACCAAAGCTGTCGGCGCCACTCAATTCGGATCGGTGACAGCAACACGTCTGGGACGGGAAGAAATTCGTCGCGGCGCGGGGACAGCAGGCGATATCTTTCGTGGCCTTGACGTCCTACCTGGCGTTGCCAACACCGGTGAGTTCTCGAATTTCACAGTGCGTGGTCGAGGACCTCGCGACAACTTGATCCTTATAGACGGCATTCCATTTGACAAGGTTATTCACTTTGATCGCAGCCTTGGTGAGGAAGAAGACATTGGCGGTGGTGGGCGGTTTTCCATATTCGCCCCCAACATTATCGGCGGCGCAGAGTTTCAAGCCGGGGGATGGGAAGCCGCCTACAGTGGGCGTAGCGGGTCTCTCCTCAAACTAGATATCGCGGAAGGCAATCCAGACACGCCGGCCATAAGCGCCCGCGTCGATATCGCCGGCGGCGAGTTAACCTACGACGGTCCCAGTTACGTGGCAGCCAACACCAGCATATTGCTTTCAGCGCGTTACTTTGATTTCGGAAATTTATTTAAAGTGATTGGCCAAAAGGACATAGGCGATCCCGAACTGGCCGACGTGTTGTTTAAGTCCGTTACCGATTTGAACGACCGGCACAGCGTTTCCCTGCTCGCCCTCTATTCACCCGAAGATTACAACCGCGATGTCGAAAACGTTTTAGAATCAGACGATTTCGAGGACACATCAATTCTGACCACCGAACAAGACAGTATGGTGTTGGGCCTAACCTGGACCTGGCTGGTCGGCAATGAAGGGCGATTGACCAATGCTGCGTTCCTGAGAGACAGCGACAAGACAAGCCTATTGGGCGAAGCATTCCCCGACTTGACCGGAGTCGAACAAGATCCAGAAGATGTTTTAGTCCGCGAGAACATTTTGAATCTCACAGAGAATGAGCGTGAGATTGGGTGGCGCGGTGACTACACCACACCGACGCCATGGGGCGCACTCTCGCTGGGCGCACGCTACTCCCGCATAGAACTGGACTTTGATACGCGTTTGGATGGCGACTGGATTCGGTACGTTTACGATCAGGATGACTTTAGAGCTGACCCAAGTCAAAAGTTCGTGGTGCTGACTCCAAGCCGAATCGATTCAGTTTTTGCCGCAAAGGATTCGCGCGTCTCCGCATATATTGATCACGCGTTTTTCTTTGGCGATCTCACGCTGCGCCCCGGGCTGCGATTTGATCGAGATGGTCTTTCTGATGAATCTATATGGTCACCGCGCCTGTCCGCTGATTGGCAGGTTGGCAGCGCCACCCGAATGTCGGCAACCGCCGGTATTTTCTATCAAACTCCTCGGGTGTTGGATTTAGCGGCCGACCCCACCAACAGTCAGCTAGAAAACGAGCGTACCAAGCAAGTTAGTCTCGGCCTGGAGCACTATCTGACGCCAGACCTGAAGCTTGCTGGTGAGGTCTACTACCAAAACCTAGACAATCTGATTGTGCTAGGTGACGAAACCTCTGGTGTGGCCTTCAACAACGGCACAGGGGATAGCGCTGGAATAGATATCACTGTGCAGAAACGGATGTCGAATGAGTGGTCGACCTCATTGGCCTACTCCTATTCCAGGGCAAAACGCGACGACAACTTTGGCGAAGGAGAATATAACGCAGATTTCCATCGCCCTCACGTCCTCACTCTCGCCGCTTCCTGGCAACCTAATGATCGCTGGGCCGTAGCAGCAAAATGGAAGTATGCGACTGGACGGCCGACAGATGGATTTATCATCAACGCGGATATCTTTAACGACCCCAATAATCTGAGATTCTCGAAAGAGATCACCACCAACAACACCGAACGACTTAGGGATCTCCACGCCCTCAACTTGAGGGTCGATTATCGCCGTCGCATCGGCGGCGTAAGCGTCATTACGTTCCTAGATGTGATCAACGCCTATGGCCGCACCAACATCGACTCCTTGGAGTTTGATGAACGACGGGGCATCAATGTATTTGGCGATCTCAGTGTGTTTCCGCAGATTGGCTTAAAGTTGGAATTCTAACCACTCGGCTGGACCAGCTTCTCAAAAAACATCAGGTGCTGCTGCGGCAATACATCCTTAGTTTCTATCCAGGTGAGGCCAAGCGCTTCCATCTCTTTACGCGACTGAGCCTCCGACATCTTATGTAGCCGTTTGATCGGCACATTACGATCTTCCGCCCGGTATTCTACCAAAGCAATGCGCCCGCCCGGCTTTAAAGCCCGCACCATGGCTTCACCCATCTCGCGTGGGTAAGCAAACTCGTGATAGGCGTCGACCATGAAAATCAAATCGATAGTATTCTCTGGCAGATTGGGATTGTCCTCGGTGCCGAGCACGGTCTCGATGTTGTGCCAGCTGGCCTCCGTCAAACCTGCCGCCTTGCGCTGTTCGATGATCGACAGCATCTCGGGCTGGATATCGACCGCCAATACCTTACCGTCTGGCACCCGTCCACTGACAGGAAATGTAAAATAACCCGTCCCCGCGCCGATATCGGCGACCACATAATCAGGCTTAAGACCCAAATTGAAAATCAATAGGTCGGTGCGTTCCTCGCGCACCCGGTCGATACGTTCCAACCATCCTGCGCCAAGATGGCCCATGACATGAGAAATCTCCCGACCCATATAGAATTTGCCAATGCCGTCTCGATTTGCCCGACCGTAGGTGTAAACATCATCAGACTCCTGGGCGTTGATTGATGACTGCACGTCACAAGTAAAGAGCAGAAGAATGAGGCCGAAAGGGATGAGTCGCATGGCGGAATCCTTATTAAAATCGGTTGCTATCGTTATACGCACCACCTCAGGATTAGTTCAGCACCACCGCTCTTTAGCTCACCCAGCCCTTGCCTTCGGCATACTTGGCATACCAAGCGAACAAAAGACCCACCACGGTCGGCATTGCGACAATAACCACCATCTCACCGATACCGAAGTCTAGACCCAAACTCAACGTATGCACCGTGAACACCACGACTCCGATGAGGGAAACTATAAACACGTGGAACGCTACAGACTTTCCAAGAAGCAGCAGGACTGCGCCTACCGTGCCGCCAAACACACCAACTGCAAACGCGCCCGTCGCCCAGGCCGGCCGATCAGCGATGATCGCCTGCTCTACCGCGCGATACGCATCAAGTGACTCCGCTGTCACTTGAATGAGGTAATTGACTGACCCCAAGCCGTTCCAAACCAGTGCAAAGGCACCGATCACCCAGAAACTTTTGTGAACCGCTGCACGGGAGTCATCAGACATCATTCGACTCCCGTGTCAGTCTTCCGCCAGCTGCGGAATCATCTCATAAATTTCGACAAGCTGACCGGTTGGCGCACGCAAATAAATTTGCATGGAACGTCCGGTGACCGAAGGTCCGTAGGGTTTGAGAATGGTCACGTCGTTGGCAACGGCTCGGTTGTATAGGTCTTCAAGATTCTTTGCCGTATGCACCAAGACCGATCCACCAATGGCCGCGCCGGACTCGGGCAACGTGACAGCCGGAAAATCTGGGTCGTCCTCAATCATTAACAAGGCAACAGTCGACCCACCTTTAGACGAAAACGCCGTGAAATAACGAACCGCCTCCTCATCCCAACCAATTGGGCTAGAGCTACCCGTGGTCGGCCTTGGGTCACCGGCATAGGTGAATCCCATCACATCTCGCCAGAAAGTGATTGACGGCTCCAGATCAGCATAACGAGCAAGAATCGTTGTGCGGGCGAAGCTGGCGTAGCCAGGCTCCGTTTCATAACCATCGGCAGCCGCAGGTGCGGGCAGCAATAAAACGGCAAAAACAGCTATGAATCTGCGCATGGGAAACCTCCGTATTAATTTCCAACAGCATAGGCGGGTTCGGCAAGACTCGCTATAACTTGGCCATGCCAGACGATGTGAAGCACGCGAACAAAGCCGAGAAATATCTGCCCACCGCGACCCACTGGGGCGCCTATACCGCAACGGTCGTTAACGGCAGAGTGACAGCGATGGAGCCGTTTTCCGGCGATCCGGACCCCTCGCCAATCGGCCCCGGCATGCCCCAGGCGCAGGACGATGCCGTGCGGATCGCCAAGCCAATGGTCCGCAAAGGCTGGCTCGACGGCCTCAAAAACGGAGGCCCGAATAAAAACGTAACAGGGCGCGGCTCCGAACCGTTCGTAGCGGTGCGCTGGGACGAAGCGTTGGACATTGTCGCCAATGAATTGAACCGGGTGAAAGACACCCATGGCAATGAGGCGATTTACGCCGGCTCATATGGATGGGCGTCGGCTGGGCGCTTTCACCATGCCCAAAGCCAGATGCGCCGGTTCCTCAATTTATTTGGCGGCAACACCTATTCCGTCGGCACCTATTCGTCGGGCGCAGCAGAAATAATCGTCCCCCACATTGCCGGTAGTTGGGCCGACGTCTGCTACAACGCGAACACCACCTGGGGCACCATAGCCGACCATTCAGAGCTGGTCGTTGCCTTTGGCGGCCTAGCTCTCAAGAACTCGCAGGTTCACGGCGGCGGGTTGGGACGGCATATCGCCCGCGACGCGTTGCAACGGTGCAAAGACAGCGGCGTTGAAATCGTCAATATCAGCCCCATAAGCAACGACGCTGCAGATTTCTTAAACGCGACCTGGCTAACGCCTCACCCAGGCAGTGATGTAGCGGTGATGCTTGGTCTCGCCCACACCTTGCTCGTGGAAGACCTGCACGACGCTGAATTTTTAAAGACCCACTGCACCGGCAGCGAAAAAGTTATCACCTACATCCTCGGGCAAGACGATGGCATCGCCAAAGATGCGGACTGGGCGGCGCAGATTTCAGGACTGGATGCCAACACCATCAAGACCCTAGCCCGGAAGATGGCGGCACATCGCACCCTGGTGACAGTTAGTTGGTCGATGCAGCGGGCCGATCACGGTGAGCAGACTTACTGGATGGCGCTAACATTAGCCGCAATCCTTGGGCAAATCGGCCTGCCCGGTGGCGGTTTCGGCTGTGCCTACGCGGGTGCGGCAGGAATGGGGGGTCCAGGCACGCCGGTGGCTCCAGCCCATCTGCCCAAGGGTGAAAATCCTGTTAGCACTTTTATACCCGTGTCGCGCATCTCAGACCTGCTGCTCAATCCCGGTGGCACCGTGCGATTTAATGGCCAAACGCTCACCTACCCTGACATCCGTTTAGTGTATTGGTGCGGCGGCAATCCGTTCCATCATCACCAAGACCTCAACCGCATGCTGCGGGCCTGGCAAAAACCGGAGACCATTATCGTCAACGAAGCCTGGTGGAACCCCATGGCACGCCACGCCGACATAGTGTTGCCAGTGACAACGACTCTAGAGCGCAACGACGTCACAGCGTCTGGTTTATCGCTTCAAATCATGGCCATGCACAAAGCGGCAGAGCCTTTTGGTGAGGCGCGCAACGATCACGATATTTTCAAAGGGGTGGCCGAACGGGTTGGAGTGGCGGACGCATTTACCGAAGGCCGCGCCGAAATGGAGTGGGTGCGCTGGCTGTACGAGGACACCTGTAGTCGCGCCGCCGACAAAGACATCAACACGCCCGACTTCGAGACCTTTTGGGAGGACGGCATGCTGGAATGGCCGTCAAACCCGGAACGCACCATGTTCGAAGTCTTCCGTGACAACCCAGACTCTGCGCCACTCGCCACACCGTCCGGTAAGTTGGAATTGTTTTCGGACACTATCGCAGATTGGAACGATCCGGGTCAGCCCGGCCATGCGGTGTGGCATGAACCGAGCGAGTGGCTTGGCGGTGACACAGCAAAAACGTATCCACTGCACTTGATTTCTAACCAACCGGCGACCCGGTTGCATAGCCAGTATGACAACGGCGGCTATTCCCAGGCGTCTAAGGTCCAAGGTCGCGAGCCGGTGTGGATCAACCCTGACGACGCCAGCGCCCGAGGGATAGCAGAAGGCGATATCGTCCGCCTGTTTAACGATCGCGGCGCCTGTTTGGCGGGTGCTGTCGTGACGGACCAGGTGCGGAGCGGTGTGCTGCAATTGTCGACCGGCGCGTGGTACGACCCGGAGGCGCCGGGCGAAATTGGCGCGACCTGCGTGCACGGCAATCCCAATGTGTTAACCCACGACTCCAGCACCTCAACCATTGCTCAAGGCACCAGCGCCCAAACCTGTTTGGTGCAAATTGAGAAACTCCAGGGTGACGCCCCACCTGTGCGGGTGTTTGAGCCGCCGGAAATTCTCTAGCAACCCCATCCCCGCTCTCGCGTTAGTATCCTGACATACCGAAGATACGCCTTTATATCGCCGCCAGTTTGGACGGCTTCATCGCCACCCCGGACGGTCGTGTAGCTTGGCTCGACTGATTCAAAGGGGACTACGGCTATGACGAGTTCATCGCCGATGTGGGCACTGTGGTGCTGGGGCGCAAGACATATGAGCAAACCAGAACCTTTCGCGACTGGCCCTATGAGGGCAAGCGAGCCTACGTGCTCTCACGCAACGGCACCAGCACGACCCATGGCGGCGCCAAACTGGTCAACGATGCGGCCAAACTGATCCCGCGTCTTAAAATGATCGAAGACGGTGACGTCTGGGTGGTCGGCGGCGGTGTCGCCCAACGTATCTTTTTGGATGCGGGGGCGGTTGATCAACTCGACTTATTTGTGATGCCGGTGGCATTGGGCAGCGGGACTCAATTGTTTCCCGGCAAGGCGACATTCGTGGCCATGAGTCTTGTAGACAACCAGACCTACGCCGATGGCGTTGTGCGTTTAACTTACAAGCCGGGTGGTTGACGCCGCATTGGTCCGACGAATGTTAAGCGCGACCATGGCGAGCGCCCAAAGGATAGACGCCACCAGCGATAAACTGAGACCGATAGCCTCTCCCCACCACACCACACCGTAGTGCAACACCATCAGCGCCAACGTCATGCCAGATACAACCCGCAATGCACTATGCATGGTCGCCGCTGTCGCCGCGCCACCCAAGCGGATGTGCAAAATCGCGGTAAGACTCAAAAACACGATAGGGAAGACCGCCCCTAATCCTGTCGCGACCGGACCGAGCAAGTTGGACGCCGTCACAACAGCCGCAACAAACAAGCCCACGACAAAGGCGCGCACAGGCAGTTCATACCATTGCGCTGGCTTGCGTAGTAGGGTCGGCGGCACCTGACCGAGATTGCGTGTCAGCCAAAAGCAAATGGGATAGGCAACCAAATTGATCAGTAGCGCGGTCATCGGCGTCCATGACACCAAACTGATCGGCACGGCGAACACGGTCCAGGTTAGAAAGCCGCCCCCGACCGTTACAAACACCGAACTCAGGGGCGCAAGCCAAACCACCACGCTTACAAACGGCGCGACAGCCGCAAGGCTCGCCATGCTGTAGACAGCGCTTGCGGCAACAAACGCCGCTTCTTCTTTAAGGGCCAGCATCACGTAAGCCGGACCTGCAGAGGTAGGGAACGCGCCGATAAGCGAGGCGTAGAACGGACTAACCCGTTCCGCCACCGCCGTGGCCGCTATGACCACAGCCGCAGTAACGATCATCCGAATGATCAAAGGAATCCAAATCTCTTCCATGAAGCGCCGTTGTGCGGCGAAATAAGCCGGAAGTCCAGCCTAGGAGGCGGAGTCTTCGTCTGACGACTCAGCGAGCAAAAAGTCAGGTACACGGCAGCCGACAGTACAGCACCGCCCTGGCTGGCGGTCGGCGGGCTTGCCGTCTTTACGTTCCATCAGATCGCGATCCATCAGCTGCTGTACGATCTCTTTCTTTTCACCGACTGGATAGTTACGCCAAATCTCGCGCTTCATCGCTGCTGGTGAGCCGCCGCCATGCAAGGAGATGACCGAGTACCACCCGCCTTGATGGGAGGCTGTGAGATCTTCAATCAGGCGGGCGGTTTGTCGTCGTTGCTCTGCCGGTACACTCGGGTTACTTTGCCACACCGCATCCAATGAGCCCGCAGTGTCTGGATTGTGATCTTCATCAGGGCCCGGTAAGGCAACGATTAACCCGCCTGAAACCGTATGTGCCAATCGGTGCATGTCGTAAATTTGTGTCGCCAGCAACAACTTACCAATATTAGAAAAGACCGGCTCAGGCATTATGTTGCCCGTGTCATCTTTTTCGCCATAGGCCGAGGCCGCAACGCCGGTAGCATAAAACCCTTCGACAATTTTAATCAGCTCGACCATGTCATCTTGAAGATGCGTATGGCGTTCTGGATCAAAACCGTTGGATTCAATCATCAACGCGCCGGCGCCAATCAACAAATCACCAAACCCGGCTCGCGCGCCGATACATGAATGTCGGTGATGGGTCGCATAGGTTTGCGCGATATCTCCAGCGGACTCTGTTTCGCCATTTAGGAACACCCGGTCATGAGGCACGAACACATTGTCGAACAGCACAACGCCTGTGGTCTGGCCATAGTGTTTTGAAAACACCGCCGCCTCTTCGCCGGGACGACCGGCCGCTCGTGCGACAACCGTGATGCCCTCAGCATCAATCGGCACGGCACAACAAACTGCAAATGCATCGTCGTCCGGCGTCATCGCCCGACACGGCATAACGATAAAGCCATGTACATAGGGTGCACCGGTGACGATGGCCTTGGCCCCGGATATGACAATACCATCGGCACGGCTCTCAACGACGTAGATGTAACTGTCCGCGATTTTTTGATTGTGTGGTTTTTGCGACCGGTCGCCCTTGGCGTCGGTCATGGCAACGCCGTAGGTCTGGTCGCCATCCTGGACTTCGGTCATGAAGTTTAGAAAGCGCGAAAAATACTCTGTGCCATGTTCGGCATCACAACGCTGGGTCGCCTGATACAACCCATTGAATGCGTCATGAACTAGGTAGCGTTGCGCACACCCCGCCTCGCGACACATGATGCGCACGGCCTCCAATTTGGCCAGAAGGTCGTCACTGGTGCGGTCGATGTGCAAATTGCGATTTACGCGCTTGCCAGTTTCTTGCTCAACCGCCGTCATGAGCGGGACGTGACTGGGGTCTTGAGCAAGATCGTACGTCACACCAATGGCATTGATGCCCGGCTGCAATGAAGGCTCATCGGCTACTGACGACACCAAAGCACCGTTGACGAACACACGAGGCTTAAAAGCCCGCAGGCTCTCCCGATACGCAGCGGTCGACTCAATGATCATAGCTGGTGTCCTGCCGGAACGTGATTGCGCATAGTATACACGAAGATGCTCATGCCTTGCCGACAGATTTCAGCACATCAATGATGTTCAACGCGCGCTGAGCCTTCTCAACTATAGGATAATCGACAAAGTAGCCGTCCACCTGAATGGATGCGACTCCGTCTTTCTCGGCCTTCTCAAATTCAGCGACAATTTTCCGAGACCAGGTCACGACTTCGTCTGTCGGTGTAAACACATCATTGGTCAGATCGACCTGATCCGGATGTATGCAGAGCTTGCCCTGAAAACCGAGCCCACGCGCACGAATACATGATTCTCGATAGGCGTCATGCTCTTTGATGTGAAGAAACACAGTATCGATAGGCGGCTCAAGCTCGCCCAATCTAGACGCCAAAACCATTTCAGACCGTACCGGCAACAACGCCAGTTCGTCGTGGGTCCACTCGATGCCAAGATCACGGGTGTAATCCCCACCCCCGAGCGACAAGCGTTTAACGCGCGATTCCGCCTGGGCGATGTCACGCACCGTCGCTGCGCCTTTGGCGGTTTCGATAATGGGCATGAGGTCAACCGATCCTGGCTCGAGGCCATGCTCGCGCTCAAGGTCAGTCATAATACTGTCGACTGATTTTAAGTCGGCAACACTTTCCAATTTTGGCAAGACGATGCCGTCGAGATCTTTGCCGAACACGCCACTGAGATCGTCATAGCAAAATTCTGTGTCGTACGAATTAACACGTACATAAACCGCGCACTGTTTCGGCTTAGCCAAGGTGCCTTTGATGATGGCGCGAGTGGCGACTTTCTCCGCGACCGCCACGGCGTCTTCAAGATCAAGAATCACCACATCAGCTTTCAATTGAAGTGCCTTGTCGACCCGGCGGGCATGATTGCCGGGGGTGAACAAATAGGTGCGATTGGCGTGCGGTCTCATGGATTAAACCGGAACGGCTAGGTCAGCGGGCGGCAATATGGTGGTGCGCTTCATCAAACGCTCCTCATCGCCGTCGAAAGGCTCGCGGCGGTGCATGGTTGCTGCATTATCCCAGAGCAAAGCATCGCCATGCGCCCAATTATGGTTGTAGACGAACTCAGGTTTAACACTCCAGTCAAACAAGTAATCAAGCAAATCGCGGCTCTCGTCCTCTGGTAAACCAACAATTTGCGTGGTCATGCCTGGACAAATATACAAAGCCTTGCGGCCACTGATCGGGTGAGTACGGATAACCGGCTGTTCAATATCAGGGGTGCGCTTTTTCTGATCCGAGTTGGTTGGCACACTGTATTGGTTGTTGAACGCTTCGTAGGATTGAACGGCCTTCCGACCCTTCAACGTTGCTTTGATGTCGTCGGACAAAGACTCATAAGCCGCAGACATATCAGCAAAAGAGGTTTGTCCACCATTGGTCGGCAGTGTCACCGCATAGAGCAACGAGCCCACGGCTGGACGCGGGAGATAAATTTGGTCGTAGTGCCAGCCCACTTCCGTATCGGACAAAATGCCAATGGCTTTGCCATCAACCTTCATGTTGGAGACATAAAGGATCTCAGGGTTCTCGGGGGACAGATACTCGCGGCGTACATGGATTTCCAACTCTCCAAGCAGGCCGCTGAACGCCACCGCATCTTTTTCTTCCAAGGATTGACCCCGAAACAGCAGCAATTGGTGTTCCGCCCAGAGGCTTTTGAACTTGTCCAGAATGTCAGCGGTGATCTCTTTGGTGAGATCAATACCCAGCACTTCCGCCCCAAACGTGGGGTTCAGTTTCCGTACTTCGAAGGCCATGGCGCCCTCCCAAATGGCATGTCTTACTTCATATAATTTGTACGGACAATTTAGTTAGGAGTCCAGCCTTGCCTTTCGCTAAGCCCCCATGCGTCAAGGCGGGCGTTATGAAAAATATCGCACAGACAGTCTTTTATTACGGAGCCTTCGACTAACCCGCGGGCCGTGTTTTCGTGCGATCGAAACAGCCGCCAGGGATTGGCGGCTTTTTTTGTTCGATAGCACTGAAAACTCCGTCTTTCTCAAGCGGTGCGACTTGAGGACTAAGACAATGATGACCAACAAATTTCCCCGTGGTGAGATTTTCATTCGCAATGCGAGAGGTGACGAGTTCGATGTTTATGCTGCTTTAGTGGCCGAGGCCGACGCGCTTCATCATCGTCATGCCCCCACGCCAATTAAAACAGCAGAATATGCCCGTCCAGCTGAACGAGACTTCTTCGCATGTTTGCAAAATCCACATTATTTGCTCGATGTTGCTGTCGTCCCAACCGCAACTGGTCAGGCCGTGGTGGGATTCATCCAGGCCAATCTAATTGCGCGTGAAGAAGATCGGGCGCATACCGCTAACCGAGTAGTTCGCATTGATCTAATTGTTGTAACGGAAGCTCTCCGTCCCAGAGGCATTGGCCGCAAGCTTATTGCTAGGGTCAAGACGTGGGCAGAAAGCATGCGTGCAGACAGCGTGATTCTGGACAGCTACGCATTCAATATTGTCGCTGCACGTTTGTACGAAAAATCTGGATTCCAAGTCTTGAAGAAGACCTACATGCAGACGATCAGCTAAAGCGCTTTCTCGTACATCCGGTAGGTTTTGTAGACCCGGCCACCGATGGTTTCGAGGGAGTGGCGGGTTTGGGTGTTATCTTCCAGCACCCAACTCATTTCGCAGACCGGCATATTGAGTTTGAGAGATTCGCGGCGGATCGCATCCATCACCATAAAGCCCAACACCGATCCAAGAGGTTTGTTTTTAAACCGCGGGGCAACGCCCATGAGTGGAACCCGCGTCCCAGATGACCAGGTGCGGCGGGTGAGAACCCGCCACGCCAGTTTCATCCAGCCCATAGGCCACAGGGTGTCGCCGAGATCACGGATCATTTCATTAAGGTCGGGCAATGCCACCGCCATTGCGGCCGGCTTTCCTTCGTAGAACGCAAACCAGACCAACTCTGGAATCAGGATCATCTTGAATTTATTGGCCATATGCTTCGCGTCAGCTTCGGTTAGGGGAATAAATCCCCAATTTTCAGCCCAGGCTCCGTTGAACAGGTCAACGAGAATGCGAATATCTTCGTCGTAGTGTTTCGGATCGAGATGACGGAATGTGAGGCCCGGATTACGGTCGATAGAGCGTTGCAACAACTTTATATGTTTGTAGGGCAGCGCCGTATCCATGGGTGTTAGGAACGCGAATAGGTCTCGCACTTTCTCAAATCCAGCCTCCTCTACCAGTGTTTGATAGAAAGGCTGGCCGTGGCCCATGGCGACACGCGGCGGACTTTCAAAGCCTTCAACTAGCAAGCCAGATTCTTCATTGATGTTGAGACTGAATGGCCCGCGCACACGGGATATGCCCCGCTCCTTGAGCCAACTCTCAGCCGCTTCAAACAAAGCGTCTGCTACCGGTTGCTCTTCAACACTGTCGAAAAAGCCAAAGAAGCCTGTCGCATCATTGTGTTGCTCAAGGTGACTGCGGTCGACTTGGGCTGAGAGTCGTCCCAACACCGCGCCATTGCGTTCAGCGAGAAACAACTGCGCTTCGCCGTGACTAAACCAAGGATTCTTCTTTGGGTTTAATTGGTCGCGCACCATCATTTTCAACGGCGGTACCCACACTGGATCATCGCTGAACAAGGCGTCTGGCAACGCCAAGAAAGCTTCCTGGTCCGCACGCGTGGTGACCGGCCGAACTGTGATGTCTGATGCTGTCATAGAAAACGCCGTGACCAGTTAGGTCCGGTTAAGATGAGGGGGCGAGTTCGCCATCATCAGACTCTTGCGCATATTCACGCTGACGATGAACTGGATTAGCGGTATGCGGCCAGTTGGGCGTCAACTCGGCCACATAGGGATAGTCCTTTGCTACCTCTTCATCGTACCCAAGGTTAAACACTGTTTCTGACCGGGGTCGCAATTTAATTTGCTCGTACATTGTGCCGAGCACACGATCCCACAAATAATTCGTGATCCCGAAATTGCCAGTCTCATTGTGAAAGTGGTGGGCCATGTGCAACTTCTTCATGCGCTTAACCCAGCCCCATTGGGGGACATACCCCAAGTGCTGGATGCAATGGATAAACTCGTAGAAACACGTTTGCAGAACGCCTGCACATAAAGCCGCAGCAGCACCAGGCCAACCAGCCAGAGCAAACCCAAAAGGGACCGTAGCCAAAGCGACGGTTGGCAAGGTTGTATAGAGTGCACCAAACAAAACTTTGAGGTTGTTTGGATCGGAATGATGATCGTAGTGAATGCGCTTCCAGACCGGTGCGGTAAGCTTGGATTTCCACATCCACTTGGAATGCAGAATCCACCGGTGCAACACATACCAAACCAATGGGTAAATCAGAATCGTCGCGACAACGGCGCCCGCAATTCCGGTCAGGGTCGCGAGACCGTTCATCCAAGCCCAAGTCGCATAGGCGCCTGTCACCGCAGCTAACGCGAAATACGCGGCTATGGCGTAATATTGAAAGTACGCGGCAGCGAGATCACCTAGATTCATTCGGTCTAAGTGGTATTCCCGGTCGGACCAAAAGCCGATCTTTAATGCCATGTTCTTTCCCTATTTGCAGCGCGCTATACGAGTGTATCTAACGCGGTTCGGCATAAACGCAAGCCCCTGGCCATATCACGTAGATGGTCAAGCGCCTCTGTTCTCTAAGTTTACCACAATCCATAAACCTATGGTGCCGAACAGCGCCAAAGGCAGCCAGGCCGCCACGACCGGCGGCAGAGCGCCGAACTGCCCCATCGCCAGCAAAATATTGTCTGTGATGATGAAAACGAAACCGAGCGAGATTCCATAGACCACAACCAAGATAGCGCTACCTTGACGGTGGTGGGCGAAAGCCGCGATGGCCGCTAGCAATGGCATCAGAGCCAACACCGCAGGTCCAGCCAATTTTCGTTGTAACCAGGTATCGTAATAATATTCTGGGCGGGTCCCGAGAGCGAGCTCGCGTACGTAATGCTCTAATTCGTCAAAGGTCAATTCACTGGGTGGGTTGGCGAGCTTGTTAAAATCTTCGGGCGTAAGATTTGTTTCCCACGTCGGCTGACCAACAGGGGTCGCGACACCGTTGCCACCAACACGCGCCACCTCGAACAAGTTCCAGCCAGTATCTTCCCAAATCGCGAGACGAATATTGATAATGTCTGCGACCGTCGCTTTGTCGCCTTGGTGAAACAGGCGAATGTCATTGAGCACGGCGCCGTTTTGTAGAACGTGTCCAACCCGGATGATGGTGTCACCTTCAATCACCCACGCTTCACTGCCATCAACGATTTCACCGCCAGGCTTGTAGCCTGTGCTTTTCCAATCCTCGAGCTGCGCGTTGAAACGCACGACTATACCATCAGAGAAGGCAAAGAGCATGAGTGCCAACACCATGCCAACAACCACAAGGCCACCGACTAGACTGAGCACAGATCGACCCGCCGCACGCATAGCAATGATCTCGCTGTTGCGGGCCAGAACTACCAGCGCCGTTAGCCCGCCAAGGAGCGCAGCCAAAGGGGCAACAGTTTCAATGATCGACGGCACCCGCAACATAATGTAGCGCGCCAATGAGTCGACCGGGTCACCACCACCGTCCAACACGGAATCCGCGTTGGCCAGCAGGTCTAGCATTTGCAGAAATACGACCAAGCCCAGCAGCAATGCAAAGAATCGCGACAGGTAGGCCTTCGTGAGATACCAGGACAAAATCATGGGAATAGAGTACTAGCCGCGGCTGCCGCGGAACAGTCGAATCAGACCGCCGGTCATATTGGTCCATCGGTCTTCAAGACGTTGCATTGGGGTTGCCCCAGCGACAATCTCGGTCTTGAGAAATAGGTATGATGTCCCGCCAATAAAGAGGGCAAAGGGCACCCACAAGGCCGGCCCAGCCGACATTCCCCCGACCGTTGCGTAGGCTTCACTAAACTCCAGAATCTTGTGATAGACTACCAACGTTAATAGGCCGAGAACCAGTCCAAAAGATTTGCTTGCCCGATGGGTCATTATACCTAGCGGGGCCGCCAGCATCGGCAAGAACAAAATTGATAGCGAAAAGACAATGCGACCATGCAACTCCGCCGCGACCGCAGCCGGTGGCACCAGTTGCTCAGGGTTGTCTTGTGGGTTCACTGCACCAGGCCTGATGCCCGTGCGTTCCGCCTCCATATTGGCGACATAACCACGCAACAATTCATCCAAGGTCAACTCTCGTTCATCACCACCTCGTACGCGGAACCGAATCAGATCTTTTAGATTGAGAGGCCAGTCAAACACATCGAAGCTTACTGTGTCGGCCGAGGTTGCGCCCGGCGACCACTCAGACCGGTTACCTTGGAACAAACGGAGACTGGTTGCGCGTTCGGCGCCCCCTGTGACTAGGCGCCCTCGCTCCGCGGTCAACGTAATGATAGTGCCATCCTCTTTTTGTTGATGAGCAAATACTCCAAACAGCTCACGACCTGCCCCACGAGATTCTTCAACCCGGAGGGTGTAACCGTTGGGGAGATCCATAAACACGCCCTCGCCAATACCAGACTCTAAAACACCGCTGGTCACGTTGAACAAAAGAGCGCGATAGGCGTAACGGCTGATCGGTTGCAGATAGCCGACAAGAATCAGATTAAAGATCATCATCAACAGACCCAATATCACGGCCCATCGAATGAGTCGGCTTAAACCAATCCCTGACGATTGAATCGCATCTAATTCAGACTGCGACGAGAGCTTGCGGAACGCGAGTAGCACCCCCAGAAACAAAGCAGCGGGTAGCGCCAAACCGATGTAGTGGGGAATCAAATTAAACAGCATCTGAAACACAACCAGGGTCGAGACACCGTTACCCACGGCAATATCGAGCAGCCGCAACATCCGCTCGAGCAGCAAGATTATGGCCGCAACCAGGAGGGTGACGAGCAGTGTCGGCATGATCTGCCGTAAGAGGTAGAGGTCGAGAGCTTTGAACATCAATCTCGAAGCCACCACGTGTGCGGCGGCTATCCTTTGGGTCCCTGAGTCAGCGCTTAGCCGCCCTCGAGGCCTGTTTTCCAGCCTTTTTTGAGGAATCTGTCCAAGCCAGCGCACCATGGCGGGCAAGTTCAAGATCGTCAAATCAAAGCTTTTGAAACATTATGTAAGCCGAGTAGAGCCTCTCTCTATCCATCTTAGGTCTAGTGATTTGCCCCCACCATCGGTCGCCATTCTCAGCAATCATATGAGCACCCGCAATCAACAGGACCGCGGGTGGCTGAACGATATTGTGGCTGCTCATGACTGTGTTCAACATTTCATCATCGACAAAATCACCGATGTGCCTACGATTCTTGCCCAATGCGCTGCCAATGAGATTGAAACCCTCGTGGTCGACGGCGGAGACGGCACCGCAGGGTTGGTGTTCTCTGGCCTCCTCAACGATGGCCCCTACACCTCCCCACCGGTCTTGGCGTTACTGCCTTCCGGCAAAACGAACATGACAGCGGCGGCCTGGAGCCTGTCTGGAGATCGGCGCGAAGCCCTCGCGTCTCTTCTCAGGAAAAATGCCAACGGCAACCTGGCCAATGCCATTCACACTCAGCCCGTACTTGCGCTATACCAAAATGGGGCACCGACACGCCACGGCGCATTTTTCGGTGGTGCAGATGTGGTTGATGGCATTCTTTACTGTCGTAAAAACATTTACCCCCGCGGTTGGCCAAATACGGTGTCGCATGTGGCCGCAGTGGCCATCTTGTTCTGGCGTGCAATGACGGGCGGAAAACAAGGCGGCACCATTAAAGTGACCGGCGAACAGAATGGATGGCAACAGGACGGGCGCTTTTATGTCGTGATAGCAACCACCATGGATAAAATGCTTCTAGGTATGCGCCCCGACCCGAAAGTTGGCGATGGCCCGGTCCACTACATCAGTCTTCGACCAGGCGCAGGTGCGGTTCTTTCGACCGTCCCCAATATGCTGAGACGCCTACTAAAACAAAGTAACAAGCGGACAGTTCGGCGCACCGCCTCCATCACCTTCGCCTTCGACGGCAGCTACACTTTGGATGGCGAATTATACGATGCCAGCGAGGACAAACCTCTCACCATCGATGGCAACCAAGCACTTCGCTTTGTACGGTGGTAGCCATGGCTCTGATGTCACTTATACAATCCGAAAGCCAGGTCGCCGCCTTTCCCGCCGCTGAGGCGATGATCGATCATCTAAAAAATACCTATGGAGCCAGCGTGCGCGCTGTTGTGTTTTATGGGTCTTGCCTTCGTCTCGGCACGGACGAAAACCTGATGCTCGACTTCTATGTGCTGGTTGACAACCTCAGCGATGCGATCAAAAACCCGGTCAGCGCCGCCTTTGGTGCCCTTCTGTCACCGAATGTCTATTATCACGAGTGCGACTTCGACGGTCGGGTGGTCCGCGCCAAAGTGGCTGTAATGACACTCGGCGGATTTGCCCGCGGCACGGCGGAAACAACTTTCGCATCGGCCCTGTGGGCCCGCTTTGCGCAGCCAGCCGCCATTGTTTATGCCAATAATGACGCCGCTCGCACGACTGTTGAACACGCTCTCTCTCGCGCTGTGGCAACACTCCTCAAGAAAACGGCACCGCTAATGGCCGGCCCCTATACAATTGAAGATTTGTGGATCACTGCCTTCCAAGCCACGTACCGGGCAGAACTACGGCCTGAACCGCCTTCTAAAGCGGAAGAGTTGGTGAATGCCCAACGCGATCGATTCATTCGCGTTGGCGCCGCAGCCATTGAAACGCTTGGCCTAGGCCAAACGGTAGAAGCAAAATCTGACACGGGTGCGGTTTGGGCGTGGAGGGCACGACGCTGGTGGGGGCGGTTTCTCAACGTTTTACGACTGATCAAAGCAGCTTTCACATTCCGCAGCGGACTGGACTATGCAGCTTGGAAAATTGAACGCCATACAGGCGTTGCGGTCGAACTGACAGAACGCGATCGGGCACACCCGGTTCTCACTGGTCTGCGCTTGTTGTTCAGGATAAAACGGCAGGGTGGACTGAACTAATCCTTCAGTCAGCGGACACTATTAGCCGAGCGCCACTTTCTTCTTTGGTTGCTTCGGTAGCATGACAAGAGAGTCGGCCACATCGGCAAAGACTTCGATGATACGGTCGACCTGCTCCGTCGTGTGAGCGGCACAGAGACTGCACCGCAACAACGTAAAGTTCTGTGGCGTCGCAGGAGGAAGTGCAAGGTTGACGTAAACACCACCGTCAATCAGTCCGCGCCAAAACGCCACACCGATTTCCACCTCTGGCGCCACAACAGCAACCACAGGGCTTATTTCTCCTCCAAGCGTAAAGCCGAGAGCAGAGAGTCCTGAATGAAGGCGCTCCGCATTACGCATCAACCGTTTGCGCAGCGCGCCACCTTTTTCAACTAACTCCAGAGACGCTTTGGCGGACGCCACTACAGATGGCGGCAAGGAGGCTGTGAAGATGTATGGACGACAAGCTAAGCGCAGCAAATCAAACTGTGGGTGACTGGAAACACAGAAGCCGCCAACGGTACCGACACTCTTAGAGAAAGTGCCGACAATAAAATCAACATCGTCTTCGAGGTCAGCTTCTTCTGGCAATCCGCGACCATAACGACCGAGGACCCCGAGCGAATGCGCTTCATCACTAAGAAGATATACGTCGTCGTATTTTTTCTTAACAGCAACAATGTCATCCAAAGGCGCCTTATCCCCAAGCATGGAATAAATACCTTCAATAACGATCAGCTTGTTGCCCGGCTTCTTCGCGAGGCGCGCCAACCGCTTATCTAAATCCGCCGCATCGTTGTGCTTAAATCGAATAATCTGAGCGTCACCCATTCGCACGCCATCATAAATGCTCGCGTGACAGTCTGCATCCATAAGGATGTAATCGTCAGGACCGACCAATGTCGACAAGACACTGAGGTTGGCTAAATACCCAGTAGAGAAAACGATGGCGTGGTCTTTACCAAGGAAAGAACACAACGCCTGCTCCAATGCCTTGTGACCACTATAGGTGCCGTTAGCAACACGACTGCCAGTGGTACCCGTACCTGCCGCTTCAAGGGCATCATGTGCGGCTTGCAATGACTCTGGCGCAAACGTCAGTCCAAGATAATTGTTGGTACCGGCCAAGATGGTGCGACGATTGCCAATCATGGCTTCGGTCTGTGACAGCACTTCATCCATCTCAACTTGAAACGGATCGTGACCCCCATCGCCAACTAAAGAGTCTCGGCGTGCCAGCAGTGACTCAAAACGATCAAATAAGTCAGCCATGTTCTTCCCTAACAATTTGTTCGGTCGCGACGACCAATTGCCCCACAGTTTCGATATCCGGAAGCACGTTTAGCGGCACCGATATATCGAGACGGTCTTCAAGAGCTGCGATGAACTCCATGACCAAAAGTGAGTCGAAATTCAGGTCTTCTGTAAACCGAGTCCCATCCTCAAGGTTCACGCCGGTCTTATTGAAAGTTTGCAAAACCTCCAGAACCGCAGCTCGCACGTCTTGCGACGCGCCATCGCTAGGTTCAGCCGACATTTGATTAATCCTTCAATATGGGGACAAGCGACGCCCTGAGTCTCACATCCCACTCCTCTTCCGCTTTAGTCCTAGGAGGTATGACAGAAGAGTGACAAGTAACTTTAAAAGTAACGTTTCAAAACATTTTGTGAGGAATACCAATTGATTGCGTCTTTGAAGCCGTCTTTTAGAGACCACTTTGGGGTCCAGCCAGCGGGACGCTTGGCGTTCGCCACCCAGTCACGATGGCGAAGCTCTGGCACTTTCGCCAAGGTCAACATAGCGGGAGACCGGGTCAGCAAGCCCTTTAACGTACCCAAAAGCCCCATAAACCAGACTGCAGCGCCCGCTAGGTGAGCAATTTTTAGTGGGCGACCGACATTCAGACCGGCAGCATCTGCCAGATCGCGCCATTGGTACCCGCCATCTTTGCCATCATCGATTTCAAAAAGCACCTCGAATTGGGGCTGTTCACAACACGCCAAAATAGCTGAAGCGACATCACCAACGTGAACCAGAGACATGCGCGCAGAAGCGTGCCCAGGAGCGAGCATGAATCCATTCACAGCCATTTGGAACAGACTAACAGTCTCCTCATCGCCTGGCCCATATATGGCCGGCGGGCGAAGAATGATTGTGTTCAATTGACCGGCATAGTCATCGACCACCAACTCCGCAGCTCGTTTACTTGCCGCATAGGGTGACAGCGTTGGCTCACGCGCGGCCAGAGACGAGATCAATACAAAGCTTTTCACCCCTTGGGCATACGCAGCACGAACGACGGCCTCTGTTCCACCCTTATTGATATGAAAAAATTCAGATCGCGACAGCGCTTTGATGGCTCCTGCCGCATGCACCACAATATCCGCACCGGTAACCAAGGTCTCAAGCGCGGCTTGATCTTCCAATGCGCCGGTGATCCATACGATATCTTGGTTAGTGTTAGTGTTCACCGGCTTGCGTGATAAGGCACGAACACGGTGACCAGCGGCCCGTGCTTGCGCCACGAGGTGACCGCCGAGAAATCCCGTGGCCCCGGTGATCGCGATGGTCAGTGGGTCGGTCACGGCCGGCGCGCTACGCGCCCGCGGCTAAGGGTTGGATTTCGCCACTGAGAAAGTTCGCCTTGGCCTTGCCGCGCGCTAACTTGCCGGATGATGTTTTCGGCAAGGTCCGCGGCGGCACCAATATAACGTCACACGCCAATCCAACTTGATTTTGGACACTTGAGCGCACGTCATCGACCAATGCCTCGCGAATGTCCGCGGCAGAGGGTCTACATTGCACCAGTATGGTTGGTTGTTCACTACCGTCGTCTTGCTCAAGAGTGAATGCAGCGGTATCGCCAGACCTCATGCCGTCCATGCGTTCAACGGTCCATTCGATATCCTGCGGCCAATAATTGCGTCCATTGACGATCATCATATCTTTTGATCGCCCAACAATAACTAACTGGTCTCCCCAGAAATATCCGAGATCGCCCGTATCCAGCCACCCATCTTGAAGGCAGGCATCCGTTGCCTCTTGATCACCGAAATATCCTTGCATGACACTTGGACCAGAGAAAAAGACACGGCCAATATCCCGTTCTGCCATGACCGCCCCGTCGTCATCACGAATCTCGACCGTATGACCGTCAATCACGCCACCACAGGCCACAAAGGTACGACCGGCTCCAGAACCATCATCATCAATCGGAACCGCGCGATGATTGTCCCCCAACTCCTGCTTTGAAATATGGTCGAGCAACATGCCGTGCCCTGGCGTGCTAAAACTGACGCCAAGCACGCATTCAGCCAAGCCATAAGAAGCGTTAAAGGCCGTATCTGCAAACCCGTACGGCTTAAACAAGTCTGCAAACGCGTGCATGACCTGCGGCTTAATCATCTCACCGCCTATCCCCGCAACGCGCCAGCTGGATAAATCTAAGTTAGGGGCAGCAGCATTTGATGATGAGAATCTCCGACTACATAACTCGTACCCAAAACTGGGGCCGTAGGACATCGTGCCCAGATTTTCACTGATGATCCGGAGCCAGGCGAGTGGACGACGAGCGAATTCTTCCGTCGGAATAAAGTCGACAGTTGTTTGGGAGGTGAGGCAACCGAGCATGAAACCCACCAAACCCATGTCATGGTAAAACGGTAACCAGGATACACCGCGATCCTCAGTTGATACGTTGACCGCCACGTTCATGGCAGCACAATTGGCCATCAGGTTGTCGTGAGTTACCGCCACACCCTTTGGAAAGCGCGTACTTCCAGAACTGTATTGCAGATAACAGAGATCATCGGGACCGCCTGCACTAAGACCATCAGCCTGTGGCTGCGCCCTGAGATCATCCAATGTCCCGATCAACAGCAAATCAAGTCCGTCGGTGGCCTCTTCAACAAATGGCATAAATTCCAACGGCGTGATCACCATGACCGCGCCAGACGATGTGATTTGATTGCGAATTTGACCGACGTACGCATCGCGACGACCAAACGCGACGGGCGTGGGCATTGGCACCGGAATAACACCAGCATATTGGCAGGCAAAAAAAGCGATGAGAAACGCAGGCACCGTTTCTGCAAGAAGCGCAACACGGTCACCAGACACAATGCCTGCGCCACAAAGGTTCGTGGCCACGTCCCGGGCCTTTGCGCTCAGGTCAGCGAACGGCAGAACCTCATTTAAATGTCCCCGAGAAGAATAAAAATTAAACCCGGTTTCTCCCTGCGCCGCATAATCAAGAGCGTCTGGAAGAGTCGGAAAGTCTGCCAATCGTTTTGGCAGGCTGGCGTTGCTGGTAGGAGTTGGTGAGAACATAGTAGGTCCGACGGGAACCGTGAAAACTGAACTGGTACCTGTCTACACGCGATCACAATGTGGTCAAATCAAGCTTTGCAACAAGTCTTTCACATCATCACGCCATTGCTTACCTGGCGGAGCTCCTCACCTTTCACGCGGTCGTGGATTGAAGGCAGAGGTTGAAGATGAAACATTGAGACTCGCTAAACGGTCAAATTCGTCAACGCATTGACCGACATGATCTCGACACGGCTGAAAAATACCTCGTCGCAGCCGGATGCAGCTAAGGGCCCAAATCCCCCGTCTGGGCCCTTTTCTCTTCATTCTAAACCGGTAAGAGCGGCCACGTCGCTCAACACGACTTTTACGGGGAAATATCGGTGAACGCGCATAAGGGGTTCCACTTCTAGAAGTTAACGGTACTCTCAAGGTTTATCGTTGGTCTTGGAAAGCCCATATGCCTGCCCGTTACGCCCTTAGTTATGTTCCGGAAAAAGATAGCCCTCTGGCAGATTTCGGCCGCATGTGGCTGGGGTGGGATATTTTCTCGTCCCAATTTTCTGAATAACCAGTTGTCAGCGGTGTCAAACCAGAGCGGCTCGCGGAGCTTGCCCATTGGCGTCGTTCAGATGGACTGCACGGCGTGCTGAAGCCCTCATTCCAAATGACCCCGAGAGATTCCAACACGGCGTTCATGGAAACAGCTCAGTTGTTTGATAAATATATGAAAGCAGTTGAAATCCCCCAGCTTGAAGCCAACGTCATCGGAAAGTTCATTGCACTTACACCGACCACTCCATCTCGAGAGTTGGTTGCGCTTACTGCTGAATGCGTCCGCAACTTCGAGGGGTTTCGCCAGCCGTTGATGATCGATATTGACAGCCGATACTGCAAAGATAAGCTAACGGTGTATCAGAATCGCATGCTGAAACACTGGGGATACCCCTATGTGATGAAAGAGTTCCGATGTTTTATTCCGCCAACGGACCGCATTGAGGACGAACACGAACGCGCAGATATCGCCGCGGCAGTTGCTTCGCTTTCTAAACCAGCCATCAGCCAACCGGTTCACATCCGCGCGTTTACCATTCTTATGCAAGCCTCGCGCAAGGACCCGATGAGCATTGTTGAAAACATCCCGTTCGGATTGCCATAGGTTCTTTCGGGTACAAGGATAAACCAACAAAGGGCTAGCCATGACCGCACCCGTCGATCGCGCATTCGTTCGTATTGCCGAAGGGCAAGTACATTACCGCAAATGTGGCACCTCATCGAATGCCTCAACCAACACATTGTACATGATCCACGCATCACCTTCGTCGTCGGTCAATTTAGTGCCTTTGATGGAAGAACTAGGCAAAACACGACACGTCATTGCACCAGACACACTGGGCTTTGGCGACTCACCACCTCCAAGTCAGGACATACCGAACGCCGATGACTACGCCGAGAGCGTGATCAGAGTTATGGATGCTTTGGATATAGAGTCATGCGACCTGTACGGCAGCCACACCGGCGCACACATTGCATGCGAGTTGGCCATTCACTATCCAGATCGCGTACGCCGTCTCGTCTTCGACGGCATCGGCATGTTCTCTCCAGAAGACAAGAAAGATTTCATAGAAAACTATGCTCCGGAAGTTCAGCCGGATGAATTTGGTCAACATTTGATCTGGGCCTGGAATTTTGTACGTGATCAAGTTCTGCATTTTCCGTATTTCAGGCGGTCACCAGAATTCCGCCAGCCGACGGCATCCATGCCTCCCCCTGAAGCCATCCAAAAAATCGTTCTCGAGGTGCTCAAAGGTTTGACCACCTACCACAAGGGATATCGCGCAGCTTTCCGTCACCCAGACAGAGACCGTTTGCCGCTTATCCAACACCGCACCTTATGCGCGGCGTCTGAAACCGATCCACTTAAAGACGGCGTCGATGAGGCTGCCGCTCTCGTCCCAGATTCGGTTAAGGCCATTCTACCTGGGGAGCGAACTGCCGAAGAGGTGACGGCCAAGGCTGCAGCTATCGTCGAATTTCTGGATAGTCCTTAGACAGCTACAGTGGCGGACCTGCAATCGTAACAACTAGCGTTTCGGTCTGCGGCGTTCGCGACATAGTCACTGTTTTGCCAACTGTCTGGGTGCTCACACTATTACCACCGAAAGCGCGGTCAATATTTGTGCCAACCCAGTCGGGAGCGCCCGCCCAATCCGCTAATGCAATTTCGACCAGGAGCGAAACTGCGTTGAGATTCCGCAAGCGTACCAGTGGGCTATCCTCAGGCAACGCGGTCATCAAATGGGCAGACGTAACGCCCTCAGGAGGACCGATAAGTTCGAGAGTTGTTCGGCCGTCTTCCGAACGGCCAATAACTCGTGAACGACCGTCAGCAAGAGGAACAAAGTCGAATCTCAACTCGAACGGTGATCTCTCAAAAAACCGAGTCAGGTCAGCCCGATCGATTCCGAGGCTCGCCGTATGGCGTAAGGGATCAACACGAATGGTCTGTTGAGACTCCGTACTAGAAGATTGTGGCTGGGTCTCTACCGGACGTTGTCCTGATAGGGTGTACATATAGACCGAGAGGCCGAGCAACACACTGTAAACAATAAATCTCAATCGCTTCGGCATACTCTTTGCCTTTGTTCCATTCTTTCAGATATTGGCGCAAAGCGGCGCAAACTGCTTCAAATGGTGTTAAAGTTGAATTCACCTTCGATCAAGGAGACTTCACTGTGAATGACCAGCCTATAGACTCAGACATTATGCATCGCTGGAAAGAAAATTCGGCAGAGCAGCGTGCCCGTTTCGCTGATTACACATTGGATCCGGCCCATACAATAAAGTTGCATACTCATGAAGGGACCGCTCGTGTGCTTTGGAATGACACCATCATCGCTGAGAGCGCGGCTGCAGTTGAACTACATGAGCGCAAACACGAGCCCGTGTTTTACTTTCCGACGGACGACGTCAAAACCGATTTACTAACGCGGACAGACAACGCCACACATTGCCCCTACAAAGGCGACGCATCTTACTGGTCGCTCAGCATCGATGGCACGTCGGCAGAAAATGCCGTGTGGGCTTACGAGTCGCCGATCCCAGCCGTGTTGGGCATCAAAGGTTATATGGCCTTTTACCTGGATAGTATGGGTAAGAACTTTGGATTGAATCTCGAAACCGATTGATCCCCAACACGTTAGCCGTCACTACCCAACCTCCTCGCACGTCTGTGAGACCGTTTCACGCGCGTGTGATTGGCGAATCTCGACGGCGTTTCTATTATGGTAACGTCGAGAGGGTTACTAAGCACCCGTCGATCAGGAGACCCCTTTTCAGGCCGCGCCTTTGCGGCACCATAGATGGAGTACACTATGTCACACAACAAGCCCTCTACGCTTTCACTTGCCGCCGCCGTTGCCGGTGCGGTTTCAATGGCCGCCATGACCGTTCCTTCGACAGCGTCAGCCGCCGGAAAAGAAAAATGCTACGGCGTCGCCAAAGCTGGTGAGAACGGATGCGCCAATGCGGCGGGAACACATTCCTGCGCGGGGCAATCCACGGTGGCATTCGACAAAGGCGAATGGAAACTTGTTGCGGAAGGCACCTGCGTTGAAATGGGCGGCAATCTTGAGCCCGGCGAAGGCGTAAACGAAGAAGCCAAGATGAAGGCCGGCTAAGCCGACCCTTCGTTTT
Organism: Alphaproteobacteria bacterium; assembly: GCA_030835385.1. Lineage (GTDB taxonomy): Bacteria > Pseudomonadota > Alphaproteobacteria > Rhodospirillales > Rhodospirillaceae > WLXB01. The sequence goes on along the minus strand of JAURPI010000025.1, from coordinate 155,906 downwards.
GACCGAGCGTCGAAGGTGACCTCTCCCCCTCCCCAGGACCAGCCTTCGACACGCTCTGTGCGGCCAGGCCCGATTCCTGCGCGAGCAGGAGTCGGGCTTCGTCATCCGCACATGTCTGATTTCGCGTCTGGAACGCCGTCAGCGGCATGGATAGAAATCCATAGCGAGAATTTTTTTGCCGCTGGTGGACCACGCATAGCGCAACTAGAGCAAGTGCGTGAGCATTATGCGATCAGCTGCCACGGTGTTGGTTTATCGTTAGGGTCTGCGCAGGGCGTTGACGCGGACCATCTCTCTGCGTTGCGCACCCTGGTCGATCGCTTCGAGCCTGGGCTGGTATCCGAACACCTATCTTTTAGCGTTGTCGACGACATATACGTGAACGACTTACTGCCACTTCCCTACACCGAAGAGGCTCTAGTCACTGTTGCCCAAAACGTGGATCAGACTCAGGAGCGCTTAGGACAGCAAATACTGGTTGAAAATCCATCCTCCTATCTGACGTTCGTGGACTCAGTTTTGACCGAGTGGGACTTTTTAACCGCGCTATCCCAAAGAACCGGCTGTGGACTGCTGCTCGACGTCAACAACATTTATGTCAGCGCGGAAAACAACGGGTTTGATACGACTGCCTATCTCGACGGAATCCCAGGAGACGCCGTGGGTGAAATTCACCTCGCCGGCCACTCCTTAGAAGGGGATGGAGAAGATCGTCTTTTAATTGATACCCATGGAGACACCGTCGCAGATCCAGTTTGGTCGCTATATAAGCTGGCGTTAGAAAAACTCGGACCACGACCCACTTTGATCGAGTGGGACACAGACATCCCTGACCTTGAGGTCCTCTTAGGCGAAGGTGAGACCGCGCAGCGTCACATCGATTCGGTCTCTTCATCTGAAGGCTCATCCCGTGTTGCATGACCTTCAGAAAAGCTTCGCAGACGTTGCCTTGACCAATTCGGTGGAGGCCTTGCTGCCACATGTTGCCACACCGCGCGGTGCAATAGAACGCCGATTGGGTGTTTACCATGCCAATACTCTGAACAGTTTGATCGATGTTTTATCTGCTGCCTATCCAGTAATTCAGCGCATAGTCGGAGATCGATTCTTTCAGGCCTTAGCGAAGGACTTCATCAAAACCCATCCGCCACAACAGCCGACACTATTTCGGTATGGCGACGCGCTGCCAGATTTTATTAGTTCTTTTGCACCCGCCAATGATTTGCCATATCTGCCCGACGTTGCACGCCTGGAATGGACCCGGGTCGAAGCTTATTTTGCCGCCGACAGCGCCGCCCTGAACCCTGAAAGATTAGCTGAGGTTCCGGCGGAACAGATAGCTGACATAAAGTTTTCAGTATCCCCGACTCTTCGATTGCTTGAATCCGACGTCCCTATTTTCACCCTATGGCACGTCAATCAGCCAGATCAGGATCGCGTACCTGAGATCGACTTCTCGCATCCCGAAAGCGGGTTTGTATTGCGCCCGGCTCACACAGTGATGCAGCGCGTTGTGCCAATGGAAACATTGATATGGCTCCGCGCCCTTACATCCGGTGAAACCCTGGGAACAGCAACAGAGCTAGCCCTAACCCATGAGAACACGTTCGATTTGCAAAACACGCTTCGTCAGCACCTGGTAGACGGCACGTTTACTGAATTATACCTTTAAAGATACGACACGCGGATAAAGGACTTTTTGCCATGACCGACTCTCAATCACTGACTTCCAGAATCACCAGCCTTCTTACGAGCAACGGCCTCGCTTTTCACAACCTCACTGATGGCCCACCGGCCATCCTTGAATAGCTGCATTTCGAATGTGGCGCGTCCAAACATGATGTCGCGATTGCTCCGGCGTTCCCTGATGGCCTTACAGGTGCCTTTTTGACACTCAACAAGGCTCCCCGTTGTTTTTTTGCCTTAATTTCGTAAGGAATTGCTTAAATTACGGGCCAGAGGCGCGCAACATTCAAATACGGCGCGTTCGTTTATCGCAAACGCCCTTAAAAGTGCCGATTTATCCTACGGTATAGCCCGCAAAACGGTTACGCAATTCGGCCTTGAGCACCTTCCCCGTTGCGCCAATGGGCAATGACTCAACCCATTCAATGGCATCTGGCAACCAGAGCTTAGGTACCTTTTCGGCCAAATACTCTCTGATCTCTGCCAAGTCGGGTTGATTCTCCCCTACTGGAACGCAGACCAGCAAGGGCCGTTCCAGCCACTTAGGATGGGCAACCCCAATAACCGCCGCTTGTTTAATTGCAGGGTGGCCGACGGCAGCATTTTCAAGACCAACTGAACTGATCCACTCACCACCCGACTTAATAATGTCTTTGGCCCGGTCCGTGATCAGCATGTATCCGTCTGGATCAAGGGTGGCTATATCGCCGGTGTCAAACCAACCTTCGGGGGTCAAAGCACTTTCGCCAGCCTTGAAATACTCACTTACGATCCATGGCCCTTTGACAAGTAGGCGCCCGGAAGTTTCACCATCCCGTGGCAATTCCTGGCCATCGTCGTCGACGATACACAAATCAACGCCGTAGATCGCCCGGCCCTGTTTGAGTTTGGTCGGCATTTGCTGTTCACGCGGCAAGCTTTGGTACTTTGGCTTCAGAGTGTTGACCACACCGAGAGGACTCATCTCGGTCATTCCCCAAGCATGATTGACAGTAACTCCATGGTCTAATTCAAAGCGATTGATGATCGCTTCTGATGCCGCAGCACCACCGATAACGACACTATTTAGCCCGGCCGGCTTGCGCCCTACCTTGTCCATATGATCAAGCAAGCTCATCCAAACCGTCGGTACGCCCAGCGCCATGGTCACGCCTTCCGCGTCCATAAATTCGAATAGACTTTGACCATCGAGCTTTGGCCCAGGCATCACCAGTGGAGTACCGGCTATCGGCGCGGAATACGGAATTCCCCATGCGTTCACATGAAACATTGGCACAACCGGAAGAACGACATCTTCCGTTCGCAAGTTGAGCGTGCTTGCGTAGCAACTGGCCATCGCATGTAACACTGTCGCTCGGTGACTATAAAGCACGCCTTTGGGATCACCCGTTGTGCCCGACGTGTAACACATGGACGCTGCAGTATTTTCGTCGAATGTTGCCCATTCATGATGTGGAGACGCCGACGCGATAAAGCCCTCGTAATCGATGGTGCGTTCAGGCCCCTTATCAGGCAGATGTTCGGCATCGGTCATCGCGACAAAGCGTTCGACAGATTTGGTTTGTGGTTGAACCCTTGCCAGGGTCTCCGCCATATCCGTATCAAAAAAGACCAGACGGTCTTCCGCATGATTAAGGATGTAGACCAGTTCGGCATCTGCAAGCCGAAGATTGACCGTATGACAAATCGCACCAATGCCAGAAATGGCATAGTACAATTCGATATGCCGATCAGTATTCCAGGCGACAGTTGCAATACGATCTCCGGGTCTAATCCCAAAATCGATCAGTGCGTTGGCGAGGCGCTGCGCTCGGCCAAATACTTCTCCATAGGAACTACGGCGAACTGGACCTTCGGTGCTGCGCGTCACAATTGACGTATCGCCGTGATACTGCGCCGCGAACTGAATCAGCGACGTGATCAGTAAAGGCGTGTTCATCATCAGGCCCTGCATCGCATCCCTCGCAATAGATTAGGCGGTCTGCATGCATGTTAGAAGCTAGCGCCTCCAGCATCCAGCATGGACTTAGGAAATCGGCCCTTCCTCATCCAACGGCAGGGCGGTCCTATAAGTCACCTGCTTCAACGCAAAGCTGGACTGGATGCTAGCAATAGCCGGAATACGTGTGAGGTGATTTTTGAGAAACCGCTCATAGTCGGCAAGATCTCGAGTTACGACACGCATGAGATAATCGCTAGCCCCTGTCATAAGGTAACACTCCATCACCTCAGGTAGTGCGGCAACAGCGGCTTCAAATTCTTCAAGCGCCTTTTCTGATTGCTCCTTTAAGGCCACACTCACAAAAACGCTTACCGGCAGCCCGACCTTGGTTTGATCCACAAAGGTCATATAGCCCTGAATAACGCCATCGTTTTCGAGCTTGCGCAAACGCCGGAGGCAGGGCGAGGGCGACAACCCAATCCGCTCCGCCAACTCTACATTTGTTAAACGGGCGTCTGCCTGCATGTGATTCAGAAGCCGCAGGTCAATCTCATCCAGGGCTATATTTGACATATATCACCATATTTTAATCCTAATTGAGCGAATAATTGCTCAAAATACTATTTTTTAGCAAGGGTTCGCAAGGACCTGCCGGGGGGCCTGCTGTACAGTTCACGCTCAATATTTGGAGCGAGAGATGACCAAAGCCGCCGATATCGCGACCCTTCAAAGTCTGGAAAAGAAAATTCTTTGGCTGGCCACATGGATGATTCATCAGGCAAACACCACCAGGTCCAAGGCAGACGGCGTAAAGGTCGGCGGACACCAGGCATCGTGCGCCTCTCTCGTATCCGTGATGACCGCTCTATTTTTGCACACCCTACGGGCGGAAGACCGTGTTGCAGTGAAGCCCCATGCAGGTCCGGTATTCCACGCCATCCAATATCTTCTTGGTAATCAATCGTTAGATCGCCTGAAAAACTTCCGCGGGTTTGGTGGCGTACAACCTTATCCGTCGAAAACAAAAGACAAAGCAGACGTCGACTTTTCCACCGGCTCGGTCGGACTTGGCGTTGCCGAAACGCTATTTGCATCACTCGTCCAGGATTACATCCATTCCCATGAGTTGGTGGACAGCAATACACCTAAGGGACGCATGATCGGGCTACTTGGAGATGCCGAGCTAGACGAAGGGAATATCTTTGAAGCTTTGCTTGAAGGCTGGAAGCACGAAGTCCGTAATTGCTGGTGGATTGTTGACTACAATCGGCAGAGTTTAGACGGCGTTGTAAACGACCGCCTCTTCAATCGAATCACCGGCTTCTTCTCTACCGTGAATTGGAACGTTGTTGCCCTCAAGTATGGTCTCAAACTTCAAGCTGCCTTTGAGACACCAATCGGACCCGCCCTAAAAAAATGGATCGACGACTGCCCGAACCAGATTTACTCCGCCCTTACCTTTCAAGGCGGCAAAGCATGGCGTGAAGCACTCCAAAAAGATCTCAAAGGGACCAAAGGTTTCAAGACTTTTCTCAACCAACATGATGATGACAGCTTACACACCCTTATGACCAATCTTGGTGGTCATGACATGGAGGCAATCCTGCAAGCATTTGCAGACGCGGAAGGAAAAGATCAACCATACTGTTTCATTGCCTACACCATTAAAGGATATGGCTTGCCCTTAGCGGGTCACAAAGACAACCACGCAGGCATTCTGAATGAAGGGCAGATTAAACAGTATCAAGCAGAGCTTGGCGTAAAAGAAGGTGAGGAGTGGGACAAATTTTCGGGCATGGACATTCCTACCAGCGAACTAGAGACCTTTCTTGCCGATGCCCCATTTGCAAAACGGGTGACCCGGGAGCAACGAACTAAGACTGTCCCAACGCTTCCGGTGCCTAAACTACCAGCGCCCGAGGGCGCCTCCCAATCCACACAAGAAGCTTTTGGTAAAATTATGAACATGCTGGGGCGCGGCACCTCCGACATGGCGAAGCATATCGTGACCACGTCACCTGATGTGACCGTATCGACCAACCTAGGTGGTTGGGTCAATCAACGCAGTCCGTTCCACACCAAGAAGCGGGAAGATATTTTCCGCCAGATGCATGTGCCGTCCCCGCAGAAATGGAGTCAACAACCTAAAGGGCAGCACATCGAATTAGGAATTGCTGAGAACAATCTGTTTCTATTGCTAGGAGCCCTCGGTCTTTCCCACGACCTTTTTGAGCAACGCTTATTGCCCGTTGGCACGTTGTACGACCCGTTCATTGCCCGTGGCTTAGATGCCATGACCTACGCCTGCTATCAGGATGCTCGCTTTATGCTCGTCGCCACTCCAAGTGGCATCTCTCTTGGACCTGAAGGTGGGGCACATCAATCGATCTTCACACCGCTGATCGGGATCGGCCATGCCAATCTTGCGTCATTTGAACCCGCTTATGCCGACGAATTGGCCACGATTATGGAATGGGGGTTTGAGCACATGCAGAAGCCAGAAGGTAGCTCGGTCTATTTACGCTTATCGACCCGCCCTCTCGAACAACCAGACCGCGACATGACCAACGATCTCAAATCCGGCATTCTTACAGGTGCTTATTGGGCGGTAGAACCTGAGCCGGGTGCAGAATTAGCGATCGCCTATAGTGGAGTAGTCGCGCCGGAAGCCAAGGCTGCATTTGACATAATTCGGGAAGACATTCCCGGCGCCGGCTTACTCTCCATCACTTCACCAGATCGACTCTTTGCAAGCTGGACCGCCGCCGCCCAGGCTCGAAAAGCCGGGCGACATGGGGCTTGCAGTCCAATAGATCGTCTTTTGTCGGGCCTGTCGCCAGACGCGACTCTCGTCACCGTGCAAGATGGCCACCCCCTCGCCTTGGGATGGCTGGGTTCGGTTATGGGACAAAGATGTGAAGTTCTTGGTGTCGATCGCTTCGGTCAAGCCGGTAATATTGCCCAACTGTACGCTGAGCATGGCATAGACACTAATGCCGTCGTTGATGCTGTCGCCGATGTCATTGTCCAGCAAGTTGGCATAACAACTCCGTTATCAATCGCTGCAGAATAGATAAACGCTTAGCGTCTTCATAACAGCAGGCCTTAGATTGGAGATGTTAAGCCGACCAACGGAAGGGGCGCCACCATGACCCCCTTACGTTTAAGCCTTGTCAGTCGCTGTCTTATTTTTAGGCCTCACGATTAATCCGAGTTCCGCCCAGTCGGACGCGGAACTGCGTGATACAGAGGTTGTTCAGAGCGTCTACTTACGCACGCTATCCGTTGCCTCCTCAACCGCGTTGGTCCGCCAGACGAATCAGCCGCATCGGTGGGGATTGGGTCTTACTTGATTATCGTCTCTGGCCCGATGGCAGTGTGCGCGACGTGTGCGTTTTAGCAGCCAGCCCGGAAAACGTGTTTGATATTTCAGATGCGATGGCGTTGCAGGCCTGGCAGTTCGAAACCCCAAGCAATGTAAACCAACATCACCAACTGAGCGTGGCATTTGACGCGCAGTAAGTCTGCGACACATAGGAAGTTTTTTGCGGCTAGTTATTGAGGCGGGCGGCAGCTTGGCCCGCCAAACGCCCCAAGGTCATAGCCATACAGATGCCAGCCGCCGGGATATAACCTGAACAGGTCGGTCCGCTCATACCTCGCGCGGCACCGCCACCTGCAAACAAGTTAGGCAACAGGCCACCGCTCGCTCGTTTCACTTGCGCGTTCTCATCCACCTCTAAGCCCCCTTGGGTGTGGTAGATGGCTCCAGTGACGCGAATACCGTAATAGGGCGGCGCCAGATCATGAGTGCCAAAGAAATCTCGGCCCCAAGCGTCATTGCTTTTACCAGCCTTCGCATCCGCCAGGTCAGCAAGAGTTCGTTGTAGTGCGTCTTGTGGAATATCGAGAGCGGAAGCTAATTCAGACACTGATGCGCCCGTTTTGACCGCACCAACCTCTAGAGCCTGGCGGGTTTCATGAAGATGTTTGTACTTATTGTGTAGAATCTCATCGTAGATCATGTAGGCAACGTGGTCTGGCTGCCGCATCACCTTGACGCCCTGTCCCGAGACATCAGCCATTTCATCAGAGAAACGTTCTCCACGCTTGTTAACCAACACTCCACCGTCGATGACGTAGTTATAATTGAATAACATCTCTTGCGGATGCGCGAGCGCACCGTAGCCCTGGAATGACGTCATGTCGGCGACGGCAGCACCAAGATCCAAACCCCAACGGATGCCGTTGCCCTGACTGTTCTCCCATGTGAACACATGCGCCCCAGCCATGTCGGGAATAAACTGTGCGATCATGTCTGGGTTGTTCGCAAACCCGCATGTCGCAAGAATAAGCGCATCACAGCCGATATCTTCCTGGCTGCCGTCTGGTCGCTCAACCCGCACACCGAGTACACGACCAGACTCGTCAGCGAAGAGATCAACAACTGTCGCATCCGTCAAAAGATCAGCGCCAGCCCGTGCAACCGCCTGCAACAGCCGCCCCATCAAATCTTCGCCGGTTTTTTCCGGTGGCGCATGGAGGCGCTGCACTGAATGCCCTAATCCGTTCCACGATCTATCAACGGCAAACGGAATGCCGTGATCAGCGCTCAACCAATCAATGGTTGGAGCTGCTTCTCGAGTAATGACACGTACGAATTCAGGGTCGGTCTTGCCCTCAACCTTTGCCATCACATCTTCGAAGAATTGCTCTGGCGAATCTTCAATCCCAGCATCTTTCTGGGCCCGGGTCCCTGCCGCACACATGGTGCCCTGGGACATTGACGTTGTGCCGCGTGGGATCGTATCCTTCTCTAGGATCAGAACCTCTGACCCCTCGCCCCTTGCCGCTAAAGCCGCCGTCAAACCGCACGCTCCTCCCCCGACAATCAGCACAGGGACTGTCACCGAAAAAGATTTAGGTGGTGGAGACAAAATCGGCATCAAAACGGTCCTTCATCACGTAGCACAAAGATCATAGAGCGGTCTTCGATCGCCACAAGCCGCGTAAACCGCTTGGGCATATCGCTCCGTGTTCTTAGACTATCCCAATAGGAAAGAAATAGGGCTCACACATGAACGACCATATTCAATGTCTCGGCTGGATCGTACGTCGCACGGAAGACCCAATGCCGCCAGGGGAATTTTACCGTGATGTTATAGGGCTTCCCGAGCTCAGACGACGAGACACAGACCGAGCCCGCAACATAATGGTTTGGTCTGGCATGTATTCCATTATCGAAACCATGTGGCAGGGCAAACCACACCCACGCGTCGAGACGATTGAAGACGCACCGGTCGTGCCAATTTTCCGTGTACGAGATTTTGACAGGGTTCGTGCCCGCATCGCTGAATCACGCGCACCGTCTGTTCCATCCAAAGCGCCCGACAACGAAACCGCTTATTTTTCAGATCCAGACGGTTTCATCTTTGGTATTCGGGCGCCGACGTCTGGGTCTGACCTTGCGCCGGATATGGAGGCCGAGAAAGTATGGCAAGACGGCGTTGTCGAGCTGCCCGACACAGCACCCATGCCAAACGATATTCAAGATATCGGATGGCTACGTTTGCATGTCGCAGACCCGCAAGGCCTTGTCCCCTTTTATTGCAGAACCGTCGGTCTCGATTTGTTGGAGAACAACGGGACAGAAGGGGTCACCATGCATCTTGGCGGCACCACATCCCTCGAACTAAAACCAGGTGGTAAAATCCGACCGGTTCCAAATGATCGCAAAGACGTGCCCGACGTTTGGATTCTTCGCGGCTACAACTTTGACGCATTTGTTGAAAAGATGACGGCCGCCGATATACCACTCGTGAATGCCCTGACATTGGGAGCCGGATCTCTTAATTATTACGCTGACCCTGAAGGTAACGTATTCGGTTTTCAGGAACGCAAAGCCTATAACCCGGACGACCCATTGACCCATCGCATTGAAGACCGTTCGGCACGTACGGCTTGGGACACTCGAAAGACATAAGGCGTCCTACGTGCGATGCGCCAGCCACTTCGCCGCTAGCGGCGCGGCCGTGATGAGAATGGCGATCCGCGCAAGGTGATGGACCGCAACAAAAGCAGGATCAATATCAAATGCGATGGCAATCAAACACATCTCGGCAACGCCGCCTGGTGTAAAAGAGAGCAATGTGGTCAAGAACGCTACGCCGGTGAGCCCGCTGACAACCCACGCGAATAAAGCTGACACACTAATCACGACTGCTGTCGCGGCAACGGCGTGCCGGCTGACCTGAAAGAATGTCTGTGCAGTTACGGTGGAGAAGCGAGAGCCGATAGCCGAGCCCAACACCCACAAACACACCCAAAGCGCCACGTCGGGTGGTCGCCAAGATACAAGCCCTGAAAGGTAAAGGGCGGCCGACGCCAGCATCGCGCCCGTCATCGCAGATGCTGGCAAATTGAAGAGGCGTGCAAGACCGAATCCTATCGCGGCTGCAATAAACAGAAGCATTCCTTCCGACCATGCGAAAGAACCGCCTTCAGGCAAAAAAGATGCATTGGACGGACCGGTTGCCGTAGCGAGCGTCACAATCAGCGGCATCAGAAAAACCACGATGACCACACGTAAGCCCTGGGTCAGTGCGATCATGCGTTCATCCGCTCCTGATTCCCCGCCAATAATCACCATCGCCGTCAAGGTTCCTGGTGCACCAGAAAACATCGCCGTCGGCGGATCAAACATGGCAAATCGCTGATAGTAATAGCTGGCAATCACCGTGATCAGGGGGATGAACAAGATCATCAGAGACAAACTTAATGCCCACTCACCCGCGCGGCTCAGAAGGTCCGGAGAGAAAGAGCTACCCAAAAACACTCCGATGACACACAACGTGACAACCCGCACACTATGGGGAACAAGCACAGGAGCACCGCGGACCGAAGCAATAATGTTCACCACCATTGGCCCGAGCATCCAAGCCAACGGCACACCAATGGCCGCAAAAACCACGCCACCGATGGCACCCACACCCAATGACATTGCAATTGGCGCAACACCTTTACGGGTTAGCGGCGGCTGATCGTTGTTAGACGGAGAATTTAGTCTCGTATTGGTAGACAAGTTTATTGGCCTTACTAGGTGTACCTCAGCCTATAGAGAGTTGAGCAATGAAAAAAGATCGATCCCCATCATCACACAGGGCACACTCTCACCACCTGAGCAACAAGAACGAAGGATATCGTGATGAATGTCGCACTGGATGCCGGTGGTGGTTGGAAAGAGGCCGTAACTCTCGTCCGCGACCTGGACCAGTGGTGCATGTTGGCGGATCAAGTTTGCGGATGGACACTTGGGCATCGAGGGCCTGTTGATCAGAGCATACTCAGTATGTGGAGCCTCAACGAGTCCACATCAGGTGAAGAGGCTTTGTTTTACTGCGGCGACGAAGCCCAAGGATTTGTGAGGTTTGTCGCCTTTGACGGCACAGGTGAGCAACAGCGTGTCCGTGCCGGAGCTATGCCCTGGGATACTGGTGGTATTTTTTCGTTGATGGTCCGATCAAAGGATCTGCAAGGTGTTTCTAACTCAGCTCTAAATTTCGGCTGGACAGCGGTCGCTGACCCCATCTCCTTTGACTACAACGGACGAACACTGGCCAATGTCATTTTACGCGGACCCGATGGCGTATCTTTTGGCATGTACGAACGGGTCGAACCTCCACTGGAAGGCTGGAATCACATCACCCACATGAGCCAGCCTTTCAATTGCATGCAAATTGTCCGCGATAGGGATGCGACCCGAGACTTTCACCGTGATGCATTGGGGTTCATTCCTTTTGTCGACAACGACACACGCAACACGGAGCCAAAGGACAGTAACTTTGGGTTTCCCCGCAACCTCACAACTGAAATTGAAACCAAAGCGGCGATCATGCATCCACGCGGCGTACCTGGTGCCGTCGACCGGGAGAATGGTCGAGTTGAACTCATAGAATGGAACGGACTTGAAGGGCGCGACCTATCGGACCGAGCACTCCCGCCGAATCTTGGTCACATAGCTTTGCGGTGGGTTGTCGCTGACGTTTCGGAAACCGCATCCCGCATCACTGCGGCCGGATATTCACTAGAGTCTCAGATCCGTACGGCAACCTTACACCCTTATGGTAAAGTTCAGGTCTGCAGCGTGCGTACACCGGACGGCGTCTTGTACGAATTTTTTCAAACCGCAGCGTAATCTATTGAGCCTGCCCCAGGCACTTTACCGCTATGGCCGTTATTTTAGAATCGACGCTGCGAGATAGAGCACGACCAGCTTGGGTCGCGCTTTGATAAGCCTGCATTTCATTGGTGTTAAGATTGGCTTGCACCTCGCGCACCAAGCAGTCGCAAAGATTGTTAGCGTTGCCCGGCGCGGGTGCAACCGAGGAGGACAGAAACCCTTGGCATATTGCCGCAAGAGGATCTTGTTGAGCTCCGGACAGGCCTGGAATAGCAAATCCCGCACCCAAGACCGCTGCAGCGATAAGATGTTCTTGGCAGAATGCATGTTTCAGCATGGACCTCCTATGCATCGACCAAAGCACAAACACTCAGATGAGGCTTGGCGCAATCTCTTCCAGATCATAAGCTTTGCCACTGCCATCACAAAGACCGTAGAAAATCATGACCCGCCCTAGCCAAGCCCTGTTTGTCTCTGTCCTGATAGCTTTGGCCTTGATCGGAACAAGCATCGGCGCAGATCCGGCCTCTGCTTTCACAGGGTCTCTTGAATCTAGGCTGGCGGCCAAACCTGATTTGATGGATGAATTTGAAGGCTTCGACGAACTAGCAACGGAGTTCATTGGTCACAATCGCTGGCAAAGCTTTCTCGACATCTATCTCGCTGAGGATCAATCCATCGTTGACGTTGTGACCGAGACAGAGGCCGTGGCCAACCTCTTTCGTTATCGCGCCGTAAGCGAAGCGGACAAGCAGACCCTAAAGGAGTATATCGCCACTCTCCAAGCTGTCGGCATCAGTAACTACAATCGCGATGAACAAAAGGCCTATTGGATCAATCTGTACAACGCACTAACCGTCAGAACAGTGCTTGAGCACTACCCTGTTAGGTCTATCCGCGAGATCGATATCTCTCCGGGCTTTTTCTCGTCAGGTCCATGGGGGAAAAAGCTCGTAACAATCGAGGGTGTCGACCTCAGCTTAGATGACATTGAACACCGCATCCTCCGCCCGATATGGGAGGACAACCGTATCCACTACGCCCTCAATTGCGCGTCGATAGGATGCCCCGACCTATGGCCACAGGCGTTCACACCAGAAAACATGGAAGACAACTTAGAGGCCGCCGCATTTAAGTTCATTAATAACTCACGGGGCGTATCTATTGTCGGTGGACGCATGACCATTTCTCAAATCTATGAGTGGTACGATGAAGACTTTGGCGGTACCGACGAAGGTGTTCTTGAACACCTTTTAAAGTATGCTCGGAAAACACTTGCCCGGAACATCAATCGCCGGATCGGTTTAATCAAAACCGACTATGATTGGGACCTTAACGAGGCTCGTTAAGACCGCCCAACAGCCTCAAATCCCGAACCTGAGACAGTGATTTTGCACCGGTATCATCGGTGTCCGCAGAAATAGCAACCACACTAATCGGCGTTGGTTCACCCCCAAACGCGGCCAGATAGTCGGCAGCGAGATCGACAGTTTCCTCGATCCATTTTTCGTTGGAGGCCAGAATTGGTGACCGTTGAACAACCAGCACGCCCTCCCCATCATCCATAAAAGGATTGGGAATCATGGTCCGCGCTGGGCGCCGCCCACCCCAAATATAAGTAATCGCCCGGCCAGACACGGGCACCCCAAACATAGCCGCCATGCCACGTCCCAGCTTTTTCAAGAGGCCAGTTTTTTGATCTGTAAAGTAAACGTGGACCGCGATGGGGCGGTCATCTGAGCCGGGTTTTGACAAATCTGTTCCAGGGAAATTTTGATCAACCCGCCATGACCACGACAGGGTTTGCCCTGGCTGTGGGTCGTCAGGCACTATGGTGTAGAGAAAAGCCACTTGAGCGCTGGCCCGTACGGTCAGGTGGCCGGCATCGTCGACAAGAAATTCAGCAGCGTCCTTGCCACGTGGTATGTGAACACGCCAGCCTGCGGACTTGAGGTCGGGCGCAAAACTCAAATCCAATGCAATCACAGACCCTGGCAACACAGCTGCCAAAACGGCACCCATACACACCGTTTTGAGTTTTGATAAGATAGAATAGAACTCTCTAGTCACGCGAAACTAACCTTGGACAATTGTTATGCTTGATCCCTTCATGGTGCGTCTGATTGCCCCCCCAATCAACTGGACAGGACGCATTTTGGCGCAGCACGGGGTCACTGCAAACAAGATGACAGTGGTTGGCTTTTTTATTGGCGTGGGCGCCCTCCCGGCGTTGGCCCTTAATGCACCGACCGTTGCCCTTATTCTCATTGCACTGAACCGCGTTGCCGATGGGTTAGATGGTGCCATTGCTCGCGCGACAGAAAAAACAGATTTCGGCGCCTATTTGGACATCGTATTGGACTTCATATTCTATGCGACTGTTGTCATAGGGTTTGCCCTTTTAGACCGCGAAAACGCCGTCGTTGCAGCCTTTCTTATAGCCAGCTTTATTGGAACTGGAGCGTCGTTTCTTGCGTTTGCTGTTATTGCGGCTAAACGCGGTGTTGAAACCAAGGATCGGGGCAAGAAGTCATTTTTCTATTCTGGCGGGTTGGCCGAAGGCACAGAAACAATATTATTTTTTGCACTAGTCTGCGCGCGACCAGAGTGGTTTGTCCCAGCGTCCTACGTTTTTATAGCGATGTGTTGGATAACGGTAGGAATGCGGATTAACCAAGCGCGGGTGACATTCCAACCAGCGGCAACAGAGAAAAACTAAGCCGCTTCTGCTTCCGACTGGATGAGCACCATATACAGTCCGTCGGTATTCGCAGCACCGCGCAACTTTTCACAATTCTCAGGGTCACGTAGCAAGCGAGACACCCGAGCAAGAGCCTTGAGGTGATCAGCACCAGCTTGCTCGGGAGCCAATAAAAGGAAAATAAGATCGACCGGGTGATCGTCAATGGCTTCGAAGTCGACAGGTTTCTCTAAGCGCGCAAAAACACCATACAAACCATTGAGTTCGGCAAGCTTGCCATGTGGAATAGCAATGCCGTTGCCCACACCTGTTGTGCCAAGCCGCTCTCTCTCGAGTAAAGTGTCAAAAATTTTGCGCTCGCCAAGCCCGGTAACTACAGCCGCTTTCTTGGCAATTTCTTGTAGCACTTGCTTCTTACTCGATGCCTTCAAAGTGATTACAGCATCGGGCTGTAACAAATCTCTGATTTCCATACCCAAGTCACATCCCAGACCGATCTAACACTTGCCATGTTTTGCCCCGAAAACGTGCGGGGTATTGGCATTCACTAATTGTGCTTCGATCCTAGGGATATCTCCCGATTCAATTTTTATTTAGGGGTCTACGAAACGCTCTCGTTTCGTCTAATTTTCCGCTCTTATCAGAACTTGGTCTTGACCTTTTTTTCGCCCGTTTAACAGACGATTTTAACCACCCCTTTGTCTGAGGCGGCGAACCATATGCAGGAGCCTATGCCAAGTCAAGGAAGCCTCGACATCATGTTGGGGGCAGGTCATTTGCTTTTTGTCTGCGGCGCTGTACTGACGAAGGAATCTTTAAAGATTCCCGATACTTAGCAACCGTTCGCCGGGCAACCTTTACGCCATTTTGACGTAGTTTGTCGACGATTTGATCATCAGATAACACCGCATCGACCGGTTCATCGTCGACCATTTTCTTGATCCGGTGTCGCACCGCCTCGGCGGACGTTGCCTCTTCACCGTCCCCCTGGGTCAATCCATGACTAAAGAAGTACTTCAGTTCATAGATACCCCGTGGCGTTGCAATAAACTTGTTGTTGGTGACACGGCTGACGGTGCTTTCGTGCAGCTCTGTATCCTCTGCAATGTCTTTCAGAATAAGCGGCTTTAAAAAAGTGACTCCTTTTCTGAAAAAGGCGTCCTGTTTGGCAACCAAAGCGGTTGATACTTTAAGGATGGTCGTTGCTCGTTGTTCTAATGCGCGCACTAGCCATGTCGCAGACTGAAATTTTTCAGCAACGAACGTCTTTTCTTCTTTGCTGGTTCCAGACTGGCTCAGCTCTGAATAGTACTGATTGTTGATCAGTACCTTAGGAAGAGTTTCTGCATTGAGTTCCACCCGCCAGCCACCGTCTGGCGTCGGGGTCATGATAACATCTGGTATAACCGTATAACTAACCGATGTTTCAAACCTAAGTGCGGGCTTTGGATCAAGCGCCCGCACCTCTTCAATCATATCCCTCAAGTCTTCTGTATCGACATTGCACCGGGTCTTGAGTTGATCAAAGTCACGCTTGGCGAGCAGATCGAGGTTATCGATCAAAGCACCGATGACGGGGTCATAGCGATTGCGGTCCCGAAGCTGAAGAACCAGGCATTCTTTCAGGTCACGGGCAAAGAGTCCGGCAGGGTCGAACTTTTGAAGTGTCTCAAGAACCGATTCAATAGACTCAACCGACGCACCCAACTGATCTGCCAGCGCGTCGAAGTCACTGGCCAAATATCCACTCTCGTCGAGGCTGTCGATCAAAGCTGTTGCGATCAACCGGTCGGACGCCGACATCGTCGTAAGACTTAATTGCCCCTCGAGATGGCTTCTTAAATCTTCGGCCTCGGACAAGGTCTGTTCGAGGTCAGACTGCATGTCATCAAAACTGCCGCCACTGGATGAAGACGATTCAACGCTAACCATGGTTGATCCGGTGGCATCTGAGTCTGTGTCGTAAGCTGCATCGTTTTCAGTCAACCCCTCGTCAATATCAATCGCTACATCAGGTTGCTCGTCGACCGAATCAACGATGTTCATCCCCTCTTCTGATCGATCATCAGCGTTACCCATCGCCTCATTTAAGGAGCCTTCACCGCTTGATTCATCTCTTTCCAATAGCGGATTGGTTTCTAATTCCTGGTCGACATACTCGACCAGTTCAGCGGCGGACAATTGCAACAGGCGAATAGCCTGCTGCAACTGAGGAGTCATGACTAGACTTTGTGATTGCCGAAGAGCTAAGCGGGGGCCAATGGCCATTTCTAAATGACTCCCCCGTCGCTAGAGACTGAAGCGCTCTCCCAGGTACACCCGGCGCACCCCTTCATGGGCCACGATTTCCGATGGGGCGCCCTCCATCAACACCGTTCCTTCATGCAGGATGTACGCGCGATCAATGATGTCCAGGGTTTCACGCACATTGTGGTCAGTAATCAAAACGCCTAAACCGCGATCTTTGAGATGGGACACAAGGTCACGTATGTCAGCAACAGCGATTGGGTCGATGCCTGCAAGCGGTTCGTCCAAAAGCAGAAAATTTGGTCGCGAGGCCAAGGCACGTGCAATCTCGACCCGGCGGCGCTCGCCACCGGACAGTGCTAGAGCGGGCGACTGCCTCAAGTGAGCCACATTAAATTCGTCCAACAAGGATTCGACCAATTCGTCCTGGGCGTCCTTGTCAGATTCGATGACTTCAGCAACAGCACGAATATTTGCCTCAACGGTCATACCACGGAAGATCGATGCTTCTTGCGGCAAGTAACCGATCCCCAATCTAGCCCGGCGGTACATCGGCAGCGGCGTAATATTTTCACCGTCCAGAAATATCTGACCCTCATCGGGACTTATAAGACCTGTCACACAATAGAAGGATGTCGTTTTACCCGCACCATTTGGACCAAGCAGGCCGACAGCTTCACCCCGGTGTACAGATAGACTAACGGAACGCAATACAGGTCGGCCTTTGAAGGACTTTCCAAGACCCTCAACCGTCAAACCTTCTTCGCTGACATCTTTTGGCGAATCTGGTGTATTGCTGTTTTCCACCGTATCCGGCGCCATAAAAAACCTTTCTAAGCCATTCGGTGTCGCAAACGGCGTGACTTCAACTCAGTCTACTCTGAATCCGCAGAATTCGTGACCCCTTTTGGACGTGGCACGAGCAGCGCCCGAACACGGGGGGCTTTTCCAGGCCCAGGCACACCGGCCTCGGTGGCACTGGCATATAACGTACTCACACCTCTATTGGTGTCGACGACAGCAAACCCACCGCTTAATTGGTTGCTGTCTGAGGTGATGCGTACGTTGCCGTCCAACGTTGCAATGCCGCTATTGAGGTCATATCGACCGCGATCACCGAGCACAATATCGCCCTTACTGTCCATCCTGACATTGCCAAACCCTTCGAGACGGTCCAACTCCCCGCTTCTTTGCGGCGAGGCGTTCCCTGATCCTCCGACAGGCTCTTTAAAGCGCGCCGTCAATGTGTCAGCGGTCAATTTCTGCCCATCCTTCACAGCCGTCGCATTCCCTTCTGCGACCGCGACGTTTTCTTGTTCCCAGTACTGCAGCGTGTCGTATGCCGTAACAGTGCCATCAACAGTGACCAAGGTGACCGGCGACCCCTCCATGACCAGCACTGCTTGCTCGAAATCATACACCGCAGCGGTGCCCGTCGCTGTTTCCCCAGCAGACTTGATGGTCACGTGGCCTAAAGCGTCAACGCGATAGACATCTGTTCCACCGTCTTCTTTGTCACGGTAATGTGCAATCAGTTCATCAGCTAATACTTCAACATCACCTTGTATCGCCTTGGCAGACCCGCGCGCGATAAACCGCTTTTCCTCTTGCTGCCATTCGATACCGAGATCCGCGATTATCTCTATAGGCTTATCGGGGTCGTCAGGTTGAAAGGACAGGGTTTGCGCGTGAACGATTGACGGGGCAAGTAGCGCAAACATTAGACTATAAATTCGCATACTCATTAACCACCTGAACCATTGCCCGCTGAATCTAGGACCAGCTTGGCTGGCCCAGTAAAGAACACAACTTTGCCTTTGTCTTGCAGATCAAACCCTTGGGATTCAAGTCGTCCAAATGGACCTTGCGTTTGTACCGGCGTTGAACTTGTCGCCGCGCCTTGTTCGAGCATGACAACGGCAGACTCTGTATGGAGCTCATACCCTTGATCCTGAAACAAATTAACAGCGCCTTCTAAATTAAGTGTCTGTGATTCTCGGTGATAGCGCCCGGTGTCGGCCCCGACCATTAACCAGGTTCCATCATTTAAGCTAATGTCGGCCTGAGGTGCAGTGAGGTCGATATTGTCGTCGCCCCCGCCAGCCTCGCGTACTGATTCAGCAGTTACTGTGAATGGCTGACCTGAAGTGTCCGTGCCGAGATAGCGAGCGTTCACCAAACTCAACGCACCTCCGTCATCATCAGTTGTGATTGCAATATCAGCCGTTAGCTGCTCCGGCTCACCGCGCAGTTGCGGCAAAATGATAACCAGCGCCAACAAAAGGCCAGCAACGCTAGGCAACACCACTTTCATTGCGGAAACAAACCGGCTGTATTTTTCAACAGAGTCTCGGATCGCTACCGAGCGTGGCTGCCACGCGCCGCGGGAGCTAGGCGTGTTTTGGTCGGCTGAAACTTCAATCGAACTGTGTCGTGTCTCCGTCATACAACGCCCGCACGAAGGATGTCGTGCATCCTTAGAATTCCAACAGGCGTGCCCTCTTCTACAACGAAAAGACAGGTGACCTTCCATTCATTCATCAGGCGTAGCGCTTCCGCAGCAAGCATGTTTGGTCCGACGGTCTTAGGATTTGTCGTCATCACATCGGAAGTAGACATGTCGACCAATTGACCGTCCATATGGCGACGCAAATCACCGTCGGTGACTATCCCGGCCAGCTTACCAGCTGTGTCCAACACCCCCGCTATTCCGAACGTTTTTTCGGTCATCGTCAGGATGGTATCACTCATAAGTGAATTGGGACGTGTCAGCGGAATTTCATCATCCTTATGCATAAGATCGGCGACCTTGAACAAACTCTTGCCGATCTTGCCGCCTGGGTGAAAGAGCCGGTAGTCGTCCGCAGTAAATCCACGTCGTTCGAGAAGTGCCACCGCGAGGGCATCTCCTAAAGTAATCATCAATGTGGTTGATGTTGTCGGTGAGCCATGCGGGCTGGCCTCGTTTATATTGGGCAAACACAAAACAATATCTGATTGCTCCGCCAGGGTGGATTTCCTTTTACCGGTCATACCTATCAAAGGGATGCCAAAGCGGCGTGTATAAGAAACAAGATCGGACAGCTCTGGTGTTTCACCACTGTTCGACAAGGCAAGGACGGCGTCACCGTCGGCGATCATACCAAGATCGCCATGACTTGCTTCACCAGGATGAACAAAGAATGCGGGCGTACCAGTCGAGGCCAACGTTGCGGCAATCTTGTTGCCGATGTGACCGCTCTTCCCCATGCCAGAAACGATTAACCGGCCATCCAACCCGGAAACGAGCTCGATGCATTTAACAAATTCGTCTCCGAGCTCATCGGCCATCATCGACAAGCCATCACCCGCCTGGTTTAAAACGCGTCGTGCAACAGTCAAATCAGCCTGACCGCTATCCGGGTCGGCAGTTACTTTTGTCGCTTGAAGTGATGGAGCCATAGGGCGGTCCGATTACGATCTGTCTTTACGAGTGCGGCAGCCAGCTTCTTGACCCCTCACGTTATGTGGGGCGCTGATGCGGCCCTGTCAAAGGCATGTCCTTCTGACATGCCACCTTTGTCCTAATTGAGAGTATGGCGACTCGGCGGAATCGGGTCAACGAACAGCCCAAAAGGTCGCAATTCTAGTGGGCGAAAATATCCTCATCTGGCCAGCCTGCAACGTCCAGAGCCGCTCGGTCAGGCAGAAAGCGGAAACACGCCTCAGCCAGATCACGCCTGCCCTCGCGATCAAGAAGGCGGTCCATTTCTTCTTTGAGGCGATGAAGATACAGGACGTCTGCAGCCGCATACTCGATCTGTTCAGGTTTCAAGGTCTCAGCGGCCCAATCCGACGATTGCTGCTGCTTGGAAATTTCAATCCCAAGATAATCACGGCACAAATCCTTTAGACCGTGCCGCTCTGTATTCGTCCTACACAATTTTGATACGGTCCGCGTGCAATATGCTGGCTCACAACGCACACCGAGATGTTTCAAAATCATTGCCAAGTCAAAACGAGCAAAGTGAAAGATCTTTATCAACCCTGGGTCAGTAAACAATGCCTTCAAGTTAGGTGCGTCGTAGGGTTTTGACACTTGCACGATATGGCTGTCGCCATCACCGCCAGAGAGCTGAACGACACACAGACGGTCACGCGCAACGCTGAGTCCCATTGTTTCTGTATCAACCGCGACGGCATGAGAAAAAGAAATGCCCGATGGCAAGTCGCCCTGATGTACGTGATTGGTCATCGTTCCCCCCGCAACCCGCGCGTCATTGATCTTGTTCAGTCGTGTTGCTTTCCGCAATCGTGCCCCGTATTGGTGCCCAGGAGAAGACTCGAACTTCCACGACCTTGCGGCCACTGGCACCTGAAGCCAGCGCGTCTACCAATTCCGCCACCTGGGCATAGGCGAACACCTTAATAAGGCGCCCGGACTTGGGGCGGCAAGGGATATAGCCTGCACCCTGGCTTTGTCAACGAAACCCTTTGTTTTCCTGCCCTCCTGGACCGTTGGTGACCGCACCTAATCGCAGATAACTAGAGCAATCAAGACAGTGGTTTTATTGCCATACCAAAGCAACTATGCGAGCTTCCGCCTACGCCCTTGACTGTCGAGATTGGCGCGACACACGACTCACATGCTTTACGGAAGGACCTGCGATGAAGAACCGGCTGGTCACAGTTTTTGGAGGCTCTGGTTTTGTCGGACGCAATATTGTGCGCCGCCTCGCTGACGCTGGGGCACGGGTCCGTGTCGCTGTCCGAGACACAGAGAAAGCATATTTCTTGAAAACCTGTGGAGATCTGGGTCAGGTCAGTTTAATTCCGACATCCATCACCTCAGACGACGAAGTGGCGCGCGCTGTCGAAGGCGCCGATACAGTCGTGAATTGCGTTGGGGTGCTCTATGAACGCGGAACTCGAACATTCGATGCCATCCATGTTCAGGGCGCGGCGCGAATTACTAAGGCTGCAGCACTGGCCGGCGCAAAAAATCTTATTCATCTCTCGGCGTTGGGCGCAGACCTCAATGCGTCATCTGCTTATGCACGATCAAAAGCAGCCGGGGAAGTGGCGGTCTTAGAAGCGTTTCCCGAAGCAGTATTGCTTCGCCCCAGTGTCATTTTCGGCACCGAAGATGGCTTCTTTAATATGTTTGCAGATTTAGCCCGGATTTTCGGTGTCTTGCCTTACTACTCGAAGATCGTGCCTCACGCGGATGGCGGGGGCGGCACAAAATTCCAGCCTGTCTATGTGGGTGATGTCGCGGATGCGGCTATTACGGTTCTACAAGAAGACGGACATGGCGGAAAAACCTATGAGTTGGTCGGCCCGACAGTTTACGACATGCGCGAGATCTTAGAGATGGTTAGCCAATACACAGATCGGTCCGCATGGATTTGTGGATTACCGTTTTGGGTGGCCCGCATTCAAGCGCTATTTCTGCAGTACCTGCCGACACCCTTGTTGACGCCAGATCAGGTCAAATTGCTGGAAGTGGATAACGTTGCCGACGGCTCTCAGCCGGGCTTGTCAGACCTTGGTATTTCAGCCGTCACAGCGGAAACCATTGTGCCTACGTACCTGCGCCGGTTCAGACCCTATCAGCAACGCAAGAAATTGCGACTGCGTACTCAGTAACGTTGCCCTTCGGGTTTGAATTCAAATCCAGCCATAGGCAAACGCAAGCAGGGTGATTCCAAGAATAACCCGGTAGATGACGAACGGCGTAAAGGATGATCTTTGTAGCCAGGCCATCAACGCCGCGATGGAAATGATAGCTGTTACAAAAGAAAGCCCAGCGGCAACGAGAGCGCCCCGCGTCAGCGTAAGATCATCTGCCTCGTAAATATTGAGCCCCAGCCACAAACCTGACGCAGCGATTGTCGGAATCGACAGCAACATCGAAAAACGCGCGGCTTCGGCTCGTTCGAATCCAAGAAACCTGGCGGCTGTCATGGTAATTCCAGACCGGCTCGTCCCGGGAATCAAAGCAAGAATTTGAGCCGCACCAATCACCAGAATATCTAGATAAGAGGAATGGTCGAGTTTTTTAACGGTCATAGACATTCGGTCAGCCGCATACAACAATAGGCCAAAACCTAGCGTTGCCCAGCCGATGACTTCGATCGATCGCAGACCGTCCCCTATGTACGCATCAAATAGATAACCAGCACCAAGCACGGGAATAGTCGCCACCACAACTTGCCCCGCAAGACGAGCGCCTGGATCGCGGCGCCCTTTGAGCAGGCGGTAGACACCAGTCACCATGACAAACAGATCTTGCCAAAAGTAGATCATCACCGCGCCCAACGTGCCGACATGCACTGCAACGTCGAGCAGCAGGCCTTGATCGGGCCAATCGGCAACGATCGGCACTAATATCAAGTGACCAGAAGAACTGATCGGTAGAAATTCAGTGATGCCCTGGACGACGGCCAACACAACAATTTGGGTCAAAGCCACGGCGTACCCCAGATAACGGCTGCAGCGGTGTTATATCACGGGGCTGATTCGTCAAACAGCGGCAGTTTAGTACACAAATGTTTACTAATTAACTGGGAGAGTCCCGCACCTCGGGCGGAAAAAACCGCAGGACGCCGCAATTTTATAGATAATATGTCAGTATTTATGTCCTTATAAGTGATTTTCAATGGCCAGACCGGATTTAGCCCGGTATAGTGACCACCAATCAACGAACGATGCTCGAATAAACGAGCTCCGGGGATGCGGACACGGCCGAGAAACGGCCATTTTTCGATCCAAATAGCATTTATCCGCCGTAGCTCAGGCTGAGGTGGGCGGCGACGCCCTTTCCCAACGTGGCGCCGACAGGAGGAAACCGACACATGAGCCAAAAAAAATCACGGCCCATGCTTCAATTTACCCGGGTCGATCAGGATTGGCCCGACAAGCGGCCGGCTGAAGACCGCCGCCGGGATTTTGGCGAAATTTATGATCAGTACTCTGATGATAAGGCCGGAGATCAAGCCTCCCGCTGCGAGCAGTGCGGTATTCCTTTCTGCCAAGTGCACTGTCCGGTTCAGAACAACATTCCCGATTGGCTGAAGTTGACCGCCGAAGGGCGGCTTGAAGAAGCCTACGCAGTTTCCTCAGCGACCAATAACATGCCTGAGATTTGTGGCCGCATTTGTCCGCAAGATCGTTTGTGTGAAGGCTCTTGCGTGCTGGAACAGTCTACCCACGGTACCGTGACCATCGGATCGGTTGAGAAATACATCACTGATACGGCGTGGGAAAACGGATGGGTTAAACCCGTCACTCCACTTCAAGAATTGGATCAGTCTGTCGGCATAATTGGCGCCGGACCTGGCGGCATGGCCGCAGCAGAAGAATTACGCAAACTCGGCTATGCGGTTCATATCTACGATCGGTATGACCGGATCGGCGGACTGCTTACCTATGGCATTCCAAATTTTAAACTCGAGAAAGAAGTTGTGCAGCGTCGCGCCACTTTGCTGGAAGATTCGGGTGTCGTATTCCACCTCAACATCAATGTCGGTGAAGACATTAGTTTTTCAGATCTGCGCGAGAAGCATGATGCTGTCCTCGTAACAACCGGTGTTTATAAGGCGCGCGCCTTAACCAACCCTGGGGTTGGGGCCTCTGGCGTATTTCCAGCGATGGCTTATCTAACAGCTTCTAACCGCAAAGGTTTAGGTGACGCCGTCCCAGCATTCGACGACGGCACGCTTAATGCGGAAGGTAAAAACATAGTCGTGGTCGGTGGTGGCGATACCGCCATGGATTGCGTCCGGTCTGCCGTTCGCCAAGGCGCTAAATCCGTAAAGTGCCTGTATCGCCGTGACCGCGACAACATGCCCGGTTCCCAACGGGAAGTCACAAACGCCATTGAAGAAGGCGTCGAGTTTGTTTGGCTGTCGTCGCCAGAAGCCGTTTTGCACAATGAAGACAATGTTGCAACTGGTGTGCGCGCGGTACGCATGCGCCTTGGAACGCCGGATGCTTCTGGTCGCGCCAAACCTGAAGTTATTGACGGCTCTCAGTTCGTTCTCCCGGCCGATCTGGTTATCGAAGCGCTAGGTTTTGATCCCGAGGACCTGCCGGGTCTATTCGGAGAGCCAGATCTAAGCGTGACTCGCTGGGGCACCCTCAAGATCGACTACCGCACGTTGATGACCAATATGGATGGTGTGTTTGCTGCTGGCGACATCGTCCGTGGCGCTTCCCTCGTGGTTTGGGCGATCCGCGACGGCCGCGATGCAGCAGCCAGTATCGAAAAATATTTAACTGCTAAGGCCAAGAAGTCTTCCGCGCCTTTACGTAAAGCCAGTTAAGGACGATTAATATGGCACCGAAAGATATTGCATCTCCTCTGGGTGAAGAGTCAGGAGAAGACTTCGTACGCGATTGGAAGGCCAACGCCGCGCTCTTGCAAGACGCGTCGAGCTACAGCCCTGCATGGGAACATGACAACTGCGGTGTCGGCATGGTCGTGTCCATCGACGGCACCCCTCGACGGGATGTGGTCGTCGCCGGGATTGAGGCTCTAAAGGTCCTTTACCACCGCGGCGCTGTTGACGCCGACGGAAAAACTGGTGATGGCGCCGGCATTCACGTCGAGGTACCGCAAGATTTTTTCCGCGAACACATCATTCGAACCGGGCACGAGTTGGCCGAAAGCGAAACCCTCGCTGTCGGTATGGTGTTCTTGCCTAAATCTGACTTAGAGGCCCAAGAAACCTGTCGCACTATTGTCGAAAGCGAAGTGCTCGCCGCCGGCTACAATATTTATGGCTGGCGACAAGTACCTGTCGACATCTCGGTTATTGGTGAAAAAGCGAACGCCACCCGTCCGGAAATCGAACAAATCATGTTATCCAACCCCCGTGGTCTGGACACTGACACCCTCGAACGCGATCTGTATGTGGTGCGCCGTCGCATTGAGAAACGGGTCATAAACGAAGCCATCAATGACTTCTACATCTGCTCGCTATCGGGACGTGCCATTATCTACAAAGGTATGTTTCTCGCTGAGCAGTTGACGACATTTTATCCTGACTTGCTCGATGAGCGGTTCGTATCGTCTTTCGCGATCTACCATCAACGGTACTCGACCAACACTTTCCCGACGTGGAGATTAGCTCAGCCGTTCCGCATGCTGGCGCACAACGGCGAAATCAACACGCTTCTGGGCAACGTCAACTGGATGACCGCGCATGAGTGCCGTCTCGCGTCCGACTTGTTTGGCGACAGCATCGAAGACCTCAAACCGATTATTCAGAAAGGCAGCTCGGATTCAGCTGCCTTGGACTCCGTATACGAATTAATTTGCCGATCTGGTCGAGATGCGGCGATGGCCAAGTCACTGATGATTCCTGAGAGCATTAGTCAGAACGCGATCATGCCGGATAATCATCGCGCACTGTTTGCATACTGCAACGCGGTGATGGAACCTTGGGATGGCCCGGCCGCAATCTGCGCCACAGATGGCCGCTGGATCATTGCTGGCATGGATCGCAACGGCCTGCGACCGATGCGCTATACCCTTACGAAAACAGGCCTGCTTATTGTTGGATCAGAGACAGGAATGGTGCGCGTCCCAAATGCGGACATTGACGAAAAGGGGCGTGTTGGCCCTGGAGAAATGATCGCCATTGATATGCAAGAAGGTGTGTTTCACCGCGACACAAAACTCAAAGATCTACTTGCAAGCGCTCATCCCTACCAGGAGTGGGTTAAGAAAACGACGCACCTAGATACGAAAGTCACGGACGAGGCTCCAGAAACAGGCACGCTCCCAGCGGAAGACCTTCGTCGTCGCCAAGTTACCTATGGGATGACCATGGAAGATCTTGAGTTGATCCTGCACCCCATGGTGGTTGATGCCAAGGAAGCAACAGGCTCGATGGGCGATGACGCGCCGCTTGCCGTGCTGTCCGACCAATACAGAGGACTGCATAATTTCTTCCGGCAAAACTTCAGCCAGGTAACCAATCCTCCGATCGACAGTCTTCGTGAGTCGCGGGTCATGACCCTCAACACACGTCTCGGCAATTTAGGCAACATCCTAGATGCCGATGCGAGCCAGTGTGATGTCTTGCAGTTGCCGAGCCCAGTCCTAACAAATGGGCAGTATCAAATGCTGCGGGATCACATGGGCGACAAGGCCGTCGATATCGATTGCACGTTTGACTCCTCAGGTAAGACAAAGAATGCGCTACGGAAGGCCGTCTCTCGCATTCAAAAAGAAGCCGAAGACGCTGTGCGTGGTGGCTGCACATATGTTGTGTTAACGGATTACAACGTCGGACCTGATCGCGCGCCTATGCCCATGATTCTGGCGACCGGTGCGGTCCACACCCATTTGACGCGTCAGAAACTACGGACGTTTACGTCTCTCAACGTCCGCTCGGGTGAATGTCTTGATACACATTACTTTGCGGTTCTTATTGGCGTCGGCGCGACGACCGTCAATGCTTACTTGGCACAAGAAGCAATTGCAGACAGGCATGCCAAGGGCTTATTTGGTGACGCTTCTCTCAGCGACACGATGGCTCGTTATAAAAAGGCGATCGACGAAGGTCTCCGCAAAATCATGTCCAAAATGGGCATCTCAGTCATCAGTTCCTACCGAGGCGGCTATAATTTTGAAGCCGTCGGCTTATCGCGCTCGTTGGTTGCTGAATTCTTCCCGGGCATGACCTCTCGGATATCTGGCATCGGCATGCCGGGCATCCAAAAGAAAGTTAAGGCACAGCACAGGCTTGCCCAAAGACCAGGTGTAGTCACTTTGCCGGTCGGTGGCTTTTATCGGTATCGCGCTCAATCTGGAGACGCCCATAGTTTTGATGGACGATTGATCCATACTTTGCAGGCCGCTGTCGAAAAAGACAGCTACCAAATCTTCCAGCGATACTCAGAAGGCATGCGCAAACTGCCCCCGATTAATTTGCGTGATTTGCTCGATTTCCGGCCCGTGGATAAAACAATCCCACCGGAAAAAGTTGAATCAACCACAGAAATTCGGAAACGATTTGTCACTCCAGGCATGTCTCTAGGCGCCCTGAGCCCAGAAGCACACGGCACACTGAACATCGCCATGAATCGTATAGGTGCGAAGTCAGATTCTGGCGAAGGTGGCGAAGACCGCAAGCGCTACAAACCGGCCCCAAATGGCGACAATGCCAACTCTGCAATTAAACAGATCGCGTCTGGACGCTTCGGTGTCACAGCGGAGTATCTAAATCAGTGCCGGGAAATTGAAATCAAAGTGGCGCAAGGCGCCAAACCCGGAGAAGGTGGACAATTACCAGGCTTTAAAGTCACCGCGGAAATCGCGGAGCTTCGCCATGCGACTCAAGGCGTGATGTTGATTTCGCCACCACCCCATCACGACATTTACTCCATCGAAGACCTAGCCCAACTGATCTACGACCTGAAGCAGATCAACCCGCAGGCGCGTGTGACTGTTAAACTGGTGTCCCGCACGGGCATCGGCACCATCGCGGCGGGAGTCGCCAAGGCCAACGCGGATGTAATTCTGATATCCGGAAACTCAGGTGGGACTGGCGCTAGTCCGCAAACCTCCATCAAGTATGCGGGCCTGCCATGGGAGATGGGACTCACCGAAGTTCATCAAGTGCTGACACTCAATCGCTTGCGTCACCGCGTTCTACTGCGCACGGACGGCGGACTCAAGACCGGCCGGGATGTTGTCATGGCGGCAATGATGGGCGCTGAAGAATTTGGCATCGGCACGAGCTCTCTCATCGCTATGGGCTGCATCATGGTGCGCCAATGCCATTCCAACACATGCCCGGTTGGTGTGTGCACACAAGACATGGCGTTGCGCGAGAAATTCACCGGCACGCCTGCGAAAGTCGTCAACCTGATGACCTTCCTCGCTGAAGAGGTACGAGATGTACTAGGCGACCTCGGATTCTCTTCGCTTGACGATGTGATTGGGCGCACAGACTTGCTCCAGCAGGTCAGCCGCGGCTCGGCGCACCTTGACGACCTCGATCTCAACCCACTTTTGGTGCGGCCAGACTCAGGTGGTTTACCCACGCGCAATATGACTGAAGAGCGCAATGAAGTGTCTGAAACGCTGGATGCGCAGATGATCAGAGATGCAGCACCAGCATTGGAAGACGGCGAAAAAATGCAGTTGACCTATAACGTCAACAACACCCAGCGCGCCATCGGTACAAAACTGTCACACAAGATCGTCACGAAATACGGCATGACCGGATTACAGCCGGGGCATATTACGGTCCGCATGCGTGGCAGCTGTGGTCAGTCTCTCGGTGCATTCGGTGTGCAAGGCTTGAAGTTGGATGTTCTCGGCGATTCCAATGACTACGTTGGAAAAGGCCTATCCGGTGCAACCATCGTCATTCGTCCGACAACGTCATCGACGTTTCCACCGCATCTCAACACCATTATTGGCAACACAGTGCTCTACGGGGCATCAAGCGGAAAACTATTTGCAGCCGGTCAGGCAGCGGAGCGGTTTTGCGTGCGTAACTCAGGCGCGACGGCCGTCGTCGAAGGATGCGGTTCCAATGGCTGTGAATATATGACTGGTGGTCAAGTGGTTATTCTTGGTCCAGTCGGAGCAAATTTTGGCGCAGGCATGACTGGCGGCATGGCCTTTGTCTATGACAGTAACCAAGACTTTGAGTATCGGGTCAACACAGAGTCGGTGATTCACCAACGTATTGAGGTCGGTCATTACGAAGCTATGCTACGCAATCTCGTAACCGAGCACAGAAAAGAAACGTCTTCTGCTTGGGCAGAGCGAATATTGGTCAACTGGGACCGGGAGGTCCGCAATTTTTGGCAAGTGGTTCCCAAAGAAATGCTCAACCGGCTTGAAGTTCCGGTACATCGCGGCGCACCAAACGCAAAAGACGGTGACCAAACCGCCTAGGCAAAGCGGTTGCGAATAACTTCGAATATCGCCCTTTGCGCATAGGCTTCTCCGCCCATGGGCCGCCCGGGTTTATCGTCAGGATTCCACCCAAATAGATCGAGGTGCACCCAGGGTGTATCTTCACTAACAAACGTCTTTAGGAACAGGGCCGCCGTAATTGCACCTGCGAAACCGGACTCGCCAGAGTTGCTGACATCAGCAATTTTGCTCTCAATCAATCGCCTGTAACCGGCCCACAGTGGCAGCCGCCACAACGGATCATTGTTTGCCATGCCAGCGCTCATCAGCTCCTTAGCGAGAGAGTCGTCTGGCGTAAACAGGGCCGGCAGGTCGGGCCCCAATGCGACCCGGGCGGCGCCAGTTAGGGTCGCACAATCGATCAATAGGGACGGTGACTCCTCACAGGCGAGGGCTAACGCGTCGGCCAAGACCACCCGCCCCTCAGCATCCGTATTTCCCACCTCTATGGTCGGTCCCTTGCGGGTCGGCACCACATCTCCTGGTCGGAAGGCGTTGCCTGAGATGGCGTTCTCGACAGCTGGCACCAATACACGCAGACGTACCGACAGCTTTGCCCGCATTATCCAGTCTGCAAGACCAAGCACCGTTGCGCCGCCGCCCATGTCCTTTTTCATCCAGCGCATGCCATTTGTCGGTTTAATATTTAAGCCGCCAGAATCGAAGCAAACGCCCTTACCAACCAATGTGACCTTAGGTGCATCCGCTTTGCCCCATGTTAAATCGATCAACCTGGGTGCAACATCAGCTGCGCGGCCCACAGCATGGATAGCAGGAAAATTTTCTGACAATAAATCGTCACCCAACACGATGTTGATCGCCGCGCCATGTGTGTCAGCCAACTCTTCAGCTGCGGCTGCAAGTGCGGCCGGACCCATATCTTCTGCCGGGGTATTGATAAGGTCCCTCGTAAGGGTTGTTGCCTGTGCAGCACCCTCTACATAGGCCCGATCAATGTCCTCAGGCCAAACCAACTTCGATGGGTTAGTAGGCGACTCAGATTTGTATCGATCGAATGTGTACGCACCTAAGCACCAAGACAGCGCCAACCAAGTAGAAACCTGAGCTTTCTCATCTTCAATACCAGTGATTTGCTCCAGACAATACGTACCCTCAGGCAAGCTGCGAGCCAAACGCCCGGCGACCCATTTGTCAGCGCCGTCGCCGATGCCAACAACGACTTGTCCTACGGCGCCATCTTCTAGGGGGGTCAAACAAACCTCACCCGCTTTGCCTGAGAAGTCGTTGGTCGACAGCCATGCCTTAACAGCATCTCCCTGTGTATCCCGCCAGGCGCCGAATGCCTTATCGGTCACAAGGGTCAGCGGAGTTGCCTTAGGATCAGGATCGACAAGCGGCAGTGGAGACATGATCAAAGCCTTTTTAGAAGACGGTGTCGAAGATTACGAATTGAGGTCGGTGAATCTGTTTTTCATTTTACGGCGACGGGAAGGCCGGCAAGACGCCCTGCTCTACATAGTACTGCCGTGCACCTGGATGAATCTTGAACCCAATTCCCTTGGTAGCCTGTTCGAGTTTCATTAGCGCCGCACGAGGATGACCGTTGGCCAAGAGTGGGGCTGTGTTGGGATGCCAAATCGCTCGGACTACGCCATATGCCATGTCATCGGACATATCGGCTCGTCCGATCAAGAGCGCGCCAACGTCAAGTGTTGAGATTGCAGGATTGCTGCCGTACGCCCCTTCTGGAATGACCCCCACGGAAAAGAACGGGAAAATTCTAGCCATCTGATTGGCGACTGGTCCCTCAATCGGCACGAAACTGATGTCAACGCGCTCAGCCAAATCTTGCACTCCCAGTGCAGGCGCTCCGGTTACGATAAAAAACGCATCGATTTCACCAGAAGTTAACGCACGAGCCGATGGCTCCAGGTCCATGGTACTTAGCTTCATGTCGGAGAAACGAAGTCCAAAGGCCGTTAGTATAAGACGGGCGTCAAATTGCGAGCCTGACCCAGGACCTCCGATAGATACACGCTTTCCGCGCAGATCACTGATGGTCGCGATGCCAGCATCAGCCCGGACAATGAGATGAATATTTTCAGGGAACAGTTTAGCAAGCGCTCGAAGCGAGCCTCTCGGTTTGTCGCCTTCAAAGGCGCCGGTACCGTAATAAGACCAATATGCGACATCTGCCTGGGATAGCACCAACTCCATAGCGCCTGATTCGACAGACTTGATATTGTCCAGCGATCCCCCGGTTGACTGAGCCACAGCAATGAGACCGGGTACACCGCAGCTTCCGCCTCGCTCACAAGGTCGAGAACCGGGTGGATTAGAAATGACATTTCCAATCAGACCACCGATAGGGAAGTAGGTTCCGGCAGTTGACCCGGTGCCGAGACGAATAATGTTCAGATCTTGGGCGCGGACCGTACCGGGGAACAGAAAAACCGCGAAAGTCAGGGCGTGAACAACCCCATTCTTAAATCTCTTAAACATAGATCTCTTAAGTCGCACCGCTTACTTTCAGGCCCTATAAAAACATGTGCTCCGTCCCATATCACACCTATCAGACAAAGGTGGTCTAATTTCGGCAGCTCGGCGGATTTAGAGCGAGATTTTTTCTCCCTGCACGGTCATCGCCCCTTTTACGCTCTTAAATCTTCAGTGAACGCACTGACATAATCATCCGCAGGACTACCAACGATCTCGGCCCCGGTCCCAACCTGAATAATCTGTCCATCCTTAAGAATGGCAATTCGAGACCCCAGCTTAACTGCCTCTGACAGGTCATGGGTGACGAATACAATGGTTTTACCCAATTCTTTTTGGAGGCCTACCAATAGGTCCTGCATTTCGCGCCGAATTAACGGATCTAACGCAGAAAACGGCTCATCCATGAGAAGAATGTCAGCCCCAGTTGCCAACGCCCGCGCTAGGCCAACCCGCTGACGCATGCCGCCAGATAGCTCGTGAGGTAAAGCAGATGAAAAGCCGTCTAAGCCAACACTTGCGATCCAATTAGAAACAGCAGCGTGGCGCTCATCAGAAGACACGCCCTGCACTTCGAGGCCAAAACCGACGTTATCTGCGACTGTTCTATGGGGCAGCAATCCGAACCCCTGGAAAACCATTGCAAGACGATCCCGCCGCAAAGCTCGCAATTCTGCCGCCGGAAGCGCGTTGATATCCGTGCCATCAATGGATACGTACCCGCCGGACGGTTCGATGAGCCCATTGATTAGCCGCAACAGGGTGGATTTTCCTGATCCGGATAACCCCATAATCATGAACACTTCACCGGCGGAGACCTGCAATGTGGTTTCAGCCAATGCCACAACCGTGCCTGTCTGATCACGAATCTCTGATGTAGCCAAGCCATCCTGGGACAGGGTCAGAGCTTTCTCAACCTCGCGGCCATACACCTTGCTGACCCGATCCAAGACAATGCACGTCATGTTTCACCACGGCTGATCTGCACACGTCGGGCGTACTCCTGGGTTGTGCGGTCCAAGACAATGGCCATCGCAACAATTGCCAGGCCGGCTGCCGCGCCGCGACCAACGTTTAGTGTGTTGATGCCTAACAACACTTCTTGCCCTAGACCCCGATTGCCAATCATCGACGCAATCACAACCATAGACAGCGCCATCATCGTTGCTTGATTGATCCCAGCCATAATGGACGGCAGAGCCAAGGGTAACTCCACCTTCCACAAACGTTGCCTAGGTGTAGCGCCGAAGGCATCGGCCGCCTCAAGCACTTCTTTGTTAACTTCGCGTAACCCCAAGTCTGTCAGACGAATGATGGGGGGCACAGCATAGATAACCGTTGCGATAATCGCCGGCACCTTGCCGAGCCCGAACAGCATGAGCGCGGGAATCAGGTAGACAAAACTAGGCAGGGTCTGCATCGCATCGAGAATCGGCAAGCCAACAAGGCGTGTTTT
Source organism: Alphaproteobacteria bacterium (assembly GCA_030835385.1). GTDB lineage: Bacteria > Pseudomonadota > Alphaproteobacteria > Rhodospirillales > Rhodospirillaceae > WLXB01. Next base: position 122,313 of record JAURPI010000025.1, on the reverse strand, counting down.
GTCGGAGCGCGACAACAAGACACCGAAAGGCAAGCCAATCAGCACAGCGATCGATGTCGCGACCAGCATCAAGGCTAGCGTCTGCATCGCCTCATCCCAAAGGCCCAACACACCCATCAAAAAAGACAGCGTGACCAGACCAAGCGCCAGGCGAAGACTACGACTGGCCCCATACGCCACCAGCCCTATCAGTAGCAGGACGAACCACCATGGCGCATCTCGGAAGAACCCTTCGATAGCAACCAAAACAACAAGCAAGCTGTCGGAGAACAACTGGAAGACGTCGCCGTAATTGACCACCAGCCAATCGACAAAATCGTTAATCGGCTTTGATATAGACACCGTGAAGGAATCAGGAAACATGGCGGCCCCCTGCCGCAATCAAAACAATAGACTATAGTGTGCCCGAAAACGGGCCAGATTGCGAAAGTCGCGCGACGCTAATTTTCCATAGACGCTAGAGTCGCGGTAATCTTGGCGGCGGGCTCTTGTTCGACCCATTCACTCCAAACATCGGCGCGGGTACGCAGAAAGTGACGAGCCGCACCTTCTGCTTGTCCCCCTGTTTCCTCCATATAGGCAAGCGCGGCACTGACCAGAGCCGCGTTTGTTTCATAGCGCTTTAGAAAAGAAACAATCTCTGGCGCATTGTTAGCAAAATGGCGATTGGCGCCGATCGCGACCTCAACCACCGGATAAGCGGTAGCCGTTGTCGGGCTGGGGTTGGTGACCAGATCCGCAAACACATCCGCGTCAAATGGTGGCTCTTCCAGCATCACCATATCGTACTTTCCTAGCACCCATGTCGGGCCCCAGTAGTAAGTCACAATAGGTTTCTTTCGGATATAAGACGACGCAATGGCGGCAGCCAATGCCGCACCTGTGCCGGGTCTGAAGTTGGTGAAGTCAGACTCTAACCCATAGGCCTTTAGCTTGGCGCTATTGATAACTTCGCAATTCCATCCCGCAATGCAGTTGTAGAACCGTCCTTTGTCTGGCTCCTCGGGGTCAGTAAATAAAGCTTTATGGGCGGGAAGATCCGTAACTGAGATGAGCGCCGGTGCTACCGCCCCCTCTCCTTCGACCATATAGCGTGGCACATACCATCCTTGTACGGCGTCGGGAAAGTTTGTCCCGATTTCAACCACTTGTTTGCGCCGCAAACCTCGGTTCCATACTTCGGTGACATTGTCTTTCCAAACTTCCATAACAATGTCGACATCACCCTGCGCAACCCCTTGCAGTAACGGTATGGTCGTGCCGGGCACCACATCCGTTTCGCACCCGTAGCCCTGTTCAAGAATGAACTGAGCAACTGCAGTGTGAAACGCGTTGGATTGCCAATCCAAACCCGCAAAAACCACAGGGCGATCAACTGCACAGGCCGACGCCGATGACACCGACCACATAAGAACAAGAATGGCGAATAGGAAGCGCATGATATAGAGCCTACTCACCCACCGGGTCTCCGTAAATCGTACTCACAAAACCCTCAACGCTTAGTAATAACCCCAAACAACCCCTCCCTTTGATCGAAAACTCGCGATAAGCTCTCGTGATCTCACGATACACATCGAACACCGTCCGATCAGGATTAATCCCATGACCCTCGACATTCGCCAAATTCCTGTTCTCAACGACAATTATGTTTATTTGGTGCGAGAGCCGAAAAGCGGCTGTGTTGGTGTTGTTGACCCAGCGGTTGTTGCACCCGTGCTCGACGAAGCAAAAAGTTTGGGGTGGACGATCACCCACATTCTCAACACCCATCACCATGGCGATCACACCGGTGGCAATCTAGAGATTAAGGAGGTAACTGGCTGTGCCATTGTCGGACCAGGTCCTGATCGCGATCGCATTCCGGGAATTGAAGTTGAAGTGACAGATGGCGACACCTTCACGTTGGGCGACGAAGACGCCAGTGTATTATTTGTGCCCGGTCATACACGAGGTCACATCGCCTATTGGTTCGCGGACTCCGACGCGCTGTTCTGCGGTGACACATTGTTTTCCGTGGGATGCGGGCGCGTGTTTGAAGGCACAATGGATCAGATGTGGTCCAGCCTAAGCCGTTTACGCGCCCTTCCTTCGGAAACGCGGGTGTACTGCGCGCACGAATACACACAAAGCAACATCCAGTTCGCCGTTTCCGTGGACCCTAATAACCTGGCCTTAAGAACTCGAGAATCAGACGTAAAAATCAAACGCGATCGTGGTGAGCCAACCGTACCTTCGCGCCTCGGCGAGGAGCTGGCCGTTAATCCTTTTCTACGGGCTGATCAAAGAGATTTGCAGGAGGCCTTAGGAATGGCGGGGGCCGATCCAGTCGCAGTGTTTACGGAAGTCCGGCAACGCAAGGATACGTTCTAGACCAGATGACCTTCGGTTACTCGGCCGGGGCACTCACAAAAGACTCACCGGAAAGGGCCCGCCTCTCACGAGACAGCAGGGTGTAAACTACTGGCACAACAAAGAGTGTAAAGAACGATCCGAATATCAGCCCGCCCACAATCACAATGCCAACCTGCTCTCGACTTTCAGCCCCTGCACCGGTTGCTAATGCCAACGGCACCGCGCCCAAGACCATAGCCCCAGTCGTCATCAAGATGGGGCGTAACCGAAGGACAGCGGCTTCAAGAGCCGCTTCCATTTTATTCATGCCCTGTTCACGACGCGAATTGGCGAATTCAACAATTAGTATGCCGTGCTTGGAGATTAGACCGATCAATGTGATCAAGCCTACTTGGCTATACACGTTGAGAGACCCCCCGGTGATATTCAGCGCCAACAAGGCACCCGCTATAGCCAACGGGACAGAGATTAAAATGATGAACGGATCGATAAAACTTTCAAACTGAGCCGCAAGCACGAGATAAATAAAGGCGATCGCCAATACAAAGACGAGTGCCAAACGGCCCGACGCATCTTTGAACTCTCTACTGACGCCACTGTAGTCAATCTGCACCGGAACGCGCGCGACATCACGTACCGTGTTTTCGATGAGAGTTAACGCATCACCCAGCGCCAAGCCCGGATCAACGTTTGCAGAAATTGTCACCGCTCTGAGTCGATTAAAGTGAACCAGTTCTCTTGGCGCCACGGTCTCTTCAAATTGAACCAAGTTGGCCAACGGCACCATTGTATCGTCGTGGCCTCGCACGAAAAGGCGAGCCAAGTCACGCGGGTCCGATCGTTCAGACTCGTCGATCTGAACAATAACATCGTATTGCTCGCCAGAGCGCTTGAAGCGGGTGACCTCTCGCCCCCCAAGCAAAGTTTCCAATGTTCGCCCAATTGTCGAGACAGACACGCCGATATCGACAGCCTTTTCACGATTCACTGTCGTCTTCAATTCGGGTTTATTGAGACGCAGGTCGGTGTCTAAATCACGAATGCCAGAACCCGGCCCGAGCCTTGCAAAAACGTCACCTGCAAGTTGCTCCAGGTCTTCATAGGAACCTGTTGTTCGTACGACGAGTTCTATCTGCTTGGTCCCGCCCCTTGACCCAAAGGTAGGTGGCACTGTTGCAAACGCGAAGATCCCCGGTATTGCAAAGACTTGCGGGCTCACAATCTCTGCGATGTCATAGCTTTTCCGATCTCGTTCTTCCCAGGGAATCAGCGTCGAGAACGTCGACGTCACCGTGGAGACCGGGAATCCAACCATGGTCATGAAATTCTCAATCTCGGGAATTTCTTCGATAATCGCTTCAACTTGCTGCGCATTTCGGGACATGTATTCCGGCGTTGCGCCTTCCGGTCCGATCTGCGCCGTAATCACCAAGCCACGGTCTTCAATAGGTGTGAGTTCCTGTTTTAGATTGAGAAACATGTACCCGGCAGAAGCTGCAATGATCACAATTCCCACCACCACAACGCCGCGCATATTCAGCGCCACAGAAAGAGTCGAGCGATAGACGTCCGACATTTTATTCATGGCGGAATCGAAGGCAGCCGTTACGACACCTTTCTCACCCTCTGGCTGCAACAACCGACTGCACATCATTGGCGTCAACGTAAGCGCCGTAAATCCTGAAACCAGAACCGCACCAGCTAGGGTTAGGGCAAATTCTGTGAAGAGTTTACCGATAGTTCCCGAAGCAAATGAGACCGGAAAAAAGACCGCCGCCAATGTTGTCGACATTGCGATGATAGCAAACGTTATTTGCCGAGACCCCTTTATGGCAGCGTCTACGGGAGCCATCCCACGCTCAATCTGACGATAAATGTTCTCGAGCATAACGATGGCATCATCAACCACGAGGCCTATCGCCAACACGAAAGCAAGTAGCGTCAGGGTGTTGATACTAAACCCGAGCAAACTCATGATCGCCAAAGACCCGATTAAGGATACCGGAATCGTAACGAGTGGAATGATTGTCGCGCGTGCCGTGTGCAGAAAGACAAAAACGACAATGGAGACAAGAACGATAGCCTCGGCGATCGCAAAATAGACAGCCTTGATCGACTCGGTAATAAAGACTGTTGTGTCATAGCCGATCCGGACGTCGACACCCTCGGGCATGCCAGAAAGTATGTCAGGCATGGCAGCCGTCACCACATTACTGACATCCAAAGGATTCGCCGTTGACTGTTTAATAACTCCAAACGCGACAGCCTGACGACCGTTGATCTGGCTAAGTTGGCGCTCATCTTCAGGCCCCAACTCTACTTTGGCAACATCCTCCAGACGCACCATGTAACCATTGGATTCCCGCAGGATAATTTTCTCGAACTCTCGGGGTAACGCCAAATCTGTTTGAGCAACGACGGAATACTCCCGATCAACGCTCTCAATACGCCCAGACGGCACCTCGAGATTTTGCTCCCTAAGCGCCTGCTCGACGTCCTGAGCGGTGACCCCAAATGCAGCCATTCGCGCTCGATCCAACCAGATGCGCATGGCGTATCGCCGAGCACCGATAAGCTGCACATTGGCCACCCCAGGTAAGGCCTGAACTTGATCCACAGCCAAGGTCTCGATGAATTCCGTTAGGTCTAGGGCAGAGTATCTATTGGTCGAGAAAGCGAGGTAAATAATTGGGTCAGCGTCAGCCTCCACTTTGGCGATGATTGGCTCATCCACTTCTCTCGGTAATAGACCCCGTGCCCGACCCACGCGGTCACGCACGTCAGAGGCAGCGGCGTCTGGATCGCGATCAAGCAGAAACCGAACTGTAATTTGACTTTGTTCAGAACGGCTAATGGAACTGACGTAGTCCACGCCTTCAATACCCGACAATGCGTCCTCAATAATGTCGGTGACTTGCGTTTCCATAATGGAGGCGCTGGCGCCAGGGTAACTGCTGATCACAGTCACAACTGGAGAATCGATATTGGGATACTCGCGAATGGATAAAGATTGCAGCGAAATCAAGCCAACCAGAACAATCACGAGGTTGAGAACCGTCGCCAATACGGGGCGCCGGATACAGAGTTCTGTAATGCTCATGCACCAGGACTCGTTATTTTGGCCACATCTATAACAGCCGTACCTTCTCGCAACTTAAGCTGCCCACCAATGATGACCGCATCACCAGCGGATAAACCAGAGGTAATTTCAACATCACCACCCCTGCGGCCACCGGTCGTTACGTCGCGTAAGGCTACAACTCCTTCTTCGACCACAAATACGGTCTGGCGAGATTGAATGGGCACCAGGGCTCGTTCCGGAATCATGATTGCGTTTTCCCGGCGCTCAAAGATGATACCTATCCGCGCAAATAGACCGGGACGAAGGCGGCCGCCAGGATTTGGCACGCGCGCGCGAAGGGTCACGCTTCGGCCCGACGCCTGAATGCGAGGATCAATGGCATACACCTCACCGATAAAATCCTCACCAGGAAACGCGTCGATCTGTACCACGACGCTTTGGCCAGGCTCGACCACAGACAACAAGACTTCGGGTAAAGCAAAGGCCACCTTGATGGGATCAATCGCTTCAAGATTGACGATCTCTTGCCCAGCCATCAGGTAATCGCCGGGACTGACTCTTCGGATACCCATAAACCCGCTAAAAGGTGCACGAATTTTGGTACGGTCTAGTCGGGCCCGTGCAAGATCAAGTGTTGCGCGATCTTCTTGCAGCTTCGAAGAGGCTTCATCCAACGCTCTTTGTGTACCAGCTCCTCGCCCTTCTAAATTTACCGCGCGATCATAGTTAGCTTGGGACAACCTCAACCGGGCCTCAGCTTGATTGAACTCAGCGCGGTAAATGCTGTCATCAATAGTGATAATGAGGTCGCCCTTATTAATTGGCTGACCTTCTTCGAACCCTATGTCTTCGACGCGGCCTGCGATTTCCGAACGAATGATAACGGCCTCATCAGACGCCAGAGACCCAACAGCCCCCTCCTGCTCAACGTAGGTCTCAACATTCACAACCATCATTTCAACAGGAATGGCCGGGCGCTGGGCCTGAGATTGTGCAGCAGAAGAGCCGCTGCCGGCATCCCCCAGATAGACGTATCCGCCTACCGCAATCGCAGCAGCCAATATCACGAGAATTAAGATTCGACCCATTATGTATCCTGACCAGCACGGCAGTGAGCGCGCATCATGCTATGCTCCGAATAGACTTTACAAACTTGCCCAACCCGAGCCGTCGCGTTCGCCTCAACCGTTCAGCCTTTAGAATCGCTTGGACGTTTTGAATGCTTTCTTCTATCACGTCATTGACGATCACGTAGTCATATTCAGGCCAATGGCTCATTTCGTCGGCAGCCTTAGCCATACGCTTATTCACAACCTCTTCGGAATCTTGCCCACGGCCAGTCAATCGCTTTTCTAGCTCCTCATAAGAAGGTGGGAGAATAAAAATGCTGATGACGTCGTCTCGAGCAGACTCGCGCAGCTGTTGTGTGCCCTGCCAATCAATGTCGAAAAGAACATCCTCTCCAGCCGTCAGATGCTGCTCGACCAAAGTACGCGGCGTCCCGTAATAATTGCCAAACACTTTGGCGTGCTCCAGCAGTTCGCCGTCTTCCACTTTCTTGTGATACGCATCCTCAGACACGAAAAAATAATCGCGTCCTTCCTCTTCGCCAGGACGTGGGTCACGCGTTGTTAGAGAGATCGACAAAAATAGTTCTTCGTCCTGCTCAAGAAGGGCACGCGCAATTGTGCTCTTGCCCGCACCAGACGGCGAAGACAACACAAGCATTAGTCCGCGGCGCTGAATTAAAGACCCAGGCATTCCTGCGTTAACCTTCCGATTTTCGTTTCTCTATTCGATATTCTGTATCTGCTCCCGGAATTGATCAATCACTGCCTTGATCTCCAACCCAATAGCAGTAAGACCGGCATCAGAAGACTTTGAGCACAAAGTATTAGCCTCTCGATTAAACTCCTGAGACAAGAATTCCAGCCGGCGCCCACAAGGGCTACCCTTTTCCATCAGCTCACGCCCTTGTGCGATATGGGCAGTCAATCGGTCCAGCTCTTCGCGCACATCCGCCTTAGTCGCAAGCAAAGCTGCTTCCTGGGCCAGCCGGTCCTCAGACAATGAATCCGAGGCGTCGAGCAAAGCCTCGACCTGCGTCTTTACACGCAACTTCAGCGCACCTGGCTGGGTGGCAGCGTTACTTGTGGCCTGTGACGTCAATGCTTCCATTTGATCTAGTTGCGACGACAACAATGTCGCGAGGTGCGCCCCTTCGCCGGCACGCGCCTCAACTAATGATCCAATGGCCTGTTCCAGCCCTTCAAGCAAAGCGTCTATGCAGGCTTTACGGTCTTCTTCAGATTTAGGCTCCGGGTCCGCCGCTTCGACAACTCCCTTCACTGAAATCAACCCATCCAGATTAGCTGGACCAATCTCACTAGCATTGTCACCAGCTTTTCTTTTGGCCAATTCAATGAGTTCATCTAAGAAATCTTCATTGACGCGAAACCCTGACCCCGAACCTGCCATGGTGGCAGTTAGGTTTAATTTCACATTACCGCGCGCAATTTTGTTAGCTGCCGCTTTACGCGCGGGCGCCTCAATACCTTCTAAACCGGGTGGAAAGCGAAGACGGACATCCAAACCTTTCCCGTTGACGCTGCGGAGTTCCCAGACCCAGGACAGCGCACCGTTCAAGGCCACGCCCTCACTTCGCGCGAATCCTGTCATGCTGTTGATGCCCACTAGTCGTCCTTCACAAAGATCGAAAGTCTAGCTTTTATAAGGGCTTAATTGGTCACACACCAGACCGCACAGCCCCTCCCCAAAGCGACGGGGTCAGCTGACCAGCATTCTAGTTCTTGCCCGCCTTTTCGCGATCCTTCAGGAAGACTTCAAATTCTTCCGCCGACAGGGGTTTGCTCACCAAATAACCCTGAATTTCATCGCACTTACGGGCCTTCAGAAAGGCAACTTGCTCTTCAGTTTCGACGCCTTCCGCAATTACCGTTAAGCCGAGGGAATGACCGAGACCGACAACTGCTTCGACAATCTTTTCATTGTCTTGGTTCTCACCAATACCAGAGACGAATGAGCCATCAATCTTAAGGCGACGAACAGGAAAAGCTTGAAGGTTGGAAAGTGACGAATACCAGCGAACACACCGCTGACCCAGCCTCGCAATCCATACGCTACAGTGAGAGCCAATATCACCGTGCCTACAAATGCGGCCCACCACAGGTCGCCACTGGTTTCCACAACGAAAGTCATGCCAATTCCTCCGCCAATTCCCTGCTCAATCGAGGGTTTCTTGGATTGTGGAGGCGAGACCCCCAGTCCCGCAAGCGATTATAGGTAACCGGTGAGCGGGATTTAGCGCCCGCCGCGCTCTCGCTGAATACGGCGCCACTTGGCAACATTACGGTTGTGGCCGGCCAACGTTTCCGCGAACGCATGCCCGCCAGACCCATCCGCGACGAAATACAAATCTCGGGTCGGCGCTGGGTTCAATACCGCCGCAATGGAATCCCGCCCCGGATGACAAATGGGACCAGGCGGCAGCCCAGATATCTTGTAGGTGTTATATAGCGTTTCGCGATCCAGATCGGAGCGGCGCAATGGTCGCCCGAGTGGACCAGATGGATCAACGCCATACGCAACGGTGGGGTCTGATTGCAATCTCATGCCGCGCCTTAGTCTATTTATAAATACGGCAGCAACACGCGGGCGCTCTTCAGGCACTGACGTTTCTTTTTCAACAATAGACGCAAGAATAAGTGCCTCTTCCGAAGAATCTAACGGGAGGCCAGCGGCTCGCCCGGCCCAAAGATCAGACAACGTTCTGTTTAGCGCCACCTCCATTCGTCTCACCAACGCGGCTCGAGACTCACCATGTTCGTAACCATACGTCTCGGGCAATAGCGCTCCTTCCTCAACAGGCAGTGAAAGGTCTCCTGTCAGACCATCCGCTGTGGCGATTAGACTGATGATCTGCGGTGACGTCAGACCCTCAGGAATCGTAACAAATCGGACCACAACATCATGAGCAACAATCTTAGCCAGTACAGCTCCCGGACTGATGCGGGGTTCGAACAGATACTCGCCAGCTTTCAACTGGGCCGCATAACCAGTCAACCGCGCGTGCAAACGAAGGGGGAAATCAGAGTCTATGACACCAGACTGCCGAAGCTGACGAGCAATTGTGCCAAGGCCTGACCCAGGCTCAACAACTATAGTGGTCTCTTTGTCGAGTGGACCCGGTGCTTGAATGTGGTCATTCAACCAAAACCAGCCGCCAGCCAGCACAGCCAATCCAACGCCGGCCACAACGGTTAAAAAAACAAGCAGGCGTTTCATTGAGGTTTGCCTGATCAGGCGGCAGGACCAAGAACCAAGGAGGCGTTGGTGCCACCAAACCCAAAGGAGTTAGACAACGCAAAACGTATGTCGCGTGACTTGGCTGTATGTGGCACCAAATCAATGTCACAGCTATCAGAGGGGTCGTCCAGGTTTAGTGTCGGTGGTGCAATCTGATGCTTCAGTGCCAATATCGAATAAATAGCTTCTACGCTGCCGGCGGCTCCCAACAAGTGGCCAATTGCTGACTTCGTTGATGACATAGAGAGTTTATAAGCTTGGTCGCCGAACAAACGCTTGACCGCCCCAAGCTCTATTTCATCACCTTTCGGCGTAGACGTGCCGTGAGCGTTAACGTAATCAATGTCGGTTGGGGATAATCCTGAGTCAACAATCGCCCCGTGCATAGCTCTGAACCCACCATCGCCGTCATCCGCAGGCGCAGTAATGTGATAGGCGTCGCCAGACAGTCCGTACCCTAGAACTTCGGCATATATCTTTGCGCCGCGCGCCTTGGCGTGCTCGTGCTTTTCAAGCACCACCATGCCAGCACCCTCACCCATAACAAATCCATCACGGCCTTTGTCCCAAGGGCGCGATGCATTTTTTGGCGCATCATTGTAGCCAGTGGACAAAGCTTTTGCGGCGGCAAAGCCCGCGATCCCAAGTCGACATAGTGCCGCTTCGGCACCACCAGCAACCATGACATCTGCGTCGCCGTATTTGATCATCCGAGCCGCATCACCGATCGCATGGGCGCCAGTCGAACAGGCCGTCACAATGGCATGGTTCGGCCCCTTAAACCCATGCTTGATCGACACTTGGCCTGACACCAGATTGATCAAACTGGATGGGATGAAGAATGGTGAAATTCTCCGCGGCCCCTTCTCAAGAAGAGTCACCGAATTATCGTAGATGGTTTGCAGGCCGCCGATACCGGACCCGATGATAACGCCGGTACGCTCGCGATCAGCGTCGCTCTCGGGCACCCAACCAGAATCAGCGATCGCATCATCCGCAGCCGCCAATCCAAAGACGATAAAATCGTCCATGCGTTTGCGTTCTTTGGGTGAAATCAAAGAGTCCACATCAAACCGGTAGGGATGGTCTTCTTCTTGAGGCACTTGCCCGCCAATACGGCAGGGAAGGTCATCAACATCAAAGGCCTCTAAAGCCCGGATGCCCGACTTAGATTCTGTCAGTGATTGCCAGTTGCCTTCAACGCCACGACCTAGTGGCGTCAACAGACCCAGGCCCGTTACTACGACCCGTGTCATGATGCCCTCATCTTGAGACAGTTGCCCCAATCAATGCGACGCACCCACGTTGCCGCGGGGTGCGGCAAAACCTTAAGACGCGTTGGCTTCGATGAAGCCGATAGCGTCTTTAACGGTCAAAATCTTCTCGGCCGCATCGTCAGGGATTTCGCACCCGAATTCCTCTTCAAAGGCCATCACAAGCTCAACGGTATCAAGACTGTCAGCCCCTAGATCATCAATGAAGCTGGCGGCCTCAGTCACCTTGGCTTCCTCAACGCCTAAATGTTCGACAACAATTTTCTTTACGCGATCCGCGACGTCACTCATGGCGTCCTTCCTCACTTTATCCCAGGGAGAGTATGTAGCAGCGAAAGTAAGCCAATATGTGGCCCATCGCCCCCAAAGTTGCGGTTAGGTAGCATACTTCATATGTGAAGGCTAGGTCTACGAACCCCCTTTAAAACCCTCACAAATCAACCCGAAGCCTCCTCAATCTGGAGCCCCCAGGACCTAAATCATCGCCATGCCGCCATTCACATGCAAAGTCTGCCCGGTAACATAAGCAGCTTCATTAGAGGCAAGGTAGGCGACGGCAGCAGCAACGTCTTCGCTATCGCCGAACCGGCCAGCTGGGATAGCCCCCATCATGGCGTCTCTTTTTTGATCGTTTAGTGCGTCCGTCATGGGTGTGGAGATAAACCCTGGCGCGACACAGTTTGCGGTGATGCCACGGCTCGCAACTTCTTGTGCCAAAGACTTGGTAAACCCAATCAGCCCCGCCTTAGATGCGGCGTAATTCACCTGACCTGCGTTGCCGGTGACCCCAACCACAGAGGTTATTGAAATGATCCGCCCAGCTCGGCGCTTCATCATACCTTTGACGGCGGACCGCGATAATCGAAAGGCTACAGCCAGGTTCACACCAATCACATCCCAAAAATCTTCATCCTTCATTCGCAGGATAAGGCCGTCGCGCGTAATACCGGCATTGTTGACCAATATATCGAGCGGTCCAGCAGACGCTTCTGCATCTGCGATCAGAGACTCAACAGCATCTGTATCAGCCAGATTGCATGGCACGGCGTGGGCGCGATCTCCTAACTCAGAGGTCAACCCTGCAAGCACCTCTTCCCGGGTACCAGAAACAACAACTGTCGCGCCTTGGCTGTGCAAGGACCGGACGATAGCGCCGCCAATTCCGCCGGTCGCACCAGTGACAAGAGCCGTCTTACCGGACAAATCAAACATCGCATTCTCCAATTAACTAAGGCCGTATCAAACGGTCTTGAGAAACTCTTCTATGTCGGCTGGCCCTTGCAAACTCACCGCCGTTAACTCCCGATCAATGCGACGGGCTAAACCGGTCAGCACCTTACCAGCACCCACCTCAATCAGCGTGTCGACGCCCGCCTCTTTCATCAGCCCGACACTTTCCCGCCAGCGCACCATGGCTGTCACCTGAGACACCAAGAGCCGGCGAATGTCGTCGGGATCAATCACACTTGCAGCAGTAGCGTTTGCGATCAGCGGCACCACAGGCGCCACGACGTCCACGCCGGCGAGAGCGGCCGCCATTACATCGGCGGCAGGCTGCATAAGAGAACAATGAAACGGTGCGCTCACCGTCAGCATGACAGCGCGTTTAGCGCCCTTTTCCCTAGCCAACTCCACGGCACGCTCGACCGCTGCAGCATTCCCCGACACCACAACTTGGCCAGGCGCATTATCATTGGCTGCTGCACAAACTTGTCCGTCGCGGGCCGCTTCCGACGCAACTTCCTGAGCAACGTCAAGATCAAGCCCAATCAACGCTGCCATCGCGCCCTCCCCGACGGGCACCGCGTCTTGCATCGCCTTGCCACGAATCTTTAACAGCTTTGCCGTATCAAAAACTGATAATGCCCCAGCCGCAGCCAAGGCTGAATACTCGCCGAGTGAATGCCCAGCCACATAACGCGCGGTTTTGCGGATCGACACCGAACTTTGACTTTCCAGAACCCGGGTCGCTGCCAGACTCACAGCCATCAAAGCAGGTTGGGCGTTCTCGGTTAGGGTTAATTCGTCTTCAGGACCTTCAAACATGAGTTTTGACAGGGGCTGCTTTAATGCCTCATCGACCTCTTGAAAGACCTCTTTGGCCTCCGAAAAGGCGTCATGCAGGTCTTTCCCCATACCAACGGCCTGTGATCCCTGCCCAGGAAATACGTATGCCCAGCTCATTTCTTCGCCCCCTAGACTTTTTAGCCTCACCGGTTAAATCCGCCTCTATTCCTAGGTTTAAGGCCAGGATTCCGCGATGCTGTCAAGCAACCGGAACGAGCGCTGGCTTAGAGAATGCAGAAACCCAAGAAAATCCAGATGTCTTACCTTGCTGGGGCTATGGAAATGTGTATATTCCGCGCCTTCATAACTCCTTGCCGGACTAACCGGCTATGCCCGGAGATCATGGGATCAACGGGAAGAGAGAAGCCATAAGGAGAGCATTTTCATGCCACTCTACGAGAGCGTGGTCATTGCGCGTCAGGATATTTCGGCGACACAAGTCGATACCCTGGCTGACGATCTGACCAAAATTATAGAAGAGAACGGTGGATCCGTTGCAAAACGTGAACACTGGGGCCTTAGAAGCCTAACCTTCCGCATCAAGAAAAACCGCAAAGGCCACTACGTGCTGTTCAACGTGGATGCACCTGCTGCAGCCGTGTCTGAATACGAGCGCCGCATGCGCCTTAATGAAGACATTTTGCGCTATATGACCATTCGAGTTGATGAACACGAAGAAGGTCAGTCCGCCATTCTCACGAACAAAGGCCGCCCGAGCGGACGCCGCGAAGGTGGACCAGGTGGCGGCGGTGGTCGTTTTGATTCCGGACGCGGTCGGCCGCCACGGGATGATGCACCTGCCACAACCGAACAAGGAGAAAGCTAATGGCCATGGGTCGCAAACCTTTCTTCCGTCGTCGCAAGAGTTGCCCGTTCACGGGGTCAAACGCGCCGAAGATCGATTACAAAGACGTCAAGCTTTTGCAGCGTTACATTTCTGAGCGCGGCAAGATCGTGCCGAGCCGCATCACTGCCGTCTCTGCTAAGAAGCAACGTGAACTCGCCCGCGCCATCAAGCGTGCTCGTTTTCTTGCTCTTCTTCCCTATGTGTTAAGCGAGTAGGGGGCAGATCATGGACGTTATTTTATTAGAACGGATCGACAAGCTCGGACAGATGGGCGATGTCGTGAAAGTCAAAACTGGCTATGCACGGAACTTCCTGTTGCCGCAGAAAAAGGCGCTTCGCGCCACTGACGCCAATCGCACATACTTTGAAAGCCGTCGTAGCGAGCTAGAAGCGATCAACCTTGAGCGTAAGGGTGAAGCGGAAGCCGTAGCGAAAAAGATGGACGGCATGCACTTGGTGTTGGTTCGCCAAGCGGGTGAAGGTGGTCAGCTCTATGGCTCCGTCACAGCACGTGATGTTGCCGATGCCCTTAAAGAAGACGGTGTCAAGATGGACCGCGGCCAAGTGGAGCTAAACGCGGTCATTAAACAGCTGGGCAAATACACAGTGCCCGTCAAACTTCATCCTGAAGTTAGCGTCGACATAAGTGTCACTGTTTCCCGTTCAATGGATCAGGCTGACATTGATGCCGCTGGCGCTCTGCTCGAACGTGAAGAAGACGCGGCAGAAGCTGTCGCACAAGAGCAAGAAGCGGAACAAGCTCGGGACGAAGAACTCGATACGCAAGCGGCTGATGAAGCCAAGGCGGCGGCCGAGGCAGAAAAAACCGATGCTCCGGCGATCGAAGAAACCAAGGACACCGAAGACACCGAAGACAACGGCTAACGTAACAGTTGTCTCCGAGCACCAATTGAAAACGCCGGTCCTTGGGGCCGGCGTTTTTATTTGAGCCGACTCGCGTTTATCCCCAGGTTACACAGAAGCCCACAGGAAATTGGCCGTGAAGCCTGAGACTATTGTTGATATGGTCCGGCCATGAACCCACCCGCTGGCCCAGTTCTAGCGACGGATTCGTCCAATCACGACGTTTTCCGATCGCCACCGCACAACCTCGAAGCTGAGCGGGCGTTGCTTGGCGCTATCATGCTCAACAACCGGGCCTACGAAGCGGTCTCAGACTATCTCCGGGCCGAACATTTTTCAGATGCCGTGCATGCTAAAGTTTTCGAGGCAGCTGCCCGTTTGATGGAACAAGGTCATCAGGCCAACCCCATCACCCTTAAGACTTACCTCGAACAAGATTCACTTATTCAAGATGCCGGGGGAATGGCTTTTCTCACGGGTTTAGCCAATTCGGTAGTCACCATTATCAACGCCGGAGATTACGGTCGCCTTATTTATGATCTCTATCTTCGCCGCGAGTTGATCAATGTTGGTCAAGATATGGTCAATGAGGCTTTTGATTCTGACTTGGATCAAACCGCGCTCAATCAAATCGAGGCCTCGGAACAAAAGCTGTTTGACCTCTCCTCTAAAGGTGAGACAGAAGGCGGCTTTCAGCACTTCGAGGGCGCACTCACTGACGCGATTGATATGGCTGAGGCGGCCCACAGACGAGATGGTGCGCTGTCGGGAACAACAACAGGATTGAAAGATCTCGATTCAAAACTTGGGGGTCTACACCCGTCCGATCTTCTAATTCTTGCTGGGCGCCCCGCCATGGGTAAAACCGCCCTGGCAACAACCATCGCCTTTAACGCCGCGGCACACTTCCAAAGCACAGATCGGGAAGAGGATCGCGGCAAGTTGGTGGCTTTTTTCTCATTGGAAATGAGTTCCGAACAACTGGCCACGCGTATTCTTGCTGAGCGCGCACGACTCAGCTCACATGACATTCGCACAGGACGATTAGCCCATGACGATTTTGGGCGATTGGTCTCGGCCAGCCAGGAGCTGTATGCGCTGCCTCTGTTTATCGATGACACAGCCGCCATTACCATTTCGGCCATGCGCACGCGCTGCCGCCGACTGGCCAGGCAGGCAAGGACAGAAAAACACAATGGCCTCGGCTTGATCGTTGTGGACTATTTGCAGCTTCTTGACGCTGCGTCTTCCAATCGCAGCGACAACCGCGTTCAAGAAATCTCTGCCATCAGCCGCGGTTTAAAAGCTTTGGCCAAAGAACTTGATGTTCCGGTCCTCGCTTTGTCACAGCTTTCTCGTGCGGTTGAACAACGCGAAGACAAGCGGCCACAGCTTTCCGATCTGCGTGAATCAGGATCGATCGAGCAAGATGCCGACGCCGTGATGTTCGTTTATCGTGAAGAGTATTACCTGGAGCGCAAGCAGCCGCAGCGCGAGGCCTATGATCGTGAAGACCTCTACCAAGAGAAAATGCTCAAGTGGCAAAGCGACATGGAGACCGTGCACAACATGGCAGAAGTGATTATCGGCAAACAAAGGCATGGTCCTACAGGCACCGTGAAACTTCTGTTCGAGCCTAGCTTCACCCACTTCGACAACCTTGCCGACATGAGTCACTTGCCGGAAGAAATGGGCTGACGCTCAATGTCGGGTCCAAATGCTCCGGTCTCGGCCGACCAGGCAGGCGCGGTTCTGACCATCGACCTCGCCGCCATAACTGAAAATTGGCGTCTCCTGAGCAAAAAACTCAAGCCTGGGTGCGATTGCGGCGCTGTCGTTAAAGCAGATGCCTATGGATTGGGGGCCGCTAATGTTGCCGCGGCTCTAGCTGGGGCGGGCTGCAAGACCTTCTATGTTGCCCATTTGAGTGAAGGCATTGACCTACGGAAGGTCCTTGGTCGAGGCCCCCGTATCATTGTCATGCATGGCGTTAACCCAGGCCTTGAAAGTGAAGTCTTCAAGCATGGTTTGATCCCGGTACTCAGCACGCCAGATCAAATTTTAGCTTGGCGCACCTTTGCGACCGATGCTGACGTCTTGCAAGAAACGCTGATCCAGGTCGACACAGGCATGAATCGTCTCGGCTTAAGTGAAGCTGAGTTTTCCAACCATCTCAACGACCCCGACGGCTTTCAAGGCCTCACACCCCTTGCCCTGATGAGCCACCTCGCCTGTGCCGGAACGCCAGAGCACCCGCTCAACACCATGCAACTCGAAAAGTTTACGGGCGCCCTCAGCGCCTTTCGTTCTAAGTTCCCCGACGCCAAAGGCACCCTAAGTAACAGTTCGGGCATTTTCCTCGGTGAGGCCTGGCATTTTGATTATGCCCGCCCCGGGGCCTCGCTCTATGGCCTGAACCCGCAGCCGGCGACTAAAAACCCAATGCTGCCAGTGGTTCGCTTGCAGGCCAAAATCCTCCAAATTCGGCGCGTTGACAGCACCCAGACCGTTGGATACGGTGCCACCTTCCAAGCCGCCGATGGGATGAAATTGGCAACAGTTTCAATAGGTTATGCTGACGGCTTCCTGCGCTCCCTGAGCAATGCAGGGCAGGCGCAGCTAGATGGAATTCCCATTCGGATTGCTGGCATTATTTCGATGGATTTACTGACCTTTGATATTTCCAATGTCCCCGATTCAAGTGCGAGGCCCGGCGCCATGATCGACATTCTCGCACAACATCCAACCGCAGATGACCTGGCGAGTGACGCCGGAACGATCGGATATGAAGTGCTCACCAGCCTTGGTCATCGGTATGCCCGCCGCTACCTTCCAGCCTCTGTTCCGGGACTTGGCTCATGAATTTTCTCGCGGTGATCGGCCGTGTTGTGCTTCGGTTTCTTGAACAACTGGGTCGCTTCACCCTCTTTACTCTAACGTCCGTGTCTCATTGTGTACGGCCGCCAATCTTTCCGCGCTTGATCGGCCGGCAAATGATCGACATTGGGTACTATTCTCTTCCGGTCGTTGGCTTGACGGCGATTTTCTCGGGCATGGTCCTGGCGCTGCAAAGTTATACGGGCTTTGCCCGTTTCAATGCGGAGAGCGCCATCGCCAATGTGGTTGTGCTCTCACTGACGCGGGAACTTGGTCCCGTCCTTGCTGGGCTGATGGTCGCCGGGCGTATTGGCGCTTCCATGGCGGCAGAGATCGGCACCATGCGGGTCACCGAACAAATTGATGCCCTAACCACACTGTCGACCAACCCATACAAGTACCTGATTGCACCGCGATTGATTGCCGGGCTTTTGATGCTACCGTTGCTGGTTCTCGTTGCAGATATTATTGGCGTATTCGGCGGCTACATCGTTGGTGTTTACAAGCTTGGCTTTAATCCCAACGTCTATCTGTCCAACACCATCGACTTCCTTGAACCCATAGACGTCATTTCAGGCCTCGTCAAAGCTGCGGTATTTGGATTCATTATTGCGTTGATGGGTTGCTACAACGGCTTCAACTCCAAGGGGGGTGCTCAGGGTGTCGGCAGCGCTACAACCAACGCAGTGGTGTCATCCTCAATCCTAATCTTGGTCTTCAATTACATGATCACTGAACTGTTCTTTTCCGTATGAGCACGCCGCCAAAAATTCATCTTGAGAACGTCTGCAAGAGTTTCGGACCTAAAGACGTGCTCACCGGAATTGACCTAGACATCGCGCCTGCGGAGTCCGTCGTCGTTATAGGGGGATCAGGCACAGGCAAGTCCGTGTTGTTGAAATGCGTCCTAGGGCTGCTAACGGCTGATTCAGGCACCATCGAAGTGGATGGAACTGATATCACTCATGTGGCCGCAAATGACCGCGACGAAACTAACAAAAAATTTGGGATGTTATTTCAGGGTGGAGCGTTGTTTGACAGCATCCCGGTTTGGGAGAACGTCGCATTCGGTCTGATTCAAGGCTCAGGCATGAGCCGCGCCGACGCCAAAGAACGATCAATCGAGACCTTAGCTAAGGTGGGATTATCTAAGGATGTGGGCGCTCTCTCGCCCGCGGAATTATCCGGCGGTATGCAAAAGCGTGTTGGCCTGGCACGCGCCATAGCAGGCTCACCCGAGATCATCTTTTTTGACGAACCGACCACCGGCCTCGACCCCATCATGGCCGACGTTATCAACGACCTCATTGTCGCCTGCGTTAAAGACCAGGGCATCACGGCACTGTCTATCACCCATGACATGGCGTCTGCCCGCAAAATCGGCGACCGTATTGCCATGCTGTATCATGGCAAGTTGATTTGGATAGGCGCGGCGGACGATGTCGATCATTCCAGCAACGACTACGTTGATCAGTTTGTTCATGGACGTGCAGACGGACCGATCCACATGGAGCTGCGGCGGTAAGCACGAATGGCCAAAACCCAAGCGCAATTCGTTTGCCAGTCCTGCGGTGCAGTCTATTCAAAATGGGCTGGCAAGTGTGACTCTTGCAATGAGTGGAACACACTAGCAGAGGAAGCCGGTTCGGGCGCGCTCCCTAAAGGGGTAAGCGGTGGTAAAGGCGGTAAAGCAATCTCATTTGTCGGGCTCAAGGGCAAAACAGCGGCGCCACCACGACTAAAGACCGGCATCGCTGAGCTCGATCGCGTCTGTGGCGGAGGGTTAGTAGCGGGCTCAGCCATTTTGGTTGGTGGCGATCCGGGTATCGGTAAATCGACACTGCTTCTCCAAGCCACCGGAGCAGTCGCAGCTGGCGCAAAGTGTCTCTATATCACCGGTGAAGAAGCCGTGGATCAAGTTCGTCTGCGCGCCGCGCGCCTTGGCCTGGAAAATACACCTGTGGAACTCGCGGCTGCGACCAATGTCAGAGACATCGCCGCCAGCCTTGACGTCAATGACGGCGCTGACCTTGTGGTTATCGATTCCATACAGACCATGTACACAGATGCCATTGATTCAGCGCCTGGCACCGTCACACAGGTGCGGACCTGTTCTCACGAGCTTATCCGCATAGCCAAGAAACGCGGCTTCACGTTGTTTCTGGTTGGCCACGTCACAAAGGAAGGCACTCTTGCGGGACCGCGGGTTCTAGAGCATATGGTTGATACCGTGCTCTATTTTGAAGGTGAGCGCGGTCATCATTTCCGTATTCTTAGGGCGGTGAAAAACCGCTTCGGCGCCACAGATGAAATCGGCGTCTTTGAGATGGCCGATGCCGGTCTAGCCGAAGTCCCCAACCCATCTGCCCTATTCTTGGCGGAGCGACGGGGCAACGTGTCCGGCAGTTGCGTGTTCGCGGGACTGGAAGGCACACGACCCATGCTGGTCGAGATTCAAGCTCTGGTGGCACCGTCAAGCCTAGGCACCGCCAGGCGCACCGTCGTTGGCTGGGATTCAGGGCGGCTCGCGATGATCGCCGCGGTCCTGGAATCACGTTGTGGACTTGCACTTGGCGGGCATGACATTTATTTGAACGTGGCCGGTGGGTTGCGCGTGTCCGAACCGGCAGCTGATGCGGCAGTGGCCGCGGCATTGGTCTCGTCCTTTCGGGATTCTCCTGTATCTTCGGGTGCCGTGGTGTTTGGCGAGATCGGTCTGTCCGGCGAAATCCGGGCCGTCACGCAAATGGATCAACGCCTGCGGGAAGCGGCAAAATTAGGGTTCACAGAAGCATGGATGCCCAAGAACTCAGGTCGCCGCAAACAGCCCATGGACTCAAGGTCTGTCAGCATCGAGTCCTTGGGTCATGTACAGGCCTTGGTGGACAAATTCTCATGACCCTAAAAAACACCACGGCCAAATAGATGGAATCTATCCCCATTAGTGGTCTCGACTTGGTCGTCGTGATTGTTCTACTGGTCTCCGCCATCCTCGCTTTCATGCGCGGTTTTGTGCATGAGGTGTTGTCGGTTGCAGCGTGGATTGGGGGCATACTTGCCATCGTTTATGGCGTGCCGGAACTACGACATATCGCACGTGGATACATCGCCAATGATCTCATCGCAGACATTATCACCAGCGTTGTCATTTTTCTTATTGTCCTCATCGTCTTATCCATCCTCACAAAGATGTTGTCGAAATCAATTCAGGCCAGCGCGCTCACCAACCTTGATCGGTCGCTTGGTTTTGTCTTCGGATTACTTCGCGGCGCCGTAATTCTCGCAGCCGCACTGCTGATTCTGGACTGGATTATTGATACCGGCGAACGCCCAGATTGGGTACGGTCTGCTAAAACCTTGCCCGTAATCGAAGGGACTGCAGATTTCATGCAATCTCTGGCGCCAGAAAGCTTTATGGCTGCTGAAGATGCTGCTAAAGAAGCCTCCGATACCGCCAAGGACGCTATGGAACTCAAAGAAACTTTTGATAAGTTGACTCAGCCTCCGCCAGGCAGCGACCCCGACGCGCCCACAACTCCGGACGGCGCCTACGAGCAAGATCAGCGCCGCAGTATGGACCGCCTGTTTCAAACCAATCAGAATGACAACTAGGGCATGACACCGCCGGACTCCTCGCAGCTCACAACCGACCCACTGGATGGAGATACGTTGCACGAGGAATGCGGCGTATTTGGCATCTTCGGCGACCCTGACGCCGCGTCTCATACGGCGCTCGGTCTCCATGCGTTACAGCACCGTGGACAGGAGGCTTCTGGCCTCGTCACTTTTGATGGCGAGCACTACCACAGTCACCGCGGACTTGGGCATGTCTCCGATAACTTTAAGGCAGAAGCTGTCATGGCCCGACTACAGGGCCATATGGCGCTGGGCCACAACCGCTACTCAACAACGGGCGACACCATTTTAAGGAATGTCCAACCCCTGTTTGCCGACTTTGAATTTGGTGGCTTGGCACTAGGGCACAACGGCAATTTGACGAACGCTTTAACTGTGCGTCAGGAGCTCGTGCGCCGCGGGTGCATTTTTCAGTCGACATCCGACACCGAAGTTGTCGTCCACCTTATTGCCATTAGCCAACAAGCTACTGTGCAAGAGCGTTTCATCGATGCCCTAAGGCAAATTGAGGGGGCATACTCCATGGTCGCCATGACCAACACGGCGCTCTATGGCGTACGTGATCCTCTGGGCGTTCGCCCACTCGTCATTGGCAAGTTGGATAACGCCTACATCCTATGCTCAGAAACTTGTGCCCTTGATATTATTGGCGCCGAATTCGTCCGGGATGTTGAGCCTGGCGAGATGGTCATCGTCGACAAAGATGGGTTGCGTTCAGTGCGACCTTTTCCCGAAGCTGGCTCTAGGTTCTGTATTTTTGAATACATCTATTTCGCGCGTCCAGACAGCATCTGTGAAGGATCCAGCGTTTACGAAGTTCGCAAACGTATTGGCGAAGAGCTCGCACGTGAAAGTCACGTACCATGCGATGTCGTCGTACCGGTTCCAGATTCCGGCGTACCAGCGGCGCTTGGATATGCGGCGGAAATCGAAATGCCGTTCGAATACGGCATCATCCGTAACCATTATGTCGGTCGCACCTTTATTCAACCCACTGATAAAACACGGCACCTTGGCGTGAAACGCAAACACAACATCAATCGGGCACAAATCGAAGGCAAGCGGGTTGTCCTCGTTGACGACTCCATCGTCCGGGGCACCACCTCAACTAAGATCGTCGATATGGTCCGCCAAGCCGGCGCGAAAGAAGTACACTTGCGCATTTCTTCGCCCCCGACTGCCCACCCCTGTTATTTCGGCATCGACACACCAGAAAAAGAACAACTCCTGGCAGCTCAACACGATGTTGATGGCATGGCCAAACAGCTCGGGGTTGATAGCCTCGCCTTTATCTCAGTGGATGGACTTTATCGCGCCGTCGGTGAAGCAAAGCGAAACAGCGACACCCCGCAGTATTGCGATGCCTGTTTCACCGGCGAGTACCCGTCAGCTCTGACAGATCTCAACGCTGAAGCCCTTCCGCATCAATTGTCCCTCCTCACCGAAGGGCGGGCTTAGTCCTTATGGTCGGTCCTGCTGGCGACCGGCTTGCCGGACGCATCGCTCTTGTAACCGGTGCCTCTAAAGGAATCGGCCGAGCTGTGGCCAAACGCTTCGCCAGCGAAGGCGCGACTGTCGTCGCCATCGCGCGGAGCAAAGATGAATTGCTTTCGCTAGACGATGAAATTATGGAATCGACAGGACAAAGCGCGGTTCTCGTAGATGAGGATCTCACCGCCTTCGACAAGATTGATCAAGTTGGGGAAGCGCTATTCAAACGGTATGGAAAATTAGATGTAGTAGTCGGCGCGGCGGCGACCTTGGGACAACTTTCTCCGGCAGGACACATTCCGCCAAAGTTTTGGGATCAAGTATTCAACCTCAATGTCACGGCGAACTGGCGACTCCTTCGCAGCGTTGATCCCCTGTTGCGACAGTCAGACGCGGGCCGCGCTATATTTGTGACATGCAGCCAAGGGTCACTCCCCGCACCCTATTGGGGAGCCTATGGCGCATCGAAGGCTGCCCTTGATCAATTGGTCCGCATTTATGCAGCCGAAATGACCGAGTCCAAAGTGTGCGCCAATCTGATTGACCCTGGCCCGGTTCGTTCCGCTCTTCGCCTCAAAGCTTTTCCAGGCGAGGATCAAAACATGCTGCGCGCTCCAGAAGATGTAACCACCGCCTTTGTTGACCTGGCCGATCCAGCGCATGACAAAACAGGAGAACGGGTTACCATCGCCGATTAGGTTTCGGAGGTCCTATGCCCTACATGCGATTACTCGCCTTTTTTGCAGCTCTATTTGCGCCGACTGTCTCGATCGCTAACAGCCAGCCGGACACGGTGTTGATCAATGGCGCCGTCATCACCCTCACGGGCCCGAACAACGATTCCGTGTCTGAAGCATTGGCCATCTCTGGAGATCGAATCTCTGCTGTCGGCACCACCGCCGAATTGTCAGCACTAGCTGGTCCGGACACGACGATCATCGATTTAGACGGAAAAGCTCTTCTCCCTGGGTTTATCGATGCTCATGGTCATTTCCCAAGTTCAGGATTGATCGAACAACATTTTGTTGACCTCAACAGCCCACCGATCGGCGACATAACCACCATTGATGAAATGATTCGCGCGCTCGCCGCTAAGGCCGCAAACACACCCGCTGGCGAATGGATTCAAGGCCGCGGCTATGACGACACCTTGGTCGCAGAGATGCGGCACCCGACGCGTTGGGATTTAGACCAAGTGTCGAAGGTACATCCAATCTATATTGGCCATATATCTGGACACTTGAGTGTCGCCAATAGCCTAGCGCTAGAGTTGGCCAGACTCACCAAAGACACACCTCAACCCTTCGGTGGAAAAATCCGCATAGACGAGGCGACGGGTGAACCCAACGGCGTACTCGAGGAGCCTCCCGCCATGGGAAAGGTTGGTGAACTCCTTCCGCAG
The DNA here is from genome assembly GCA_030835385.1 of Alphaproteobacteria bacterium. Taxonomy (GTDB): domain Bacteria; phylum Pseudomonadota; class Alphaproteobacteria; order Rhodospirillales; family Rhodospirillaceae; genus WLXB01. Next base: position 98,095 of record JAURPI010000025.1, on the reverse strand, counting down.
TTCTCTGAAAAGGACATGATTGACGCCATCGCTGCAGCAGCCAAAGGATATGCTGCCGTCGGTGTAACCACCGCCCAGCAAGGAGCAACAGGACCAAACGGCGCTGATGTCTTTGTCAAAGCATTCAACCAAGGCGTTCTTCCCATTCGGGTGCACGTCTGGCCGGTCCTGCAAGCCATGGTCGCCTTGGTCGAAAATGGCGGCGCTCTAGAACAGCCAGACACGAACGGTATGGTCACCCTCCGGGCTATCAAAGGGTTCGCGGACGGTTCCATTCAGGGCTACACCGGATATCTCAGCCAGCCCTATCACAGCCATAACCATAATGATCCACGATATCGCGGATATCCGCGCATGGATCGGGAGGCACTCGCCAAGCAAATCGCAACTGTTCACGACGCAGGATATCAAATAGCCATCCACGGTAACGGCGATGCCGCAATTGATGACGTACTTTACGCTTTTGAACAGTCCACCAAAGCCAACCCGCGCGCTGACACGCGGCACATCGTGATCCACGCTCAGATGGCTCGGGAAGATCAATTGGATCGCATGGCTGCCGCTGGAATCATCCCCTCATTTTTCAATCTTCACACCTACTACTGGGGCGACCGTCACTGGAACATTTTTATGGGGCCCGAACGTGCCGCCCAAATGAGCCCAACAGCCTCGGCAGTGAAACGCAGCATGGCTTTCACCTTACACGCAGACACACCCGTGGTTCCGATGGAGCCCATGCGCATCGTTTGGTCAGCTGTGAACCGACTATCTTCTGGTGGACGTGTGATCGGAGCCAGACAGCGCATATCGGTGATTGAAGCTATAAAAGGCATCACCACCTACGCCGCCTATCAGGCATTTGAAGAACAAGACAAAGGCACGCTTGAACCGGGAAAACTTGCTGACTTGGTGGTGCTAGAAAAGAATCCACTGACCGCGCCAGCGCAGGACTTGGCCGACATTCAGGTCGTTAGAACCATCGTCGGTGGGCAAACGGTTTTTGAACGCTAGCCTTTAGGCGCGTAGGGGTTGTCGGGTTTGCGCACATGAAGGCGCAACGGCACACCATCGAACCCAAACGTGTCGCGCAGATCATTCATCAAATAACGATGATAACTGGTCGGCAGATCGACGGGGCGAGACGTAAACATAATGAAAGTAGGCGGTCGCGCCTTTGCTTGAGTGATGTAGCGCAACTTAATCCTGCGCCTCTGCTTAGAAAGAGGCGGTGGGTGTTTTTGGGTAACATCTTCAAGCCACTGATTAAGAGCTGCCGTCGGTAACCGCGTGTTCCAAATCTCCCGCGTCTTAAACACGGTTTTCATTAATTCCGACACACGGCTTCCCGTCTTCGCCGAAATCGTAATGGTCGGAACACCGCGCACCTGGGTTAGCGATTTTTCTAGTTTTTCCTGTAGTTGAAACAGTGATTCCTTGCGGTCTGTTGCAACATCCCACTTGTTCACCGCAATGACCAAAGCCCGCCCTTCTTCAATGACGCGTGCCGCGATGGTGAGATCCTGTTTGTCTAGAATGGCATCGGCGTCGAGCACCAGCACGACAACTTCTGCAAGGTCCACAGCCCGCAAGGTATCAAGTGCCGAAAGCTTCTCAACAGCATCATTCACTTTGGCTTTCTTTCTCAACCCGGCTGTATCAACCAGGCGAACCCGACGCCCTTCGTATTCCCAATCAATAGGAACAGCATCCCGTGTTACACCAGGTTCTGGTCCAGTAAGCACACGGTCCTCTCCCAGTAATCGATTGACCAATGTCGACTTCCCCGTGTTGGGCCTGCCGACGATTGCAAGCTGCAAAGGTCGTTCTGGATCTTCATGCCCCTCTTCGTCTTCGCCGTCACACTCCCCAACCACCTCATCGTCGAACCTAGGGGAGTCGGTCTCGTCCACATGATCTATAACTTCATCTACGGAATCCGTCGGCTGGTCGAAGGGTAACAGCGCGTCATACAGTTCGCTCAACCCCTGGCCATGTTCTGCAGATAAGGCGATCGGCTCACCCAACCCTAAGCTAAAGGCCTCATACAAACCCGCTTGAGCCGCCTGACCTTCGCACTTGTTTGCAGCCAATATTATTGGGGTCGAGCCGCGGCGCAGCACGTCTGCAAAGTGCTCGTCGATGGGGGTCACCCCGGCGCGCGCGTCAATCACCATTAGGGCGACGTCGGCCTCAGTGACAGCGCGTTCGGTTTGCTCGCGCATGCGACCTTCAAGAGTTCCAGTATCACTGTCTTCTAGACCAGCGGTATCGATAACTTGAAAGGTCAAATCTGCAAGGTGACCTTCGCCTTGCCGTCGGTCGCGGGTCACCCCAGGCCGGTCATGCACCAACGCCAACCGACGTCCGACGAGCCGATTGAACAGGGTGGACTTACCCACGTTAGGGCGCCCAACAATAGCGAGCGTGAAAGACATGGGGGCAGCCCTAGCAATCCGTTAGCGATACGCGAGAAGCGTACCGTCGTCGTCATAGACATACATTGTCGAGTTAGCGAACACCGGAGAAATGGTCACTGGCGCCCTAAGCTCTATGTCGCCTAGGACGCTCCCGCTGTAAGGCGATAACGCTAACGCTTCTTCATTGGAGCTAAATACAATCAACCGGTCGCTGGCAATTGAAGGCCCGGTCCAAATGATCCGATCTTCTTGATTGTCAGAATCTTCAAACCGGCGCAACTGGGTGACCCACATGATTTGTCCCGTGCGCACATCAACACAAACCACCTCAGAATCGATGGTTGTGGCATACAAGAAATCACCAGCTATCCATGGTTGATACACACCAGGGACGGGCACATCCCAAACCCGTTGACCCGTCCGCAGATCAATCGATACCAAAATTCCAGAATGACCAACGGCATAGACACGACCGCGGTCAATCACTGGCCGGCCCCGAATATCAGTAAGGCTCGCGGCCGCTTCCGTACGGCGTACGGCGATCACAGAGTCACTCCATAGCACTGACCCATTGTCCACCCGCAAGGCGGCGATCTCACCATTTGTGAAAGGTGCGATGACCACACCCCCGTCAACCGCGGGGCTACCGCCGCCAAGCAGAATTGTTTGCGAACTCACGCCCGAGTATGTCCACAGGCGCTCACCTGTCCGAGCCGATAGAGCGAAGACCTGATTATCAACGGTCGTCACGAAAACGCGCCCACCATTGACGGACGGTGCGGACCGAATAGGTGCGTCAACTTTGCTACGCCACACCGTGCGGCCGGATTGGGCGTTCAGCGCGACGACTTCGGCGAAGCCAGTTGTTGCAAAGACTAACCCTCCTTCATGGGCCAAGCCGCCGCCAAGAAAATGAGCATCGTCCTCATCCTTAGACACCAGCTCCCGGCGCCACAGGCGGTCACCATTGCTGGCGTTGAACGCAGCAACAAACGACTTCGCATCAAGGACAAACACGCGCCCATTCGCGACCACAGGTTCACCCAGGGTGCGGTTGCGCTCTCCCGATCCCGAACCGGCATTTGCGCGCCATACAATACGAGGCGCTGGCCCAATGACCATATGATGCATGGCATGGTGGGAGAACCCGCCAGCCTGACTCCATGTTGTCGTGTCTTCAGGCGCCGGCAGAACGATTTGCGTGTCGACTGCATTGAGATCAGGTCTCAGCGCACGTTCGAGAGCCAAAACCGAAATGCGTGTACCCGGAAGAATTTCATCGTCCTCTCCGCCATCGAACGGATTCAGGTCGCTACACGCTGACAGCAAAACAACGGATAGCGCCCCCACCGCAAGGGACGAATACGATCGAGTGATACGTGAATGCTGCATCGTCATCGCTAAGGCCGATCGTCTCTTATGGCGTTTCCGCCGGTTTATCGGAGTCAGTCATGGTCTCGTCCAAGTCACCACTGTCAGTTAACGGGCTAGTGACAGTACGTGAGGGAACTGACCCTACAGGACTATTGTAGACGGCAGATAGTTCACTGGCGCGATTTTTAATGGCGGCCGGTGTATTCGCATCATCAACAAGTTGGTCGAGGATCGCGCGGGCACCGTCTATATCTCCGCGGCGAGCGGACAGGAGCGCCATCAACTCTAGTGCCGAGAAACTATATGCGTTGCTTGGATCGGTCAGGGGCTCGATGGCATCTTCCAACACCCCAGGGTCTTCACTATCCAAACCATGAATGCCCCATAGCAGGGTTGCGAGGTCACTGAATACGTAGGCGATATTCGCATCATTGCTCAGCGTCCGATATATAGAGATCGCATCCCGCGTGTTGCCCTGTTCTAAAAGAATTCCAGCGCGCTGTAGATCAGCCAACGCACCGTAGGGACCACCCTGGTCGACAACTGCAGACAATTCAGACAACGCCGCATCATTGTTGCCATCAGCCAACTGTTCGGTCGCCCGAGCAAACGTATCCGCCTGCAGCGCCAATCTTTCGGTCGCTAATCCTTGCAAATACTGAAACGCGGCAACGCCAAATACGAGCCCCGCCATCGCGCCGTAAACCCAGACTTTATAGCGGTCCCATATCTTTTGAATCTGTTCGTCGCGGAGCTCGGATTCGACCTCCGTCATGAACGCATCAACGGCACCTTCATTTTCATCTTCAGGTGACGGCGTAGACTCTTTTTTAGATTTGGCTGCCTTTTGGCCGCCAACCTTTTTCTTGGTCACAGGATGGGTCCTCATCAGTCTGGTCCGGACACCGGACGACCGGGGGCAAGAGTGGACGAATCGGCGCGTACCATACCCATGCGGCCGCAGTGTTGCAATTCAGGATATCAGGCCGGAATTTGACGGAATATCTAGAGATTCAGCATTTCTTAAAGGGTCAGCCCCAAACTCATATTGGCCCCTTTTATCTACCTTAATTTCAGGGATCGCCGGACCGTCTGAAATCGACCCATGGAGAGTCCTTGCATGGTTAGAGTCTCAATGATTCTGGCCCTATCGGCTCTTTTAAAGGCATGCGGCGCGACCAGCGATCGCATGCTGCGTCAATCCGTGGGCTATGAGTGCAGCGGGTCCGATGGTGCGAGCAGCGGTATGCTCTGCTCAGACAGCGACCTGCCTGTGAGCCAGCGCAGCCGTTACTGCTTTGAAACGCTCGGCGATATCAACTGCTTGGACCGCCCGGATCCAGACCGTCAAAATGCGCCCTTGGGCTCCGCTGGATACTAATGCGCCTCTCGGTCGGTAATCGCTCTGTTTAACCGCTTATCGCCGTCTTGCGGGACCTCGGAATCAATGAAAAGATATGGGCCTCGACAGTGAATTGAAGGGGCTAATCGGCCAGTGAATCAATTGGTGCGGATTTCCGACTACCAGCGTAAAGCATCTGCTCTTCATTTTACTCGCTCAGAACTCACGCAACTCCTTGGTGTCTATTCGTCTCGGGTGATCACCGGCGAATGGCGCGACTACGCTATTGGCGCCACCCCAGGTTTTGCCCGATTCTGTATCTATCGCAGCAGTCGCGAAGAGCCTCTGTTCACGGTCACCAAGCTAGCCACTGAGGGCAAAGCCCGTAGTTCATTAGCTCGCAAAGGCAAATATGTGGTGAGCACCCGCCACCGCACTTTGCGGCAAAGCAACTCTCTGCTCGACGCTCTAGAAATCTTCAAATCAGACCTCAAACTGGTGTCTCACTAAGGTTTTAGAAGTCTTTGCTAAGGCCTTGTTTTGTAACCAGAATGCCACATTATGCCGCTATGCAACATGAGCATTGCTGTTATGCAGCATTATCCATTTATTTCATAATACAGTAATATTATTTCGCATATATATCGCGATGTAGGTCGGTGCCCGTTGCACCGGCAACGCGATAAAGGAGGAATGGTATGGAACGCTTAACCAAGTATTTGCACGTCACTGTCGTGATTTCGACCGTGCTGTCGACGGGCGTTATCTTTGCGTCCAGCGCTCGAGTCCTCTTCTAGGGGCCGTGCACTGCGCATAGGCCAACCGGCTACTGTCGGCTGAGGCTTGCTCCTGATCCTCGGACTATTCGTCCTCGGACTCCTCGTCTTCCGCGAGGTCAGCATCTAGATCGGGAGCGAGCCTATCGCTTTCCTCAGCCATCACTGTCCATCCCCGCTGTTCAAATTCAGTCTTCGCTGCACCACTTATATTACCACGGGCAACCGCCTGCGAAGAGAAGTCAGTTATAACGCGTCCCTTTTTTCTGTTAGGGAAACGCTAGCCTTGATTGACGCGACTTAACAAGCCCAGTCGGATAAACCGCAGAATTATGCGGCTTTGATAGCCCCGAACAAAGCCCAAGACGTGTAATTCCCGTGCACGGGAGGCGGCGTTTCACTGAGAGCGACCTGACGGAAATAGTCTGGATCTGCACCGCCGACATCAGGAATCGATGTGGTAAAACATTCATCTTTGCTAAACCCAGCGCTGGTCATGAGGTCCACGCAATCTCGAGAACGGAAATCCCGATAGTGCGGCTCATTGTTATGTTCGTTATCCCAGTCGAGATAAAAATTATAATAGGCATCAACCTGCGACGCTGGCGGCAACTCCATGTGAACCATCATACCGCCCGGTTTGAGCACACGACGGCACTCGGCCAGTATTTTTTTGGTCGCTGCGACTGACGTTTCATGGAAAAAGAAACTTGAGACAATAAGATCAAAAGTGTTGTCTGCAAAATTGAGCGTCTCAGCATTCTGCTGTGAAAACTGAGCATCAATACCACGAGCTGCAGCTCGCGCATGAGCATAGCGCAAACAAGGCGCCGCTAAATCAACACCGGTCAGCTCTGCGTCGGGAAAAATGTCCTTATAAGGAAAAAGATTGTTGCCAATGGTACAGCCCGTTTCCAATATCTTTTCGGGTTTGAAATCAGGATAACGGATCGACAGCCACTTGCTGACAGAGGCTGCAACGCCACTACGGGTTTTGCTTGGCAATAGTGATCCTCTGAATACCAAACCACCGTGTGCGTATATTGCGCCTTGCGCAACATCGCCATCAACGTGCTCATGCTGCCAACACCCAGGCATCAGGTGGACATCAAGAGTATCAACGTAATCGGGCATCTCTAATTCAGGGTCGAGAGTCAAAGACCCGCCTTGGGAATTAGATTTTTGCGCTTGGTCAGAAATAAAGATCATTTCTGGTAGCTGGCGTTCGACTTCTTCCCGAACCGACTCCCAGACCATTTCCTGCGCGTTATACCGGAGGCTGCTCCACACACGATAAGTCAAGTTATCGGCAATAGCATCTCGGACTTCTTCGCCAGATTCAGGCTCACGCCCATGAGATTCGACGAAGGCCGGCTTCACTGCATTTTCGTAAGCCGTCTGCATATCGTCCGCGACGTCTTTCATGATGTGTTTGCGCAACCGCGAAACAAAACCCTGACGGGCTAGCTCGTCGTGTGTGGGGTCAACCAGTGTGTCGATATCACGAATGGCGTTCATCCCAACCTCCGGAAACCTGAGCAGTTGAAATAAAGTATCCCCGCAATCAACCGAATGCGCAATGGCTCAACGGCGTTACTTTCCCGCACCGAACAAATAGTAGCTTGAGAAATTGCTGTGTTGCGGCGCTTCTGCTTCGCCGCGGGCAAAGGCAGCGAACTCTTCATCACTGACACCACCGCGATCGGGAATGCGAACCAGGCCGCAGGTTTCCGACGCGAATCCAGCTGCTTCGAGCAGAGAAATCGGGTCTTGCTGCCGGAACGCTGCATAGTGAGGCTCGTGGTTGTGGTAAGCATCCCAATCCAAGAAGAAATTATAGTAAGGGTCCATCGCTGAGGCAGGCGGCAACTCCATATGGATTGTCACACCGCCCGGCGCCAACACACGATTGACCTCTGCCAAAATCTTTTTGGTCGATTGCACAGCGATCTCATGGAAAAAGAAGCTCGAGACAACAAGGTCGAACATACCGTCTTCGAAATCCGTGTCCTCGGCATTTTGCTGGGAATAGTGCGCGGCAATACCTCGCGCCTCGGCACGTGCGTGACCGTATCGCAGTACCGGCGCACCGACATCAACACCGTAGAGTTCAGCGTCGGGAAATGCTCGGTGAAATGGCAAGAGATTCGAACCGATCGTACAGCCCAAATCTAGAATTCGCTTCGGTTTAAAATTGGGATACTTGAGCTTTAAGTAGTGAGCAATGGAATCAGCGACACCGCCCTTGCCCGGATTTTTGGCTGGCCTTAATGCCCCTGAAAACACTTTAGTACCGTGAGCATAAACGGCTCCAACAGCAACATCTTCTTCAAGGTACTCTGTATAAAAACAGCCGGGCATTAAATGAATATCTAAAGCACTGACCGCTTTTGGGATCGACAGGTCCGGATTTAGCCTCAATGTTCCGCCGGCCGGCGTTTGCTTAGCCACCTTATCTGCCACATCAATAAGTGCTGGCAAAGCCCGCTCCACCTCTCCTTGCACGGAGTTCCATGTCATTTCCTGAGCATTGTACCGAAGAGATGACCACGTCTTGTAAAAGGTTTTTGGCTCCATAGCCTTTCTGACCGTCAACGCATGCTGCGGGCTTTCCCCATTATTAGCGCGGAAAGATGGCTCTACTGTATTTTCATAAACCGCGCGCATGTCTTGCGAGAGATCAGCCATTACAAACTTGCGCAGGAAGGCAACATACTTCTGTCGCGCCGCTTCGTCATGTGTTGAATGCGGGATACTGTCGATGGACGGCAGCGCATCTTCACCAGATGCCTTTTTTTCGCGATACACGATCGTCTCCGGTCAAAACTCACTAGTCACAACAAACTCGTCACTTAGAAAGAACATATCAGAGTTTTTTTGGCCTATTTCAACTGGAATCAGGCGAAAGCAGAGCAAAATCACCCCGGCTTGATTGACGTGCGAGCCCCCCCCCTTCACTCTCCCTTTAGCTGATAGCGCCATAGCCCTTCCGGTTTGTGGCCTCAACAAACTGCCGCGATGGCGTATCAGCCTCAAAATGTCATCAGCGGGTGTTTAATTTATCATTTGTCGACTGTTTGGGATGGAGTCATCGACAAAAAAACCAAGGCAATCTAACCGATAAACGGTGTGTTTCTGTAGAAAGGGATTAAATCGTTTAACGAGTGAAGTCTGGGATTGCGAACTACCAGAAGAAGAATCCGAACGAAAATAGTTAGGGGAAGGACGGAAGTAACAGCGTCATTACGTACACTTATTGATGTGTTCTAGCTTCAGTCCCTCTCAATCGAGCTATTTTGCAATAATGCCTTAAAAGAGTAGGATAAGGGATATTTCTTAGAATACACCTCAGGGGGCAGATATGGCTAATGTACGATTAATTCTTGGAACTCTCGTGCTAGTTTTGGCAACAATGCTTAATGCTCAAGGAGCCACAGCAGATGGCGAAACGAGCCTGGTCAAACCTGAAGAGATTATTGTCACCGCTACCAAGCGTGCGCAGAGCCTTCAGGAGGTCCCCATAGCTATCACCGTCGTTGATGCCGCTGTGATTGAACAATCACAGATTAACGACCTGCTAGATCTTCAAACCGTAGTGCCAACATTGCGCGTTACCCAACTTCAAAATTCTGCCCAAACAAACTTTTTGATAAGAGGTTTTGGTAATGGGGCAAATAATGCCGGCATTGAAGCAGAGGTTGGCGTTTTTATTGATGGCGTTTACCAATCTCGTGCGGCGTCTTCGATACTAGACCTTCCAGAACTTGAAAGAATTGAAGTACTTCGAGGCCCTCAATCAAGTATTTACGGGAAAAATGTGTCTGTAGGGGCAATTTCAATCACAACAAAAGGTCCAGAATTCGAATTTAGCGGAATGGGTGAGCTGACCTATGGCAATTATGACCAGATAATTGGCAAGGCTAGTATTACGGGTCCAATTTCTGACAAAGCAGCATTCCGCCTCTCAGGCTCCATCAATCAGAGGGACGGCTACTACACTAATACGGTCACAAATGGAGATATCAACGATCGAGATCGTTTTTCATTGCGAGGTCAAATTCTCTTAGAGCCGTCTGACGCCTTCTCAATCAAAGTGATTGCTGACTATAACAAAATTAATGAAATTTGTTGCGGAGCTTCTCAGCTTTTCAATGGGGTACTCTCACAAGTGATTGGTGCACCTTTTCCTTTTGGACTTGGAGAACCAATAGGAAACCCCGCTAGGCTGTTTGATCGCGAAGTTGCCTATAGTAAAGACCCAAGCAATGAACTTGAGGGTAAAGGATTATCGATAACAGGTGAGGTAGATCTTGGTTTTGCAGACCTTACATCGATAACTTCATATAGAGAGCAATCAAATAATAGCGACAATACAGTAGATTTCTCGGGAGCAGATATCGTCGATCTGCTTCAATATCAGAAGTTTGAGACCTTCACGCAAGAATTCAGGCTAACTTCCAAAGATGATGGCGATCAGCTTGACTGGCTCCTTGGCGCCTACTACTTCGACGAAAGCGTACCAACATGCTGTAGGACACTCACCTTCGGCACGGACGCATTCAACTTTGCGAATGCTTTAGCTGGCGGTCAACTTCCTGCATTACAAACTTTGCTTGGTTTGCCCCCAGGTTCATTGTTCAGGGACGGCACAGGTATTGTCGACAATTATACCCTTGACGACGAGTCGGTACAGGTTTTTGCAAACGCTGACTTTCGCGCATCTGAGAAATTAACCTTCTCCATTGGTGGCGCTTATATTGATTCGAAGAAAACTGCCACATCGAACGTTGTGATGAATGACGTGTTGTCCAGTCTAGACTTTCCTGCAATTGGTGAAGGAGTCATAACGCAGACGGTGATAGCACAACAATATGCAGCGCTAGGGGTGGACGCCACCAACCCGGCAGCTATCGCCGCGATAGAAGCCATTGCACCCGGAACGTTTGCGGCAATATCTGCCGGAGCAGGGGCGTTTGCAGCAGCAAATAAAGATAATCCCGCAGTCAATCCACTCCTTGCATTCGTACCTCTTCAATTTTTCCCGGTGCCTGTTAATTATCCGAACGCCAATGAAACAGGAGTGCTGAGTGGCGATAAATTTACCTATCAAGCACGATTGGCCTATGACTTCACGGACACAATCACAGGCTATGTCAGCTATGCAACTGGTTGGAAAGCTGGGGCCATTAATTTGTCATCAGACTCAAGGCCTCCCTCTGCTAATTCACGTGGAAGATTTGCACGACCCTCAGACGTGAGTGTGATTGAAATTGGTCTTAAGAGTAGCTTTGACCGAGGTTACTTCAACTTAGCGGTTTTTGAGCAGGAGGTGAAAGATTTCCAATCCAATCTATTCACGGGCGCCGGCTTTGAAATTTCTAACGCAGGTAGTGAAGTGCATAAAGGGTTTGAGATTGACGCGGCATTCGCACCAACAGAAGACCTAGTTATTGCATCAGCAGTTATCGTAATGGATCCAAAATACAAATCTTTCCTTGGAGCGCCTTGTCAAGCATTCGACGTAGCGAGATGCGGCGCTGGTCAGTCATCTAGAGATTTGAGTGGGACAAAAGCCGCTGGCATCCACGAAATCAGCTGGTCCACATCCGTTACTTACTCACACGAGTTTAATAGTGGTTTATCTGGGTTCTTAAGGGGTGAGTATCTCTACGAAAGCAATGTTGACGTCGTAGACAATGTTCCAGCCTTTGCCTTAGGGAGCCCGCTTGCTCAACGTAAGGTTAACAATCTTAATGCTAGTGCAGGGTTGGCGATGGATAACGGAATAGAATTTTTGCTGTGGGGCCGGAATCTTACAAACGATAATAATCTTCTCAGCGCATTTCCAACCGTTATCCAGGAAGGCAGCTTTAGCGGTTACCTTAATGCACCGCGCACCTATGGGCTAACTGTTCGCAGCAGATTCTAATAGGGAAGGTTCATAGCGCTACTGCGCTATCTCAAAGAGGACAAAAGGGATCTGTGTACGGCGACGTCCACTTTCATACTAGTCTGACTCCGATTAAAAGACTGCAAATCAATCACTAGGGTAAGTACTTGAAAGTGAATTTAATCGATCTTCTAGAAGGTTAATTTGCTACTGAACCTTTTTGCACAGACCCCAAAGAGGTGGTGAATTCCCATCACCCTCTGCTTGGATACTATGATCGGATACTAAGGTTGTCCCGCCTTCTTGTCTCTAGAAACAGTCAGTCTGTCTTCTGACGTGCTCCCCGCACCAAGTTTCGCGTCAGTCTTTCTCAGGTAAATGCTCTTGTGTTCGCAAATGTCTTTTGGAGACATCCCCTACACTTTTGGAGACATCCCCTACACGCTCAATACCAGTGCGTTGAAGTTGTTTTGAATAACGTTTCCCCGGGGTAATACAAAAATAGATCTTTAAGATCTACTGCACCTAACTACCTCATCATCCACCTCGAGGATTAATTCATTGAGATCCAGAGATAAAATCTTACTTCCTGTATTCATGCCTTTTGAATTACGCTCCATGGGCTCAATATAAGACCTTACATCAGAGTCGTTTAAAACATCGACGCCCTCAATCTTGAACGCAGTTACCGTAAGTTCATCCACAGTCTCTATGTATTTGTCATCAACCTTCTTGTAGGTTCCATTTGCTTTCAACCCTATTTCCATAAGAAGATTTGACTCTTCTTCCAATCCAGACATCACTCCAAACAAAGAATAGGTACCATTTGAATTTATATGATTCTTGAATTTGTAGGATTCAAAGTTTGTGGTTGCACCCTCGCAATGCCACTCTCCAACAACCGACCTCGACTTGAGTAGATCTGAGTATAGAGCACGCATCCTGATCGAGTACTCAAAATCCGTGAACACTATGAACCCGACAAAGAGGGCGCCGATGACAGACCCGTATAAAATTTTCTCTTTTAATTTTTTCCAGAAATATTCCATAACCTAAGTATCCTCATTGCTATAACGACTCAATAAGTGACACACCAAGAGACGCCAGAAAGACTGTTTAGTAAAATGGGTTTTCAGCCTTGTTTTTAAACATGACCTCGAGCTTTCGACACAATGTGTACTATTCTCACTCAATAGGCTTACCACTCTAAAACCTACTATCTGCGAACCATAACCTTGGAATCTGCATTTAGATCACCGTTCGGGTCAACCAGATACCCCGCAGGAAAAGCCACGGCGGTAGCGGGCGTGGTCGTGTCCAGACACAGAAAGTGGTTGTTGTCGGCGTCGCCTAGGTCTGCCAATGCTGCCGGACTCACCTCGGACCGAGAGCCATCCGTAGCGGTGAGGCTTACCTTATATAACTTCTTCTGTGCCTCGCCCAACTCGCCTCTGTTGGGCAGTCTCACGCCACCTGTCCAGGTCACCCGCACCACCTGTTTGGTGGCGGTGGGGCAAGACGTTCCCCGACCAGGCAGCGACCAGATATCCTTTGGCACCGCCGCAGCCAAAATAATCTCCGGGCCAGCGTCGAGAGAAATAACCGAAACTTGGGTGCCACGAAAGTTCAACTGGGGGCTGTCGGTGGCGTCTGAGAGCACATCATCTACGATCAACACCTTAACTGGCGGATCATCATCGGCATTACCGAATTCACCAATCAGCAAAACCGTTCGATTTTCATCCATGTCGCCTGCTGGGTGCAGGGTGACACACATAGGCGTGTTAGTGGCTCCGGACTGGCTGACCACACGGAAGTCTTCAGCTTGCAATGAATCTGGGTTAACGGTGTGGCTCAAAACCACCGGCATACCGTCCTCACCCCACGCGCCTAAACACAGGACATTAGCGCCAAAGGGCAGATTGTTGTCTAACCCAAAGAAAGCCGAAAGCGGACGCGCTGATTGCTCCACTGCTAGCTGCTGAGCACCCTCTGCAACAACGACGGATGCATGAGCCAAACCAAACAAGGCAACCGCAACACACAAACTATTCTTTTTCATCTTATGTTTCCAATCGCATCCTACGCTCAGTCAGCGTCTCATCCTCATTTAACCAAAAATCCGGCCCCCTTACGGATCCCCCATCTTTACCGAACCTCGTATTGAGCAGGTTCAACGTGACCTGATTGAGAGAGGTTACCTCTCCATCGAACTCCCCTCCATTCCGTTGCCGTTCCAATTCAGTGCAATGCGCCTACGAAAGAGGTGTTTGGGAGAGAGAACGGGAAATCTGGATGCAGGAGAAAGATGCCGCATACCGATGTGGAAGGTTCGGTGAGTGTGATGGGGAGGTGAGATAGGGGGTGTTCTTTTTTACCCCCTAAAATCGCACCTCTGAAACCCTTGATTTCATTGACCCCCAAAATGCCCTTTCTCAACTGCCTTAATCTTTTGAGCAGCAAAAAGGGTTAACCAGTTAACTTTCGCATTAATGACTCAGCGAGACCTCTGCCAAACCATTTCGACCAGGTGAAAGCGAAAATAGTCGCCAAAACGCAGAACATTATTGCAGCAACGAATGCTTGTGATGAAGTCTGACGGCCCGTCAATCCAAGAGCGTCGATAAATCCCATACCAACAACTATATGGAGAATATATAAGGTAAGAGTTTGTCTCCCAGCAGGCGAGATTAAAGAGAACGTCCTTGTTCTTCTGAATCTTTCTGATAAAAGCAAGCAAGAACCTATGACGAGAAGAGCTGCGCCAGATGCTGCAAAGAAATAAAGTGGCATTGGCGGTATCGAATCAGCTGCAGCCAAAAACTGCATTTCGGAGTCAGCAGGAATTAAATAGCCAGACAATATAAAGCTAACTATTTCTGAAAAGACTACTGCGGCTAAACCCCACGTAATCAACTGAATCTGAACTTGTCTGTCTTGCAGTAAAGTTCGGCTCAGAACAATGCCAAGCAAGAAAAATCCAAACCAAGGAAAAACCGGATGAAATCCATTAAAGAATAAATTTCGAATGAATCCATCAATTGTCCAAAAGCCCGAATAAGTAAGCTCTTCAAAGTTCCAGCCTGACTCGTAATCAATGGATAGAATCATGACAAGAAAAACTATGTTGAGTAGACCGATCATCGCTACCAACACTCGATTACTACATGGAAGTAAAAAAGCGCCGAACAAGAAGTAAAAGGCGTAATAATGCAAGATATCTCCCTCAAAAATAGACATGTTGAGGAGACCTAGAATCAGAAGAAATATGGCTCTCTTTATAGTAACGTTTACTGTCCGACTCTCTCTTTTGAAACTGGACAGTCCGAGTCCAATCCCTGCGAGAACTACAAATGTAGCGGAAGCACGACCCTGTAATTGCCCTATAACTTGATTAGCGAATTCCCAATTGCTTTGGACTCCGTATGACATGGACATGACAACATCAAAGTTGACAAGCACCATTCCTACGAAAGCAAAATATCGTGCTGCATCCAGCCCAATTAATCGCTCACTTCCATGATGCATTTCTTCATTCCCACTCAATCGTGCCGGGAGGCTTGGACGTCACATCATAGGTCACGCGGTTGACGCCTTTGACCTCATTAATAATGCGGTTCGCGACACGCCCCAGAAATTCCATATCGAAATGATAGAAATCTGCCGTCATACCGTCAGTTGAGGTTACTGCACGGAGCGCAAGGGCATAGTCATAGGACCGGCTATCTCCCATAACGCCTACGGTACGAACAGGAAGCAACACAGCAAAAGCCTGCCAAATGGCGTCGTACAGTCCCGCGTTTCTGATTTCTTCCAGATAGATCGCATCTGCTTTGCGCAGAGTAGCGAGCTTATCTTTAGTGATTTCTTGCCCGGGAATACGAATTGCCAGGCCGGGGCCGGGGAAAGGATGACGACCAACCATCGTATCTGGCAGGCCGAGTTCTCGACCCAAATCTCTCACTTCGTCTTTGAACAGTTCGCGCAGGGGTTCCACCAACGCCATGTTCATGCGCTCCGGCAACCCACCGACATTGTGATGAGATTTGATTGTGACGCTTGGACCGCCGGCGAAAGATACACTTTCGATCACATCCGGATACAAGGTGCCTTGCGCCAAAAAATCAGCTCCGCCAATCTTCTTCGCCTCGGCTTCGAACACGTCAATGAAGGTTGCGCCGATTATTTTGCGCTTCTCTTCCGGATCAGTCTTCCCCGCCAGCTTGCCAAGAAACAGATCTTCCGCGTTGTTCAGCACCAGGTTGATATTAAAGCGATCACGGAATACCTCGATAACTTGTTCCGTCTCTCCTGCTCGCATGAGTCCATGATCTACCAACACGCAGGTCAGTTGATCACCAATGGCTTCATGCAATAACGCCGCCACCACTGAGGAATCAACTCCGCCAGATAGGCCACAAATCACACGACCGTCTCCAACCTGATCCCGAACCGCGGCAATTGCCTGGTCTTTGAACGCTGCCATCGTCCAATCACCAGCGGCACCACAAACCTTGTGCGTAAAGTTCTCAATCAACTCCGCTCCATGAGGCGTGTGAACGACCTCTGGATGGAATTGCACACCGTAGAACTTGCGGGCCTCATCTGCGATCGCCGCGTAAGGGGCTCCATCAGATGTTCCAACGACACCAAAACCAGAGGGAATCGCATTCACGCGATCACCGTGACTCATCCACACTTGCTCTCGACTTCCGGTCTTCCATACACCGTCAAACAGTTTGCAAGTGTCTGTCACATCAACAAACGCGCGGCCAAATTCGCGATGGTCTGCATCTTCAACTTGGCCTCCCAATTGAGCGACCATGGTTTGTTGACCATAGCAAATGCCGAGAACGGGAAGGCCCATGTCAAACAGGCCTTCTGGAGCGCGAGGCGTATCATCGCCAATCACCGACGCCGGACCCCCTGAGAGAATGACGCCCTTCGGGTTGTAGGCCGTGATGCTTTCTTCGGTCACTTTGTTGAACGGATGAATCTCAGAATAGACACCGCTTTCCCGCACACGGCGAGCGATGAGCTGGGTAACCTGAGAGCCAAAGTCGATAATGAGTATGCGATCAGTCATAGAAACACTGCTGTGAGGCTGGATAATCTAACGTGTTAAAAGCTGAAGAGCGCAAGGTCAAAACGTTGCTACCCTTCAGTTTTGCGTTGAAGTACGGCAATAAAGAAGCCGTCAGTCTGATGACGGCGGGGCGAAAGCCGTAAATATTTTCCGCGTCCCGGATAACGAGTACCCAGCACGGCTTTCCAAATATCTGCCGTGGACAAAGCCCGGAAGTGTTCGTGGCGCTCAAGAAAATGCTCAACGCGATCTTCATTCTCCTGCCGCAACAAAGAACAGGTGACATAGACCAACCGTCCACCGGGCTTGGTCATGCGGCCGCCTTGCGTCAGCACCGCGTCCTGCGTCTCGATATGTCGACTCAGATCTTTCGGCGTTAAGCGCCAGCGGGCATCTGGATTACGGCGCCACGCACCGGTCCCTGAGCACGGTGCATCCACGAGAACGCGATCAAAAATTTTCCGCTTCTTATGCAGCCAATTCGTGTTCTCGGGATCAAGCACCCGCGTCGTAACTGAAAACACCCCGGCTCTTTTTAACCGCGGCTTGGCCCGATTCAGACGTCGTGCGTCGTTGTCTGTGGCGATAATTCGACCGTGCCCTCCCATGGCGGCGGCCATGGCTAGCGTTTTGCCGCCACCGCCGGCACACAGATCAAGCACATCCTGTTCTGGTTTCACGTCAACCAAAGCAGCGGCGAGTTGAGACCCTTCGTCTTGCACCTCAACTAGCCCGTTGGCAAAGGTCTTACTGTTGGCCAACACCATACGATCCGACATGCGCAGGCCGTGAGGCGCGAAGCCCGTGTTTTCGACGTTTAATCCTTCCGCTTCGAGCGCGGCCGCCGCGGCCGCCCGATCCGCTTTCAGGGTATTGACCCTAAGATCCACCGGCGCTTCCTCTGAGAGCGCTGCCAATTCGGTTTCAGCTTGGTCACTAAATAGATCCGTGAAGTAAGGCCATAGCCAATCGGGACACTCGGACGCGACGTGGGCGGGCATTTCATCTGACGTCCCTGCATCTGCAGACGACAAAACAGAACGCTCGGTTTCGTCTAGTACGGCCGGCGCATATCCTTCGCCACTGCATATGCTATTCAACGTATCGAATTCTTGCCCTTCGTTGAGAAGACTGTCACCGAGAACAAGAAGCCGGGGGGAGGGTTTCTCTTGATCAAGTCGCCACGACAAACGGCTTCGGTATCGTACAGTGCGCCATACCCGAGTGGAAATATCGCGTCGGTCACCTGATCCAATGTAGCGCCGCATGCGGAAATAACTCCGCACAACACCATCTCCTGCGGCAGGATCCGCGTCCATGGCCGATAGAATTTCTACTGCTGCCTGAAGGCGCGCGCCGGGAGTCATATGCAGAATTTCCGTATCAGCTGACGTGCCGGCCTAGTCAAAATCGATCCGGTAATTGGGTGGTTCGTGAGTGATGGCAACATCATGCACGTGGCTTTCGCGGAAGCCCGAAGCCGTGATCCGACGGAAGGTGGAATTCTTGTGCATACGAGCAACAGACTCATTCCCCGTATACCCCATCGCCGCCTTCAATCCACCGACCAGCTGATGCACGACCGGTTGAACAGGGCCTTTGTAGGGCACTCGGCCCTCAACCCCTTCAGGCACCAGCTTCATATTGTCAGCCACGTCTTGCTGGAAGTAGCGATCAGCCGAGCCACGCGCCATGGCGCCGAGCGATCCCATTCCGCGGTAGCCTTTGTAAGTTCGGCCCTGGAATAAAATAACATCACCGGGACTCTCTTCAGTGCCAGCCAATAGTGACCCGATCATTACGCAATCAGCACCACCGGCAATGGCCTTGGCGATATCCCCAGACTGTTTGATGCCCCCATCCGCGACCACTGGTATGCCAGCCTTGCTGGCTGCGTCCGCTACTTCCATTACAGCAGTAAGTTGCGGCACACCAACGCCGGCAACAATACGGGTTGTGCAAATCGAACCGGGTCCGATTCCCACCTTGACTGCATCTGCGCCTGCATCAATGAGTGCCTTCGCACCATCCGGCGTAGCGACATTGCCTGCAATAACTTGCGCATAGTTGCTTTGCCGCTTTATTGCCTGGACAGCATCAAGCACACCAGCCGAATGCCCGTGCGCCGTATCAACAACAACGACGTCCACACCAGCATCGAGCAATTCATCTGCTCGCGCGAGACCATCCTCACCGACACCTGTCGCAGCTGCGACTCTCAGGCGGCCCTGGTCATCTTTAGAAGCATCAGGGTGCGCCTGTGCTTTTTCCATGTCTTTGACGGTGACCAATCCAACACAGCGGTAATCTTTGTCGACCACGAGTAATTTTTCGATGCGATGACGGTGAAGCAGTCGCTTGGCCTCTTCGAGATCGACGGAATCAGGCACGGTGACCAGATTCTCCTTTGTCATAAGTTGGCTAACGGGCTCATTTGGATTGGAGGCAAAGCGCACATCACGATTGGTCAGAATGCCGACCAACTTGCCCGTATCCCGTTCGACCACAGGAATCCCGGATATCTTGTGCTCGGTCATTAACCCCAATGCATCACTGAGAGTCTGATCCGGGCAAATCGTTACGGGATCAACCACCATCCCAGACTCGAATTTTTTAACCTTCCGAACCTCTGACGCCTGCTCTTCAACGCCTAAATTCTTATGGATAACGCCGATTCCACCAGCCTGAGCCATAGCAATGGCTAAGCGATGCTCCGTGACCGTATCCATAGCTGCAGAAATCAGGGGGATACCAAGCGTGATCGTCTTAGTCAGACGGGTCGATGTGTCAGCTTGATTGGGAAGGACCGAGGAAGCACCGGGCACCAGAAGCACGTCATCAAACGTGTATGCTTCGGCGAATTTCATAGGGCACCACCTGAAAAAGTTGGCGGGTTATCGCACACTTCTTTGCGCCCCTCAAGGCACCGAATTGGTGTTTCGGTCTATTCTTTAAATCCCATGGCAACAACGTACATTTCCGCCGATTCTTTGCGGCTAGACGGCGGTTTGGCGTGAGCAACCTTAGTGCAGCGGGCTTTCATGGTCTTGAGCAAGTTGCCTTCGGTCCCACCTTGGAAAACCTTGCAGACAAAAGCACCCCCAGGGGCCAGCACTTCTTCGGCAAAAGCCCAGGCCGCCTCCATGAGCGCTACAATACGAAGGTGATCCGTCTGAGAATGCCCCATGGCCGGGGCCGCCATATCAGACAACACGACATCGACTGGCCCGCCGAGAGCTTCCTTTAGACGTTCAGGCGCATCTGGATCCATAAAATCGAATGTCATGCAGGTGGCACCTGCCACCTCTTCCCATTCTCGGATATCAAGGGCGACAACCTCGCCTTTTGCACCAACTCGCTCAAGCGCAATCTGCGTCCACCCGCCGGGAGCAGCTCCGAGATCGATGATACGCGCGCCCTTTCTTAGAATCTTATATTTGTCATCCAACTCAATCAGCTTGAACGCCGCGCGAGACCGATATCCAGCAGCTTGAGCTTGGCGTACATAGGGATCGTTGAGTTGCCGCTTTAGCCAGCGCGTTGATGATGATTTACGGCCCCGGGCTGTTTTAACTCTGACACTTAGGCCGCGCCCACTGCCGCCCCCTGGCTTTGCCGAGGACCCTCGTTTTTTTACCATGGCGTGAAACTGCCCTATTCAACCGGCGGACACAGAAGCATGTGCTGACCCACGCGACCTGTTCAGCATATCCATGAGCATTCCTTCGCGCAGCCCTCGATCAGCCACACGCAGCTTTCCGACCGGCCACAATCGGCATATGGCTTCTAGAATTGCGCAGCCGCCCAACACCAAGTCGGCGCGCTGCCAGCCGATACAGGGTTCTGATGCTCGTTGTTGCAAGCTCATCTCACACAGCGACCGGCTGTGTCCGGTGAGCGTTTCAAAGTCGAGGGTTATCCCATCGACCGCCGTCCTGTCATACCGCGGTAGACCGAGATGAATACCGCCAAGAGTTGTGACGGTGCCAGAGGTACCGATCATCTGCGCTTCACCGGCTTCGACGCGAGCACGAATATCATGTTGGTGCTCAAACGGAGCAAGTAGTCGCTCCACCCGAATGGCAACCTCTTCATAAGTGCGTTCGCACAAGTCACCACCTCCGCAATCTTCTGCGACAGTGACAACACCAAGTGGCATCGACATACATCCAAGTATCTCCATGGACGCTGCATCATCGACGCGCACGAACAATACTTCCGTGCTTCCGCCACCGATATCAAAAATCACCGTATAGGGTATTGTTGGATCGATCAGGGACGAGCATCCCTTCAAAGCAAGACCCGCCTCTTCATCAGCGGAAATGATCTCTAAAGCAATTCCAGTTTCATCGTGCACACGATCAATAAAAGAGTCGCAATTTTCAGCCCGACGGCACGCTTCTGTCGCCACATTGCGCGAAATTGTGACGCCACATTTATCCATCTTCTCAGCGCAACACTTTAGGGCTTCTATCGTCCGATCCATTGCCGATTTGGATAACTGACCCGAAGCACTCAAACCTTCGCCGAGACGAGTAATGCGTGAGAATGAATCAACCACCGCAAAATCTTGGTCTCTAGGATGAGCCACGAGCATGCGGCAGTTGTTCGTGCCCAGATCCACTGCGGCAAGAACAGCTTCGGGGCGGCTACGTCCCCTCTCAAACGGTTCGCTCGACCGTTTACCCCCGCGTGTATGCGAACGGGCCACGGAATTCCTCTCTATACAACTGCGCCTTCTTTGTCCTCAGGCTGCAGAGTTGTCGTCATACAGCATCGTACCGCTGCTTTAGAGGGCGCGGCAAGATCGGATACCTGAACTCACGTATCGAGGAAGGAATGAATGTGCGTACAAACCTCATCCGTGTGCAGATCCAACAGGCCCTGCCCCATGTATGGAAGGTCAACCCGCCGTCCATTTGGAAGCAGGTCCACAGCCGCGACCGACTTCTGTCCCTGCGGGTCTGCTGTACAGAAAACCATCGTGGGCTGGCTCACGCTGGGCAACCATTCGCGTAAATCGACGTTAAAGGCAGCCTTGTGGCCCCACCAAGACTCAGGTCCACCGCGCTGTATTTCAGCGAAATGTCGGGCGAACAGAGATAATGGATACGGCTGCTGGGCACCTCTTTTTAAATGAGACCACCACTTCATTAAGTGTCCCGCATCCCAATCGTATTCGTCTGGCTTATAGGTGGTGCGCTCCTTTTCTAATTCAGCATCCGTATACAAAGACGCACCAAGCAAAATGACTCGTCTAATTTTCTGCGGTTGAGACAAGGCGAGAGACAACGCAATCTTTGATCCTGTGAAAAACCCCATAACGTCCACCGGACCGGCCCAGCCTAGAGCATCTATCATCGCTCGATGGGCTGCGGCGTAGTCTTTAATCTCGGGCGGACTGGTGGGTGGATCCGACTCCCCAAAGCCAGGCGTGTCACCCGCCGCGCAGGGACGGTTTTCTCCCATGGCTGCGACAATAGCCGCCATCGCTACGCTTGAAGACGGGCTCTGGTGAATGCAATAGAGCGGGGTATGGTCAGAGGGAGAAGTGGGACTCTTTACACGCACATGCAGCTGACGGTCCGCCCAATCGACGAAACGGCGCTTTACGCCCGGATGGGGACGCCAGTACTTGAGATCAAGGTGTGAATCCTGTGAGGTCATGGCGTATCGCTTTGCAAACCTTACGGAGAAAAAACCAGCCCAAAAACAATGATCCAAATAGGTGCACTCATCAAGGCGCTACAGCCACATGACTGCGGACTAGAAACAAAACGAAGGCCTTGGATACACTGCTTTCGCTGCTGGCGGCGAGGTGCGAAGTGAAAATTGCCCGTGCGAATTGGCTGGTCTCACATTATATTGTCTCAGTACTCGACCCTAGTGGGGGATAGTTTAACGGTAGAACTGCGGACTCTGACTCCGCCGGTCGTGGTTCGAATCCACGTCCCCCAGCCATTCTCACCAACCCATAGCCCAAAAACTTTGCCGATCGACACTCTCTCTTATCGTTCTACAACGCCTCACACATATCAATTTTCTTCGGACACCAACGCTCTCAAAATATCAATGCTGTCCGCGTCAGGCGAAGGCTTCACTGACTCAAGATAGGCAACGATGTCAGCAATCTCAGCGTCAGATAGAATCTCTTCTGGATAGACAGGCATACGTCCGGGGCTAAAACGAACAAAATTTGCGATGGCTTCTGGGGGCAAGGTGTCCGGCGTAAGCGGCGGGCCAGCTTCGTTACCTTTTCCGTCCGTGCCATGACATTCGTAACACCCGACACGCATATAGGTCTGCTCACCGCGTTCAATAGAAATGTCTTGGGCTACAGCAAATTTGGCACCAAACAAGCACAAGAAGGTTAGAGTATTCGCTAGATCTGTAATCTTCATGGTCAACTCTCCTATCGCATTTGGGTTACGACATCGACCAGTGCCGGATAGCCGGACTTGACGACTTTAACCGCATCAATAAGTGCAGGCCGAAGATCTTCAGGGTCTTCAATCGGGCCGGCCGACCACACCCCCATTCCCTCCGCCAGCTTGGCGTAATCAATGTTCGGATCTTGTATAACTGTGCCGATCGGCGCCTTATCAACACCTCGCTTGCGGCGGTTAGCCGTCCCCTGAACCAACATAGTCTCCTGTGCATAAGCACGATTGTTGTGCATCACAGTTAGGAGCGGTATGCGGTGATGAGCGGCTGTCCAAAGCGCACCATTTGCATACATAAAGTCACCATCACACTGAATGTTGACCGAAAAGCGCCCAAGCTCCTTGTTTGCTAGGGCTGCGCCAACGGCAGCGGGTAAGCCGTATCCAACGCCACCACCGGCGCCAATTCCGAGGTAGCGATAATGTTCATCAATATCCCATAACCGGTGCGGCCAAGAACTGACGAAGCGCTCCGACGCTCCGACAGAGACCAGCGCCCAGTCTTCAGTTTTGATTTGCTCATAAAGTTCCATGCACATGCGAGCCGTACTCACCGGACTGGAGTTCCACCCCGAAGCGGCGAGCTGACGAGACTCTTCGAAAGAGTCCGCATGCATTTTACGGAACATTTTTTCCTTCTGGGAAAGAGTGCGTCTGCGGCTACGGCTCATCGCCTCTTTAACTTCTTCGATCAAAACCGGTAGGGTTGCCTCGGCATCACCAGAAATCGAAATATCGACCGGGGCATAGCGCTGAAAATCCTGATAATTGGACTTCATGTAGAGGTCGTTGACGCTAATGGTAATCAGCTTAACACCCTCTTTTACCCTCGGCTCACTGGTCATCTCTGCGCGGTTAACGGAATTAATTTGACCCCAAAAATCGGTGACCTCTAACCCAAGAATGAGATCGGCCTGAGAAATGAGGCGTCCACTTTGGCGTGTTTGATTGAGGTAGTGTTTGGTCGGCATATTCTGACGGCTCGCGATGTCGATCACAGGCGCATTCAACAACTCAGCCAGTTCAACCAATAAACTCATGCCTTCGGGAGTTCGGGCGAGACGGTCGGCAATAATGACCGGGGATTCAGCATCTACGAGCAACCCAGCTGTTTCGCGCACAGCACCGCGCTCACCTTGAGGTGGCTCTGACGGAGTGAACTTAGGAATTGCTAACCCGTCTCGATCATCCACCTTCATTTCTTGCAAAGTACTATCGACCGTAAGTGCGATCGGTTCCATTGGAGGAGTCGTCGAGATTTTCCAACCTCGCACCATAGACTCTGCAAAGGCCTGCAACGAAGCCGGTTGATCATCCCACTTAGTAAAGTCGCGGACCATGGCCGCGGGGTCCTGAGCTGAATGACGCCACGTTGTCCCACCCATTCGATCTGCGGCATCTATGGTGTTACCCAAAATGGCTATAAGAGGCACGCGATCACACCAGGCATTGTAAATATTCATCGCAGCGTGCTGCAGGCCAACGGTGCCATGACACATGATCGCAGCTGGCTTCAAGGCCGCCTTGTAATACCCATTCGCCATAGCCGCAGCAGACTCTTCATGCATGCACGTTATGAATTCTGGCTTTGAGTTGCCACCGTAGACGGTGATGGACTCGTGCAATCCGAGAAAGCTGGAACCGGGATTAGAAAAGACGTAGTCAAGATCGAGGGATTTCATGACATCTATCATGAAGTCAGATCCGAACGAACTCGCCGTATCGGCACTATTACTTGAAGCCAATTGCTCAGAAGACGCCTCTGCCAACTGGTCGGGCGTTGAAGCCTCCATATTCATTTGTTCAGTGCTGGGTGCTGCCAGTCCACGCTTGGTTTGCGCATCAGACTTTATCGCCTGCGTTGGAGAGTCGGCGGCGCTGACTTCGTCTGGTAGCGTGGTTGCGGCACCGGCAACGACCGCAGTCTTTAGGAAGTTTCTACGGCCGACCTCGGATTTAGATTTCTCTGGTGATGACACCATGACCTCTTCTCCCCATTGTTAATCGAAATACCGCAATAAAAGCATAGCAGTGAACTTACCGTCGAACTTCGACCTATATTGACATATAAGTAGAGAGGAACCGCCCCTGTTTTAGGGCACTCTCACTGTCCGGACGATGTCAGCAAATAACCATGTATCACCAATACAATCAGAGACTTATGTGAACGAGCACATAATGATCTTTGATTAGATTAGCTTTTTTTGAGTTCTGTGAGGTCGCCCATCTTTACGGCAGAGTCAAAATTGCCGGAGCATGAGACGCTTGAAAAACCTCATACCTTGGGCTGCACGATACCATTGCGATAGGGAAAGGATGTTCCGTTGACTCAACAAGAGATAATTGCTGCACTGAAGGAACTGCCGACAGCAACATTGTCGGAAGCAACATCGAAACCTTGCGACTTACCACCGATTATTCATCGTGTTGTGCCAAACGCGTGTGTTGTCGGACCAGCCTTTACCGTCCGCTGCCCTCTTGGCGATAACACCGCCGTAACTCGGTCAGTTGATCAAGCCGAGCCCGGGGACGTCATCATCATCGACTGTGGCGGCCCTCCGCGCACAGCAATGTGGGGCGAAACTGCGACCTTCGCCAGTCAGGTCAAAGGTATAGCTGGGTGCGTCACAAACGGCGCCGTTAGAGACATCGACGCGATTGTCGCGTCCGGCTTCCCTGTATTTTCTGCCGGATTATCTTTGCGTGGATCAACAAAAGGGCAGCCCGGTGAAACGAACGTAGATATTGTCATTGGTGATATTGTCATCCAACCAGGCGACTTCGTATGTGCTGATGCAGACGGCGTCGTCGTCATCCCTGCCGCTGACGTCGACGATGTTCTCAATGAGGCGGCAAGACTGCGCGCTGATGAACAGAGCCGCAACGAGCGGATCAAGTCTGGAACGCCTCTGGCCGAGATTCTTGCTGAGTCAGGCAATCGCCGCCCTTCGTAAGTTTTGCCTAGACTGTCGCCACTTTCCGGAACGTTTCTTCGTCCAACTCCCCTTCCAGCTTACCGACGGTCACGGCGACGGCAGCGTCTCCACTGACGTTTACCGTTGTGCGCGCCATATCGAGTATTCGATCAATCGGCAAAATGAGTCCGACGATCAAAGCTGTCTGTTCGACGCTTATGCCGATCACCGGCAAAATGGTGGAGAGAAGAAAGAGTGAGGCAGAGGGAACACCCGCCGTGCCAATAGAAGCGAGCGTCACCGTTACGGCAATCATGACATAGTCTGTCATCGCCAAATCGATACCAAATACTTGGGCTGAGAACACTGCGACAACACCTAGATAAAGCGCAGTCCCATCCATATTTATTGTTGCCCCTAGGGGTAATACGGAAGATGCAACACTGGGTTTGACACCTAAATTCTCCTCAACACAGGTTAGGGTCACCGGCAGAGTGGCTGAACTCGACGCTGTCGAATAAGCAACGGCTTGGGCATCAATAATGCCTCGGAAGAATCGAACCGAAGGCAGTTTGAGAAAAAACTTTATGAGCCCGCCATAAACAAGAACCGCATGAAGCACACAGGCCACGTAAACAATAATGACCAGTGTGAGCAATTTAAGGATGGTTTCGGTGCCCATCGTCCCTGCTACCCAGGCAACCAAGGCGAAGACACCATAGGGTGCGAGCTCCATAACAATGTGAGCCACCTTCAGCATAGCTTCAGCGGCTGATGTAATAGCATCACCTACAGGTCGACCTTTGTCTCCCGCCAGCACAATGCCAGTTCCAAACAACAGAGAAAACACGATGATCGCGAGGACATCGCCCTCGGCAAGTGCCGCTACAGGATTGGTTGGGATAATGCCGAGGAATCGATCAACAACCGCAGCGGCCGGTTGCACACCTTGGGACGACACCGCTGCCAGCTCGATTCCGATGCCCGGCTGAAAGACGACGCCGAGAAACAATCCAATACAAATCGCAACCGCAGTCGTCATCATATAAAGAATGACGGCCTTACTACCGATGGAGCCAAGCTTTTTGGGGTCGCCCATCGACAATAGCCCTGCGACCAATGTCGTAAAAATAATTGGAACAACCAACATCCGTATGAGACGCACAAAAAGATCGCCGACCCACTTTATGGTTTCAACGGCGTCACCAAATATAAAACCGGCAACGATCCCAACAACCAATGCGGAGAGCACACGCACCCACAGAGTGACTGCCCGTTTTGCCCCTAGCCAATAGAGGAACGAGAAGACACCTAGAATCGCGAGCCAATACACGATCTGCATCACCGACATGAACCTTCTCCTTAGCTTTTAGCTCCTGGCCCGTGAGTCAGGGCTAAACGGCGACAAAGGTCAACCGCTGTGTACAAATCTACTGAGGCTTTAGGGAGTGTCGGCTTGTTCCAATGCCTCACTGGCCTTGAGCCAACGGGCTTCCGCCCCCGCAAGATCACGTTCGATATCAGCGCGAATCTTCATCAGATCTGACATTGGCTTATCTTTAAATGGGCCGGATGCCTCTGAGGGCTTGAACAACGCCTGATCAATGGCTGATCGTTGATCTGACAATGTGAACATTTCTGCCTCCGCTTCCGAGACCGCTTGCCGCAAGTTTTTATTCTGCTCCCGTTGAAGCGCCGCCGCTCTACGTTGCTCTTTCTTATTGGCAGATTTATCCGCTCTAGCGCCACTGGTCACGTTTGCCGTCGTCGCTTTTGCGTCGGCCGACTCTCGCCCCATCACCAGGTCTTGATAGTCATCCAGCGTGCCAGAAAATTCATTGGCGGTGCCATCAGCAACATAGACAAGGCGGTCCGCTGTCAGCTCGAGAAGGTGGCGGTCGTGACTGACAATAATGACTGCGCCGCTGTAGGCGTTGAGCGCTTGCACGAGCGCTTCACGCGCATCAACGTCAAGATGGTTGGTCGGCTCATCAAGCAACAGAATATGCGGGGCATCTCGTGTAATAAGAGCTAGCGCCAGGCGAGCGCGCTCCCCACCCGACAACCCGCCAACTGCTCGGGTTGCCATATCACCCGAGAACCCAAAACGACCAAGTTGGGATCGCACCGCCCCCGGTTTGGCATCTGGCATGACGCGCGTCATATGCTGAATCGCATTCTGGTCAGATACGAGGTCTTCAATTTGGTGCTGTGCGAAATATCCGACGCGGAGTTTTGTACTGGCGCCAACTTGACCTTGAAACGGATCAAGATGACCCGACAGAAGGCGGGCCAGTGTGGTTTTGCCATTCCCATTGCGCCCAACAAAAGCAATGCGGTCGTCCGGATCAATCCGCAAATTCAGGTGAGATAAAACAGGGGTATCCGCCACATACCCAACCTCGGCATCGTCAAGTGATATGAGAGGCGGTCGCAACTCATCAGGGCTAGGAAAGTCAAAACTAAGGGACGGGTCTTCCGCAACCGCTGCGATGGGCTCCATACGCGCCAGCGCCTTCATCCGGCTTTGCGCTTGCTTAGCGGTATGCGCTTTGTAGCGCCAGCGGTCCACATAAGCCTGTAATTCTTTACGTTTACTCTCTTGCTTAACGCGTATCGCTTCAATTTGAGCTTGACGCTCCCGTCGTTGACGCTCAAAGGCATCGTAATTGCCGGGATACAATGTCGACCGGCCGCCCTGGACATGAAGAATGTGATCCACCACATTGTTGAGAAGGTCGCGCTCGTGACTGACCACAACAAGAGTAGCGGGATAGGTTTTGAGAAAAGACTCAAGCCACAACTCAGCTTCAAGGTCCAAGTGGTTTGAGGGTTCATCAAGCAGAAGGAGGTCTGGCTCAGAGAACAACAAAGCACCGAGGGCAACGCGCATGCGCCACCCACCGGAGAAGGAGTTCATCGGCTGGTTTTGCGTTTCTTCATCAAACCCGAGACCGGCCAGAATGCGCGCCGCACGGGCCGGCGCACCATGGGCATCGATAAGGGTAAGCCGGTCATGGATATCGGCAATGCGATTAGGGTCGCTCGCCTCGTCTGCTTCTTGTAAGAGCGCTAGGCGCTCTTGATCAGCAGCAAGAACAGTTTCAATAGGAGTGACAGATCCCCCAGGCGCATCCTGTGCAAGGTACCCAATACGTGTGTCATTCGGAACCTTGAAGGTGCCGCCATCGGACTCGATTTCGCCGGTCATGACTTTAAGGAGAGTCGATTTGCCTGCCCCGTTCCGCCCTACCAGACCAACACGGCTCTTAGGAGGTATAGCGGCACTTGCGCGATCTAAGATCACATTACCGCCGAGACGCACGGTGATATCTTGTAGGGTCAACATAAGGCGGACCGGATACCATAGCCGCCTGTGATAGGCCATTGGCTTTGAGTGTAAAAGACTCGGCGCCTCAGAGCTAAGGTGTTAGTATTTGTAATTGGGTTATGGGAAATCGGTTGACCCCCGACAGCCCCACGCGGCACTTACATCCATCATCTGCAGGGAGAGAGTTCGATGTTTAAGAAAGCTTTATATACAACAGCAGCCATTCTAGGCCTCAGCTTGGGTGCACCCGCGCCGGCCAATGCACATAACGCGTTAGACCTTAAAGAAGGCTACGCAGGCTATTCGACGCCAATGGTCTTAAGCGTTAATCACGGTTGCAAAAATAGTCCTGTTATTGGCCTCCGCATTAAAGTTCCCGAAGGCGTCACCGATGCAAAAGCCGCTTTCGACCCCGCTTGGGACATTGAGTACAAAATGCGTACACTGGAAACTCCAATCATGGCGCACGGACGACAGGTTAATGAAGTCGTCGGCGAAATAATTTGGAAAAACCCGGTCAAGGTCGTTCCTGCCAATGGTTGGTATCCGTTCAAATTTCGCATGACTTTGCCAGATGAGCCCGGCAAGATTTTTCATGTTCAGAACATCACAGTCTGCGAAGAAGGCACCGACCCGTATGTCGACCTACCTGAGATGGTGTTAGATGTGAATGATCCTGAGTTTGCAAAAAAGACTTGGGAATTCATGACCGCAACTGCCACTCCAGCCCCGTTCCTGGTCATTCGCGCTCCAGAAAAGAAACAGTACCCCTGGGAGTGGACACCAGAGCAAGCGCGTGGGACCGCCACTCAACAGGAAGCCATGGCGAAGTAATTCGCCTAAGGTTCACAGCTAAGGAAGGGCGGCCCCGGTGGGTCGCCCTTTTTATTTGTCGGCGAAGCGCAGACTCTCAAGCTTGGCCCGGATGCCGATGAATTCGAGACCTGTTACTTCAGGTGTGTAAACAAGATTGTTGGTGGTCGGAAACAGATAAACGACGGGCGCCAAATCATGCATCTGTTGTGAAATATTTTTGAGTGCTGCCAGACGCACATCTGCATCAAACTCACTGGCAACCGCTTCTATACTTTTTGCGATCTCATGTTCACAAAAAAATGGGTTGGGCCTTAGGCAAGAATAAGTTTCAAACCCACGCGCCGCATCCATAAATGTGGTGTTAGACCAAGCCGACGACAGAAGGTCCGCTCCATTCCAATCACCTGAGAACCACATTTGAACCCAGCTTGGACCCTGGGCAAACTGAATATCCAACTGCACACCTATGACAGCCAAATCCTGCGCCACTTTCTGATACAAAATGCTCATCACCGGCGGCCCTGGTGTTACCCGTGCGCTGAGTTTTAGACCATCTAGATACCCCGCCTCCGCCATTAGTGCGCGGGCACGGTCTGGGTCGTACGGATACGCTGGCACATCAGGGTTATGGCCATAAACGCCTGGGATCGTGCCCTGCCCCGACGGCTCGACAAGGCCCGCAAAAATGAACTTTGCGATTCCTTCGCGATCTATGGCGTAGTTGAAGGCTTGTCGCACCCGAACATCTGAGAAGGGTGAGTCAGGATCTTGGTTCGAGAAAGCCAGTGAACCAACAACAGGTGTGACA
Source organism: Alphaproteobacteria bacterium (assembly GCA_030835385.1). Lineage (GTDB taxonomy): Bacteria > Pseudomonadota > Alphaproteobacteria > Rhodospirillales > Rhodospirillaceae > WLXB01. The sequence continues at coordinate 66,897 of JAURPI010000025.1, read as the reverse complement.
ACAGACTTAACGGTCATGCCGAGCGACTCAAGATAATCCAATTCATCGATACCAGCGTTCATAGTCAAATCGATCTGACCCGACAAAAGGGCCTGACTACGGGCTACGCCTTCCGCCTGTATGTAGGCGTCGACCATGGCGATACCTGGGGCGCCGTGCCAGCTTTGGGAAAACGCTTCGTAATCCAGAATGCCGTCTGACTCACCCCAGTCCGTAATCTGATAGGGACCGCTACCGATTGGCGTAAGACCAAATTCAGATGGGCCAAGCTGGTCCCATGCGTCTGCCGGAACTGCAATGATTGTACTCATTCGGCGCGGCAAAATCGCGTCCCGTGTTTTAGTTACAATGAGAAGTGAAAACTCATCTTCCACCTCAACCCGATTTACCGTCGGTATGAGAGAAGCTGCATAAGTGGTCTGACCCTCATCACTGAGTAGATAGTCTAGATTGCACTTGAAGGACGTCGCGTTGAATGGCTCACCGTTAGCAAAAGTGACATCAGAGCGGAGCGTAAACCGCCACGTTAGGTCGTCCAGGCGTTCATGCGAGGTCGACAGGCTTGGCAAAACCTCTCCGTTGTCACCGAGAATTGTTAGCGCATCGAACACAGGAAAAAGCGTGTGCAAAATGCTGGGCAAGGCCTGCGTATAGGGGTTGCCGTAAGTCGGCGGACGGCTTTCAAGGGCAATACGCAACGCCCGATCTTCTGCAGTTTGACCAAGAGTCACCTGGCTGATGAGAACGGTAAACGTCGATACTAGAAGCCGTGCAACGGATTTCACTCTGCAGTTCTCCAACAACCGAAATCATCAAACAGAGGCCCGTCAATATACGGGCCAGGTCGACTATACATCACCACAACAGCCAACCGCTCGCTGCATGGTGATCAATAACTCTGTTGTAAATAAGGCTGGCGGTTCAGTGATCGTGAGTATGGAGAATTTTTTCGGCCAAGCCTGTTTCATAGGCCGCGCCGGCTTCGGTGAGAACTGCGTGTCCCGGGGGCGACCCTAAAACCAACTCTTTTCGATTGAGCGCCGCCCAAACAGCTGGGTTGTGCAACCCGGTCGCATCACTACCCATGACCAGATGCGGTCCGACGTGAAAATGGTTACCGTGGGCAGGCGGCAACATTGGGATCGCGCGATCTCCTTCAGTAGCTTGGCCCGTTTCTTCGGGCGCCGAGAGAGCCTGAATAATAGTCAGTGTTTTTAGTTGCAGCGCGTTGAGCTTCAATGGATTGCGTTTCAGTGCCATGCACCAATTTCCTCACAGGACCCGATCGACTGAGTTACTTTCTACCAATTAGAATTTAAGCGTCGACCCAGTTATAGGGGGACCGCATACGTACAAATTTCCGCGCATCAACCTCATCCAGTAAGGTTTCTTGTAGCGTATCAGACTGACGGATGGCATCTAGACGATCCAGCGTGACGTGTTCTCCATTCTCAACCACTGTTTCGCCTCTCACCATCACCCGCGCTATGGCTTCGGCTGATGGACCATTGCCGTAAATAAGATTGGGGATCAAAGCAGCAGGTGGTGACAATTGCGTTTCCCCACGGCGGTCGATCAATACGATATCTGCGTCTTTTCCAACCTCGAGCGATCCAATCTTGTCATCCATGTTTAAGGCCTTGGCCCCACCAATAGTGGCGAGCTCCAGCGCTAACTCAGCACTACCGAACAACATTTCGTATCCGGTCCATTGTTTATCTGAGTCTTTCATCTGCTTGCGGTGTTGATCGCCCAGCCTTTGCGCCGTAAGAAAGGCTCGCAACGCTGTCCACAAATCGTGACCATACGCAACCACTGGACCGTCCAGTCCGATTCCACACGTGACACCGGCGTCTAGAAAACTACGGGCGTCAAATTCCACCAACCCGAGAACCTGTTCCATGTCAGGCACCAAGGCGATGTGAGCGCCGCATTTGCTAATGAGGTCTGCCTCTCCTGGCCTCAAGTTCTGTGCGTGGGCGGCGATAACATTTGGTCCGAGAATGCCCTCATGATCCATCCACTCGAATGACCCCCTTTCCCATCCCCGACGCTCTTTTAGATACCTCGTATCCAGAACCGACGGAGCATGGACGTCAAATTGGCGGTCATTATCGACGGTCCATTGCCATATCTCCTTAAACTCATCGGGAGTGCAATACGTAATGCCGATAGTCGAAGCTGTGACAGTCGTATGGTCGTTCTCCCACTCTGCCTTAATGCGTTCAGTTTCGGCCAACCCCACATCAAGGTCCTCACGGAATCCGTCAGGCGCGTTATCCGGGTCGCTCAAAATAAGGCGCGCCATGCGACACCGCATACCAGCGTCACGCACCGCCTTCAAAACACCGTCGATTGATCGCTTGTGAATGTGCGTAAAATGATCGTCGGCTGTTGTCGTCACACCACGGCGAATGAGATCTAAGATGGGCGGTAAAGATGAAATATATGACCGCTCCTCGTCGCAGGCGCCAGTCATGGGGTAATAAAACCCGAACAATCGCTCTTCAAAGGTCGTACCGTCGGCCATGCCCCGGATACACCCCTGAACAAGGTGGCCGTGAACATTGACCAAACCAGGAATTACGATGTGCCCATCCCCACCAATGGTCTCTTGGCCTTCGAAGTTACATTCTCCAGCAGCGCCAACGCCAACAATCTTGCCGGCCTCTACAGCAACATATCCATTGAGGTAGGACCGGCGGTCAGTATCCATAGAGATCACCGTGCCGCGCAAAATGGTATTGCAGGATTTCATCTCTATGGCTTTACTCTTATTGTTGAACCTGCATGCATCATTTCCCAACAACCAAAACAGAACAACCGTTGAACGTTCGCAATGACCGACCAGCTATGGAATAATGCCTAATCTTTGCATGGGAGCACGGACAGTGAATTCGATCGTTGAAGACGTGACGGCGACTGTGAACACCTTGTGCACCTGTTGGACCAACATGAATCAACCTACCATCTGGGACTTATGGGACCCAGAAGAAGCCGAGCCTTACTGACTGCCTCAAGAGGTTAGAGACCCGATCATCGGATGGGACAGGCTGACCGCCTACTACGCCAATGCCCAAGATAGGCTGGTACGCTGTGCCATGCGGGTTGGGGATATTAATGCAAAATTGTTGGCGCCAGACCTCGCGGTCGGGCTGTATCAGATGCAATGGAACGGTGAAATCAAGGGCTTCGATCATCTATTTGGGATTGATACTCGGGTGACAGCATTGTTCCGTCAGCGCGAAGACCGCTGGCTGATCTGCCACTATGTTGAAGCGCCGGCTGCGCCTATGCTGCGCCTAGAAAAATACTATGCGTCCAACGTCGACGATGCTTTTCTTGCAGACTAACCCGGACAAACCGCGGATGGATCAATGCCATGAGTGACGGCACTCGGCCGACAAATTCGATGTCTTTAAGACTCCGGCTGGGCTGGGGACTTGGCAGCATGTCCATGTCCGCCATGTTTAACGCCATCAGCTTGCTGCTGCTCACGTTTTTGATCGAGTTTGTCGGCATTCCGGCCGTGACGGCGGGCGCCCTCATTCTCGTGTCTAAAATTTATGACGCGGTTACTGATCCTTTGATGGGTGTTGTCAGCGATCGAACAAAGAGCCGATGGGGTCGACGGCGACCCTACCTCATGATTGGCGGTATTCTCGCCGGCCTGTCTTTCGCCATGATATTTACGGTCCCGACTTTCGAAAGTCAGAGCACCATCATTGTTTATGTTCTTGTTGCGCTCATTCTTAATGCAACAGCCTACACTGTTTTTAATGTGCCATATTTGGCAATGCCCGCAGAGATGACGGACAGCTATCACGAACGAACCGCGCTGATGTCATTTCGCGTTAGCTCCATCGCCGGCGGACAACTGCTATCGTCAGTGCTTGGGCCCATTATTATTGCCTATTACGGTGGAGGACTATTCGGGCACTCCGTAATGTCTATTGTGGTGGGGGTGGCCATCATCGCGGTTTGTGCGATTTGTTTTTGGTCCACTCATGACGCGAAATTCACTGTCCGTGTGACCGAACACAGCTACACGTTGCGCGATCAATTGAAGTTAGCGCTAGAGAACAAACCGTTCCTCGTCTTGATGATGGTGAAATTTACCCAGCTCTTTGGTTTTTCCATTTTCATTGCAGCGTTGCCACTTTTGTTCACACGCATTCTTGATGTGTCCTACGCCTATCTGGGAACTTATTATTTATTCCAAGCTGGCGCGGTAATTGCTTCCCAACCTATGTGGGTATCTTTAAGTCGCAGATACGGAAAGACACCCTGCTACTATTTGACATCAGCCATCTTCGCGGTGGCCTCAGCATCTTGGGTGCTCGGAACCGCAAGCGACCCGGACTGGTATATTAATGTCAGGGCACTCGTAACCGGGGTCGGCGCTGGCGGTTTGATGCTGATCGGACAGTCCCTTTTACCAGACACTATTGAACACGACTTCCGTCGAACCGGTTTGCGCCGTGAAGGAATCTTCTCCGGCGTTTATACCACCGTTGAGAAGTTCTCATTTGCCTTTGGCCCGGCGGTCCTCGGGCTTCTATTAGGGGCGCTTGGATGGGTCGAAGCGCAAGGTGGTATTCGTGTTGAGCAATCAGATCAGGCGCTAATGGCCATCGATATTGCCATGCTGGTCCCAGCGGTCACGTTGATTCTGAGCTGCTATTGTTTGTCCCGCTATACCTTGACTGAGGATGCGTTAGCTAAGCAGCCGATTAACCAAATTTGATGGCGTAGACAGGTGGCAGGTGAGCGAATCTTAAACGCCATGGCAGAGGTTTTGCCTTAGCAGCAATTCCGCTAGCATCATCCGCAAGACATTTCTTACAGCGGAGAGCGCACGATGACCTTCAAACATGAGACCTGGTCCTCACGCACAACATTCCTAATGGCCGCCATCGGTGCTGCCGTCGGTCTCGGCAATATTTGGCGCTTTCCATATATGACCGGCACCAATGGCGGTGGCGCTTTTGTGCTGATTTACCTTGCTGCCGTTGTCCTCATCGCAATCCCCGTTCTCATTTCAGAAACTATGATCGGTCGTCATGGCCACATGAGCGCTCCTGTGTCGATGCAAAAAGTAGCCGCGGAGGTAGGAGCTTCGCAAAATTGGAGTGTGGTCGGCTGGTTTGGCGTTGCGGCGGCTTTTCTGATTCTCTCTTTCTATAGCGTCATCGGCGGCTGGGTGATTGCGTATGTACCGCAAACAATTTCCGGCACATTCACTGGGATGGACGCGGCGGCAGTCGATGCAAATTTTGACGCCTTGCTGGCAAACCCTGCCTCCGTACTGTTTTGGCATACCGTCTTTATTGCCGTGACTGTGGCCATCGTCGCCCAAGGCATTAAGTCGGGTCTTGAGCGCGCGGTCAGAATCATGATGCCCGCTCTCTTTATTATGCTGTTGCTGATTGTTGGCTACGCCATTGCCGCTGGTGATTTCTCAGCCGGTTTATCCTTCTTGTTCGAACCTGATTTTTCAAAAATCACGGCTGAAATTGTCTTGGCTGCCATTGGTCAGGCCTTCTTTTCTATCGGTGTTGGCATCGGAATCATGTTTACCTATGGGGCATACCTTCCAGATGACATTCCCCTACCGCGTGCCTGCGTTATGATCGCTATCGCAGACACGCTGGTTGCGATACTCGCGGGCCTGGCCATCTTCCCCATCGTTTTTGCCAACGGCCTTGATTCCGCGGAAGGTCCTGGACTCGTGTTCGTCACACTGCCTCTTGCCTTCGGACAAATGACTGGTGGCGCCGTGATCGGAACGGCTTTCTTTGTCCTCCTCGCATTCGCGGCTTTAACGTCAGCGATATCCCTCCTGGAGGTGCCCGTCTCCTGGCTAGAAGAACGCAGCGGATGGACGCGACGCACAGCGACACTGTCCATCGGTGGTGCAATCTGGCTGGTAGGAGTCGGGTCTGCTCTTTCAACAAGCGTATGGTCGGACGTCTATGTGCTGGGCTTTGTCGATAAATTCAAAACCACCGGCATTCTTGATCTGGTGGATTACATCACCGGGCAAGCGCTGCTGCCTTTAGGCGGCATGCTAATCGCCTTATTTGCCGGATGGTGGATGAAGTCGGATGTGCTGACCAAAGAGTTGGGTATGAGCGAGACCGTATTTAAAGCATGGCGCTTTTTGGTGCGCTTTGTCTGCCCGATCGGAATTTTCTGGGTTCTGGCGTCTGCTTGGTTCTAAGTGTGCGGCTCAGTCGAGTCCGTATTGGGCTTTTTGCCCAGCCAATAAGTCACTGAATGCGATGGTTTGAATTAAAGGTTCCTTCTTGCGCAACAATCCTGCCATGCCATCGACAATCACATTGACAACCACCGGACCATTATTCACAGCCTTGAACGCTTTCTTCATCGTTGCATCTAAGTCTGCTGGGTCTTCAACTTTGAGGCCCAACGCACCATAAGCTTCACCAATTAATTGATAATCGTTATGACCCAATTCACAGTTCACGACATTTCCCATTTGCATGATCTGACCGTGTTTTTCTGTCCCCCACGCGCCATCATTACAAATGACAATGATTAACGGCAGACCAGCTTGGACCGCGCCATTGATTTCGCTGCAGTAAAATCCGAAGGCCCCATCGCCGGACACTAACACCACCGGACGCGGTTTCTTACCCTTGTCTAACGCCTCTTCCTTGGCGGCCGCGGCCGCGCCAACGGCAAGCGGCAACGCGGTGCCCATGCAGCCAACCGGATAATGATCAAGAAACGCCCGTTCTGTGCGGACACGGAGAAAGCCGTGCATCCAATTTTGCGTGTCCGCGCCATCTCCGGCGTAAATAGCATTCTTTGGCATTTGGGCGGTGACCGCCCGCGCTATATCAAAGGCCTGAATGGGCCCGCCTTTCGGGCTTTTAGCCAATTCATTCATTCTGGCTAGACGCGGCTTGAGGCCTTTATTGATCCATACCGGCAGCGCTTTAGGCTTCGACTTATTTTTCTTGAGCGCTTTGTGCAGCAATTCAATCGCCCGTCGGGCGTCACTCGCAATGGGAAGGTGGATTGGCCGGTTCCGGCCAATCTCTTCTGGCTCGATATCGATCTGAATAAATTTCGCCTTCTTATCGAACCGAGGTGCAAGGCCGTAGCCCATGCGCTGGGTTAGACGCATACCCAAGACAACAACCACATCAGCCGGCGCGGCGGACATGTTGGCTAACGGCCATGAAAAGCTCAGCACATCGTCTTCAGGCACCAGGCCGCGACCAAGTGCATTTGCAAAAACTGGAATGTTGTAGGCCTTGGTCAATTTTCGCAGGGCCGCACCTGCTCCCGATAGCGCAGCGCCTGATCCCGCCAAGATGAGTGGTCGCTTTGCTTTGGATATGAGTGCTGCCGCTTCGGCAATCGCGCCCGCGTCAGGTTCCGGCGCCAGTGAAAGCGTAATGGATGGGTTAATGCCTTCGGCGTAATCAATGGCCTGGGTTTGGAAGCCGTTAGGAATCCCAAGAACAGCAACGCCTGGCCGACCGGACAACGCATGTCGTGCCGCCACCTCTATATACTCTTGCAACCGATTTGCATCTGGAACGAGTTGGCAATATTTGGCAAATGGCGAGACCATCTCTAGAACATTGGAGGGATATCCACCTTGCGCGTCAGCCCGATTGCCATAGGGCATCGTTAACAACACAAGCACGGGCGAGCAGGCTTCATTGGCCGTAAGAATCCCCGTCATTGCATTAGGCAGACCGTGCTCAGCATTGATGAGGGCAAGCCCGAGCTTTCCGGTAACACGGGCATATCCATCTGCCTCACCAACCGTAGCCGACTCATTACGTCCGGATACGATTGCGATTTTTTCTTTGGCGATTTCCATCAGCAGCGGGCCATGAGCCGTGCCGGCCAAACAAAACGCGGTGGTTAGGTCGTATTTCTTGAGTGCCCTCAGCATCAATTGAGCACCCGTCATCCGGTTCGTTTTGTTCGACACAAGGCCTCTCTTCTGGCGTCAGCGCTTTTAGGCGACGTCCGGAGTATGGTGTGTTTTTAAACTCGAAACCAAATCTTCAAAAGCGACCGTCTGAACGCGCGGGTCTTGTTTGCGCACCAAACCGGCCATGGGATCGGTCAGAACGTTGATGACCGAAAACGTATCTGCGGCAAAGGCACGCGTTAGAGCAGGTTTAACATTATCTGGAGACTCGACCTTTTCGCCATACCCACCAAACATCTGACCAATCACGTGATAATCCCACTGACCTAGTTCGCAGTTGATAGACTTTCCAACAGCGTTGAGCTGTCCATGCTTTTCTGTCCCCCAAGCGCCATCATTGGAGATAACACAAACAATCTTGAGCCCGGCCAGTGCAGCAGCATTGAATTCAGCCGCATAAAATCCAAATGCACCATCACCAGTGACAAGCACAACCGGCCTCGCCTCTCCACCATTTTCTCGCGCTATGTCCCGGGCCGCAGCAGCAGCACCAATGGCCAACGGAGTACCAATGCCCATCGACCCCAGCGGATAGTGATCCATAAAGCCGCGCTCAGAACGAATGCGTAACACGGCGTGCATCCAGTTTTGTACGTCGGCGCCGTCCCCCACATAAATTGCATCAGCGGGCATCAGTGCCATGAGGTCGCGACCAATACGATAAGGATGAACTGGCCTGTCAGAATTTTTACCCAGCTCTTCTATACGAGCCAATCGCGCCTTCAATGCTTTATTGACCCAAGTTGGCTTGCCTTTTCTGGCAGCCTTGCGTTTCTTCAATGCCTTGTGAATCGCTTCGACTGACAAGCGCGCGTCGCCACAGATCGGCGCATCGACAACGCGATTGCGACCAATCTCCTCCGCTTCCACATCGATCTGAATAAACTTAGCTTTGCCACTAAAGCGAGGCGCCAAGCCATAACCTATACGTTCGGTTAAACGCATACCAACAACCAAGACAACATCAGCCTCTTTGGCTGCAACCTGCGCCAACGGCCAAGAGAATCCGAGGGTCATATCCTCTGGAACGAGACCACGCCCAAGAGCGTTCGCAAGGGTAGGTATATTGAACGACTTAGAAAATTTTCTAAGAGCAGCTCCCGCACCCGACAGCGCTGCACCACTACCTGCCAGAATCATTGGGCGTTTTGCTTTCGCCAAAAGATCGGCGGCGCGGTCAATTGAATCTAGATTGGGCGCAGGTGACTCTGGCGCTACCGGTGCATAAGACTTGACCGCGTCGACCGCTTGTCCCTCAAAATGTTGCGGAATGCCAAGGACAGCTACGCCAGGCCGCCCTGTCAGAGCATGGCGGGCTGCAGCGTGCACAAACTCTTCCAAACGATCCGCAGATGGCACACTACGCACCCACTTTGCGTAAGGTTTGACCATGTCCAACCAGTCGTTGGTCCACTCATCTGCCGCTTCACGTTTTGGATCAGGCAACATAGAGACCAATATAACAACAGGAGAGCACGCCTGATTGGCTGTAATGATCCCCGACATAGCATTAGGCAAACCTTGGTCAGCTTTGATCAAGGCAACACCAAGTCGACCCGCTACCCGCGCGTACCCGTCAGCCACAGCAACCGTTGCCGTCTCATGCCGACCAGATACGATATCTATGTTTTGGTTCTCGAACGCGAACAAGAGGTGCGTATGGGCTGTGCCCGACAAACACGCCACTGTACACACCCCATAACCGGCAAGCGCCTGGGCAATGACCTCACCGCCATTCATGCGGTTGGTATTAGGTGCAGCTGATTTCTTCTTTTGCCGGGCCACGTCCTCTCCTACTCAGCGGCAATCGACACCGGTCCACCCTGAGATGGCACGATGCGAAGACCGACCTCGCAACCATTAAAGGGATCACAGCCATCCGCTGAGACCCGCACGGTATCTTCCAAGTGCATATTGCCCCATCCGACTTCGTAGTAGGGCATGTCGACGGTGAAAACCATATTCTCTTCGAAAACGAATTCACCCTGCGACCCCGGCATCATTGGACCGATCGGGAGAGGGTGGTCCGTATGCTCAAGTCCGACGGAGTGGGGTGTACATATAAAGAATCCAGGAAAACCCATTTTTCGCATTTCATCTATTACGCGGGTTGTCATCTCACGGCCCTTCACACCCGGCTTGATCATGTCGTAGGCGATTTCGCAGCCCTTCCGCATAATCTGATTGCGCTTGAGCATTTCAGCCGTCGGCTCACCACAAATGGCCGTACGCCCCATATCGCCATGGTAATGCTTGTGCTCACACAACCCATCAAAGGTGATGAGCTGCCCTTCCTTCACTTGAGAACGCCGCCGGCCCATCGATCCCGTCGACAGATACACGCCCTTCCCGCCACGTTTGGCCAGCTCTGTGTTGTAAATGATCTCGAGTTCGCTTTGCTCCATCCCCACATGAAGTGATTCGATCGCAGTGTTGACTGCGATTTCATTCATCGCGGCGGCGTCTCGCAGAATCGTCAATTCATCGGGCGTTTTGACCATGCGAATTTCACGGAAGATGGTTGTCGCCTCAACTCCTGAAAGATCCGGCAAACCAATATCGTTCAGCCAACTTATGACTCGAGGATCATCACACCCCACATTTGCTTTCTCTAACCCCGCATCTTTGATCGCCTTCTTCAGAGCATAGAGTGGGTTGACGGAGTACTGCCCCTTAAATTCTTCCGCGTACTTGAGGTAGTCCTCATCGGTTGCAGAAAGTAGCGATTCATTCACGGGCCACTTGATGCCCTCTTGCACCGCTTCAGGCTCTTCCACATCTGGATCGAAATCACGGCGATCAGAATAGATCGGATGGGTGTAGCCGCACACGTTGGGCACCCACGTCAGCGACTTATCTTCAAACAATCGTAACAGCCCAACCGCAGTTTCAACCAAGGCTGCTAGAGCATCTTCATTGCGCGGTAAGACGGCATAATTGAAAAACATCCGGCGCATCCGCATGAGCGGGCCCCAGTAATCTGTAAGGTAGTAAATATTAATCTGGTTGACGGCGACCAACCCGTCGAGACCATGTTTATCCATCACCTCATAGGCGCGGGCTTTGTTCAACAGCATGACTGATCTTTCAGTAGGTAAAGCGGATCAAGAATCAAAGACAATAACTTGGCGCACGGTTTCGCCGGCGGCGAGACGATCAAAGGCTGCATTGATATCTCCCAGAGCGATGCGGTCCGACATCAGTCGATCAACGGGGAGCTTGCCGCTTTTATATAAGTCGATGTAGGTCGGGATGTCGCGGACAGGTACGCAACTCCCCAGATAACTCCCCTTCAGCGTCCGTTCTTCGCCGACCAATTGAACCGGCGGCAAGTTCATGCGTTTGTCAGGATGCGGCAAACCGGCCGTTATGGTTTCGCCACCACGGGCGGTGATGGCCCACGCCAACTCCAAAGCCGGAACGGAACCGGCCATTTCAAAGGCATAGTCCACGCCACCACCGGTCAGCTCTTTGATCGCTTCAATGGCGTTATTATCGCTAGCATTTACAGCGTCTGTTGCGCCGAGTTGCCGAGCCAAAGCAAGCTTGTCGTCACGAAGGTCTACGGCAACGATTTGTTTCGCGCCGGCCAGGACGGCACCCAACAAAGAGTTCAGACCAACGCCACCCAAGCCGATAACCGCAACACGAGAGCCGGGCTCAACCTTGGCCGTGTTTATCACGGCGCCAACCCCAGTAATCACAGCACATCCGAACAGTGCCGCCTCTTCAAACGTGAGGGACGGATCGATTTTGACACAGGAGGTTTCGCTGACCACCGCATGATCTGCAAAAGCCGAAACGCCAAGATGATGATGCACGTCATCATTGTCGACATGCAGGCGCCGCTCACCAGACACCAATGTCCCGGCGACGTTTGCTGCTGCGCCAGGCTCACACAATGCTGGTCGACCCTCTGCACAGGGCACGCAATGACCACAACTGGGTACAAACACCAGCACCACATGATCGCCGACGGAGAACCGGGTCACACCACTACCAACCTCCTTAACCACACCAGCCGCTTCATGACCGAGCGCCATAGGCGTGGGTCGCGGCCGACTGCCATTGATTACAGATAGGTCGGAATGGCACAGGCCCGCTGCTTTGACTTGAACAAGCAATTCACCGGGACCAGGCGGGTCTAACTCAAGGGTTTCTATTTTGAGGGGGGTGCTATCTGCATAGGGCGGCTTTGCCCCAACTTCGCGCAAGACCGCAGCCTTAATTTCCATTCATCCCTCCATGAGTCAGGCGCTTCTGGCTTTTCATGACGCCAGCACACCGTCTGATCGATTAAGGTGCATTGTAGACGCTCACACCGACATGCCAAGATCAGTAAATTCAAAGCGATCAGGCGCGTGACTTATATGCATTCCTTCATGTGGTACATCGGCATCACCATCGTGTTCACGATTGTAATTATCATCTCTATTCCGAGCGAAGGCGCTGAAGAAGAGTTTCTCGGCACAGTAGGTGCAGCCACATTTCCCGGTGACATCGGCGAACGCATTTGGCTCGACTACGAGAAAACCGTGCAGGAACGGTCTCAGGGTAAAATCAGACTGCGTATGCTGATCAGGGGCGAAACAGGCGGTGAGGAAAGCCGCATGCCGTCCCTCCTGCGGGGTCGCGTACACATTTCCAGTTTTAGCGACTCGGGTATGTCCCGGGTTGTTCCTGAATTTGGTTTACTGACCGCACCCTTCTTGTTTGACAGCCTCGACGAGGTTCACTTCGTCGTCGACAACTATCTTAAGAAACCCTACGCCGAACTTGCTGAAGATAGCGGATTTATCGTTCTGAATTGGCAAGATGTTGGCTGGCTGAATATTTACGGCAACAAACCCTTACTGACACCTGCAGACACGGCAGGTTACCGGATGCGGTCTTTGCAATCGTCGGCATCTGTCCTTTTTCTTCAGGCCATTGGTGCTGATGTCATCCACATCCAGAGGACCGAGCTTGTCTCCAGTCTGCAGACCGGTTTGGTTGAAGGCGGTGAGTCGAGCTTGGTTTTATATGCCAGCGGTGGCGAAGCAGAGTACGCAGGACACATGACACGCACACGACATGCACGGCAATTCGGGTTTAGCGTCGTCAACAGGCGTTGGTTTGATCGTCTATCGCCAGCAGACCAAGACATTGTTGCCACGAGCTTCGGATCTGAATCGACCCAACGCGATATGGCGAATGAACTTTTGAACGATGAAGAACAGCGCCTATCCGAGATGGGTGCGACAGTTCATGAACTATCAGCCGAACAACGTTCAGAGTTTCGAGACCGCACCCTCCCCAACCAACGAGCTCTGATTGACGAAATCGGTGGTCGGGCGCAGGAAATCATGGATCTCATTGCGACAGGCCGCGACGCGTTCGCGCGCCAATCACCCTAGGCTGAGTCGCTAGGCTTTATCGTCGTTGGCAAACTGATCAATCAACGCGTCATATTCTTCATCATCCGAAGTTTGCGCCTGATTCCGGTTTGCCGAAATAATCCGGAAAACGCGGTCAAGCATAGCCACCCTGGCCGCCTCACGCTCATCTTCAACGGATTCGTCAGGTTCATAAGCCTCTATTTCTTCAGGGGTCGCGACCTTGCCCGCCGCCGCAAGGCGCTCATGGGTATCCACCCTGTCTTTAAGAATCGACACCTCCCCCACAAGGGCCGTGATCATGGCCAAAAGCCTGTCAGAGTCTGCACTCTCCAAAAAGAACGGGCGGCGGCCCTTGGCGGTCTTTTGCCGCGGTTTTCGAGAGTCTGCCGTCATTTTGCGCCCCACAACCAGCCGGGTCCGTCCGGCCTTTGAGTTTTTACCCTGTAATACGATATTATGACTGTAATACTGGTGAGCCTGCCACCCTTAAAGAGACATTACGGAGAGCCACGATGCGCAACAATTCGGATCATGCCATGTTCGCCGACGCAACCCACGACGAACAAAGCGCACAGAGCTTTATTAAAACGCTCCGGGTGTTCGGCATGCGCAACTTCTTCCATGGCAACGAAGCCATCTTGAATGAAAAAGTTTTGTCAAAACGAACTGATGGGTCCTGCCCACCACGACGGGAGATGCGAGAAGCACTAGAAAACGAACCACATAACATGTGGTGGAGTTCCATGATGCGCACCACCCAGGAAATGCTTTACGACACAGTTGGACCCAGCATAGAGCGACAACTGCCTGATTTGATCGATCGCGCCAAATCGTTGCGTGGCAAGTTGGGCTCCCTCACGCTCGACGACTCGGTCAAAATACCTCCGTATTTGTCAGCTGTTGATATGCACTGCAAGCCGGGAAGCTATCAGCAAGAAATGGTCGCTGACGATGTCTTTGCAGGCGCAGAATTTGATCGCACCTTTCGCCTCTACTCCATGGGCGGGCTCGGTCCGAATCTCGACGATATGGGTTTCACGCTCGCCGCATGGATGCGCCAACAGTTCGGCGAAATCTCACCAAAGCGCGTTCTAGATATGGGATGTACGGTGGGTCACTCGACCCTGCCCTATTGTGATTTGTTTCCCGACGCCGAGATTCACGCCATTGATGTCGCAGCGACATGTTTGCGATATGGACACGCCCGCGCTGTTGCCATGGGCAAAGAAGTCCAGTTTTCGCAACAGAACGCGGAACACACAAACTTTGAAGACGGCAGTTTCGACCTAATCGTTTCTCACGCTATCCTTCATGAAACGTCACGGCGTGCCATTCGCGCGATCTTCAGAGAATGCCACCGCCTCCTTGCACCTGGCGGTCTCATGATCCACATGGATGGCATAACGCCCGATAAACCACTCGATAAATATTATTCGGACTGGATGTCGATCAACAACAATGAACCTTATCTGGGCACCGTCCAAGATGAGGATTTTATTGGAATCTGCACACAGGCGGGGTTCGACGAGGACAAGGTGACATTGGGCGAAGCCGAAGCCCAGTTTGTCGGCAAAGCGACAGATGACAAGCCGGTGTATGGCTATATGGCAATTAGCGCACGAAAGTGAAGGCAATCATCGGGCGTTTGGGCGCCATCCTCAGCGTACTCACTTTTACGACCTTTTCCGCACTAGGCGCTGAAACGATTAACTTCGTCTCCCTGGTCCCAGGCGAAGGCCAGCTGCGCGACAAATTTCTCGCAACAGAACGACGCCTGGAAGCCGGCTGGGCCAGCCCTGCTGATGTCGTGCTCCTGATCGATGGTCAAGTTGGCACCGAGGAAAGCATGGCAGCCACTGTGCGTCGTGACCGCGCACAAATGGGAATGCTGACCACGGCCGGCACATCTTCTGTGGTCCCCGAGATGAGCCTGTTCATGTCGCCCTTCTTGTTCGATTCCTTCGAAGAAGCAGACTTTGTTCTCGACACAATTGTCTTAGAAAAAGTGCAAGCGCTATTCGCGGCCAAAGGTTTGCATTTCATTCAATGGATCGATTCCGGATGGTTCAATTTGTTCAGCCAGATCCCGGTGCGTCTACCGAGCGACATTTCAGATATGCGCATGCGGGCAGCGGGCGGCCCAGCAGCTAGGGTGTTTCTGCAAGAAGTCGGCGCGGATGTTGCCCAACTTCCTTTCGCCGATCTCGTTCCCGGTCTGCAGACTGGATTACTGGCAGGAGGCGCAACCAACACGTCTATGTATCGCACCGTCGCGCTCTACGAGTTGGCACCATTCGTGACCCTGACACGGCACGGGATCAATCCGGGCACAACCTTTGCCAACAAAGCCTGGTTCGACCAACAAACAGAGGCCGACCAAGATTTGGTCATGGCTGGCATCGCGACGACTGAGGCGCTGCGCCTAGCCGTAAGACAAGAAGATGAGGAGGCGATCACCTACTCTGCCGATCAAGGGGCAACGATCATCCAGTTGAGTGCGAGTGAGCGCCAAGCGTGGAAGCAGGCTTCGGCCAACAGTCATCGCATTCTCATCGACGAAATCGGCGGGGAGACGGCGGCGCTCTACGACCTCATTCAGGAAGGCAAATCGGCTTTCGCTGCCGGTGTGTCTGGCACTGAATCGCCTGACATGGACGCCTCGCGATAAACAACGAATATGCCTGCGCTGGCGATCATAGCCATACCAACCACCGTCCATTGATCTGGCAACTCGTCAAAGAACCAATAACCAAACAGTACCGCCCAAATCAGGCCCGAATATTCCAACGGTGCCAATACCGGTGGCGACGCGTATCGAAACGCTAGGGTCAAACACACGTGGCCTATCCCGGCGCATACACCGACAAAAATCATCGCGGTCCACGCGACCGGTGTTGGTGAAGTCCAATCCAATGGCGACAAAGCACCAGACACAATAAATATTCCGATGAGCGGATAGTATGTCAGGGCGGCTAAACTTTCTTTTGCACGATTGGCACGATTGGACAAAATAAGCAGCGCATAGCCGAAGGCGACAGTGACCGCCAATAGAGCGACGGGCTGAAATACGCCAGCGCCCGGGCGCACAATGGTCAGCATTCCAGCAAAACCGATGCCCACGGCGATCCAACGCCGCAACCCAACCTTCTCACCCAAAAGCGGGGCGGACAATGCGGTGATCATGAGTGGTGACACCATAACGATAGCGCCTATATCCGCCAGCTTCATTCGACCGAGCGCAAAGAACCACGTGTAGCTGATTATGATCATCAGCGAAGTCCGCCAGACATGAACCCAGGGCCGTGTGGTATGAAGGGCGCGAAGCCCACCGTTATTCCAGATCAACGGCACGAGAACCAGCATCGCAGCAATGCTACGAATAAAATTCACCTGTTGAAGACTATAGTCTGCGACAGCCCATTTCACCGCCGCATCCATCGCCGTCATTGTGAACATGGCACTGATCATCAGACCAATGCCAAAAGTTCGATTTTCTGCGACAGGACCTGGAGTCATTAATGCGTCCTTATTAATGAAGCTATGTCTGTCCTATACGCCGCCTGGAGCCACCGCAATAGGCGAGACACAACTCCTGTCTGGACGAGAGTTTGAGAGGCTGCTAATCGATACCCATGATCGTCAGGAACAACATTGCGCGAATTACGAACCCGGTTCTCTAAGGAGATCCGGGCATTGACCCTGCGCATGTTCCCTCATTTTAGAAACTTTATGGAGACCGACGATCATGGTCCCTCGAGAAACCATACAACTCACACCTGACACAACCACGGCGAAGGTGGCGGCATGAGCATCACCTTTTCAGACATCAAAACGGCAGCGGATCGTATCGCCTGCGGCGTGGTACGCACGCCTTGCCTTGAGTCAGAGGGGTTATCCCGACGCTTGGGAACAACCGTTGTCGTGAAATATGAAAACCAACAACACACGGGCGCCTTTAAAGCGAGGGGCGCACTTTCTCGTCTGATGACTCTGACAGAGGACCAACATACTCATGGTGTCGTCGCAATGTCTGCAGGCAACCATGCGCAGGGGGTCGCCTATCAGGCGCAGCGTCTCAATATTCCAGCCACCATTGTCATGCCGCAAGGCACCCCTTTCGTGAAAGTGCGTAAGACCACAGAGTACGGCGCAAAAGTCGAACTCGAAGGCGAGACACTGGAAGAAGCCGCAGCCCATGCCCAAGCACTGGCCTCGGAACAAAGCCTTACCTTTATCCATCCGTATGACGATACTGATGTAATTGCGGGTCAAGGCACCATCGCGCTTGAAATGATCGAAGACGACCCCAAGTTGGATGTCTTGGTCATACCCGTAGGCGGTGGCGGCATGATTGCCGGTTGCGCCGTTGCGGCCAAAGCATTGAAACCGGGCATAGAGATCATTGGCGTGGAACCTGACCTCTACCCGTCCTTAACCAATGCCCTCAAGCAAGGCGCTTCCCCCTGCGAAGGCTCGACCATCGGCGAAGGCATTGCAGTTAGAACCATCGGTGCGACACCCTTACCGCTCATTCAGGAACACATCAAAGACGTCGTGACTGTATCAGAAACCAGCATGGAACGTGCTGTCTCTATGTTTCTGTCTCGCGACAGAACCGTCGCCGAGGGAGCGGGCGCTGCGTCTCTCGCTGCGTTGATTGAACACCCAGACCTATTCACTGGGCGGCGGGTTGGCCTTGTTCTTTCTGGCGGCAACATAGACGCCCGTATGTTGTCATCTGTGCTGATGCGCGATTTGGTCCGCACCGGGCAGGTGCTGACTCTGTCCATCGCCATGCCGGACAAACCAGGTCAGCTCAACGCGGTGGCTGGTATTTGTGCAGACCTCGGAGCCAATGTCTTGGAAGTCGCCCACACACGATTTGCGATGGATCTCTCAGCCAGCGCGGCCCGACTCAACATTACCATTGAGACCCGTGACGAAACGCATGCGCAATTGGTGATTGATCAATTGACAGAAGCTGGTTTTACCATCCGAATTAAAGATCAAACGGAGCCCTAAGCCAGCCCCCTACTTCACCAATTTGCTAACGGCTTTAAATTCGGGTGTACCCGAGACATGCAACCACTCAAATAACACCATCTCGACGTTGACCGGTGTCACACGGTTGGCCAATAGGCGTTCTCGGGCAAGGTCAACGCTATCTTGTCGGCGCGATGTTGTTGCATCCATAGCGACATACACGTCAAACCCAGCCTTCTTGAAGCCGAGCGCTGATTGCAATACGCAAACGTGGGCTTCAATTCCCGCAATTACCATCTGACGGCGGCCATCGTTGGCGTGATTAGAGACGTCAGCAAGAATCTCTGGATCAGCGGAACTGGAGAAATGCATTTTCTCCCGGACGACGGCATCCCCTTTCAGGTTGTCGAGATGCGCCACCGTCGGGCCAAGGCCCTTGCGGTATTGCTCGGACACGGTGATAGGCACTCCAAGCTCAACAGCGCCTTGCATCAACACACCACATCTGTCGACCATGCGGTCGCCCTCGTGCATGGCTGGCAGAAGGCGCTCCTGCACGTCAACAATTACGACCTGTGAGCGCTCACGATCGAGGATCAAGCACTATCTCCGATCTACGTTTTGATTCTTGAATAAATTCTCGAAGGCCTCGTCATCGGGGTCACCTAATTTCATGACATCTTCAAGCACAGCGCAACCGGCAATCACGGCCGGCCGCGCACCAACCGCTTCGCGCCAGCGTTTGACATTTGGATAGTCATCGATGTCGATTTCATGGAAATGGTTGATTTTGACCCAGGGGTAAGTCGCCATGTCGGCGATGGAATAGTCTCCCGCAAGATAATCAACTTCACCCAACCGCTTATCCATAACGCGATAGAGCCGCTTGGTCTCTCCCTGATAGCGATCAATGCCGTATTGAATGCGCTCCGGTGCATATTGCAGAAAATGACCACACTGACCGAACATGGGACCAACATTCGCCATCTGAAAAAACAGCCATTGAATTGTATCGTAGCGCGCACCCGGGTCACTGGGGATGAACTTTTTCGTTTTATCGGCGAGATACAACAAGATCGCACCTGATTCGAACACAGTGTATGGCTCACCCCCCGGTCCATCGCGATCGACAATGGCTGGGATTTTGTTATTAGGATTGATCTTCAAATACGCGTCATCAAATTGATCCCCCTTCAACATATTGATCGGATGGACCTCATACTCCAGACCGCACTCCTCTAGCATGATGGGGACTTTGTGGCCGTTCGGGGTTGGCCAATAATATAGATCGATCACGTGAATCCCTTTCTCATTCTGTTTTGCGCATTCTAGCGGATGGATTACGGCTGTCAGCCGTTAACCAGGCCTTGGAGGATAATCACCGAGCGGGTATTCTGGAGCCATGTCAAAACCATCCAACCCGCCAATGAATCGGAAGCGCGTCATAGTGTGGATGACCGTTGCTGTCGCCGTCATTCTCTTCATGATGACAACCATGCTACTTGGCGCGATCCCGCCCTGGCCCGTCTGGCTGTTTTTCGGCATTTCACATGGCTTCTTCTGCACCGTGATTTGGCGCACGCAGCCGTATCTCGGACCCCACACCAAACCGACGAAAGAACCGACGGTTGGGGATCACTAAGAAAGAGTGCCACATTGCGGCTGTCTTCTAGATCAACATTGATTGAGCACCACCAGTTGAGGAAACGTCAATGAGTCGGCTTTTATGTTTTTTAGCGCTCATGATCCTTGCCGCACCTGCTGCCGCTGATGACGTGGCGCGCGGCAAAGTCACCGCCCTTGCACAAGTAGACTCACCGTGGGATCGGCACTGGGATTACTTCAAGGCCAAGATCGACGAATCACCTGTCGTGGAAATGGAATACTTCATCCGCGGGGAAGTTGGCACCGAAGAACAGATGCTGACGGCCTTACGGCGGAATCGTATTCAGATTGGTGGGATAACAATGTGGGGACTGGCTGGGATTGTCCCGGAGTCTGCCGTCCCAATGATTCCCTTTCTTTTTGAATCAACGGAAGAGGTCGATTTTGTTTTCGACAATTTTCTACAAGACCTCTTCACTGAATTTCTCGCGGATCGCGGATTGGTGTTTCTAGATTGGTCCGAGGTGGGGTGGAGCAATCTATATGCCAACCAGCCAGTGCTAACGCCTGGTGATGCAGATGGCCTAAAAATTAGAGGATCACCGAACTTTGCAGCCCAAGCCTTTTTACAATCCGTCGGAGCTGATTCTATTCCACTAGGCACCGCCGATATTGCGCCCGCTTTACAGACAGGGCTTGTCGATGGCGGCCTGTCCAGCATGGTGTTTTTCTATTACGCGCTGTCGGGGTTTGCGACAGATGTCACCGAAACACATCAGTCTTATGACCAGGGCATTCAAATGGCCAATAAGCAGTGGTGGGACAGCCTAGCCGAAGAGCAACGCGCAGTTATCAAAGGGGCGTTTTATCCCATTGTTCCGGCAAGGGCAGACGTTCGAGATTTGATCGGTGAGTTGAGATCAGACCTAATTTCTCGCGGTCTGGGCGTGCACCGCTTGACGGCAGAGCAACGCGCACAATGGGTTGAGGCAACCGCCCCGTCTCACCAGGTTATCTTGGATGAGATTGGTGGCCGCGCGAACGAGGTGTATGCCGCTATTCAAGAGGGTAAACGCGCCTTTGCCGACCAGCCCACGGCCATAGACTAGAACAAATCCATACAACACCCCGGGAAACTTGGGTTCAGGTTTGCAACCCGGACCTCAGTGGATAAGATGCTGCCCAAGTAATAACCGTGACAGCGTTTTGGGGATCTGCCTTGCAAGCTGCTAAGGCCTTTTTGCACTACCTCCGTATTTTTGAGCAAACCCTGTGCTTCCTCGCCTTTTTGGTGATGGCTGGAGCGCTGATGGGTGACGTTTTGCGGCGGGAATTCACCGGCTCTGGTTGGTTTGGCGCGCCACAGGTCGGCGTTGTCGGCATGATCGTGGTTGCCTATATGGGAATCTCATTGGCCTCCGCGAACGGATCTCACTTCAGACCAAAATTCGCTGACGTGGTGCTTCGCCGGTGGGACCGAGTGGCCAATCGCATTGGCGAATTTGGCTTTGCAGCTTTTTGCTACTTCATGGCTTACATCGCTTTTGACGTCGCCGTTGAGAGCTATGAACTTGATGATGTGTCTGCCGTGCTGCGCTGGCCGATTTGGCCGGTTCAGGGCGTCATTGTCATGGGTTTTGGGCTCGTCGCCATACGCCACACGCTTTATGGAGTCTTTATCGAATTGCGCCCCCTACCGCCGGAAGCCGTTGAAGGAGTCGAGATTGCCACAGACGCAGAAGGCATTGCGGACAGCCAGCAGGATTTCCAAAAGGAAAAACTGCGATGAACGGTTTGCTGCTTGCGGTCATTCTCATCGCCCTGCTGATTTTAAGGATGAACATCATTGTCATCCTCGGGGTGGCGACCTTCTGGGCCTATTATTTCTGGGGCGGCGGCGAATTGATGAACGTCGTCTACGACATGTGGGATGCCTCTAACCGAGAGGTTCTGCTCTCAATCCCACTCTATATCCTCGCCGGCTCAATCATGTCTCAAGGCTCGATTGCAGAACGCTTAATTCTGCTGATGCGATCTTTGACCAAACCCATACCTGGCGGCTTGGCTATTGCTGGGCTTTTGTCCTGTGGCGTGTTTGCGGCGATCTCTGGATCATCTGCGGTAACTTTGTTGGCAGTCGGCTCCATCATGTACCCCGCCCTCATCCAAGAAGGCTACTCACGCCCCTTCTCTATCGGCATGCTTTGCGCTGGTGGTACTCTTGGCATCATCATCCCACCGTCAATTCCTCTCATTCTGTATGGGGTGATGACACAAAAATCGATCGCCGATCTATTTCTTGCAGGGACGGGGCCAGCAGCTTTGCTGCTCATTGTGCTCAGCCTCTACGCCATGACAGTTAATTGGTCCCATCGCGGTGAGCTATGGGACGGCAGTGAAATCTGGCGCACACTGAAAGGCGCGATATTCGCCCTGATGACGCCCGTGGTCATACTCGGTGGAATCTACTCCGGGTATTTCACACCAACAGAATCCGCGTCAGTCGCCGTTCTTACGGCGCTTGCAGTAGAGGTGTTCGCCCATAAAGGGGGCTTTGTGAATATCGTCACCGGACGCTTTGCCGATCTGTGGGTCACGATCAAAGAAGCGGGGGCTCTTGTTTGGCGCGTTGTCGGAGACACTTCGACGCTCATGGGAAGTTTATTCCCCATCTTAGCGATCGCGCTGTCTCTCAACGTGTTTATGACCTACGAACAGGTACCAGGTCGCATCGTTGAAGCGATGACGCTTTTCATCGATTCAAAACTGCTGTTCTTGCTGATGACAAATATTCTGCTCTTAGCCGTCGGTCTGTTCCTTGATATCGGCGCTGCGATTTTGATCTTAAGCCCACTGCTGCCGCCAATGGCCGCAGATTACGGAATGGATACAATCCACTTCGGCATCATGATGATCGTTAACTTGGAGATCGGTTACCTCACGCCCCCGATGGGCTTAAATATTATCATCGCGATGGGAGCGTTTAGAGAGGATTTCCTGACCATCATCAAGGGAGTCATTCCCTTTATAATTTTGATGTTGCTGTGCCTTATTGTTGTGATGTTTGTGCCGTGGCTTTCTCTGTTCTTGATTAGTTAGCAACATTGATATGACGTCATCTGATATTCAGAGCAGGATCGACGCGTTCGATTATTGGTATCATCGCATTGAGCTCCCAGGCGGCATCATAACGCCCGGTTGGGCGCCGTTGTCGTCTAAGATTTATGACATTCCCGATAGCCTTGAAGGTAAACGCGTTCTGGATGTCGGCGCCTGGGATGGCTATTGGACCTTTGAAGCCCTAAAGCGGGGGGCCAAAGAAGTCGTCGCTATAGACGACTTCTCCGACCACCTAAGTGAGAACGTCAAGCGCACGGCATGGGATACCTTTGATCTATGTCGAGATACCTTCGGTTATTCAGAAGAACAATGTAAGCGTGAAGAATTGACCGTCTATGACGTTACGCCAGAAAGATTTGGCGCGTTTGACGTGATCTTCTTTTTCGGCACGCTTTATCACCTAAGGCACCCTTTGTTGGCTCTAGATACCCTTTCAGCAGTGAGCAAGGGGTCCATATTCATCGAGAGTGCAATTCTCGATGACTTCAGCCCGTACAAAGGCGGAATGAATAACGGCTACCCGGGCAAGCAGATGGTGATGGAGTTCTATCCCGGCAATAATTATGGCAACAATTGGTCGAACTGGTGGGCTCCGACTCTGAATTGTCTGGCCAACATGGTTGCGGCTGCTGGCTTCAGCAACGTTGAAGCCTGGAAGCTCATGAATAAGCCACTAAACCCCGCGTCTTGCCGTGGCTTTGTACGTGCGATCAAGCAAGACATGCCGACTACCCAGCCCCCCTAGGGCCAACTCCCTAGGGTCGTCTATCTACTTCCCGACGGCAGGTACGACGCAGACGTCCAGGGTGCCAGACTCCAAACGATAGCCCTTCCCTTCCTGATATTTCTCTGACGCCACATACTGTTGATATGCCTCAAGGGAGGGGTATTCGAAAATCACAACCCGGCCTTCGCTGAACTGATCACCTTCGATGATTGTCTTTTCATCAGGGCCGCCGGCACCGATCAATTTGCCGCCAAATTTTTCCGCCAGTCCGGCAACCGTTTCCGCGTACTTCTTAAAGCCCGCCGGATCTGTGACACGGGCCTGGCCAATAACATAGACTGTCATAATGTTTCTCCTGGTTCTTAGAATTTGATAACACCACAGCTAAGCTTTTTCTGGTCCCACCGCGACTATGGCTTTGCCGATATTCTCTCCGCGCATCAACTTCATAAAATGAGCGGGGGCATTCTCTAGTCTATCCACGCGGTCTTCTTTTATTTTCAACCTGCCCTCTCGCATCCATGCACCAGCTAAACGCAAGTACCGATCAAGATCATGCTCATAATCGTAGACAACAAGCCCTAAAAGTTTCGCGCGACGACCGATAAAGGGACCCAAACCTACGCCGTGAAATTTTGACGAATGGTAATCTGCGGGCCGACCACACATAACAACACGCCCATAAAGGGATAAATGCTTCGCCATATCCGCAAGGAGCGTCCCGCCAACATTGTCGTGATACACATCAACACCGTTGGGACAAAGAGACTTAAGACTCTCTTCCCAGTCGGCTTCTTTGTAATTGATGCACGCGTCGAAGCCATAAGTCTTGGTTACAAGGTCACATTTTTCAGTGGAGCCAGCGATCCCAACCACACGTGCCCCACGCAGTTTAGCGAGCTGCCCAACGCAACCGCCGACGGGTCCGGCAGCCGCAGACACCACAAGTGTTTCCCCAAGGGTCGGCAGGCTGAGATGTTCAACCGAGCCCCACGCCGTGAGCCCTGGCATGCCGAGCGCTCCGATTGCCGCAGACAACGGCCCAACTGTGGGGTCAATGCGCTGTACCACTTTATCGGGGCCGATCGCCGCATGTTGCCGCCACCCCGTTTCTGCAACCAAGTAGTCGCCGACCTTAAAGGACTCATCATGAGAACGAACAACACGGCAAACACTGCGGCCATAAATGACATCACCTTCGACCAAAGCCTCATGGCCAGGATGATCCCCGCGGATAGCCTTGCGCACATAAGGATCAAGAGAGAGATAGACCGTTCGCACCAATATCTGACCAGGCGCGGGACGCGGAATCGGCACCTCAGCAACTTCGAAATCGCTGGCGTCGGGCATACCATCCCGCTGCTTGATTAGTTGTATTTGAAGGTTCGCGGCCACGGTGATGATCGCTCCGCTAGGTCTTTTCAGGTCCGATGGTCACCATGGCCTTGCCAACGTTTTGACCGCTCATCAACTTGGCAAAATGAGCCGGCGTGTTTTCCAATCCGTCAATTCGATCTTCATGAAAATTCAAACGGCCCGCCTTAACCAGGGGCACGGCTGCTTTAAGAAACTCATCAATTTGATCGTAGTAGTCATAGACGACAAGCCCGAGCAACTGAGCACGTTTACCAACAAAGGGCCCCATATTGTGGCCATGAAAATCACCTTCGCCGCTGCGGTTATACTGAGAGACAAGCCCACACATGACGATCTTGCCGTACAAGCTGAGTTGTTTGGTAATCGTGTCGAGGATCGGACCGCCGACGTTGTCAAAGTAAACGTCGATACCATCAGGACAGGCAGCCTTTAGCTCCTCTTCAAAATTATCTTTCTTATAATTTACACACGCATCGAACCCATACTGCTCGACGACGATACGGCATTTCTCGTCAGAGCCTGCAATTCCCACCGCACGACAACCTTTGGCCTTGGCAAGTTGTCCCGCTGTGCCGCCAACAGGTCCGGCCGCAGCAGTGACAACAAACGTGTCACCCAGACCTGGCTGCGCGAGGCGCTCCACCCCTGCCCAAGCGGTGAGTCCTGGCATCCCCAACACACCGAGCGCCGCTGACAAGGGGCCCCCATTTGGATCGAGCTTGCGTACTTCATCCTTCGCGCCGCCGTCGGACACGCAGAACTGCTGCCACCCAGATTCTATGACAATGTAATCACCTTCAGCGTAATCGGCGTGTTTGGACTCGACAATCTGCGCAACACAGCGCCCACCAATTAGGTCGCCCTGGTTCAATCGGTTATGCCCCATGTGACGACCAGAGATGGCTCCTCGCATGTAAGGGTCAAGAGACAGGTAGATGTTGCGGGCAAGAAACTCGCCGGGCCCTACAGCCGGAATGTCCGTCTCTGCCACCTGAAAGTCGCTTACTTTTGGCTCGCCCTCTGGTTGACGTGCAAGTTGAATTTGTTTGTTTGTATCGGCCATGCGGTCCCCGTGGTTGGTATATTGATTGTTTTATCGATTGGCGGCGCGGTATGCAGCCAGATCTTCAGTTAAGTCTGCCATAAGGAGCCGTAAATAATAATCCCGCCCCCCAACGGCGCGAACATTATCCAGAAAAGCTGCCATATCATCTACATTGGCATGAAGTTCGCAGTCATCGAACAAGCCCTTGGTGACATGACGCACGTAAGACACTTGCGCCGCCAAGCGACCTGCCTGCGCTGATCTCGCCCACCACGCCTCGGCATCACAAATATTGTCAGAAGCATCGGGCCTTTTGTTGGAAATGAGCGCACCCATCACAAACTGGGCCTGACGGTGTCCGGCCTCTGCCGATTTCTCCATCGTCGTAATGGCTTCGGCACTCCGCCCATTATAAAAATAGACCCGCGCCAACTGGTAGGTCAGACGTGGGTTGCCTGGGTCATCCGCCAAACCAGCTTCGCAAGCCGCAATAGCAGCGGGTTGATCAACATCAGAGGTCGGCACACCTTCAGAAATACGGTCTGGGTCTAGGGGGTGGGCGGCAAGGCGATCACAAAGGGTGATCGCCTCTTGTGCCGCCCCGCTGGAATAACCAGCGAAGCAACACATAGAAAAGACGATGGCCGCACAGGTAACGCGACTTTTTTTATTTGGCATGATCAGAGGCTGCGTAAGTGGCAGCCACCTCTTCCACTAAGATATGCTGGTAGTACCCATCAGCCTGCTCTCCAGCCGCATCTAGGAAGCTGTTAATTTCAGACGAACTCGCCTGGATCTCGCAGCCCTTGAATTTTCCTAGTGCCACATTGCGCGGATAGCTGACACGAGCTGCGAAGCGGCCTTGACGTGCGGAACGCACCCATAAATCCTCAACCTTACATGCATCGCGCTTTAGACCTTGCAGGGCTTCATCAATGATGTACCCCAAAACAAACTGGGCTTGCTTGGAACCAGCTTCAGCTGCGAACTCCAGGTGAGGAAGCGAGTCTTCAGTGTCGCCCGCGTAGAACAACACACGACCCAATTGATAGCGTAAGCGACGGTTTTCGGGATCTTCTGCTACCGCCGCTTCACAAGCAGCCCGACCTGCGAGCAAAAGAACATCGCCCACGCCAGGCGCAATACGATCAGGATCTTCGGGGTGAGAGACCAAAGCATCACATTCCGTGATGTAATCCCCTTCGGCAGAAGCCGAACCAGAAAAAGCCAACGCGACCAATGCTGCAGCCAATGAAATGTATCTCATTTTTTTAACGTCCTTTTTTGTAAGAATTGAAATCTTCTGTCACGTCAGCCGTCCACATGCGGCGATAGTAATCCGATGCCATGCCCTTAGCCGTCTCCAAGAAGCCAGCCATTTCGGCAATGCTTGCTTGAACCTCACAGCCGTCGAACTGTCCACGCACCACATGGTGAGGATAACTCACCAAAGCCGCAAACCGGCCCTGGCGTGCCGACCGTAGCCAGAGAGACTCGGTCTTACACTTGTCTTGCTCAACCTCTTGAAGGCCACTGTCATAAATATAACCAAGCACGAATTGAGACTGCCGATGGCCCGCCTCCGCAGAGAAAATGAGATGCGGCATCGCGTCGGCCGCGCGGCCAGAGTAGAAATACGCCCGCCCCAGCAAGTATCGCAAACGTCGGTTCTCTGGCTGCATCGCGGTATCGGCTAAGCACGCGGCAATCGCCGCCGCTTTGCGCATACTTGATTGACCAACTCCCGGCGCAACACGCTCTGGATCTGAACCGTGGGACGCAAGCTTGTCACACTCCGTCACAGCTTCCGGATCGGGTGCCGCATTAGACACCGTGGCCAAACCAAATGTAATCGCCAATACGAATGTGGTTGTCGCTAGAATGACTCGCATTTTGCCTCCCTGTTCATCGTCTCCGCAGCCTGTGTTCTCACCCAGTTTTTCAGGTCGCAGCGTAGGTTGGCAATGCGCAAGCTCCCTTCGTACCCGAGCAGCGAATACGCGCCGACAAGAAATGCGGCCCACCCCCCAGGAGGTCCGGTTCCGGCCAGAATCAGGTTGCCCGCTCCCTTGAATTTGGATGAAAAGTGAGTGCGTATGGCCTTGATTCGAGCGTTAAGATAAGCGCCCCACGCTATCGACTCGACATATATAGACGGCGCACCTTGGTCCCCGCTAAGCCTGGATGCTATACCCCGTTCAGGGATGCGCGCAAACGGTCGCGCAATAAAAATAAGGGGGCGGGCCATGGATATCGGTCTCTACGAAATTTTGCTTTATCTGCATACGCTTTGCTTTGTGTACTGGCTTGGCGGGGACCTCGGCGTGTTTTATGCGTCTGGCCAGCTTCTAAAATCGGGTGTGAGCAAAGATGGGCGCACCTGGATCAGAAAAATCATGCACTGGCTCGACCAATTTCCGCGTGTCTGCATGCCATTGGTTATCGCTCTCGGCTTCACGATGGGGAGCATGCAGTATTTTGAGTTAGCGACAGAGTGGCTGATTCTGATTTGGGTCATCGCCCTGGTCTGGGTCTATTTCGTGCTGTCCCTCTTTCTCAACTCAGACGGGCCCGAAAAAGTTGCCTGGATTACCAAAGTTGACTTGCCTATGCGGTGGGTGATTGCCATCACCATCACTGCAATTGGAGTCACATCGTTGATGGGGACCGGCTTAACAGATTTCAATTGGCTCGCAGTCAAACTGCTGATCTGGGCTGGCACTGTGTTTTGCGGTATTGCCTCGCGCTATACCATGAAGCCATTCAGGACGGCGTTCGTCCGCGTTATGACGGACGGAGAAACACCGGAAGATTTGGCTCAAATGAAGCGCGCCCTATACATCACGCGTATCCCCATCTTCACGATCTGGGGTCTGGTTGCGCTGGCTGGTGCGATTGGCATGTGGAAGCCGTTTTAACGCCCAATACCTGAAAGGGAGATTTATATGTATGACCTAGACGGAAAGGTCGCCGTCATTACCGGCGCTGGCCGGCCCAAAGGATTGGGTGAAGCCATGGCGGTCCGCCTTGCCGAAGAAGGCTGCAAGGTGGTGATTCATGACATCGGTAAGGTCAAGGGAGACATTGCACCGAAACACGGCGTTGGAACATCCGATGAAATTGATCAGGTGGTAGACACCATCAAAGCGAACGGCGGTGAAGCCGTCGGGTACGCCGCTGATATGTTGATTGAGGAAGAGGTTGCTGGGCTCATCGCTTTTGCTGTGAAGACCTACGGTCGAATAGACGTTCTCGTGAACAACGCCGGCATTGGCTATTTGTTCGGTCCACTTATTGAAATGACTCAAGAACAATGGGACGCGGTTCTTGGCGTCAACCTGCGAGGATGTTTTTTTGGTATCAAACATGCCGCCAAACAAATGATCGAACAGGGCGAAGGCGGGCGCATTATCAATATAGCTAGCCAAGCGGCTAAGTCGGGTTTTGGCAATACAGCGGCATACACATCATCAAAACATGGCCTGGTCGGCCTGACCCGCGTTGCTGGGATCGAACTTGCCCCTCACAAGATCACCGTTAACGCGATTTGTCCCAACCATGTCACCACCGGCCTTGGAGCTTGGCAAAACGATTTTATGTCAAAAGCGCAGGGTAAAACGGAAGAAGAGTATTTGAATGACATGCGTGGGCGCATTCCCGCTGGTCGGGTTGGGCTTGTCGACGACATTGCCAAAGCTTGCGCCTTCCTCTGTTCAGATCAGGCCGATTACATCACAGCCGAGGCAATGAACGTCTCCGGTGGCGAGGAGTATCACTAGGCATGTCAGACTCATCTTTTTCATGGCCCGACGAGAAACGCATTGCCGTTTCCGTTGTTGTGAACGTCGAGGAAGGCGCGGAAGAGAGCGTCGCTGACGGCGACCGTGCTCCGGAGCCCGTTGATGAACTTCAGGTCATCATGAAAAAAGGCCGCAATCTTGGGAACGAGTCCAACTATCAATATGGCATACGCGCCGGTGCGCCGCGTGTATTGAGAGTTCTTAGGGATTATGGTGTGACGTCTACGTTTACAGCTGCCGCCCTGGCTCTAGAACGGGCCCCTGATCTCGCCAAGGAAATCATCGCCGACGGGCATGAAGTGTGCGCCCATGGACACCGCTGGGCACACCAGCACTGGATGAAAGAAGACATGGAACGCGACTTCATCCGCAACGCTGCCGATTCCATCGAAAAAACTTGTGGCGAACGACCTTCTGGCTGGCTCTCTCGTTACGTGTTGACGGAGAATACGCGACGCCTCCTAGCGGAAGAGGGCTACACCTATCATATGGACGACTATTCAGATGATGTTCCACGCTGGGACGTCGTCGATGGCAAGCCGATGCTGATTTCACCCTATGCCCTCGACACCAACGACATGAAAATGTGGATGGACCCAGCCTATACGCCAGACCAATGGGAAAAGTACCTCATCGATACCTTTGATTGGCTCTACGCAGAGTGTGCCGAGTCCCCCAACAAAATGATGTCGGTCGGGGTACACCTTCGTATCGTAGGTCGACCCGGACGCATGAAAGCCTTTGAGAACTTTCTTGCCCATGCCACGGCTAAGGACGAAGTGTGGTTCGCTACTCGTAAGCAGATCGCAGACGCCTACGCCGCACAAGTCCCGGCACCCGTTTAACTTTCACAGACAATATATCAGGAGCGCACCATGGTTGTAGAAGCCGCCAAGGTTGGAGAAAACAGATACCGCGAACGCGGCGGACGCTATTTCGAAGATTTCGAAGTTGGAGATGTTTACGAGCATCGGCCAGGTCGCACGGTTACGCTGACGGACAATATTTGGTTCACAACGCTCACCATGAACAGTCATCCGATCCATTTCGATGCGGAATACGCCAAGCACTCAGAGTTCGGAGAGCCACTCATCGTTTCAACTTTAACACTGGCCATTATTACCGGCATGAGTGTGTCTGACGTCAGTCAGAAAGCTGTCGCCAACTTGGGATGGACAGACATTCAACTGCCCCATCCCGTTCACGCTGGCGACACAATCTACGCCGAGTCAGAAGTGCTCTCTAAACGTCCAAGCAAATCGCGGCCCGGCCAAGGTATTGTGACGGTAAAGACCATCGGCAAGAACCAAAAGGGCGATGTTATCTGCTCCTACGAGCGCACCATTTTGGTCCTGGGTCGCGAAAACAACTTTGAAGACGAAGCAGGGTATTAGATCAATCTAATACACCTGCTCTTTCCAGCCTTAATAATTATGGCGTGCCGCTCCGATAATTTATTGACGGCCACTCCCTTGACCAAGGCGTTGCCGCTCGGCGCCAATTTCTTGCATGGTTGCGCCAAGCTGAGGTCCATCCCCTTCGCTAACAACGACGAATGGGGCGGGCGCCTCTAAGGCCCACATCTTCCAGCCCGGCTCTCCGTCGTCAACCACATCAACCCAGCGATCTTGCCTTTCGCCGCATGATTGAATCAGTTTGAAGGGAACCACGGAGCCGACTGGTCCGGTGATACGTGCAAGAAATTTGAACACACCTAGGTGAGTGGCTGGCAAATTTCCACGCCAGATCACTTCGTCATAAACTTCCGTGATAGTCTGTCGGCCGCGTTTGATAGGCTCGTTCAGAGTGCGCATGACCAGCTCAGTTTCCCAGCCGTCTTTTTCTTCAGGGGCAAAGAGCGGAACCGAAGCCGGAATTTTCATGCGAATTTCTGTCGTGGCCAATACACCACAACCATGCGGTACCATGAGATTGAGAAACTCATTGTAATTTGCTCGGCCTTCGAAACCCTCGATGATAACGTGCGCTTGTGCCTCTGATACAAAACCGCCTATGCAAATCGCGGCCGCCAGAGCATTAACTTTTAGTCCCTTTAGTCCAAACATCGCGTCCTCCCAGTTTTCACGTCAGACGTTATCTTAATGGATAAGCGCTCCACAACGCACGTGCTGTGAGGCGAAGCTCGTCATATGGGCTGGCGCCCAACCGCTCCTGGGCGGCAAAAACCGACCGCCACGCGTGCACATGGGCCTTACCGGTTGCGCTGCCCCGCGCTATGACTAGAGTGCCGGTCAATGAATACGGCCTGTAATATTTGAGGAGCCCACCCTATGCGGGATGACACCGCCGCATCAGCCCTGTCCGAAGACGAACTTGAAGCGATTCGCGACTCCGTCCGTGCCCTTTGTCAGGGCTTCCCCGGCGAGTATTGGCGCGAACTAGACGAGAAGCGCGAATACCCCACCGCCTTCGTTACTGCCATGACCGAAGCTGGTTTTATGGCCGCACTGATCCCAGAAGAATATGGGGGGTCGGGCCTTGGCCTCACTGCAGCTTGCACCATCTTGGAAGAAATACATAAGAGCGGATGCAATGCCGGCGCCATTCATGCGCAGATGTACACCATGGGAACCGTTCTTAAACACGGCAGCGCAGAGCAAAAACAAGCGTGGTTGCCGAAAGTGGCGTCAGGTGAAATACGACTCCAAGCCTTTGGCGTAACCGAACCAACATCGGGCACGGACACACTATCTCTTCAGACAACAGCGGTGAAAAAAGGTGACCATTACGTCGTCAACGGCCAAAAAATTTGGACCAGCCGTGCTGAACACTCGGACTTCATGGTGTTATTGGCCCGCACGGCACCAAAAGATAAAGTCGAGAAAAAAGGCGATGGCCTGTCGGTGTTTATGGTCGACATGCGTGATGCGTTAAAGGACGGCATGACCATTCGGCCGATCCGCACCATGATGAACCATGCCACCACAGAAGTGTTTTTTGACGACGTTAAAGTTCCTGCGGAAAACCTGATCGGAGAAGAAGGCAAAGGCTTCCGCTATATCCTTGATGGCATGAATGCCGAACGCACATTGATCGCGTCGGAATGCCTGGGTGATGCTCAATGGTTCATCAAGAAAGCCACAGACTATGCGAGCGAACGCAAAGTCTTTGGAGCGCCGATTGGCAAGAATCAAGGTGTCCAGTTTCCTATCGCACGCGCTTATGCGTCTTATCGCGCGGCCTCACTGATGGTCCGTGAATCATCCGCCAAGTTTGATGCCGGGGAGAAATGCGCCGAAGAGGCAAACATGGGAAAAATGCTAGCGTCGGAAGCATCATGGGAAGCAGCAGAAATGTGCATCCAGACCTTCGGCGGCTTTGCCTTCGCTGAGGAATACGACATCGAGCGGAAATTCCGAGAAACGCGGCTTTATCAAGTGGCACCAGTTTCAACCAACTTGATCCTTGCTTACATCGGCCAGAACGTCCTCGGTTTACCGCGGTCCTATTAAAACCGAGTCTGTTCGCATGGTCACTCGCCCGCCCTATTTCGCCGGTTTCGATATCGATCAAATGTTGACCGACCATCCCATCGGCGATGACTTTCTACCGACTTTCACACAGATGAGCCGGGATGAACTCCGCGACCTGCAAAATCAGCGGTTTATGAAATGCGTTGATCGCGCGTGGCAGGTACCATTCTACCAACGTCACTGGGGCAACGTCGGGTTAGAAGCGGGAGACATTACGTCCCTCGACGACATCACCAAGATTCCACCCTTTGGCAAAGCCGACCTGATGGAGTCTATTGCAGCCCGCCCACCCTTTGGTGATTTTGGCGGCACTGATTTCTCGGACGACGACCACATGCACGCCGTGATGCACACCACATCGGGCACGACGGGGACCCCACAGGTACTTCTGTTCAGCCCGAAGACTCGCGAGATGCAAAACTTGCTGGTCGCCCGGGCCTATCTCATGCAAGGCATGAAAGGCTCAGATGTTGTGCACTCCATTTACGGACACGGCATGGTAAATGCCGGTCACTACATGCGTGAAGCCGTAATCCATTTCACGAACGCGATCTTTTGCTCTGCGGGCACAGGGGTTGAAACACGATCGGTGCAGCAGGTTCACATCATGAACCGGTTTAAAACGACGGTGATTGTCGGTTTTGTTGACTACCTTCGCAAACTCGCGGCCGTAGCCGCTGAAGAAGGCTTGGAACCTGGCAAAGATATTCCTATTCGCATGATATCCGGTCACTTCGGCCAGGAAGATCGCGATGAAATCTCACGCCTGTGGGGTGGTGCTGAGACATTCGACTGGTATGGCGTTGGCGACACGGGAACGATTTGTGCCGAAGGGCACGATCATACGGGTATGCATGTCTGGGAAGATGCGCATTACATTGAGATCACAGATGTCGATACTGGCGAGCCGTTGCCTGATGGCGAGCAAGGCGATGTCATCGACACCGTGCTATTCAAAGACGATCTCTATCCGATGATCAGGTTCAACACACACGACGTGTCAGCTTTCCACACTGGCGCCAATGATACCGGTCTAGTGTTCAAGCGGATGCAGGGCATCTTTGGCCGGTCCGACAACATGGTGAAGCTGCGCGGCATTAACGTCTTTCCCCATGGCGTTGGTGGGGTGCTGTTGGAACGACCAGAGTTCAATGGTGAATACTTCTGCCGTGCGGTGAGAGATGCCCAAGGCAGAGACGATATGATTGTCATGGCGGAAATCACGTCAGACCCGTCTCCAGAGTTGGAGCAGGCCTTCAAGGCTTTGATCAAATCGCGCATAGGTGTGGATATGCCCGTCGAACTTCACCAACCGGGCGAACTGACCAAATTTACCGAGGTTGATAAGCGGCAGAAAGCCAAACGGCTAAGTGACGAGCGATTTGATTAGTTGTCGCATGCATCCAACAATAAAGTCAGAGCAACGCTGGCGAAAAAGTGATCGGGTTAATCCATGACTGTTGATATTGTTGCCCTCGGAGTTGCTGGGCTCGCGCACGCCCTTGAATCGGGAAAAGCCACATCGACCACGGCGACCGAGACCTACCTTAAACGCATTGAAGATCAGAACAGTGATCTGAACGCCTTCATTAAAGTGACGACCAAATCTGCTCTGCGAGAGGCAGAAGCCGCTGACCAGCGGCGGGCAGATGGGAACGTGCTGAGCGCCTTAGACGGTATCCCAATTGCCTTAAAAGACAACATCGATGTCGCAGGCATACCTACAACAGGTGGTGTTGAAGCATACCGACGCGCGACACCAGAGCATGACGCCGACGTGGTGCGGCGCTTGCGCGAGGCCGGTGCAATATTTCTCGGCAAACTCAACATGCACGAAGCTGCACATGGCGCAACGACCGCCAATGACGCATACGGCTACTGCCAGAATCCGCACAAAGACGGCTACACGCCTGGCGGGTCCTCAGGTGGGTCGGGCGCCGCATTGGCCGCTGGATTGTGCGCCGGTGCATTGGGGTCAGATACCCTAGGGTCCGTTCGGATCCCCGCATCCTTTTGCGGTATTGCCGGGTTAAAACCGACGTACGGTTTGGTGAGCACTCGTGGCGTCATGCCTTTGTCCTATGCTCTTGATCACGTCGGACCCATGGCACGGTCGTGCAAAGACTTGACGCTGATGCTCTCGGCAATGGCTGGGTTTGATGCTGATGACCCGGCGGGTCGGCATGGCCCAACAGACTTTTCCTCGGCTCTCGAAGCGTCGCCATCCCTTGATGGGCTGACACTGGGATATTTTAATGACCTCAACAAAATCAATGGAGATACGGTAGATTCAGCAGTTTATGTTGCCTATGCAAAATCAATTGATCAGCTGCGCGAGCTGGGCGCGAAATTGGAACCGGTTGGCTGGGATGGTTACGACCCGGCCTTGGTTCGCCCTAAGGCCATGCTTTTGATTGAAGCCGACCTGGCCAACATTCATTCAGATGCACTGGACAGCAATCCGGACGGATTTACAGAAACGTTCCGCGCTGGTATCGAATTTGGGCGCGCTCAATCAGCACCAAAGCTGGCGAAAGCAATGAGACTCATTGAACAAGTGAGACCCGTCGCTCGGCGCCTGTTTGGAACGGTTGATGCACTGGTCACGCCCACCACGCCCGTTCCAGCATTTTCTTTCGAGGCAGCGATGCCAAAGACGATCACAACGTTTACAGCCTTTGCCAACTATGCCGGCTGCCCCGCACTTTCTGTCCCAATGGGGAAGACCGAGGACGGCCTTCCCCTTGGACTACAGGTGGTCACGCCGAAGCGGGAAGAAGCGACAGCGCTGCGTATTGGCACTGCGTTTGAGAATGCGTCTGGTATTTAGTCTGCGCGATAGCAGGCCGCACTGACCCGCCCAAGAAATAAATCAGCAAATGCTTCAGGATTGGGCACATCGCCAGATTTGCGAATCTCTTCAGTGACAAACTGCTTAATGACGTCTGGCTCCATTACACCCTCAACCCGCCACACCACGCCTGACCGTGCCGCCTGGCAGGACGCTTCCGAGCCAAATCCGATGATCTGCATCGTTAGAGCATCAACGCCCTTTTCATCACTGCCTGGCGCCAAAGCCGCTACGACTAAATCCATTTCATAGGTCTTTCTCCTTGGTTAAGTCCCGTTTCGTCTACACCCCGATAATCATGAGATGCACGGAAGACATCGATTGGATGCAAGAAAGTCTCGCGATCTAAAAATCAACAGAGTCCTAAAGGTCCTCGGTCAAATGAATTGGCCGATTCTGGACTGTGAGCGGCGCCACATAAACGCAGCCAGCCTCTGTCTTCACGTATAAAGATAGATTGGAGAGGTCTGTGTCGCCTGGAATGTCAGCCCAGAATTTTGATGCAGGTTCTATTTTCGTGGAATTGGCCCGGTCGTATTCGCGCGGGATCTCACCAGCTAAAACGTCACGGTGATAGGCAGCCGCCTCCCCGCCAGGCCATTGCACAACCGCACGGGATGCCACCGCGTCGCCACCACCGGCCGAAGTGGATACCTGGCCCACAAGACGCACATAAGAGTCTGGTCCAAAGTCAAACCTGACTGGCTGAGGCACAACGGCAATGATTTCACCACTCGTGCAAACTTGATCCGGCAGAGACGGTAAAACAGTACCTGTGCCGACTGTCTCTGCCTGGCGAGACAACAAAACCTCTGCGACGTCTTGGGCGTAAATGTCTGTCAGCATATCACCGGGATGACCATCACCGCGATTGGCCCAAAGGTGACGATACAAAGGGGGCGTCCCAGCATCAGAGAGTTGGTTGACAACAGACGGCAACAAATCGATCACCGGAATCCCAATGTCACCAAGTAAAGACTTGAGCGCCTCATATCGAGACTTAAACGAACTTTCATTGGGGTTGTGTGGCGTTAAGACAAAAGCGATGGGCAAACCGTTCTCGACCGAGAAGGTCTTAAGCTCAAATAAAACTGCGCGATAGGATTCTAGGTTTGCGTCTGTCCACAGCGATGCTTCCCAGGCACCATATCCAGAACCAGGGTCAACCACAGTTTCGTACACCGCCTGCAAGTGGGCGGTTAAGTAAGCATCAGCCAATGGAAACAAAGACATGAAAGCGCGCGGCGGAATCTGAAATTTTGGCGCTTGCCTCTGCTCAATGTCACCCATATCCGGGTCATTGGTGACAAAGCCGATCAACACCTCATCTATGTTCAAAGCG
The DNA here is from genome assembly GCA_030835385.1 of Alphaproteobacteria bacterium. Lineage (GTDB taxonomy): Bacteria > Pseudomonadota > Alphaproteobacteria > Rhodospirillales > Rhodospirillaceae > WLXB01. Next base: position 29,194 of record JAURPI010000025.1, on the reverse strand, counting down.
CCTTCGTCTCGTTTGACGGCCTTCAGAAAAGTGAGGTGATCACGAGTGGACCAACCGTTGATCCCCCAAGACTGAATAGTGACGTCGGCGCCCATGGCATTCAGTTTGCGCTGGAGCTTGTGTGGCCAGGGTTGGCCAAGGCGCAAACCGTCACCCCAAACAAAGGAGTCGCCCAACACAGCGACCCTGTATCCCGCATCATCTGACCCCAGACCTGCATGGATGAGGTCAGTAAACGCATAGGGGTGCAGTGCAGCAAGCTCACCGTTCACTTTATCGATCTTTGCATCTAACGCTACCCCGTCGGGTGTAATCCACGGCACACTGCCCGACTGCAACGCACCGGTGCGCAAGACACCTTCCAAAGCAGCAACGGCTAAACCAGCTGCAATGAACAGGGAAATCACCGCTACACAAAAATTCGCGACAGTAGTTTTCACGCCGGGGTCGCTTTCGGGTATTCAACCAAGGTCAAAACATTGCCATCTGGATCAAGAAAATGGGCGACGGTACCTCCCCAGGCCTGCTTCTGGGCCGGACCGAGAAACTGTACACTCTTGCCAGTGAGTGAACCTACGGCTGCCATACAGTCGTCTACCGCAAAGGACAGCGCCGTAAAGCGCCCTATCATTTCAGCTGCATCCGGATCAGCTGGATTCACCCTCTCAACAATGAAATCGATATCTTTCGGCTTAAACCCGGCGGAGTCTGCGGTCTGACCAGACAACGGTAGACCAAGTGTGTCGCGATAAAATCTCACTGCCTTGTCAACATTCGCGACAAAAATACGCGCTGCCGCAACTTTCTTTATGAGAGTTTTTTCCGTCATTCGCCGAAAGTATTTTGGCCGTGGCGGGCCTGAAATTCGGCTTTCGCCGCCAACACCTGCGCATAGACCGCTTCCGCATCACCACCAATGTCGCGCAGTATGGCCGGATGCACCGCCTGCGCTGCCGCAATCCATCGCGCGCGCTGTTCCGCCGTCAGATCGTAAACAAGCGCACCGGCTTCACGCAGACCATCGATCTTCTTTTCGGCATCTTCGCGAACACCCGCCCGCTGACTGGGAAAGACGTTGAAGGCCTTGTCGATCACATCGCGCTGCACGGGGGTTGCTGAGTCGAGCCACTTCTTCGAGGACATGATGACTGTGCTCTCGTAGTGATGACCCGTCAGGGTGTAGTGAGGCGCATGATCTTTGAAGGCATTGACATACCACGGCAAACTGGATGCGCCGCCCTCGACCAACCCGGTTTGCAGCGCCGGCACAACATCCCCAATACCGAGAAACACCGTATCGATACCGAGAGATCGGAAGAACACCGCAACAGACGGAGTCGACGGTGTGCACAGTTTCTCACCTTTCACGAGAGCTGGGTCTACATAGCTCTTGGGGCCGTAGAACCCTGTCCACCCTGCCTCTGACCAACCGAGGTGCGTGATACCGATGGCTTCTAGGTAAGTCCTGATGATGTCACCGGCACAGCAATCGTAAAAGTAATCCGCCTCTTCCGGGCTTTCGAACAGATAGGGCAATGAAAGTACGGCAGCCTCTGGGATCGTCGAAGACAACCCCCACAACGATGCAGACGAAATTTGCACCCGGTTGCGACGAAGGCTATTCACCATCTCTTCTTCATTGCCGAGCTCGCCATATATGTAATATTCGAAGTCGACTTCGGGGCTGCCCATCAGCACGCTCTTGCGGAACTGCCAGTGCTCATCCCAGATCGATCCCTTCGGCACACTACCAGCGGCTCGCCCAGTTAACGGGTCTGCCAATGCGGTCGGCAAACTCAGCAAGACGCAGAATGCGGCAATCAAAAAACGGCTCATACTTGTTCCTCTTCAGCGCGACATAGCCGCTTTCCTACAAACATATGACACGCATACTCGCATAGGGATTCGTGGACGCTTGTTGTGGCATGAGTGTGACGGCAGTGTGAACACCCGCGGTCCAGAATGGGTCGTTGTGGCAGAACGCTTCGGTCACTTGGCGATCCTTGGCCTCGATATACCAGAGGCCGCCGACCGGATTGTCAAAATCGTCCCGCCGGAGGGGACCAGACGTAAGGATTTGAGATCTGTTCGCTTCGATATAGCTATCGTGAGCCTCTTGATTTGCGTGGCGCAAATGCAGGCTGGCGGGGCGATCTTCAAAGCGAGCAATAAACAACATCTGAGATTTCTCCTGCCGCCGCGGACTAACCCTCAAGCGGCGTGGACAACGATAGCGGCCAGCGTATGATGACGGCCACGACCAATCAACAAAAGCGCTCAACCGTACGGGGGACCTCATGACTGCAACTGATCCGAATCAGCCCATCACTCAAATCGAACATACCGTCGTTCGCGGTGTTATTGGTTACACGTCTAAAAAACCGGAGCGCATGGACCAGGAGCGTGGACGCGAATTTTATACCATTACCAAATACGGTGACGGCGGTCGCACAATTGGTGTGCATACCGAAATCGATGATCGGCCTTCTGTGATGAGAGATGCGACCTATACGGTCGATTCAAACTGGATGCCGCAAGACTGTTTTGTCCGGCTCACCGTTGCCGACAAGTTTATGGGCACCGGCTGGTTTAAGATGTACGACGACTACACTGAGTGCGAAACGTTTACCGCACTTGAAGGACGTGTGTCACAGCGCATGAACCACAAACACGGACCACTAAAGTCGTTCCAGAATCATGCTATCGCCTGTGACAGTTGGCACTTCGCCCACTACGACCTAAGCAAAGGTCCTGGCATACAAAGTGTCGACGAATTGCTGCTGTGTTCTCCCGATCACCGTGGCGCCACAGGCCCGATGCTTTACCCACTGCGCCTCGACATGGAATACCTGGGTGACGAGAAAATTACAGTGGGTGCCGGGACGTTCAATGCCCACCACTTCCAAGTGCCCACCAACAATGATTTACCCGAAGAGCACCCGCCCTATCAGGTCTATACGACGACGGACGGGGATTACACCTTCCTAAAAGGAGGCGTCGCAGGCTACATGCAAACCCATTACGAGCTGATGGAATTTGAGAAAACGGTCGGCTAAATCAGAATCAGAGCATGACAAAAGAATATCATCAGCGGGATCATGTCACGCGGACGGGGCGACTTCTCTATACCTCAAAGAAGCCCGACCGCATGGACGAAGAGCGCGGGCGCGAACGTTGGACCATGACCCGGCATCAGGATGGCCGCCGCTCGATCATGTCTCACGGTGAGATTGATGATCGTCCCAGTGTTTTGCGCTTCGTACATGTCACTGCCGATGCAGATTGGTCACCGGTCGACGCCTTTGTGCGGATCACCGTAGGCGATGAGTTCCGGGGATCAGGTTGGTATCGCTTCGCCGATGGCATTGCTGAATGCGAGACAGTGACAAAACTTGAAGGTCGCTTATCGCAGCGCGTGCCATACACGGGCGTCTGCCCTGGCTTCGGGGGACACGCGATTCAGAACGATGGTTGGGTATGCGCCTCTGTGGATCTTTCCAAACCAGGCGAGCGGCAAACCTTCTCGCAACTCGTTTCATCCACGGATCATCGCGGCGCGACAGGACCTACGATTTCGGAGGCACGACCAACCGTGATTTACGTTGGCGATGAAGACATTACCGTGGGCGCCGGGTCATTCACGGCACACCACTTCCAGTTCGTCGCAGTGGAAGGCCTCCCAGAAGAACATCCGATCTACAATGTGTGGACGACAACAGACGGCGACTACATCTTTCTCAAGGGGCAGGTCGACGGCTACATGCAGACCCATTACGAACTGGTCGAACTGACGGAGAACCTTTAGGTAGCCTCGTCCTGCTTTTCAACAGTCACAGCAATCTCATTACGACGTAAGTTCGGCACCGTCCACGGTGGATCATAAAAATACGCAACTGGCTCACCGGTAACAGTCCAGGATGTTCCGTCCAGGCGTTCAAGCAGCTGAGCGGTATGAGTTGCAACATTCGTCGAACTGCGTAAACCAGAGAATTTTAATGTTGCAATTGTTGCAGACGATATTGGGATGATTGCCACCTTTGGGTTAAGAGGCTTAGGCACATCCTCAAGTGTGTATTCAGATGGCAAATAGAACCGCATTGTCATGCTCTGTTCAGTTGACGCTGTTTCGACTGGGGCAGTCATAGCAATTTTTTCAGACGTGCGGCTTTCGACAGGGGAGGTCATGTCGATATCTGTCCGCGTTTGATTCTTCCCGAAGATGTAGCCAGCGAGCGCGCCAAAGGCAGCATTTTCGTTGGCACCCCTTCGTCCTCGACTAACTGTCACCTCAGCTGCAATACGATTGCCGTACTGACGAACCTCAACGCCTTCAGCCGGTCGAGCTACCACTTCGTACTTAGGTTGTTCCGTGCCAGCGCGAACACCCACCACCGAACATCCCGCAAGCAAAGTGGACCCTAAGAGGGACGCAACGGATCGAATAAGCATAGTGATCAACTCCTCGTACGCTGGAACCACATGGAGTCTACGCGAGGTCGCCGTGAACAGATCAGATTCGCTCAATAGACGAAGAAGCCACCCTTATGAAAAATATGCAGGACACTTTGCGTGGAACGAGCCCATGCACAGCCCGCTCTCATGATAATTCTCTTTTAGAATCAATATCCTAACCGGAATACAAACAAGTCGTGCGCGCGAAGTACGGCAAGGTCAGTAATTCTCGGCAGTTTCGCGGGCATCTGGCACCTGCACCTCGAACAGAACCCATCACGCACGGCTGGAGAAGACTCGCCTTGCGGCTGAATTTCTGGGAGATAATAGGGCACATTTTTGCGCGCCTCAGACGGCTGATAACGGAGACAATAGATGACTCTTTTACGTTCTCTTCCGGTGATTATTTTTGCGATCGCAGTTTTAGGTGTCGCTACGGCGTTTGCCCAACCCGCCGCCTACGAAGTCATCGCCCGGCTTGGACTAGAAGAAAGCGAAGTTGCAGCGCGCGATATGCCCGGCTGGGCACCCCCTGGGGCGGTCATTGTCATGGTCGATGGCCCTGATCGCCTGGATTGGTACAGAGAAGCATTGCCCGACGCCGTTACGCTTTTGCCTGCTCGCAGCGATTCAGAAGCCGCGCAACTCGCTGCAGAAAATGCGGGTACGGTGAGAGCCGTTGTTGGGTTCTGCAATGCCGATATCGTCCGCGCTGGCCCAAACATTCATTGGCTGCACATGCCCTTCGCTGGCGTCGCACGATGCGTATCTATTCCTAGTGTAGCTGAAGGCGGATATTTGATCACCAATATGCAGCGCCTGGCCGGGCCGCAGATCGCGGAGCACGTTATGGCTATGATGTTGTATTTCGCCCGAGGGCTTGATCACTACGCCGCCGCCCAAGCGGAGAAAAAGTGGGACCGATTTGCTGCCTCACCCGCCGAGCTGTGGGCGGTCAATACCAAGACCATGCTTGTCGCTGGACTGGGCGGTATCGGCACCCAAACTGCACGACTGGCGAGTGGCCTCGGCATGCGCGTGATCGCCACGCGCAACTCCAGCCGCGAGGGACCCGACTTTGTCGACTACGTCGGCCTTGCGGATGAGTTGCCCGAATTGGCGGAACAGGCAGATGTGGTGGTCAATGCAATGCCCCTAACAGACTCAACGCGTGGTGTTTTTGATGCGGCATTCTTTGAGCGCATGAAACCCTCTGCCTTGTTCATTAATGTGGGGCGTGGAGGCAGCGCCGTGACAGAAGACTTAATAGCAGCGTTGGAAAACGGCACCATCGCCGGGGCGGCCCTAGACGTACAAGACCCTGAGCCCGTGCCCGCAGATCACCCCTTGTGGGAGGCGCCGAATCTTTTGATCACTCCGCATATGTCGAGCTTCAACGATGCGGGCCGTGATGTGTTCTGGGTCATTTTCCGGGAGAACCTACGACGCTATGTGGCGGGCGAAAAAATGCTGTCCGTCGTCGATATTGATAAGGGGTATTAAGCGTCGCAAGCATTAGCTGATGCCAGCCTCCTCTGCATACCGCCGGATCATATCGAGATAATAGTCGATGTTTTTGTCAAAGCCGGGGACCGGACCAATGCGGTTGACGTATTGCGCCATGGTCGAGGTGATGAGCAAATGACGCAGAAGGCGGAATAAGGGCTGTGCCTCTTTTTCTTCTGCCGACAACGACCTCACGGAGTCATACCCCGACACGAACGCCTGGTTGACTGACTCCGGGCGACCGTCAAAGTCATTGCTCTTCCCCGAACGTGCAACCTTAAGAGCGTGGGGACCGTTAGCATGTTCGACGCGATAGATATCGTTCATGCCGCGACTGAGGGGCTTGCAGCGAACCTTGCCGGAAAGGGCGTATCGGTTAGTTAGCACGTTGGCGAGCGCGTCAGCGTCGAGCACCGACTGACTGACGGGAAAAGTCACGCGCGCCCCATCATGCCAGTCCAGCGTCAGCAAGGTGCGTGCGGGCAAGTGCTGTGAAAGGTGCAAAGTCGCCGTCAAATCCAGGCACAGGGCCGACACGATTGATTAAAATGGCAAACGTGGAAGACATCACCAGGTCTCGCGCCACCCGAAAAAGTGCGAGGTGATCCCGCTCCGTATCCGAAAGTGGGCGCACCTCTTCATACCCACTAATAAAGGCGTCGTTGACAGCCTCGTTTCTAATTTCCATGTCACTGCGCCACACAAATGTAAAAAGATCCTCCGCCAAACACCCAATACCGCAGGTGTCAAAGTCTAAGGCAGCGAGGTTTCCGGTCTTGGTGCGCATAACATTGGCGAACTGATAGTCACCGTGAACCGGTCCACGCCGCAGATTCGCTTTTTCCATCTCAGCATAGGCGGACTGCACAGCGGCCGTGGCATCAACATAGAAATCATGATGCTCGGGATCAGCTTTGAGCATGCCAAGAAGGTGAGGCATACGCTCGTCAAGCATGGCGGACGCGCTGATCGTTCGGGCCGCGTCTGATTTGAAATCGGCCCCGGCAAGGTGAAGTTCGGCGAGCGATCGCCCGATCTCGCGTGCATCCTGTACGGACAACGCTTCAGTAAATGTTGTTCCATCGAGCCAGCGCATCAGAGTGATGGTACGCACACCTTCAGGCGCTTCTACTTCAAAAAACAAACTCCCATCCTTGGCCGGGACCGGGCCCGGCACGCGACACCCTTTGGCATGAATGTGATGCACATAGGCGGCTTCAAAGGTATAGGCTTCGCGTGATCGAAAATCGGCCTTGGCGACCCGTAATGCGTATCGATCCGTGCCCGCAGTTACCTCATAAAAATCATTGTTGGCCCGGCTCATGAGTTGGCAGCGCAAGGGTTGCGATAGGGCGTAACGCGATGTGAGTTCTTGCTCCAGCGCCCGTGGATCAAGGGTTGAGTGAATTACGGGAAAAACCATACGTGCCAAATACTCCTAGATTGCAGCAGACCGGCCTGACCTATTGGTTGTCAAGCCACGTGAGGTACCGCGTGCTTGACTTCACAGCCATAGACCGCACAGTCGCGCTCAGGAGAATAAAATGAGCAAGACATCATCAGGTCTGGTCGGCGGCATTTACGACATAGGCGTTGGCGTCAGCGACATGGCAGCTGCGCAAACTTTTTGGCAATCCTGCGGCTACCACCCTGGACCAGAAGGGCGACTTGAAGCCTCAGCCGCCAAAGCGTTGTATGGCGTGGACTCAGGCGTGTCCTGCGTTCGCATGCTTCATCAGGACGCCACCGCTGGTTTGATTCGCTTGATGAAGTGGGATCAACCAACCGGACCCGGCTTGCAGATGGCGCCCCTACGGGCCCACGGGTGCCGTTGGTCCGTGCACCGTACCGACAACATCGCCAACGCTTATGTGAATGGAGAGGTTTTAAGACAACAAGGAAAACCCATTCACTTGGTCGGCCCGCACTACAATTTTAATCTGGCTAAGAAGGTCGAAGAGAAAAAGCCGTTTGACGAGCCGGTACCCGCGTCCGGGGATGTCTTGCTGTTTCAGCCCGAAGCACAACTTGTTGCCATGACCCGGATGAATTTTGCCGTACCGAAGTATGGCACGATCAATGAAGACTCACCGTTGCGCCTTAGCGAAGGTTGTCACATGGCCATTGTGGTGCAGGGAGAAGACCTGTCCATTTTTGATTTCTACGAAGAGGTAATTGGCTTTAAGCGCTACCACCAAGTCGATATTTCGTACCAACCTGGCTACATGCCAAGCGATATGTTTGAACTGACCCCTGAAGAGAGCTTCTCGGAAGTTGATTTTGATGACCCGGAAGCCGGCGATGACTACGCCGAACATTTGCCGGGCCGGTTACGCTGTTTCCTAATGCGCACCCCTAACGCTCCGGACGACCGAATGGCGCGCGCGCAACCGGGCAACCTCGGATATTCTTTCTATTCGGTTCGTGTTGATGACGTCAACGCGATGCACGAGCGGGTAAAAAGCTCCGCGGCAACAAACGTCAGCGGCATTCTTGTCGACGAATTCGGCGTGCCGACGTTCTCTTTCGCCGCTCCGGACGAGTTTACGTGGACGGTGATGGCCCAGACCTAATAGCTCCTAAGCTTTCAGTCCATCCAGCATTGTATTGAGATGAGCCTGCAAGGCCTCGGCCGGGTCTATTTCGACATTGCCACCAAACAGATGATTCCAGATGACCGACGCGATAACCGGGCTCATCAACATCATCGGAAACTTTGAGAGGCCGGTCTCGCGAAACTCACCGCGATCGACGCCCCGCTGAATAACCCCACCCAAGCCTTCAATACCGGGACCAATAATTTCGGAATGGTAGAAAGTTACGAGTTCTGGAAAGCGCTGCCCTTCGGAAATGAGTAGAAGCAGGATCGTGCGATACGCAGGCTGGGTGAGACGCGCGCTGATTCGCCTGACGATCTCCCGCAACAGGTCAGGCGTAGGACCATCAAACGTCGCCGCCATTTCCATCGTTTCTTTCACGTGGGAACCAAGGGTTTCACGCACGCAGGCTTTGAATAGTTCTTCCTTATTTTCGAAGTAGAGATAGATCGTGCCTTTGCTGATGCCCACGCGGTCGGCCACATCTTCTAGTCGTGCCCCAGCAAAGCCATCGCGGGCAAAAATGGCCAGTGCAGCCTCGACTATCTCCTTCGGGCGCGCCTCTTTTTGGGCCGCTCGAACCCCTTTCTTTACCGTAGCCGCCGTTGGCATTGCCTCATATTCCCCATTGCTTTTTGAGCCAGGACTACTATTCTACTGACTAACTGGTCAGTCAGCAAGTGCTGGTTGAGACGAAAGGGACGAAAATGAACGAGAGCGGCTCATCAACAGATGCGGCCTACACGCAGCGTATGGCAGAGATCACCCATAGCACCGAATCCGGTCGCAAATGGGGGCTGATTGCTGCCGGCATCTTTTCAGCGGGTATACTCGGCTTTGTTTTGTTGCAGGTGTTGTCATCTGACCCGGTTCAGGTGCCACGCGACAATCGCGCACCGTTGGTTCAAGTCGTCCCTGTTGTTGTTCAAAAGGGCCCAATCCCCATTCGCGGCGATGGACCGGTGCGTCCACGCGCCCAGGTCACCATTATTGCTCAGGTGTCTGGCGAAGTTGCGGAAACAAGCGACGCGTTGGTGACGGGCGGCAGTTTTAAAAAGGGCGACACCCTGGCGCAGATTGACTCGCGGTCCTATCGGGCGGCGCTGACTCAGGCCCAAGCGGATCGCGCCGCCCGGAAAGCCGATCTGGACTTTGCAGAGCGCCAATTGGAACGCGACGACAAATTGGCCAGAAGCGGCGCGGCCAGCGAACGGCGGCGGGATGAAACTCTCAATCAAAGAGATCGTGCCCAATCGCAGATTGCGGGCCTGGATGCACTCATCGCCATGCGGGCCATCGACCTTGAGCGCACAACAATCACCGCGCCATTTGATGGCCGTGTCTTTACAGAGAGCGTTGACGTCGGATCGGTTGTTCAACCGGGCGCAGAGATCGCGCGTATTTATGCCAACGACATTTTTGAAATCGTCGTGCCAATGTCAGACCGTGAGGCATCACTCATTCCAGGACTATGGGATGAAACGATGATTAATCGCGCGCCCGCAAGTGCAACGCTGCCCTATCGCGGTAATCTTTACATATGGGACGGTTACGTTGACCGAGTGGAAGCGGGAATCGACCCGGACACGCGCACCATTGATGTCGTTGTTCGCATTCCTAATCCAACCCAGCGGGGCCGACTTAAAACAACCGAAAGTACAGAGACCGCTATTGCGCCCCTTGCAGATGCGCCGCCATTATTGGCTGGCGCCTATGCCGCCATCGAGATCGAAGGCGTGACATTATCTTACGCCATGGTCCCACGTGCCGCACTGCGGGAAAACGATACGATTTGGCTGGTCAACGCCGATGACACGCTGGATGTCGTCACTATCGAAGTTGTTCAAGATCAGGGTGACCATATCGCCATACGCGGACCAGAACTGAATACAGGCGCCCGCGTGGTGGTAAGCGACCTCGGCATCGCGACTGACGGCCTAGCTGTACAAGCCGTCAATGGTACGGCGCTCTCACAATGAGTCTGCGTCAATGAGAACCTTGATCGAATGGATGACCCGACACGGGGTCGCGGCCAATTTGTTGATGGTTTTTATGTTGGCGACGGGCATCGTCAACGCTTTCACCATTCCGGTCGAAGTTTTCCCGGAGCTCAAACTCGATACCATCACGGTAGAAGTTGAGTACCTCGGAGCGTCACCGTCCGAAATTGAGGAATCAATACTCCAGCGGATTGAGGAGCGCGTTGACGGTGTTGATGGCCTGCAGGACATCACATCAACCGCCATTGAAAACCGTGGCACGGTATCAATAGAATTGGCCATTGGCGAAGACAGCGCCAGCAAACTTGATGAAATCAAAGCGGAGATCGACCGCATCACCACCTTTCCGGCGGGTGCAGAAAAACCGGAAGTGCGGGAGTCCACCAATCGGCAGCGAGTGATCGAAATCGCTATCATTGGCGATATAGACGAACGCGCGTTGAAGGAACTGGCCAACAAGGTCAAAGACGACCTAACCCTCAGTGATGACATCTCCATCGTCGAAATTACGTCGGTGCGCGATTACGAAGTGTCTATTGAGATCGACAACGCAACGCTGCGGGCATACGACCTTTCCCTTCCCTCTGTCGCAAATACTGTTCGTCAGGAAAGCCTCGACCTACCGGGCGGTGAAATCGAATCCCTCGATGAAGATGTGGTGTTGCGGACACTCGGCCGTAACTACGATGGCAAAGATTTCAGTGAAATTATTGTCCTCACAGGGCGCAATGGTGCACAAGTCAAACTAGGCGATCTGGCACTCGTCGACGATGGATTCCGAGACCAAGATCTCATCAGTTTGTTCGACGGTAAGCCAGCCGCTTTCGTTAAAGTTTTCCGGACTGGTGACGAACAAGTTTTAACAGTCGTCGACGTGGTCGACACCTACCTGGAAGAAGAGCTCGCGCCCCTTCTGCCGCCGGACACCGATGTAATTGTCTGGCGTAATGATGCAGAAGAACTGGAAAGCCGTTTGAGTCTGCTTCTCAAGAACGGGGCGCTCGGTCTCCTTTTGGTCATTGTAACGCTGGCCCTATTCCTGGACGTGCGTCTCGCCTTCTGGACATCACTTGGCATTCTGGTCGCCTTTGTTGCCGCGATCGGGGTGATCAACGGCATCGACAACACCATCAATCAGATTGCGCTGTTTGGATTTATCCTGGCCATCGGCATCGTGGTGGATGATGCCATCGTCATTGGCGAGAACATTTATACCGCAAACGAAAAAGGTGGAGACCCATTAGAAGCCGCCATTCACGGCGCACAGCGAGTATCGGTGCCTGTGCTGTTTGCGGTGGCGACAACAATTGCGGCCTTCTCTCCGCTGCTTTTGGTGCCGGGCGTGGGGGGTAAATTCCTTGGTCAAATGCCGGTGGTAGTGATCATTTTACTGCTGCTGTCACTGATCGAAGCCATGCTGGTATTGCCCTACCACCTCTCCCATCAGAATTTCAGCGCCCCGACCAAGCCCGGCTCTTTACTCAACCGCATACAAAATATTCAGGCCCTGTTCTCGGACGCCTTACGTCGATTTGTGGGCGGCCCACTGGATCGAGCTCTGCGCTTTGTCACCGGCCATCCCTGGGTGATTGTCGCGTCCGGTGTCGCGATGATCATGATCTCGTTCGGCTTCGTTGTTGGTGGTTACGTTAAAATACAATTCTTCCCCGTGGTGGAAGGCCGGTATGTCACAGCCAGTATGGAACTGAAGCCCGGCACACCCTTGGCGCAAACCGAAGACATGGCGGAGCACATCTTAAAGATCGGCCGCGAGATCGAAGCGGAGATGCAAGCCCTTCTCCCCGAGGACAGCGACCCCCTCGTTTCGGCCGCCTATGTCTTGGTTGGCAGTCAAGATTTCGCCGCTCCGCCCTTCGGTGGTGTCAGCATTCTTCCCGATGCCAACAAGGCGTCGGTGGTGTTGGAATTATTGGATCCGGAATTACGAGATTTCCCGGCACAAGACTTTCAAGGTCGCTGGCGCGATGCGGTTGGAACGCCGCCAGGCATAAGCCGGCTGTTTTTTTCGTCGCAACTGTTCAACCTGGGAGAGCCGGTACAAGTCGAGATCTCTGCAGATTCACCAGAGACATTAAGTCACGCCGTCAACTCTGTGCAAAACGACCTGGTGGAAATCGCCGGTGTATTTGACGTGCGCAATGACATGGACGAAGGCAAGCGGGAGATTGAAGTCCGGCTCAAGCCACAGGCCCGGGTCTATGGACTGACACTGGAGAGCTTAGCCCAACAGGTGCGTGCGGCGTTCTTTGGGGCGGAATCATTGCGGGTACAACGTGGCCGTGAAGAGGTCCGTGTCTATGTGCGGCTACCCGAAGAGCAACGCAATTCGATTGCCGATTTACTGGATTACCGAATCCAAATCCCGGGCAGCGGCTTTGTACCCTTGGGTTTGGTCGCCGACCTCAGCGAAGGCTTAAGTCCATCGATGATCAAGCGGCGCAACGGTCGACGCATTGTCGCTATCACCGCAAATGTGGACAATGTTTCGATCACTGGCCAGGAAGTCACGGCGGAATTAGAAGACGTAATCCTACCTCAGCTGGCGCAAGAACTTCCCGGGTTGAAATACGACTTTGGGGGCGAACAGAGGGAGCAGCGGCGCACCCTGCCTGTTCTTGGCCGTAATTTTGTCATGGCTTTGTTTGCCATTTATGCACTGCTGGCCATTGCGTTTCGGTCCTACGTTCAACCGATCATCATTATGGCCGCCATCCCCTTCGGAGCGATCGGGGCTATTCTTGGACACCTTATATTGGGCATCAACCTTACCCTGCCGGGCATCTTTGGCATCGTCGGCCTTTCGGGTGTCATCGTGAACGGCGCCCTCGTGATGATTGATTTCATCAACGAGCAACGCGCTAATGGAAAACCAGCGCGCCTTGCCATTATTGACGGCACCAAGTCGCGCTTCCGCCCTATCATGCTGACCGCGATGACAACCTTCCTTGGCGTGTTTCCATTGATCATCGAACGCAGCATCCAGGCACAATTCCTTGTGCCCGTGGCCTGCAGTATTGGCTTTGGTGTGCTCTTCGGCACGGCAGTCCAACTGCTGATTGTCCCGGCGTTGACTATGATTCAAGCCGAAGGCCTTAAAGCGAGCCTGGGATTCGGACGTCCTGCCGCACAGCCTGCAGAGTAAAATGCCCGCCTGAAGCCGCCGTTTCCATAGGGTACCGGGACCGCTATGCTTAGCGCCTAACCATAAACGCATTTAGGACGCCCATGCTCACCCTGCTTCGTGTCTTCGTCATCGTTCTCATTTCAACTCTTTCCATTGAGAGTCAGGCCATCGTTGTCACCGTTGGCGGCACGGGGGTGAAAGACACCGCCGGTGACAAGAAGTGGCTGACCTATCAAGCCAATGTCGAGGCGGCGGGAGATCCCAACCTCGAAATGCGCATGCTGATCTACGGTGAACTGGGCTCCGAAGATATTTTAGTAAACGGCATTCGCCGCGGGCGTGTCCACGTGGCCAATTGGTCGGGACTAGCAACCACGACCGTCGTACCTGAAATGGCGATGCTGTATACGCCGTTTCTCTTCGACAATTACGCCGAAGCCGACTTCATTATGGATAACTATTTGTTCGCGGCTTATTCAAAGCTGTTGGCGGAACAGGGTGTCCATCTGATTCAGTGGGACGAAATCGGCTTCAACCAAATTTACGGCAAGACACCGGTCCTGGCTCCGACACAAGCAGAAGGGATGCGGTTCCGCACCTCCTCCAGTGAGTCCGCCCGTTTGTTTGCTGAAGCCATTGGCGCTGATGCCATCCCCCTGGGCTTCATGGATATTGTCACCGGACTGCAGACCGGACTGGTCGACTCCGGTGAAAGCGCGATTATCATGTATGTGCCGACCGGCATTTCCAGCGAAGCCAAACACCTCACCCTCACCGACCACTCCTTCGCCACCTCCATCATCGTCATGAGAAAGCGATGGATCGACCGATTGCCGGAAAGCCAAAGGGATATTTTGCTGAATTCCTTTATCGATGTGAACGAGGGGCGGCAATGGACCCGCGCTGAATGGAACACCTTCCTCGACGAGCAAGACAAATGGGGCTTCACGACGCATCGCATTGATGCCCAACGACGGGATCTGTGGAAAGCAGCCACGGCGCCCGTGTCCCGTCGGCTCATTGATGGTATCGGCGGTGAAGCTCAAATGATTTGGGACCTGGTACAAGAGGGTAAGGCCGCCTTTGCGGCGCAACAAGACGACGAGTAGCGGAGGACAGAGTCATGGTGAGGCGTTGGGTCAGAGAATGCCTTTGGGTGTTCGCCTTTTTCACTTTGTTGATTTCATCTTCCGCGAGTGCAGTGGAATCTGTTGTTAAACGAACGACGTTGCTGGTGTCCGATATCGAGCGGTCAATCGCTTTCTATAAGGGCATTGGTTTCTCGACCTGGCTTGACCGGGCGGGACCACGGGACCCCAACGGCGCTGTCGGCATGCCTTTAAATGAGAAGTCGACAACCTCGCGCATCGTAATTCTCTCAGGCCAGCATCCTGATTGGGCGATGATTGGTCTGCTCCAATTTGATGATCCGCCGTTGCCGTGGACTCGTAACCCTGATGACAAAACCATTGGCACATCTGATGCCGTACTGGTCATCGTGACAGATGATATCGACACGGCTCACAAAAATGCTGTCGCCCAGGGCGCGCGCATTCTTGATGGACCTCGCCCATACACATCAAACTCTGTCGTTGGTAAAAAATTTGGCTCAATCATGTTTTTGCAAGACCCAGATGGGTGGGTGATTGAAATGACTCAGGTTGACCGCATCATTCCGCACGACGAATAAGTCGTCGCTAAGCCTTTTTCTTGGGTGCCGTCGTGGAGGTTTTTGAGGGCGACAAGAACAGCCGCTAGGACCGAGCGGGTGTCGATATGATCGGGGCGGAGTGCGGCCGCCTTTTTTAGGTGAGCCTCAGCTTGTTTTGAGCGCCCCACTTGAAAATGCAGAGCTACTAGATTGTATAGAGACGGTGCATTATCGGGGTCGAGTTCCAAAACAGACTGAAAGTGCTTGAACGCGTCATCCGCGCGGCCAGCCCGCAGAGCATCAATGGCGGCTTGAAAAGTGGCTTCAACTTTCTTGGGCACGCAGGCTCCCTAGCGTTTCGCCGCGTCTCATCGTTTGTTGAAATTGGGTGTACGCTTGGAGGTAAATGCCTCAAAACCTTCGCGGAAATCATCTCCGGAGAAAGCGTCGACAAATAGCGCGCGCGTCTCAGGGGTGTCATCTTCAGCGCCATCAAGAATCATGTGGGTGATCTTTTTCGTCGCCTCTGCAGAGAACTGTGATGCCGCACAAATGTGATCGGCATAAGCAAGCACATCAGTCTCAAGGGCATCGTTCTCGACCAGACGATCTAGCAGACCCAAGGTTTGCGCCTCTTCGGCCCCAACAATGCGACCGGTATACAGTATGTCCTTAGCCGTCGAAGCGCCGACGGCATCAACCAGTCGCTTGGTGTCTGCAAGGCTGTATACCAACCCCAACTTCCCGGGCGTGATTCCCATTTTGGCACTGTGGTCAGCAAAACGGAGGTCGCAGCACAGTGCGATGCCACAGCCGCCCCCGACACAAGCACCACGAATCATAGCGATCGTGGGTTTCGGGAATCGATGCAACGCCTTCTGCGCCTCATAAGTAACTTCGGCAATTGTGTCCGCCGTCTTGGGGTCGTCGAAGACAGCCTTCATCTCATCAATGTCTGCGCCCGCCGCAAATGACGGCCCCTCACCGGCCACAATAAGCAAACGAATTGCGGGATCGGACTCAGCTTCGGCCAACAATTCGATCATGCGCTGCCACATCGACAAATTGAGAGCATTACGCTTGTCGGGCCGGTTCAAGCGCAATACCGCATGAGGACCCGTTTTATCTAGATAAATGGCGTCGTCGGGCATTCAAGCTCTCTGGTTGGTGAATCTAAAGATGCAACGGTTTTACCCTAGGGCGTTGGGAATCTCCACACAGGGGTGCAGCAACTCTATTTCTTTTTCTTCGCAGCTTTAGCTTCCTTGGCTTCGATCTTTTTCTGCTGAGCGATGAGCTTGTCTTCGGGGGTCGCGTTCCGACCGATAAAGAAGCGGTCCTCGAATAACGGCTTCTTGGCTCCTTCGCGATACCAACTCATGACCATGGGAATTTTCGCCATGCGGAACAAACCGATTTGCGGGCAACGTCGATCTGTTTCTTTAGCAAGCGCCTTGACCCGGGCCACACTTTCTTTGCTATCAACATAGAGATCGAAGTTGATCTGTTCGTACTGGGGCTGAAGATGCAGATCAAAAAAGAAACCGCGAATATCGATCAACGATCGAATGTCGGTGCGAATACCCTTGTATTTGAATCCTTGGTCGCGGGCGACCACGCGCACGGTAATGGACGTGCAGGCCGCCAGCGCTGACAATTGAGCATGAACCGGAGTCCACCCGCGAGACCGACCCTGCAAATCAGGCGGGTCACCAATGTCAAACCCTTCGGGCTCGTCATACATGATGGATGGCTGGCCCTCGAAATAGCCTTCAACGCGCATTTGCTCAAATGACTGTGAACTGACATCGGAAATTCCAATGTAACCTGGATACGTAACGTCGGTTTTCATGTGTGTCTCCCCACCTATTTCTCTATCTCGCGCTGCGACGGGCTTTCCAAAGCCAACTCAAGTATGGCACCAATCAGACATGGAGTCGGCATCCCAAATAAAAACTTCGGCGATTGATCACCTGGGTGTGGTCGGTCGGGACATCACCGCCATGGTGGCGGCTTACATTCGGCTCGGGTTTGCGCCGACGGAACCGGTCCCATTGATGGGCGTGGTTAACAACGAACCGGTGCCCTTAGGGCAGGATTCGGCACATCTCATTTTTGCAGATAGTTATGTGGAACTTTCTGGGGTGACCAGCACCGACCCAGCGCATCATCTCGCTCCCTTTCTCAAGCGCCGAAACGGTCTGCACATTTTGGCCTTCGGATGCGATAACGCCGACAGCGCCCACAATACACTTTCGGCGCAGGGACTAGACGTCCCTGCCGTTCAAGGCGCCAGTCGCACCGTCACCTACGGATCGCAACACGGGGAAGCCCAGTTCAAATGGTTCAAGGCGCCAGACAGCCTCGGCGATGAAGGATTCGTTTGCCTGGTCGAACAGGTCACACCCGCGCTGGTGTTTCAGCCCCCCGTCGAAGGACACCCCAACGGCGCGTTGAGCGTCACGGGCGTGACGATACTGACCGATGATCATGACGCAGCGATCACTCACTACAGCGCGTACCCCGGGGCACATCGATCGGGAAACAATCAAATCGATTTTGATGGCCAAAGACTGACGTTTTTAGACCAAACCTCTTTCGCAACTTACTTTGAGGCCGTGGCTGACCTGACTCCACCGGCCTTTGCCGGGTTTACGGTCCACGTCACCGAAATGGAAACAACGCGCGTGACGCTGTCAGAGAATGGAGTCGCTTTTCATGAAAGCGAGACCGGCGACCTCTGGGTCAGCCCATCGGAGGCCTGCGGATCCATGCTGATCTTCAGCGCGACCTGAGCAACGCTAGGTTCCCGCGTACATGTAGTCGCGGGTTAGCGGTACGGTCTCCAGCTCAGGGCTCATCTGAATATGGAAATTAACATGATAGGCGTGATGGAAACTTGATTCCGCACTGGCCAGGAAGAATTCCCACATCCGGCAGAAGCGGGCGTCATAGATTTTTTCCATTTCGTCACGGTGGTCCATGAATCGACGTCGCCATTCCCTAAGCGTGTAAGCGTAGTGAAGCCGCAACGTCTCAACATCCGTGATATAAAAACCAGCCTTCTCGACGTGAGGAACAATCTCAGACAAAGCGGGGGCATACCCGCCGGGGAAGATGTATTTCAAAGTCCATGAATCAGACGCGCGGGGACCGTCGGCCCGGCCGATGGTGTGCAGCAGGGCCACCCCATCATCGACCAAAAGCTCCCTCATTGTTTTGAAGAAGGTGCGGTACATCGGCAGACCGACATGCTCGAACATGCCGACCGAAACAATACGATCAAACGTGCCTTCAACTTCGCGATAATCTTTGTACAGAAACTTAACCGCATCTCCGGCGTCGGCTTCCTCGGCGCGCCGATTGGCCACCTTGAGCTGTTCTTCGGACAGGCTAATCCCGGTCACGTTGACGCCGTGGCGCTGATGCAAGGCCAGTCCGAGACCACCCCAGCCGCAGCCGACATCCAGTACGGACATCCCCGGTTCCAAGCACAACTTGGTTGCGATGTGATCAACTTTATTGCGCTGGGCCTGCTCCAACGTATCGTTTGGCGAGCGGTAGTAGGCCATGGAGTACTGCATGTCTTCATCAAGAAAGCGCTCGTACAAAGTCGAAGACAGGTCGTAGTGATGTGCCACATTGTTGGCGGCGCGAGAGATAGGATTATAGGTTCTCAGCAGACCACCAAATCGCTCAATGGACTTCAGTGTCCGTGCGGCCCAGTGACCGTGAGTCGCCCTAATGTTCGACATGACCAGATCAAGCATGTCGAATAGATCACCGTCCTCGACCGTCAGAGTGCCGTCCATATAACCCTCGCCGGCGTAAAGTGCCGGATTGAGGAATAGCTTCGTGCCCAAATTAGGGTCATGAAAGGTCACTGTGACCTTGGGGTCAGACCCAGTCCCGACATCATGACGGCGGCCGGCGTGATCGATAATGACTAAGGTCCCTCTTTTCATGAGGGGTTTGAGAAAACGAGCAATAAGCACAGCAGTGGTTCCAGGGATCGTGATCGAACAAATATTTGTTAGAGTATTTCACAAGGCGCGACGAATGTCCGCCGTCAGTCGTTCACAGGCACGTTGGATTTTCGATAATGGCAGGCCTTAACCCATCCGCCCATGAGCGCGTCATCATTGTTGGGGCGGGGCCAGTGGGGCTGGTCGCGGCTTTGCGGCTCGCCCGCGCGAATATCCCTGTGATTGTTCTTGAAGCTGCTGATCTGCCACATGCCGAGCCCCGCGCTTCGACCTTTCATCCCCCCACCGTCGATCTACTTGATGAACTTGGTCTTGGTGAACGACTCGTTGCCCTCGGGCGGCCAGCCCGCACCTGGCAATACTGTATGTTTGAAACCGGAGACCGGGCGGTGTTTGACCTCAGCGTGCTGGCCAAGGACACCAACCACCCCTACCGACTGCAGTGTGAACAACTCAATCTAGTCATCGAAGCCGGCAAGATGCTGGAAGCGGAACAGCCGGGCGCTCTCGTTCACAAGGCCGATGTGACCAAGGTCAGTCAAAGCGAAACGGGTGTTGCTATCGATGTCGACATTGACGGTGAGAAAACGCGACTGGAGGGGCTGTGGCTGATCGGCGCTGACGGCGCCAGCAGTGTGGTGCGCAAGGATCTCGGCCTGGCTTTCGACGGGGAAACCTATCCGACGACGTCTATATCCATTGGCACGCCTTTTCCCTTCGAAAAACAAATCGATGGTCTTTGTGGGGTCAACTATTTCTGGGCCGACGGCTGGTCGTTCAGCATGTTTCAAACCAAAAACATGTGGCGGGTCGGCTACTCACCTCCGATAGATATGGATGATGAAACAGCAGTCTCTGATCAAGAAGTTCAGTCTCGGTTGTCTCGCATTCTGCCTGGCGCCGGACCCTTTGAGATTGTCACAGCGCGCCTCTACAGCGTGCACCGCCGCTTGGTCGAGCGCATGCGGGTCGGGCGAATTCTATTGGCAGGTGATGCCGCACATTTAAACAGCCCATCCGGTGGTTTCGGTATGAATGGGGGCGTCCATGACGCCTTCAATCTCACCGACAAACTGATTCGTGTTTGGAATGGAGAGGATAACAGTCTTCTCGATCTTTACGCCCGACAACGCCACTTCGCCGCCAGTGCCGATATACAGAAAACATCAGACGCCAATCATAAACGACACCGCGAAAAAGACACCGGGAAACGAATGGCCGCTCTCAAGGAGATGCAAGACATCATTGCTGATGAAGCAAAAGCGTATAAATTTTTACGGGAGTCCTCACTCATGGACTCGCTCGAACGGGCTAACGCTATTGCGTAGTGCTTGGACGTCCCGCCCATTGAGTTTGCTCAGGCGGCTTGTACGCCTGGGATGGATCTAGGGGCTGCGCCAATTTGAAATAATTCTCATCCGTAAACGGCAGTTCTTGTCCTGTTTCAGAATCCCACAAACTGCGGCGGACAACCGGGAGGTTTCCATAATACACATGCAACGCCATAGATCTCTGCGTGCCCGGGTTACCAACGGCATGAATAACATCGGCTGGGAGAAACACTAATTCCCCGGCCGTATAGGTGCGGGTTACCGTTGCCTGAGGCTTGCCCTGACGCAGTCGAGAGTAAACCGCCGATTCTGTGCCACTGCAAAGCGCGATCGTGGTCGCCATATTGTGGTTGTGTGGCGGGTATCTGAGATTGGGACTCAGCTGGATAAGAAAGATCGTGATGTTATCGTCGGCATGTAATATCACCTCTTCGTCTTCATACTGCGGAAGAGCGGCGGCCATTGAAACGTGGTTGCTCAACTCGTAGCGCAACCGGGCACTGACATAATCAGCGCAGTTCAGCTCGCCGCCAGCCTGCTCACAGTCCTTCACAAATCGATTGAGATCGAAAACCAAATACGTCGCCCCTGCCGTCATTTTTTTCTTTGTGAAGAGCAATTTGATTACCCCCGGTTCGAAAATGGTATCACCATAGTTCGCGTTGGGAAGGCTATAGCTCGGTTCAACTTTTACATGTGGTGAGTTGCAAATGGCAGTGACATCGATCCATGGCCCTATCATCAGTTGCGGTGATTTGGCAGCACACAGAGGCGTCTTTGAGGGCGTATACGGGCTTACACCTGTCGCAGAGGAAACCTTAACCGCCGAAACAATCGCCGCCCTTTGGGGTATAGAAGGGCATAGCGCTGCAACTGTATTACTTGAAACAGCGGGCACTCGATTCGGTATTCGGCTGGTTCAATTCAGCCCTCTTTCGGACGTTGTGATTCGTCACAAGTCATCGGGCTACAACAGTGACGCCCTGAAAGTCATCGATTTCTATGCTCCAGATTTCTATGCCGCCAAGGAACATCTTGAAGCGAAGGGCTATCATCTCAAGGAAGAGGTGGCGGAATACGAGTTAGAAAACGGCAAGTTTCTTGAAGGACATTTGTGGGGCCCCGACTCCGTTGTCACGGCCCTGGTCAGCGGACCTAGTGATTTCTTTCGAAATTTTGTCACCACCTCAGAAAAACTTTTCTCCGAAGTACAAAGCATTTCTACACCGATTTCAGATGTACCTGCCGTGTTGGCGTTCTACGAAAAAGTCTTAGGCCTCGGCGTCATCCACGAATACGGCATTGATCATGAAAGTTTTGCCGAGTTGGTGGGTACAAAACACAAAATGAAGTTGCGCGCTAAGAACGTCGGTATTGTGCGGACGGAACCCTATTTTGGGCTGATTCATTATGGCTTGCCGGAAACCGCCTATGAGTCCTTGCACGATCGAGCTGTGATGCCTAATCGGGGTTTAGTGGGTGCAACAGTGGTCGTTAACGATGCTGCTCAAGTGGCCTATAACGCCGAGTCTTTCGGTGCTGACATTGTTGCGCCTCTGACAGAAGTCAGCCTGTCTCCTTACGGCAAGGTCCTCTCGTTCACCGTGCGCGGGCCCCACGGCGTGGTCCACCACGTCATTGAAACCACTTAGGACGACCACTTTGCCAACATCGGCCAGCAGCGCTACTGTATTAGACCTTTGAATCCTGGAGTGGGCCATGCTTCGCCAAGAGCCACATGCCGTTCTGCCGCAATCGTCCGTGAATGAACAAGCGCGGCAAGATTTCCTCAATCAACTCGGCAAGCACGTTCTCAATGAAATCACGCCGGGTAACACCGCAGCCTATCAGCGGCGGGTCTTGCCAAAAATCAAAGCCGAGAAAGGCCGAGACCCAGAAAGCCGTCACGAAATCCGCAAGGAGATGGTGCGCGATCCCTATTATCAAATGACCAGTTCATTCCAACGCACCGTTCAGGAAATGATGTGGAATTCGGTCGACGATACAATTCAGAGGCAGCTGCCAGACTTAATTGCCACGGCTAAAACCATTCGGGATGGCGATACTCTTGGGTCTTTGCACCTGGAGCCGGATTTCGAAATCCCATCCTACGTGGCGGATAACGATCATCATTGTATGCCGGGCGGATACTCGGGCGACCTCGTCGATGACGACATTACAGCCGGCGCGCTCTACGACAAAGGCGCCTTTATTTACACGCAAGGTCTTTTCGGACCGCGCATGGACGGCATTGGCAAAGCTGCCGCATTGATGATCGCTACGTCCTTCCCAGATTTGAGGCCAAATAAAATTCTAGAGATCGGGTGCACGGCAGGTGGCTCAACCACTGGCCTTAAGTCGGCATTCCCCGACGCAGAGCTTCACGCCATCGATGTAGGACCCGCCGTATTGCGATATGCCCACGCGAGAGCAGAAAGCATGGGGGTCGCAATTCATTTCCACCAGATGAATGGCGAAGCGATGACCTTTGAAGACGAGGGCTTCGACCTGGTGAACTGCCCGGCCTCTTTTCACGAGATGTCGCGTAGCGCCGTTTATAATGTGTTCAAAGAAGCCCATCGTGTGCTGAAGCCTGGCGGCGTGTTTTTGCTGTCCGAGTTACCGCCATACGAAGGGGTAGACCCTTGGACTCAGTTCGTTCGAGATTGGGACACCTACAATAACAACGAACCCTTTTGGGGCGCCGTGCATGAGATGGACTTCGCAGATGTCGCAGAAGCCGCTGGTTTTAACCGGAACGACTACTGGCAGGGCAACGGACCGGGCATTGCGGAGGCCAATCAATTGACTGGCGCTGTGGAAGTTCAGAACAAAAAGTTCATGGGCTCTACCCGGGGGGGCGGACAGGCTTGGTATGCTCATATGACCAAACGCGAGTCCTGATTACTCACACGTCATGACCGATAAGATCACCACGCCCCGACCGGCCCAAGGCAAGCGCCCTCAATATTTCGACGATCCCAACATGGACCAGATGCATGCCATGATCATTGCACTGGCCACGGAGGTCTCTGTCCTCACAGACCGGTTTGATACCATTGAGCGAGTTCTCGATGAGAAAGGCACGGTTAGCCGCTCTGACATTGAAAACTGGCAGCCCGATGAAAAAGCGTGGGAAGAACGCCGGGACCAGAGAGAACAATTAATCCGACGCCTGTTTCGGACCGTGCGTGAAGCCCGCACCACGCTGGAAGGCCAAGCGGATCAAGAAGCTAACACGTAAAGAGGTAGCTGGAATGCCACGGCCCCACATCGAATTCATTCAGTGCCAGGCTGTCGCCTGGCGTGCGATGGGCGAAGACACAGCACGCCCTGGCGCAGAGGCAAAACCCCTCAGTTTCGATGAGTCGTCCAAGGCCGTGACCACCATACTGCGCTATCCTGCGGGCTGGACCCTTGCACAAGATCATTACGTCGATAGCGATGAAGAGTTATTCGTTCTATCAGGCGCCCTCACGATAAACGGCACGACATACGAAGACGGTGACTACGCCTATTTGCCGGCCGGGTTCCAACGCTCATCTATGACGTCAACGACCGGTGCCGATGTGATGACATTTTTCGAGGGAGCGCATCAGCGTGTCGAAGGATCTGCGCCAAGCGGGCTTTACAACCGCGACAAGTTGGTCGAGCGCATTCCGACCAAGTCCGTAACTTGGGGCAGCGCTACTGATCCCAAAGTCGCGGCACCAGGCGTAAAACGATTAGGTTTACGCCAAGACCCGGATACGGGTGATACCACTTGGATGTTGGATGTCGATGAAACGGGCATGACCGGAGAGGTCAACCGACTTGAAACGCATCCGGTTGTCGAAGAAGTCTTCTTGCTGTCCGGCGAGTTTCACATGCCCATGGGTGTTCTTAAGAAGGGCGCCTACTTTTGGCGACCACCCGGCATTCCCCACGGACCAGTGGGCACCAACACAGGGGCTCTAGGTTTGTTCCGCTGCAAGGGTGGCCCACTGACGACGGAATGGTCAGATGAAGCTCATCCGGTTCAATGGGATGCACCTTACAAACCTTATCTCCCAGATGAACTGGCGGCCGGTCTCGCGCCGGATTACGACCCCTCTCTGCCTTACTGACCGCTGTCTGAACAGATTTCGACCGCCAACCCCACGTGACACTCGCGCCCGAGGGCGGAGGGCGCTAGTCTGCTCCGTCACGTTTGAGGGAGCACGCCATGTCGGCCAAAGTTCGCAAGGGTTTCGTTAATGTTGGGGCCGGCCAGGTCCACTATCGTGCGGCAGGCTCTGGCCCACCGGTTATTCTTTTGCACGATTCCCCACGATCGTCGGTTCTGCATGAGCCTTTGGTCGAACACTTTTCAGATCGCTTCACGACCATCGCTATCGACACACCCGGATACGGCAATTCGACACCTCTTCCGCCCGAACCTCGACCAGAGATTGGTGATTTCTCCAGCGCGCTGGCAGAAACAATTCTCGGGTTCGGCGTGGAGCGCTGCCCCGTTTATGGCTTTCACACCAGTTCGAAAATCTTGCTGGATTTTGCAGCCAATCACCCAGAGCGTGTTGCGGTCGCGATTATGGACGGATTGTCCTTACCCGCGGGCGACACGGATCACGCCTTCATCAACAGCTACATGCGTCCGTTTAAGGTGACGGGTACTGGCAGCTATTTAGGTGAAGAATGGACTCGGGTGCGAGATTTCCAACGCTGGTTCCCTTGGTTTGCCAAATCAAAGGCAACCCGCCTGCCAATGGCTCAACGCGACATGAAATATATGCAGGCCTATAGCATGGACCTGTTCATGGCCGGGCCGCACTTCTCGGACGCCTACTCCGCCGCGATGCGATACAAGGCCGTACCCGTGGTACCGACTTTGTCAGCGCGTTGCGTATTCATGGCGCGGGAAGATGATGTGCTCTACGCCTTCCTTGATGCCCTGCCCGACCCCCTTCCAGACGGCAGCACCATTGAACGCTTATCGCCAGACCGGGACGCATGGAAAGCGCGTCTTGGTGAACTCTTCAACGATTATGCAGACCACGACGGTGCGGGTGATTTCTCTCCACCCGATCCATTGAAGGACCCACTTGGTGGCGGCGCTGTTACCCGGGGGTATGTGGATACGGGAGCTGGCCAGATCTTGGTCCGCCGTGCTGGCCAGGGCACAGGTAGGCCGATCGTGTACTTGCACGACTTACCGGGTAGCGCCCGAGCTGATGAAACTTTTCTCAAAGCCCTTGGCCAGGGTCGCCCGGCTTTCGGATTAGACCTGCCAGGCTGCAATGACTCCGATCCTCTGGCCCAACCAGACGCGGCCTCTTATGCCACCGCCCTTATCGCCGCTTTAGATGTCCTCGGCCTAGACCAAGTCGACCTGGTTGCAGACGGGATGAGCACACCACTCGCTCTTGCGTTGGCTGGTCAGGCCGGTAACCGCGTGCAGCACCTTGTCCTTGATGGTGTCGCCCTTCCCGACACAGACTTAAGCGCGGAAATGAAAGTGAATTATTTGCCGGATCTGCGCCCTCAGATGGATGGCACACACTTACACCGGTGTTGGCATATGCTGCGTGATCAGGCAGTGCATTGGCCATGGTATGATGGCGGCGTTGGCGCGATCCGCAAAATCACACCAGACATTGAACCTCAGAACTTACACATGCGTCTTGTTGATACGTTGAAACAATGGGATCACGCGGGCGATGCAATCGCAGCAGCACTTAGCATCGACGGTAAAGCATGTCTGACAGATGTGTCGGCTCCAACTCTGGTGTTCGAAACGGAAGAAGATGTGCGGTACCGCTGGGCGGGGGATGCCGTTAATGGCTTGGCCAACGGAACCGCCGCCGCACGGCCGGCGGACCCGACCGCAAGGGCAAGAGCCATTCTTGGCTTCCTTGCGAACTAAATAGGTGCGGAGAACGGTTTAGATGAGTGATGTAACCAGCACGTTGCGCCGCGCAACTTTGCTGGTGCGCGATATAGAACGGTCACTTGCATTTTATGGTGGTGTGTTTGGCCTTTCAGTTTACGCTGAACTAACGGTCGATATGGCACGCGTCCCTTTCTTTCCTGTCGGCGAGGAGCCGCGCGGCGGCGACGGACGTTTCATCATCCTCAAGGGTGAAAATCCACTTGTTTCCATGATCGGCCTTATGGAAATGCGCGATCCACCTCTACCAGAACCGAATCGTGATATTCGCCGCCTCGGTATTGGCAGCGTCGCCTTAGTTCTCTCCACATCAAATGCAAACGCCGCTGCAAAGGCGGTACCAGAGCTAGGCGGAGAAATCGTTATGCCGGTGACTGAGGCCCGCAACCTTGGAGACGAGACGGGAGATTTCGTTCCGGCACGGCTGTTCATGGCCCAAGACCCAGATTGGTATTTTCTGGAAGTGTTTGAACCCCTCACCTGAAAGCCGCTTTATTAGCTGAGGGTTTGACGAGCACATACAATGTTCTATCCTGCTTGCGATTCACACGGTCCTTCTAAGTTGGAGCTTGGTGACGATGCGTGAACAGGCCGCCCACCCGATGATGCCGGTGCCGACCCATGACGAGGCGGCCCGTACGGATTTTGTACATCATCTGTCGAATTTTATTCGTAGTGACATCACGCCACACAACAAGACGGTCTACGAGGAAACTGTGCGCCCCGCGTTTATGAAAAGTCATGGGCGCGCACCGGAGACTCGCCAAGAAGTCCGCAAAGCCATGCTGCCGACCCGCGAATACCGTATGTCCAGCGCCCTGCAACGCTGCTCCCAAGAAATGATGTGGAGTTCGGTTGCTGAAACTGTCGAGCGACAGTTGCCAGACATGATCACCAACTTCCGCCGCATTGCCGATGGTCCAGTCAAAGGCAGTCTGACGCTCAACCCTGACGTGCAGATTCCATCTTACCTGGACGAGAACCATCATCACTGCATGGCCGGTGGCTACCATACGGAAGTAACGGAAGATGATGTTGGTATGGGCGCCGTATATGATCGCGGCGCCTTCATTTATGTGGACGGGAATTTTGGACCGCGCAATGATGGTCTCGGCGTCGCCCTGACAAAGTACATTCAAACTCGTTTCCGAGATTTTAAACCGACCCGCATCCTCGACATGGGCTGCACGGTTGGCGCTTCAACGGTTGCCCTTAAAGAGGGCTTCCCCGAAGCGGAGGTTTGGGGCATCGACACCGGCGGACCGTGCCTGCGGTATGGTCATGGACGGGCGGAGCATCTCGGCGTCGCTGTCCATTTTTCTCAACAAAATGCTGAGAAAACTGACTTTGAAGATGAGAGTTTCGACCTGGTCGTGTCTGCCGGCTTCCTACACGAGACTGGCCTTCAGGCCACGTTCAACGTGCTTGAGGAAAGTCGTCGTCTGCTGAAACCCGGTGGCATGATGGTCCATCAGGAGATTCAACCTTATCGCCACGAAGACCCGTGGCTCGATTTCACCCGTGATTGGGATTCCTTCAACAACAATGAACCGTTCTGGGGCACGGTTCTGGATATGGACCTACCCGCCGTTGCCAAATCCCATGGCTGGAAAAACGACGATGTGTTTTCTGAGATTGGGTTTGGTCCTGCTGAAGCCCACAGCATCCAGCCAGAAGTGGAGGCGGAAAAAGTAATGGGTGCGTCGCGCGGTGCGCGGGGCATGAGTTATCTTTGCGGCACCAGGTCCAGTTAAGACACTCTCGTGAACATACAAACCGCTGACGTCGCCCTCGCTGCGCTGGCCGAGTCTCTAGGCGCAGAGCACGTGCTGACCGACGATGCAGCGCGGGCATTTTTCTCCACAGACTTGTTCTACGAAGGCATTGCCCCAAGCGCGGTCATCAGTCCAGGGTCTGTCGAGCAACTCGCTGCTGCGGTAAAAACCATTGCGGAGTCGGGATTGGTCGTTGTTCCGCGTGGCGGAGGACTCTCTTACTCTGCGGGATACATCGCAAACCGCAGTGATGCCGTGGTCATCGATACACGACGGCTCAATCAAATCGTTGCAATTAATGAAGAAGATATGTTCGTCACAGTCGAGACGGGCGTGACTTGGCAAGAGTTAGACGCCGCACTGGCTAAACGTGGGCTACGCACCCCGTTTTGGGGCACCGGGTCGGGCAAACACGCGACAGTTGGCGCAACTCTGTCGCAGAACGGGATCAACTACGGCTCGGGGCAACATGGGTTTGCCGGGCAATCTGTCATCGGTCTCGACGTCGTGGTTGCCAACGGTAACATCATTAAGACCGGAACCGGTGGCAACGACCAAGCGGCAACCCCTTTCCTTCGGCACTACGGACCAGATTTAACGGGACTATTTGTCGGCGACTGCGGTGCTCTGGGCATCAAGGCAACCGCGACACTTCAACTGCTAAAACGGCCAGCCGTCACACGCTATGCAGCTTACGAATATGATTCATCAGATCTGTTTTGTGAGGCGCTCAGTGAGGTGGCCCGCAGCCAAGTGGTTTCGGAATGTTTCGGATTCGACCCCGGCTTTACATCCATGCGAACCACATACGCAGGGGTAAAAGAT
>JAURPI010000024.1 GCA_030835385.1 Alphaproteobacteria bacterium | reverse complement strand
TTAATACACTAGGGTTCGGAAAGAGTGAATTCGAGGTGAATAGAAACAATGAAAAGGTTGTAAGTTATCATATAAAAAGTGGTGCTAAAATAATCGGCGAAGATTATATAAATTACTACTTTCGAGTTGAAAAAGCAGTCGGTTTGGGATTTGCTAAAACGCTTAGAGAGAGACTAGAGTCAAAGCTTCAGCAAGATATAAATGAGTGAGTGGTTAGACATTCAGACTAAGCCAATTATACGGGCCCGCCACCAAATCCTGGCGACGATCAAAGTTCAAGTATCGCTGCGTGCCTCTGATCACGCATTATCACAGATGCGGTAAAACCTATCGCCGCCAGAGTTTTCGAGTGAAACGGAACAGAACGAAGATCAAACCGCAAAATACCACACCCACAACAGCCACGGTGAACATATGTCGGCGCAACATTTTCGCTCGCGCGTTGTGGCCAATTTGAGCTTGCACATCAAAATCAGCTGGCAGCGCCACAACCTTTAGGTCCGCGGCGTAACGATTATAGTCAGACAGCATTTCTTGATGCAGTTCCGTTTCTTGCTTCGAAAGGTCGATTGTTTCGCCTGGGTCATCCACAATGTTATGCAAACGCCAGGTGGCGTCACCATGCGGTTTCGTATTTCGCGTTAGCTTGAACTGTCCTTTGAACAGCGCGGCGTTGCCTGCAACTTCGAGTCCCACTGATTCATCATCACCATAGACTTCACTCTCGGCATTCGTAAGCACAGGCGACAAGCTACGTCCATTCATGGTTTCGCTTACGGGCAATCCAGCCATATCGATTATAGTTGGTGCAATGTCGGTTACAAAGCTTCGCGCTTTCGTAAAGCCTTTAGGATCAATGCCCGGACCGCTGACAATGAGAGGTACACGGGTTCCACCTTCGCTTGCGTACATCTTAAATAGCGAGCCCGGTGCGGCGGCAGCGCTCGCCCACTCAGTGCCGATCGCAACCATACTTCCGCGTTCTCCCATACCTTCGACATCCGTATGGTAGTCGTTTGCCCGCATCCACAATTTGAAAACCGTGTCTTCGATCGGGTCATTGAACTCCGCTCCGTTATCCGATGTGATTATGAAAATCGTATTGTCTAGTACATCTTGCTTTTTCAGGTCATCGACGAGACGACCAATGTGGAAATCCATTGCTTCAAGCATGCCAGCATTGACCATCATGCTACGCTCATAATGTTCTTTTTCTTCTTGGCTGAGTGAATGCCATGGCCGTAAATCGGGGTGCGGTTCTGGGGGCGAAGCGGTTTCCGGAATAAGCCCTAGCTGTTTTGCCCGATCAAAACGTTGCTCGCGAAGTGCGTCCCAACCCTGTGCATAGACCCCTACATATTTGTCGGTGAACTCTCGGGGAGCTTGCACAGGTATGTGGATTGCTTGAAATGCGACATAGGCAAAGAACGGTTGAGCTGTGTCTCTTTCTCCGAGATATTGGATCATCTTGTCGACGAGAAACCGCGACGAATAGAAGTCGTCCGGCAAAGTCGCTGGCTCACCATCCTCGAACCAAGGCGCATATTCGTATAGCGGCATAAACGGCTTTTGTTCCCAATTGTCGGCGCCTGAAGCGTCGAGCACAAATGACCGGTCAAAGCCGTGTCGATTGGGAAGGTCGTTTTGATCCTGGCCAAGATGCCACTTGCCCGTCATATAAGTTTGGTAGCCCGCTGTCTTTAGCGTTTCGGCAACCGTTTCTACTTCAGGCAATAGACGAAGTTCGTAGCCCGGTTGGCCTTTCTGTTCCGGTGTTATGACTTCCGGGATTGTGCCGACACCGGTTCTGTGACTGTCCAGACCTGTTAGTAGCATCGCGCGCGACGGTGCGCAGAGTGGTGACGTGTGGTAGTTGGAGAATCTGACGCCTTGGTCTGCAAGCGCATTGATATTGGGCGTATGCGCCTCTCCGCCATATCCGCCAAAATCCATAAACGCGCCATCATCGACTAAAATAACAACAAAGTTTGGCCGGGCATACGCGGTTCCAGCTGTCCATATCGCCGTGAGGAGAAAGGCAAAAAGACTCGATACGGTTTTCAACGGCATGAGAAGCTCCTCTTGACGGATCATCCATTTGGACGGGCGCGGTGGTGTTTAAAATAGATGGGTAGCCAGTCTGTCCCTTCAGCTTTCAGCTCTGGGGTCACATTGACAGGCCGGTTGGCTCGAGAATTTTGTAATAGCTTTTCAAAACGACTTTTCTTCGACCAAAGCCTCGAAACGGTCTCGTCTGAGTGCAGTCGCGCAGGTCTATGGGCGGTGACGGACTTCATTTCTTCAGGACAAATAATTTCTGCCTGAAGAATATCCGCGGCCGCATCTCCTAAGAAAAGTCGGGCTTGGGCTTTATGCTCATCACTCAGAATCTGAAATCGCTTCTGGATTTCAGCTAGGCAATAGACTCGATATGGCGCCGTCATCACCGTCCACTCTAAACCATCGACCTTATAGGATGTCGTATCCTCACCTTCTAGGAAGGCGTTTCGGTTTGCCAGTAAGTACGGAACATAGTCTGACGCCATTTTTTGCATGAGGTCTTTAAGATCGTCGGGAACCGTCGAAATTTCCGGCGCTGCATTCACGTCTTCTGGCCGCGTCGCCCAAAGTCGCGCTACCCAAGAAAAAACGTTTGGCGCACGGACTTGCATGATTTCTTGTGGGGTCGGGTCATTGCTAAAGTGCGGAAACATCGGTCCCTGCAATCCGAAATCTGCTTCACAGGGCCTGTACCCAAACAGGAATGGACGCTTTTTTAGAATTGGCTGCAAGAGGTCAAGCAAATCGATATAGATTTGTTCGATCTGACGATTATGCCGGTCGCTAACCAAACCGTTCCGCTTGAGGTGGACGCCCGTTTGGCGAGATTTAATGACCCATCTCAGCATGAACCGCGGCAGGGGCAAACCTCTGGCCGCAATCGTATACGTGAATTCATCGCTTCGCCGTCGCTCGTCCATGTCGAAGGCCCACCGATAGTATAAAGCAGGTGCCCAAAGCCACTCATCGAAGCTGTCTTCTAGAAAGTAGCTGCAAAACGCCACCAACGGGTCTCTCGGCCGGATGGGCGTTTCTGGCGTCCCATTCTCAAAGGCTTGGATGATGGGTGTTGTATCGCAAAGCCACGTACCATCTGGGCATTCGACCAAAGGAAACTGCGTGACGCCGACTTTTTTGGGAAGCTGAGCGAAGCCCGGGGAGTCGAGTTCAACATACTTGTAAGGAATGCCTTTTACCTGGAAATAGTTCTCGAGCTTTTTGGTGAAATAGGAACAGAACATTCCATAAATGGTATAATACCCCTCTTGTATGTTCGCGGTGTTGCTTTCCATTCTCTCCTCCAAAAGTCTCATTACCGTTCGGGTTCCGGGCTAGGCTAGAACAGCGAGGCGTGCTGCCCACCGTCAATGACAATGTTCTGTCCGACGATGAATCTTGCGAGCTGACTGCATAAGAACGCGGCCATCGGAGCGAGATCATCCGCCTCGCCGACGAACCCTGCAGGAATGTGATTATTGGCCAGAAAGTGCGGGCGTACAACTTCCGATACAGGCTCCAGGCCGAAGGCAGCCGCATAGTCTTTCATGATTTCATTGGCACCTTCAGTTTGGAACATGCCCGGCAACAAATTATTGATATTCACGCCATGCTTGGCGATTTCCCGGGAAACGCTTGCTGTGTAATTGATGAGGGCTGACCGCGCGGGGCCAGACATGAGGCGCCATATCATCGGGTTTTTAGCCGAGAACGTGGCGATATTCACAATCCGCCCCCACCCCTTTTCCTTCATCGTAGGTATATAGTTCCGCATGATCTCTATCGGACCGACCAGCGTGGTTTCAATCGACTCTCGCCACATGTCCGGCGTGACTTTCAAAAAGTCTCCATTGGGGGCTGGCGGCTTTATCGTGATCGCGAGAATGTCCGGCTGTGGACACGCCTTAAACAAAGCTTTTCGCCCTTGTTCTGTTGAAGAGTCGGCAACCACAGGCGTCACTGATGTCCCGTACTTTTCTGAAATCTCTTTTGCTGCATTGTTGAGGCGTTCTTCGCGGCGCGCAGAGATATAGAGATCTACCCCCGCCTCGGCTAAACGCTCAGCGGTCGCACGGCCCATTCCAGCGCTGCCGCCCGCCATGATCGCTGTTTTGCCCTTGATACCCAGATCCATCTTGGTTCCTCCAATTTCTGGAATTCATGTTCATTCTGTTTACGAGTGCGTACGTCTATTTTCTTGCGAGGCCTTCGCCGTCGAGCCGCCATCGAAGTGTTTCGATCCGGTCCTGACCGAAGAACGGCTCGCCCTGAAAAACCATAGTTGGCACGCCCCAATGCCCGGCTTGTTCGAGTGCCTGATGATTGTCGGCAACAGAGGCGCGGACATCGGCTTCGTGCATGGCGGTCTCCATGTCAGTAAGACTTAATCCGATGTTTTTTGCTGCTTGTGCCAGGTGATCAGATTTGTCCCAATCGGGTATCCCGCACCAAATCACTGCTGCCGCTGCATGTGCGAAATCGATGCCTTTGCCCAAGCTCTCGGCGATGACGCCCAGACCCGTTAGCCACCAGATCAGGGGCTGTTCCTCAGGGACAGAAAATGTCTCTCGGTCTTGAATGACGGGATCTGGTTTTGGCCAGACAAAGGCCAGACCCAGAAATTCTGCACGACGGCGCGCATCCATGACGATGTAGCGCGGTCGCTTTTTGTCGGACGCGTCGAAGATCGTGGATTTCGCGCGTAGCGCGATCGGTAGAACCGGACGCAAACGCACTTGAACCTCATAATCCTCACGAAGCTTGAGAAGGTCAGTTGTGACCAAATAGGAGTATGGACTGCGAAAGGACCAAAAAACGTCAACCACGTTCGCCATGAGATTTTCTCCTCCCAGCGCACCAAGAAGCGTGCAGCT
Organism: Alphaproteobacteria bacterium; assembly: GCA_030835385.1. GTDB lineage: Bacteria > Pseudomonadota > Alphaproteobacteria > Rhodospirillales > Rhodospirillaceae > WLXB01. Next base: position 1,411 of record JAURPI010000024.1, on the reverse strand, counting down.
ATTGATGCCCAGAATGGGAGGAGGGGCCGAATTGCGCGAGACCGAACCAGGCCACAAACTATCCATATCAGGCCAAATCTGATGCTCGCTTGCGATATTCAGACGGTGATTGTCCGGTCCAACCTTTAAAGGCACGTCCAAAATGGGACGGATTGTCAAACCCCAACTCGTAGGCAATCGAAGCCACAGCTTCCGCAGTCTCTTTAAGCAAGGACTGAGCAAGTTCTTGCCGCGTCACGTCCAATATCTTCTGATAGGAGGTTCCATCATCTTTAAGGCGTCTTCTAAGACTACGCGGGGACATTCCCATCGTGCTCGCGAGCTCTGCGAGTTTTGGCGGCGCAGAGATATTATTCAGAAAAATGGCGGAAACTCTGTGCGACAGATCACTTTCAGCATGAGCCGCAGCGAGTTGAGCTTCACACATTTCCTCTAACAACCGCACCGTCTGCGGGTCGGCTTGCTTTAGAGGTTGATCGATGAACGCCGGGTCGAGGATGACGCGGTTCTGCAACGCACCAAACATCAATGCGAAGCCAAACTGGTCGCGCACGGCACCGAAATCAGGTGGTGGCGGCAAAGCCAATTCCAGTCTTCGAACCAGATGCGCGCCATTCAGGGGGGCAAGAAAGACGCGGTCAAGGAACAAAGCATAGGCCGTGATCGCAAAATATTGGACGTGCTCATTGCGTACGGTGGGCTCCAGCGCAATCGCCAACCCAGCGTCCTTCGCGATTGTCCGTGTATCGAGCGTACGGGTGAACAGTCGCCCGTATCTAGAGAACAGGCTGAGTGCGCGAGAAATGCGGCCACTATTGATCACTGCCATAATCGCCAAGCTTGATGTTGCGATATCAACTTTTTGGGAAATCCGCAGCGCCAAGTGCAGATCGTTCGTTATGGCCAGCACACGCAGAATAAACTGCTCATGTTGATGGGCGCTCAGCCGAAACGTCTCATCGGCAAGTTGTGAAGGCGAGATATCGATCCCTTCAAGCAATTCACCTTCGTTATAGCCGTCTTCTGTCAGGACCGAGAGTATCAGTCTTGGAAAGTTCGGTAGGTGTTGCACCTCACGTAGCGTTCGCTCTGATTGCATCTAACAGCCAAGTTAATGTTGGAGTATGTGTAGCTTACTATTACTCACGTTCTTTTTCAAATCACGAGGTACTGACGCGTTAGCGAGAGTAGAAAACACGGTTATGCTTCCATGCTTGGTCGAGATCACGGTCAGGATTAGAGCAACAAAGAATCGCTCTGGAACAACCGCTCGGCTAGTCGTCGCACCTAAACTAAGCTAATTGCAGGCGGTTTTTTCCAGCTGAGGCGAATAATTTTCTTGACCTTGAGCGGCGATTTGCCTCTTTTTAACGCATCTAGTTTCGCGTAGAGGGAGGTTGCCATGAGTAAG
>JAURPI010000023.1 GCA_030835385.1 Alphaproteobacteria bacterium | reverse complement strand
CGATAAGTAAATAGTAGAACACCGGCATTTTCGCGGCCTCACCAAGAGGCGCTCCACCAAAAATGCCGATCTGTTTGTCAGCGCCCCCCTGAGCCGCATCATCGAGAGGCAGTCCATCGGGTGTTGTGTCCTTGTCCTCCGGTCGACCACGGACCGGCCATAAGACTGGCAGGAACATTCCGAAAAAGCCGATCCCTGCAAGAATCATCATGGCCATCCGCCAATCCCCCTCAGCCATAGGGGTCTGGATGATTTTAGGAAGAACTGCTCCGCCCAAGCTGGACGCCATCAACAAAATACCGACAGCGCGGCCGCGATATTTTGTGAACCACCGACTGGCCGTGAGCATGGACGGCACAAGGCCACACATGGAAAGACCGAATGCGATAAGCAAATAGATGGCGGTGAAATGCCAGAGACTGTCCATGTAAAGAAATGAAATAAGCCCCGCCACCATGATGAGAGCACCTGCGCCCATAATCGGGCGCGGTGAATAACGGTCTAACAAGAAACCGACGGACAAATTATAGATCGCCGCAAAAAGAAATTTGATCGCAGCAGGCTGCGTGACTTCTCGATAACTCCAGCCGAATTCATCGACGAACGACGAGTAGAAAATCGGCAAAGTAAATGTGGATATTCCGTTGGATACGGCATACATGAGAAACAAGCCGCCCAGAACCCACCAGCCGTAAAATACCCGCATTTGCTTCATCCCTGTGGAACAGGCCCTGGTTAGGGCGCTTGATTAAAATAGGCCCTAAAACTACGCAAAAGACGGGTCCAGCGATACTCTTTTCAAAGGTGGGGTTTTGCTCTCTCACATGGTAACCGGCTGGCTTGGCTGCGCCGCCAGACGGTTTATTACGATCACGCAGACGACCGCTATCACGCACATACCAATCATCATATCAATGGCTGGGATATAGTTGCCTGCCCGAACGCGAATCTCTCCGGTGAGGCTAATCCCTGCACCAGCGGCCAGAGTATCAATAAAAAAGTACACCCCAAGAAGTCGGCCGTAGGTTGGTCCGGCAAACAGCTCAGCAATCATCAATTGAATCATGGTGAAAGTGCCCGAGAATCCGATTCCATACACCAGCGCATAAAGATAGATCATGGTCATGCTGGACCCATCGACCATGCGCAGGATGACCAGCCCTAACGTGATGTTGAGGATCGCGAGCAGCATGATTCGGCCTTTGGCAAACTTATCGCTCAACCAGCCAAACAGAACCTTGCCAATAATTGAGCACCAAAAGAAAACACTAAACGCCAATGCCAATTCAGCGCCTTCCAATCCCTGATCACGGCCTAGAAAAATAGATTGATGCTGGAGAATACCTGTAATGCAAAACCATAGCGTGCCAGTCGCAACAATGAGCAAATAAAAGACCGGCATGGTCATGGCCTGACGAATGGTTGCGCCGGCTGCAACGCCTCGCTGTTCTTGCTGCTCTACAGACCCCTCTTCCCCGAGAGGAAGGCCATCAGGAGTCGCGCCAATATCTTCAGGTTTACTGCGCAGTGGCCACACCAGTGGCGCAACCATAAAAACCGCCGCAAAGGTTATTAGAATCCACAATGCGGCGCGCCAATCGCTCTCCTGCAGGGCTCCAGCGATGGTCAAAGGCAACACGGCACCACCGAAACTGGAGGCCATTAACAATATACCGAACGCAACCCCACGGTATTTGGTGAACCAACGACTGGCCACGACCATTACAGGCATCATCCCGCAGAGGGTCAGCCCAAAAGAGAAGACGAGATGGACCGCCGTCAGGTGCCAAAGTTCTGAGATGAAAGTGTAAGCAACAAGATCAATGATGACGATGAACGCGCCAGTAATCATCATTAAACGGGCTGAAAAACGGTCAATTAGAAAACCAACGGCGATGGAATAAAACGCTGCGGCAAAGAACATAAGTGCCGCCGGTCGCGTAACTTCTGCTTCGTTCCACGCAAACTCTTCAATAAGAGAGGGATACAGCAGAGGCAGCGTGAAATTGGATATGCCGTTGGACACCGCATAGGTAACGAACAGAGCGAAAAGAACAAACCATCCGTAAAAAATACGCGGCATATATTTTAGTCCCTAGGTTGAGGCTGCTACGGACTCACTTCGATAGGTCGTGCGCTTAATGACATAAACACATGTAAACGCAGCGACGCATAACACGATCATGAGGTAGATCGCGGGGATATAGCTCTCTGCAGCGCCCTTTATCCACCCCAGTGCCACAATACCGACCGCGCCGGCAAGCGTGTCTATGAAGACGAAAATACCAAGGATCGACCCGTACGTCGGACCAGCAAAAAGATCCGCAATCATCAACTGAATCATAGTGAATGCACCAGAAAACCCGATGCCATACACCACTGCGTAAGCCCATAGAGAAAACGTGCTGCCCCCTTTAATCATAGAGAACAGCACCAATCCAACCGTGAGATTCACTGTCGCCAACATCATAATGCTCGCCTTGTCGAAGTGATCGCTAAGCCAGCCAAACAGGAATTTGCCAATCACAGACGACACAAAGTACAGCACCAAAGCATTGCTGAAATCTTTCAGAGAAATACCAACGTCTCGCACCAAATATATGGATTGATGCTGCACAACGCCCGTGATGCAGAACCACATGACACCGGTTGCAAAAGCGAGCAGATAGAACATGGGCGACTTCATCGCGTCGCGCACCGAAATGCCAGCAAGTTTGCCTTTCACTTCCGGTTGGGATTCATCCATTTCAAAACTACAGCCGTCCGGAACGGTCTGGGCCTCTGATGGATCATTGCGCACTAGGAAAATGCACGGCAGGACCATCATGAAAAGACCAATACCCGCAACAACCATGCATGCGACACGCCAACCTTCGGCCTCAATAACCGGGGCAATTATAGGTGGCATAATCGCTCCACCCAGACTCGACGACATCAGCAGTATGCCGACAGCAACGCCGCGGTACTTAGCGAACCAGCGGCTCGCAACAACCATGCTGGGAAGAATTCCGTTGAGGGACAGCGCGACGGAAATTCCGACGTACAACGCTGACATTTGGGTCAAGGTCGTTATGGAACTTAAGACGACAAGCACGCATACATAAACAGCCGAGCCTGCGATCATCAGTATCCGAGGCTTAAACTTGTCGACGAGAAAACCGACAAATAAGGAAAATATAGCCGTTGCAAGAAAGGACAGTGCGGCGGGCTGGGTAACTTGGCTTTCCGTCCACCCAAACTCGTCGATCAATGATGGGTAAAACAATGGCAGCGCGGAAAGCAGAATTCCATTGGATGCGGCATACGCGAGACAAAGACCGCCCAGCACGACCCAACCGTAAAAAACGCGACTCATGAGCGGTCTATCCTTTTTGCAATGATCGCCCGTGTGACGCGCCGACGATATTAGATAAGCGCTTCAGCGTGATGACGGAGATGATCTTCTATGAAGGTCGAGATGAAATAGTAGCCGTGATCATACCCGGCATGACTGCGCAGAGTCAGGGTCATTCCAACTTCTGAGCAGGCATTCTCCAGTAAATGGGGGTGAAGCTGGCGTTCAAGGAACTGGTCGTTCATCCCTTGGTCAACGAGCAAGGGTGGCCGTTTGTGGGCCTCATCCTTTGCCAGCCCAGCAATGAGAGCGGACGCGTCATACTCTGTCCAAGTCTCTTGATCGAGCCCAAGATAGAGCGGCAGCGCTTTCTCACCCCAGGGGCAGTTGAGTGGGGAGCAAATTGGCGCAAAGGCTGAAATACTGTGATAGACGAGCGGATTCTTGAGACCAATGGTCAAAGCGCCGTGGCCACCCATTGAATGCCCAAAAATACCTTCTCGTTTGGAATCTGCCGGAAAGTGATTGGCGATCAGAGCGCGCAACTCCCGCGTAATATAGGAGTACATACGATAGTTCGTCGCATACGGCGCTTCGGTGGCATCTAGGTAAAACCCGGCCCCAAGGCCAAAGTCCCAATCGCCGGCAGGGTCATCTGGAACATTTTCACCTCGCGGCGACGTATCCGGCGCCACCAGCATAAGACCGAGCTCAGCGGCTACACGATGCGCACTCCCTTTGGTCATGAACGTTTCTTCCGTGCAAGTTAAGCCCGCCAAGTATGTGAGAACTGGAACAGGACCGGACTTGGCTTGAGGCGGTACAAAAACGGAAAAATGCATTGCGCAATTGTTTTCTTGGGAATCATGGCGATAGAAACCAACAGTACCGCCGTGGCTCTGGTGTTCGGATAGCGTCTCAATAGTCATTAGAACTTTGCCCTAAGATATAATTTCAACGAAACGTAGACGGTAGATCGATGGCAGTGTTGCCATCAAAGAAGTTGAACGGCCGTATCGTAAAGCTGTGCCATTTGGTTGGCATCATCTGCTAATCTTCGACACGTGTCACATGACGAAAACCAACCGTATACCAAATCACAACATCTTCATTTCGGATTGAACTTTGATCCGCAACCCATTGCGGCAGACCGTCACCACCACGGGTTTGGGTGGGGTATAGACCTGCGGCGTGACGCTCTGAGGCCTCATATTGCGTGACCCACAGAAGCTTCGCCGTAAAGGGTAGTAAGAGAAAGGCAACAAAAAGCAAGGCAAGCGCAATGAGAATGCGATACCGTGACACAGCCGCGACCAAATTTTCCATTGAACGTCCTCAAACGGTAGCGCGCGTGACCAAGATTAATCGTATAACACCACGCTGCGGATCGATTTACCTTCGTCCATTAAATCAAACGCATCATTGATTTTCTCAAGGGGCATGGTGTGGGTAATGAGATCATCGATATTGATCTTGCCGTCCATGTACCAATCGACAATCTTTGGAACATCGGTGCGACCGCGCGCGCCGCCAAATGCTGTGCCACGCCAAACACGCCCTGTGACCAATTGAAACGGCCGCGTTGAAATTTCTTGGCCCGCACCCGCAACCCCGATGATGATGCTTTCGCCCCAACCTTTGTGGCAGCACTCTAAAGCTTGTCGCATGGTCTCGACATTGCCAATGCACTCGAAGGAGTAGTCTGCACCTCCGTCAGTAAGATCAACAATGGCGTCGACCACATTGTCGACCTTCTTAGGATTGACGAAATCCGTCATACCGAATTGTTTCGCGAGCGCGACTTTACTTTCGTTTATGTCGACACCAATGATTTTATCCGCTCCGACCATGCGAGCACCTTGAATAACATTCAGGCCGATGCCTCCCAGGCCGAAGACCACGACGTTTGATCCAGGCTCCACCTTGGCGTCAAAAGCGACAGCCCCGACGCCCGTCGTCACTCCACATCCGATGTAACAAATTTTATCGAACGGCGCGTCCTCACGAACTTTGGCGACAGCAATCTCGGGCATCACGGCGAAATTGGAAAACGTCGAGCACCCCATGTAATGGAAAATTGGCTTACCGTTCAGAGAGAAGCGGCTTGTCCCATCGGGCATAAGACCTTGCCCTTGAGTCGCCCGGACGGCTTGGCACAAATTGGTTTTAGGGTGCAGACAGAAATCGCATTCACGACACTCGGGAGTGTAGAGCGGGATCACGTGGTCGCCGGGCTTTACAGATGCCACCCCAGCACCAACCTCAACTACAATTCCTGCCCCCTCATGCCCCAGAATGGCGGGAAAAATCCCCTCTGGATCGTCGCCGGACAGGGTGAACGCGTCGGTATGGCAAATGCCCGTGGCCTTCATTTCAACCAGAACTTCACCAGCCTTAGGGCCTTCTAACTGTACGGTTTCTATTTGAAGGGGTTTTCCGGCTTCATGGGCCACAGCAGCTTTGACGTCCATTTTGTCGATCCCTGTATTATTTGTTTCGGAGTCCAAACCGAGTCGGCCCGGACAGCCATCATGCCCAGGCTGGCCAGGTATTTCTACCCTAGGAACAAGGGCCTAGCCTCTACCAACCGAGGTCGGACCGAGGTACATTGAGCCATACTGATTCTCTTGGACGGGGGCTGACTTGGGGCATGCCAGATACTGAAGCACTTTTTGACGCGATGCTCAGCGCGACCAGCGACGCCGTTATGGTCACCGATCAATCGGGAAAAATAGCCCGGGTCAACGAATCTTTTGACATGTTGAGGCAATCAAGCCTCATGACTGCGTAACGACAAGACAACACGGTGGCCAAGGCTCCCCTCCCGGAAATCAAAGAAGACGACGCCACCGGCGAGATTGCCGCCCTTTATGACGACATTCGATCGGTGGTCAACGTACCGATGGTCAATCTTATTTTCCGCCACATGGCCACCGTGCCTGGATGCTTGATGTGGGCGTGGGGCACTATTCGACCGCTCTATGTGGGCGGTGAAATCCTAAACGCCGCAGCCGCGCTGACAGCAAACGTCCTTCCAGGCCATGCCGCAGACCTAAACACGCCCATCGCGAATACCAATCTCTCGTCGGCTGATGTTGTGGCGATTGACCGCGTACTAGACGCTTATGGTCGGGCAAATCCGATGAACCTTATCGGGCTGAAGATTATTGATCTCGCTCTAGACGGCACATCGCAGAGCCCTGGCACCTCGAAAGGGCCAGCGCTTAACAAATCGGACCTCATTAAACCCAAAGGTCTCATCGAATTGTTACCGATGGTCGACCCGGCAACATCACCGTTCAGGACCCATTACGCATTGCATAATCTTGCCCATCAAATTCATGGCGGAGATACGGGCGTTATTCCATCTCTCTATCGTCACTTTGGACAGTGGCCCGGTTTCCTGGAAAACCTTGAGGGTGCCCTGACACCACTTTTTGCAGACGACACGTTCGAGAGAGCAGCACAAACCATGCAAAGGACCGGGGAAGCCAATGCACTCACGTTGTACGAAACTCTTCCACTGCCCGACATGGCGCAGCCAGATTCCTCAACTGCCACCGCCCTCAAGCGTCTAATTGGTCAGTTTCCTCCGAACATTTGCCGCATGACCGTCCTGGCCACCCTGCTGCGGCGCGGTTTACCGGACGTTCGCTAGAATTCATTTGTGTCAGGTGCTGGCGACGTTCAAGCCATTGTCTACCACTGGTAAACTGCGGATACGGCGACCTGTGGCGTGATAAATGGCATCCGTCAATGCGGGTGCAATGGAAGGCAACGCAGGTTCACCCATACCCCCGGGAGAAGCGCCATCCCACTCCAGCACGTGAACACGAACTTCTGGCGCCCCGGCAATGCGCAACATGCGAATGGTGTCAAAGTTGCCGTCTACAGCCCCACCGGCTTGAATATGAACTTTGCCAAACAAAGCTGCTGATAATCCGTCCAATGCCTGGCTTTCAACTTGCGCATGAACTCCGTCGGGATTTACAGCAACGCCCGGGTCCACGACACAATCGATGCGATGCACTTTAAGCCCATCTTCATCATCGTCTGAAATATGAATAACATGCGCACATAACGAACCATGAGAGGGGTTAAACGCGACCCCTTTACTTACACCAGGTTCGGGAGGATCACTGTAACCACTAAGATCATCAAGGGCGTCAAACAGCGCTATTGTTCGTTGGTCACCAGCAAGCCATTGACGCCGGTAGGCAAGTCCATCCATTCCGGCGCGCTCTGCCAACTCATTGATGATTGCTTCGCGGCAAAACACGTTTTGGCTATGTCCGACCGAGCGCCAATACCCGACCGGTACACCATTCTCAACCATCGCATAACGCAAGCGATGATGATCGAGCGGATAGGGACTATCGAGGAAACCTGACAATGCGCCGGGGTCTTTGCCGTCTTTAATAAAGGCGGGAAACCGCCGCATGCTAATGGAGTTACTGGCCGCGGTAACATCCATACCTATCGGAAATCCGTCTTCGCCCAAGGCAACCTGTATGCGCGTGCGGGCTGCCGGACGATAGAAATCGCGCCGCACGTCTTCTTCTCGCGACCACAAGAGTTTGACTGGTTTGCCCCCCGCCTCTTTTGAGAGGTACGCCGCTTGAACCGCGACGTCGGATTCACCACGGCGACCAAAGCCACCGCCGAGGAAAGTACGATGAATACGTATGGACTCTTTTTCCATACCAAGCAAAGCCGATACGTCATCGACCACAATTGAATGCCCTTGACCCGGCATCCAGATATCAACGCCGTCGTCGCGCACCCATGCCGTTGCATTCATTGGCTCCATGCACACATGAGCCAGAAACGGCGCGTCAAAGGTTTGCTCATAAATGCCATCGGCGTACGCCAATGCCGCGTCGATATCACCCTCTTCACGAATGACCGGAGCGTCTTGGCGCCCGACAGCAGTTTCCAGATCCTGGTTGAGCGCCGCCATGTCATAGTCTGCTCTCGGGCCCATATCCCAAACAGGGTTCAGCGCCTCAAGACCTTTTTGTGCCGACCAATACCCATTGGCCAGGACAGCGACAGCGTTGTCTAGCGTGACAACATGCTCGACACCGCGCTGCGCGAGCGCGGGCTCGGGGTCGACGCTCATCAACTGCCCTTCATAAGCTGGGCAATGACGAATAGCGGCACTGAGGAGACCGTCCAACTGCACGTCCGCGCCGAATATTGCCGAACCATCGACCTTGGGTGGCGTATCAAGACGCTTGAGTGACTGGCCAACGAAAGTCCACTGAGACTTTGGCTTGAGCAGGATGTCTTCTGGTGGAGTCATGGCCGCCGCGTCCGTTGCCAGCACCCCATAGGACATGTGGCGGTCCGTCGCGTCGTGGTGGATGTGACCTAAACCGGCGCGTGTTTCAGATACTGGAATGTTCCACGCCCTGGCCGCAGCCATGCGCAGCATCTCTCGAGCGCTAGCTCCAATTTGACGGCTGTGATTGAACGCACCGCGGATGGATGCAGACCCTCCCGTGCTTTCGATAGGCCCGGTGTAACCACGGTTATAGTAGGCCGGATCATTCCTTGCGAACTGCACGCGAATATCTTGCCAATTGGCTTCCAATTCTTCCGCCACGAGCATCGCGACCGACGTCGTTATGCCCTGCCCCATCTCGGCCAAATGAACAAAAACTGTGATCGTGTTATCGGGTGCAATCTCAAGCCAATACTCAAAAGCCTCTGACGGCTGGCCCGGCCACGTCGCAGGATCAAATGCGGATTGAGCATTGGCCTTGGGCAAACCTAGCACCAGCCCGCCGCCCCCCAATACACATGACCTCAGTATCGTGCGGCGACCAAGGCCTGCATTGGGGGGACCGGGGCTTCGCTGCGGTGATGTGACGGACATAGATACAATGCTCCACTCTCTTCTGTTGCACTAGAGAGTATCTACGGTGGCGACAAATCCCTCTATTGCCGAAATCGCGTCTGGCTCTTCAAGGGTAGGAACGTGGCCACGGTTCGCGATCGTCGACATCTCCAAGCGCGGCAACCGCTCGACCATCTCTTCGGCTGTTTCCACGGACAACAGATCTGACAGCGCACCGCGAATCAAAAGCGTGGGAATACTCATTAGGGCTTCAAAAACGGGCCAGAGATCAACGTTTGCCGCACTGTCGGTCGCAAAACCTTGAGAAAGCTTCGGATCATAATCCTGTGCGATCATGCCATCGTCATTTTCTCGGCACGTTTTGCGGGCGTAGCTCAGCCAATCCTGATCCGTAAAATCTGGATAGACGACCTTGTTCACGGTCTTGAGCACCGCTGCCGCCTCATCCCATGTCGACCATTGATCACCATGCCCAAGGTAGCTACCGATCCGCGTTAGGCCAGACGGATCAATCACCGGCCCGATGTCGTTTAAAATAACACCCGCCAGCACCGCCGGATTGGTTTGCGCGATACCAGCCCCAACAATGCCGCCGAGCGACGTGCCGAGAACAATGACGCGATTCAAATTCTCTCGTGCCAGAACACCTAAGGTATCGGCGACATAGACGGGTGCCTGATAATGGCTCGCGTCTGCATCCCACTCAGAACGTCCACGCCCGCGAAATTCGATACAGTACACTGCACGTTGCGCACTTAAGTGCTGAGCAATCACCGCAAAATCGCGGGCGTTGCGTGTCAAACCTGGCAGACAAAAAACGGGGATGCGATCGGCCGGCCCCGAATAGAAGACGTAGTTAAGAGACAGATTATCAGTGGTCTTAAAAGTACGATTTTCTGCTGCGGACTTGATTTCGCCGTCGTTCTGCACCGGTCCCGCCTTAACATGAAGAAGGTTGAGAGGTTGTACAGAACCGATAGGAACCGGTAAAGCGGCGTTCGGTGGTCGACCACAGCAGAAATGGGTTAGGGACGAGCGAAATAGAAGCCCGTTTGACCCGTAAAGCCCCCTGGCTATGGGCCACTTTCGATGAGAGTTTCTGGGACGGGGGGACCTGATGAGGCCTGACATGATTATGCTGTTTGAGCCCCTTTCTGATGACAGTCTGGGCCTGGTTAATG
>JAURPI010000022.1 GCA_030835385.1 Alphaproteobacteria bacterium | reverse complement strand
TTCCGCAGACCCCATTCTAGAGCGGACCTCCACACAGAGCGCTTCACGGGTGTACTCATCAAGCACAGTCAGCATCTTGTAGGGGCGCCCATTGCTGAGCTTGTCGTGAACGAAGTCTACGCTCCAGATGTGATTGGGATATTGAGGCCTGAGCCGGATGACGGAACTGTCCTGGTGATAGAGCCGTTTACGCCGCTTGTGACGATAAGGCAGCTGCAGGCCTCCAAAATCCAGACCAAATGCTAAGCAACACTTGGCCCAGTTTTAACGGGAAAGGTCATTCCCTAGGAACTACCGTGGACTTTGTTACAGCCGGCCTAACGGATTAATCGCCGGACGCTGACGACTGCCGATTGGTTTCGGCCAAACCCCAGATACTGGCCAAGCCAATCAGAGTCAGAACAATCATATAGAGAGGCACCGGCCAATAAGCGCCGCCGGTCATGGCTAACAATGCCGTCGAGATGAACGGTGCGACCCCGCCGCCGAAAATTTGCCCAACCTGATAGCCCAGTGATGCTGCCGTATAACGGACGTTGGAAACAAACAGTTCCGCGAAGTACGCCGCAATGGGACCGTACAAAGCACCAAAGGCAAAAAGACCAAGGCTGAGGGCCGCCCAGATGATCATCGGGTCGGCCGTGTTGACCAGCCAAAACAAAGGATAAGCGTAGAGCAGCATGAAAATGCCGCCACCGAACAAAACCGGTCGCCGGCCAACTTTATCGGACAGCGCCGCGAAGCCGACACAGGCAAAAATTTGTATGCCCGAGGCGATCAACACGCCGGTCAACATGACCTCTCGTGGCACGCCTAGAGTCCCGGTGCCGTAGGACAACATAAACGAGATAATGATGTAGTACGGGCCACTTACCAGAACGAACACACCTGTAGCCAACAGAATTTGCTTCCAGTAGAGTCTCAGCGCTTCAACCAACGGTGCTTTGGCCGCCGCACTTTGCTCGCGGACCTTCTGGAATTCAGGCGTCTCGTCAATCTTCATCCGGATATAGAGGCCGACGAGCACCGGCAAAATGCTGAGAATGAACGGGATGCGCCACCCCCAAACCAGAAACTGATCTCCGCTGAGCGAAATTGATAAGCTAAGGACTGCGGTGGCGAGAAGAAAGCCGAAGGGCACCGCAGCTTGCGGAATGCTGCCCCAAAAACCACGCTGCTCTTCAGGGGCATATTCAACGACCATCAAAATTGCACCGCCCCACTCGCCGCCGTAGGCCAAGCCTTGAACGAATCGCAATATGGTTAGGAGGATCGGCGCAAGCACACCTATCTGCGCATAGGTCGGCAGAAATCCGATCAACATCGTCGCGATGCCCATTACGGTGAGGGTCAACACCAGCATCGGCTTACGACCAATCTTGTCGCCGTAGTGGCCCGCGATGATGCCGCCAATGGGTCGCGCGATAAATCCGACTGTAAACGTAGAATAGGCCAGCAACGTGCCGATGATTGGGTCATCCGTCACCGGGAAAAAGAGCTGCCCAAAAACCAAAGCTGCGGCACTGGCGTAGAGCAGGAAATCATAGCCCTCCAGCGCCGTACCAATAAAACTTGCTGTAGCAACTCTTTTCATCGTGCATCCCCTCCCCTTGAAGAGGCGTAGTTCACCATATCTAGCGCCGATTGGCTATTCAGGATGAGATACCAGAACGCACAAAACGCAAATACCTATCATGGCGTTGCGGAACTGCGCTGGGGAATTTACCCACATGGGTGAGGAAAAAACCCACGCGCCCTATCGCACCACCACTTCTCAGTGTGTATCGTCTAGGTCACAAAGATCACCAAAGTCAGGTTGGGGGCGTATGACGGATTCAATAATTGCTACGGGCAAACACGCGCCTTACCCAAAGCCCACTGTCGCCTGGACCATGGTGATCTTGCTAACCCTGGCCTACATCCTGTCGTTCGTTGATCGCTTCATATTGAGCTTGCTGGTTGAGCCCATAAAGGCAGACCTAGAACTGACAGACACGCAAATTGGCCTCCTCCTCGGTCCGGCGTTCGCTTTGTTTTACGCGACCATGGGACTACCTTTCGGTTGGTTGGCAGACAAAAAGAGGCGCACCTGGATCGTCGGTTTTGGTATCGCCTTATGGTCCGCCGCCACTGCACTTTCTGGGGTCGCTAAGAATTTCTTACATATGTTTATGGCGCGCATGAGCGTTGGTGTCGGTGAAGCGACCCTAAGCCCCTGCGCGATGTCGATGATCGCGGACTCTTTTCCGAAAGAACAACGTGGCAAACCGATTGCTGTGTATTCGACGGCGATGTCACTCGGTGCCGCAACAGCCTCGTTTGTTGGTGCGGCGGTTCTCACCTGGGCTAAGAGTGGTGCAGAAGTTAGCCTACCCCTTCTGGGTATAATCGCCCCCTGGCAGTTCGCCTTTATCGTCGTTGGCCTACCCGGCCTCGCGCTATCCGCTCTGTTTTTCTTTATGCGTGAGCCAGTTAGACGTCAGGTTGTCACCGGCGCCGGTGATGAAACCGGGTCTTTTGGCGAGATGCTGAGGTACGTCGGACGCCGCTGGGCGACCTACCTCAGTTTTATGACCATCTTCAGTCTCATGACCATTATCGCTTATAGCCACGGCTGGAATCCGGCGATGTTTTCACGCACATGGGGATGGTCAGCAGAGCAATACGCCATCACCAATGCCATTATTCTGATTGCCGTTGCGCCGCTGACGATCAACATATCTGGTTGGCTGTCTGACAAAATGTCGTCCAAAGGCAAAGCGGAGACTCCGCTGCTGATTGCAATGCTAGGCGTATTCTTTCTCGTGCCCACGGGCATAGCGATCCCATTAATGCCGTCGGGTGAACTGGCCTTTGTCATGATCGCTCTCAACACCGTTGGCCTGGCGATGATTTCCGCTGTGGGTGTGACCGCTCTCCTCAATATCGTCCCAAGCACAATGCGGGGCCAGGTCGTCGCCCTCTACTATATGTGCATGAGCATTGCTGGCTTGATGCTAGGACCGACATCTGTAGGACTGTTGTCTGACTACGTATTTGGTGCTGAAGGACTGCGTTACGCCGTATCCCTGCCTGCCCTGATTTTTGGCATACCAGTTGTTCTATTGATGCCGACGACATTGCGGCTGTACCGACGCGAACTTGCTGCGTTTGATGCGGCGGAATTGGCGCCGGAAGGCGCGCAGCCCACTCCGGCTGAATAGATTTTATAAACTAGACAAAGAAAAACCCGCCCCGAAAGACCTTCGGAGCGGGTTAGGTTTTTATTTTCTAAGTTTTATCGGTTGTCTGAAATTGATGCCAAAGGCTGACCCGCCAGCGTTTTAAGCTTAACCATCGTTTTGAGTAGGCGCTCGTAGCTCTTTTGAGACCGCCAAGCTCGGAAAGGGTCCGGCGCCTTGACCAGACGTGCGCCGCCTTCTCTAGCGCGCCAGGCTTTGAAGGTCTTAGGAGATTTCAAAACACCCATGCTATTGCACCGCTTCGCCGAGTTCAGCGCGCACCTTTTGGCGCAACACGTCAATGGCGACTCGAGAGCCTTTCATTTTCATATGCCAGAAGGTCCAGCCATTGCAGGCAGGCGCGCCCTGCACAGCGGCCCCCACTTGGTGGATTGAGCCTTTGTGTTCATCAGATATGAGTGTGCCGTCAGCCTTCACTTTTGCGGTGTATCGTCCTGCGACATCGGTAAGGACGGTACCCGGCCGAAGGAGGCCGCGCTCCACAACCGACCCGAACGGTATGCGCGGCTGAGCGCGCTTGGACGGCGTATCGAGAAGAGTTTTGTCTTCGATTTCTTTGAGGCCCTTAAGACGCTCACGCGCACCCGTGATGTAAGTTTCATCGCGTTCAATTCCTATATAGGTGCGGCCCATCTGTTTGGCGACGGCGCCGGTTGTGCCGGTGCCGAAGAACGGATCGAGCACCACATCACCAGGCTTGGTGGCGGCAAGAATAATCCGATAGAGCAGGCTTTCTGGTTTTTGGGTTGGGTGCAGCTTGGCACCTTCTTTTCCCTTGAGACGCTCAGACCCCGTGCACAACGGGAGCGACCAATCGGATCGCATCTGAAGCCCCTCATTGAGGTTTTTCATGGCGTCATAGTTAAATGTGTAACGAGAGTCCTTAGATTTGGAACACCAAATCAAAGTCTCATGAGCATTGGTGAAACGCGTGCCACGAAAATTGGGCATCGGGTTTGTCTTACGCCAGATGACGTCGTTCAACATCCAAAACCCGATGTCTTGCAAGGTTGCACCGACACGAAAGATATTGTGATAGCTACCAATAACCCAAAGCGAGCCCGTGTCTTTCAAAACCCGGCGCGCGGCAGTCAACCAGCCACGACTGAATTCGTCATACGCTTTGAAGTTATCGAACTGATCCCAGGCATCGTCGACGCCATCAACGCGGCTGTTGTCTGGTCTTGCCAGATCCCCACCAAGCTGAAGGTTATACGGTGGATCGGCGAAAACGAGATCGACCGACCCTTCCGGCAGACTGTTCATCACTTCGATACAATCGCCGCCATAAATGACGTTGGTTTTAAGAGTCGATTTTGCTGCGGTCTTTGATTTGCCGCCTGACTTCGCTTTCGCCATGAAACATGCATCCCCGAAACTTGGAGCGGTGCACCCTATTCTGGGCTGCCCCCAAGCGAATTCCCCACGATTGACAGCCTCTTTGATGGGCTGCCTGTTGAAGAGTCTGATAATGGAATCAAGAGGTTAGAGAATGATTAACAGGCTTCTCACAGGCTATTGTGAGACCTGCCCCGTTTTACCCACATGTGGGAGTCCGTGAGCCACCAACCGCTAGATGTAGGTCAAAAAGAGACAATTTGAAGGTTAGGTATTTTCCAATAGGGCCCGGATTGGGGCGTAGGACCTTCGATGATGGGGTGTCACACCCAACGTCTCCAGGCCTTCTCTATGACCTCTGGTGCCATATCCTTGATTGGTATCCCAGCCATATCCAGGGAAGTCGATAGCAAGCGCCGCCATCATGTGGTCCCGCGTGACCTTGGCCATGATTGAGCCCGCCGCGATAGACAAACTGCGGCTATCACCCTTCACCACGGTTTTAGCGGGACAGGCAAGCAGCGGCGCGCGGTTGCCATCAATCAGGGCAAAGTCGATGGGTTTACCTAACGCATCAACGGCGCGGGTCATGGCGAGAAACGTCGCCTGTAGTATATTAAGTGAATCAATTTCTTCGACTGAGGCCATACCGACGCTGACCGTCGCAGCCGAACTCTCGGTGAGAGATATATATAAAGATTCTCGGCGTGCTGTCGTAAGCGCTTTGGAATCATCAAGACCATCAACAAGAGAATCCTCAAGCGCGTCACGATCCAAGATCGCAGCCCCGGCGATGACCGGACCAGCCCACGGACCACGTCCCGCTTCATCTACCCCAGCGACGACGCCATCGACCTCGCGTTCTAGTGAGAAGTCGGGCATGACGTGGTGTTCCTATTGGTGATCTTGCAAGACTTAGCGCAGTATGCCGCCAACCCCACCTGATTGCCATCAACGGAAAAGGGCGAATAACCCACTATGAGCGAGTCACCGGCCATAGATTTGTCCATTGTCATTCCAACGCTGAATGCTGCCGCCCACTTACCTGCGAGCCTGGCAGCGCTTGCGGCCTGGCCACAGGCCTCACAGATTATCGTCGCAGACGGAGGATCAGAGGATGAAACGGAAAGCGTTGCTCGAGATGCCGGAGTTACTATCGTTCAAGCAAATCGTGGCCGAGGTCAGCAGCTGGCGCAGGGTGCAGCATCAACGACTGGACAATGGATACTATTTCTTCATGCAGACACGGTGTTGCAAAGCGGTTGGGTAGAAGACGTTGGTGCGTTTATAAGTGAAGCAAATAATCAGGACCGAGCGGCTGCCTTTCACTTTGCGCTTGATGACGCCGCACCGCAAGCGCGCCGGGTCGAACGACTGGTGGCGTGGCGGTGTCGCACATTGGGACTGCCATACGGAGACCAAGGACTTCTCATTCATCGCGACCTTTACAATAAGATTGGCGGCTATCAGCAAATTCCGTTGATGGAAGATGTCGACATGGTGCGTCGTATCGGAAAGCGGCAGATCCATATATTTAATAGCGCGGCTCTCACCTCAGCAGATCGCTTTCGCACCGGTGGTTGGTGGACTAGACCATCGCGCAATCTGTTCTGCCTGTTTCTATATATGTGTGGCCTGCCGCCACGCTGGATTGCGAAGCTCTACGGATGAAGAAGGGTGTTCTTATTGTCATGGCCCGCGCGCCACGCTTTGGTGCAGTTAAGACCCGCCTCGCCCGTGATATCGGACGCATGAAGGCCTGGCAGTTCTATCGAGGCACTTTTACCAATACTGTTAGGCGACTGCGCACTGGCCCATGGAAAACAGGGATCCAGGTTACACCTGATCGTGAAGCAACGGCGCGACGGCAATGGCCGCTTTCAGGTTATTTGCTAAAGCAAGGTCGCGGCGACATCGGAACACGCATGGAGCGTGGCCTGACCAATTTCCCACGTGGTATCCCCGTGGTGTTGATCGGCAGTGATATTCCAGAGGTGTCTGTGGACCACATCAACAAAGCGTTTCGCGCCTTAGGTCACGCGGATGCGGTTTTCGGACCAGCCAACGACGGCGGGTATTGGTTGGTTGGATTCGCCAATCGACGCCCCATACGCCAGCCGTTTCAAAATGTGCGATGGTCGACACAACACGCCCTTAAAGACACGCGGGCCAACCTGCAAGGTTTGCGCGTCACTTTGGTAGATGAACTCA
Organism: Alphaproteobacteria bacterium; assembly: GCA_030835385.1. GTDB lineage: Bacteria > Pseudomonadota > Alphaproteobacteria > Rhodospirillales > Rhodospirillaceae > WLXB01. Next base: position 235,415 of record JAURPI010000022.1, on the reverse strand, counting down.
GTGATGTAGATGATGGCGAGAGTTACGCACGCCAACGATGAGCTCTACCTGACTACGTCTCCCGCAATCGCGGAATCAATTCCACGAAGTTGCAGGGCGTATGCCGTATGTCGAGTTGATATTTCAGAATCTCGTCCCAGCCGTCTTTGACGGCGCCGTTAGACCCAGGCAGAGCAAACAAATAGGTGCCGCGCGCCACGCCTGCCGTCGCCCGAGACTGAACCGTCGATGTTCCGATTGATGTCAAACTGACCCAACGAAACAGTTCGCCAAAACCAGGGATATCTTTTTCGCAAACTTGCTCAAACGCTTCCGGCGTGACGTCGCGCCCGGTTAGACCCGTGCCGCCGTTGGTGATCACCACGTCAACGTTTGGATCATCAATCCAGGCGTTCAGTTGCGCGACAATGTCAGCCACCTCGTCTTTGACGATTTTGCGCTCTGCCAATGCATGACCGGCAGCGACCAATCGCTGGGCCAGCAACTGACCCGATGTATCAGTTTCTAACGTGCGGCTGTCGGTGATTGTCAGTACACCGATATTGATCGGGACAAAGGGTTTGCTTTCGTTAATGCCGGCCATAATTCCTGTCCATGGGTATTACTGATGGGCGGGACCCAATCACGACGGTGCGGAGGTGTCTAGCTTCTCTTTTACCGCCAACAAATCACGCCAAACCAGACGCTTCTGCTGCGGTGAGCGCAATAGATATGCCGGGTGAAAAGTGGCGATTGCGGGAATGGGCACATCTAACCCCGGGGTCGCCACCGTTTCCCACCGGCCGCGCAGCCGTGTAATGCCTTCTGTTCTGTTCAAGAGCGTTTTCGCCGACAAACCGCCAACCATCAGTATGACCTCAGGCTTAACCAGCGCGATATGGCGCTCAAGAAACGGAACGCACAGCGCAACCTCTTCCGGTGTTGGCTTTCGGTTGCCCGGAGGACGCCAGGGGACCACGTTGGTAATGTAGGCGCTCTCACGGGTGAACCCGATGGACTCGAGCATCAAATCCAAGAGCTTTCCAGATACGCCGACAAAGGGCAGTCCTTGACGGTCTTCGTCCCCGCCAGGCGCTTCGCCAATAACCATCAATCGGCCGTCAGCATTGCCGTCGGCAAACACTGTGGACTTGGCGGTCGACTTTAAAGAACAGCCTTCGAACCCTTCAATGGCAGCCCTTAACTCGGGAAGCGATGACGCAGCGGCGGCCAATGCGGTGGCTGACTGACTAGCCGGCGAGGATGGTGCCGGCGCGACCGGTGGTGCTGGTACGCCCGGTTTAGGTCGAGAGGGGTGAGATTTGCCCTGCGACGGTGCCGAAGTCGGTGGTCGATTGGACTTCTGCGCTTTTGCGGCTGACTGAGACAACGCGTACCGATCCACAGGCTCTTTGCCAATAGTCTCGTCAACGCCCGCATCCAGGTAGAAACGGAGAGCCTGATCCGGCAGCAATTCAGCTGATGATATGTTTTCGCTCATAATCCTAGGCTTACCATGGACCGGACACGGTCCAAACGGCTATGTTCTGGCCAAATTTAGATAGTGCGATTCGAAGGGAATATGCGATGAACGGTGGGGCGACAGCACGGGAAGCGATGGAGTTCGACGTGGTTATCGTCGGCGGTGGACCAGCTGGTCTGTCGGCAGCTATCCGTCTCAAACAACTGGCCTCAGAGAAAGGCCAAGAGATCTCCGTCTGCGTCCTCGAGAAGGGGTCTGAAGTTGGTGCTCATATATTGTCTGGCGCTGTAATCGATCCCATCGCCCTCAATGAGTTAATCCCTGACTGGAAGGACAAAGGGGCACCGCTGCACACTGAAGTCACCGAAGATCGCTTTCTATATCTGACAGAAAATGGTGGTATAGGGGTCCCTAACTTCTTTATGCCGCCGTTGATGAATAATCATGGCAACTACATTGTGAGTTTGGGCAATGTTTGCCGCTGGCTTGCCGAACAGGCCGAAGCGATGGAAGTGGAAATCTATCCCGGGTTCGCTGGATCTGAAGTGCTGTATGCAAACGACGGCTCTGTACGCGGCGTCGCCACTGGCGACATGGGCGTCGGTCGTGACGGAGAACACACAGCAAGTTACGAGCCGGGCATTGAATTGATTGGCAAGTACACGCTCATCGCTGAAGGCGTGCGCGGATCTCTAGCCAAAGAGTTGATCTCTAAATTTAATCTGGACGCAGACTCCGACGTGCCCAAATTCGGCATCGGATTAAAAGAGCTGTGGGAAGTGAAGCCTGAGAATCACTCTATGGGACAGGTCACCCACACCATGGGATGGCCGCTGTCGAGCGACACGGGCGGCGGCTCCTTCTTGTATCACCTGGAAGATAATCAGGTCGCCATCGGCTTTGTGGTTCACTTGAATTACAAGAACCCTCACCTGTCGCCATTCGACGATTTCCAACGCTTCAAACATCACCCGAAAATAAAACCGGTGCTCGAGGGCGGACGCAGGGTTTCTTACGGTGCACGCGCGATCACGGAAGGCGGGTTCCAGTCTGTTCCCAAGCTGACATTTTCAGGTGGCGCGTTGATTGGCTGCTCAGCCGGCTTGGTTAACTTGCCGCGCATCAAAGGCAGTCACAATGCCATGAAATCTGGAATGCTTGCTGCGGAAGCTGCTTTTGACGCCGTTTCCAGTGGGCGTTGTGGTGATGAACTAACAGCCTATGGCGAGTCCTACCGGGCATCGTGGATATACAAAGACCTGAAGCGCGTACGAAATGTAAAGCCGCTCTGGAGCAAACTCGGAACGTTCGCCGGGTTGATGTTCGGCGGGATCGATATGTGGATGAACAATCTCGGCATTGGACTTCCGTTTACGTTGAAGCATGGTAAACGGGATGCGGATACGTTGCTCCCTGCTGATAAAGCCAAGCCAATTTCTTATCCGAAGCCGGACGGGACAATCTCGTTCGACAAGCTTAGCTCGGTCTTTATTTCAAACACCAATCACGAGGAGAATCAGCCCATTCACCTTCACCTCGGCGACCCTTCCCTGCCGATCGATAAAAATCTTCCGGAATGGGATGAGCCAGCTCAACGCTATTGTCCGGCGGGGGTTTATGAAGTGGTCGACGCGGACCAAGGCAGCGGAAAACGGTTCCAGATAAACGCCCAAAACTGTGTCCATTGCAAAACCTGTGACATCAAAGACCCGAGCCACAACATCAATTGGACCGTCCCACAAGGCGGTGGTGGGCCAAATTATCCAAATATGTAGGGCCGGGGCAGCAACCGTTAACGAAATAGTGAAGACACCCCATACGATTACGGGTTTTTTTTAAAGCGGCATGCCCGTTAGAATACAATTATGAAAAATCCTTTCTCGATGAGTGACCTGACTTGGACCTTGGTCACCGGTTTTGTTGTCGGTCTCACTACTATTATTCCCTCGCGAGCGGAGTCTGAACCAACCGGTTTAGCGGCCTCATACTTATCTGCTCTCCATGCACAGAACACAGCTGACCCAGCAACGGCGGCGAATTACTTTGACCAGGCATTGGCTATTGACCCGGGCAATCGGAACATCATGTTCCGTGCGTTTTTCCAGAAAGCCCAAGCTGGCGATATCGACGGCGCCCTACTCTATGCCAAATCAGCCTATGCTGACCGGCCCACCCTTTCCGTTGCGCCACTGTTGATGGCCGTTGATCACTACAAAAATGGAGAGTTCCAAGACGCACAGGATTTAATCGAAGGCATTTCAGGCCGCAGCACGGTAGGTCTGGCCCTTCCGCTTCTTCTTGCCTGGGCGAAAGCACCGACCGGCAATCATACGGAGGCATTGTCCGCCTTAGCGCCTTATGAAGGGCGCAAGGAATGGCGCGTATTGTCTGCAACGATGTCGGCAATGCTCAATGAGTTTTACGATCGCGATGAAGCAGCCTTGGTTTACTACCGCGCGCTGGCTGCCAATGTAGACAACCAGCCTCTTTCAATTCTACGTCTTGCAACAAACGGATTACATCGCCTTGGTTACAGCGATGAAGCGGTAACAGCCGTAGCGAACTTTCGAGAAAAGCGCGGCGATTCAGCGCTGTGGGATGGCTATCTCAATGAGTACAAAGACCCCGAACAAGCTCCGCCGGTACTGACAGCCCAGATGGGCATGGCGGAAGCCCTGTACGCAATAACACGCATTCGCATGTCGAGTGCACGTCGGTCTTCAGGGATTACACTTGCAATCGTCTATGCCCACATGGCGCTATACTTAAATCCTGATCTAGACGTGCTCCGGCGCGAAGTTGCTGACGCCATGTCGGCCCGCCAACAGTATCAGCCAGCAAACGAAATGCTGCGGGCAATCGGCCCCTATGATCCGGGCTATCTCATTGCGCAATTGAGATTAGCTGAGAATCTTGAGCGCGAAGATCGGACGGACGAAGCGATCGAAATGCTCGAAGATTTGGCGCGACGACGTCCGAATTTGCCAGAGCCACTGGTTACCGTTGGGGACATATTGCGCAATAGAGAACGCTTTGAAGAAGCTGTCGAGTTTTACGACCTCGCGTTCAGTCGATACCCTGATGGAGAGCCTGACGGATGGGCTCTTTATTATACGCGCGGCATGGCTCTTGAGCGGGCACAGAAATGGAAACGTGCCGAAAAAGATTTCAAGAAGGCGCTCGAGCTCAGTCCTGAACAAGCCCAGGTTCTTAATTACCTTGGCTACTCTTGGCTGGACCGCGGCGAGAATGTCTCTGAGGCTAGGCGTATGATTGAATTGGCAGTCAGCCAGCGCCCCGAAGACGGATACATCGTCGATAGTCTTGGTTGGGCAATGTATCTTATGGGCGAATATGAAGATGCCGTCGTCCAGCTTGAACGTGCGGTCACCCTCAACACTTCTGACCCAACGATCAACGAACATCTTGGAGATGCCTATTGGAAGGTTGGTCGAGAGACCGAAGCAAGATTCCAATGGAGGCGGGCATTGTCAATGGAACCAGACGAAGAGCAATCCGAAGAGTTGCGGACAAAACTGCAACGCGGACTGGCACGCAACTAGGGTCGATTTCATGACGGCGGCCTTAACCCTGGCCGCTGCGGCCAAAATCAACCTCACCCTGCACATCACAGGTCGTCGTGACGACGGGTACCACGAACTCGACTCTCTGATTGGGTTCACCACTGTAACTGACACGCTGACCCTAACGCCTGCGGACGACATTCGTTTGCACATCACTGGGTCCGAGGCTCTAGGCGTGGAGCCAGACGCGCGTAATCTTGCGGTCCGTGCTGCCCGGTATATACAGACTCATCTCGGTGTAACATCCGGCGTGGACATCAAGCTTGAAAAGAATATTCCCGTTGCAGCTGGGCTGGGTGGTGGGTCAGCCGATGCAGCAGCAGTGATTTCAGGCTGCATGACACTTTGGGGAGCACCGAACAGCAACCCAATCAGCGATCAAACGCTGGCCATAGAACTGGGTGCCGATGTTCCGGTGTGCCGCTATGGGCACGCCGCCCGGGTTACAGGGATCGGAGATTGCGTTGAGTCCCTACCACAGTGGCCCCAAGCATCGTTGGTTCTCGCCAATCCCCGTATCTCGCTCTCGACAGCTGATGTATTTAAAGCATTCGATGGACCAATCCACACAGCAGACGAGGCTAGATTTGAGGGCAAAGACTTTGCGGCATTGGTCGCTTATCTGGCTGATCGCGAAAACAGCCTTACTGCTCCCGCCCGGATCATCACACCAATCATCGGTGACGTATTAGATCAATTGGGTGCACTCCCTGGCTGCCGACTAGCGCGGATGAGTGGGTCGGGTCCGACTTGCTTTGGGCTATTTGAAACGGAAGACGAAGCCAATGCAGGACAGGAAAACCTGCGCCATTCCCAGCAGGGCTGGTGGGTCGAGGCGACCCCTTTGGTAAGCCGTACGACCCCATAAGAGCGCAGCGCTCCCGCGCTCGTGACTTGAAACCTGAGGTAGGGTCATTAAAGTCTGCTACATGAATCGCTTCTTCACCATTCTTTGCCTGATCGGTGCATTTGCGCTGTCCTCTGTAGGCCCCGTGTGGGCACAGGCGACTGTGACGACAGAACGCGTTACCGCCACACTGATGACAGAACGCCCAGCTGTTGCGCCCGGCGATACAATTTGGGTGGGTCTCAAATTAGAGATGGCCCCAGGCTGGCATACCTATTGGCGCAATCCAGGTGATTCAGGATTGCCGACGATGATCAATTGGAGCTTGGTGCCCGGCCTTGAAGCGGGACCCATTCAATGGCCAACGCCAGAGCGCCAGCCTTATGGCACGCTCATGAACTTCGGCTATAGCGACGAAGTCACCTTGCTAGCCCGACTATCCGTCGCCGAAGACTCACCGACGGGCAATGCGCTTCTTTCTGCGCGCGTGACATGGTTGGTCTGCGCCGACATTTGCATTCCTGAAGATGGGTCGTTCTCAATCCCCATCACGGTCGACCAAGGCGCGCCGCAAGCCTCAACCATGGATGGAGCACACTTAAATTCCGTTGCCCTCGCCCTCCCCGAACCTGTGCCTGGTGCAGTTAGTGCGTCGATGACACCCGAAGCGCTAATTGTGGATGCGGATTGGACAGAGGTGCCAAGTGGAGAGATTACTTTCTTTCCTTACGCGACGTACCTCATGGACAACACGGCGCCACAAAGTGTGACACGGACGACCTCAGGATTCCGCCTTACGGTTGCGACCGTACCGGACCCAGATCAGGTGGAGACACTGGGCGGACTGATCACCGTCGGTTCGGGGTCAACGGAACGCGCCTTCGCGTTTGAAAATGCTCCCATGACGCGCGGCGCCGCTGCGCCTCCAGTCACTGCAATTTCAACAACTGATATGAGCCTGTTCGCTGCGCTTCTTTTCGCATTCCTTGGCGGCATCCTGTTGAATCTCATGCCCTGCGTTTTGCCCGTCTTATCCATGAAGGCGCTGGCGATTGTTAAGCATGGCGAAGGCGGTAGCGCCCGCCGCGATGCCCTCGCGTACACCACCGGTGTGCTGGCCTCCTTTGGCGTTTTGGTCGCCGTGCTGCTTATTTTAAAGTCTGGCGGCGATCGCCTGGGTTGGGGTTTCCAACTCCAATCCCCTGGCTTCGTCACAATTTTAGCCTACATCATGCTCGCCGTAGGCTTGAGCTTGTCCGGCGTGTTCAACATCGGCAACGGTTTGATGGGATTTGGCTCGACCTGGATAAAGGGAGATGGCCCGGTTGGATCATTCTTCACCGGCGTCTTAGCTGCTGTTGTCGCCACGCCCTGCACGGCCCCGCTTATGGCACCGGCGATCGGCTATGCGCTGACCCAACCCCCGCTTGTTGTTATAGCCGTGTTTGAAGGGCTCGCTCTCGGACTTGCAGCTCCATTTCTGTTGATCGGGTTCATGCCTGCCGTAGCCCGCGCATTACCAAAACCGGGCGCATGGATGGAAACTTTCAAACAGGTTCTCGCTTTCCCCATGTATGGTGCGGCGGCCTGGCTTATATGGGTGGTTGCACAGCAGGTAGATCCCATGGGTCTCGCCGCGACGTTGGCCGGCCTCATACTAGTGGCGTTTACCACTTGGATGATCGGGCGCAGCAGCGATGGCTGGCCCGTCATTGGAACCGGACTGGCGTTCGCAGCAGCGCTTGGCGCAATCGTCTTGGCAGGCATTCCGGAAGCTCCAACGGCACAGTCGACTCAAGCAGGAAACACCGCGAACAACTCAGAACCTTATTCGCTCGCACGTCTGGATGAACTGCGCGCCAGTGGCACACCGGTTTTCATTAACTTCACCGCCGCCTGGTGCATCACCTGCTTGGTGAACGAGAAAGCGGTGCTTTCAACCGCCGACGTTCAAGCCGCACTAGAAAACAAGGGTGTGGTTTACCTGAAAGCGGATTGGACAAACCGGGATCCCTCTATCACCACAGCACTGGAATCCTTCGGGCGATCTGGCGTGCCGCTATATGTGCTCTATGACGCCGCCGGGCAGCCCCAGGTTCAGCCGCAAATTCTAACCCCTGGCGCATTTCTCGAGGCCCTAGACACGCTGTAATCGCGGCCCACGGCACACCAAAAAATGCCCGAAAATAGGTCTGTTCAAGGCGTTGCGGCGGCGCACAGTTTCCCTTATGGTCCCGCCATTCCCTGGTGGGGCGTGGCCAAGTGGTAAGGCACCGGTTTTTGGTATCGGCATTCGCAGGTTCGAATCCTGCCGCCCCAGCCAACTATTTTTTGGCAGTTTTCCTAGGTTTTAAGTTACAAACCCAAGATAGCCCCCTACCAAGAAATCAACAAACTCAAAAACATAGCAAAAACGCGTTTTTTTATTCTGTGTTCTCAAACACATAACAAAACGGATGTTCCGTTAAAGTTACAAACGTTTGTAACTTCTGGAATCTCAAAAGTTACAAACTCTTCTCGTTCACTTTTTTCGACGATGCACGGCGAGTAAAAACTTTTTAGTCGAAAAATTTAATAAGAATCTAAAACTCAAAAATACGCTAAGTTTCATTCTTGAAGTCTGAATCTTCCACGGCACGTCGTCCATTATCACCTCTCATGCGACTGCTTATCTGAGGTTCAAATCGGGGACCCGCTACCAGCGTTGTCTACACCTGGATGAGGTGTGGCTATGAGTATATACAGCTCTAAGTCCTCATATTCACATCTTATGCGACCGTTATAAGCGCTAATTCTTTCCCTGCCACTACTATGGGCTGCCTGGACTGAGCTACCCTTCACAAAGACCAATATCAATTGCACACTAACGCGTTGTGAACACCAAGCGTACCAAATGTGAAAACAGCATAACGAAACCAAAGCACTATGATTCGAATCAGGTTACTAGGCTGCTTAGGCATAACAGCGATCATACTACAATCCTTGTCAGCAGAAGCGGCCCCTTCACCGGAACTACTGCAAGTCTTGCGTGATGTCTCGGCCTGGATACCTGGCAACTATGACTCAATGCCCCAAATCGCATATGAGCGAGCGAACGGTGCACCGCCGGATGGAGAACACAGCCATCAATATCGTGTCTTTGCCCGTATCGATGCACCGCACTTGGGTGAGCACGTTTTCTATTCTCAAATACGGGCTGGCGGTTCCGATGGGCCGATCATCCAACAGGTCCTCTTTCTGACTGAACTAGATGAGGAGAATAATGGCGTCACTTTTAATGGTCGCCGCATAAAGGACCCCGATGACTACGTTGACGCCCACTTGCACCCCGATATGTGGGCAGCAATAGGACCTGACCCACGGTTTGGCGGCAACTGTAATTTTTACTGGCGTCGTCACGGCACGCTGCTTAAGGGAACAATGAACGACGGCACGTGCACAATGATGTCTCGCGACAATCAGCAAATGACATGGCATACCGAGTGGGTTCTCTCTCCGACAGAGTTGTGGGTATACGACAACGGCTATTACGATGATGGAAGCCTAGTCACCGGAAGATATGACAAGTCTCACCTCAGGCTATACAAAGAGAATACTTTTTCTTGCATGGTGACAATTCAAGAGAATGGGGCTGCGACTAAAACTGTCAAGGAGGTGCATGACCGCGGTAGCATAGCTCAGATTATAGAACAGCAAGATGGAACCCCGCCTCTATTCCTTCAATTAATACGCGGACCGACTGTCGTTGAAGACGGTAGAATTATGGAAACCACAAAGCTAACCCTACTCGATCAGGATCCCTTTGATGAAGAGTCGCCTCACATTCTAGCTTTTGCCCGCGCGCAAGGCGCACCATCGCAAATATCGGTGCACTACGCAGGCAACGAAATTAACTGTTTAAAGAGTTCTAAACTCAATTAGGTACTATGTATGCTGGCAACCGCTGGCTTGACAACTGCATGGCTGACCACACGACATTGAGATTGTGGTATTCAGAGAAATAAAAAATCTTCCTCGAATAACTCTCTCAATAAAGGGGCCTAAATGGAAAAAAATCAATGGGCTGAAAATGTAAATGCGTGGGAACACCTCAAGCACGAACGTAACCCGTTGAAAGGGTAAGAGCGGCAATGGCGTCGATGATCAGAAGCATTGGAGCAATTACTTTACTATTGCTTTGCACTATCTCTGACATCGTTGGCGCAGAAGCAATGCTTCGACGAACAACGTTACTCGTTCAAGACGTTGAACAGTCTAAAGCCTTTTATCAAGCACTCGGCTTTAGGGAATGGCTAGATTGGTCTGAAGACCAAGACCCCGAGGCTTTGACTGGTTTGCCGCTCAATTCCAACCCGAGCCATGCCCGCGTGATCATCATGGCTGGCGAGGATCCTTACATCGGGATGATCGGCCTCTTGGAATACAGCAGCCCACCGCTCAAACCGAGCAGGCCGAAAGACGCGGGCCTCGGGTTGATGGATATTGTGCTCGTAATCGAGACGGACAATCTGGAGGCCGTAAAGCTCGACCTTGAAGCTTTGGGAACCCCTATTCTTCGTGCCCCCAAAGGCTACACATCTGATGGACCAGCCGGGAGCAAGCGTGGCCTCGACATGCTGGTGGAAGACCCAGACGGATACGTTGTTGAGATCAGTCAGGTTTTACAAAGGGATTGAGAACTCGGCGATACCAGTGAGTTGCTTAACTCACTCTGTGGCCAAGGACGTAGCCGTTTGCAGCAACTCTCGATATTGCTGTTCGGCGTTCATCCCGGATTGACTAAGTTCGTTGAGTCGCTCGTCGATCAAGGACTTAGCCACCTCACGCCAAGTGGACCGTTCTTCTGGCGTCGGCATGATAATTGTATTGCCTAGTTCAATGACATTGCCTCGCCCTCGCTGCTCTTCTTTATCCCACTCCGTGGCCGCGCTGAGTGCGACGCCCGGACCAGACATGTCATTAACCAGTGCTCGAAGGTCTTCTGGCAAAGAATTGAGTGCTTCAGCGTTTATGAAAAGCCCGAGAACGGAAACGAAGAAATACATTTCCGTGTGATAGTTGGCTTGTTCGCCCAGGTTAAAAATACGCATGGCTTCATAGGGCCAGATCGTTCCATCGACCGTGCCTGCCTCCAGCAATCCATAAACTTGTGGTGCGAGATAGCCTGCAATTGGCTCTGATCCAAGGACACTCAAGATGTCGCGAATGTAGTCCGTTGCGCCGCGCATTTTGAGCCCACTTAGATCAGCCGGTATCCGAACCGGCTTATCTTTCGTATGAATCAATGACGGTGCATTGGTTTGCAACACTGCCACATGCAGCCCAGACAAGTCGTTGTTCAACAGACTTTGATCTTCAAGGAGGGAATTTACGATGCGAGTGCCATGAACCGCTGAGTCGGCCACGAATGGCAGCTCGACAAGGTCTAAAACAGGGCTGACTGGTGCGGGTCCAAAACCGATCTCGGCAACGCCGTCACGCACTCCTGGCGCAATAGCTGCAAGTCTCAGTAACGAGTTATTGGGATGCACCTCAATATTGATACGCCCATCAGATCGACGCTCCAGTTCCTCCACCCAATCGGACAACCAACCCGCAGCAAAGAAGTGTTCCTCTTGAAGATAGTGGGCGAGGCGCCATTCAACTTCAGCCGTAGTAGCTGGTGCAGACAAACCAATTAAGGCAAGTACACAAATTAGGAATCGTCCCTTGCATCGCGGCAAGAACGTTCTCTGTACAATAAATAGACTCATCGTTCAGACCTCAGCTCTTTCTTTCAAACGACACCAGCTACCCGGTTCACGAGTGGAGCTATTAGCTACTTAATTGGCTGACGCGTCTCAGCGTATCGCTGCCAACTGTTCATCGGCTTATCCCAAGGTGCCTCGCTTGTCAGGTAGTTAGGTTGTTGCCGTTCAATAATTTCCAAGATCTTAGCTGGCAAGGCCTCAGGTCCCGAAATTTTACGTCCGATGCCACGCGTCATTAATAATCCAGGACGTTTCCCCATCAAAAGCCAAGGCAACCAAGATCGCATCGACACCCAGTTCATATCGTGTGGTGCAGACAAAATGTCAGGGTTTTCTATATCCTCTACTCGTCCCGAAAGCGTGAGATTGATACTGGACACTGTGTTTTCTCCGGAAGATGCAAGTGGCCACTCTTCCGGCTTTAGCGGATGGGTACGTTCAAACACGGCTTGCTCAGTCAACCACGCATGACCATCTACCACCTGCCATGGAAGAATAACTGGGTCTGCTGGAGGCGTGGGCGTCCAGGGATAAACGGGTCCGTTTCGAGTGAGCGTCGTAGTTGTTGGACCATCCCACACGTGAATCACGTCGTTCTTTTTTTCAGTTATTGGGTTCGCAAAGACGTCGAGTATTTCTTCGGTGTCTCTGTGCAGAAAGGAAGACGTATCGTACAAAAGCTCAGTGTGAGTGCCGTCTTCATTGTCCGTCCATTTCGCTTTGATGAGGCCCATGAATTTGAACATGGGAATCGGAGCGCCTTCGGGAAGAACTGCAAGGACATCCCCCCAATAGTGACGCCACACCCATTCATTACCTAACGAACCCTTTAACTTGACGTTCGCGCGATGCCCTTGGTCTGGGTTGGTAAAATCAATTTTCTCAAGCGATTTGGCATTTGATTTCGTTGACGCCAAGGAGCTAACTGCCGAAACGGCTAAGGTCCCAATTGCAGCACGGCGATTCAGCGCGTTTACGACAGACATACACACCTCCATTCTAAATAGCCTCGATGACTAGCCCTCACCATGAGGTGCATTACCTTTCAATGTTACACGATTATTTCAATTGAATATTTAGCTCCTGGGGGAAATTCGGTACGACATCTTGAAGAAACTCCGAAAATTGTAGAAGCAGAGCACTACATATAGATGGCCGGTGATTCGCCCAGACAACTTGACGTTTTCACGCTTAGATCAACGTCCCAAACACGCGAAAAAGACCCCAATATCCTAGCAAAAAAGCCTCAAAACGGGTACTATGACGCTTGAAAATCGCTTCTGATTCTGATCGACGGAACTGACCGCAAACATCGGTCTCAAGTATAAAAATAGGGGAGAATGACATTGTTTAAGAAGGTACTTTTTACTACCGCAGCTGTCTTGAGTTTGAGCATCGGCACCGCACCAGCCAACGCCCACAACGGGCTAGACCTCAAGGAAGGTTATGCCGGGTATTCCACGCCTATGGTTCTCAGCGTCAACCACGGTTGCAAAAACAGCCCGGTTGTCGGACTGCGGATCAAGGTTCCCGACGGCGTTACCGACGCCAAAGCAGCATTCGATCCGGCCTGGGACATCGAATACAAAATGCGCACTTTGGAAACACCGATCATGGCCCATGGCCGTGAAGTCAATGAAGTCGTAGGCGAGATCGTGTGGAAAAACCCTGTAAAAACCGTCCCCGCCAACGGATGGTATCCGTTTAAGTTCCGCATGACCTTGCCCGATGAGCCTGGCAAAGTGTTCCACGTACAAAATATCACGGTGTGCGAAGAAGGCACGGACCCCTATGTGGACCTGCCCGAGGTGGCTCTGGATATCAATGACCCAGAATTCGCGAAGAAGACCTGGGCATTTATGACGGCCACACCGACACCGGCCCCATTTCTGGTGATCCGCGCACCAGAAAAGAATCAGTACCCGTGGGAATGGACAACGGAACAAGCACGCGGCAACACCATGCAACAAGAAGCGATGGCAAAAGAATAACTCCCAAATAGCTGCTTATTGTCGGCAAACGGGGCGGTCAGTGACCGCCCCGTTTATCTTCTATCCTCAAAAAGGACGTTACCTATGCTTCAAGCTCGTAATTTGTCTAAGTCATTCGGCGACTTAGCCGCTTTGACTCAACTCAACATCTCGGTTGAACCGGGCGAACTCTATATTTTGTTGGGTGCCAATGGGGCAGGCAAGTCAACGACAATACGGCTGTTTCTAGGTTTCCTCGATCCAACAGAAGGAGAGGCATTGGTAAATGGTCTAGACGTGGCAGATCATCCACACGAAACCAAACAGTATCTTGGTTACATTCCCGAACTCGTCATGCTTTACCCAGAGCTCACGGGTCTTGAGAATCTCAAATACTTCTCAAAGCTGGGGGGACATAGCTATACCGAAAATGAACTCAGAGACATTCTCGCATCAGCAGACCTGCAATCAGAAGCGGCTGACCGGAAAATTTCAATGTATTCAAAAGGGATGCGTCAGAAGACCGGAATCGCTATTGCCATTGCCAAGCAGGCCAAAGCCCTTTTGTTAGACGAGCCATTTTCTGGCTTGGATCCAAAAGCAAGCAACGAGTTTGCGAACATTCTCCAGACAATGAAGTCAAACGGAACGGCCATTATTATGGCAACTCACGATATATTCCGTGCCAAGGAAGTCGGCACAAGAATTGGCATTATGCGTGATGGCCGTATTCTAGAAGAAATAGATCCTTCAGCCGTAAGTCATACCGATATTGAAGAAATCTACGTAAAGCATATGAACTAGTAGCCATACTGGTCTTAGATCAATGGTTTTGTTCAAAATCAACTTACAGCTTTCCATCAACAAGGGGTCCTATGGAAAAACGTGATCTTCCGAGCGTAGAAATTCTATCACCCCGGGAACAACAAATAATGCAAGAGATGGTGAATGGGTGCAGGCGTCACGACATCGCTAGAAACTTAGACATAAGTCTTGCAACCGTTGACACACACGCGTCCAAAATTAGGAAAAAGTTACATGCAAGAACTAGAGAAGAATCTATCGCAATTTGGACGAGATTTAATGATGTTTTCTCTGGAGATGCAATTGACCCAAGAATAAGGAATAAACTGATTGCTGAAGTTAACGAGGTGACTAAGCAGCTAAAAAAACTAGAGAAATCGAACAAGATTGCACAACAAGATGCTGTAGGTTTGCAGCGCCGCTTAGATGTTATCAAATCACTCGTGAAAGATGAGCCAAAGCTGCCAAATAGGTGAATGCGACTGCAACTTGCTCAGGCAATTTTCTAATCAACAGTGAGGTTCAGCCTCGTGAAAGTACAATCTAAATTCATCTACTGGCTCCTTTGGTTTCTGAACTGAAGCAGAAAACCGAGCCACTCTGTATATCACTCGCGGTCGTGGACGAGGCCTAAGCTTTGCGCACGTTTCTCCCATAACTGAACCATCAGCGCCTATAAGCTGTACGTCAATATGACTACCAAAGAGCTGGTGACGCCGCCCTCGTGAGTCTCTAACCATGCCATTCAATATATGAAACTCTGGAGTCTCGTTTTGATACGCCATTAGGAATCTAACATCTTTCGTTCCATTCCACATAAGCGCCGGATTGTCTGTACTTCCATCTGCCTGAGTATTTGCGCACCCACTTAACCAGACAGCCGACAACAGCGTCGCCGCGGTTGCTCGCGCATTTCTTAGAGCCGATATAGAAAAGCGTGAATTCAGTTTCTTCATGAGACTACACTCCAAGATCCTCTGGCCGCATTGACGACATGAACCAAACCATAATCATCAGTGCTCCAATGTCGTCGATGATCAATTCTATATCCGTAAAAATGGCGAATATCCCGCCCCCAAGTGCAATAACTGACGGGGTTAGGAGTCTCTTTAAGAGCCCAGAACGAGATCTGAAATGCCTACTCCGGCAAATAGTTTTCTCCATCAAGATGGCGGCAATACCATTTACCAAGAATGTTGATCCGGCGACGATAATAATCAGATTGGTTTCTACATGTGCTGGCCGAAATAGCCGTATGAAAAGAAGTCCTAAAATCCAGATTGGAAAAATTATCGAAGCAACTAAGAGAAGCGGTGAGGAGGCATGAACGTAGTTTAAGACATGCGTTGGACTAAACCGGCCTTGAGAGCGCACACCTCTGGCAAAAACCCAAACAAAAATAAAGTAGAGTTCAGTTGCCAGCGCCATCGCGAGTGCAATAAGCATTAATGACGCCGATGTTATGGAAGCGATAAAGGAACTCATACCTGCGGCCATGATCAACAAAAACGGAAGGCCAACCCCAATGAATTGACCAGGGCCGAATAGATTTGACCATGCATGCGGTTTTGCGAGCATAGTGTTTTCTAATCCCAACACTTGGTATCGGCTTCCCTTATTAAACGGGGCTTGGAAGCATCAAGACTTCTAAGCGAAGGGGTTAAATCTCCTTCTCATTTATGACTCTGGGGGCTCATCGTTGGGGTTGGGCTCACGGCCACGCAAGGGGGTTGAGTAGTCGTGAGAGAAAGGCTGGGATGGTCCTTTCCTACCAAGGCAGCGGGAAGGGAATCGCAAAAGAGGAAAACACAATGGTCTCCCCTGTTGCGGAATGCTCGTGCCTTAGTACCCATACTCTTTTTACTCCGCTAACAAGGGGCTTTCTGTCCCTGTCAGCTCAGTTTCAATTTCTTCTTTGCGCGGCATAAACCACGGATACAATGACGGTATAACAAGCAATGTCAGCGCGGTTGAAGTAAACAACCCTCCCATGACGACTGTGGCTAACGGTCTTTGGACTTCACTCCCTGTTCCACTTGCAATGAGCAAGGGCAACAGACCAAGGGCGGTTGTTACTGCCGTCATCAGAACTGGACGTAGGCGCAAGCGTGCACCCATTAAGCAGGCATCCCTGACCGGGTGTCCCTCTCTAACAAGTTCATTAATGTAGGTAATAAGAACCATCGCGTTTCCTAAGGCGATACCAAAGAGCGCGATAAAACCTACCGATGACGGCACCGATAGATTCTGTCCAGAAATCCATAGCGCAAATATGCCACCGACCAGTGCAAGCGGGATATTGAGGAGGATAAGAATTGAATTGCCTAATGAACCAAAGTTAATGAAGAGAACGAAAGCGATTGCTGCCAGCGTAATCGGAATGACAACGGCAAACCGGGCATTAGCCTCTTGTTGCAGCCTGAACTGCCCACCCCACGACGTGAGATAGCCGGGCGGCAACTCAACATTTGTGTCGATGGCGGCCTGGCCCAATTCAACAAAAGTACCAATGTCCAATCCGACGACATTCGCTTGTACGGTCACAAAGCGCTGCGTGTTCTCTCTTGTAATCTGGCGTGGCCCCACAATCTCTCTAATGTCCGCAAGCTGTGAAAGTGGCACGCGTGCACCAGTTGGGGTTTTTACTAGGATTTGACCAATTTTTTCTGGGGAATCTCTAAACTCTTCAGAAAAGCGGACGAGAATTCCGAATCTTCGAATTCCTTCGAACACTTGTCCCGCCTCAGCTCCACCCACAGCAGCACTGACGACATTCTGAACATCTTCAATATTCAACCCATACCGGGCTACAGCCTCCCGGTCTGGGCGAATCAGTAACTGAGGCGTTCCACTGACTTGGTCTACTTGGACATCTGCCGCTCCTTCAACCTGCCGCAGCACTCCTGCTATTTCGTTCGCCTTTTCTTCCAGGAGATCAAGGTCGTCCCCAAAGAGTTTGACGGCCAACTCGGCTCGCACACCTTCCAGAAGCTCATCGACGGTCATCTCTACGGGTTGTGTCAGATTGGCAACTATGCCTGGCATGACGCCGAGTTCATCTCGGATAATGTCCTCGATAAACTCCTGGTCACCCGACTCACGCCATTCGTCTTCGGGCTTTAGAATTACATAAATTTCGGCAGCGTTTATCGGGTCTGCATGGGCCCCAACCTCACCCCGGCCGATACGCGTAACAACCTCTTTGACTTCGGGAATGGCCAGAATCCGCCGTTCGACAATCATGGTCGTTCGCTTACTTTCGTTAAGAGAGATGGATGGCGCCATTGTAAGGCGCACAACAATCGTTCCCTCTTTGAGTTCAGGCGTGAATTCCGAACCGAGAAAGGGAAAAATGACCAAGCCCAACGCCACTAAACCACCAGCAAGCCACACGGATACTTTGCGATTGGATACAAAATACTCGAGCAGGATTGAGTACCGGGGGAGAATCTTACGGATGATGAAAGGCTCACTTGTTTCATCTTCTTCACCCGCCGACGGTACCTTTTGTTTCAAGAGCAGGTCGCTGAAAACGGGTGCAAGAAACAGTGAGAATATCAGTGACCCCGTGAGAGCCAGGGTGATGGAATAGGCCAAAGGACCAAACGTTTTACCTTCAACGCCTTCCAACGCAAACAACGGGAGAAACACAATAATGATGATCGCTATGGCAAATAGAATTGGCCTTGCAACTTCGCGGCAGGCTTTTTCAATAATTTGGCGCTTAGTCATACCGGGATGAGGTTCGCGCAACAGACGGTCGGCGTTCTCGACCATGACAATTGTGCCATCAACCAGAATACCAATGGCAATTGCCAGCCCCCCAAACGACATCAGGTTTGCCGAAAGGCCGAAGTAGCCCATGGCAATGATTGCAAATAGAATTGAGAACGGTATTGCGAGTGCAACCACGGCGCTTGGCCTGGCTCCACCCATGAAGGCGAAGAGAACGATGGCCACGAGTGCGATGCCTTGAAGCAGCGCATTTGTTACCGTGGTGACTGCTGAGTCTACGATGTCTTTCTGCTGGTAATAGGGAACGAGCTCTAGACCATCGGGGATAATTTCATTGATTTCCTCAATCTTAGCCTCAACGCGTTCAATCACCGAAGAGGCGTTAGTGCCGTAAAGCTTGACGACCATTCCGGCGATGACTTCCCCTTCACCGTTGCGAGTCTGTAGTCCCCGTCTAATCGCACCGCCAATCAGCACATCCGCGACTTGATCTAGATACACCGGACGCCCTTCTTCTGACTTCACAACGATGCGTCCTAGGTCCTCGATATTGGTCGCTAAGCCAACTGAGCGGACCACTAACTCCTCGCTTCCTTTCTCCAAAAACTGGGCACCGACATTGCGATTGTTCGCTTCGATGCGCTCGATGATCTCGTCCAGAGTAACATCGTAGCGAAGCAAAGCGTCAGGACGTACGACAACGTGAAACTGTTTTTCAAATCCTCCAATTCCCAGAACTTCAGTTACACCGGGCACGGTTTGTAAATTGAATTTCACGATCCAATCGTGAATCGTGCGTAGCTCTTCAAGCGAATACGTGCCGGTTGTGTCATTGAGGTAGTAGAAAAGTATTAGGCCCATGCCGGTTGAAATTGGCCCCATACCCGGCGTTCCAAAACCATCCGGAATCTGCTCACGGGCTTCTTGTAGCCGCTCGTTGACAAGTTGGCGGTTGAAGTAAATGTCGGTCCCGTCGTCGAAGTAAATATTGACAACGGAAAGCCCGAAATTAGAGACGCTTCGTATCTGCTCCACGCCTGGCAAACCCGTCATAGCGGCTTCAACCGGATAGGTTACATATTTTTCGATCTCTTCAGGGGCCAAGCCATCTGTCTCTGTAAAGACTTGAACCAGGTTTGGAGATACGTCAGGAAATGCGTCCACCGGCAGTTGGCCATATGACCATATGCCACCAAGAAACACAGCTACTGCAAGCACACCAACGAGGAGTGGATTGTGAATCGATCTCGATACAAGATTTTCGATCATAATGAATGTCTACCTACTAGTGGGCGTGGCCAGCATGTTCGAGCCCAGAGCGGCCCAATTCAGCTTTGAGAGCGAAGGCATTCTGCGCAACATAAGTTTGGCCAGCCTCCAAGCCTGAAACGATTTCAACGTGTCTGTCATCCTGTCGTCCGAGTTGCACTACGACAGTCTCAAAAACATCACCGTCTTGCACAAAGACTATTGTTTCATTGTCTATCGTTTGTACGGCATCACGCGGTATGACGACGCCAGCCCTGATGCTGTTAACCGCGATAACGGCATCTACAAACGTTCCAGGTGGCCATTGACCATCGGTATTGTCGAGCACGACCCGAGCGGTCGCCGTCCGAGTAGACGGATCAACCACGGGACTCACGTATTCAATAATCCCTTCTGTCTGCGCATTCCCGTACCGGCTTGTCACGGTCACATTCTGACCCCTACGAACGAGTGACAGCTGGGCTTCATACACAGTTAGGTCAACCCATACAGTGCTGAGATCGGCAACGATAAATGCCCGCGAGTCAGGATCTATGAACTCGCCTCGTGCTATGTTCCGCTCTATAACTTCTCCGTCGAGTGGGGCCTTGAGCTCAAAATGTGTCAGTTGATGTCCATTTCCGCTGGATATGTTCGACAGGTCATTAGGTGAAACATCGAGTGCAAAAAGCTTTTGTTCGGACGCTTTCAGCACAATTTCAGATTCACGAAATACATTTCGCACCTCAAGGTATTCCTGCTCAGAGGTAATCTTTTGATCCCAGAGACTTTGAAAACGTTCAAAATTCGTGTTGGCCAAAGCGGCGCGCTCCTTAGCTGCAACATAATCGGCCTTGGCATCAGCGAGCTCACGGCTCTCAAGTTCGGCTAATGCCTGTCCCTCCTGAACTCGATCACCAAGGTTGACCAGCACCTTCTGAACATTGCCGCTTACTTTCGGAACGATATGGGCCGCCAGATTGTCATTCAGAACGACCTCGCCACTCAGGCGAACGGTCGCCCGGAGCACGTCACCATTTGCAGTGCCGGTTCCGATACCGAATTCTTTCATATCAGCAGGTGACACCCGAAGTGCGCCTTCTTCTTCATGATCATCGTGATCATCGTGATCGTCTTCCGCGTGTTCATCATGGTCATCTTCCGCATGATCATCATGATCATCATGATCGTCATGATCGTCGTGATCGTCGTGATCGTCATGATCGTCGTGATCGTCGTGATCGTCGTGATCAGGTTCCTGCAACATAGCGAACACAAACTCGTCCCTACTCAATTGTGGTTCATACTGAGTTGAGGGCGCCTTAGTCTCGGGGTCTCCAGCTGCAATTGCCATGGACGAAAACGCAATCAATGAAGCTGTCGCGAGAAGCACGGCCTTGCTCTTGATACGCATTGCTTTTTCCTTTCTGTAGGACATGTCTTATTCCCCCTGCCGGGCAACGAAACGCTCAAGTTCAGCACGGTTAAGGTGATAGGATTCAAGGGTGTCTAGATATTGCTCGCGGACGTCGAGCAAGGTCCGCTGGGCCTGGACCAAATCAAGAAAGCTGAGGCGTCCAGCTTGATAGCTAGTCAGAATCGTTTCATACGCTTCAGCAGCGGCGGGCAAAATTCCGTCCCGCAAAGTCTGAGCATTCTGAAAGGCTGATGCCATGCGGGTATAACTCTCGTTGAGCTTTACCTGCAAACTCAACAAAGCTTGCTGACGTTGATTGGCGGTTAGCTGACGCCTGGCTTGCGATGCTATTACGTTGCCTTGATTTCTATCGAACAGGGGTAGAGGAACTGAGACGCCAAATCGCACGGCTTTTCCGTCATCGACCTCGAACCGAGAGCCCCCCAAGGAAACTGTCACATCAGGAATACGTTGGGATTTCTCAAGTGCAATGGTGGCGTCACTACGACTGACCTCTTTATCCCACCGCACGAGATCAGGGCTTTCAGCGAGCCGGTCCGCATACAAGGCAAAAGGTTCGGGCGCTGCGAACTGGTCCATGTTAAAAACAGCGGCTTGTCTTAGCGGGGCGCTTGACCCCCAGGTTGCCGCTAAGTTTTGCCGGGCCACGCTTAATTCCCGTTCGGCTGCAGAAAACCCGATCTCTGCGCTTGAGAGCTCTAGATTCGCTCTGGTTTGTTCTGTCGGTGAGACCTGCCCCGCATTGATGCGATTTTCAACTGAAGTTGCTAGCTCACGGGCGAGTTCGAGTGTGTCTCTTGCAACTTCAAGACGCTCTTGCGCTGCGACGACATTGATGAAGGTCTGCGTCGTAATCAGGATGACGTCCAGCCGTGATCGCTGATAATCCAACTCAGCTATGTCTTTACCGTATGACGCAACGCGAACCCGTTTGCTGCGCTTGCCCCCCAACTCAAAAAGTTGACTAAACTCGACGTTGATTTGAGCTTCACGGAAACCCCGCCGGGCCCCAGTGCCGCCGAATTCCTCGACTTCTGAAGACAGTTCCGGGTTGGGCAAAAGCCCAGCCTGAATGAGTTCGCCCTCCTGTACATCAACGGTTCTTTGCGCACTGTTGAGACCGGGATTGGACTCCAAAGCATAGCTAACCGCTTGGCTTAAGGTTAGTGCCTCAGCTGTCGGGCTTTGCGCGGTGTCCGCTTGGGCCAGCTGAGGTGAAATTGGCCAATTAGCATGAGATTGGCGCTGACCATCCGCCACTGCTGGTAAAGCAAACAGCAGTGAAGATGCGAACGCAACAACGAATGAAAGATGCATAAAAACCGACCACTAAACTAAGTTACAAACCCAAACAGGACGCGATACGAGGACGCGCTATTGCGTCCACGGTCAAATCTGCTGAGATGTCTTAGGTTAGTAGGACGGTGGTGGGTTTAATCTGAGTCGTGTAGTCGGACTCATTGTGAAAATTCGATTGAACCTGAAAGGCTTCAAAGGAAACTTCAGATGTGGGTCTCGACTCCCAAATTACTGCTATGACCGGGGCGTCCGGGCGTTTGTCATTCAGGACCTTAGCAGCTGCAACGGTGCTGTTGTCTTCAATCACACTGTCAGAACAGTCGTCAACCAAACAGCTTAGCACTGCTTTGGTGTCCGAATCTGACATCAGATCAGTGATGTCATGACTGAGTTCGATATGCGAATGGCCGTCCTGGTGAACGCAAAGGACGTATACATCCATGGCAAAAGAAGCCAGCAAAGCATAGATAGCGGCCGTTGAGACAACGGTCGCTTTCCTAAATCTATACCTGCGCAAAGATGCAAACACTGCTCAAACCTCTGTTTGATAAGGATTAGAAACTAAGTGGAATACAGCCAGTTTGTCCAGATTTTCTTCTCTAGGGGCATCTGAGGCCCAGTTTACCTTAGATTTTGACCTTTGCCTTTTCATGATCGAATGCCCTGAAGTTCCAATCGCGCTTGGCGGATTATCTGAACCGACGAGTTGAGAAACAGACTGGCCATGACGCCGGCAACCAGCAGGTCGGGCCAAGCAGTGCCGCTCGCAAAAACGCCCCCAGCCGCAACGATGACGGCGACATTGCCGATGGCGTCATTGCGGCTGCAAAGCCAGACAGACCGTACATTGGCATCCCCATCTCTATACTTAAGGAGAAGCCCAACGCTGATAAGATTCGCAGTTAATGCGAGCACACCAACAATGCCCATCACTTCTGCGGTCGGTGTCTTCAATACAAACACGCTATAAACCGTAGAGCCAATTACCCAAAGACCCATAGCTCCAAGGCTTAAGCCTTTGAACAACGCTGCCCGAGCCCGCCAGATCAAGGGCTGGCCAATGACAAAGAGGCTTAAGGCGTAAGTTGCTGTGTCGCCCAAGAAGTCCAGGGCATCTGCTTTAAGAGCCTGCGAGGACGCACCGAAGCCCGCCACCATCTCAACGCAGAACATGGTGCCGTTAATGGCAATGACAGCCCATAAAGCCTTGCGGTAACCATCCGAAAGGCCCTCGAACTTAATGTCATCGCCACAGCCGCAGCCGTTCATGTTTATTTCTCTTTCAGTCCTAAATTAGCCGTTGAACAGCGTGATTGTTCATCTTATGTGACAACTATAATCTCTCTAGTAACTAGAGGTTCAAGAAGAAAGAATTAGCACATGACAGAGCTTTCAATCGGCCAGCTTTCCGCCAACTGCAACGTCAAAGTGCCGACGATCCGGTACTATGAGCAAATCGGATTACTGCCTGAACCACCGCGTACACACAGCAATCAACGGCGCTACACAGAACAACACCGGCAGCGTCTCGCCTTCATTCGGCACAGCAGAGAGCTCGGGTTTCCGCTGGACTCAATACGCGAACTCCTCGAAATGTCTGATCACCCGGATCAATCTTGTAAGACTGTAGATACCATAGCCCGGCGAAACTTAGATGAGGTGAAACATCGTATCCGGCGGCTCAACGCCTTAAAGCGTGAGTTATCCCGTATGATTGAGGGCTGCGCTGGCGGCCAAGTTGGCGACTGCAAAATTATTGGGATACTTGCAGATGCATCACATGAGAAATGTCTCACTGATAGGCACTAGAGCGGTAATAAGCGAGAGATTAAGACCTGGGACAGACAATGATCGATAAGTCTAATTCGCTGGACCGAGATTCATATAACCTAAGAAAACGTGCTTCTTCTAAGATTTAATCAAATACAAATCGCTGTTCAGCATGCACCACACACGAAGTCGCCTAAAAGAAACAAAAAGACATTGATCCAGAGTCCGACCTTTACAGGGTGAGGGTCGCAACCCCTATTTACCTTAATTTGGGCCATTGTTGCGCCCGTGGTTTGGTGAAAAGGGGAGCCTACATGGGGAGCCAGAATGTTAGTTTCAGGGCATTGGCAACAGTCAAACTTGCGCAGACACTAGGTTTTCATGTAGTTCGATTCAATTGGCTACAAACCGATACCTCCTTTTCTTCCTTGATGAATCACAAATACGGCGGAAAGCGCTTTTGATATAAGGGTTCACGCATACATGACTGGTCTGGCGCCTGCACGCAGGCTAGGGTTGTTCGTGGAAGGTACGGCAAATGCGCGTTTTGGCTGAGACAGTGAAACGAATACACAGAAAACGCTTTATCACGACACTTGTGATGGTGGCGGCATTTTGCGTCGTATTCCAACCCATTGTGCCTCAATGCAGCATGATTCCTGAACCAGTGGCCATGGACATGATGGCAGCCGGTGACTGTGCCATGGACGAGTCGGGGAGTGCCACCGCTGCCGATGACAGTTCCAATGAGTGTCACGAATGTCCAGTGGCGTTCTGTTTTTCGTCTGCAAGCTCTGCGCAACTCAATGCATCGGCACTGAATGATACCAACGCATTCAGATTTATTTCCCAGGTGATGGCGTCGGAAACAGTCCTGACCGGTCGCACCCTGACGCCCCCCGGGCATCCTCCTAAAGTCTAAATCCGCACTACAAGTCTTGGAGACAATTATGCCTCGCTTACCGAGGTTTGTTGCTTCCATCTCCAATATTGGTGCGCCCATCCACAAATGATGGACCTGCACCGGATAGTGACTCGGGTTTGCACTCGATAAGGATGCGGATATGACGACCAAAACACTGACTTACGCCTTCGCGGCATTTGCTATTGGAATCGGCCTTTCGGCTGCTGTCTTCCTTATATTCGGCAGCCACACATCAGCCCCTGACATTGCAGCGACCGAAGAGCCGCGCATTTTATACTGGGTCGCGCCCATGGACCCCAATTTCAGGCGGCCTAGTCCTGGAAAGTCACCCATGGGGATGGACCTTGTTCCAGTTTATGAAGACAGCGAGACCGCCATGGGAGGTGATAGCGCTAACACCGTCACCGTCTCACCGGCAATGACGCAAAGCCTCGGCATTCGCACCGCCTTAGTAGAACTGCGCGATCTGGAACGTTCAATCAGAACGGTGGGCTATGTCGCCGCCGATGACGACTTGATCAGCCATGTGCACGTGCGGGCGGAAGGCTGGATTGAACGGTTGCCGGTCAAAGCTGTTGGCGAATCTGTCACCAAAGGCCAGACGCTGTTTGAAATGTACGCGCCTGATATCCACGTGGCACAAGGTGAATTTACCCAATTCTTGCAACGCGGTGAGCAAGATATGCTGGACATCACATTGGGCCGCCTCGCATTGCTCGACGTGCCGAATCGCGAGATCGAAGCCTTGCGCAATGGCGCTCCCGTGCAGCGCCGGACTGCCGTTCTCTCGCCCATCAGCGGTGTCGTGCTGTCACAGAATGTCGGCGAAGGGATGTTCGTCAAACCTGCCATGACAACCATGGTCATCGCGGATTTGTCATCCATCTGGGTGCTGGCAGACGTGTTTGAAGATCAGGCTTCTTGGGTCAAGCCAGGGCAGGACGTCACACTCAACATGACCTACCTGCCTGATTTCACGCGCACCGGTGTGGTCGATTACATCTACCCGACTGTGGACTCTATGACCCGCACTCTTACAGCGCGTCTCAAGTTTGACAATCCGGACGGGGTCCTGAAGCCCAACATGTTTGCCAATGTGCAAATCCATACGGACGCCGTCCCGGACACGCTGGTGGTTCCCGTGGAAGCCCTCATCCGAACGGGTGTGTCCGAGCGGGTGGTAGTTGCCCTGGGCGATGGCCGATTCAAGTCGGTTGAGGTTCGCTCAGGCCTTGAAAATGATGGCTATGTGGAAATTCGCCAAGGGTTAGCCTTGTCCGATCAGGTGGTCGTGTCCGGCCAATTTCTTATCGATTCTGAAAGCAACTTTTCTGCGTCAGTTGAACGATTAGAAGACAACGGCATGGGCTCCTCAGACATGGGCTCCTCAAGCATGGGGGCGTTGCCATGATTAAGAGGCTTATTAGGTGGTCGGTTGAGAATCGCTTTGTCGTTATTCTTTTGGCGGCCGTGATGACCGGCTGGGGAGTGTATGCCGTCCAACGAATTCCGATTGATGCTATTCCCGACCTGTCTGATGTGCAGGTCATTATCAAAACTGGATATGCCGGTCAGGCCCCACAGGTTGTGGAAGATCAGGTTACCTATCCCTTGACGACGGCCATGCTGGCAGTGCCGAAAGCCGTTGCCGTACGGGGCTATTCCTTTTTTGGTGATTCCTACGTCTACGTGATTTTTGAAGACGGGACTGATCTGTATTGGGCGCGGGCGCGGGTGTTGGAATACCTCAGCCAGGCCGCTTCCCGCTTGCCCGCCAGCGCGAAACCTGCCCTCGGCCCTGATGCGACGGGTGTTGGCTGGGTTTATCAATACGCCTTGGTGGATCGCTCGGGGCAACACGACTTGGCGCAGCTCCGGTCTATCCAGGATTGGTTTTTGAAATTTGAACTTCAGACCGTTCCTGGTGTGTCGGAGGTTGCCACCATTGGCGGCATGGTCCGCCAATATCAGGTGGTTGTTGATCCTAATCGGCTACGAGCGTTTGGCTTGCATCTGGCCGGGATCAAAGCCGCCATTGTGCGTGGCAACCAGGAAGTGGGCGGGTCCGTCATCGAAATGGCCGAGGCTGAGTACATGGTTCGGTCTTCCGGTTACGTCAGCACTCTTGAATCCTTGCGCGATGTTCCGGTCGGTGTTGGTCCAAACGGTACGCCGATAACACTGGACGAAATTGCTGACATTCAATTCGGCCCACAAATGCGCCGTGGTGTCAGCGACCTCAACGGCGAAGGTGAAGTCGCAGGAGGTGTGATTGTGATGCGCTGGGGTGAAAACGCCCTGGCCACCATCGAGCGAGTCAAAGTCAAGCTGAACGAGCTGCGTGCCGGATTGCCTCCAGGCGTGGAGATTGTCGAAACCTACGACCGCTCAACCCTGATTCAGGCGGCAGCCGACAACCTGACGCGCAAGCTCACCGAGGAGATGATTGTCGTAGCGCTCATTTGCGCTGCATTTTTATTTCACCTCAGGTCGTCTCTCGTGATCATAGTGTCGCTGCCAATAGGAGTGTTGATGGCCTTCGCCGTCATGCAAACTCAGGGCATTAATGCCAACGTCATGTCTCTCGGCGGTATCGCCATTGCCGTCGGCGCCATGGTCGATGGAGCAGTTGTAATGGTTGAGAATGTCCACAAGCATTTAGAGAAGGACTCCAACAAGGAACGGGACCGTTGGGAGATAGTCGTGGATGCCGCGCAGGAAGTTGGTCCCGCGCTATTTTTCTCCATCCTCATCATTACCTTAAGTTTCATTCCGGTATTTGCTTTGCAGGCGCAAGAAGGCCGTTTGTTCAAACCATTGGCCTTCACGAAAACGTATGCCATGGCCGCATCCGCTATTCTTGCGGTGACGCTGGTGCCTGTCCTCATGGGATATTTTATCCGGGGCCGCATCGTCAAAGAACAACGCAATCCGCTCAACCGGCTGCTGATTTGGATGTATCGTCCGTTTATTAAAGCGGTGGTAAAAGCACCGTTGGTCGTGATTGTCCTTGCTGTTTTGGTTACGCTGAGTACGATTTATCCGCTGTCCAAACTTGGCGGCG
Source organism: Alphaproteobacteria bacterium (assembly GCA_030835385.1). Classification (GTDB taxonomy): domain Bacteria; phylum Pseudomonadota; class Alphaproteobacteria; order Rhodospirillales; family Rhodospirillaceae; genus WLXB01. The sequence continues at coordinate 207,519 of JAURPI010000022.1, read as the reverse complement.
AATTTATGCCGGAGTTGGACGAAGGCGACCTGCTGTACATGCCTAGCGCCTTCCCCGGCGTGTCTATTGGCAAAATTACCGAGGTTTTACAGCAGACCGACAGGCTGATTAAAATCGTACCCGAAGTGGCTTCTGTTCACGGCAAGGCCGGGCGGGCCGATACGGCGACAGACCCGGCTCCCTTGACCATGATCGAAACGGTCATTCGCTTAAAACCCAGAGACCAATGGCGACCTGGCATGACCATGCAACGTCTCCGGGATGAATTGGATACCATTGTTCAAGTACCCGGCCTGACTAACGTTTGGACCATGCCAATTAAGAATCGAACGGATATGTTGGCCACTGGCATTAAAACCCCGGTCGGCATCAAAATTTCCGGACCGGACCTAAATGTCATAAACAACATCGGTGGGCAAATCGAGCGGGCGCTGGCGTCCGTTCCCGGCGTATCCTCAGTATTTGCCGAGCGTCCAACGGCTGGACGATTCATCGACGTGGATATCGACCGCCGGGCCGCAGCACGGTTTGGTCTCAACATCGCCGATGTACAGCTCATGATCGCTGCGGCTGTCGGCGGCGTGAACATAGCGGACAGCGTTGAAGGGCTTGAACGGTACCCCATCAACTTACGATATCCCCGTGAGCTGCGCGACTCTCTGGAGGATTTGCGTCAGCTTCCATTGATTTCACCTACAGGCGCGCAAGTTCCTTTGGGGCAGGTGGCATCCATCAGCATCAACGATGGCCCTGGTCTAATCCGCTCTGAAAACGCCCGCCCAAACGGCTGGGTCTATATCGATGTGGCGGACCGCGATGTCGTCTCTGTTGTGAATGACGCCCAACAGGCAGTATCCAGACAGATTGATTTGCCGCCTCGCTATGCTCTGACGTGGTCTGGACAATACGAATACATAGAGCGGGCGAAAGCACGGCTCATGGTCGTCATTCCCGTCGTCCTCATCGTCATTCTGGTTTTGCTCTATCTGAACTTCCGAAGCACGGCTGAGGTGGCCATCATCGTCGGCACCGTTCCCCTGGCTCTTGTCGGTGGTGTATGGCTGTTACATGTCCTGGACTACAACTTGTCCGTCGCCGTCGGTGTAGGGTTTATTGCACTTGCCGGTGTCGCAGTTGAAACCGGCGTTCTCATGCTGACCTATCTGGACCGTGCCCTTCAAACGCAGCAGGAAAAAGTTGCCGCTGAAAACAGAGTGCTGACCCTCGAAGATTTAGATGATGCGGTGACAAATGGGGCATTGCTCCGTGTGCGCCCCATCATGATGACCGTGGCCACCATCATTGTAGGCCTCATCACCGTCATGATGGGCGAAGGCACGGGTTCAGAAGTCATGCGCCGAATCGCTGCTCCCATGGTCGGTGGTATGACCAGCGCTCTGGTGCTTACCCTGATCGTTATTCCCGCAGTTTATGTGGTGTGGAAGCGTGTGTCAGTCGTTCGCGAATAATTTGTCGCGACGGCTTGGACGATGGGCGCCGGGCCTTGAGATGGGCTTGTTTGCTTTTGAAGTTCTCCGGTGCATTGATCACCGGGGACTCAAAGGCAATCGACTCGGGCTTGTCTTTTTGCTTTCTCGTACACCTGTTCTTTTTGTTGAAGTGATAGAATTCCATGTAGGTCGTACGGGTCAACATGGTGTGAACTATACTTGTACTAAATGGCCTGCTGTTGCGGTATCTCTTGCGTAGTGGAGGCGATGACTGCACCGGCTTGATCCAGCTTGCGCCGGTAGAACTCGAACTTGCAGATGCCTATTGTGAATGCCAAAGCATGTTAACGGTTACAGCACTTCCACAGCCGTTCGCATCATCTCATCGTTGACGTCGATGTATCGTTGCGTGGTGCTTAGGTGTTTATGGCCAACGAGCGTCATGATCACCTTCGCTGAAACACCAGCGTGAGCAAGCTTAGTAATGAACCAGCGTCGCCCACTATGCGATGTGGCTCCGTCTATACCCGCCAATGCATACAATTCCCCGAACATCTGACAAAGTGTATTTGCGCTAAAGAATGATCTCTTCTGCGTTTTTATAAGTGGGCCATCCAACATAGGTGTTGCTTCAAAAGTGGATTGAAACTCTCGTATCTCTCTCTTGAGCTTGGCGTTGATAAAAATGGTCCTAAACTGACCGCCCTTGGTCTGGGTTTTATCGAGCCGAATTTCCTCTTTTACCCTTCCGGCTTCATCGACAACCTGGGACCACGTTAGGCTGGCGATTTCCCCAACCCTAAGTCCCGCATAATAGCTCAGCATAAGCGCCATGCGGTTTCTTGCTGCATGTCGTCCATGTGCAATGACCGCTAGCACTCTTTTTAACTCTTCTTTGGATAACACCTTCGCTTGCTTCATCGAGAACCTCACAATGTCTAGTTTTTCTTACATTTCGATTGTGTTGCCGTCTGACTCAAAGAGCGACCAAAGACTAGAGTTCTCTTCAAATCTTTTTGGTGCCTCGTTGCGGTCTTTGGTAGACGGCTGAATCAAACGGCGCTATGCGATTAGCAGAGTTCAACGAACAGACATTGAAACTTAATAAGTAAAAAGACTTAGGCTGGAGGGTGTTTTCATAAGTAACGACTTAAGTAGAAAGCCTTATATGTCGTGCCCCATTAGGCCGTTAGCGTTTGGACTATGGGAGAGAACGAACTTTTGACGGAATGGGTTGCCATCGTTGATGAGGATAAAGACCTAGCGAATCTTCTCCACGACCTTCTCTTCTCGTTCTCAATTCACGCTCAGCACTTTTCTGATGGTAAGCAGTACATTGAAAGCGACCTCTTTAAAGCCCGCCACGTCGCCCTTATCGATCTCTCTTTGTCCGGCATAAGCGGGCTTGATGTCATCCGTCTCACTATAGAAAAATCATCCGCAGTCGCCGTATTCGCTATGGCCCTCAATCCCACGATCTCATTAGCGGTAAAATCCATAAAAGCTGGCGCAGCTGATGTCTTGGAGAAACCCTTCTCAATCGAACCTGTGTTGTCAGCCATTCAGCCGAAAGCTCGGGATGCCTCGTTCGCAAACATCCTTAAGGCTGACCTCACGAAGCTACTGACCAATCGGGAAAAGGGTGTTCTCAATGAGCTACTACGTGGCGCTACCAGCAAGCAAGTGGCACGAACACTTAAAATAAGTCACCGGACCGTTGAGGTTCACAGGCGACATATCTTTAAGAAGCTAGAGGTGTCGAGTGTTGCTGAACTCATACTTCTATTTAGGAGGTAATGCGCTACGCAAAAAGCGTACGTCATAAGTAGTTATCTAAGTGTCCGCATCGGTACATGTCGTCTACTTGTGACTATAGCGTGGGTCTCATGACTGGTGAAAACCCAACGAGACTATTGTCTAAGTGGCGGCGATCAGGTGGCAAGGCTGCCCTGTTTGTCTCTGTATGTTTTTTATCTGTGACCTCTGTATCAGGTGTCCACGCCCAAAACACGGACAGACTTCTTCTAGAAGGGCTTGGCTTTTTGGGTGGGATTCTAGAGCAACCGAATAAGCAGCGTCAGCAAAGAGTTCTACTCGCTGACTCCGCAGCAATCCAGCTCTACAACTCTTCCTACAATACTATTCTCACGACCAAGTATTTAAGGGCACCTACGCATGACAAGGTGAACCGTCTCTTGGAATCGATGGCGCGTCTTAGGAGCGCTATTGAAGCGCGAGATACCAATGCCATTGAACGCGCGTCTCAACCAGTTCGGCGACAACAGGCAGAATTAGATACAATTCTTCAAAGTTCACCCCGTATACCCAGAAAAGGTGGAACGGGCGCTGACGCACTAGCAAAGACACGCTCTATCTGCGTCGATGCCTGGAACGATATAGACATATATGGCTCACAAGCGTTTAGCCCCATGACGGATCACTGGGTTAAGCGCCGCATGAGTTCACTCGATAAAGAACTCTTTCACAGGCACATCAAACAAGCGGCGTGCTGGACGAAGAAAGATATCGAATGGACTTTAAAGAAAACGCAATCGCAAGGCTTTGAGCAAACGAAAAGCCAGTGCTTGATGCGCTTGAAGCTTGGCAAGCAGCGCATTGATCAGGTCGAAAGAATCTTCGCTGATTTTTGTGGCGACTTTGGTTGTGAATGGCAAGCGCGACCCAACTGCGTCAACAAACAGTGCTCGTATACCTCAAGTCCTATAGCCGCTTTGCTAGATGGCTCTGAATTTTTTCATCGCCTGGAATACGGCTGTTCACTAGGCCTGCCTCGAGGGCTGGATTTTTGGTGAATTCTAAAAACGGGGTCACCAGATCATTCTCACATGAAGGGAACGTATGATGAAAAATATTGTATCAACCGAAGATGCAAGTGAGTTGCTCGAGAACAAGGAAGGGTTTGTTATTCTTGTTTACGATGCGAAAGATGAGGAAGGCGATGGTCAAGGTGGCGCCGGAAACATGCGGGCACTCTATGACCTGTGCGAGACGATTGCCGAAGAAGTTCAAGCTAAAGAACTTCGGCAAATTGACTTTTTAAGTTGTCCGGAAGTTTATGATCACTGCCGGAACTGGTTTAAAGAAAAAGTATCTAAGACGCTTCCTCATCAGTTGCCAGTCGTCGTCTATGGAGATGGGGACTACCTTGGCTTCTTTAACTCCGCAAAAATCGATGATTGTTTTGACGAGTTTGAAGAGACAGAGATTGATATAGACCTGCCGTTTCCATTGGAACACGCTAAACAGGATTCAAAACTTGAGCTCATTCTCGGCTTTGTTATCATCATCAGTACAATTGTGGCGCTATGGCTATTCGTTTCTTGGTTGTTTTCTGGCAGTGAGGAAGCAGATGAAGTTTCTACTCTCTCACCCGCCGAAATAGCGGCCCAGCAAGCTGAAGCAGAACGATTGGAAAGAGAAAAAGAAGAGCTGTGTCGTGCGGATGTCCTGTGCTGGTCAAAACGCTATATAGGCAGTGCAACGGTCCGGTGCCAGCCTCGCATTGAGGCGCAGGCAAAATATGAATACGAGTGGACTGACGGCTTTTTAGATTCAAAGTTTACGAGGTTCGCGTGGGTGGACGAGGACCAGGGGACGGTTATGTACCTTGGAGACTCTTTGAAATTGCAAAATGCTTTTGGCACATTTAGCCAACATAGATATGGCTGTAATTTTGATACGCTGAATGAGGAAGTGATTTCTGTTACTATAGAGCAAGGAAGATTTTAGTAACTTTCGGCACTTAATAGTGATCCAGTTCATTTAATAACTGGGCTATTAAAACCTAACTTGATCAATTGATTTCAAACATTTTGTTAGGTTTCTAGAAACCGCGATTTACACGCTAGTCAAATAGCGTAGTGTTACTGCGGCTCTTAGCGATAACCTAAGAAAAAGCACGTTTTCTTAGGTTATCTCCTGCAATATTTTTATTCGAAACTCGGTCTAATATTGATGGCTTCATAAGTTTCGCTACTCGCCCAGCGCTTGCCCAACTGTCACGCGCTTATGGAACACAGCAAAACCCCACGTGACATCCCCACTCGGCCTCAGTCTTGCAAAAGTTCGACTCTAGCCTAAAGGTTATTCGTCGTCGGAAACTAGGTCTTTTGTCACGCGCTCAATTTCCTCAATACAGGCCATAGCTGCTGGTGATCTTGTGCTGTTGCGCCGGTAACAGATCGCCATCGGTCGCTTCCAGCGTTGTAGCTTGGCTTTGAGAGGGAGCGCTTTTAACACCCCTGACTGAACCTCCATCTCAAAGAGTCGCTCCGGAAGAATCGCTAGATAGTTTGTTGTCTTCAACATAGAGCGCACGCAGGTGAATGAATCAGTTTCGATTTTTGGCAATGGTGGTGACAGCCCATACTCTTCAAACGAGTCACTAACCGCCTGATCAATTCCACCTGCCGTCCAGCCCACGAGCCAGGGAAAGTCTAGGGTCTCTTTTAGAGTTACTTTTTTTTTAGACCCCAATGGATGTTGCGCAGACGCAAGCAAACATAAGTTCTCATCATATAGGAATTCTGTGTGAACCAATGTGTCTTCGATTGGGTTTGGGATGACGCCAACAACGATGTCGAGTTCTCCCCTTAGTAGCCTGGGTAAAAGGTTTACTGCCATCCCCTCAATCACAGTGACTCTCAAATTCTTACGTTTTTCTTTCAAACGAGTCACAGCTTCTGGGATGATATGCACCCCTGGAGTTGGGCCAGCGCCAATTCTTAAATGGCCGGACTTAACTCCGATAACGTCGTCTAAGTGACGCTGAAATTGCCGTTCTTCTGCATCGATGTTCTTTGCATACTGGAGCAGTAATTCACCATGGCTTGTGAGGTCACAGTTTCGCGTGTCTCGGTCAAACAGCCGGACACCCAATTGATCTTCAAGATTTGCAATGCTTTTGCTTAGTGTCTGTTGAGTAAGCCCCAGCGCTAAAGCGGCACCTGAAAAGCTCCCCTTATCGACGACACCCAGAAAGTGGCGAACCTGACGAAATTCCATATCTTATTTCACAACTAATTATAGTGAATTAATAGAGTTATTTGTTCGAATCCTTGGTTGAACTAAGCAATTCTATCTCTTCTTCAGGGATTATTACGCTGGGAGGTAAAGCCATGGACGCCACAGATACCCAAAAATCTCATGTTAATCGCCGGTCACTGCTTGTCGGAACGGCAGCGGCAGCTGCCGCTGGAACCGCTGTTGGAACCGCCGAGGCGGCCAGTCCTGGGTCAGTGACCTGGGACACAGAATTCGATGTTGTCATCGCTGGTTTTGGTCTCGCGGGCTGCTCTGCTGCCATCGAAGCGCTTGACGCTAAGCCGGATGCAAAAATTCTCATTCTCGAAAAGGCACCGGAAGAGCACGCCGGTGGCAACTCTAGGGCGTCTGGACAATCGCTATGGAGACCGAAGCCCAACAAACAGGCACTGATGCATTACCAGCGAAAAATGGGAGAGCCTAATCCCATTCCCGAAGAGTTATTGGAGTTCTGGGCAGACCGGCTATTGGAGCTAGAGCCCTGGATCAAAGACCGAGCGAAAGAAGCTCGCCAGGAATACGTGACTAGTGCCGGGACGAGGGAGATGCCTGAGTACGGTGCGGAAGAGGCGGTCTTAAGTGCTACGATTTTGCCCCGTCCCGGTGGCCTTTGGGAGGCGTTTAAAAAGAACATCGATAAACGCCCGGTGACGGTTTGGTACGAAAGTCCTGCGGTCGAGTTGGTGCAAGATTGTGAATCCGGCGAGGTTTTTGGCGTGATCGTTGAGCAGGGTGGAAAACGCATTGCGGTGCGGGCCCTGGGCGGCGTCGTCATGGCGGTTGGCGGCTTTGAAAACAATATGGACATGCAGCGCAACTACTTTGGTCATGACGTCTATCCTTTTGGGACGCCGTACAATACGGGCGACGGTATCCGCATGGTGCAGAAAGCAGGCGCTGATCTTTGGCACATGCGGGCACGGGTTCAGAGTGGCGGCATTTGGCCCGCCATTAAAGTGCCGGAGTTCGACACCGTGTTCATGCGGGACTTTCAGAGCCGGGAGCAGACGGACTATCACAGCTGGATCGATGTAGCTGCGGACGACCGCCGGTTCTACGACGAGACAGAACGCTATTCTGCGACGCACCACAAGGAAAAGAGACACGGTCACTATTTCGATACGGAGTTTTTTCAAGTCCAGCCGGTTCACATGATTTTCGATGAAACTGTTTGTAAGAACTTTTGTCTGATGATGAAGTGGATGACCTGGAATGCCGCTGTTCACCGGTATGATTGGAGCGAAGATAACAGTGCTGAGGTCGAAAAAGGTTGGGTCCTTAAAGCGGATACTTTGGCAGGCTTGGCCTTCAAAATGGGTCGCAACGCGGATCAGATCATCCGTACGGTTGATGAATACAACGAAGCGTGTCGCGCTGGTAAGGATGAGGCCTTCGGCCGCCACCCTGACACCTTAAGCCCAATCGAGAATGGGCCGTTCTATGCCGTCAAAATCGTGGGTGGTGTCGTTTGCACATCGGGTGGCGCGAAGAGGAACAAAGACTCTGAAGTGCTGGATTATGATGGTAAGCCAATCCCCGGTCTTTATGAGGCCGGTAACTTAGGCTCGTTCATTTCGCATCTCTATCAGAACGGGGCTTACCTTACGGAAGCCATGATTACGGGCCGTACGGCGGGCCGTAACGCCGTCCTGCGCGCTTAATCGAAAAACTTGGAACTTGCCGCGTAACCGCTAGGGCCAGCCATAGGTCCTAGCGGACTTTTTTCTGTCGAGACACCTTCAGTGAGGAATAGATAGTGGCTAGCCCGAGCAGCATCTCAAATTGGGACGATGAAGCAGATGTAATCATTGTCGGGTATGGAATGGCCGGGGCTTGCGCAGCCATTGAAGCCCGTGAGGCTGATTCTAACGCCGACGTTCTGGTTATTGAAAAAATGTCTGAAGATATGGCGGGCGGCAACGCGCGCGTTTCAGGTCAGTCTCTCCTCGTCGGTAAAAATCCTGAAGCCCTCGCTGCCTATCAACGCGCCATGAGTGCTGCCAACCCTGTTCCCGAAGACATGCTTCAAGGGTGGGCTGAGCGCATGGCTGATCTTGAACCCTGGATCATGGAGCGCGCTGATGAAGCGGGTCTGAAATATTCAGTCGGAAGTGGTTGGAGCGATGGCGATGCCGTTCTTGAGTTTCCAGAGTTTGGGGCAAGCGAAGCGGTAACGCACCAATCAACTATCCTGCCAACCCCAAGCGGGGTTTGGTTGACCATGAAAGGGTGCGCAGAGAACCGCAAACCAAGGTTCAAGTTCGAAATGCCACTCGTAGATCTAGTTCAAGACCCAGACACATTAGAGGTGTTGGGCGTGGTGTGCGGACCTGAAGGGGCTCGGCAAGCCATTAAAGCACGGCGTGGAGTCATTCTCGCGTGTGGTGGATATGAGAACAACCTCGATATGCAGCGCAACTACTACGGCTTTACGAATGCATATCCGTTAGGGACGCCCGGCAATACCGGTGACGGTATTAAGGTTCTGCAAAAAGCGGGTGCGGATATGTGGCACATGCGTAATCGGGGGCAGAGTGGAGGGATTTGGCCCGGTTTCAAGGTTCCGGATTTTGAGGGCGGTTTTCTAAGAAACACGCTCTTCACCGCATTTAGTTGGATAGACATCGCTGCTGACGATCAGCGGTTTTATAACGAGACAGAGCATCTTCACCAAACCCATTACAAGTTCAGACATCACGGTACGTGGGCAGATGTGCCGCTTCATTTAGCGCAGCCTGTCCACATGATATTTGATGACGTGACGCGTCAAAATATGTGCCTTGTGACAAAATTCATGAGTTGGACCACAGTGGTAAACCGCTACCGATGGGCTGACGACAACCAACCGGAAGTTGACAAGGGATGGATTTCTTCAGCAGAGACCATTGAAGAACTAGCAGAGAAAATTGACCGGAAGCCTGCTTCGGTTCTTGAGACCGTTAATCAATTCAATAGCGCTTCAACGGCAGGGATAGACGAGCAATTTGGGCGTACGCCAGCAACCTTATCGGCCATCTCCCAAGGGCCGTTTTATGCCATTGAAGTGGTGCCAACCATCGTTTGCACAAGCGGTGGCGCCAAGCGAACAATTGAATCTGAAGTGCTTGGGCATGACGGCAAGTGTATTCCTCGCCTCTACGAAGCGGGTGAACTTGGATCAATGATTTCTGACCTCTATCAGAATGGCAGCTATCTTACCGAAGCGATGATTTCTGGGCGGGCAGCCGGGCGAAACGCCGTTGGTCTTTCCGCGTGGGCGGATTAACCATGCGTGTATCCACCCCAGCCATCACCCTTGCTGTCGATATAGAGTCATCGTGTGTCGAAGACGGCAAAATCAAACTGACGGGTATGGCTTCAACGCTTCAATGTGATGTCACGCTGAAGCCACGCGAGGTATTTCTCATGGCTAGGCTCTTTCTTAAGCCCGGCATTATCAAGGTGTGTTTGGCATCCCTATTCAAACGAGCCGATTCTTAAGGAGTTAGTATGTTAATTGAAGTTCTCCTCGTATTTCATATCGCTGTGCTGGGGTATTGGCTCGGGTCTGAGTTCGTCATCAACAGCGAATACCGTTATGTCTGCCGGGCATCATCCATGCCGTTTCCAGAGCGAAAAAAGCTGATGGAGCATGTCATGGATGTCGATCAGCATGTTCGCTACGCCCTCGTACTTCAGGCTGGGCTCGGTACCGTGCTCGCCGCCTTGCTGGGATATATTCCAGGGGGCACAACACTGGCTTGGGTTGCGGGCACCGTCGGCGTTGCATGGCTCGCATTCGTTGAAATCATACACCGCGTCCGACATGGTGCCGGGGGACAGACATTAGCTCTGATAGACCGGTCTATTCGCTACATCTTGCTCACGGTCCTCATAGGCATAGGTGTTGCCACCGCGCTTGGTGCAATAAGCTTACAAGGGTGGCTCGCTGGGAAGCTGTTTTTATTTGGCTGTGTAATGGCAAGTGGCGTCGGCATTCGACTATCCATCATCGAGTTCTTCCGTGTGTGGCGTGACATCGACAGCAATGGCTCGACGCCTGAGAAAGAAAAAGAGATTTGGTGGATCTATACCTGGGGCACCGGAATTCTCATTCTGCTTTGGGTGTTCATTGCAGGGATAGTAATTTTATCAGTGATGAAGCCCTGGTAAGGGCCATGCCTACCAAAAGGAACGCTCAATGAAATCAAAACTACAAGTTCTACTCATAGGATTGTGCATGTCTTGCACACCGGGTGGGGTTGTCTCGGCACAAGGCGCGCCTTTGTTCGAGGGCCCTCAAGCTGAAATCGACGCGATACTGACCCTGCTCACCCAATGGGGCGAACGCCGCGAAGCGGCAGACATTGATGGCGTTATTGAGCTTCATCACCCCGACGTTTGGATCATGACCAGGGACCGGGCCATCATTAAAGGGCACGACGGTGCGCGCGCCTTTTACTTGGAAAACTATGATGCTGGGTCGAGCCGGGAACAGTATGGCACGCTGACTGAATTACGTGTGTCTGGGGGCATGGCCACAATGATTGGGCGTTTTCTTGTTGTTGACGAAGCCAAAGGAATCGAAGACCCAGGCAATTATCTCATTGTGCTGCGCAAGGATAACGGCGCGTGGCGCATTTTTAGAGACATCGATACACCTAGTCCGGACGGGCTTGCTTTGATGCCTGATGAATAACGTTGGCGATCCGCAAAAATGATGATGCGAACTCATTCAAAGTGATGAACCCAAATTCAAATTCTTGATACGGAGATCAGAAATGCCAGGTCAAATTAAGCTACCCCTAATAAACAGATCTCTTTCTAAGAGGGCATTCCTGGCTGGGTCGGCGGCAACCGTGGCTCTTAGTACGCAAGCATTGGGCGTGCGGAAAGCAGTCGCGCAAAGCGCTGAATGGGACTTGATCATTGTTGGCGGCGGCACGGCAGGGATGCCAGCAGCATTATTCGCGACCGAACGAGGCGCCCGTGTTCTTATTGTCGATAGAGCGCCACAACTTGGCGGGACGATGGACCGTTCTACGGGGCAAGTCGCAGCAGCAGGAACCGTCTGGCAGAAGAAGCTTGGAATTAAGGATTCTGCAGACGCCCATTATGAAGACGTAATGCGCATTACCCGCAACACATCTGATCCTCTGCTGACGCGTCTGTTGGTCGACCATGCCGCCGATACCTTGAACTGGTTTGCCGCACGGGGCTACACGGTTGGTGACAATCATCCTGTTACGGGAGGTGGGCACGAACCTTTCACAACCCGCCGGTATCAATGGCATAAAGACGGTGCTCGGGCGTTCCAAAACATCATGGACCCGATGATCGAAGACGCGAAGGCCACTGGGCGCTTGTCCGTGCTGATGGATACGGGTGCGGTAGACCTAATCCAAGATGACTCCGGCGCTGTTAGAGGCGTGGTCACAGAGAACGATAGTGGCGAACGGATGGGCTACCGCAGCAAGCATGTGTTGTTGACCAGCGGTGGCTGCGCATCCAACCCTCGAATGTTCGAAGACTTACATGGCGTGCCCCTATTCTGTGACATCGCTTATCCATATAGCCAAGGGCAGGGTATTACATTGGGTCTCGGTGCTGGTGGATATGTACGTGGAGGCGACAAATACGCGACCTTGTTTGGCGCTGTTATGGACAGCGATCGTTTCCCTGCCGTACGTCTGGTTGGTGCCAGCCTTGCACCGGAACGGCGCCAGCCATGGGAGGTGTACGTCAATGTTCATGGCAAGCGTTTTATTCGGGAAGATGAGCCGAGCGTTGCCCAGCGGGAGTATACGTTAGGGCTCCAGCCGGGTCGCCGCCACTGGGCTATCTTTGACCAAGAAATCTTAGACTCTGCACCGCCGTTTCTTCCGCGATGGTCCCGCGAAGAGCTAGACGATGCATTTATTGATCATCCTATGTTTGCAAAAGCCGAAACACTTGGCGAACTCGCCGTGAAAGCAGGCGTGAACCCCTATAATCTCGAACGGGAAATTGCAGACTATAACCATGGTCTGTCGCAAGGCACGGCAGACAAAATGGGACGCGAGCATCGCCCAGTCACTCTTGGCAAAGCACCTTACTATGCTATTTGCCTGCAAGGCTGGAACGTTATGTCTTATGCCGGTTTGGGTGTAGACGGCCAGCTTCGTGTTACTCGCGCTGATGGTGCACCTATACCAAATCTATACGCGGCCGGTGAAGTTATCGGTGCCGCTGCGACATCAGGTCATGCGTTGACCAATGGGATGGGGGTGACGCCAGCGCTCACGTTTGGGCGTTTGTTGGGACAGAAGATCATACCCCTAGAAGCATAGAGCCCACCGAAACCTTAGTTAGGGAGCACACAATGAAAATATACAGGTTGCTATTAGTATTGCTTGGATTTTCTCTTTGTACAGCCACCAATGTCGAGGCGCATGTTACGGAATGTGATTGGGTCGGGGGACACTCCACCGACCCTCAACGTCAAGCGCCAGGGTTGCCAACCGGTCTAATCAATTGGCGCGGTGCCGTTTATGCGTGTGAGCGAGACCTAGCAGCAGATCCGGACAACGCACACCTCATGTATATGCTGGGTCATCTACTCTACTACGATCATGCGTGGAGGGATTGGGAGCGCTCCTTAGCACTTATTACGGCTGCCGCAGAACGGGAATATCCCCAAGCGCATTTTGCCCTAGGTAATTTTTATTCTAATGGGGACTTGGGTGAGTTGTTGCAACAAGATCATTGCAAAGGTGCTCACCACCACCTGATTGCAGCTCGTTGGGGGCGATACGCGTCACTGATCAGCTACAGCCGTTTCGCTCTCAAGGGTAAGTATGATCAGTGTGATGAGAAAGTTGACTGGCAAGAGGTGGGCGAGTTTCTACTACTTGCCCGTGGCTCATCTCAATACGACTGGTATGACGGCCTGCTCATTGATGACCTTGAGGAGTTATTGGCAGCTAGGGAATAGGTCAATGGTCGCCCTCTCGTCACAAAATGTAACGAAGAATAGCTGGCGTTAGAACCGGGCTCGATGTCCGTCACTCTGCCATCAGGTTCTCATTGCTCGGAGCTAAAGAAGCGTCACGCCGACGATTTTAGATGTCATCTGGTTTAACAACAAAAGGAGTGTGCATCATGCCAAGCCTTGATCCCAACATCATCGCAGTCATCGATGATTGGATTGCAGCTTACCAAGCTGAAGATCCTGAGAAGGTGGTTGATCTCTATACTGATGACGCTGTGGTTGCCGTTCAAGGGAGATCGACTGTGAATGGTAAAGACGCAATAGGAGACCTGATTAGGCGGTCATTCGTTCGTTTGGATAGGAAAGTGACCGTCAAATATGACCGGGCGGAGGTCAATGGGACGTGGGCATACGTTTATGGGAGGTCATGGTTCACATTGGCACCAAAAGGCGGCACCGAGCCATACTACTTGTTCGGGCGCTTCACGCTTTTGCTGCGTCAATGTGAAGACGGAAAATGGAGAATCTTTATGGATATGGATCAAGAATCGGGAGATGTAGACCCCGGAGACCCTCATTTTGGCGAATCAGCGTAAGTAGCTATCAATAAGGATCATAGTTTATGAAACCCATGCGCCGCCGATACAGCGGAACCATAGTTGCCACACATGACACCAACGGTGAGCGTGGCATTGAGTATTTTTCAGTTTCTGTAGCGCCGAACGGTCACCGTACGTTGCAGGCCACGTGCGAAATCTATGACCGCGAAGTATCTAAAGATATTGTTTACTCTGTCGACGACCAATGGCGTCCGGTGGACTGCTATACTCGCCTGCAAAAGAACGGCGCGTATTTAGGAGATGGATGGTTTCGCTTTGGTGATAACTTTGCCTCGTTTGAGGGCTATAACATTGGGACCGGACGCATAAGTCAGCACATGGACTTGCCGACCAGACCGCAGTCCTTCGGTCCTCACCCTTTGTCGGGCGACGCTTTGCACCTGGCAACATTTGACCATAGTTCTGCAGTCAATCCTCAGCCGACAATAGGGTCTATGCTGAACTCCTTGGAACATGACGGCTGCTCGGGACCAATGCTATGTCCCATTGATTTTCGTATCGAGTTTGTCGGCACGGAACGCATCACCGTTGGCGCGGGAACGTTCGACACTCACCACTACCGCTTTTTGGTCGAGGGCAGCTTACCCAAAGAACACCCAACAGAAGAGTTATGGGTTACACCAGACGATTTCGTTATGGTTAAGATTCGCGTGGGCGGATACATGGCGACAACGTACGAGCTCGCTCAGTTCACAGGTTGATAAAAATGAAATCATCTCAGCAAAAAATTGGTACGTCGCGTCGATCTACTCTGGCGCTTGCTGCTGGTAGTGTCGCAGCCACAGCGATGCCCATCCGCAGCATCCATGCCTCAGAGACAGAAAGCGATGTCCTTATCATTGGCGCAGGTCTTTCGGGTCTCAATGCTGCCCTTTTACTCGAAGAATCAGGCGCCAAAGTTACCATCCTTGAAGGACGGGAACGCATAGGTGGCCGCCTCTACACTCTGACAGATGTTCCCGGAGCGCCAGAAGCTGGCGGCAGTGTCATTGGTCCCTTGTATGCCCGCGTACTTGACTACGCCGACCGTCTAGAGTTGACCTTGGAGCCGATGCGGGCACGCGAGCCGATTGAGATTCCGCTTGATCAACAGGCAGAGAAGACGCTGCTTCATCTTGGCGGTCAGGCGATCAAAACACCGGAATGGGAACACTCGAAAAGCAACCCGTTTCCCGATCACTTGAAGTCGGTCTTGCCCTTCTTCTTTCGCAACCCCGCCATCGCACCTCTCAACACATTGAAGGACATAGAAAGTTGGCTCGAACCTGAAGCGGCGAGTCTAGATGTGTCCCTCTATGAATTATTAAACCGCAACGGTTACGCGACGAATGCCATCAACATGGGTATCGATATCAATCAGTCCTATGGCAACAGTTCTCATGATGTGTCGGCGCTGCATTTGCTGCAAAACCAAACCTGGGGTCAACACCAAAGCCAGGGCAGCGGGGTGTTTCACATAAAGGGGGGCAATCAGAGTTTACCCAAAGCCATGGCCAAAACAGTCCGCGGTGACATTCATATGAACACACGGGCGCATTCGATCACGCACGATAGCGACGGCGTAACTGTGGCCACCGATGACGGGACGATCCATAAGGCCCGTTTTGTTCTTGTCTCATTGCCTTTCAGTGCCCTCCGGCTATTGAAGATTGACCCGCCCCTGGCGGGGCAGCAAGGCGCAGCAGTGGCCACGCTCGGATACAGCACCACAACACAATTGCATTTTTCCATTGAGCGCCCTTATTGGGAGGATGACGGCTTGCCGCCGAACATGTGGACCGATCAGTTCTGCGGACAACTCCTCGCCTATGCCCATGGTGACAACGGCGAAATTACAAGCGCCTGTGTTTGGCTAAGCGGAAAAAACGCGTTGCGGGCGGACCGGCTTTCAGACGACGTCCTCACCCATGAAGTGTTGGCTTCGTTGGTCGCAATTCGACCGTCTACAAAGGGTGCGCTGAAGCCTATCCGCACTTGGTCGTGGCAAAAAGACCAGTTCGCCGGCGGCACCTGGTGCTCTTGGAAGCCTGGACAGATCAGTAACTTCGCCAACGTTATGGCGAAACCAGCGGGACGTATTCACTTTAGTGGTGAGCATACGGCGCGTCTTGATCGCGGTATGGAAGGCGCTCTGGAAAGTGGCGAGCGCGCGGCTTTTGAGATTATGGAGCGTCTATAACGCGGGCCGGACTTAACCCTGTGTAAAGCCCCCTTGTTATGAGCCACCTGCTCGTAGAGTTTCTGGCACGGGTGGTCTCATGTTGAGGGCCTGATGTGGCCGTACATGGTTGTATTGCCTGAGCCACTTTCCGATGACCGTTTTGGCCTGTTTGATGGATGAGAACCATTCGGCGTTGAGGATTTCTCTGCGCAGCGTGCCGTTGAAGCGTTCGTTGTAACCATTCTCCCATGGGCTTCCCGGATAAATCTGTATGGGGGTGATGCCGACCTTCGTGAGCCAGTCCTGCAAGGCTTTAGCGGTGAACTCTTTGCCATTGTCTGAGCGGATGAACTCAGGCTTTCCGTGTTTGAGAAGGAGCGGATAGAGCGCTTCGAGAACCTCTGCTGAGCCCATTCTGGGCCTGACCTCAACACACAGAGCCTGACGGGTATATTCATCAAGTACGGTGAGCATTTTGTATGGCCGCCCATTGCTGAGCTTGTCGTGAACGAAGTCCACGCTCCAGATGTGATTGGGATGCTGGGGCCTGAGCCGGATGATGGAGCTGTCCTTGTGATAGAGCCGTTTGCGTCGCTTGTGCCTGTGAGGCAGTTGCAGACCTTCTTCCCGCCACAAGCGCTCGACCTTTTTATGGTTCACCCGCCAACCTTCAACTTCCAGAAGCTTGGTGATCTTGCGATAGCCATAGCGGCCATATTGCTTGGCCAGGCGGATCAGGGCTAAACGCAAGTCTTCATCATTGGGCAGAGGAGCCGCCCTGTACTGGTAGGTGGAGCGGGCCAGCCCGACCACCTTGCAAGTGCGCCGTTCTGATGTATCCAGTCTCTGGCGCACATGGACAACAGCCTGACGGAGCTCAGTGGCCGTCAGGCCTTGGGCTTTAAATAATCCAGGCTCTCCTTGAGGATCAGCTTGTCCAGTTCCAGGTCGGCCACGATCCGTTTGAGACGACTGTTCTCCTTCTCAAGTGACTTCAACTCTTGAAGTTGGGACCTCGCCATACCGCCGTATCGCTTGCGCCACGTGTAGTACGTCGCGTCACTGACCCCAGACTTACGGCAGGCACTGGCAACATCGCTACCCGCGTTCAAATCCAGCTCAATTTGACGCAGCACATTCAATATATCCTCGTCCGAATATCGCTTTCGAGCCATCTCTCTCCCTCCATAATCCAATCCAAAACTCTAACAAGTTCTGGCCCAGTTTTAAGGGGGAAGGACAATTACTTTCTACCGAAATGATATCGATAGAATCACGCAAGAAATTACTGAGTATTTTTCTAGGATAGAAACAGATTTAAAGGAACCTAAGCCGTGGGAGTTTGGTTACTTCGGTAGTCACCACATCCTGATGGTGCCCGACTCTATAGTGGACCCAGAAATGGATAAAGACATGGTTCCCCAGTTCTTTGAATTGCAGATAAAGACTATGTTTCAACATGCGTGGTCCGAAGCGAACCATGATTTAGGCTATAAGCCAGAAAGTGGCGAGCTTGATCCAGAGCACCTTCGCCTCTTAGCATTTACTTCAGCACAGGCATGGGGCGCAGATATGGTTTTCAACGACTTGAGCGTCGAGCTAAAACAGCAAACTAGCGAAATTCAATCTTAGTTCAGTCATATGATTTAGGCTGGCTATAGTTTGGAACAAGCTGTCTACATACTTGGTGTTGCCGCTACGCTAATTGGAGTTTGTGCCGCTGGCATAAAGATATTTCAATGGGCCGCCAAGCGCTTAAGCCGGTCGAAATACAAGGGCGCGGTTCACATTTGGACTGTGGGCAACAATGATTTTCAAAGTTTCTTAAACAAGAGCAGTAGAAAAGTTGTCTATCTTGATTTGCTTCTCGACTTTTCGATCGGTACTGAGTCTAACCATCAGGCCTGGTCCAGCTGTGCGATCGATTTTATTGCAGCCTGTAATGTTCAGAACCTGGACAGCTCTAGAATACCAATTGTTTCAGAATCCGAACACGGTGGTTTTGTTGCGAGAGACGCGTTTGTCCTAGTTGTTAAAGAGCCCGGGCGATTGGCACCTAGCTTTGGCGGAACTGGGTTAGTTCAGGTCTTTGTGCATGGGTACTTCGAAGTAGAGGTGCGCGCATACTCTGGGCCAAGTATCGAATATACCCTTAGAGAGATAGACCAACCTCGCGATTGGTGAGGTTTGGTGAATAGGCATAAATAGTTCGTACGTAGCGAGGTACTTATGCGCTTCCACGAGTTCTCAGTGTCGGCTTGCAAGCCAACCAATGTGTCAATTACTCATGCAAAGAATAGAACTGCAGGGGGGTGTAATACTATCGTTCAGCCGCCGCCAAAGAAAGTTACTCTCAAAAGCATCAATAGACTCAAGCTCCGTCAAAGAGCTCGACAAGCGGAAGTCCAGCAACGTCACGATTTCCTACCGCGTATGTACGGCAACCGAGCCGAAGATGAGTTGGAGATAGTTCGTAAGACAAGTGCGGAACAGCAAAAGAACCGGGAGCACATCCGTAAAGCTGCACTAAGAGCAATTAGGACTCAGAGAAAGAGAGAGCAAGAAACGAACGATGACGCCGCACGATATCTGAAGAAGAGAGATGAAGAACAAGCCCAACGCATTAAGGCGTTAAAGCGGCAATTCGATAAAATCCGTTCAGAGTAATATTCCTGATGACTTGCTAAGTGCCTGCGGAGCGCATTTCATGCTCACCGGCTGGCTACATGTTCCTGCTCATTCATAGCCATTCATTCGCGTAACACATATCCAGCGGAGCTGGCGCTTGTCTTCTTGCTGAAGCAACGCGAAAGCTATTTTGAATGGTCTGCCTGGTTGGCAATTGGCTACTATCCCCCCCCCTATGAAAAGAAGAGAAAAAATCTATAGATAGTCTCGTCAATTCATATGGAGGGGAGAATATTGTCCTGCCTAGGCAGTGTAACGGCTCTCCCAAAGGGTGTTTAGCAGCAGGCGGAGATCTTTAACCTGCCATCCCTCGTACTCCCGGTTCGTTTCGGTTGAGGCGAAGCCGCTATTTTCAGACTTACTTTCCTGCCCTCCGTCGTAACCATCTCGGTTATTAGGTGTTCTAATGCTTCAGCAGCGGTGACGAGAGCTATTAAGCAGCTCAGTATTTAGGGAGAAGCAACCGCTGTGACGGTGGGTGTCAATTTCCAGACAGAGCCACCTCTTTTCTACTCGCTAAGAAGCGAGCGCGACCATTTGTAATTTGGCGGTCCACCGCATTGGGAGTCCAGGCCTGGGCCAGTGCGGAATTCGTTCCAATCGTCCGAAGGGTTCAGACTTATCGCGCCCGTCTAAGTCCGGTGGGTCTCCCCGTTGCTGCGCTTGTTGTTTTTATTGCCCTTTGTTCCAGGAATTTCGAGCGGATAGTCCTTACGTAAAAGGCCCATAGCCTTTAGTCGGATTCCCATTCGGATAACAACGTCAGGGTCATCTCCGGGCAGGGCTGGAATTGGAAAATCTTCATCCAATTGCTGTAAGTCTATTTCCTTATTCATGCTCAATCTCCTTCGCGCTAATTCTCTAGCACTCGTATTTATACAATCAGCCGTTTCTAGCGGCACTAATTGGATAAATACTTAAAAGGAGGGCGCTCAATATGAATATTCTTGAAAACGCGTACATAACACTTTGTGATCACCAGCTTAGTCAAAACCAGTACGATTACAGCCGCCGTTGGCTTGGTATGTCACGTAGTTATTACTCGTCGCTCAAAGCAACCAACGGTGAGCCGAGTATCCAGGCACTATCGAAATTGTTTCTCCGGCTTGAAGACGAAATCGAAGCAAATCGTTCAATTCGGTCTTTTGCTTTTAGCCCGTCATTAAGGGCGCGGCAGAGTACACTTAACGCTCTTCGTGAAAGCGTCTTAGAGAGTTTGCGACGCAACTGTTGCGTTGAGTAGGTTGACCAAGCCCGTGAAGTCTTTGGTCGCATTCAGTACCACCTGGCTTTAAGTGATCGTGTTGCAGTTCTTTCAAGCAACACGGAGATAAGAGTATGTCACTTAAAGGATTAAAACTGGCTGAGGACGTTCGCGGCGCTAAACTGCCGCTTAATATGCAAGCGAGAGCCAAGTTCATGGAGCGTCTGGACGAGCAGATTGCTATGTCTCAGAAGCATATCGAGGGCAAAGAGTTCGCCCGCATCATCAAGCGCAAGCAAGCTGATCCAGAAACGGGAGAAATGAAAGTCGTTGAACACACTCGTCCAGTAAAACCGTGGTGGTTCAAACATGCGGATGGACTTCAGTATGTGGAGCTCAAATATGGTAGTGCGAAGCTGTCGCTCAATCAGAACAAGCCGCTTATTGAAGCGGGTCGTGACCTCAAGGACGTAAAGCAAGTTCTGGGAACAATCCGCACCGCTACTGAAAAAGGTGAGCTGGACGATATATTGGTCGCTGCTAAGTCCAAGCGAAAACCACCCGCTCCGGCAAATCAGGACAAACCTAAGGTCTAGGTCTGTGTCGGAGCAGAAATTGAAGATTAGAGCGCTTAACGATCACGTTAGGCGCTCTTTTCTCTTTGGCCGCGTTGTCATGACATCTGCTGTTAGCGCCTTGCCAGACGAAGCAATGCAAGCTCTCTTTATGGAAGTCCAAACCTTTGAGGAGTTCACCCCTGACAACGACCCCCATGGCGAGCATGACTTTGGTGCGATTCAGTTTAGAGGTAACACGTGGTTTTGGAAGATCGACTATTTCAAGCGTGGTAGCGAGTGCACGCTGGGTAGTGATGATCCGTCGAACAGCGATGAAACAGAACGCGTTTTGACAATCATGCGTGCGGACGAATACTAGGATGCATCGCAGATAGCCAAAGATACGCCACAACCACACTTGCACTCACATACGTAAAGTGGCAGCAGCAACTCAGAGCTAGCCCTTAGAAAAGGTCCTTGAAGCGCAATACCAATTATATGGCTATTAAACGTCAAAACTGCTCACTAGCACATAAACCGAAAAACCGTTTCTTTAAGTCATTGGATACAATAACGAAAAAATTGAGTTTTACGGCTTAATTATGGGCTCTTTCATCATCATAGTGTATCAAATGAGCGCCAGAAGTTGACGCGACCTTTTTATCAATCGTCTGCGCTGTATTCAGCGCCATAATAGAGTTCTTGTTCGTCCAAACATTCAGTTTCCAAGTCTGGGGCATCAAGTTTACCTGCTAGAGCATCACGCAAACCCATAGCGTCATACATCGGCTGGTTTTCCATTTGAATTTCGCGGCCCTTTATAACTTGAGCCAGGTCTTGTTGACCCCAAATCTTGGTAACATCCATGAACTGCATAATGTTCTTATTCTGGGCAAGTATGGCTTGGCCTTTCTCAAAATTACTTGCACTGAAAACGTTTTCCAAGCTTTCAGAAATATGCTGGTACTGTAGCGGTAGCTGAAAGTTTGCATTTGCTGGGTCTCTGAGAAATATGTCTAAAAGTCTGTTTCCCTGCTGAATAGCCTTGATAAAAGTGAAAACGTTGTGCAACGAAATCATTCGGTAACCAATCGTACCGAGTTTTTTATTGGCTTTCTTATCTTGGAAAATTTGATCCATTGTCGTTTCAAAGCCAATAGGACTGCTCATAAATGGAAAGGGCATTTCCTCCCAATTCTTGTAAGTTAGCAGTTCGCCAACGGGCACTTTTGGAACTACGAGGCTTTGACAACTAACAGTGCCAATGGCCCGCCTGTGTTTTCTAGCAAAACCTTTTAGCTCATCATCATTAACGTCATCGAGCTCATCCTCAGTAGACGTAGCTCGAACAAACTGCAAATCACCTAGTATCCAACCATCCTTGGCTAGCGTTACAGGGGTTGAGCAATCAAAAGTAATCGTAAAATTCGGGTTGGCTTGTTTGCGTATTGCTCTTTGAATTAGCGTTAGACCAAGCGCTGACCGTAACGAGCCTGTACCAAGAACGTGTAAGTGGTCGCCTAGGACACCATCATAGTGAAGACGCAGGATCATTTGCGCTACGTTATAGAACTTCCGTTCGTATGCGCGGAACGAAATTGACCAACCGTTACAATATTGGTGACCCTTGACTGCGTCGTACCACGAATCACGCTCTTGTTCGCTATTGCCCTGCAATACATTCAGGAAACGAGTTGCTTTGGATGGGTCGTGATTGGCGGAGTAGACACTGTGATAAAACTGGGTCGCGTCCAAGCAAGTTTTGAAGTCTTTATATGGATGAACAACACCTTTTTTAATCTCTTTTCCTATACAGCCAGTAGGAACGTCTAGAGTAATAGCAACATCAGCAACGCTCTGCTGCCATTGCAAGCTACGCAGCGCAAAGGCCTCGCTGTCTGACTTATTGACTTGTGTGTAGTCAACATCCCAACTTTTGCGCCAGCCAATAATTTGATAGCCACCGCTATCACAGATAACCTGCGTTCCTGCCTTGCGGTCTGTTTGAAACTTTGACGGCTTGCCTATGTAATCACCAGCAGAAAACAAGCCCCAGTCGTAAAAGTAAAATCCATTTCCACTTAGATAGTTGCAGTCGTCTGGTTTCGCTATCGATGCTGGATAGTTTCCAGAAGGCTTCGGATCGTCAACTGAGTTGGTGGTCAAGCGATTTAGAGCAGGAACAAAAACAGCGTATCCATTTTCACCTTTTTGGTTATTGAGAGCTAGGTCAAACATTACGCTGCTCCCGTTACAAAATATTGGTTGTTGTTTTGCTCGAACTGCAAAGCCAAGGGCCACGTGTCACTTCTAAGTGGGCGGACTGCAAAAAGCTTTAACTGTTCAACGTCTAATTTCGTGACGAGTTTTGTAAGTGAGGTAAACCAAGCAGACGGAAAATCAACTTTCATTGGCTTTGTGTCTGAATAATTACGTGGGAGCTCGTATCGCTTACCATTCACAAGTATGCCCGACTTATTGAGCGTCATTGACTTTGTGTCTTTTGCTTTGTCATCAATGAGCTTCAACCATGTACGAGCGTCAATTTCCCAATTAAAACTGCCCTTGGTTACGTGCTGTGGTTTTAGACTAACTGTCTCAACCGGCTTGGCGACACCAGACATTTCGTGCTTACGAGAAATAATAGGGAATTGGTACGGCTGGCCGTTTAAAGTGGCTACCATAGCCAATTCACTTTTGTTTGAAATACCAAGCTGTTGAACGTAATCAACTTCCCTGAAGGCTGCTTCAATTTGAACCAATATTTCTGAATGAACTTGATAAATGCAGTTAGGCTCAAGTCCAATCGGTATACTTGCCTGCTCTACTACAAGGTACTTGCCGAACTTCTCGGTTCGGCTTGTGTTAGAAAAATAGTATTCTGTAGCAGTTTCTCTAGTTTCAATTTGGAGTTCGAGATTACTTGGTGGCCCGACCATTACATTGGCAATGGCAACACCACGTATTATTGGTGAAACGTCGCTAGTGTTTAAGAAGTCTGTGAGTAAGAACTTTTTAATTGCTCCATCGATTTGGTGCTGAATTGAATACGGCAACTCACGGACGATTTCATCTTGACCGCTAACATGACGAGATACAAAGATACGATAGCCTCCAAGCGGGGCAAGCTTGTTGGCAATCGACGGGCAAAGCGATTGGTAAATACTTAGTTGATTACTCAACGCTGCTTGAATTTGATTTTCATCTAGTGGCTTGACACTATTGAGACCGGCTTCAATCTTATCGATTTCACGCATTTCCATAGCGACGCAAGATGGACCGCCGTTCTTATGCATATAGTCATAGGCTTCAGAGTGCGTCATTTTCTTATGTAAAAAGAATCTAAGCGCTTGGTTGTACGTAGAAGATAGGGAGGTCTTAGAGTGATGGTCCTTAAGCATTGTTGCTTCAAGCAAGCGCTTAAAGGGAGGGGCTTCAGTTCTTAGGTTAAATACTTTTGGGCTCGTTGCATTCATAACAAGCTTGTTGATTTGCTTATGGTATTCGTCAGAAGCAAAAGCCATGAGATAAGTCCAGTAGACTTCCTCCAACGCTTTTTGTGTTGTGGTTCGGTGTTTACTATCTGCGAGTAAAAAGTTTTTACTCGCAGATTGAAGATCCTCAGCTGCAGTGTCTTTCAAATCGACACTAATGTCTAAAGTTGTAAGTACCGTGCTATTACTAGTCATAGTTTTCCCTAACTGTTGAACTGCCCTTGTCAGCGGAATTGCTGCAAGAACACAAAAAGGGTCTCACGGATTCTGAATCTGTCTACCAATTTTACTTGTTTTTTTCCACAATAATTAAAGTTAATCTTTATAAGCCCATGTAATTGTGGAAAAATATAGGGTGGTGACAGGTAAGAAACTTTTACTTGCGAGGATTTATGCCTTCTGAAGGACCGCCATTTGGAAACAAATTACGCAGAGTTGCCGTTTATTGCGGATCACGAAAAGGCAACAACCCGGTTTATATGGAAGCAGCGACCGCACTTGGCGAAGCCATTGCACAACGCAAAATAGGCGTCGTTTACGGTGGAGGTAGTTTAGGATTAATGGGGGCTGTGAGCAGCGCTGCCCGCATGGGCGGCAGTGAAGTATTGGGCATAACGACTGAGAATTTTGCCGTTAGAGAGACAATACCAGACACAGACCCACTATTGTACGTTGCTGAGACGATGCACGAACGCAAAACTTGGATGTCTAAAATGTCAGACGCCTTTATTGCGTTGCCCGGTGGCATTGGCACGCTAGAAGAAATTATTGAAATGTGGACTTGGGCTCAAACAGGTGAATCAGCTAAACGCGTCTGCGCTTTTTACAACGTAAACGGCTTCTATGATAAGTTGATTGAGTACGCTGACCACGTGATCGATCAAGGGTTCATGGAGGCAAAGCACAAAGACCTCATAATCGTCAGTAATGATCCGGAGGAACTGCTAGATCAAGTAACAGCTTTTGTTCAAGAGCATAAATCCTGGGCTTACCCAGAATCCGGAATACTGAAAAACCTAATCTAGCCTTTTCCCTTTCCACTGAACTCAACAACGTTTGGACCAATGGGTCGCATAAGCGGAAATTCAAGAGATTCCCATTTGATTCCCAGATGTTTGACTTTTTGGGAGTAGGTATTGAGGGTCATAGAAACGTCCGCATGCCCCATTTCAGAAGCTATCGTTGCTGGCACAGCATCCGAGCAGGCAAAGCGATAAGTAGCGAATGCTTTACGCAGACCGTACCAGCGCAAGTCCCTTACGCCTGCAGTTACTTTCAACAACTTGAATTCACGTTCCCAGCTTTGCCTACGCGTAAATGGATTCCCTCTTTCAGAAACAAACACGAATTCATGGTTATGGGTGTTTAGATAATTGCGCAGGTGAAGAAGCAGAACCGGGTGCATTTCGATCGTTCGATAACCGGCCTTAGTCTTTGGCTCTTTAATCATACCGTTGTCTGAGAGTGTAGAGATTACTCTTAATGTGCCCTCACCAAAGTTGATCTGTTCTCTTTTGAGTGCTGCCAACTCACCTGGCCTTAAACTGGCGAAGAAACTCGTCAACATCATGCAGCGCATTCGTTCTTTGGCTTTCCAATAAAGCTTATCGAGCTCTTCAATAGTAAAGAATGCGTTATTGCCTGTCTCAGGATCATCTACTGCGTATGACTTCAACGAAGTGACACGACGGAGCTTATATTCAACTTTGTCATAGTCCTCCGTAGCATCCATCATTATGGACTTTAACCTACGGAGTTGGTCATTTAGGTTTGCGAAACCACCCTTGCCGTCTTCAGGCTTCTTCTTAGCCAGCCATTCCTCCACCAGCTCCCGGTCGATTTTGTCTAGTGTGTAGTCCCAGAAAAAAAGCTTCAAGTTAATGATGAGGTCCCTATACGTGCGATAGGTTGAAGGCGCCACATGGGCTTTCTTCATTTCGAGCCACTTGTCAGCGTAATCAGCGAAGATCGGAATACCCTCAATGTCACCCTGAGTGTGATAATTTTTTAAAAGAGAAAAATTATTGGGATTGAAAATTCCAGCTTTCATATTTGCGATGATTAGCTGAACTTCAGGAAGACGTGCAGCCATTTGACGACCGCCATGGGTGTCTTTCAAACCATTGAGCGGCGCTACGTACCGTTGCCCTTGATATACTTTTTGAAAATAGAGACGTCCCTTGGAAGCAAAGACGTTTGGCGGATAGACAACCGGTTTCTTTGATTTCTTAGGCAATACTACAGTCCTAGGATAACCCTTTGGAGCGCTAAGTCCCTACGAAGCAGTATACGCAGTTACAAACGAGTTACAAACCATACTTTTATGGTATTCTAATATATTGTTTTATAATGGTTTTATAGCGTGACATGCTAATCCAGCCAACCATTCTCTTAGTTAGAGAGACCTCTCTCCCCTCTCCCTCATTCTCTAAACAGTTCAAACGCTTGAGAGCTAATTGAGTATGAGTAATGCCCATTATCGGCGCACGGAGACGCCGATCTGGGCCCACATATCCGTTTTCTCTCCCGGACATATTTTGCGAGTGCCGTTATTGGATAGGAACTCATAATCACCCTTACGCGACATCATTTCAGATGATCTAAATTGGAGATGTGTGGGCTTGGTCTATTAGAGACCCAATACCAACAATTGCTAAATGATAGTCGAACTAAGTGGCCGATTTCAGGTGGATGAGGTTTTCGGAAAGGACTACTCAATCCAACCAACGCCAACAATCTGACACTCGGCGTAACGTTAAGACATGTATGCGGTCCTAGTTTTCCGCAAGCATTCAGGCGTTGTGGTCAAATTAGCGTTTCTGGGGTTGCGATGTACCAGCATACTTCTCGATACCGCGCATAATGACGTTTGGCAGGTAGGAATTGTCCCATTCGTCATTGACCGTGGGGACTAACGGCAGACCGGTACGCAGAATTACCAGGTCTTGAGACGGCACGATATACACGACCTGATTGCCGTTGCCATCGAACAAGTACAGGTCGTCCGCCAAATACGGTTGGCTGTGAAGGACCTTGCGCATATCCCGATCGGCATTGGCAAAACCGCGGCGTTCCATATAAGAGCCTGCAACCCAAATACTCAGTCCGAAGTACGGATTCTCATTCGTCGGCGCAATCATCTCTTCCACATAACCGACAGGCAACAACCGCTGCTCATTCCAAGTTCCATCCTGGAGCATCAAGATGGCTAATCGAACAAAGGCTTCCGGCGGGATCAGCATGCAGCAGCCCCCATGCGCCATCCCGCCTGGTCTGTTGACCCATAACGCCCCGCCTTGTGCCCCAATCTTCTGAAAGAGTTCCGAACTCAAGAATTCGGCATAGCGTCGGCCGGACGCACGCTCGATCACCACCGGCACCATTTCGCTGGCGGCGTTATTGTATTCGTAGCGCGTCCCCGGCTCGTCGATGACGGGGTAATCCGCGATGATGATTTCATCATGGTGCGGGTGCAAGAACGTGCGAGAAAGCACGTCATCCGGCCCTTGGGCTGGAAGTTGCGGCAGGAATCCGGCTCGCATATCTAAGAGATGCCGGATCAGGATCTTTTCGCGACGGGAGTCTCCTCTCCATTCGTTGACAAAATCGGCGACAGGTTGGTCAAGTGACTCAATGAGGTTCATCTCAAGCGCTCGTCCAACCGCAAAGGCAGCAATTGGTTTGGACAACGAGTAGGAGTTTACAGGTGCTTTCCGGGTAAAGGGTTCGAAGTAGATCTCTCTTTCCACTTTTCCCTTGCGCCAAACTATGAAAGCGCTTGAGTCATTCGAACGGGCGTACGCTTCCGCAGCATCCAAGGCGGCATCAGAAATAGTGTGGTCGCCTAGTTCTGCTTCTGACAACGGGACCCAATCGACGGCACCGGATATCTCTTCTCGATCAATGTAGATTTCGTCGCCGGATACGCGCGACTGCGCTAGTTCAAACCGTTCAAGATAAACAGCCTCGATTTCAGGCGAAAACTCTAGGGCACCGGGAAAGTAGTCAGCTTGTCGCGAGTTAGGCGTGCATGCTGCGCACACAGCCAAAGTGACCAGCAAACTACCGATACGACACGCAATTTTGGACCCAGACATTATGACCTTCGCCCCCCTCTCGTCTCGAAACGGACCTACTGAGCTTTAATGTAGACCAACACCAAAACATGGTCGGGTAAACGCGCGCACATCGAGCTAGATTCTGCTCGCATTGCGTGCTTTTCTAGCACATCGTCCTGGACGTTAAAACGGTGCGCGCAAATGATCTCTCCTGTTCGGTCGCTATCGGTCTGAGTTATGGAAAACAAACGATATGTTCAGGCCTTTGATCGCGGCTTGGCGGTTCTTGCTCATCTCAATCTCTCCAACGGGTCCTCGATCGGTGACATCGCTGCGGCGACTGGGATCAACCGGGCCATAATCTACCGACTGCTCGAAACCCTCCGCCGCGCGGGTTACGTAAGTAAGGAGAGCAAATCACCCGAGTATTGGTTAACGAGTGCTGTCCGCAATTTGGCCGATGGCTATGTCGACGAAGAGTGGATTCAAGACATTGCCAAACCGATTATAGACCAACTAAACGCCGACCTGGTCTGGCCGGTCTCTGTAAGCACTGTCTCCGGCACATCTATGCTCGTGCGCGTCACATCAGATTTCGAAAGCCCCCTTACCTTCAATCGCTTTCCACGCGGATTCCGGTTTTCTATGGCGCAATCAGCAGCGGGCCAAGTCTATTTGGCGTTCAGTCCGCCGCAGCATTTGACGGCGCTGACTGAAGTTCTTCGACGCACGTTAACAGACCACAAAGAGCTGAGTGTCCTTGCCCCGCGCACCCTGGACCCGCGATTACAAAAAATACGCGAACAAGGCTACGCCTCTATCACTGGGCAGCTCAATAACATCAATGCGCTCGCTGTCCCGATCAAAGACGACGAAACTGTATTTGGAGCGCTTTCTCTGCGCTATTTCGCAACAGCTATGAAGCCAAAAAAAGCCGTCGAACGGTTTTTTGAGCCACTGCGTCAGGCGGCTGACACAATTGCGTCGTCTCTTAGATAGATCTACCACTGTAGAAATCCTGGCTACCAAGACTTTACCATCTCAGATGCAAACTCCCTGAACGTGATCAAGTTTTCCGGGAGCAGGTTACTCTTCCCTTCGCCAGGTTCCGGAAGCATCCCACATTTTTGCGTGTAGGCGTACATCGGCCGCAAGGCATTCAACGACCACTCGGGAAACCCGTCTTTCTTGAACTCTGCCCACTTGTCCAGATCGTCGCCGCCGTAGCGGATCGGCTTTCCCAACAGCTCAGCATAGATCGCCGCGATACTTTCCCCGGTTAGCGGCTCAGGACCAAAGATGCAGAACTCGCCGGTCTTGAATGGTTCTCTTGTTAGGGCTTCGGCGACCGCATATCCGACGTCTCGCGTATCAATCCGGTGCACACCCGTAGAGCCGATTGGTGCACTGAAAACTCCTTTGTCGACGATGTCACCTTTCAAACCTGCATCGGACTGAAAAAAGCTAGCTGATCGAATCACTGCCCATTCCATGTCTGAATGCATAAACGCGGCTTCGATCGCTCTCTTGCTTTTATAGAACGGCACTTCTTCCGTGCCAGGCCCGTGCACCAGCGAAATAAAGACGAGCCGCTTCACACTTGCGGCCTTAGCGGCCTCAACGACCGCGAGGCCACGGTCCTGCTCATTGGGATTCACGGCCAGAACGAGTACAACCTCATCCACACCGTCAAACGCAGGAGAAATCGTCTCCGGCTTATCGAGATCACCCACCGCCGCCTCAACGTCGTCTGGCAGCCCAGCAACTTTGTCAGGCGAATGCGTGAACACACGCACGGACCGGCCTTTGCTGACGAGGTGGCGCACGGCAACGGACCCAACCTTGCCTGTGCCGCCAAAAACCAAAGCAACCATCTGTTTTCTCCTGTTTTGACCACGCTGGCGCGCAATGAAGGCGGTGATAGTGCGGGCCCGATCTTACTAGCCGGTCGCAACCTCATCCACTTTGACTTTACCGCCGGATTGCGCCTGGACGGCGGGTCCGGGTTTGGCGCTCACAACTTTTGTAAATTCGTTGGTCGCACGCACCAGGGACGCGGTTTGGCGCGAGCCATGTGGGGCGACAAATCGGGCAAACAATTCGAAGGACTTGCGGGAGGCTTCACGATTTGCCCAGTCCTGGGTGGGAATCAGATAGCAACCGATCTCACCAACCGCACCTTGCAATTCCTTGAGGTATGCCCGTGCACGATCTGGCGTGCCAATGATGACCGCCCCGCTCTCATTAAGCTTATTAATTGATGTTTCGAGGTCGTCTTCCGGCGAGACGTGCCGTGCGCCCGTCGCGTGCATGAAGGAGATGAACTGGTGCAATCCGAACTCAACGTCACGACGTGCTTCAGCGTCTGTAGCTGCTAGATGCATGCGGGGCCCAGCTAGTCGCCACCTCGAGCGGTTTACAGTCGTTCCGAATTCAACGGCCTTCTCTTGAGAAATCTCCCAGACCTTGTTGATCCTCTCCGCGCCTCCATTGGCCAGGAGCCCTAGTGACAACATCCCCAGGCCAAACTGGGCTGCAAGCGTTGGACCAGTCGCCGACGCAAGCGACGAGACGACTACTTCAATTGGTTGATCTTGATACGGACGCAATTGCAGCCGTCCCTGCTGGATCTTGAACCAATCCGTTTCCCGGTCGATCGGCTCATTGGTTGTCAAAAGGGCAACTATGGCCTCAAGCGCTTCTTCATGGCGTAGCTTTAAGCAATCGGGATCCAGCCCCATCATCGGTGCGTCAATCTGTGGGCCACCAGGTCCAGTCCCAAGAATGACACGACCCTTTGAAAGATGATCGAGCATGACGATACGGTCCGCCAACATGATTGGATGATGAAAGGGCAGTCCGGCAACGCCTGTGCCTAAGTGAATACGCGTCGTGCGCTGACTCGCCGCCGCAATAAAAGTTTCTGGCGACGCGATGTATTGCCAACCAGAACCATGATGCTCTCCAAACCACGCTTCCGCATATCCGAGTGCCTCCAAATGCTCGACCAACTGTAAGTCGCGCTCTAAGGCGAGGGTTGGATCATCGTCTGGGCGATGGTTTGGGGTCACAAACGCACCAAATCGCATGTCAGCTTCCTTCATCTTGTTGCTTGGATAGAGCGGGCAACGGTTGATCCACAGCGCGTTGTAATGATTTGACTCGGCGCGGCCTTAAAACTGCATCTGGCTAATATGAAACTCCTGAAGCGTGCTACTGCGCGACCGAAAACGCCCTGAGTGTCCGCATTGCGTGCACAAAGGTGAGATAAATCCGGTCTGCCTCGCCGTATGGTCTAGAGTTCTCACGCATGATTTCACTAGAGTTCCATGCCGAAACAGCAATCGCCATACTTTGTGTTAGAGCCGCATGACTATGATGCTCCGTAGAGTCGCAAGCCTCCTGTTCTGCCTGGCCTTTATGTGTTCGGGTGTCAGTCAGAACCTCGCACATGCGAGCAACCTGCGTGTGGGACTCATCGAATTGCCACTGTCGCTAGGTAATCCGTACTCTTCCATGGGTCTACCAAGCGGACACTTTTGGAACAGCCTCTACGATGGATTGACGCGGGTCTCCACAGACGGCGAATTGCAGCCGGCGCTAGCGCTTTCTTGGGAGCAAACTGAACCGACCCGTTGGATATTCACATTGCGCCAGGACATTCGGTTTCATAATGGCGCGCCGTTTGATGCCCAAGATGTCGTCGCAACCCTTGGGTACCTCGCCAGTAATGAAGCAGCGCGTTACTTGGTGGCTAACGAGGTTAAGAATATAGCCAGCGCTCGCGCCGTCTCGGATCACATCGTCGAGATCACCACACTCGAACCTGATGTCATTCTGCCGCGACGCCTAAGCATCGTCATGATCATGGAAGATGAGGATTGGATACGGCTCGGTCCGGAGCAATATGCACTGGCACCCGTTGGCACGGGTCCCTTCAGGTTTGACGAATGGAGAAACAGCAACAGCTCCGTTACTTTGCGCGCCTTTGAGTCTCCACTGAGAGCAGTCAAGGACATTGAGACACTGACGCTTGTAGAAGTCCCCAATGCAGTCTCGCGCGTTCAAGCCCTAGTGTCGGGCCAACTTGATCTAATCGACGCGGTTACCCCGGACTCCGTACCCGAATTAAGGAATGCCGGACTTGATGTACTGGTCACGCCGCGGTCTCAGATTCTATCCGTGGCGCTACCGAATATGGTCCGGGACGACTCACCCTTAAATTCAGCAGATGTACGCCGGGCACTTAACTTAGGTGTGGATCGTTACGCCATTGCTGAATTTATCTATGGCGGCTTAGTCGAGGTTGCCAGTCAAGGCGCTGTGGACGGCACAATCGGTTACAACTCTGAGCTTGCGCCTTTCCCTTATGATCCCGACGAAGCACGAGATTTGCTGGCAAAGGCTGGATATCCAGACGGATTCACTTTCACAGTAGGGTATTTGCAAGCGGACGGTCAGAGCAGCGAAGTCGCGTACCAGAAAATCACGCAAGATCTGACGGCCATCGGCGTCACCACTGAAATGCGCTCGATGACGGCCACGGAGTTCTTACGACGGTTCATGAGCGGCGATTGGGAGCAGTACGACGCGTTTACGTTGCTTTGGAACAGTGAACCACTGCGCGACACTGGACGGACGCTGGAATATTTTTCCTGTTTGCGACCCCAACCTTTCTTCTGCGATGAGGATGTCGCAGCAGCCATTATGGATAGTCGTAGCGAGCGCGACCCCGAAGCGCGCAAACGCGCATTGGAAGACATCATGGCTCGCATGCAGGAGTTGGCCCCCGCGATCTGGCTGAACAATATGGCACAAATCACTGTCAGCAACCCTAAAGTTCAGAGCATACGCTTGGGCACAAACGGCCTGGCCTTTGAGGATATTGTCATCCGACCATAGACGAAAAGTAGGCTGCCCCAGTTCTATGTCTTTTCCGGTAGCAGCGGTGCAACCCTATCTATACGGTAAAGAGTTTAGGGCTCTTAATTCGCTGATCGTGAAAACCATTTGTCTGATCTTGCAGTGTGTTTCCCTGTTATCGCTCTCAGGGAAGTTACTTAGGTCGGGTAGGCTTCCTGCATGTTTCGGCCACAAAATCATCGAAAAACCATCAGAAATCGCGAAATTTCTCTGTAAATTCCCTGTTTAACAGGGAAATCGCATAAGAAAGGTTCGCTCGTGACTGCACACACAGCCAACCAGACTTAGGGTTAGAGAGACCTCTTACACCCAAAAAACCTCTGACAGTCGGGCATAAGCTCCTTTGCCGACACGGGCCAAAGGGTTGAAGGCTTCCACATCAATTCGCACCTTACCTTTGGCGTCAATCTTTCCCACATCATCTCGCAACCAAAGACGAGCGATTTCAGCAAACACTAAGATTTGTTCAGTATTACCCACGCGGGTGAACTGACGCGCGAAACAACCCATCGACACCGGCGCCGCTTCTACGCGGGGTATTGACCAGTCCCAGTCGCTCAAGGCGATATTAAATTTTTTGACTTCACTCTCGCCGGCAGGCAGGTCTTCGGCGGAATTTTGCATGTCTTTTGCTTGGTCGACGCACGCCAAACTGATGACGCACTCAGGATTATTACGCAAATTGTGGTGAGTATCTTTGACCTTACCGGCCATACCATCGCCGATTGAGAACATGACCATAGGCGGATCGCTGGTGATGCCATTAAAATAGGAAAAAGGCCCAAGGTTCCAGCGTTCATCCCCATGCTCTTCCCCGTTGTCGCTTAATACCCAGGCAATGGGGCGAGGAATAATGACTTGGCTAAAAAGTGCATAGGACTCTTCTTCGGAGAGGCCTTGAAGTTCAACGTCCATAAATTTTCAAAATCCTACATATTTTGCGGGCAAAGCAATCGACCAAACGCCACCTATTGTTATGAGACGGATATCGTGCCCGTACTCACCAGCCCACGCGCGAATGTTTCAAAGGTTATGAGGTCTCTAGGAAGAAGGCTGCTTTTATTTTCACCTTCTTCAGGTTTCATACCAGTCTTTTGAATCGCACCATACATATTTCTGAGTGCATTAAGAGACCACGGAGGAAATGCATCTCCCTTGAATGCGGCCTATTCATCTAAGTCGTCGCCAAAATATCGAACAGATTTTCCGAGAAGCCCTGAATATATTTGAGCAATACTTTCACCAGTCAAAGCTTCTGGACCGAATATGCGAAATTCTCCGGTCTCGAAGGGTTCTTTGTTCATCGCCTCTGCTACCGCATACCCTACATCTCGAGTATCAATACGACTAACACCCATCGAACCAATCGGCGCACTAAATACCCCCTGGTTCAAAATTTCAGATTTTAGACCCGCATCTGATTGGAAGAAGCTACTGGATCGAACAACTGCCCAATCCATATCTGATTGCTTGAATGCGGCTTCAATCGCCAACTTACTTTGATAGAAGGGCACCAACTCGGTCCCTGGCCCATGGACCAGAGACAAAAAGACCAATCGCTTTACGCCGTTCGCTTTCGCCGCTTCAACAGCCGCCAGACCTCTGGCGTGCTCATTGGGATTGACTTGCAGCACGAGGACCAATTCATCAACGCCTGTGAAAGCTGGGACGATAGTCTCTGGCTTATCAAGATCACCACGTGCAACCTCCACACCCGAAGGGATTGAAGACTCTTTGTCAGGAGAATGCGTAAAGACCCGAACGGCGCGACCCTTGTCGACCAGATGCCTGACCGCAACCGATCCGACTTTTCCCGTCCCACCGACTACTAATGGCACTATAATTGTTATCCTATTCTAAATAGTGAGCGTCGCACGCTTTAGTGACGTGGTGCTATTAAGATACGCCGAGAGGGCATTGGACCGCATCATAGCTATATATCTCATCTACGCTTGCAGCCCGCTCTTTTGATTTATCCCCGTGTACGCGCTGGTAGAGCTTAGTCGCCTGTCGCGCATGCTCGACCAACCAGGCGGTGCGCGAAAGACGTGTGCCTTCATAGACTTTCAATGCGCTTTCAACATTTTCGTTCTCGGCTAGGGCGCGACCCAAAACTATGGCATCTTCGATGGCCATCGCAGAGCCTTGGGCGGCGAACGGAAGAGTTGGATGTGCGGCGTCTCCGAGCAACGTCGCCCGGCCTACTGTCCACGTCTTTAAGGGGTCGCGAACAAACAAGCCCCATTTGTAGCAATTGTCGGCGGGAGTTGAAGCCAATAATTTTTTGACGTCATGGTGCCAATCTGAAAATGAAGTTACGACTTCATCGATCGGTGCAGGCCGGTTCCAACCTTCTTCCGCCCACTCTTCAAGGACAACGATGGCGACGTAATTGATTAATTTCCCCTGCCGTACTGGATATTGAATTATGTGTTTGTCTTCGCCGATCCAAGACGTCATGCCCGGTTCTATAACTGTATCTGGCAAATCATCCGCTGGCACCATGCCACGCCAGGCTGATTGCCCCGTATACTGAGGTTCACTAGGACCAAATAAGCTACTCCGCACATCTGAGTGAATACCATCGCAGCCAATGAGCAAGTCTCCAGATGCTGACCCTTCATTTTCGAAATAAATATCTACGCTCGCCCCAGACTGAATTAGGTCAACCACACGAAAGCCTGGGGAGATTGCATTAGGATCATTGGCCAGAACTGCGCGCAGTAACAGGGAATGTAAATCAGCTCTATGGATCAAATAGTACGCGGCTCCATACTTGTCGCGCATTGTATCCTTGACCCCAGCACGCATCATGACTTCAGCAGTGTTGTAACGCCGGTAGATAGAGTCTGTCGGTTCAATTGCGGCGACTTGAAGGGTGTCCCCCAACCCTAAATACTCTAAGCACCGGACGGCATTTGGCGTGAGCATAATACCCGCACCAATTTCACCTAGTTCGGGAGCCCGTTCAAAAATTCTGACCTTGCGTCCAATTTTTTGACAGGATAAAGCCGCTGCAAGACCACCGATTCCCGCGCCGGCAATGAGTATGGTCGAGCTGTCCATATCAGCCACTAATTCTTGTCAAGAATTCTTCTACCTTCTCGTAGATTAGATCTGTGCCGAGATCAAAAATCGCGCCTGATAATGATGGCAATTCAAGGAGTTCAACGTTCTTAATATCCTGCGCCGCCGACCTAGACGGTTCGGATAATGGACTATCGGGATTTAAAATCAGGACCGGGCAATCAACCTGCTTTAAACAAGCCTCTGTATCAAAAGTGAACAATGCTTCGTGAGACCACCACTGGTTTGGATAGGCACGCAATTCGTCAACAAAACATTCGAATGCCCGAGTTAAAGAAAGACCTTGTGTGCGGTCTCGAATGAAATAGTTCCAGCGGTCTCTAAATTGTTCAAAGTCTTCAGTCAACTCTGTTTGGTGGGCCAAGACCGCTCTGCGCTCTTCTCTTTCTGCTCCGGTATAATGGGGCACGCCGATGAGTATTATTGATCGAAACAGATCAGGGCGTTGAGCGGCCGCCTCAAGAGCAATAAAAACACCTGTGTGGTATCCCAGAACGTCTACTGGGCTAGCCGCCGATGCGACCGTCCTGGAAACAAGGTCGATAAATGCTGAAGCGTATCCGCCAAGATCTGGCAATTGAGCGGGGCGGTCTGAGCCCCCATATCCGGGTGTGTCGGGCGCATAGACCTTTCGACTGTCTGCTAGTTTCTCAATCATTGGTGAGAAGGTTCGGCCTGAATAAGCCGTCGCATGGAGCAAATATAGCGGCGGTTCAGACAGATCCTCGTGACCGGCAGTTAAGAGATGGACTTGACCATACAGCCCATCAACATATGACTTCTTCAGCTTGGGTGAGCCCGTCAATTTAACTCATCCTCGACGGCACGAGATGCCAGATAGAAATGTAGAGCAGACCAGAACCCACATATCGTCGCCACAGCCAGAAGCGAAAACCCGAGAGACTCAGACCCAAATGTGACTGCGGTCAAGTCGCTTGCCAGACCGACCAGTTGGGGCCCTACAATTCCAGATATCAAATTGATAATGAGAATCATAAGAGCGGCGGCGACAGCCCTCGTCTTTACGCTGGCAACACCTTGTATTGTTGCAAAGAGAACTGGCCCCTGCATTACACCAATCATCGACGGTATGATCAGCCACAAGAACGCCCCTGTCGGATCGGACCAAAGTAAAACGAAAGCATAGAAAGGTGTAGCCACAACCTGAGCAAAAACACAAAGCAATATGGGTCCGCGTACACCATTCTTAGCCAGTCGATCTGCAATGAGGCCGCCGGCCAAGGTGCCAATGACGTGAGGCACTGCGTTGGTAAATGCAAGCCATGTCCCAATTATGCCGATCTGCAAGCCATGCGTGCGCGCAAAGAAAGAGGGTATCCAAACCAGAACGGCCACCATGATAAGCCCGTACATGCTGCCGCCCAACACCATGTGGCGAAAGGTTTTTTTAGCCCAGAGCACTTTAAAAGTCGCCCATAGTCCTGGCATATCAGACGGGACCTCAGAAGGATCGACTCCATCTGCATGTCCGCGAGGGGCATCGCGCAAAGTGTAATAAAGAATCAACGCGATCAAAATGCCAGGCGCCCCAAAAGCAACCAGGGCGACCCGCCAACCGGCAAGATCAACAATCCAACCGCCGACTAAGAAGCCAATGAAGACGCCAATGGGAGACCCTAAACCATAGATGGCCAGAGCCGACGTGCGACGCTCCCGGCGATAGTAATCCGAGATAAGAGAATGAGAGGGCGGCGTGCACCCGGCCTCTCCGATTCCGACCAAGACACGAAAAACGGCAAGCTGAATAAAAGACTGCGCCAACCCACAAAGGCACGTCATGGCACTCCAGACAGCCAGGGAAGCCGCAATAATCTTCTTGCGTGAAAACCGATCAGCTAGCCTCGCGATGGGAACTCCAAGAAAGGCGTACAGAATGGTGAAAGCGGCACCGGATATAAAACCGATCTGAGTATCGGAAAGCCCAAGATCAGCCTTGATGTCAGGAATCAAAATGCCAAGCAGGTACCTGTCGGCATAATTGAATATGGCTACAACCAAAAGAAGGCCAAGGACATATCGGCGATAGCCGCTGGTCACTTGAAAAGATGGCGCCCCCTCGGATACAGCATCAGCCATCTCCCATTACCTTTTTAACCTTGAATAAATTCTGAAATATATTGCGCCGCAAGAGTGGGCTGTTCAATGACAAGGTAATGCCCGCAGCGCTCTAAAATCTTAGTTTCACAGCTTGGCAGCTGTTGCGCGATTGCCGACATACCGACGCCACTTTCCGATGGACTAAATGGGGTCATATTGTCTTCATCACCAGCAAGGAGAAGAGATGGAGCAGAAATTTTGGCGGTCAAGTCGCTAAGGTCAGTCTTTTCTATTGTTTCAGTCCCGGCGACGAATGCTTTCGGATCGGTCTGCACGAAAGCATCACGCATGGATTGAAGCTGAGCCTGCGCACCTTCACTATCGTAAAAACTGCGCGCGAATCCGGCAACAGATGTCAAATCTGCTACAGCGTCCATTCCGCTTTCTAAAGCTGCCCGTTTCCAGGTTCCACGCATCATTCGGGCCGCGTTATCGTATCGGGCCAGGAAACAACTCAGAACCAGGTGATCAACCACATCGGGATAATTTGCAGCGAGACAAAACCCGATCATCGCGCCGAATGAGGTGCCGTGCAGATGCACTTTTCTAAATCCTGCCTCGCAGATAAATTCGTAGACCTGCTCTGCAAGCCCTTCCATCCCACCAGGCCTAGGCGACCCTGTACTTTCACCATACCCAGGCAAGTCAAAATCAATAACTTCGAAGTGATTGGCAGCAAGGGGCGTAAGTTTCTCAAAATTACGGTGACCAAAAGCAGAACCATGGATGTGAAGCAACGGCGGACCAGATCCGGTCTTCTTAAACCAAATCGCTTCACCCTGACTTAACGTAACCTTAGCCATCCCCCCGTTAGCCTTCCACGGTCAATAGCGAGACAAGCTCAGATACGTTCTCGGCCTTGTCCAAATTCCAGACGGCATCCAATATTTTTTCGGCCTGTCCGTCTTGCAGGTACTTTTGGGACGAAGCACGGAACAGATCCGACAATTGTTCGTCCGTCATACGGCTGCCAGGACTCCCCAGGAACGCGTCAACGTTCGCTGTTTCGGTTGTTCCGTCAGTAAACGTAACCAGCAAGGAACACCCTTCGAAGGTCTCTCTTTTTTCATCTTCAACCAAGTGCGTGCGGGCTCGCAGATCTAGAATGTCCTTGTTCGTATAAGCGGCTTCGCGCATCTCATCCAACGTGAAACGCCCTCGGTGCCATGCGGCAGCAGCGCAGAAACACAGGTCAAACCGTGCAGTTAGCTCACTGCTCGGATCGCCAAACCGTTCCATGCGTTCATCACATATCTCTTTAACGATGGGGCAAACGGCAAACTCTAGACTCTCAACGGCGCGCCCATTCGCACGCGGCAATACGTCCAGCACCAACTCAACAGGCCCATGCGTAATAGTCTCGGTCGGAATCACTTTGTAGGTCTGACCATGAATGCGCCAGGTACTACCCAACGATCCCAGCACCTCATCGATCTTTTTTGCATCTTCGTCGGAGTGCGTGACAAACATACCTTTGTCGCCCTCAAATGCCGTTTGCGGTGCATCAAACCCTTTCTCTGCGAGGTTAAAAGCCGTCAGTCCTGATCGCGCCGTCGCTCCCGTAATATACGATAGCGTCATGCTACCGACGGAGACATACAGACCGAATGCCGTACACATGGCGATTCCTATCGCATCGCGTAACTTCTGTTTATTTAAACCTGCGAGAATTCCACATGCGGCGGCGGCACCAACACCGCCTGTCAATCCAGCCGGCACATACCCTCTAAAATAAGCGGTCGGCATTAACATCGTCGCGATCGCCAACTCTATTTCCATTCCGAGCGCCAGGGCATCGATCACATCTTTACCACTTTGTCCTCGACCTTCCGCAGCAGCAATGACAGCGGGCAAAACCGCAGATGTCGCGTGCATGTAGCACGGAATATAAGTGTCATGGAAATCAAGGACCTCATAGAGAGCACCGTTGACCAGCGCCGCATCTTCCTGAGTGGTTTCTGTCCCAAGCCATATGACGTGAGCAGGATTTTGATCCGACCGTGGCGGTGCAATCGACTCATGAAGAAGGTGGACAGTATCCGTCTCCACCGCACCAACTGACGCTTTGAGCTGATTTAGAAGAAGCCGTTTTGCTTCATGGGTGACGTCTACAGGAACGCCCCGCTCTTTCCATTCAAAGGCAAATTCGATCAAACGTTCTGACACTGACTGTTCAAGCATCACTCATCCTCAGCCGTCCCGTTCTTTGCAATATCACCATACATCCATTCTAGCAGGCTGGTCTGTCGCTGATTCTGGGCGTCGAGCGCTGTCAACGCTTCGTATGCGGGATATCCACGCAGGCCAACCAAGGTTGGCTTTCCATTGTAATTGCTGGTGTACACGACACGAACCGGATAAGCATGGATCGTCGAAATGTGTGCGGCATAGTCGATACGGTCATCCGGCTGAAGCAAAGACTGCCCGCGTGCTACTGTGTCCAGAACCAACTCGATACAGGCCTGGTATTGACGCTCCACCGGATGAGTCTTTACGGGATACCCAGCTTTCCGTTCCTTCTCCATGTCAGGCGCGTCAAACAGACTCAGACGAAGACGCAAAACCCCCAATTTCTTTGACCAGGCCTCAGCGAGTTGACGCAGACAAGACCGAAATTCGACCTCATCTGATCGACTACGTACAAAAAGTGCGAATGTAGGCGATGCGCATGGGCCTTGCGGTATCGCAATGCCTGTATCATCGACATATGTTTTCGCATTTTCATCGAGAGCACGATAAGTTGTGCTCTGATCGACGATGATATCGATATCGCCCAGAATATTCGTCTTCGGTTTCCCTTCTGGGGACTTGTCGAACACTGCCAATGCTGCTTCATCTCGATATCGTACGTCGGACGTCCACATCAATTGTTCGAGTGTTGGCGCCTCATATTCAATATCATCAATGGGTGATAAAATATCATTGCGGACGGGATCGTATTGATAGTGACGGTAGTCATATATTCCGGCGCGTCTCGCGATAGCTGGACTGTGAACGTCACGCCAATACCGTCGCACCCAATCGATCGGTAGTTCAGGCTTTTTCCACCCACAGGTAATACGGCAGAGCCCAGCTTTATTCTCAATGTCTGCAAGTGTCATTTTCTATCTTCTCGTCATATCGATAATATTCCATCTGTCGATAATTGGCTTTGATGGGCGGTGGTGCATCACTCCTAGCTAGGACAACAGCAGAAAATCTGCGGCCGCCTTCTGAAAA
Organism: Alphaproteobacteria bacterium; assembly: GCA_030835385.1. Taxonomy (GTDB): domain Bacteria; phylum Pseudomonadota; class Alphaproteobacteria; order Rhodospirillales; family Rhodospirillaceae; genus WLXB01. Next base: position 165,926 of record JAURPI010000022.1, on the reverse strand, counting down.
CGAACACGTGGATTCTGAATATGTGCGTAATCACCTGCACCCGGAATTACGACCAATGCCTTGTCGGGAGTTACAAGGCTCTCGAAAAATTCTGCCCGCCTTTGACTACCGTGCATATAGTTGGCCGCGCCTGCGGCATCTCCATAAAGCATCATTGTTGGGCGTGTTATGGCCGTTGGATCAGCGGGCATACTGCCATTTGCGTTTTCTTCCCGGATACCGTTGGGCGCCTTTGGCTCAGTGCTGGACACCAACTCAGCAAAAGCTTTGCGCGCGTCCAGTTCTGTATATTCCTCTTCCAGTCGATTGAAAAAGTAGTCGTAGGTGTTGTCCCAATACTTCTGTTCCGGATGAGGAAGGATGAGTTGCCCGCCACCTAACGCTGGATCAAGCAGAATAAGTCGGTCGATGCGGTCAGGATTCTGCTCAACATATCGCCCCGCAATTCTACCGCCCCATGACCAGCCAAGAAGATGCGGTGCTTTGATGCCCTCAGATCCTAGCCAATCGATCACGGCGCCTAAATCTTCGATGGCTTGGTCTGACTGAACAGATAAGGGATCGCTATTGAGCTCAGATTTTTCGTAGCCACGTATAGAAAATGTTACCGAGCCGATACCGCGGTCTGCCAGGCCATCCATAAATGAATAATCGGCGCCGCCATCAAATTTGAAGTCATATCCGGCTTGACCAGATACGTTGGCGCCTTGGACCAAGACACAAATGTTCTGGCCATTCTCAGCCAGTCCACGAGTGCGGACGGAGAGTTGGCCGTCGGGGCCAGGAATCATTAGGTCTGCGCTACTGTGCATCTTACGCCCTCTAATCACTATTGATCGTACTTAATTCAACTCGGGTCACAATTTACCTAAGCGATGGCGATCAACAATAGCAATATCGGCCCCGAGAATGAAGGAATCGGTGAGCCCGCCCCTGATCTATGAGACTTAAAGCACGAAGAATATGGAACCTCCTTCCAATACTTTGGATGACTGACAACCAACACAAGATTGCCCGTCACCAATTGCCCGTGCAACCACCAAGACTTAGGGTTAATTTGACTTCCTCATCAATATTGTGAATGCAGATGACGCGCATCACTGACAGGATCGCCTGAATGACACGCCCTCAAACAGAAAACCTAAACGCCTTTGATATCGAGCCAAGTTCCTGGTCAGTTCCGGGATTGCCAGATGGCCTGCAGGCGCGTCGCTTGAATGAAGACCAAGACTCTGGCGCACTTTCGACGGTGATTCACATTCCGAAGGGGTGGACCCGAACAGAATCTGTGTCGTGTGGTGCAGACCAAGATTTATTCCTTATGGAAGGCGCTTTGGAATCTGGAGACGATTTGCTGCAATCGGGGGCTTTCTGTTTTTACCCCAGTGGTGTGGTGCAACCACCTTGGACAGCGAAAGAAGACTGCACCGCCTTTGTCATTTTTAACAATGCGCCCGAGTACACTATAACAACCACCTCAAACCTTAACGCCAAGACAGACCAGACCGTGGCAGCCCTCGACACGTGGGCAATGGACTGGTTTGACCCCCTCGCCGCATCAAAACCGAGCGTTGCGTTTCATCCAGGAATTTTTGTGAAAGTTCTACGTAGCGACCCTGAAACGGGGACGAGCACCCATTTAGCCGGGCTTATGCCGGGCTGGTTTCAAGAAGGTATAGAAGTTCACCCGGTACGAGAGGAAAGCATTATCATCAGTGGCGATGTGAACATTGCGACCGTTGATGGCAAGCCGGGTTATACGTGCAGTGTTGGCGGTTATTATTCGCGACCACCAGGCATTCCTCACGGTCCACTTTCAAGCAAGAACGGCAACGTCGGCCTTGTACACACGGAAGGGCTGCTGGGGATCGACTATCAAACCGACGACAATGCGGAAGGTCTCATTCTCAGCCATCTTCGCACCTACCCCTGGAAATAACGCCATCAGACATCCGAGGCGCTCCCCCACACGCCAACAGCTGGGCTACGGCAAAAGTGCGCCCGGGTTGATTTGATTGTTTGGATCGACAGTCTGTTTAAGGGACTTAATAAGGTCAGCCGTCGTGCCCATGCGGGAATCAAGAAAAGGATAGCTGCGACCGATTTGCATGTGAGTTCCTCCCCGCTTGCGAAAAAGATCGGCCAGCCCTTTGCGCAAATCACCCACTGCGGCGTGAGCTGCAGGGTCTGCATCAAACGACTTCTTAGTTTTTAGGAAATCATCGTCAAGATAGCTTTCGATCATATCGGTGCGCCGGTCTTTCCAATACAGATTGACCTCTATCAGGACACGTGATTGCCCAATCAAATTGCTCACCTGCCCCCATACCAGTCCATGGCGATCAATAACGCCCTTATTGGCATCCATGAAAACATCTATGTCATCAAGCAGTGTTGCGTGAAGAGAGTGCGGCAATATCCCGTGCATCGGCACCCAGCGATCACCGTTTGGCCCGAGCATCATGATCGGTGGTGGAAACGGCGTACCGCGCATCACTTTGGGGATGCTCGCTTCGATCTCACGGCCACTATGGGCGGTGCACGCTTTTTTGACGGCTTCCAACGCAGTATCTGCGTCTGCGTCATTGCGCCCATCGACAGACATATGAAGGGTATAGCCCACATCTTTTAGGTATCGCCGACCCGCGGCTGCGACTTTAAATGCTTCTTTCATGCCCCTCAGAATAGAGCTTTGCCCTTTAGCGATGCCGAGAAGCTTGTCGACGTCGTCGGCAAACCCCGTAGACGCTATCCTCTCTGACAAAAAGAAGGGATCAAGCCCGAAACATTCTGAAACGAGACCGAGCCGACCAACAGCGCCCGTCGCTGCAGCAAAGTCATTCCGATCCGCAAAACTGAATGCGGCAAAACGGACTTCTGTAGGGCGTGGAATGAGTTGCAGAGCTATTTCTGTCTTGATGCCGAGAGCACCACTATCTCCAAGAAACAATCCTGTCAGATCAGGTCCGTAATATCGATTAAATGGTAATGGATCGACCTCAGCCCCCCACGACCCAGTTCGTAGCTCTTCACCACTGGCCATGACAAGACGCAATCCAATAACGCTCTCGGCGAGAGTCCCATATCGACCAGAGCCATAGTTGATCGCGTTTTGTGAAACCCCGCCTCCGACGGTGGCAAATAATCCGGACCCCGTGCCCCAAAAGGGCGTTCTTAAACCCAACGGCTCAAGAGCATTGTTCAGTTGGTTCCAGGTGATACCAGCTTGGACACGGACATACATGTCATCCTGATTGATCTCGACAATCTTATTCAATCTCTGCATATCGAGGGTTACAGAGTTGGGCTTGTCCGTTAGATATCCCGCTGAGTAGGAGAGACCGCCGCCTCGCGCCGACAGGCATAGACCAGCTGAGGTCACGGTTTTGACCGTTGCACTCACCTCATTAATCGTCCCGGGTCGCACAACAGCAACTGGAGGCTCACATTCGTAGTAGATGTCTTTGCCGTACGGAGACAAAGCCGTTTTGTCGGTAATGATATTCTCTTCACCAACGTGCTGAGCGAGATCTACTAGGCAGTCGTTATAATCAATTTGTGATTTGTCAGTGGTCATTGACGTGCCTCGCAGAAATATCCCTGAGGCAGTCGTGCTATGAGCACCTCCGCCTTTTAGCTGTTGGTAACCCCAGTATATTGCCTCTACTCTAGCTTGGTCTATGGGGGAGGCGAATCTTGTCGACAGTTCTGATCACCGGAGCCAATCGCGGGCTGGGTTTGGAATTCACCGCCCAGTACACAAATGACGGCTGGCAGGTTATCGCCAGCTGCCGTTCACCTGACAAGGCCACGGATCTGAAAAAACTGGTCGCAGAGAATCCCACAATAGACATCGTTCAAATGGACGTCAGCGATCACGCCTCCGTTGACACCTGCGTCGCAGCGCTGGGTGGCCGATCTATCGATGTCCTCATAAATAATGCAGGAATCGCAAGCGACGACTTTCCCCGCCAAAAGCTCGGCGGTTTCGATTTCGAGAATTGGGAGAATATATTGCGCACGAACACGCTCGGGCCGATGAAAGTCTCTGAGGCACTTCTTCCCAATATCAAAGCCGGCACGCAGAAAAAAATAGCTGTGGTTTCCAGCACTGTTGGCTCTCTGACAGATATGAATACTTACCCTGTTTACCCATACGCAACGAGCAAAGCCGCATTAAACAAAGGAATGCGCATGATGGCTGAGCAATTGCATGACGACGGCATCAGCGTACTTTGCTTATGCCCCGGCCACGCCAAGACTGATATGGGAATGAAGGCAGAAGGCGCGTCCGTCGAAGTAGCCGACGCAGTTCAAGGAATGCGAAATGAGATAGCGAACTTGACCATGGCGACGTCTGGTTCTTTTAGACGCTATAATAGCGAATCAATTACTTGGTAAGGGGTACACAACACGTGGATGGTTCGAAACCAAGCTACATTCCGACCCGCGACGAGATCACTAAGGCGGCACGCGACCTCATCCCCGTTCTACGAGAACGGGCATTGGCAACGGAAAAAAACCGGGATTTATTGCCAGAAACGGTCGCCGACCTGAAAGCCGCTGGCATCCACAAGATATTTACGCCGCAACGCTATGGCGGGTACGAAATGGATTGGGGCGCACACGTCGACGTGACCAAAGAACTCGGCAGAGGATGCGGTTCCACCTCTTGGGTGAGCTCTGTTGTCTTTTGTCATACATGGTTACTCGCCCGCTTCCCACCAGAGTGTCAGGAAGAGTTCTGGCCTGAACACCCAGACGCCGTGATCGGCACCGCGTTTGCCGGCGGCGGCGGCATGGAAAAAACCGATGGCGGGTTTGTCCTCAATGGCCAATGGAAATTCTCTAGCGGCATCAACCACTCTGACTGCGCTGTAGTGGCGGCTCAAGTCGGCGGAAAGAAAGATGACCTACACAGTGGTCGCACTCAAGTCTTTCGCATGGCGATGCTTTTGCCGTCCGAGTACGAGGTGATCGACACCTGGGATTCTGAAGGCCTCCGAGGCACTGGCAGTCATGACATCAAGGTCGTTAACCAATTTGTCCCCGAGCACCGCACAATTTTGACCGAAGAAGCAACCGGGACAAAGCCTCCCGGCGCCGTCTTACATGACAACTACATCTACAATGTCGAATTCTCCCCATACTTTTTTACTTTGGTCGCAGGACCGATGCTCGGCACCGCCCTGGGCGCATTGGAAGAATACTGCGAGTTGACGAAGACGCGGTCGGGCCAAATGTTTGGCGAATCAATTATTGACCAGGTTCCCGTACAGTCACGGGTCGGCGAGTCAGCTGCCGAAATTCACGCGGCACAACTTATCGTCGATAACATCAATCAATATCTACATGACGAAGGTGCGGCCGGCCGAGAACTCCCAGGCACAACATTGCTCACGGTTAAGCGCGACCTCGCCTATGCATCACGCCAATGCCTCGCCGCGGCAACACGGCTGTCGGGAATGATGGGGGTTACAGCTCAGACTGGTCGCAACCCAGTGCAGCGGCACTTCAGAGACTGTCGCACAATCTCCACTCACGGTGGCTTGCAATGGGATGGCGCGATGACTCCAAACGGTAAACTCTTATTCGGCATGAAAACCGGCGATCCTAAGGTCGATGGTGCGACACCATCACCAATTTTAGACCGCGCCCTAATCCAATAAACCAGGAGCAAAGTTTATATGGCTCGCCCACATGTAGAGTTTGTCCAATCGCAGGTCTTGCCGTTCACCCAAGGCTTATATGGAGGCGCGCGGCCGGACGTTGAAATGCGAATTCTCAGCATCGACAATGAAGGCGGCGATGCGTCAACTATGATCCGGTGGCCTGCGGGTTGGGCGCGAACAAAACCCGAGCATTTGGATTGCGACGAAGAGTTTCTCGTGCTCGAGGGGTCCTTGGAAATTAACGGCAATATCTATCGGAAACACGATTACGCCCATCTCCCAAGCGGCTATTTGCGCACCATCCAACGAAGCATAAACGGTGCTGTCACAATCTCGTTTTTCTCATCAGAACCTCACGCTGTTCAGTCTGAATCAGCCGGCAACGGTTTTGATGCGGCCCGGCTGGTCGAACATATTGAAACACGGACGTTCAAGACGATGACGGACGTTGCCGAATCCTTCGACACACCTGATTGGGACCCAACCGGAACGTTCCATAAATTGCTTTATGAGGACCCTTACACTAGTGAGCGCACATGGATGATCGGCATGGCGCCCCACTGGCACACCGACCTATGCGAAATTCACCCTGTCGTAGAGGAAGAGTTCTCAATACTTGGTGATTTGTGTTTTCCCGGAGGAGTTTTTCGGGACGGCGCGTATTTTTGGCGGCCACCTGGCATCCAGCACGGCCCTTTTGCCACGTGGGGTGGCACGCTTCACTTGGTTCGCTGCAAGGGCGGACCATTTGCCACGGAGTGGGTGAAAGGCGACCCACCGAATTGGTATCCAGATTACGACCCTGTGTTGCCTCCTGATTATCAGGACCATGTTAAAGCAGGTGTGAACTACGATCGCGAACCCAACTACTAGGAAGTCGAAAGATGACTGATCCCGGGTTGCAGCATGTGCGAACAGATGAAGTGGATTGGATAGACGATCCAGACATACCTGGCTTTAAGCAAAAAATTCTTTCTCGAGATGACGAGACAGGCGCGATTACTAGATTATGGTTTGTGCCGCCCAACTGGGGTGAAGATGTATTTGATGGCAAGCCAGACCGCCACTACCACAAAACTGTCGTCGAGCGTGGCTTTCAGCTTTACGGCGATTTCCCTCACTGGGAATTCAATAGCATCGAAGATTTTGACGGTGACCTCTACATCTTCAAGCGCGGCCTTTTTATGGATCGCCCGCCAGGTAGCCTTCATGGTTTGCGGCCAGAACCACGCTCTCAGGCAGGGGCAGTTATTCTGTATTGGAATACAGGCCGAGGTGCCAGCATCAAAGAAGAAGCCTTTGCTGAGGAGACCGTTAATGTTCCTTTCGACATGGATGTAAAAGTCGAAATTAATGCCTTTACACCTTGTCGATTGATGCAGACCGACTCACTGTCGTGGCAACCGCACCCTGATGTTGAGGGATGGAAGATTAAACCGTTGGCAGACGCTGGATATGGAGCGGACACGGTTGATATGGTTTTCATTCCGTCTGATTGGCGCCCTAGCAAGAAAGATGCTGGTGTTGAATTTACAACCGGCCGACCCTGGCTATATGTGGTGACCGGCGACCTGTTAGTTCAGACGGACGGATCCGAAATCGAACTCCGGCCAAACGACTACCTGCGCTGGTCATCATCGGCAAATATTTCTTTTGCGAACGACCGGGACGTCAGTGAAACCGGCTGCGTGGCCATTTGCTCGGGCAACCGCTTGACCGCTGTTAAATCCTGATCAAGTCCCGCGGAAGTGAATAAAGCCGCTCAGCGCCATCTTTAGTGATGAGCATGCTTTCTTCAAAAAACATACCCCCCCACCCTACTTCGTGAAGTTCAAAATCCATATTGAGGACCATGTTTTCCTCAATTGGGAAATCACCAAGTGTTCCGCCAGCAATAAATGGGACTTCGATGTGATCCAACCCAATGCCGTGAATGAACGCTAACTCAAATGTAGGGCAGCCATTCTTGCGTACGATGTCTATCGCCTGATTCCGGAGGTCACCAGTGGAGACCCCAGGCTTCATTGCCCCGTAGACTTCTGTCACGCCAGCTTTATAACCACGCCAATACTGTTCCATTTTTTCTGAGGGATCGCCAAGGACAACGGTGCGTTGACAGTCGCCCATGTAGCGTCGCCAGCGCATCATACTGTCAAAGCAAACCTGGTCACCTTCGGAGATCGGGTAATCCTTAAAGACTCGCCCAGCGCCGGCACTTTTTCGGCCTGCACCGTTGAAAGCCGCAAGAACACGCCCGCCTTGTTCAGCAACGCCAACCTCATAAGCGGTGACAACATCACCCCAAGTGCCGCCGTCTCGGATCGCTGCGAACGCCTTCTCCATAGCTATTTGATTCTTCTTGGCCGCCGTTCGCAGTATTTCGATCTCATCTGGGGTTTTGACCATTCTGATTTCAAACAACAGGTTGGTTGCATCTCTGACATCAGCGTCCTTCACAACATCACCAAGCGCGTCCGCAAACCGGGTGTCATCAAATCCAAGTTTGGCGCCGGTGAGCCCCATATCTGAAAGAGCTTTGGCCGCCGTTTCAAAAACGCCGACGTAGTTGTTCTTTTCCACGTCATCGACCATGCGGCGCATCGCCTGCTCCTCTTCCGTGAACTCCACGCCTTCGGCGAAGGTGTGGACTTTCAAGACACCGCCGTAGATTCCGAAATAATAAAGACGAAGATCGGGCATCCACGTTGGACGCTCATGCAAAACAACCGCTTCAATTTCTGTTGTGATCAGGCAGGGTGCAATGTCTGGAGAACGCGGCAATATAGCGCACGCCAGCCACGGCACGTCGTAGATAAAATCTGTATCGTAGTCGCTTAAATAAACAACATTGTTTGGCGTCACCGCGATAAGAGCATCTAACCCCTCGCGATCCATGATTTCGTTGGCACGCTCTCGGTTGAGCAACATATTATTTTCCCGCGGCCTTCGCGGCATGGGCATCGTAGACAGTTTTCATGGTTACAATCGCTTTCTCAGCGGTGGGGAACCCTGCCTCCAGACCCGTCAGCATCAGTATTTCTTCAACTTCCTCTTGAGGAATTTGGTGATGGGCGGCCATTTTGAAAAAGAACTCAGCTTCATCGCGGTGGAGGCCGGTAAACAGAGAAATCGCGCACAAGATTTTGACCTTAAGGTCCACCTTATCCATCTCCCATACCGGCACCATCACTTCTATAAGTTTCTTATGAAATGCAGGTGGACGGGTTGCGACGATCCATTGATAGATCTCTTCGCCTTCTTCTTCCCCCCAAAGCTTATGTGTAATGGCGCGAAACCGCGCCTCGATGTCATCTGACATATCCCCTCCCCTTATATAGTTATGCTTTTTCGCCGATGGTCATCCACCATGGGTAAGAACCGAAAAAGTAGTTTACGTCCGTACTCCAACCAGTCAGGTGGTTTGGCAGACCCTCTTCCCGGACAGCAGAAAACCCGGCGGTTTCAAATATCTCTTTGCGGTCCAGTGAGAAAAACAATGGGATGAACGGGTCCTCCATGCGACGACCCGTCGAGTCCAATAAAAATTCCGATAAGGGGTGATACTGCTCGTTGAGCACCTTAAAGGGCGGTGACTCCATTATCGCGAACTTGCCCCCTGGCTTGAGAATACGCAGAGCTTCCTTTGCAATCTTATCCATCCCCTTGCGATTAACTTCATGGTACAGCCAGATCGCGGTTACCAAATCGACACTGTTATCTTCAAATGGCGTATCTTCAGCTTGCGCTTGTACAAAATGAATCTTTTTGCCGCGCTGCTCAGCAAATTTATGGCCGTACTTAATCATCGGTGCGGCGTAATCAACGCCGTACACTTCTGCGTCTGGATAAAGATCACAGTACGGAATTGTGCTTTTGCCGATACCGCAGCCTAGATCTACGATCGTTCGGTAGTCTCCTCTTGGAATACCATTGGCAAGATCCCAGCCCATTTCGTCATTATTGTCGCGGTTACACAGGAATGGTCCGATCATCCAGTGATACATCAAACCCGCAAATGGACTGCCGTGATAGTTGCCTGGCTGGGTATGAATTTCGACGTTCTTATAATAACGAGGCGGTTTGACGTCATCATTTAGGGAGAGACTCCCCAAGGCTCCAGGCTCATTGTGCGTATCTAGCCATTCGATAACTTCATCTTTTTGCTTTTCGAGAATACCCAGCACGGTCTCGAACATCATTGCGTGATCGTTGAACTCAAAGAAGGCGCCAAATTTATACGCCGTTGATTGGTTCATGAGCGCTTTCGTGGCAGCCAAGTCTGGATTGGGGCCGAGCTTACGTTTGTTGGTCTCATAGAAATCAACCATGGCTGGGCCTATTCCGGTTGAATTGTATCCCATGAGTCCAGACACGAAGTCGTACTTCGCCTGTTCTGTTCGCGTGACCTGAATATCCATATCGACCCCATCCTGCCAGCTTGGCATGCAATTGGTAAATTCTATCGGCAGTGTGTTCTTTTCGCAAACACCTGACAAATGGATCATTTGGGAGTGTTGTTCAGGAGAACATATGGTTGCATAGTAAAGTTAAAACTGGGGCCAAAAGGTCAAGCCGCCTCATAAAGGGGGGAGCGCGCTACATCATGGCTAAGAACCATTTTTTGGACGAGGAACCCGCCGTCGACCGCGTGATGAAAGTGGTCGTCGCCTTGGCTCGCGAGACCTATGTCCTCAAAGACCGGCTAGGTATCGTCGAGAGAAAACTGGATGAAAAGGGCGTCGTAACTCGCTCTGATCTCGACGAGTTCAAGCCGACACCTGAGGAAGAGAAAGAGATCCTCGCTGCACGTGATGCCTTTGTCGAAAGTATTTTATCTCCGATTGTAACCGATCGGATCGATGTTGAATAAATTAAGACCGACACATCGTTGGTCTCATGGAGTATCTGCATGACCAATTCTGGTTCGTTCTGGTCCCAAGTTAGGGGATACCCTTTGATCGTGTTCGTGACATGCTTGTTAGGCTGGAGCCTGACCAGCATGGATCAATCGTTGTTCGGGTATGCCATCCCCGGAATTCAAGAGGAGTTCGGAGCCAGCATCAGTGATGTCGGCTGGGTGCTTTCACTCTCGTTTGTCTTCGCAGCTTTTGCATCAGCCATTATCGGAACTTTGACGGACCGATATGGCCGTCGGACGATGTTTCTATTCTGTCTGGCTGTATCCGCACTCTTAGTCGGACTCCACGCCTTTGTTATAGGCCTTGTAAGCCTAACGGTCCTCCGGATGTTTGCGTTCGGCATTAGTAATGGGCTGTCTCCTATTACAACCTCATTTATTGCCGAGACAGCACCATCACGTTACCGCGGTCTTATGGTCGCGCTTGTCCAGTGTGGCTATCCCATCGGTTGGTTTGTCGCATCGCTATTTGTTGTGCCGCTAATCGCGAGTTTTGGCTGGCGATATATCTTTATGCCGGCGCTCCTTGTCATTCCAATCGCCTTTCTACTTGTGCGCTATCTACCGGAAAGCAAGCGCTTCGCCGAAGAACGCGCAAAAAGAGAAGCGGAGGCGGCGACCGAAAAAGAACCATTCTTGCAAAGGTTATCGGAATTGTTTGCGCCAGACCTTAGAAAGCGCACGATAATGATCTTCATCGCATTTTTCTTCTTTGGCGGTGCCTATGCAGGGACAGCATTCTTTTTTCCGGCCTATTTCAATCAGTTTCGCGGCTACTCAATGGAAACAGCAACGGCCATCGTCGGCATCTCCTATGGCGTTGGTGTTCTCGGATATATTGCCGTGGCATTCGTCGGAGAATTTGTACTGACCCGGCGCAATACCTGTGTGCTGTGGGCTTTGTTGGGTTCAGTCGCAACCCTTGGGCTGTTGTGGTTACCAGAGACACAACTCGAGGACATGATCTGGTTTGGCGTCATGGCGGCGTTTTTCTATGGCAACGCTGCCGCGCTTTCTATGTTGATGGTCGAAGTGTTTCCCACGCGTGTACGCGCAACGGCAGCAGGCTTTGCAGGATCTTTCGCCTTAAACATGGGCCACGCAACTTTTCCAATTCTGGTGACATTGGGGATCGAATCAATCGGCTGGCAATGGGCGTTCACCCTAGCTGTTGTTCCGCCCATGGTGATCGCAGCGCTAGCCATCTTCTCGCTCGACAATATTCGCTCAGGCCTAGAGCTAGAAGAAATTGCACAGTAAAAAGAATTACAGCGCAACAAACTAAGAATGAAGTAGGAGACGTTTGATGGCAGAGACAATCCGCAATGGCGTTCGGCTTTGGTACGACGTTCAGGGAGACGGCGAACCCCTGCTCCTGATCGGCGGCTTTGCTCTGCTTCATAACCAATTCGAATTTTGCGATCCCATTCTTCACAAAGCGGGCATCCAGACGATTCATTGGAACTATCGGGGCAGCGGCAAATCCGACTGGACAATGACCGAGCCTTACACCCTTGAAGGGTGGGTTGAAGACCTAAAAGCTGTTCTTGATGCCTCAGGGATTGAGAAGACAAACATTTGGTGCACCTCAACCAGCACGCCTATTGGTATGCGGTTTGCCGCCAAGTACCCGGACCGAATGAAGAAACTCATTACCTACCCGTATTACAAGACTGATGATTACTGGAGAGACGTCTTCCACGCCGCCTATTGGGTTGCCCATGTATTTGGTATCACGCAGTTATCGCGTGTTTTTGCGGGCGTGGTCCTCACATCGAAGACGCTCTATACGCCGGATCACTTCAAATACGAGAAGTGGGCCGCCCCCCATTACGAAGCCAACGTGAACATGACCACCATGAAGGAATTGATGGAGACCTTGTCATCGACGGACCTGACTGGTGACATACCCCGCATTCAATGTCCCGTGATGCTGTTGATGGGCAACGAAAGCGCACTGAATGATGAGGAATCAATGGAGTCTGCAAGCTTTGATCGCTTGATCAGCGATTTCCTGGCTCTCAAACCCGATGCGAAAGTACAAGCGGTAAAGGGAGCTGGTAGCACCTACTGCATGATCACCAATCCTGAAGAAACATGTGGCCTGGTCATCGACTATCTGAAGGAATAGGCCTTATCGTCCCAGGTATGTATGTGGATTAATTGCGGCTATTACTTTAACCAACCCTTGTCATCCACATAGTTTTCGACTCGGGATTTAAGATCTTCGAAGGGTAGTTTTTGCGCAACCCAGTCCGCGCGACGTGCTCCCAAGTCATCGACCCGTTCTGCCCATTTCGGACCAAATATCTTTTCTCCCAGAAAATCACGGAGAATGCGGGACAACCCAGCCACCTTTCCATCCGTAGACACTGTCACTTGCAGATGACCACGACGAAGGATAGCTGGCATGTGAAAGTCACACAGGTCTTGGCGGTCATGCACATTGACGAAGGCACCAATCTCGTGGGCCCACATAACAATTTTCTGCGTTGCTTCTTCTTCAATTTCACAGACATAGACAATACGAAAAAGCGCAGCCTCAAACTCTTTTTGCTTAGGCAGGCGATTGTATACTTGGGCGCCAGCAAGTTCTGACACGCGAGGTTCCGGTTCGGTTGCAAACGTGGTGACGTTCTGCGCTCCACTCGAACGTAAAGTGTTTAGCCGCTGGCTTGCGGCAAACCCGTTCCCGATCACTGCAATGGGCGTCTGCGTGACATCTAGCATAAGCGGTAGCATTACGACGGCTCTGTAAGTGCAGTGGCGACATCAATGGCCGCATAGGTGAATATGCCGCGTGCACCCGCCCGTTTGAACGCAAGCAAGGATTCCATAAATGCTGCTGTTCTATCGAATAGCCCGTTGTCAGCACCGAGACTCAGCATGGCGTACTCACCGCTGACCTGATAGGCGAAGACCGGCACATCATAGGAATGCGACAGATAGTGAATTACGTCCAAATACGGCATACCTGGCTTAACCATAACCATGTCAGCCCCTTCGACGATGTCGAGCTCAACTTCGCGCAGCGCTTCGGCTGCGTTGGCAGGGTCCATCTGATAGGTGGATTTGTCCGCCCCGCCGAGCGCACGACTTGATCCAACGGCATCCCGAAACGGTCCGTAAAAGCACGAGGCATATTTTGCTGCGTAAGACAGGATCAAGGTGTCGGCAAAACCCCGCGGTTCTAGCGCCGCGCGGATCACACCAACGCGCCCGTCCATCATGTCAGAGGGGGCAACAATATCGCAGCCCGCCGTCGCTAACGTCAGAGCCTGTTTGACCAGCACCTCGACTGTTTCATCATTGAGCACTTTACCCCCACGCAACAGGCCATCATGGCCATGACTCGTATACGGATCGAGCGCAACGTCACAAATGACACCAATATCAGGAACCGCTGCTTTGATGGCACGGACCGCACGACAAACCAAGGAGTCAGGATTCCACGCCTCGGCACCATCTTCAGTCTTCAATGCGGACTCGACAGCCGGAAAAAGTGCGATTGCCGGAATACCTAAGTTGGCGGCTTGAGCAGCAGTTTCAACCGCGAGGTCGATGCTTAGTCGATCAACGCGAGGCAGGGTACCCACCGGTTCACGAAGCGAATCCCCTTCGACAAGAAATAGCGGCAACACCAGGTCTGACGGCTGGAGAGTTGTTTCGCGGACGAGACGTCTAATCCACGGTGCCTGGCGCGTCCGGCGGAGGCGTGTCGCGGGATAAGCTGCGGGAGACTCACTAGAACGCGACATATTAATATGCCGCCGTCTTGAGGGCTTCAATCATGCCCTCACCGTCTGGCGCGACAGCAATCCGAGTCTGCCCCCATGGCAACGTCTGCGCTTCAAATACCCTTTGATGCATGGCGATTGCCACAGCACGCGAAATATGTGCCTCGAGGCCGTAATGCATAGTCAAAGATTCGAACACCTGAAACGCACGCGGCGAATAGAACGGCACCACAAATCGTTGACCCGATTTGATCATGTTTATGACAAGATCCGGCAAGGATTTAGCTGGCGTCATCTCATAAGTGATCTGCCGCTTGATACGGGATGGTCGGTCAAGGGAAAGATCGCGAGAGACCTGGCGTGCGGAAAGGTAAAGCCCTCCCTTGAAAGAAGCCGCGTCAATCGCATGCAGTAGTTTTTCGGCCGTGCCGCCGCCATGTGTCACCTCTCTAAATCCGGATTCTCGTGCCGCATCAGCGGTAGCAGGACCAACAGCAAAAACGGGGAGGTCACGCGACACGGGAAATTGCTCGAGAAATTTAACGGCGACTTGACTGGTTACGACGAGTGCATCGACGTCATCAAGTGCCGACACAGGCCAGGGCACCAGACGCGGGGTCAGCATTGGGGTTGTCGCGACGTCACGTCCAGATAATTTACGTCGCATGGCTGCCTCAAAAAGCAACGGTCGGGTGTTGATAATCATGCGGATAACAAGCGCTGCGCTGGCTCCTGCAACGTCATGCCGAGCCGGTGACCAAGAGTAGTAGAATCTTCAACGTCGCCTTCGATATGTTCTGCCCATTCTTGTGTGCCGTCCTCAGACACCAACACCGCGGAAAAACATAGGTGCGAGCCGCTTGCACGGGCAACAGCACCAATAGCTATAGCATCTGGCTGCGGCAATGCTCGCAACAAGGCTCGCTCGGCCGAGACTTCTGCATAAGTGGGTGCGTGATTGATCATTTGCAGCATTCGGCGGACCAGGAAGTTGTCTTTATGGCTGACTATGCCTATGGCCCCTTGCGCGGGATCTGGCGGCAGCACGTTCAAAGCAAAAGTCTGTCGGGCATGAGATAACAATTTGAGACGTGCTAAACCGGCATAAGCCAGGATAGTGCCATCGCATGACCCCGTCTCCACCTGGGCAATACGGTCCTCCACGTTGCCGCGCAAGAGAGTGAACCGAAGGTCAGGCCTTAGACGTCTGAGCAAAGCGCGACGGCGAATAGATGATGACCCAAACACGGCGCCCTGAGGCATCGCCTCTAAATTTGTGTAGCGCGGTGCGACCAATACCTCGCGCGGATCTTCTCGTTCGAGCGTAGCCCCGATAACGAGATTAGTCGGTAAATCAGGAGCCATGTCCTTCATGGCGTGAACAACACAATCAATTTCACCGGCAGCCACGCGGGCGTCAAGGTCGTCGGTAAAAACACCACGCCCTCCAAGGTCTTCTAAATGAGCTGTTCGGTCTCGGTCACCAGGTGTGTCGTAAACCACCACTTCAATATTGTCTTGAAGATCGGGAACTTGGCGGCACAACACCTTGCGCACCAGTTCAACTTGAATACGGGCAAGACGGCTCGGTCGTGTACCGATACGCAACTTAGGCCATGCCATGATTGACCTCTTTTATCTGCCATGCTCGGCTTAATACTTCGGATAGCGCATCAGCCAAATTATCGATCATGACGTCCGTATGATGAGGCGTGGGCGTAAGTCGCAGGCGTTCTGTGCCTGGCGCAACGGTTGGCGCAAAAATTGGCTGTACGTAGAGACCATGGTGATCAAGCAACAGCCGTGCCGCTTCTCGAGTCACAAATGGGTCCCCAATAATGAGGGGTATGAAGTGCGATGACTCATCTCGGAAAGAAATACCGCGCACGCGTAGAGCTCTTTTCAGGCTCAGAACTTGTTGCTTATGTTTGACCCGTAGCTCGACCGTTTTTCGGACGTGCCGGATAGACTCCAGCGCGGCGGTTACCAACACAGGCGACAACGAAGTGGTGAAAATAAATCCAGGTGCAAAACTGCGAATATAGTCAATCGACCGGCGTGACCCAGCGACATACCCACCCATGACACCAAAGCCCTTGGCCAGCGTGGCTTGAATAAAGTCTATATGCTGAGCTACGCCTTGCTCTGCTGCAATTCCCGCGCCTTCTGTCCCGTAAAGCCCAACGGCATGGACTTCGTCTACATAAGTTAGTGCCTTGTAACGTTGCGCAGTAGCAGCGATCTCTACGAGCGGTGCAATTGTGCCGTCCATAGAATAGACGGATTCGCACGCGATGATTTTAGGGCGCGTACGATCCAGTGACTTGAGAATCGCTTCTAGGTGATCTGGGTCGTTGTGACGGAAAATATGTTTTTCAGCCTTGCTATGCCGGATACCCGCTATCATCGAGGCGTGGTTCATTTCATCGGATAACAACACCGCATTGGGAAGACGTGCGGCCAAGGTGCTGAGCGCCGCTTCATTGGCGACATAGCCGGAGGTGAATAGCAGCGCCGCTTCTTTGCCATGCAAAGATGCGATTTCCTCTTCTAACAAGGCGTGAACGTTATGGGTTCCGGCAATATTGCGAGTACCGCCAGCACCAGCGCCAAAGCGTGTCGCTGCATCATGCAGCGCTGCCTCAACAACAGGGTGCTGCCCCATGCCGAGATAGTCATTGGAACACCAAACCGTGACAGGACGCGTTTCGCCGTGCTCGTGGAGCAACGCTTTTGGAAAAGCACCCGGCAACCGCTCGAGACGAGCAAATGAACGATAAAAACCCGCAGCTTTAAGATCGTTGAGGCCAGAATCAAAAGCGGCGTCATAATTAAAGACACCATCCGTCTGCAAAGAAGACGTCTCTAGATAAGATGGCGGATTGCTTGAGAACTGACTGGTCATATCGCTAACCTCACGCAGCAGGGCGTAGCGAAGGACGATGGATACCGCATTCGGTTTTTGCTTGTCCCTGCCAGCGACCGGACCGTTGCCCATCACCCTCATGAACATCTGCGGTGCACGTGAAGCAACCTACGGATGGGTACCCCATATCCTCCAGGGGATGCCGGGGCAAACCATGAGTAATGAAGTAGGCATCGAGATCGGACTTCTCCCATTGCAGCAATGGGCTTATAACGACACGACCATCCTGAATTTCAGTATGCTTAGCGCGTCCTCGGTCGGTGGTCTGAAACTTTTTTCGACCGGTGATCCATGCGTCAAACCCCTGCAACGCTCGGGCCAGCGGCCAGACTTTGCGTACAGCGCAGCAACAATCGGGGTCATGGCGCCACAGGCTGCTCATAGGGTCTTCATCGTCTACCGCTTTCGCCTCAGGGCGAATGGTGCGGACATTTCTTAGACCAAGATGTTCCGTCAGCCGACGCTGATACCCGTATGTGGGTGCGAATAGCTTACCTGTATCGAGGAAGATAATGGGGATATTCGCATCGACCTCAGCCGTCATGTGCAATAGCACAGCCGACTCTGTGCCAAACGACGAGACTAACGCAAGACTATCTTCACACGCCTCCAACGCCGTCTCGATCATAGCGGCTCCCGACAAACCTTCGAGACGCTCTTCGATAGATTCAGGAGACGACGAAATCATTCTGCGGCCACGTCGGGCGTAGACCGTCGTAGGTCGTCGATCAAAGACACATGGCTGTCATGCGCCGATTGATAGGCAACGGAATAGGCCATAAGGGACTTCTTGAATTCTTGTGCCGTAAACTGATCAGGGACATCGACAGAACTAAAACCGCTGCGGATTAGAAAAATCGCTTGATCTGGAAGCACGTCACCAGAGGCCCGTAGCTCGTGCGTGAATTTGTAGTCTCGCCGTAATGTCAGCGCCGTAGAATATGGTCGGCCATCCTTAAATTGGGCGAAAACTAACTCGATGAGACCAAGGTGCGGGACATAAGCAGCAATCTCACTCACATCGTCTTCGACAGACAGGCGCACCCCTGTGTGAGACAAAGACACGTGATCAGCTTCATCGAAACTGTCTAATAGTACGGCAGGCGATACGATTATGCCGTGATGCGGGCCGTAGCCCTCGAGACTTTCAACAGTGGTCCAACCCTGTTCGACCACATCGCCCGAGGCATTAACGATTGTCATAAAGACGCTCCTTAAAAGGGTCTTGTCCGGTGCGGGCCAGGGTCTGGGAAAACACTTCTCCTTCAGTGCGCAAGCTTAAGTAGGTAGAGACAACAGTCTCGACGGCATCAACGATGCCGTCTTCATCAAAGCCGGGACCGACGATCTTGCCGACTGCAGACTCGCCGTTGCCCTGACCACCAAGCGTCAACTGATATCGCTCTTCGCCTTTCTTATCGACGCCGAGAATGCCTATATGGCCCGCGTGATGATGACCACAGGCGTTGATGCATCCAGAAATGCGGATATCCAGTGGACCGACGTCATGTTGCGCGTTCAGATTCGCGAAGCGCTCGCTAATGCGCTGAGAAATAGGGATCGAACGCGCGTTGGCGAGAGAGCAGTAGTCCAGCCCTGGACAAGCTATGATGTCGCTCGCCAATCCCACATTCGGCGTAGCCAGGTTGAGGCGTTCCAATTCTTGCCATAGCACAAACAAATCAGCCTGACGCACATGGGGCAAAATCAGATTTTGGGTATAGGTGACCCTAATTTCACCGAGACTAAAGCGGTCGGCCAAATCAGCGATGCCGAACATTTGCTCTGCCGTGGCGTCACCAGGAATACCGCCGATTGGTTTAAGTGAAATGGTAACAATCGAATAACCAGGTGTTTTATGCGGATGGGCATTAGATTTGAACCACGGACCAAGGCGAGGCGATTTTTTCACAAGGTCCTCAAAGCTAGATGAGGAATCTGGATCGGGGCGCAAATAAGGCTGAGCGAACATGTCGCGCAGACGGCTAACGTCGTCGTCCCGCACACTCAGGAGCTTAGGGTCGAGGCGATTGAATTCGGACGCGACCTCAGCAGCAAAAGAGTCAGCCCCCATGCTATCGACCAGGATTTTGATACGCGCTTTGTAAATATTGTCGCGACGGCCGTGCCGGTTATACACGCGCAAGACCGCATCTAGGTATCGCAGTAGATCCGGGGCTGGCAGAAACGCTTTAATGAGAGGCGCCACAATCGGCGTACGACCCTGCCCGCCACCGACATAAACGGCAAAGCCGAGAACGCCTTCGTTGTTACGGACAATTTTTAATCCGATGTCATGAAATTTAATTGCAGCCCGGTCCGCCTCGGACCCGGTGACGGCGATTTTGAATTTACGCGGCAAGAACGAGAACTCGGGGTGCAGCGTCGACCACTGGCGGATGACTTCCGACCAGATGCGAGGGTCGTCTAGCTCATCAGCGGCCGCTCCAGCATATGGATCCGCCGTGACGTTGCGAATGCAATTGCCACTGGTTTGAATCGCGTGCAAATCGACCTCGGACAGATCATACAGGAGGTCAGGTGCTGTGCTCAGTTCAATCCAATTGAATTGGATATTTTGGCGGGTTGTGAAATGGCCATAACCACGGTCATAGGTTTTGGCAACATAAGCAAGTTTGCGCATCTGGTCAGACGACAACGTGCCGTAGGGTATCGCTACACGCAGCATGTAGGCGTGCAACTGCAAATACAAACCGTTCATCAGCCTTAGCGGCTTGAACTGATCTTCGGTCAAATCGCCGTCGAGACGTCGCTGAACCTGATCGCGAAACTCTGCGACCCGTTGATTGAGCAGCGTTTTGTCTAGGGAATCATAAACATACATAACTTAACCCTCAGGACCGCCCATAGGACGTGATTGGTGGTCTTCAACAGCGGTACGCGTCTGCCGGTCACCTACGGTGGGGCCGTGACTGCGAATACGTTCGCGCAAGCGCGTGGAGTAAGGAGGACAGGACGCCGCAACCTCTATCGCATAGCTGCCGACAACATGGTTACGCGCCTCAGCATCCAAACCTGCTTCTTCCAGTTTGCCAACCCGGTCTTCGGGCACGGCAGCCGCGTCTTCAATACGCTCTGACCAAGAATTGTCTTGCGCAAAATAGACAACGGCTCCGTCACGCAGCCGGTTTGCAGAGAGAATAAATGGCATAACTTTATCCCAGAGGATGATGAACCCATTCAAAGGGCTCTTGGTTCGGCGTTGGGGCAGGTTGAGTCACAGGTGTCGGTCGAACCGGAATAGAGGGCGCTGGTTCGTCTGCGATATCATCAGATTCCGTGTCTGCGTCCGATTGAGCGAATGCCGCTACATCACCGATCACCAACAGAGCTGGGGTTTTAATCTCCTCCAGCGTTTTACATTGGGCTAACGCCTCGAGAGTGGTGCAAATGACGCGCTGGTCCGGGAGGGTTGCGCGCTCCAATACGGCTACAGCTGTGGTGGAAGGCAGACCGCTTTCGATAATCCGCCTTGCGATTTTATCGGCGTTGGACACGCCCATGTACACAACCAGCGTACGTTTTGATGATACTAAGCCTTCAAGATCAGGCACTGACTCGTCGAGAGTATGGCCGGTGACAAACGTTACTGACGTGGACACATTGCGGTGAGTAAGCGGAATGCCGTGCTCAGCCGCCGCGCCGATGGCGGCGGTGACGCCAGGCACAACCGTAACGTCGAGGCCTTGAGCCCGCAGATCCAAGAGTTCTTCGCCGCCTCGTCCGAAAACAAACGGATCACCGCCTTTCAAACGCACAACATGGTTTCCCGCGAAGGCCTCATCGCGCATACCGTCTTGTATGGATTGCTGCGACATGACTCGAGAGCCCTTACGCTTACCCACATGAACCCGCTTGGTTGACTTGGGAATCAGAGACAACACTGCTTCATCGACAAGGCTGTCGTAATAAACCACATCTGCGTTTTCCAATGTGCGCACGGCCCGGACGGTGAGAAGGTCAACTGCGCCAGGACCGGCTCCGACGAGGGTCACAGAACCCGCAGTACTGCTTGCGGTGGAATGATCAGCTGTAGCCTGCCGTATGGCATTCATGGCGCGCACCCGTAATTGATTCGTTGCGCGTGGCTTAAGGGGCCGGCCCCTGAAAAAGGATATAAATTCTCCCAATCAGTATTATGTAGCCAATATTTGGGTACTTATCCTTGTCTGAAATCTGAAAAGAGAATTTTCTTCTATATACGAGCCTTCAATTCCGACCCAATCTTAACCAACCTGATAGTGTGGGCGGGCGCACCACACCGAACTACCTCGCCAGGCCGCAAGATTAGTCCTAAGGCGTTGGTTCGAGCTCTTCGAAAACTATCCCAGAAGGTCCCATTCTGAAATTGCTAATTCCCCGGCGCGTGGCATTCACATAAGCCGAATTGGTGATCCAGATGGCCGGAGCGAGGGCGTGGAATTTCGCCATGATCGCTTGCATCTTGGTTTCGCGCTCGGCCGGGTCCGCCATAGTCTGCACGGCTCTTATATCGGCTGTGACGTCTTCATCGCAGAAGAATGGGTTCACACGAAAACAGGAGAAGTACTCAAAGGGCCGAATGGCATCTTGAAAGGTTGCTGAATTCCAAAACAACCCGAAGGCATCCACATCACCCCACTGGTTAGGAACGTATTTTCGTAAGTAATCGGAGAAAGGAATTTGCCGCACAGAGGTTCGCACCCCAACGATGTTCAAATCTTGAGCAACTTTTTGGAAGAGCACAGGGTCGAGCGGGGTCAATGTGGCAACAAACTCGATTTCTAGGTCGATGCCATCTGAATAACCTGCTTCCGTCAACAACCGGCGTGCCCGCGCAGGATCATAAGGATATGGCTGGAGATCAGGGTTGAATCCAGAAATTCCAGATACGGCACCTTGACTCGCAACGTTAACCCACCCCCCTAAAATCACTTCCGCAATCGCATGTTTATCGACAGCGTAGTTAAGAGCTTGCCGAACTCGCTGGTCTTTCAACGGATGATCACCATAGCGCACGTTCGGGAGCGCAATTGATTTTATCTGTGTTGTGGCAGTGACATAAGGGGCGTAGCCATTAGCCTTTACGTCGCCAACATCATCTTCACTTAGCCCAGTCGCAATATCTACTTGGTCGCCATAAAGAGCCTGAAGACGAGACGTCTTGTTGCCGACAACGCGATACTCAAGCTCATCGTACCCCCTGGGCGCGCGCCAACTATCATAGAAAGCCACCAGTCGCGCCGCCGTATTGCCGGCGCCCCAATCAACGAGACGATACGGTCCGCTACCTACAGGCGCGATTGTAAATTCATCAACGCCGCGTTCTTTCCAGGAGTCTAGATCGACAATCATTACCAACGAGAGACGCTTTGGCAAAATAGCGTCGGGGGTTCGCAAATTAAATTGCACGGTCTGAGGGTCTACAGCCACGACTTCCGCAATATTGGTCAGCTCTCTGGCGACCAAGAATGAGGCTGCATCCTCACCTAGGAGGAAGGTAAAGACCTTCGCGACAGACTCCGCCGTCATGGCTTTACCGTTGTGGAAGGCTAAGTTGTCTCGAAGCGTAAAGCGCCAGGTTAGTGGAGTGGGGTTGTCCCATGACAAGGCCAAACCAGGGAGCGGCCCTCCACGCCAATCAAGTCGGGTTAATCCATCAAATATAGCCAACCAGAGCTCTGTCGCGGGTAAAGCCGTCGCTGTATATGGATTTCCAAGGCTAGGCGGAACACCGCCCGCAGCCACACGCAATGTTTCCGCACGGATTGGCGTGACCGTCAAACCTAAACAAAACAGCACCACCCCAAAAACACGGAGATATCTATCTGCGAACGCATACATTCGTTTGCCGCCTTTTTTCGCTCGCATACCGTCCATATCAGGTGCGTAGACGATTCGAGCTTAAATTTGTTTGGGTCACGTGTTTTCCACTTCTACCAATTCTCAGCAAAGGCCATTGAATGCTTAAAGGAACGCGACCTGCAACAGGTATTCTTCGTCCCCTATCGCGTATTCGCAATACTTATGCCGCCTCACATTGATCAAGCGCAATGAACACCAAGGCGAACTTGATATCCTAGAGTTGGAAGCGTTGCGCCAAACGGAACGCGTTATTTTAGGGTGGAGAAGGAACTAAAAATGTCGATATGCGTCAAGAATTGGTGCTTGGCGATCGTCGCCCTTACTTACTGGGCTGGCGAAGCAGCAGCTCGTCCAGACATGGATGCTGGTCGACGGGAATTCAACCAGACCTGCAGAAGTTGCCATAGCCTCAAACATGGAGAAGTCCTCCAGGGTCCATCTCTGGCTGGAGTGATCGGCCGCCGCGCTGGCAGCCTAGAGGAGTTCAACTATTCTGATTCGATGCAAAATTCGAGCATCATATGGACAGACGAAACCCTAAACACCTATCTCGCCAGCCCATTTATGATGGTGGGGTCGGGCATAGATATGAATGCCCACGGCGTTCGCGACGATGAAGATCGCACCAACTTGATCGAGTATCTGAAGCACGCCCTGTAGTAAACTAAGTGCCGGCCTCTCTTCTCAACACTTCGGCGGGATTTTCCTAACCGGTCCGCGTAACTCTCCCTCTGGATACCGTGTCGTATGAAGGTTGACGTAAACCAAGTGCTGGATGAAGTAGGCAACCTCACCTTGAGACAAAATCTTTTCCCCCTCTACCGGAGACATAAATAGCTCGGGTGCCAAATCAAATATAGGGGGCGCTAACCCCTCCGCAGGAATCGGGCCGTGAATGTGAAGACCTGTGGTCTGGCTCGTGAGATCCTTGAAGCGCACGGACCAAGAGAGTTTCAAGGTGTCTCTTTCAAGGACAAAGTCTGCACGCCCCACACCTGGACTCTCCGTTGGAAGATGTTCAGCATCATCTGAAAGGTCTGCATAGAAGTGGATGGGCGGACCAGATCGATCATTGGGATCGGTTGAAAAATACCCGCACGACAGACCCTCATCTGTCTTTGATCCAATCGCTATTTGTGGAGCCGATAACATGGCCCAAACAAAGGATATTATGAGAACTGCGCTTGGGCCTGACAGATTGCCACCAATCATTCGATCTCTCTCCAGACATTCGTCCATAGGATAGAGCAAACACCAATACCGGGCTGGCATTTGTCCTTACGACTCAACCAAAAAACCGGTTCAATATAGTAAACTGGCCCAGCCTATCGTGATAATATCTCTCCAACGGCCCATTTGACATAGAAACTGAGTGATTATGCGCCTCGTGCAAACATCCGTACGCCTAGCCGTCTTGCTTGCCGCTTTGACCCCATTCGATAGCGCTAGCGCACAGAAACAGACTCTTGGCTTTGTTGTCACCAAGTGGAACACGGCCATGTATGAAACGATGTTTATGGATGAATGTCCGGCCGGACCGAACCCCGGTAATTATGAAATTTGGGAATCAACGGTAACCCCAGAAGTGCGCCGGTCTTACCCCCCTATGCTGATCACTCAGGTGAGGCATATCAACTACCGCGGCCCCAATGGAGAAGACATTTGCGCGGAGCCAACTTCGGTACAAGACCCGCCCCTTAAAGTTGTCGAAGGCAAGTATGGCTACGGCATCAACCTTGATGGCAACTCTGATGGCGAAGCCACGCCCAAAACTTGTAAGCACCGCAATTTCACAGGCCTAAATGGCGAAACGGGTATTGATAATCAAATGTACCGCTTGATGGGCTGCGTTGAGGCCTGGCGAAGTTATGGCCATATCGAGAATAACGCCAATGCCCATCGTTTGAGCAGCGGGTTGGGCATGATTTTGATGGAGATTACCGACGTTGACGATATGACAAATGACGACAGTGTCATGGTGAGTTTCTACAGAGGAACCGGGTCTTTCTCACTTGATAGCAAAGGTGAAGTGCTGCCATTTGCCAGCTATGAAATAGACCATGTCGATGGGGTTCCACGTTACGACGACACAGTATCCGGCAAAATTGTTAATGGTGTTTTGATGACCGATTCAGCGGATGTTCACCTGCCTCACTTTGGAAACTACCAGTACATCCGACAACTCATTCACGACTTACAAATTCATGTGAACATCACGCCGGAAAGCGGCAAAACAAGTGGCATGGCCTACGGCTATTATGGCGTTGAACAGTTTTATAGTTATGTCAGGGGTCTGCTGACGTCCTTCCCTAACAGACATAAATATAGTTGTCCGGCCATCTACGCAGCCGCACATGACCTCGCTGACGGACATCCCGATCCTGAAACAGGAGAATGCACAACATTGTCCTCAGCTTTCAAATTTGAGGCAGCTCGTGCCTTTATTAATCATCCGGACTCTGAAAAGACGCTCGCGTCGAGCGAACAGCAATAAGATGGATACAATCGTGGTGAAGCCCAACTCGATACCATCTGCAAGAAGACTCACTGCGTTGGGTGCAACCCTTCTTTGCGCCTTTATGCTAAGCGCCTGCGGACCGTCTGAACCGATTACCGAGGGCACGCCTCCGGATGTGCGCCGCCTTACAGAAGAGCAATACCGCAATATCATCACCGATATCTTTGGCACGTCTATTGTTGTTGGCGGACGGTTCGATACCCCGGTTCGGGAAGATGGTCTATTGGCCGTCGGTGCTCGAGACGCAACTGTAACGCCCGGTGCGCTGATCCAATATGACGAAATGGCAAGGTCAATTGCTTCTCAAGTTGTCACTGGGCCTAATCGTCAGTTTCTCGTGCCCTGTTCCAACGCAGTTGATGGTGGATACGACGAAGCCTGCGCCACACAATTTGTGTCCACCATCGGACGAATGTTGTTTCGGCGCCCGTTGTCCGACGAAGAGATTTCAACCCGCCTTAGCATCATTAGTGAAACAACTGATGCCTTGGGCTCCTTTTCTGAGGGTTTAGTGTCGGGCTTGGCCAGCCTCCTGGTCGCTCCTCAATTTCTGTTCGTTACGGATGTCGTTGAGCCTGTTCCGGACAAGCCTGACGAATATCGCTTGACCGCATATTCAATCGCGGCTCGGCTAAGTTTTCTCCTTTGGAATACAACACCGGACAACGCGCTGCTGGAAGCCGCAGAACAAGGGGACCTACACACACAACAGAGCCTCGAACGTCAAGTCGATCGCATGATGAATTCGCCTCGCCTAAAGGCCGGTGTTCGAGCTTTCTTTAGTGACATGCTGGAGTTCAGCGAATTTGCGTTTCTAGAGAAAGACTCTGTCATTTACCCGTCGTTCGGCATTGCTGCAGCACGAGATGCGAAGGAGCAAACCTTACGGACCATAACTGACCATGTGATCTCACAAGACGCGGATTACCGGGACCTTTTCACAACACGTAAAACTTTTATGACCCGAACACTTGGGTTGGTTTACAAGGTCCAGGTAAAGGCCCCAAAAGGTGTCTGGGAGCCATACGAATTTGCGGAGGACGATCCCCGTCTAGGAATTCAAGCACAACTCAGTTTTCTAGCTTTGAATTCTCATCCAGGCCGAAGCTCTCCGACTTTGCGCGGTAAAGCTGTTCGCAACATGCTGCTTTGCCAGCAAGTGCCAGACCCACCACCCGACGTGGATTTCAGCGGGTTTAACGATCCCAACTCACCCAGCAAAACTGCGCGCGACAGATTATCGGCTCACGCGACCAATGCCGCCTGCGCTGGATGCCACCGGATAACTGACCCCATAGGATTAGCCCTAGAAAACTACGATGGATCCGGACAATTCCGGCGCACAGAGAACGACGCCCTAATTGACACCAGTGGTGATTTAGATGGCATTGCCTTTGAGGACAGCGCCGGCCTAGGGATGGCGTTGCGCGACAATCCCGCCGCCACAATATGCTTAGTGAATCGAATGTATGCGTACGCAAGCGGACAAACGTTGCCCGTTAGAAATGCTTGGATGTCTTATCTTATCGACAGCTTCGCCGAGGATGATTTTCGGGTGACGGCACTATTAAAACGCATTGCAACCAGCAAAACATTCTACGCCACAAAGCCAGCGACTACTGGCGACCGGACAATTGAGACAGCCTCCAACATGGCCCAAACACATTAGAGGACAATGGCTATGAAGCTTCATCAAAAAGACCGATTTAGCCGACGCTCTGTTCTTAAGGGTGCCGTCGCAGGCACTGCAATCTCTGTCAGTCTGCCATTCCTTGACTGCATGTTAGATGACTCTGGCACGGCTTTGGCTGCAGGGTCTCCACTGCCCGTGCGGTTTGGCACTTGGTTCTGGGGATTGGGGCATACGCCGGGTCATGGCGTTGAAGAAAAATCAGCCACCGGACCAGGCATCACGTTTCTGAATGAATGCCGCGCGCTGGAACCTCACAAAGAGATCATCAACTTCCTTGGCAAATTTAACATACCGTTGGACGGTCGCTCCAATTACCCCCATGAAAGCGGTTGGATTGCTTCCAGGAGTGGGACAGCACCAGATAAAGACAAAGAAATCCCGGCGCCTACGTTTGACCTTCTTATTGCCGATGCGATTGGTAACGATACGCGCCTAAAAACGGTGGACTTGGCATGCACCGGCAATCCAAACCACTGCTATTCCGCACGCGGGACCTACACGCGGACAGCGGCTGAAACATCTCCAACGGCCTTATATACACGGCTATTTGGACCCGACTTTGTCGATCCCAATAAGGCAGACTTTAAGCCCGACCCGCGGGTGATTGTTAGAAAGAGCGTGCTCTCAGCTGTGAAGGACGAACGTCAAAAACTCATGAAACAGATTGGGGCCTCTGACAGAGCCCAATTAGATGAGTACTTCACGTCAATTCGTGAACTCGAAAATCAGCTGGACGTTCAGTTACAAAAGCCCGCTCCCAATGAGGCCTGCCAAGTCATACCAGCTCCGGAAGGTAGTGCCGTTCTGGAAAGCAATTTGGGCGTCGAAATCGAACAGGTTCTGGCCACTCACGAGACCTTTACACGAATGCTATCAATGGCCGTGGCTTGCAATCAGACCAAAGTGTTTAACATGGTGTTCAACGATTCTCTCTCTAGCCTGCGCAAGGCTGGAGAAAGCTTGACTCACCATAGCCTCTCTCACGAAGAGCGTGTTGATCCTGAGCTGGGCCTCCAACATCAGACATCATGGTTCAACACGCGGTGCATGGAAGCGTTAGCAACATTCATTGATCTATTTGGGTCGATTAGGGAGGGCGATGGCACGCTGCTTGATAACGTCTTGATCATAGCCGGGAGCGAAACCGGAGATGCGCGCACCCATTCAATTGATGAGGTGCCGTTCATGACCGTGGGCCGTGCTGGAGGGCGAATCAAAACTGGCTTGGATGTCAGAGGCAATGCAGACCCAACAACACGTATTGGCCTCACGGCGATGCAAATTATGGGCCTATCCATAAACAGCTGGGGCACGCGGTCGCTACAAACTTCCAAAACCATCAGCGACATCCTCGCTTAGCCTGAGGACGATTGGATGGCCTTGTCAAACATACCTTTCATTTCTAGACCCGCGTTGTTGGGCTGGATTAGCGCCGCTTTGTTAATCATGACAAATGGCAACGTCCGCGCTAGCGACCCCCACCCTGCCGAGGTGTCGACGATACAATTCGGCCATGGAACAAGACTGACCGATGCACTAGGGATGACGCTTTACACCTTCGATAACGACTTAAGGGAACCAGGCACATCAACATGCGTCGACGATTGTGCGGTTAGCCACCCCCCACTTATTGTGGATGAAACTCCTGAGAAAACGCCCGCAAATTGGACCCCGATTGAACGTGATGATGGTCGCAAGCAGTGGGCCTACCACGGGCTGCCAGTATATCGGTTTATCAAAGACAGCCACACAGGTGCAGCGTATGGCGAAGGCGGCGGTTGGAATATCGCGTTCGATGTCATCAGCACGCCAGCGGAGATTTCTGTCGCGAACACGATACTAGGTCATGTCCTTGCATCAGCAACCGGTCAGACGCTGTACACCCACGGCCCCAGTTATAAATCCGATGATTTTACGTGTCTAAACGAATGTTTGGATAACTGGAATCCGGTTACTGCACCCTGGGCTGCCAACAACAGTGGTGCGTTTTCTGTACACGCCAGAGGCGACGGGATCTATCAATGGTCATACGAGGATAAGACATTGTTCCTTTATGCCGGAGATTCGACCCGGGGCGACACCAACGGTGAAGGTGTTGATGGCGTATGGCGGGCAGTCGTCCTAGAACCGCCGCCGCCAGCCCCTTCATGGACCAAGGTCGTCGGCTCTGATGGTGGTGCTTTATATGCCGACCCTGATGGAATGACCCTCTACTCATTGTTCGAGGATCGAAATTCGACAGAACAAACGCGACAGGGCGGCAACCAATGCGACGAAGTTTGTCTTTCTAAATATTGGACTCCGGTGACCGCAAAATCGAAAAGCCCACCCATCGGCCATTGGTCAGTGATTGAATCCACTGACCAAACACTACAATGGGCCTACATGGGGCGGCCTTTGTACACACTCGACCTAGAAACACGCCCGGGCCAGCTCTATTACACGACCTTCAGGCAGTTCCAGTGGATGAAACCCATCATGTACAAACTGCCTGCCCTTCAAGGCGTCTTCTAGCTGGTCACCTGAAGACTTGCAGGTGACCTGATCTAAGGCCTTAGCCCTTCTCCATCGTAATCTTGACGATGCTATTGTCTTTGCCACAACTCACGAATATAGCGCCGGAGCTATCGACCGCGATTCCAATGGGTGTGTTCTTGGGTAGGTGGTGGTGATCTAGGGAGATCGGCAACCCTGCAGCTAGAACGGTACGCTCATCCGTCAATAGATCAATCGCCGTTACAGTACCCTTCGCAGGCTCCACAACAACAACACGCCCATCAGGCAACATTGAGAGCCCTAACGGATTTACTAAGTTTGATAGCAGCTCCGTGCGTTTTCCGTTTGTAAGATCAACACGACTGATGCTGCCTGAACCGATCTCCGTCACCAGCACTGAGGCGTCGCTTTCCAATAAAAGAGCTACCGGCTCATTTAACCCAGAGGCAGCGTCTTCAAATTTATCGTCGACGAGCCGCAATAGTTTTCCTGACGTCGCATCGGCAATAATAGCATCACCATCACTGGTCAGTACGACACCTCGAGGCGCATCGACATCCCTAGATTGAAAAACCACTTCATTAGTGCGTCGATCGATCTTGCGGATAGCGCTGAAATTCGCATATGTCGTAACAATCGTGTCGTTATCCGCCGCAACAGCAGATGACCCCCCGCGACTCCACATGTCCGGCTCACGCGTGATTTCAGCGGTATCTGGATCCAGGAAACGATAGCCAAAGGGGTCAGCGATCAAGATCGACTCTTCACCCTCCAATGTGGTTGTGGTCATTCCAAGTGGCACAGTGAAAGACCCAGCCGTTACCACCCAGGATTCTTCGGTCTTGGGATCGAAGGCCGTGATGCCGCTGATCGCTAGATCAGCCATATAGATAACGCCGTTCTTATCGAAGGTGAGGTTGTCGAGCGGCGGCGGGAAATTTGCTACAATACGGGACTTTCCGGACTCAACATCTGTAATCCACAAGTCTCCGGTTATGTAATCTACATTCCAGACATCGCCATTGGCATCTACTTTTGTCGCAGCAGTTGTTCCGACATCATCCGCAATAACCTCGAAGTCTCCGCTATCGACATCAATGGCGAAGAGTTCATTAGTGCCAAAATGAGGTGAGTAAAGACGACCATCTGGACCGAACCCAAATCCATTGAGACGCCCTTTGTTCTTGGCGACCAGCCTTGGCGGCTTATCGCCAATGACATCCAGCTCCCACAACGCGTTCTCACCGGCACCAGATTGAGCCGTAAATAAACGACCTTCCTTATTGAACGCGATTGGATTGACCCGCGGCGCATCAGGCATCAGTACCTCGGGCATACCACCCGGGCGTTGAATACGAATCTCACCGGTCGTTTGCGCCGTCCACGCGAGGATTCCTTCTGCCGGTGTGCCCTTAGGTCCAACAGCCACATCGTCAGATTCGCCGTAGGGCGAGGCGACGGCGACAGAGACAAAGCCAGTGTCAGGATCAATGCGATACACTTCTTGAGCATGAATACTCGTGCCGTAAATCATCCCATCGGGACCAATATCGATTCCCTCGATGGCCTGGATCACTGACCCTGGAACAACAATTTCCACCGTCGTCGATTGAGCGAGCGATTGGCTAAGAGACAGTGAGGTCACCGTTAAAACGGTAAGCGGGGTGAGGAATGAGTTATTTCGCATCATAGAACGACTCCAGAAATTAAGTGCTTGCTGACTTCTATTGTGGACCAAGGTGGCCGGAGCGCAAAGCTCAAGTCTGTTAACCGCGCCATCCTGCGGCTCATATACGGAACCGAACGCCACGGCTATTCGCTAGCCGAACCACAGGGGAACGCGCCTTCTCATTCTCGCCTCCATATGTGAACGTTTAAAATTAGAATCCAAGTTCATACGGACGCATTAAGAAAGAGGCGCCAAGAAATGATGTTTCCCAGCATCTGCGTAGATGACCACGGCCACAGTTGTTTATCTGAGGTAGATCTCCCTCAATCTGGCAATGAACGACGCATTGGCGCCGCCAGCCAGGGTGTAAAGCATTGGCAGGCAGCTAAATATTTGCGCGGGCATTACGTCGATTTTAAAACCGTCGAAGACATTCAGTTTGTATCCGTGATGTCCGGACGCATGGAACTGACTGTGAGCAACGGTGAGAAATATTATTTATCGCGCGGAGACATGATCCTATTTCAAGATACATCTGGCCAAGGCCATTGCACCCGTGTGATCGGACACGAGCCTTGCAATGTGCTGATCATCTCTATGGATGACTTGGGAGATTTCGTCGTATGAAAATCTCCATGCTCGCGTCGATCGTGACAATTACCGCAGGAACGATGTCTGCGGTTATGGCGCAGGAAGCGCGCCTCATTCACATTCCATCCGAAGACGCTCCAATATTTGCGGAAGCTGAATGGGACCTGCCCGCACCGAAAATCGACGGGCCCGTCTATGCACGGACGTTTATCGCCGAAGGAGAAGCCGCTGCCACCGCTCCCGATGGCGCCAGCCATTACAAAGCGCAAGAGTATAATTTTCCCATGGGTGCGCTTCGGGTCCTGAAATGGGAGTCCGGCCCCGTTATTCACCAGATCACTTTTGAGACTCAGGTCTTCATGCTTAAAGGCTCAGCGACCGTCAGGGTTTCGGGTGAAAACGTAACCATCAACGAAGGGGATGCGGCGTTCTTGCCCTCAGGCATTTTACGCAATGATAACCCTGATGGAGACACCATTGTTCTGACCTATATCGTCTCAAACAATACTGATGCACCAAAGGCAAAGGTGGTGCGAGGCGATGGCCTGCCTGTCATGGCCATCGCTCAATGGATGGATGGAGACGACCCGACAACGGCTACAGATCATGACGCTATTCTTAAAGCACCCGACGGCGCCGCAAAATTTACTGTAAAGCGCTATAGCGGTGACGGTAATTCATTCCGACACGCTGTGTTGGAGGCGGGAGGACGCACCACACCGGCAACTAATGGGCGTGACATCCTCATTTACATCAACAAAGGGCACATGAAACGCACCGAAGACGGTGTTGAATATGTGGTCAAAGCTGGTGATGCAATCCGGGAAGAAGATGGAAAAAGCGGATACTGGGAAATACTCGAGGATTCAGAATTCATCGCGACCGACATGCCATTCGAACCCTCTCAACCTCGCTACAACTTGCAACGGTCCCCCAACACGGTGACCGGCGCTGGATACCGGCAAGAATAAAGGACGCACCGCTATGAAATTATGTGCCATGGAGATGGACGAAAACGACCGGTCGATCACGATCGAAACAGAAGTTCCTCTCACTCAGGTCAGCGACACGGAATGGATTTCCGAGAAACAGGACGCAAAATATTGGGGAATCGCTATTAGTCAGCCTGGCGAACCCTTCCCCGGCGGACCGACCGAAATGCATCTAACTAACGGCGCGCGCATTGTCTGGTGCATGCAAGGACACGCACAAATCACACAGCAGAATGGGGATGCCTGCCGCTTGGCTACAGGCGATGGCATCTACGTGGACGGACGCGCGCTGCACCACTCGTCATTTGCGCCAAGCCGCGTACCGGTGATTACGCTTAATGTGACCTTCAACAGTACTGTCGATTACGAATTCAAGTAAATTCGGGTTTGATAACGCGGCTTAGAAGTCTTCAAGCAAACTTCCAAAGCCTTGTACTTTGTCGGAGATACCGTTGGCGCGCAAAGCATGCCAATAGGTTGCAGCGTTAATCGCTATCACAGGTTTTCTCAACCAGGTTTCGGCAAAGCCTGCTAGCCGCATCATGCTCATATTTGTGCCGACTTGAACAATGGCGTCGACGTCTGGTCCGTCAAGCTCTTGCAATACATCAACCAGTCGATCTTCCTGCACTTCTGAAATCGCGATGGCACTAGGACATTGCAAACACACCTCACGAACTGTTTCAAAACCATGGTCCGCGAAGAACTGTTTCACCTCTCCGTTGGCAGTCGGGTAGTACGGCGAGACAAACGAAATACGCTTTATGCCACCATAGGCTTTCAAGGCCGCGATACACGAAAGTGACCCTATAGACGCTTTTACGTTCGATTCAGATTCGATGCGGTCTAGAAATGCGTCAGCGCCTTTGGCGCCTCCATAGAAAGTCACCGCCGACATACCCATCACTAGGTAGTCAGGCGCACAGGTCATCACACTCCTCACAGCATCTATGACATTGTCTGCGATACCACGCGTCAACGCCATAAACTGTTCATCGCTCTCGATGGTTCCATCCTGCACTAATATTCGGCTGTAGTGGTTGGTAAGACCGGGGACACGGAGATCATCATAGTCAGGTTGAACTATGGTGTTTGTAGACGGTCCCATAACACCGAATTTACGTCGCCATGCCAAAGCATCAGTCATTACACGTTTCTTCCCTTAGGGTCGCGATTGAGGTCAATACCTAATGATACGAAAGCTCGAGTGCATTGAGACAAGATAAGAGACGTGGTTCGCCACACGACTATTTTCGCAATTCCTGGCAGTATGCCCCGGCTCAGTTGACCGGCGCTCTTGCTCACGCCTTGGACAGAACCTTGGAAACGCTGTCGATTGAGCCGTTTCCCAGCAATTATCCCCGTTCGCTATTGATTGGGGTAATGAGGGGAATCTCCACTATGTTAACTGCACCACAAGAGTTTCAGCGCGGCTGGCGTACGCTATTGGCCTGTGCGATCGGAAATGGCTTCGGCCTCAGTGGGTTTGCTTTTTACACTTTCGGCGTATTTGTCATTCCGCTCGTAGACGCGTTCGGTTGGACCCGAGGTGCCGTTTCAACAGCAGCCAGCTTTCTCTTGCTCGGCACGGTTTTTACAGCACCGATAGTTGGAACAATCGTTGATCGGTTCGGTGCCAAGCGGGTGGGTCTTGTTTCCATGGGCTTGCTCGCGCTCGGGTATGCGTCTCTGACTCAATTGGGCGGGGGTATCGCGTTCTTCTATGCCATGTGGCTGATGATGTCTCTCGTCGGTGGCGGCACAACGCCTGTGGTGTGGACACGTGCAGTAAACCTTTGGTTCGATAAAGGTCGCGGCTTGGCCCTAGGGCTTGCATTAGCGGGATCTGGATTGGCCGGGATCGTCGGCCCAGGTATCGCCACAGCCTTAATCGAAAGGTTCGGCTGGCAAGCTGGGTATCTGGGGATTAGCGCATTAATTCTACTGATCGCTTTGCCGTTGATTGCACTGCTGTTCAACGATAACGCGCCCTCACGGAACCAGAATGAGCAAGTTAGTGAGCAAGTTGAAGAAGCTTCCTCACATCCCGGCATGACATTTCAGGAGAGTTATAAGACCGTCGTATTCTGGAAGATTGCTATCGGATTCTTCTTTATTTCGGCAATCATCGCCGGACTACTTATCAACCTTGTCCCTCTTTTGATTGACCGCGATATGACTGCAATGGCGGCAGCGCAAATCGCCGGGGTGCTTGGTTTTGCCGTTCTATTTGGCCGCATAGGCGTCGGGTATTTGATTGACCATTTCAGAGCCCCGTTGGTCGCTGCCATTATGTTCTCGGCGACGGCCATAGGCTGCGTTCTACTGACCTTGGACTCCGCGCCGACCTGGGTTTTCCTAATCGCCGTCATCACCCTCGGTTTATCGGCTGCGGCTGAAATTGATTTGGTTGCTTACCTTGTCAGTCGTTTTTTTGGCCTAAAAGCCTATGGCAAGATTTACGGAACCCAGTTATCAGTGTTTTATCTTGGTGCGGCAGTGGGGCCCTTGGCCGTCGGAATGTCTTTCGATATGTTCGGCAGTTACACCCAGGTCTTATATGCTGCCGGTGCGATCTTGGTGTTTGGAGCAATCGTTATCGGTGGACTGGGCAGGCCACCGGAATTTAATGAATAAACCTAAGAAAGCTGGAAAAGTGCATCGTTTAAGAAGGTACGACATAGATCGTCGATTTACTGTAATCACATTTTTAGCCGCTGCATTGTTGGCGTGTCTCCCTGCCCAAGCACAAATGACGAAGCGGGAGTTCCATACTGATCTGTCCGCCTGGAATCAGACTCGATTGACGGAAAGTCCAGCAACTGGCTCGGCTGATCTCGAACTCGATCTGACCACTTTGACCTTATCGTGGGAGGTTCACTTCACGGGCCTGATCTCAAAACCGATCGCCGCCAGTCTTCACGGACCATCCCAGCCCGGTGCCAACGGCTTGGCTTTTATCGACCTAGCGCCGGACGGGATTGTAAGTCCACTTAAAGGCTCAGCCGTGGTCACGGAGGCCGAGGTGCAGTACCTTCTCGCAGGTTGGACTTATGTGAACATCACCACTGACCGCTGGCCTTACGGTGAAATTCGGGGTCAAGTGGACGTCGGGCCGCGCAACTAATGTAAATTTTTTTGCCCTCTCATAAGGGCACATACCAAATCAATGCCAAAGGATGTCGCGTGACTAAAGCTATGCTATCTTTCTCCCGTTCGATTTCGTGCGTTGTGACGGTCGTTGCGATCGCTTTCGCCACAAACGCACCCGCCCAAGAGCCTTCTTCTTCCGTCCCTATGGCCGACAGCGACAATCCCGTGCAGCGAGGTTTGTATCTCGCGACTGCCGGAAACTGCATGGCCTGCCACACCAAGGAAGGCGGAGAGCCATTCGCGGGGGGCATCGCCTTTCACACCGACTTTGGGATTATTTACTCGACCAACATCACATCAGATGACACAGCTGGCATTGGCGGTTGGACGGAAGATCAATTCATCCGCGCTATGCATGAAGGCAAGGCAGCTGATGGTTCAAACCTATACCCAGCGTTCCCCTACCCATCATTCACAAAAGTTTCAGAACAAGATCTCAAAGACCTCTTTGCGTTTCTGGAATCCGTAGCCCCGTCGACCTATTCTCCACCTGAAAACGAAATGGGGTTCCCGTTCAATCAGCGTGGCCTAATGGGCGTTTGGAACGCTTTATATTTGGAAAACGAACGCTTTGAACTTGATGAGTCGCAGACGGAGCAGTGGAATCGAGGGGCTTATCTTGTCCAAGGTCTCGGCCATTGCGGAACCTGCCACACACCTCGGAACGCGTTAGGCGGCCTACAATCTGAACAAGCTCTCAGCGGCGGCACATACAACGACAAAGTAGACGAAGATAAGATTCGCCCCTGGTCAGCCGTGAACCTAACATCTGCATCAGACGGCTTAGCAGCTTGGTCTGAAGATGACCTCACCTCATACCTAAAAACAGGTCACGGCGGCATGGGAGGAACATTCGGTCCCATGAATGAAGTTATCACCATGAGCACTTCGCAACTCAGTGAAAGCGACGTCCGCGCGATGGCTGTTTACCTTAAAAGCCTGCCGCCCATAGAACGCGCACCACAACACAAAATGAGCGATGCTGATTTCAGGGCTGGTGAATTGCTGTACACCATCCATTGCGGCACCTGTCACTTGCCAACAGGCCTTGGCGATCCAAGCATCGGCCCAGCGGTTGCGGGCAGCAGCGTTGTGCAGGCTGAAGACCCAGCATCACTGATAAACGTTATTATTTATGGAGCCGAAGTGCCCGCACCTTCGCCGCCGGGTGCATGGAAAACCATGGAAGCATTTGGCGACAAGTTAGATGACGACGAAATTGCTCTACTGAGCACTTACCTTAGGTCCAACTGGGGCAATCGCGGTGGAGCAGTAACGGAAGCAGATGTCGGCAAGCAGCGCTGACGCTGACTTATCCCTGGCCTGTGTCTTTGGTGCTCCAAGAATCGCAATAACCGTTCTTGCTCGCAAGGCCTTCAAATATGCTGCAATCGCCGCAGTTGGGCACCACGCCGTCAGGTCCCGCCGGTTCAGGCGTAAAAAATGCACAGTTGAGACAATTCTTATCGGCCTCTTCTGATACCTCAATGTATTTGTTGGCTTGGCGAATACTGTTTTCACCAAAGCTCAACATATTGGGGTCGGCGCACAACGCAATTTCTTCCCCATCACCGCACGCGACCAACACCCCTGCAGCGGCAGAAACCAAAGGCACTTGAAGCCCCATCTTAACGACTGAACGTCGATTGAATGTCGTGTTCTTGCTCATGTTAAACCTCAGTACAGTACTCGTCGCATTGCCCTCTTTTGTCGCATGTCGAAGACAATCCGGGAATAGGAATTTATATTCAAAGGCACCAGACGGTCAGGATCACAAGCGTCTAGGGCCGTCTAAGTGTACCTTGCAACGCATCACCCGAGTGCATCACCACATTGAACGCCCGATTACCGCCGTGGCGATACCCTAAGAAGGACCCCTGAGTAACATCACGCGTGTTGGTGAAAAGGTGACGTCCTTTGTAGGCCCACTGCCTACGACCATCAGACAATGGTAGTATTGCCCAATTGCCACCAGGAGCAACTTCATCTTCACCGGCGTATTTAGGAACCCACTCTTCGTCGAGACATTCCGCTCCGCACGCCTTTGCTGGTGCGGCTAGCCGGGAAAACAATTTGCTGGGATCCCAGGTATAGATCGTCTTGTAATTAGGATCGGCGAGCATTTCCCCGGCATCGGTATCCTGCACTCGCACCCAATCAGGATATGGAGGGCGCGGTTCAAGCACCATGGCTTCCATTGATTTTCCATCAGAATCAAGAGGTGCACCGTGCCCCGATAATTCTCCTGTTAAAACGTCGCCAGAAAACCGGAACAAAGGACGGCCCTGATACACCCATTGGTTCAAACCATCTTCACGGGAGATCACATTCCAATCACCAATGGATCGGGCGATGCGTGGCGCAATCACCGGACTCCACTCTGCCAAGCAAGGCTTTTCGACGCATAAAGACGCGACCTCTACTTCTGCCGCTGGCGCATACAAAGTCATTTTATGGTGGTCAGCGGCGACATACCCCATCAATGTCTTGTTGATAAGAACGCCGGGCGGTGTTGGAGCATTTATGAAAGCAATATCCCAAAGTAAGCCTATGCCTTCACCGTAGGTATCACCTGGCCCCTGATCGACGCTGTACCGGTATAATGGTTTGTCATCGTACGCCCACTGTCGGCCCCCATCATCCCGCGTAATGATCGACCAATCACCGTTACCTTCCGCTCCTTCCGGAGCTAAATACGGCGGCCAGCTCACTGCGCAGTCTTCGACACAACTTGACGTGCCCGGCTCAATGTCACGTTTCGACGTATAGAGAGCCATCTGCTCATTATCTGTGACATCCCATCCGTGACCTTTTTCGACAAGAACAAAAGCTGATGGCGCGTCGGGAGTTCGGACTTCAGCATGGCTAACAGCCGACGTAAGTGACAACAAGAAGATCGGCGCAGCAGCCCTAACCACCAGAGCGCATAGCCACGCGTGAAACGTCATTCGACCAACCTTTCTACTTCGAATCCAACGGCAGATATTATTATCGATGCAACTAAACCACTATTTCTGAAATTGTCTTGGAAGTGGCTAACGATTTCGTGCCCCAGTTTTGAACAGGCACACCCATGATCTGCATGGCCGTCAACCCAACCCGCGTGATGGGGTCACCGCCACCAGCAACATACATACCTTGCTTCATCCGCCCGCCAGCTCCACCGATGAGATAAACCGGCACACCATCGATTGTATGTAGTCGGGCGTAGTTCGTTTCCGAAGACGCGAAGATCAAGCAATTATCGAGCAATGTGCCATCACCCTCTGGGATGCTCTCAATAATATCAATGAATGTTGCCATGCCCTCCATCGACTTCTCGTTGAACCAGTAAGTCAGTGGTTGATATCCCTTTTCGGCATCAACAGCTTCCTCGTGGGTCAGCAGGTGGTGGGTATACGTTTCACCGACACGACGAACGTTTGCGAAGTTATCGGTGAACACCATATTGAATATGTTGGTTTGGTTACACGCGACAGCCATCGCCAAAATCTTAGTCATGACCTTATGAGTTTCGATCACGGAATCCATTTCACGGACTCTGGCAACCTCCTGAGGGCCCAACTCGCCTGGGCGCTCTGGTACACGGCAAGCTTTGTTTGGCTCAGGCTTAGTCAGTTGCAGGGCCAGTTGATTCTCGATCTCACGAATAGATGTGAAGTATTGGTCCATCCGCTGCTTGTCAGCGGCGCCCAAGGTTTTCATATAGTCTTTGGTTTCTTCCGTGAATGCTGACAAAACGCTCTTGCGTAACCGGACATTAGGATCTGGTTTGAAATCTGCCTTGTTCGGATCCGCAAACTCTGGTCCATAAATACGATCAAACAGCGCGACAGGGTCTACCTCAGCGGCGGCTCGGTTGTACGTATTGCGGGCGCTGTAGTTTTCACGAGCGATGCCAACGCTGCTGACGTCAAGAGTGCGAAACCGCGTGCCATTGCCGATTTGATCGGCGATCAAAAGATCTAAGGTTGGCGCCGGAATATCGCCACCGGCTCCCGGTGCAGACCCAGTGCGGTTTGCTACCCATCCGGAGAAGTGGGTGTAATTGGACCGACCGTCCAACGGCATATTGAATTTGCCGAAGTAATTTAATTTATCCTTATGCGGAATAAGTGCTTTGGTCTCGTCTAGGAATTCAATACCCGGCCCCGTCGCCAACTTATCCGTCACGGCTCGGTTAGGCGTATGCCCCATACCCCAATACCAGGTACCGAAACGAGTTGGCAGTGGCGTACCGCTGGCCAGCGCAGTGCCGTTGGTGTTCAAGAAACAGTCGAGAAAAGGCAATGTCAGTGAGACCACACCGCCGCCCATCATGCTGCGCAGCACTTGCCTGCGGGACTTTTTGCTGGGAAGGAAAAAGCTCATGATCCACGCTCCTGCTTGGTCGTCGTTTGGATGGAAGCTGCACGCACGCCCTCAGGTCCGTTCTCAGGCTGCGTGATCGTGAAAAATGCGGTGCTTGTAGCAATGCCGCGAAGAAGAGACTTCAAGCTGTATTCTGCGTCGGCGAATTCAGCTTCTAGATAGCGAACAAATTCCCGCTCGCTACGCTCGGGCGCTCGCCCTGCCGCATAGGAATACAACTGGTTGGTCAAACAGGCCGGCACCGCAGGGCTATCATGCATGGCCTGAGCTAAAGACTTAGCGTCCGTGAATTGATTGCCATCAAGGTCACCCGATACATCGATAATTGCACCCTGTTCTGCGACACGGAACTGGCCTATGCCATCAAACTGTTCAAAGCCGAGTCCGATAGGGTCTGTCAATTTGTGGCAGCCAGCGCAGGATGGCACTGTCGAGTGTGCGGTCAACCTGTCACGCGCGGTTCGGGTCGGCGCATCAGGGTCATTGAATAACGAGAAGTCCACATCACCTGGCGGATCAGGCACTTTCTGGCAGAGCAGAAGCTCACGCACGGCTTTGCCGCGCAAAGTCGCCGAACTCCG
The DNA here is from genome assembly GCA_030835385.1 of Alphaproteobacteria bacterium. Classification (GTDB taxonomy): domain Bacteria; phylum Pseudomonadota; class Alphaproteobacteria; order Rhodospirillales; family Rhodospirillaceae; genus WLXB01. The sequence goes on along the minus strand of JAURPI010000022.1, from coordinate 124,744 downwards.
GCCCGGATGTGAAAACAAAGAAAGGAATCCCATCTGCGTTAAGATGCCAGCTCTCACGTCGTCTTCCAGGAATTCGTAGGGCTGCCATCCGCCATCCGGCCGCGCGACCGCTACTTTGTAAACCCGCCCAAGGTGGGAATCCAAAAACGTATTCCGTGTCGTGAAGATCTCGGGATACGGAGCATCTTTATTGACCGTGTGGTCAACAATTGTTCGAAGCAGCTGCTCCTTCGCGCTTTCCGCAGCGTTAATGGTGTACGCTGGATAAATTAATGTGTCTTTCTCGAGAGTCTCGAATTTCTCAAGATCGAGAAAATCCTCAAAAAATGCGCGCACGCCGCGAGATAGGTACTGAGAGCGAAGCATCCGCTCCACTTGCTGCTTTAGGCCCTTCTCCGTGTGGAGGTCACCTGATTCAGCAGCTTCGAGAAGCATATCGTCGGGAGCTGAGTTCCACAGAAAGAAACTCAAACGGGCTGCCTTCGCGTATCCCGTGAGGCGCAATCCGCTTGGTGAGGATGAATCAGGCTCCGTCTCATCGATAATGAATAGGAAGCTAGGCGTGACCAACAAACCCGTTAGACCAAACTCAATACCCGAATAAAAATCACCGAACTGGTTGGCCACTTCATTTGCTGCTGAAACAGCCGTTTCCATTTCAGATTCCGTCAGAGACCTACGATAAAGATATCGCCCAGCCTCTGCGAAGAATTGACGGCTGCACGCATCATCTGCACGAGTGACGTCTGCCGGTGTGCATGACACAAGAACCGCGCGATTTTCTTCATTGACCACCTGACCAGCAACTGACCGCGCGACATTGTAAAATTTTTCGAATCCCGAGGGTGTGACGAGCGCATTACGGGCGCCCACTGCAAACAGGCCATCGGTGCGCACCAGCGGATCAAAACGACTTGCGATCTCGATATGCTCGCCAAATACATCATGAATCACGTTACGGTACTGTTCGACCGTTAGTCGCCGCATGTCCGGGGGAGCGCCGCCGGTCTCCGGCTCACTTTCACCGCACGCAACCAATCCGAACGCAGCAATCGCCACACAGGCGGTTCGTTGGAAAGAGTGTTTCAATTTAGCTATCAACATGTCTCACCTTAACTTCACGCGATGCCAGTCCATCAAACGGCTTAGCGCTCGGCAGTTTCCATTTCATTAGGTTGATCTGGGTGCACAATAAAGGCCGCAAAAGCATTAAGTTCAAATGCTGAAGAAATGTGGGTGCACTCCCCGGTTTCCGGATCAGGATAGCCATCGGCCAATCTTTTGGCCGCTTCAAAGAACGCCGGACAGCTAAAATTCCCCGTGGTTATCACCGGACCTAAGCCGCCGGTGTGATAGAGATACTGTTCAAGGTCGTAGTACCCGGCCACTGTGCCTTGGGCGTTGGTCCCGTCCTCGGTGATCTCCAGCCTCATCTGCATATCGCGGATAACCGGGTGTAAGTAATTGTAGTTGCCGTAATAGGGCAACCTGACGTCACCGGATTTTGTTTGAATAACTCCATCGACGATGGAGGCCTTCAAACTGTCTCCGTAGCGCGGGCCATCATCCGTTTGGTCGATGCGATAGCTTGAATAAGGAATAACTTGTCCTGAGCTATCCAAAGGAAATTGATCGATTGAGCGGTAGTAGGTCACCGTCACATCGTCATCGTTGCGGACATCATCGACTTCAGTGACTTCTATCAAAATCATTGCCAGCCCACTCGTGCGGCGCATCTCATTGGCATTGATTTCTATGACGCCCTGGTCGCGAAAACCGTAGACACAGCCGATCAAACGGTAGAGCTGATTGTCGATGCCGGGCACACCAGACGGGCTGGTAAAGTTCTCATGCTTGCATGACTTAGGGGTCGCACTGTCATCTGTATTCCCATCCAGATTGACGCCGAACGAGGTTCTACCTTCAACGGTCAGCAATGGCGGATCATCCGTAATAACTTCTGGATTGATACAAACGTCCTCACCATTGGGGCCACGGTTCTTGGCCAAGAACCAACGGTCCAGAGTTGTGATCAAACCGTCTTGGGTTTTTTCACTGCGCTCTTCTTTCGAAAGGCTGCGCCACCAGATTTCGTCATTGCTGATATTCAGTCCGGCCGGGCATTCATCCATAAACTTGGTTTCATAGACAGCTGGCATCCAATCTTTAACGACAAAACCAAGAGTTCGATTAGGTGGAGCTCCGGATGCGATACCCGTTGCCGCTGACGCGGAGTCCAAGTCGTTTGCCCGCGCGGACTCCGGTCCCATTTGGGCTGCCATCGTGGCAACGATCATGGTCACTGCTGAAAGAAACTGTCTTTTCATTTGAACTGCCGCGTTTCCAATATATCAATCTGGCCGAAATGGTCGCCAAGCCCCTTAAATTCAAGGCTTTTCTATCCCTGTTCGTACTCTTTTATTCGGTTAACGGCCACTTTGTTATCTCGGGGTGAGCGCCGTGCGAACACCCGCAACCGACTGAAAATGCCCGCTATTCTTAGCTTTTATTCGGGACGCACCCGCATGACCTGTCCCCGAAGTTCTCCCGCGGGGTATCGGGCTGAATGAATGTTTACGTACAAGCGGCCCGTGAGCAGGTACTCAAGCTCACCGTCATTCAGAACAACAGAGCCAGTGAGTGGGCTGGACATGCCTTCTGGCGCCAAATCAAAGAGAACGCCTGCGTTGCCGCCGGGCGTCTGCGGGCCATGTATGTGAGCCCCTGTCGCGTTTGACGTCATCTTGCCATAGGTCACAGTCCACTCGAGCCGTTGCGTTGGGCGGTCGAGAACGAACTCAGCCAGACCTGACCCTGGACTTTCAGTTGGGGCGCTTTGCTCATCGGCAGACAGGGCCGTGCGGAACTTGATGGGCGGACCCTCGGTTCCAGCATAGTCAGGGGCTGCACTAGATGGATTTGGAAAGAGCACGCCAATCAGGGCAGCCAAGGCGATAAGGCGCTGAAAAATCATAGAAAAAGCTCTCCGGGTGAGATCGCAAGGCGTTAACTGTCACGGACATATACGACCAGTCTTCTTAATGTCCAGCGGACCTCAGCCTGTTGACCGAATATCGGCTGCAAACTGCGATAGTTTAGCCCCGCGCGTTCGCATATTGACCAAAAATCCGCGAGCAGAGCGTATGGACCGCGAACGCGAGGTCTGACGCTTCCATAAGTGCGACTGGTGGCCATGCCTGCGAAACGGGTTTTGAATTCTCCAAGCACTTGAGCATGATGCGCCTCTATTGTACTCGACCATCGGTATTGATCAGGACCACCCGCCTGCCAGCAGGAATTGAGAAGCCATGAGAATAGACATGAACTTGAAATCGCTAACGGCCATCAGCGCACTAGCACTGGGTATGGGCGTGACGACACCGGCAGCCGCGGATGTGGACACCGAACGCACCATAGGTTTGGTCGTGGTGTCGTTTTACACGTCGGTCTATGAAACCAAGTACATGGAAGAGTGTCCGCGTGGTCTCGCTATCGGTAATGATGAAATCTGGTGGAAGAGCTTGGAACCGGGGATACGGGATGAACTGACAAATGGCGGAGAAATTGAGCCAGTAACTGGCACCCGACGCGCCATGTCGGCAAAGCGCGGCCCTAATGGTGAGGACGTTTGCGCCTTCCCAACAATCGTTGAAGACCCCCCTCACAAGATTGTTGAAGGTAACATCTCGTATGGCATGAATCTTGACGGTCTATTGGAGAGCGGCACGACACCAAAAACATGCAACCACAAAAATTTCACTTCGCCTGGCGGGGAACCCGGCATCGACAACCAAATGTATCGTTTACTGGGATGCACCTTTGGATGGCGCGATAGTGGCTACGTCGAAACTAATGCGAATGGCGAACTCATCGATACGTCACAAGGAATTATCCTTATCGAAGTGAGTGAAGTGGACGACAGACGCAATGATGACGACGTCACCGTGCGTATGTTTCGGGCCAACGATATTTTTCCAAAAGATGCGCAAGGCAACGTTCTGCCTTATGCCAGTTATCGGGTGCATGATATTCCCGGATACGGCAACGCCGCCAAGGGACGCATTGTTAATGGCGTATTATCTACTGATCCCATCGAGGCTTTTTTGCCCTATTACGGCAACCTCGCCCACTCAGAGATTCACTTGAGAGACATGCGTGTGGAGTTGGATCTTGAAGCAAGTGAAGACCGTGCCAAAGGCATCATCGCTGGCTATCGAGATGTCGAAAATTTCTGGAGTTACTTTCGCAAGGGCGGCTACCTAGCCGTAACTGGACAGTTCAGTTGCCCCGCAATGTATGTCGCAGCGCATGAACTTGCAGACGGATACCCCGACCCGGAAACTGGGGAGTGCACTGCGCTATCTTCGTCTTACACCATCGAAACCATCCCGGCATTTATCATTCGGCCTGAGGACGATGAGTCAAAGACGTCAGAAATAAAAATTGAGCCCCCCGCCACGCAGCTTGCTGCGCGTGGCCAATAAAACTTAAGAGCAAAAATGACTCATTTGAATAAAACAATTAGCGCCGCCTGGGTGCTCGCGGCAACTCTGGTTTTGAGCAGCTGCGGAGAGAGCGAGCCAGCAACAGAGGGCAGTGAGCCACAACTCCGGCGCCTTACCGAGCAACAGTACCGCAATACCATTCGAGACGTATTCGGCGGCAATATTGTGGTGGCTGGGCGTTTCGACCCATTAGAGCGAATTGATGGACTTCTGGCCTTGGGTGCAAGCAGCGCAACGATTACACCAGCCGCTTTGGAACGTTATGAAGCTTTGGCTCGCTCCATTGCGCTTCAAGTGGTCGACGAGAACAACCGCAAGATCCTTGTCCCTTGCGCTCCAGATTCAAACCTCACTCGCGATGATATTTGTGCCGAAAACTTTGTGTCTTCAGTTGGTCGATTCTTGTTCCGCCGCCCGCTCACGGACGCTGAGCAAACACTGTACACAGACCTGTCGGGTGCCGGTGCCGAGGCGCTAGGCGATTTTTACCAAGGTTTAGCCTACGGCTTAACCGGAATGATGGTGTCGCCCAAATTTTTGTATATCAATGAAATCGCTGTGCCGGACCGCGATGGACTGCACCGACTAGACGGATACTCAAAGGCGACACGTCTTAGTTTCTTGTTGTGGAATACAACTCCAGACGCGGCTCTTCTTGATGCTGCGGCGGCTGGTGAACTGGATACAGATGACGGCCTGGAAAAACAGTTCAACCGGATTATGGCGTCACCTCGTGTCGATCACGGTTTAGCGGCCTTCTTTGAAGACATGCTCGAGTTCGAACGCTTTGACATTCTGGAAAAAGATCCAGTCATTTACCCGGCTTTCATCCTGGATGTGGCGGAAGATGCCAAAGAACAAACTCTGCGGACGCTGACTCATTTGTTGCTAGAGGAAAATGCTGATTACAGGGATATCTTCACCTCTCGCAAAACATTCGTGAGCGGAGCCCTTGGCCCAGTCTATCGGGTTCCCGTGGAAAACCCTGAAGCTTGGGTGCCCTACGAGTTTCCTGACGAAAGTCCGTGGGCCGGCATTCACACTCATTTGAGTTTTCAGACCTTATTTTCTCACCCGGGAAAGAGTTCGCCAACGTTGCGTGGACAAGCAGTTCGCGAGCACTTGCTGTGCCAAAAAATCCCCGAACCTCCCGGTGATGTGGACTTCTCTGATTTCAATGACGACACCAATGCGGTCAATCGCACCGCCCGGGAGCGCCTGATTGCCCACAATGAAGAAGCCAGTTGTGCGGGGTGCCATAAGTTGATGGATCCTATAGGGCTGGCGATGGAAACCTTCGACGGCGCAGGACAACTCCGGACCAAGGAAAATGGTGTCGTTATTGATACGTCAGGCGAGCTGGACGGCATTGCCTATACTGATGCCGTCGGGTTGGGCGAAGCGTTACGACAGAACCCCTCAGCCCCGGCCTGCGTGACCAACCGCCTATATGCGTATGGCACAGGTCGGTCGCCAACGCCCGCAGAACGGCAATGGATGACCTATCTGGAAGAAAAGTTTGCGGAAACAGGATATAAGGTTCCTGATTTGCTCCAGGAGATGGTGTTAAGCGACGCCTTCTACCGCGTCGCTCCGCCGTCCTTAGATACAAACACCGCTGATGCTGGCATCGCCTCTACCGAGGAGACAAAATTATGATCTTAAGTCGCCGCTCTTTTCTTCGAGGCACCGTTGGTGGTTCCGCGGTCGCTGTCGGATTGCCATTCCTTGATTGCTTTCTGAACGACAGCGGAACAGCTCTCGCCTCTGGCGCGCCAATTCCTGTTCGGTTCGGGTCATGGTTTTGGGGACTGGGTCACACGCCGGGCCGTGGCATCGCCATGGATGGCAACACAGAAATAAATTTTCTCGAGGAAACCCAACCTCTCGTCCCCTACGCCAAAGATCTAAACTACTTCAATGCGTTCAACACCCCGCTTGATGGCCGCCCCAGTGCCGTACACTTCACGGGCTGGGTCGCAGCCAAGACGGGCAATGTACCGCGGACTTTTGGCGACACACCAGAGCCCACACTAGATGTCATAATTGCCGACCAAATCGGTGGCGACACCCGCTTCCGTTCTCTTGATTTATCGAGCACCGGGAGCGCGCGCGACAGTTACACATTCCGCAACTCGACCAGTCGCAATGCAGCAGATGTGTCACCGTTGGCTTTTTATCAACGGGTCTTCGGACCTGGGTTTGTCGATCCCAATCAAGCGGATTTCAAGCCGGCTCCGAGCGTCATGGTGCGTAGTAGCGTTCTCTCCGCAGTTCACGAAGAAAGCAAAGACTTCCTGCGTACACTCGGCGCTGCTGATCGAGCACGCATGGATGAATACTTTACGTCTATCCGCCAGCTCGAGCACCAACTAGCTCTCCAAATGGAGAAGCCCGACGTTTCTGAAGCATGCGGCATTCCCACCCCGCCGCCTGAAGAAGAAGAGCTGGGTATTGAGATTGAAGTCGCACAGCGTAATCACAAATTGCTGACAGACATTCTGGTCATGGCGCTGGCCTGCAACCAGACACGAGTATTTAATATGCTGTATTCGCAGGCGCTGTCATTGTTGCGGCGGCGTGGCGAGTCATTCACGCATCATACACTGACCCATGAAGAGCCGATCGATGCGAGCCTAGGCTATCAGCGTGAAGTGGCGGAATTGCACGTTACCAGCATGCGGGCCCTCGCAACTTTCATCCAGGCGTTTAAGGATATCCGGGAAGGCGATGGTACATTGCTCGACAACACACTTATCTTCGCCAACTCGGACACTGGCAACTCTCGTGTGCACTCTGTCGACAATATTCCGGTGATGATGATTGGCAAAGCCGGGGGCCGCCTTAAGACAGGCTTGCACATCACCGGCAACGGCGATCCCATCACACGCATCGGCCTCACAGCAATGCAAGTCATGGGCATTCCGGTAGAACGCTGGGGCACCAGGTCGCTGGAAACCACCAAGACTATTTCTGAAGTTCTCGTCTAGTACGTTCATGACCCACCGCACGCTTCTTAGTTTGATTGGCGCGCTTGCGTCTGTACCCATGTTTGCTGCAGCAGATGAGTTGCTCCCGTCAGATATTGGCGCACGAGATATGGGGGGCGGACGACTTTACGTAACGGCGGACGGACGGACGCTTTATACCTATAAGCGGGATCGCGAACAGCCCGGCACGTCAACGTGTGTCGACGAATGCGCAAGCGTTTGGCCACCTGCCATCGCAGAAGACAACGCTGAACCTCAAGGCGCTTGGACTTTGGTTTCCCGACCCGATGGAGCCCAGCAATGGGCGTACAAGAATGAACCAGTGTACACGTATGTCCAAGACACAAGCCCTGGCACAATGGTTGGCGAAAAAGCGTCTGGGTCATGGGATGTTCTTTTCGAGGCCATTGAAACACCGCCCAATGTTGTAATTAGACCAACAATCCTGGGGCAATCTTTGTCAGCTCTAAATGGTCACACCATTTATACGGGACCAGCAGCAGACTGTGATGGGTCATGCTTGGCCTTATGGCGACCAGTAGAAGCGCCATGGCTCGCACGACCAGTGAGTGATGCCTGGGCCATTGCGGAAAGCGCCGACGGCTTGCCGCAATGGACGTACAAAGACCAGCCATTGTTCACATACGATGGCGATTACAACGCTGACGACCGCAACGGTTTAGACGCTGAGGGCGAGTGGACTGTGATGGTGCTTCAGGATGCGCCAGCCATACCTGAGTGGGTAGACTTCCAAGAAACTGACATAGGTCCGGTGATGACTACCGCCGACCGCATGACATTGTATTACATCTTCGGTGACTGGGAGAAAATCCGCCTTACCACTTGCGACGAAGCATGCGTTGAAGAGAACTGGGATCCTATGATCGCGCCTGACGGCAGCAGTTCTATCGGCAATTGGGCGACACGACCGATGCCGGACGGCCGCCTGCAATGGACCTATTTAGGACGGCCTGTCTCCACCTTCAAAGGTGACCGTATGCCCGGCGACACCTATGGCGATAAATTTGGAACTGGCTCAGACATCAGAGGTGGCTGGGTCGCGATCCTGCAAGAAACTCTGATCCAAAACCTCGCCCGCTAGGGGTTAGCTAGAAACCTACCGCTCGGGTGGGATATCCGTGGCTTCGTCAGGATTAATGTCTGTCATATCTAGCGGCAGGCCGCTTGTCGTAACAAATCCTGAGTCTTCTTGAATGCTCCAATTGTGAGTGGCGCCGGCAATTTCACGAATGAAATCCCCTTCATCAACAATGAACTCGAGCCCCTCTTGATAAAACGTCATCGGTCCACCGGTGACGTAAATCATGGAATCGGTTTTCGCACTGTTCGGATTGGTGCTTCCGCCAGCCGCCAACTTAACAGCGCGCACAGAATTGCCTGGGAACGTATAGCGCTTGAGCTTAATTGCCCCGCCCCCGCCTTCTTGAACGTCAGCACCCTTTACGTGAGTTGGAGTGTTCTCCCCTGTCAGACTTGGCACATTCCAGGTGACGATGGATGCTGATGACGGCTTTCCTCCTGGATTGCGAAGTGCTCCTGACGGAAAACTGACAACGTCGCCAGCCAATAGAGATGCTGTTTTCCCGCCAACCCCAACTTCTGCACTGCCGGACAGCACGTATAGGAGTGTCTCATCAGTAATGGGATGCAAAACCCCACCATGGCTCTCATCAAAATTCATGATGCGTACACGACCGGTCGGCCAGATCACCTGCTTGGCTGTATACTTTACAGCGTTGCTCGGTGCATCAGCCGTTGCCGCTCGGGTGGCAGTTTTAACCTCGCCACTTTCGTTCCACGCTGCCATTTCTAGAGCGGGCAAATTCGCGCCCCCTACCACATAGACATCACTGCCCATTGTGACTTGGGCGAAGGCGGCAGCTGGAAAAAGAAAAGCACTAAACGCGAGAGCAAGGAAAGAACGCATGAGGAGCCTCTATGTTTGGAAGAGTTGATGGTCTGTATGGTCATAGTCTGGCGTCTTACAAAGGCAAAATGCAATGCTAAGACGTTCTCGACGTCCCGACTTACTGGCCGACATTCCACCTAGTGGCTAAAAAGCTTAGCCAAAAATTATCGGGACAAGCACTGTAACCACTGACGTAATCAACACGACACCCAACAAATTCAAGCGAAGACCGATCGTGGCCATTTGCGGAAGGGTGACCTCTCCACTTGCAAAGACGATAGCATTCGGCCCCGTCGCCATCGGCAACATAAATGCGCAACTGGCCGCCATGGCAACCGGCACAGCCAACAACATGGGGTCGGCACCGCCAGCCGTTGCGATCGCACCAATCACGGGCAGCAACGCCGAAGCCGTGGCCACATTGCTCGTAAGTTCGGTTGAAAAAATGACGAAGACAACCAAAGCAAACATAATGACGATCAGCGGCATTTCAGTCAGACCTGCCATTTGACCGCCAAGCCAGGTCGCCAGACCGGTGCCTGTAATGGCGGCAGCAAGACTGAGACCGCCTCCAAAAAGAAGCATGACACCCCAAGGGATTCTTACAGCGGTATCCCAGTCGAGCAGCCTTGATCCCAGCTCTTTAGAGGAACCCGAGGGAACCAAAAACATGGCAATGGCGCCGGCAATAGCGATCACATGGTCCGTCACACCGCCAAAAGGCGTGACACCAAAAATATCCAGGCCGTTTAGCGGCCTTCGCAACACCCAAAAAGCCGCGATAACTCCAAACACCAGCAAGACACGACGTTCGGGCAGAGATATACGACCCAGTGCATCAAGCGCTTCCTTGACAACATCCGAACCCGCATCACTTTCTGGCGCAGAGAGACGTAACCCCCATCGAGTTAATACAACCCACGCCGCTGGCAGCATGACAACAACAGTTGGGATTCCGATCAGCATCCATTGAGCAAAACTGATGCTCTGAGAGGCCTCGCGTTCAAGGTAACCGATAACGATCAGGTTTGTGGGTGTTCCGACCGGTGTACCAAGCCCACCAATTGACGCGCCGTAGGCCACACCGAGCAACAGAGCAATTGTAAACGGTGCCCTAAATGCTTTTTCTCCAAGCACCGCGTAGGACACAGAGACGGCAATAGGAATCAACATGATCACTGTCGCCGTATTCGAAATCCACATAGACAGAACAGCTGAGGCAAGCATGAAGCCGCCAACCAACGCCGCTGGGTGATTGCCCGCACGCACAACGATGTTTAGGGCGATACGCGCGTGCAGATTCCACCGCTCGACAGACTTGGCGATAATAAAACCGCCCATCAGAAGCAGTACCGTCGGGCTTGAATAGGGAATTGCGGCTTCAGCGATCGATGCAACACCACCAACGGGAAGCACCACCAACGGCAAGAGAGACGTGACCGGGATGGGAATGGCTTCGGTGACCCACCACGACACCATAAGAACGGCGAGTGATACGACCACCCACCCTTCAGCAGACAATCCTTCCGGCACGGGCATGAGCTGAAGGCCCAGAACGAAAACAATTCCTATGGTCAGACCGACCCTCTGGCTCGTGCGCATAAACGTCCCCCTCCGAACACGTAGATAGTCTAGGAATTTCGTTGTGGAGGCACCATAGTCCGTTCTGACTTAATGGCCGAGCCAATCCGTTAGTATCGTGTTGAATTTTTCAGGCTGGTTCAGGTTGGGAAGGTGGGCCGCACCCTCGATGACCTCAACTACACCGTCAGCCACTGCGCTAGCGATTTCAGCCATCACATCAGGTGGCGCCGCAACATCATCACGACCTGTGATGCAGAGGCAGGGCGCCGCAAGAGACGACAAGCGAGATTCATAATCCAAGGTAGTCAATGCCGCTGCGCAGCCGCTAAATCCAGCTATACTGGTACCAAGAAACATATTCTCGACCTCTGCAAACACCTCTGCATTTCGTGGGTTTTTCCGAAATTCTTCGGTGAGCCAGCGACCGGACGACCCTTCCCATAGGGCGCCCATACCGTTCTGCGCCGCAATCGCGATACGCTCACGCCAACTTGTTGAATATTCTGGGGTTGATTGGACAATAGCGTCACAGCAAATCACACGACGCACCAAGCCCGGATGATCGAGCGCCAATCCCAAAGCCGTCGCTCCGCCAAGCGAAATGCCCATGACATCTGCTTCTTCGATTTCAAGGCCGGTCAGTAATCCTGCAAGGTCTTCAACCAGCTCCGAAATCGTATAGTCACCTTCGGGCGCTGGACTGTTCCCATGACCGCGCGTGTCGTATCTGAGTACTCGATGAGTTTGGGTCAGAGCGCCCACTTGTGGCGCCCACATCCGATGGTCTGTTGCTAAAGAATGAGACAGGACGATCCACGGCTTGTTTGAATCACCATCAATTGCATACGCGAGATTGATGCCGTTGACTGTTATTGTGTTCATTCTTGTCTCCATTTGGATCACGTTGCGCGCTGATCACTACTTCTTTTACTGATTAAGAGGCAGACAGACCGAGAATGTACTTCCCTGCCCGACTTCCGAGTCAATTTCCAATGCCCCTTGGTGCCTATTCACGACATGCTTTGCAATCGCCAAACCAAGACCAGTACCGCCGAGCTCCCTGCTGCGCACCGTATCAACGCGATAAAAGCGCTCTGTCAAACGCGGGAGATGAACGGGATCGATACCTGGTCCCCAATCTCGGACTCGGACTCTGACGGCGGGCCCCTTCAATCCGGGCGGGGGCATTTTTTCTATTTTTTCCGCTGACACCTGAATTTTAGGTCCACCGTATCGCGTCGCATTGGCGACCAAATTTTGGAAAACCTGTTGAAGCTCACTATCGTGACCGGTGACTGGAGGAAGGTCACTCGGCACATTGAACTCGACCTCGATATCATCTCCTTCCGAGCCCGCCTTCACGTCATCCACAACGCGTTTAAGAACTGAAGCAACGTCAATGCTATCTGATGGAGCAATATGCTGATTTACTTCGATCTGAGAGAGGGATAGCAGATCACTGACGAGCGTTGTCATGCGTTTCACCTCACCGCTTGCCAATTCTAGAAATTTCTTCCGCCCCTCAGGGTCGTCTTTTGCCGGGCCCTGCAGGGTTTCAATACACCCTGCTAGCGTAGCCAGTGGAGATCGGATTTCGTGACTGGCATTTGCCACAAAATCAACTCGCATACGTTCACCACGAACAACCTCCGTGATGTTGCTGAGCATAATCAAAATTGCATCTTGCTCGACCTTTGGATCCGACGCGACAACGTGACAAAGAAACGTCTGCTCTATCGGACTTCCTAATGTAATTTCAATTTGAGTGCTTTCGTGCGTCGATAACGCCTGATCGACAACCGCAACTAACTCTGGATGGCGTATCGAAGTCACCAAATCCCGTCCAAGCGCACCATCACTGAATAACAGAGCGGCCGCCTTGTTTTGACGAATAACCTGTCGATTAGCATCGACCTGTAGAAACGGCATAGGAATCTTATCAACCAAAAGATCAAGTTCAGCTTGAACCTGTTGACCTGCTGTCGCGTACCGTCTGACCAAACGGCTTGTACCATTTAGAATGTGCGCAAGCCCATCACCGCCTATCACTTTCCCGATGACCGGTGGTGATGGGTCCGGTGTTTCCTCAAGCGCGGAGAAGTAGTCCGAAACGACATCAATATTTTTGAGTGGCTTGTACAAGAGAGCTGCGAGACCAGCGGTGCCAACAGCCCAAACGGACAGCGCTTGAAAGACGCTTATCCAATCCAAGATCATTAAAGCCAACCCACCCATGGCAAAAGGTGTTGAAAGAACGATCGCCGCTCGAAGTAGCCGTCGATGGAACACTTATATATGCCTGTCGCCACGCGTGAACTTGATGATCAATTTAGCCATGCCGCATCTATACCGAATCGGACCATAACCGCAATGTATGAGGCCGCTAGCCTTTGACCGAAATACAAATCCGAGCCATCCCACGTCCCCATAATCTGTTCGGTCTGAGACATTTACGCTCATTATTCGGTTGTTAGAGCGGAATTACTATCGGGGATTTCTAATTTCTATGCTACTCGCGGTATCTGAAAATTCTATTTCAGTGGGAGGAACCAATGACGAAGAAAAATAAGGCAGCACAATCAGGTGCGCAATTTATTGCTTCACTTGCCATTTCGACAGCGCTGATCGCGCCTGAGGCAACCGCCCAGCAGCTTGCGATTGAAGAAATCACCGTAACAGCTCGTAAGCGAGCTGAATCGCTTCTAGAAGTGCCCCTGGCCATCACGGCGTTTACCGAGACAGAACTGGAACGGCAAAACATAAATGCCCTCGAAGATTTGGCGCAATGGACGCCATCCCTTCAGTTCCAGGACGTCAACGGCGCGTTCCAAAACCCTGCTATTCGTGGCCTAACTCAAACCGACCAAACATCTCCCCAAGGTAACGTCGGTGTGTTTATCGACGGAGTATATCTAAACAACCGATCCGGTTTGGAGTTTGGCCTCCTCGATCTGCAACGGATCGAAGTTGTTAAAGGACCACAGAGCGCGCTCTATGGACGCAACACATTTGGTGGGGCCATCAACTATGTGACTAAACAACCAGAGCTTGGTGAGTTTGGTGGTCGCATTGAAGGCACGGCAGGCACGCGCGACCGGTATTCACTTGCTGGCAACGTCAACATCCCCCTCGGGGATATGGTTTCCGTTCAGCTTTTCGGTGGGTTTAGTGAATTCGATGGTACGATTCCTAACGTTCGCAATGGAGATCGCTTAGGCGGCTGGAACACACGGGACGTCTTTGGTGGAAAGATCTATGCAGAGCCCACCGAAGACACACGAATTACTCTGTTTGCGGCACGCAACAAAGTCGATAACGAAACTCCGGCCCTGGCGTTGTCAGATGCTGCGGATAACAATTGCGGGTCAGACACAGTCAATCCCTTTGGTGTACCGCGGCAAACACTGTTTTGCGGAGAACACGTTCGAGCAACAGAAGTCAGCTTATCTGAGGGTGCACAGGGTCTAATTGGTGAGACCGATCTATTTTACGCGAAATTAGAGCATGATTTTGATTTCGCCACACTGACAGCTCTCGCCAGCCATGCGGACTCAGGATTCACACTTCAGGTCGATACCTCATCAAATCCTAACGCGATCAATATTCCATTCTTTATCCCTGGTCTTTCTGTTCAGTCCCTTATTGATGCTTCAACACCGAAGGGTGATTCGGACAGTTATGAGGTTCGCCTAGCAAGCAACGGTGATGGCGACTTGGGGTGGACCATTGGCGGCTTCCACTACAACAGCTTTGACATCGATACTTTAGGTGTGTTCTTCCTGCCCCTTGGAGATCCCAATGGCGCGGCTGTTCCATTCTTTGAACGGCGTCGCGAGGTTCGAACAAAAGCGACGTCTGTCTTCGGATCTGTCGATTATGCCTTCACAGATCAAGTCACCGCGTCAGTTGAGCTGCGGTACACGGATGAAAAACTGGATTTTGTTAACTCCGCCAGCGGAGAAGAGCAGAGTTTTGACTTTCTCGCTCCTCGATTCACTATCGATTATCAAGTTAGTGACGATCAATTGTTCTATGCCAATGCAGGCCGTGGCGTAAAAAGCGGTGGGTTTAATAGTAACGTGGCTGAAGGCTTGCCTGAACGTACGTTCGGTGAAGAAACCAACTGGACCTTCGAAATCGGCAGCAAATCCACTCTGTTTGACGGCCGCATGGTCGCGACAGTGTCAGCCTGGTATGTGGATTGGAAAGACCTCCAGGTCCAGACAGCCGTTGCCAACTCACCTGTCTCCGCTGTTCAGAACTTTGGTGAAGCCCGCTCCATTGGTATTGAGGTAGATACAAGCATCAACGTAACGGAGGACTTTATTGTTCGCGGAGCCATTGCTGTGATGGACCCACAATACAAGGATGGTTTCATTGAAGGTGAAGCGACAGCGGCATGCGGCGAGTTTGTGAACACAATCATCGTTACGCCAGGCTGTTCTGCAGAAGTCGGTGGAAACACCATCAGCCGAACATCCGATTTCCAGGCTTCAATTTCAGGCACATACACTATTCCTGAAATCTTCCAGGACTACGACATGTACATCCGTGGTGACTTCTCACATGAAGCAGCCAAATTTGACACCGGCCTTAACTTCGCAAGCCAAGGCGATATTAACCTCGCTAACGCACGTATCGGGTTTGTGAACGAAAACTTGGAAATCGCTTTATGGGTCGACAATGTATTCGATAAGAGTTGGAATCGCCGCGTAACATCCGTGCCCTTCACAGCTGAAGGTGCGCCGAATAGTGGCGTCGTTCAGTATCGAGTTTACCCTGGCGACACTAGGACAGGCGGGATCGACATACGCCTAAACTTCTAGGTAATTTCAACAACAAAAGACACGGGGCGGAACTTCTTAGTTCTGCCCCTTTTTTGTTAGGGACTCTGGCAGCGCAAATGCAACGTATGCGTCGCTCAAGTCTGTTCCCGCAATCGCATTTCCCGTGGCCGCTATCACGATAAATTGCCTGTCATCTGGCCCAGCCTGATAGGTCATAGGCACAGCCATTCCTGGCGCTGGGAGGTCAGCAGACCACAACTCCTCTCCTGTCTCCACGTCAACGGCACGCAAAACACTATCCATTGTCGAGCCAATAAATATCAAATCTCCGCCGGTGATGATCGGACCACCAATATTGGGTGAGCCCCAAGATTTGGGTGTTTTAAACAGCCCGAACGGTCCAACCGACACCTGCCCCAGCGGAACACGCCACACTGTGTCTCCGGTAGACATGTCGAACGCTGTCATTTCGCCCCATGGCGGCGCGTTGCAAGGAATACCCCAGGGCGACAACCAACGGCGCCCTTCAACACGGTAGGGCGTACCGATCATCTCCCGCGACATACTCCAGGAATTTGGCTTTCCTTTCGCCTCTTCACTGGTTAGGGGCACCAATTTAAATACGAACCCGTAGTTATGCGCTTTTACAACCAACAGATTACGTGTCGGGTCGTAAGCCACGCCACCCCAGTTGCCGCCACCAGCCGTCGATGGCAAAATTAAAGAGCCTCGCAAACTCGGGGGGGTGAAAATTCCCTCGTAACGAAAACCCTTAAACTCTTCCATGCATTTACCGCGGTCCCAAAATGTCAGCCCCCAGACGTCGTCTTCACTCATAGATTGGGTTGAAAAAGGCTCTGGCTTTGTGGGCCAAGGTTGAGTTGGAGAGGTTCTGTCTTCGGGGATGTCCGTATGCGGGACCGGAATTTCCTCGATGGGAAAGACTGGCTCTCCGGTATCTCGGCGAAAGACAAAAACCACACCCATTTTGGTAATCTGCGCTACCGCTTCGACAACCTCATCACCTTGTTGGATATCAATAAGGGTTGGTTGCGCAGGTAGGTCATAGTCGAACACGTCGTGACGAACCAATTGACGGTGCCAGACCAATTCCCCCGTGGCGCCGTCAAGCACAACAATTGCATTCGCGTAAGGAATTGGATCCAGTCGGTTGCCGCCATAGGGATCAGGACTGGGACTCCCTGTGGGGACAAACACCCAGTTGCGTTCTACGTCGACGGTAAACGGAGGCCAAATGTCGCCGCCTCCGGTCTGGTCGCGCATCGCCTCAGGGATAGTATTAAAATGCCAACGCTCTTCACCACTGCGGACGTCAAAGGCGCGGATAGTTCCATCAGGCGCATTTGCACGAACATTATCCAGCACGCCACCGCCTATAATAACCAAATCATTCAGAATGACGGGGGGCGACGTTAAATCGATAAATCCTTCGCCGTTGTACTCGTAGTCTGATAGCGACATATACCCGCCACGACCAAAGTCCTCACACGGCTGCCCGGTGTCAGCATCAACAGCGAACACGTGACCAATACGGTCTCCTTTAAAAACGCGTTTTTCACACGCCTTACCACTACTGGGCGTTTCACTTTGCCAGTACCCAACGCCACGACAATGGCGCGCTAGAAGCGGTGCATCGATGAGTCCAGCATGAGGGTCGAATGCCCACTTCTCTTCTCCAGTCGCTGGGTCAAGAGCGACAATTCGGTTCTGTGAGGTGCACAAGTACAATAGGTCATTGGCTAATATCGGAGTCGTCTCATCAAAGCTGGGTCCAATTTCTGCGTCATAGCCTGACGTTTCCCCAGAATGGTATATCCACGCCACCTCAAGTTCATCGACGTTGCTGCGATTAACTTGATCAAGCGCTGAATACCGGCCACCGCCTGGCACACCGCCAAAGGACGACCAACCTTTGTTTTCAGCCAGTTCATCCGCACTCAATTTGACAGCGATCGCCAAACTGATTGCTACACTCAAGACAATATACTGAAGCTTCGACATATTTTTACCCGCTGTGCTTTGGGCTCGGAGGTCACTTGATACTGATTTTGGCACTTTCAACCGTAGGCGGCCCCATCAACCCGGGCAAGTATTGAATGCGTTCTGGTAGCTCCGCTAGAATAACAACATTCATTATCTGCCTTGGAGTATCTGGTGGGATACGTCGACTGCGACACCCATGTTATCGAGAGCTTACGCGCCTGGTCTTACTTGGCATCGAAAGATGCGCATTTCCGTCCGAAACAAAAGAAAACCGATGGCAGCCAAGCGCAATGGCGCGGCCTCAATCATTTTTGGGAAATGCCATCTGGCCAGTTGATCATTTGCGGCCTCGACGTAGAGAGCGCACCGGGCCAGCCCCCACCAAATGTCCGGTTGCTTGACGATGTCGCTGGGCGCGTGAAGTGGATGGATGACTTAGGCGTCGATACCCAAGTCATTATTACCAGCTTCTTTCTTGCTGCATTATTCACCGCCCCAGAAGCACAGGTCGCTCTTGCCGGAAGCTACAACCGTTGGATGGCAGATTGCTCTGATGAGTCTAAGGGACGCCTTCGATGGTCTCTTGTCCCACCTCTCTTGGATATCGAAGCCGCGAGAAAAGAAATAGAATATGGGGCAAGCCATGGCGCGGCATCTGTCATGATGCGCCCATTAGAATGCAATAAACTTCTCACGGATCCGTATTTCTACCCCGTATACGAGGAGGCGCAGAAACATAATCTGTCGATTGGTCTGCATATCGGCAACGCATCTAGCCCCGTCTACGAGAACTCAAACGCGATCATGCATTCTATCGTACCGATGACCGCCGCTTTCGTGAACATATTTACTTCGGATTTTGCGATACGTTTCCCTGAACTTCGCTTCGGTTTCCTCGAAGCCGGATCCGAATGGCTACCCTTTGCGCTTCGCGAAATATCCAGGGGTGCGGAAACAGCATGGCGTCAGGATGTAAAACTGGACGATGTGCCCCTCGCCGGAACAAACCTTTTCATTGACTGCACTTTTGATGAGAATTTGCCCTACGTCCTTGAATTGGCGGGCGAAAACAACCTGGTGCTCGGGTCAGATTTCGGTCACGCCGATATTGGTACAGACATCGGTGCCCATGGTGTCATGTGCAGAAGGACAGACGTTGATGCCACCATTCTGAAGAAAATCACGGTGGACAATGGTCGTCGGCTTTATGGTTTATAATCGATTACTTGACGTGGCATGCTAGCAAGAATCTGCCACCCCTCACCTTTACGCACCCACACGTGCATCACTTCATACCATTCGTCAACAGGTTCACCGTTAGGCCTGACCGTCCGGTGGTTCAGGTAGTAGATAACTGCCGTGTCACCCTGGAGCGTAAAGGCCTTGAAATTCATAGCAATTTTTTCGCGAGAATTTCCTGCTAGACTAGTACCCGTTCGCCTTAGACCATCTCTACCAGATTCCCAGCCGCCAGTGGGAAATGGCGCAAGAAAATTTGGCGATGCGCCATCGATATAGAGCTGAAAGTTACCCTGACTACGGCTGGCGTAAATGGACTTTTCGATCGCCCATATCTCTTCTTTCGCCGCTGCAATTTGCTCTGGTTTAGGCTGCTGAGCCGAGGCAGGCACAGCAAACATTAACATGAAGAAAACAAATAATGTTGGAGTACGCATGTCAGGAACCTAACTGAGTCAGACAATGGGTTAAAATGGTAAGGCCTTTCAGAATCTAATATGTGTAAAGCGTAACCGCTGCGCTACATACGTTCACTCTGCCAGGCGATAGAGGACCAAAAATATAACATAGCGGCACATGGTGAACGCGTGCTTTCCTTCAGGCTACATCTAGTTCACCTAGTGAAGGATACCTAGTAAATATCCAGAGCTAGCTTCTTTTCATGCAGCTAATAAATGAACAAGAGTCCTATCGCTATTAAGAAATACGTGTGCCTCAGCTACCATATACATAAGGAAGAGCGTTCAGAGAATTATATGCTTCAATTAGACAAAAGACTCACCTCGCGCGACATTAGGTTGCGGTAATGGCAACCATACTCGTTACAGGTGGTGCAGGATACGTAGGTAGCCACGCTTGCAAAGCGCTAGCTGGGGTCGGACACAATCCTGTAACCTTTGACAACTTAGTTCGTGGCCATCAGTCAGCTGTTAAATGGGGGCCTTTGGAGGTCGGGGACTTACTCGATCCTGATCGCATAAGCAAAGTTATCAGTAAACACAAACCAGAAGCGGTTATGCACTTTGCTGCCCTAGCTTTGGTTTCTGAGTCGATAGCTAAACCGCAATTGTATTATCGTAACAATGTTGAAGGCACGGAGAATCTTCTCAATGCCATGAAAGGTGGCGGAGTTAATCGCCTTGTTTTCTCTTCCACGTGTGCGATTTACGGCGTACCTGAGAGCATTCCTGTCTCTGAGTCAGAGTTTGCGAAACCGATAAGCCCCTACGGCGATTCAAAACTACGTGGCGAGAGAATGCTAGCTGAACGCGCCAAATCATATGGGCTTTCCTATTTTGCGTTACGATACTTCAATGCTGCAGGTGCCGATCCCGAAGGGGAAATTGGCGAGAACCACGATCCGGAACCACATTTAATCCCCAATGTATTGGCGGCGGCCGCGAAGGGGACAAAACTTACTGTGCATGGAAAAAGCTATCCGACGACCGATGGAACATGCGTACGCGACTACGTTCACGTCAATGACCTCGCCGCAGCCCACATTCGCGCACTAGATATCATTGCAGGCGACGGGCAAGCAATATCTGCCAATCTTGGAGCTGGCAAAGGGTACTCGGTTATGCAGGTTATAGAGACAGTTGAGAGAGTAACAGGAAACGCCATTAAATTTGATATTGGACCTGATCGCCCCGGTGATCCGCCGACATTGGTAGCCGATACCAGACATGCAGTCGACACATTGGGTTGGGAACCTAAAAGATCAGATCTGGAGACTTTGGTTTCCGATGCATGGCGTTGGACAAGAAATCGATAGAGCAAAAAATTATTGCTTAGCCAATTTCCGCTCCAAAGTCCCGGCGCCAGAGGACGCTTTTTTTAGAGATTACGCGATAAATAGGCTATACAGAAATATCGATTATCGGCGACAACTCCCTCTCTAGGCCACTGATATACTAGGCCTTTCTATGCATAAAGGCAGATAAATCAGGCCGAATCAGAAGGCATTGGGCTTTAAGGAAGCGCCCGCACTGCTGTGTATGGAAAATCTGTAAACACTCCATCGAGTCCTAGTGAGAAAAACCTTTGGTACTCGGCCACAGGGTCGTTGTTATACGGCTTCATTAAATAACGCGCTTCATCTCTAAACGTGTACGCATGCACCAACAGGCCAACGTTATGAGCCCGCGAAATAAGGTCCGTGGCAGGAAATGGATTGCCGTCACGATCTTGCGGCACGATTAAAACCTTCCATGGCCCAATGCCGTCCGCATAGGCCGCAATATCTGAGAGCCCTACATTCGTAATCATGTCTTCATAGGTTAACCCGGTTCCTCTGGCCTCTTGATCGAAGGGGGTTTCAGCTCCAAACCCGAGCAACTGCACAAGCCTGAGGCCCGTCATCTCATTGAGCGCGCGAAGATTCTCAACTTCAAAAGATTGAATGAACACCCAGTCGCTTTTCTGGGTCAACCCAGCCCGCTCAAGCGCGCCCATCAGAGGCGCCTCCAAGGCGAGACCTATGCTTTGATGATAGGTGGGATGTTTCGTTTCCGGATATAAACCAATGCTCCGACCACGGGCCACACTCTCTCGTTTGACCAATGCCAACACTTCATCAAAGGTTGGAATACCGAACTTACCATTCTTGCTTTGATCCCGAAACGGAAGGCGCTGGATGGCGCGAAGGGTTCTAATTTCCTGAATCGTAAAGTCTTCCGCAAACCAGCCCGTCACTTCTCGTCCATCAATAACGCGGGTCGTTTTCCGGTCAGGAAATTTATCCGCCACATCCGTCGTATCAGAAAGCTCGTTCTCATGGCGGGCGATCAACACCCCGTCTCGGGTACTGACCAAATCAGGCTCAATGAAGTGCGCCCCCTGTGCAATGGCCAGCGCATAGGCCTCAACTGTGTGCTCTGGCAAAAGGCCGCTGGCCCCGCGGTGACCTATCACCAATGGCCAGGGCAAGGCGCTATCGGCGCGCAACGGCCCGTTTAAACCAAAAACTACGGTTGCGACGACGAGTACAAAACGTATCATGGGTAAGCCTCCGAACTCTCAGACACCTTAACGAAGCTATCTTGAGGCACGGAAGTTATTTCGCGCTCCAGCGCGAAACCTCCATCAAACCAACATCGGATTATTTAAGAGACGAGAGCCTGGCTCCGATGAGCAAGCGTCTTATCGAAGTGAGCCCAGACACCATCGGCGCCATGCCATTCGCCTGTGGTCGCATTCTTGGAGTATTCCGTTGCGCGGGCCTCAAAGAAGTTGGCATGCTCAACACCGTTAAGGATCTCCTCCAGCCAGGGGATTGGGTGCTCCTTAATATCGTATACCGGACTCAATCCAAGCTGCTGCAAACGCCAATCGGCGATGTAACGGATGTAGGATTGAATATCCTCGGGCGTCATACCGTTAATCGGACCCATTTCAAAAGCCAGATCAATAAATTTATCTTCCATCTCAACAACAGTTTTCGCGCAATCGACAATGTCGTCTTTGACTGACTGCGTTAGACACTGCGTCTCTTGGCAGAATGTATGGAAGAGCTTGATCATACCTTCACAGTGAAGGCTTTCATCACGGACCGACCACGACACAATCTGCCCCATGCCTTTCATTTTATTTTGTCTCGGGAAGTTCAACAGCATCGCGAAACTGGCAAAGAGTTGGAGCCCTTCAGTGAAGCCACCAAACATGGCAACTGTCTTTGCAATTTCAGCGGGGTTATCGACCGTAAACTTTTGCATATAGTCGTGTTTGGCCGCCATTTCTTCATACTCAAGGAATGCGGTGAACTCGCTTTCCGGCATGCCGATGGTCTCTAACAGCAGAGCATATGCAGCGATATGAACTGTTTCGATGTTGGAGAACGCCGCAAGCATCATCTTAATTTCTGTAGGCTTAAAGACGCGGCTATAGCGCTCCATGTAGTTGTCGTTCACCTCGACGTCGGATTGGGTGAAGAACCGGAATATCTGCGTCAGGAGATTACGCTCAGAGTCCGATAAGTTGTTGGCCCAGTCCTTGCAATCCTCACCCAACGGCACTTCTTCAGGCATCCAATGAATTTGTTGCTGACGCTTCCAAAAGTCATGCGCCCATGGATAGCGAAACGGTTTGTAGCTGTGGCTCGGGGTAAGAAGGCTAGGGATAACTTTGGGCGTAATCTGGTTCATTGTGCGTCCGGTTCAGCGCGATGGCTGAGATCAAATGTTGAATTATTTACTTTGTTACTGACAGGCGAGACATTCTTCGTAGTCAGTGCGCTCGGATAGAGCTAGCTCTGCCTCTGGCCATGCGCGAGTGTTGTCCGCCTCTACACCACCAGCAAACCCTGCACGCTGGACAGATTTGGAGCGGCAGTAGTAAAGGCTCTTAACGCCGGATTCCCATGCTTTCCAATGCAGCATCATGAGGTCCCACTTGTCGATGTCGGAGGGCAGGAACACATTTATAGACTGCCCCTGGCAAACGAACGGCGTACGATCCGCCGCCATTTCAACGACCCAACGCTGATCAATTTCGAAGGCGGTGCGGAAGACGGCTTTCTCATCTTCTGTCAGACCGTTCAGGTGTTGAACAGATCCTTCATGTTCCAAAATCGATGTCCACGTACCCGGTGTGTTCAAACCTTTGCTTTCGAGCACTTCGGTCAGATGCTTGTTCTTCACCGTAAACGAGCCCGACAACGTTTTATGGGTGTATATGTTGGCCGGAATAGGCTCAATGCACGGACTCACACCACCACAAATAATACTAATCGACGCGGTCGGCGCAATCGCCATCTTGTGACTGAAGCGTGCCATAAGACCTACTTCAGCGGCGTCTAGGCACGGTCCTCGTTCTTCCGCCAACGTCACAGATGCTGCATCCGCCTTCTGGCGAATATGTTTGAACATGCGAACATTCCACGACTTCGCCATGGCACCTTCGAAAGGCACATCCCGCTGCTGCAAGAACGAATGGAAACCCATGAGACCGAGACCGACAGAACGCTCTCGTGCAGCTGAGTATCTCGCTTGTGCCATACTATCCGGCGCGCGATCGATAAAGTCTTGCAGCACGTTATCAAGGAACCGCATGACATCATCGATGAAACCGTCGTCTTTCGACCATTCATCCCACTTCTCAGCATTCACTGAGGACAAACAGCACACAGCCGTCCGGTCTTCCCCAAGATGGTCAGGACCGGTGTGCAGCATAATCTCACTGCAAAGATTTGACGTTGTAACCTTAAGCCCGAGATCTCGTTGATGCTTCGGCATCTGCCGGTTCACGGTGTCTGAGAAAATCAAATACGGCTCACCAGTTTGAAGCCGCAGCTCCAATACTTTCTGCCACAACTCACGCGCGTTAACTGTCTTGCGGACTGAGCCGTCTTTGGGACTAATCAGATCAAAGGGCGCATCTTCGCGGACCGCCTCCATAAACGCGTCCGTAATATTAAGGCCATGATGAAGATTCAAACTCTTCCGATTGAAGTCGCCTGACGGTTTGCGAATTTCCAAAAATTCTTCGATTTCCGGATGGTGAATATCCAAATACACAGCCGCCGAACCGCGCCGCAATGACCCTTGAGAAATGGCCAGCGTGAGTGAATCCATCACTCGAACAAACGGGATAATGCCTGAAGTATTCCCGCAGTTCTTAACCTTCTCTCCGATTGAGCGGACCCGACCCCAGTAGGTACCAATGCCACCGCCATTTGACGCCAACCAGACATTCTCCATCCAGGTATCGACGATTCCATCAAGGTCGTCATTCACAGAGTTCAGGAAACAAGATATGGGCAGGCCACGATCAGACCCGCCGTTCGAGAGCACTGGTGTCGCCGGCATAAACCACAGGCGAGATATGTAGTCATAAATCCGTTGAGCGTGATCGACATCATCGGAATAGGCCAAAGCCACACGCGCAAACATATCTTGATAAGATTCGCCTGGCAGAAGGTAGCGGTCTTCCAGTGTGGCTTTGCCGAAATCGGTCAATAAGTCATCCCGAGACCGATCAACCTTGATCGACGGAACAACTTCGAAAGCTTTATCGTCTGAGGGTTTTCGCTCGGTTGGCTGGGGTGAGCGTGCAACAGTTTTCTTATCAGCTTCCAGCGCGTAGGCCATAGATTCCCCTCATTTTTCCTGCGCCCGATCGACTGTCCGGTCGCGTAAGTCACAATCCGGCGCGAGTCGGGAACATCTAGAGACTCGAATGCTCTGCTTCGCTCAACAATCCTTGAAAAACAAGGACTTAGGAGCGTCGCTGCGGCAACACACCGTTGCGAGTCTATGTTTTTGGCTGTCTTAGACCTAAACCCTCGGTCTGTGTAACAGCCCCCTCTGTCCCCTAATGCCCATGATGTAGTGGTCACAGGCAGAAGCGCTACAAAATATCGTGCTAAAATGCGGTGTTTTCGTCAACTAGATTTTGCCCCTAATCAGCAAATATACCACTAGATATGGTGTGTATTGTGCTTGACACGAGAGCCGACAGGCCACCGTCCGCAGAAAACCAAGCTTCTGAGAACACTCAGGTTTCTAAACTTTCCGAGCCTTTCCTCTAGACTTATGCACAGGCTGCAATGCTGCGATGCACAAATAGTAGTTGCGCATCATGCTGCGACGCAGCATGATGAAGGTGTTGAATTAATAAGGGTTACAGATGATGGTCTACACCGACAGAAACGACTTAATCCGGTTTTTAGGTGATTCCGCTCATGACCTCTCGGTCAGAGCTGTCATGGCCGCACCATCGATCGCACAAACTCTGACTGAAGAAGCCGAAGAACTTATGGTTCTCAGGACACGTCTTTTACAACGTTTTTGGACAGAAGAGTTGAGCGCGCAAATGCCACTCCCCCTCAGCATTAAAGAGGCCGCTTAACGGCCCTTAAGCGTCGCTCAAAGAAAACCCGGCTTAACGCCGGGTTTTTTTATGTCGCAGATTGAGTGTGGGTCAGCTTCCGCGACAACCAAGACGGCGCCGGGGCTCCTCTCTCCTCCCTCCCCACCCTACGATCCCCGGCCCTCAGCGGCGAACCCCCCACGAGTTCGCCGCTTTTTTGTCTTCAACGCTTCGCTTTGAGGAGGCTTCCGCTAGAGTGCAAAGCCCTAGTCCGAAGGAGACACCAATGATCAGAATAACAGTTGCGATCCTTGCAGCCGGACTTATGGCCGCGACGGCCAGCGCCCAAACCAACCCACCGGTGCAGGCGCAACACGTGCGCACGATGATTGTGACATGCAAGATCGATGAGACCTTGAACTTCTATCGCGACGTCTTAGGCATGGATGTTGTCAAAGATGATGGTGGTGCCCCGGTTCAAGTCGCCCCCCAGATCATCGACATGCCGGACACCAGCCTGCTGCGGTTCGTGTCCTTCCAAGGCAAGGGCGAATACCCAGCCGGTAACATCATGGGCAGCCGCATAGGTTTTCTTGGCTTGATGAATCCAGATGATCCAGCCTGTGCCAACGCCGACGATGCCAATCACAAAACCTTGCACGGCGGTGTGATTATGCCGATCCGCATATCTAACACCTCCGAGATTCTTAAGCGGGCGAAGGCCATGGGCATTGAAGTCATCAAAGAAGGACCTTCACCGTCACGATTGACCACGCAAACCCTGCTCTATGACCCCAACGGCATCGTGCTTGAGCTGTTTGAACTCAACTACACACCTTTGCCGTAGCACTCCATATGCGATTTCTCATTTTTCTCATTACCGCTTTTCTAAGCGTTGCATCTGCCCACGCAGACGACTCCATTCCACTGACTATCGTGTCCTTCTCAGCCCCGGACTCGGCCCACGGTCGACGCTGGGTGCAGTTTGAACAGCGCGTGGAAGACACCCTGGGAGACCGGGTCGCCCTCAATATGCTGACCGGCGGGCAGGTGGGCACCGAAGAAAATATGTTGTCGAGCATTCGCCGAGGCCGCGCCCAGATGGGTATCATCTCCATCGGCGCACTGGCCGCGCTGGTGCCCGAACTTTCGCTGCTGGTGGCTCCCTTCCTTTTTGAGTCCGAAGCCGAAGCAGACTTCGTCATGGATGAATATTTATTCGCGCCCTATGCGGATCTTTTGGCCAAGCGCGGCTTGACCCTGGCCAAGTGGGAAGACGGTGGCTGGCATCAGCTCTATGCCCGCAAGCCGCTGCGTTCTCCGGCGGACCTCGCCAGTTATCGCCTGCGCTCCTCGGCCACCGAAGCCACACGGTTATTTTTGTCCGAGGTTGATGCCGATGTCGTGGTGCTCGACTTCGGCGATATCGTCGCAGCCCTAGACACTGGCCTGGTCGACGGCGGCGTTACCACATCGGTGATGTACCGGGTCGCCGGCCTGTATGAAGAGGCACCGCACTTTACACTCACCCGTCATGCTTTCGCTCCGGGCGCCTTGCTGGCCAACAAAGCGTGGGCTGATGTGACACCGCCCGATGTTTTGAAGGCCGTGCTCGCCGCCCAAGGCACAATGGCCGACAATCGGCGTCTGGTCCGCGCTGAAGCAGAAGAATCAGAAGCTGCGTTGCGCGCAGCAGGAATTACAATCCATGAGCTGACCGACAATGAACGCCGGGCTTGGGTCGCCGCAGCCGCGCCTGTTCATCGCAAATTGATTGACGACATCGGGGGCGAGGCAGAGCGGATGTATGCCATCGCCCAGGAGGGCAAACGAGCGTTCACGGCGCGTGAGAACTAGAGGCGCTTTCGCAATTCGCGGCGGCACCACAGCCCCATAGTACTGACGATCAGCGTTGCCGACGCGAGCATGGCGACACCCGCCCCCATCGGCCCGAGGCGCTCGGTCAGCACCACCAGCAACGGCACATAGACGCACAACACAACAACAGCGTTGACGCGCAACGGGACGCTCGGGCGGCCCATGGCATAAAGCGCCGGATCAAAACTAAACCCGGAGATGGTGATCACGGCCGCCATCACCAGCAGCACAAGTGTCCCGTAGGCCGCTGTGAAGTCCTGGCCAAAGACCAACCCCAAGAAGGGCTCCCCAGCCACCGTCATAATAAGCAACACGGTGAGACCAACACTGCCAGCCAGGGTCGCGGCACGACGAATCAAACCGCCAAAAGCTGACCACTCCCCGGTGGATCCCAGCCGGGCAAATTCAGGATAGATCGACTGAGTCAGCAGCTCGGCTGGTTTGGTCAAGGCTGTCGCCACTTCTCTCGCCACCTTAAACAACCCGGCAGCAGCCGGTGTCGCCACCGCGCCAACCAGCAGGGTACTCATGTGACCCGTGACAAGTTGCAGTGAAGAATGAAAATTAGACGCGAGACAGAAGCCCCAAATTTTAGGATGAACAGTCGTTACATCTTTAAGCGACCACTGCATGCCGGTCAGGCGTCCTTGCTTCACGCCTTCGCGCCACCCGAGGCCGAGCAATGTGAGTCCGCCAGCAACACCAGCGACGAACCAGGCCAGCAGGTAGCCCCAAAACGGTGCGTCGGTGAATACGGCAATGGCGACACCGATTAGGCGCATGGCCGGAGTGATCATGACCTGCCAGGCGAGAATATCGAAGCGGTCGTACAACCGCAGCAGACCGGTGGGTGTGGCGATGATGGTAAACAGAATAAGCAAGCTATAGGGCTGGGCGTAGCCGATGACCTCATCACTCCAACCCAACACCGGACCGACAAGAGGCGCGGCAAACCAGGCCAGCGCCGCGCCAAGGACCACACCACCCACATCGAGCGCGGTGGTGAAAGAGATCAGCTTCTGAAAACCGGCAGTGTCATCATTCTCGACACTGATCGCGCCATAGCGAATGACCGCCTGCCAGGAGTGAAAGGTGGTCAACCCGACAACGACCTGCACATAGGTCTGCACCAGCACCAGAATGCCGAATTGCTCGATCCCCAGACCCCGCGCCGCCAGACTTAGGTAGGCCAAGCCGAACAGGCCAGTGGCCACCTTGCCGCTGAGCAGGAACCCGGCATTCTTAAACACCCGGCGGAAGATCAGGTCGGAAAACCAATTCGTTTTCACGCCTCCGGCTACGCCCTTCTTCATATTAAATGTCCCGGCTCGTCACGGATTAACGATTCCCCTTTTGAATCCAGAGCCTTAATCGCGTAAGACCGCACTTTCCGCAACCCTACGCTATTCGTGATATATTTTCCCTATGATAGAAAATACGAATTCCGCGCCCGAGCCCCGCGCCCAAAGTACGTCTAATTTCACCGCCCTGGTGCTCGCCGCCAGCCGCCGCGGACCCGGCGATGCTGTCGCTCAAATCCAGAGTAAGAGCCATAAATGCCTGGTCAATCTGAACGGCACGGCGATGATCGAGCGGGTGTTGCAGGTGGTGGTCGACACCCCCGAAATCACCCGCATTTTTGTTTCGGTGGAAGACGCCGATGTTCTGCGTGAGGCGCCGAAGGTTGCCGCTTGGATGGATTCCGGCATGGTCGTGCCGATCACCTCAAAAGGCAATTTGGCGGAAAGCCTGTTTGCGGCTGTACAGGATATTCCTGATCCCTACCCATTGATGATCACCGCGGGTGACAATGCCCTGCATACGTCGGAGATGCTCTCTCACTTCTGCACTGAAGTAAGCAAGGGCGAGGCCGATGCCTATATCGCCATGACACGGGCACAATTGATCCTGGATAAATACCCCGAAGGGGCGCGGGCATTCCATCGCTTGAAAGACGACGCCTACTCGAGCTGCAATTTATATGCGGTGACCAGTGACAAAGGTGTGCAAGGCGCCAAACCGTTTGCCACCGGCGGACAGTTCGGCAAGAAACCCCTGCGTATTGCCAAAGGCTTCGGCATTCTGTCGCTCATTTTGTACAAAATGAAATGGCTGACGCTGGAGGGCGTGACCCACCGCATCTCCAAAGCAATCAAAGCCAAAACCCAAGCTGTGCTGATGCCTTGGGCTGAAGGGCCGATTGATGTCGATAATCCAAAAGACTACGCCCTGGTGACCAAAATCCTGAAGGGGATAGAGGGCGAACGGGAACAAAGCGACGAAGGTGGTTTTGATGTCGCGCGGGGCGATGAACGAGGTAATGGGTAGGCAACGCTGCATGCGAGCGAAGCGTTCTTAAAATATGGACTCGATGATTCTCATCTCTCTAGTGAGCGGCCTGCTGTTTGCCTACTTAGGCAACTGGATGGCCCGGCGGCGCGATGCCCACACAACCCTGTGGACTCTAGCGGGCTTTCTGTTCCCGCCGCTGCTGCTGATCCTCAAGATCATTCAATGGTCGCCGGGACCCCGCGCCGAAGACTATGAAGTCGTCTCAGACGACGACGCGGACGAGGCTTAGCTCACGGCTCTCCCTCTGCGGGACATGACGCCCAGCGCTTCAGAAAAACCCTATACAAAACCCAAGACTTTCAATGCCTTAGGAAAATTCTCGCGTATGCGAGAGGAACGAGCCCATGCACGACCCGTGTTTGGCGAAATTGTGATTTGGAATCAGGAGGTTAGAGAAAAATCAAACGAGCCCATGCACAACATTGTTTCGCGTCATCAAAATGGCCTGCCGCAGGTTCAGGCGCAGCTCAAAGAGAACCCAGGGGGATAAGAATCTCCGCCCCCTACACTTCTTTACATTTGGTTTCATCTCCTCAACAAACCAGTGTCGTCCTAAGCCCGCATCACCAAAAGCGCGGCACTCAAAATTATCATTATATTTCAATGGGTTGCGATGCGTTCGCCGAGGCGAGCGCGCGCGTAGAGGTTTAAAACGGCGCATAGTTTTGTAAACCCACAGTATCCCTAGGGCCCTCACCCGCTCTGTCGCAGGAGCGGATAAACAGCAAAGGCGAAACGCTCTCCCATGGCCTTGCATATCCCAGACTCCTACCAATACCCGGAGCCCTCAATTGCGCCTTTGAGTGCGCGGGTCATGGGCACGATGGTGTATGCGCTGGTGTTTCTGTTAGCAGTGATGCTGATTTCCGACGAAGCCGATGAATCGTTAATCGAAGATATTTTTTACAGCTTGAACCCGCCGGATTTCATTACGCTGCACCTGTTCCAACAAGATGGCACTGGCAAACGCGCAGCGCTGGCTGAGTCTTCCACATATAGGCTACACTCCGCGTTCTATTGTTTGGGAGCCCGCCAGTGCCACATGACTCGCATGATCATACCGATCCACCATCAGACCTAACACTTCGCGTCAAAGCCCTAGAAACCGCGCTCACTCGCAAGGGATATGTTGACCCGGCCGCGGTGGACGCGGTTGTCGATACCTTTGAAACGAAAGTAGGACCACGCAATGGCGCCGCGGTGGTTGCTAAAGCCTGGACCGATCCAGACTTCAAGCAGCGCTTGCTTGACGATGCTTCCGCTGCCTGTGCCGAGCTTGGCTTCAGTGGTCAGCAGGGCGAACAACTGAAGGCCGTAGAAAATACAGATGACGTGCACAATATTGTCGTTTGCACCCTATGCTCTTGTTACCCCTGGCCGGTGCTGGGCTTACCGCCTAGTTGGTACAAAAGTCACGCCTACCGATCACGGGCTGTCATCGAACCTCGCGCCGTATTGGAAGAGTTCGGCGTCTCTATACCTGAGGACAAAGAGGTGCGGGTTTGGGATTCCACGGCCGAACTCCGCTATCTGGTCTTACCCGAACGCCCCGACGGTACAGATGACCTTAGCGAAGACGCTTTGGCCGAATTGGTTACCCGTGATTCAATGATCGGCACTGGCGTCGCAAAAAAATGACAAACTCCGTTCATGATATGGGCGGCATGCATGGCTTTGGCGCCCTCACCCACTATGACAACGAACCCGTTTTCGAGTCCGATTGGCAGAGAAAGACATTCGGCCTGATGATGGCCAGTCTTGGCCCGTTCCAAGTCAACCTCGACAACGTCCGATCCCGGATGGAGAGCATCTCTCCAACGACCTATTTGTCGGTGGGCTATTACGATAAGTGGTTTCTCACTCTTGAAGATTTGGCCATCGAGAAAGGTCTGGTTAGTCGGGAAGATTTAGCCGCACTAGCCGCTGGCAAAGATATTTCGTTGACCCGCGATGTCGATCCGATTCCGGCAGACGGCATGCTGGCCTTCTTGGCCACAGGGGCTACAGCCGCACGCCCGATCGACACGCCAGCTCGGTTTGCGGTCGGAGACCAAGTGCGAGCCAAGACCCTCAATCCCAGCGGTCATACTCGTTTACCCAGGTATGCTCGTGGCAAGGTCGGCACTGTGATTGCAGACTTAGGGGGTCAGATTTATCCGGATTCGAACGCGACCTTCTCAGGGGAAGGGCCGGAACGGGCCTTCACCGTAAAGTTTAAGGCGACCGAACTGTGGGGCTCAGAGGCTAATGCCAAAGACACTGTCTGTATCGACCTGTGGGATCCTTATCTCGAACCGGCTACCTAAAACATGACCAATAGTGTGCACGACATGGGTGGTATGCATGGGTTCGGTCCGATTCCCCGTGAAGACAATGAACCCATCTTCCATGAAGAATGGGAGGGGCGCGTTCTTGGATTGATGATGACAACGGGCGCTCATCTCAAAAGCAATATTGACAACACCCGGTCGCAATCTGAAATGCTACCGCCAGCGACCTATCTCTCCTTGGCCTATTACGAGCGTTGGTTCCTGCGATTAGAACGTGTGTGTAAACAGAAAGGCTTAGTCTCTGAGCGTGACCTTGCCGCACTCTGGGCAGGACACGATATTCCAGAGACGTTGGAAGCGGAGCCAATTGGACCAGACGACATGCGCCGGATTTTCGCAAAAGGCCGTAGCTACACCAGGCAGCTAGATGCCTCGCCGCTGTTTGCCGTTGGCGACACCGTCCGTGCTAAGAATATCAACCCAAAAGGCCATACCCGTTTGCCGCGCTACGCCCGCGGTAAGGTCGGCGTTGTAACAGCGGAACACGGTGGCCAGATCTTTCCGGACACCAATGCCACCTTCTCAGGCGAAGGACCGGAGCGGCTTTATACCGTTCGATTTAGGGCGACTGACCTATGGGGCAGTGACGCCAATACCAAAGACACAGTGTGTATCGACCTTTGGGAACCTTACCTGGAGACCATTAGGGCTGATAGATGACACACCCCCAATCATTTACCGACCTCCTCCCCAAAACGGTGGACGAGCCCGTATTCAACGAACCCTGGCAGGCGCAGGCCTTCGCCCTGACCGTCACGGTTAATCAGGGTGGACTATTCACCTGGGACGAATGGGCAACCTGTTTGAGTGAAGAAATCGCCGCAGACAAAGCGGCCGGTGGTCACAACGATGGGTCAAATTACTACGCCCTGTGGTTGGCGACCCTGGAGCGATTGGTGCGAGACAAGGGCGCGGCCTCAGGCGATGAGTTGGCCACCTTGAAAGAGGCCTGGAAAGACAACTACCTGGCCACGCCTCATGGGCAGCCCGTTCCAGAGCCCGGGGCGTAATGGTCTAACGGACCTTTCGTCCCAAATACAGTTGTAAACCCTTAAAAGTTGAGCACTATTCTGACCCGACAGGGTCGGTGCTTTCGCGTGCACCGCGCGAATCATTTAAATTGAGGCGTTCACAAGGTGTACGGCGAATAGGTCAATACAACAAAAAGGCGATAATTAGCTTTTAATAAAGAATATTCTTGGAGTATGGTCTTTGTAGACGTTGCAGAAACGCTTGGTGAATTGGAGAACGTGCCGCATGGGAATGGTTGATTACACAGCCCCCGCGCCGTTCTTGCCGGAAACGACTTCAAAACCAGCTCCAAACCGTCCGCCCTGGTATTCCCGTCTGCGCCTCGCCGCCCTCTGGCAGGACGTCATTTCTCGCAAAAAAAACTAACACCTGAGAAAGCCGTCGCTGAGTTTCTCAGCGATATGAAACGCATCAGTGATCGTCAGTTTCCGGTCTGGCTCGAGTGCCTAAAATCCCACATTGAAAACTCGGACCCCCCCCCCTTCGACCACAAGAGAGAGATCATCGAGAAGCATGACTTCGAGATGTACTTTTACTGTGCCATCGTTGCAGCTGAAGCGATCAAAACCTTCAAGTTGTTTGAGCGGGTACCGGCCGACGAATTAATGTCGGACATCAATGACCAAATTGATGGAGTGTTGGGCCGCAGCGGTCGCAATGCCGCTGACTTGGTGTTTGATATGCTGCGCACGGTCAAACGCTCTCAATACGAAGAAATGTACAAGTCGCACGACCAACTCATGAAGCGGATTTTCAGGCTGATTGAATTGGACACGCGGCCAGAGACCAAAGAAATCTCAGAAGATATTGTGGTTCGCCAGGAGATGGCCGCGCCTTTAGCGCTTTGCTATGTACATTGGTGGCTCGACTTTAAAGAAACGCGGCGTCTCGCCCCAGTATATTAGCGCGATCAGCCGACCATTATCGGCAGCCACAGCGCCACCGCCGGAAATAAAATCAGTAAAATCAACAAGAGTAAGTCGCATGCGAGAAATGGGATCGCAGCCGATACGACCTGCTGAAATTTTATCCGCGTACCATCGGGGTTGGGAGGAGTTACACCTGTCATTAAAAACAGAAGCAACCCAAAAGGGGGTGTCGTCAAGCTCATCTCCATGGCCAGCAAGACAACGATCCCAAACCACACAGGATCGAGACCAAGCGCCTTGGCCAAAGGAAAAAAGAACGGGATCGTCAGCAGCAGGATCGAAATTTGATCCATAAACATGCCAAGCACGACCAAGACCAAAAACATCAGCATTAACTTCGCGTAGACGGGGGCTTCCCATGCCGTTGCCGCGGCGACTATATCCTGGCTAGCACCAGAGAAAGCCAACAACTGACTAAACGCAGCAGAGCCGAAAATAAGGAGAAACACCATTCCCGTGACAGAGACAGCTGTTTCAAGACTCTTGACGAGTGAAGACCGGGATAAACCACCAAACATCCAAGCCAGAATGAGACTGGCTACAACGCCAAAAGCGGCTGCTTCTGACGGGGTGGCAATGCCCAACACGATAAAGCCAACTACGCAAAAAACGATCAGTCCAAGTGGCAGCACGTTGACGGCAAACACGGCAAGACGACGCGATAACGGTGGGAGGTCAACATCATACGCAGGGGCGGCTGACGGATCACGTGCCACTTGGATTGCAATGGTGGCGCAATAAAGAAGTGCCAACAGCAGTCCAGGAATCAAACCCGCCAACAACAAGGCACCGATATCAACCCGCGCCAAAGAGCCAGTCAGCACAGCCAAATTGGACGGCGGAATAATCATCGCTAAACCGCCAGTGCCGATAATCGGCCCAATGGCGAGCGCCGTTTTGTAGCCGCGTCGCTGCATCTCCGGCACCATCAAACTGCCAAGCATCGCCGTGTTGGCCATGGTAGAGCCTGTTAATGCAGAGAAGGTTGTACCGCCAACCACTGTGACGTAAGCCAGCCGTCCAGGAATACGACCGAACAACAAATCGAGAGAATCAAACACCCGACCGGCTAGACCAGCATGAAAAAGCAAGGCCCCCATCCACACAAACATAGGAATAGCCACCAACGTGAACGTGGTGACCAAATTGGTAGAGTTATCGACCAGTTGAATGAGGCCATTCATCCCGCCCATTAAGAACCATGCCCCCGCCATGTTTGCTGCAAGAAACGCGATGGCGACTGGCACGCCACCCAGCATAAGCGTGAGCACAACCAGAAATATGACAAGAGCGACAAATTCAGGAGTCATAGCCGGTCCTCAAACCTTCTCAGGGCCAGCAGGATCATCGCTTGCATAAAACGACGTGCGGGTGAGAGGAAACCGAATCATTTCGGTTCCAACACCGAAGAACCCAACCGCAAGCGGTAGAAACAGCAACCACCGCGGCACATCAATGGACCGCTGCTCAACGTCGCCTAAACTCAAACTCTCAATCAGTAAGGTGCCAGCGATTGCCGCAATAGAAAAAGCGACAAGGGCACAAAGCGCGTAAATCACATACTCCCACCGCCGTTGCACTGTCGGTGACACCCGGTCAAAAAGAATGCGAACGGCGACGTGACCACGCTGGCGCACCAACCATGGCGCCGCTGCCATGGTGAAATAGAGAAGTGCATATTCGGTCAATGCTACCGTTGCCGCCGGCGGTTCGAATCCCAGCGCTCTCAGCGACACATCGACAACGATAAGAACCGTAAGCGTAGCGACAATAAGCGCGGCAAACACGGCTAAGCCCCGGATACACCCATCGTAGAACTTAATCACGTACGTCATGTCTCACCGGCCCGCCAAGGCAGCAAGAAACTATTGACGTTAAAACAAGCGGACAATGGTTGTGCGACTAGGAAAACAGGTTCGCGCTTCCGCGCATGAACAAGGCTTTTACCAAGCGCTTGGTGCGATGTTTTCTGGTTGGCTTCGGCGCCTTTGTCATGATCCTTGCTGTAGACATCACCATACGCAGCCCATTGGACGGGGCCGGCTACGTGCTGGGTATCGGCGCATTGTGGTGCG
This sequence comes from Alphaproteobacteria bacterium, assembly GCA_030835385.1. Classification (GTDB taxonomy): domain Bacteria; phylum Pseudomonadota; class Alphaproteobacteria; order Rhodospirillales; family Rhodospirillaceae; genus WLXB01. Next base: position 88,302 of record JAURPI010000022.1, on the reverse strand, counting down.
CGTTTGAAGTCTTCATTGTCGTGCCCAGTAAACGGAAGGCAAAACCGAAAACGCCTCCGCCTCAAGTCGTTCCGAAACCTGACGCATCCAAGCAAGCCAAAACCAAGCCATCGAAAAACCCTTTGGGTGAAGACCACTTCGACTAGAACGGACACGCCTTAGAACCCTGAACCAGATGACGGTGCTTCGTCAGAAGATGGCCTCGGGTCGAACAACGGTTTTAGACGCGTCGTCGCGTCGGGCACTTGCCGCGCCATCCTGGCCCATACCGCATCAGATGCACCCTGGGTGTATGTAGATGCGGCCTCCGCTTCCAGTTCGAAGAAGGCCATGCCCTCAGCAGCCAAACGCGCTTTTTCTTCATCCTGAATTCTAAGGAACCGCGCCCGGCTACCCTTCTCGTAATTCAGAGCTTCAGCCAACAGCAAATCTTGAACGGGCGATGGCAACCCGCGCCAACGATCGAGATTCATCTGTAAGGTCATCACCAAACCCAACACACCGGGATCGATCCGGTATTTGACAAAATTCTGAAATCCTTGGTCAGACATAGACGTCGATGTCCAGGCGATGGCATCAACGGTGCCACGTTCAAGCGCCGTATACACTTCACCTGACGGAATATCGACCGGGATCGTACCAACGGAATCCAAAAAAGCGCGATATGTTGGCGTGGTTCGAATTCTCTGCGTGGTCAGTTCGGGAAGCCCGTCGGGGCGAAGGTCTGGCACGGTTTTTGTAAAAATATGAAGCTTCGGACCGGTCTGATGCCAACCTAGAAAGTATGCGTTGAGCTTTTCCTCCCAAATCTTCTGTATGGCGTCAAATCCGCCATTCGCTCGCGCCTGTTGGGGCGTGACCGACGCCGCCAGAAACGCATCAGCTTCTGGCGCAAGGCCAAGCATGTAGGTTGCCGCCCCAAAGTACATATCGACCACGCCGCGGCGTAGCGCGTAAACCATCTGGCGTTGGGGGATCACTTCAGGTCCGCCCAAATACTTAATATGAGCGATACCTACCGCCCGCTCATTGAATGGCCCAACGAAGTGCTCGTTGACATCCTGAGCGAATTCAATCGACCGGTTCCAAGCCGTCATGAATGTCAGTTCGACTTCTTCAGAACCGGCATTGGTCGTAATCAGCGCGGCCGCAAAGGCGATGACTAGATACTTTCTCATCAGTGGAGTGTTCCACCCGATGAGACAGCGGTCAAACCGCGGCATTATTATTGGGGACGCTCAGGCCGTTCGGGGCGCTCGACAGCTTGGGGCCGTTCGGCCCGTTCCATCGACTTCGGCTTGCGATACTTTATCAAGTGTAAGCCGTTGGATAAGACCGACGTCATGTTGATTTAACTCACCCTTCCTACCCGGGCATGGCGTCGGTCTTGTTCTTCCTCTCTTTCACAATCCTGAATACGCCCTTCTAAATTCGCTGTGCGGTTTTGCTGTGCAAAATTTCGCTGGTGATGCCCCTGGCTTATGGGCTCTTAGCTGCCTATGCTGCTGCAGGACTCGAAACTATTACTGAGATAACCATGCAACGCAGAGCACTCCTTAAATCCGTTGCGGCGGCTGCCGTTTCGACGCTGCCCCTGAAACAAGTTTGGGCGGCCGATTTACCGGCCATCAATCTGGATGGGGCTGACATCTCGCTCGATAAAGCAGACATCCGTGATTTCGCAGACAGCCTGAGCGGTATACTCATGCAGCCGGACAGCACCGGTTATGACATCGCCCGACAAGTGTGGAATCGGTTTTGGGATCGACGCCCTGCTCTGATCGCTCGCTGCACAAGTGTCGATGACGCAGTGGCTGCAGTGAACTTTGCTCGGTCTAACAACCTACTGACTGCGGTGCGCTGCGGCGGTCACAGCATGTCAGGTAAAAGTGTCTGCGATGGCGGTTTGGTTATCGACCTCTCGTACATGAATCGGGTCGACATCAATGTCGCCGACAAGACAGCGTATGTCGAAGGCGGCGCCTTACTCGGGGATCTGGATCGTAAAGCGTTGCCATTGGGTCTAGCGACCACGGCGGGTGTTGTATCTCATACTGGTGTTGGCGGTTTGACGTTGGGTGGTGGTATGGGCCGGCTGCAACGCCGCTTCGGCTTGTCTATCGATAACGTGCTTGGCGTTGAAATTGTGACCGCTGACGGAAAAGTGCTCAAAGCCAATGCCAAAGAAAACCCTGACCTGTATTGGGGAGTACGTGGTGGTGGCGGTAACTTCGGCATTGTGACGAAGTTTAAGTTCCAGCTGCACGCCATGAACCCAATGGTAATTAACTTTGGTATGCGATATCCCATGTCCGTCGCTAAAGACGCATTGAAACTGTACTTCGATTTTTGCGATGACGCCCACGAGGACCTCTTTATCCTCGGTGGTGTGTCTATGCGGGAAGATGGCACTGGCGGTGTCAGTATCGGCGGCAATTACTTTGGTGATCCATCAAATGTTGATCGCGTGCTCAAGCCCCTACGAGACTTTGGTAATGCCATATCAGATAGAGTCATTCCGATTGAGTACCTCAAAATTCAAAAGGTCGCCGATGACGGCGTGAATGCACCTGGAAAACGGCGTTACGCGAAAGGTGGCTTTCTGCGAGAGGTTAACGACGACCTCATCACTACGGTCATTGAACGGATTGAGCCGATGGCAAGCCGAAGCTTCAGCGTTGGATTGCTGCCAATGGACGGCGCCCCGGCTCGGGTTGGCGCCGAAGACACCGTTTGGGCGCATCGTGACGCATCTTTTAATATCGATTCCACGAGCACGTGGGATGCGGCCAATACAGATGTGGATGAAGAGAATATTTCCTGGAACCGCGCCTATTGGAATGATGTTGAACCGTTTACGCGTGGATTCTACGTCAACCAATTGATTGACGAAGACCAGGGGCAAGTGAATTCAAACTACGGCAGCAATCACGCGCGTTTGGTTCAAGTAAAGAATAAGTATGATCCCACCAACTTCTTTCGCCTCAATGCAAATGTGCGGCCCAATGCATAACGCCAGAACAAAAAATATTAGGATATAAGGGTAGTACAGTGCGCGCATTCATCATTGATGATGACAAGACAGTATCCGACGTAACGAGTGGGTTGCTGAAAAGCGATGGCTTCGAATGCGAAGTCGCCGACTTTGAAAACGACCTGATCGCGCAAGTCCGCGCTGGTCAATTCGATGTCGTTCTCATGGATATTATGATGCCCGATGTGGATGGCATCGAGCTATGCCGTCAGATTAAAGACGACCCTGCTCTCAAGTAGGTCAAAGTTGTGATCGTCTCCGGCAAGGCCTACGACTTTGACAAACGCCGCGCCAAACAAGCTAGCGCTGACGGCTATATTATAAAACGTGTCAAACCTGCAACATTTGCCGCCGGCGTTCGCGATATCGTTAACGCCTGTTTTAGCGTCAACTACTGGGGTGTCCTTGGCACCCTTCCAGTGCCCAGACACAATTCCCTGCGCTATGGCGGCAACACATCCTGCGTCACGATGACGTTTCCCAATGAGCGCACGCTGATCTTCGATGCAGGCACAGGCATCAAGACCCTCTCAGATTCAATTATGAAAGACCACGGCGGCAAGCTGTCGGCGCATATTTTCATCTCACACCCGCACTGGGACCACATCAACGAGTTTCCATTCTTTGCCCCATTCTGCGTGCCGGGGAATAAATTTAAAGTCGTCGGCGCGAAACACGGCGAACGCACTACTGAAGACCTGATCTCAGCTCAGATGGACGACGTGTTTTTCCCCATTCTTGTGACAGACATGGGCGCATCGATCAGTTTCCAAGATATCGGCGAAGAAACCATAACCATCGACGACAATATCGTGATTGAAACAATGTTGTTGTCCCACATAGAAAATTGCGTGGGCTTTCGCGTCACCTTTGACGGTAAGTCGGTCTGTTCCGTCACGGACAATGAGTTATATACGCAGAATCAGGATTTCAGAACGAACCGTACGAGAAGAAACTCATCGATTTCGTCAAAGGCTCTGAAATTCTGATCACCGACACCACCTACTTTGATGATGAATACCCCAAAAAGATTCACTGGGGACACTCTCCCGTCGGCCGAGTTGTTGAAATAGCTGCCGCCGCTAAAGTCAAAGAGCTGCATCTATTCCATCACGACCCAGACCAGAGTGACGACGACATCGACCTGAAATTGTCTTTCGCCCGAGATATGATGTCCGCCATGAACACTGACACTACGGTTGAGGCCCCGCAGGAAGGCTCTACATATTACCCTTGATTTAGACCTTAGGCGCTGTTCTTCTTTGGACAGGTCTCGCCACCAGCGCTACTCTCCAACAACAGGAGGAAACCCCATGACAGACTCAAAGTACGCAGACGCCAGTTATGGCGAGTTGAGTATCGGGTTTGGCGAGCGGCCCGCCGTCGTCGTGGTCGACTTTCAGTTGGGCTTCACCGATCCAAAATACACGTTGGGTGGATCCGCTCATGTTCACGCCGCTGTCGAACAGACTTCAAAACTGTTATCGGTAGCGCGAGAAAACGATGTGCCAGTGGCCAGCTGCCGGGTGGGCTGGGGGTCTAAACTGGATATGGGGTACTGGAAAATCGGGTGCCTATACGAGGATTGGTTCTACGATGACCCACAAACAGCAATGGACCCTCGTGTGTACGACCCGGACCACGACTTCAACTTCTGGAAACATGCGCCGTCCATCTTCTTCGGCACACCGCTGACCAATTTCCTCAATAAGAACTGTGTAGATACGGTGATCGTAACCGGCTGCACCACATCGGGCTGCGTACGCGCCTCCATCAATGACGCGTTCTCATACGGCTATCGCGTCATTGTGCCTCATGATTGTTGTGGCGACATGGATCAAGGGCCACATGATGACAACTTGCGAGATGTTGGACGACGCTACGCCGACATCATGGACGCAGCCTCAGTCATGGAACATCTCAACAAAACAAAAGGACGCATAGCTGCCGAGTAATTGGCCACAGCGATAGTGTTATGGATTTACTGCTCGACCCGTATACGATTCTCAAGTTTCTCCACATCATCATGGCTGGCCTTTGGCTGGGCATGGATATGGGCGTGTATAACGCCGGGGCTCGCTTAAGTAATCCAACACTGTCTATCGAGACGCGCGCAGCCATGGGCAAACTTGGCGGCTTCCTCGACATGGGACCACGCTCTGCCGTGGTCATCCTGCTGATGTTGGGCATTACCATGACGGCTCTCGGCGGCTGGGGATTCACCGGTGGGTATGGTCCAGACTTGGCCCTGGCCGCTGCGGTGGTCGGCGTCGTTTGGCTCGCTGGGTTGTGGCATCAGTTTTGGGTGGATCACCCCAACCTTGGCGAAACGCGACCTGACAAACACATTGCGTTCCAGCAGCACTTCCGGCGCATCGACATCACTATGCGAGTTTTAGTCACCGCAATTCTTGCCGGAACCGCAATATGGTCGCTGGTTGGAGATGGCCCCATCGTCGCTACTTGGCTGGCGGTCAAATTGGTTCTCTTCGCAATCATCGTGTCCTGCGGCATCGGCATCCGGATTAATTTGCCGGATACCCGAAAGGCGATTGCCGATATTTTTGCCAACGGCTCAACACCAGAACGGGAAGAAGAATTGACGCGCCGCCGCTCTAAAATGCTGATCTTTGTCAAAAGCATCTGGACTCTGGTGGCCATCGTTATCTGGATTTCAGTAGCGAAGTTTTAGCACCTGACATCGAAGGTTGCGCGAAACGGGGCGAGCGTCTAAGCAAGGCACATATTTGTCCAGACCAAATGAGGAGCGCCGCCGTGCCTACCGCAGATATTAACGGCCATACGATGTATTACGAAACCCATGGTGAGGGCGTACCAGTGCTGGTCCAAGGAGGCTGGGGCTCTTTTTGTCACGGATCTCATGGTCATTTGCCGCGCGGCTTAGGCGAAGGCTACCAATCCATCATCATCGATTATCGGGGCCTATATGACTCTGATGACGACCTCTCCCAAGATTCGAGCATCGATATGTATGCCGATGACGCCATCCAACTTCTGGAACACCTGGGTCACACCGGCGGCACGCATCTGATTGGGCTGGTCGGCATGGGCGCCTGCATCGCCCAAGTGATGGCCATCAAACGCCCGGACCTCGTGCGCTCCATGATGAACATGGGTGCATGGTCCGACGCGACAGACCCCCTGTTCAATGAACAAATTCGCCTGTTTCTCGATGTTCACAAAGAAATGGGATGGCAAGCCTTCCAACGCTTTGTTTGCATGATGTCGTTCCGGCCTGACTTCTATAACGAGAATTACAAACGGCTACTGGGTACTGATGGCCCCTGGCGCGAACTGAACGGGCGCCTAACGGCTCACGAGCGGTTCATAAACGCCTGCTTGAACCACAATGTCACGGACCAGCTTTCAAAGGTTAAATGTCCGAGCCTGGTGATTCACAGCCACATGGATACGGTGACGAGCCCGCGTATGACCCGCCCCATCCAGGAGGGTATTCCCAACGCGGAAGGAATCGATTTGCTGGAAGTTGCCCATGTGGTCGCGGGCAAAAAACAGAAAATTCAGTTCAACGAGATCGTGATGGATTGGTTAGGCCGGGTCTAGCGGGCGCCTTTATACGCGCGTCCCTAGACGGGCGTTACCGTCTTCCGTTGCCATTTCGGCGCCATCAATTAGCGGGTCACCGGTTGGCACCTCAAACAAATACTTGCCGGTCGGGGCCATTGAATGGTCCCACTGCAGCTCGATATGAGTGGTCACCGTCCGGCAATCTCGGAAGTGGCGTTGCACCGGGTTACGACCGGTCTGGGCGGACACACCCATCATGCCCGACAGACGTTCAGCCGCTTTGACACAAAGCCGTGACGCGAACGTCATATCGCGCTTTGCCGAAAGCAAATCCTCACCGATGATGTCTTGGCTAGTAGATCCACGGTCGTGCAAGAGCTTGCAGAAATTTTCGACGATTAAATTGGCGGCGTGTATTTCAGCCGCCGCCTCGCCGACCCGCACCTGAACCGGCACTTGATCAACAATAGACTCGCCAAACAATGCACCTTTGCGGGTTTTGGTCAGTGCCGCATATTCCTGCAGAGCGCCCATGGCGGTACCAACGAGAATGCCCGCGAACCAACTCTTTTGATAGGCGGCTGGCCGCACTTTGTAGATGTAACTGTCGTGCAACTTTGAACCTGGTGGATTGGGCGACAACATGTCCTGCATCGTGATTACCCGATGGGCAGGAATGCGAGCACCGCTTACTTTGATGTGGTGGCTTCCTGTGCCACGCAACCCTTCTGCCGTCCAATTGCCTTCATTCTCCCAGTCATCGGGTTGCAGCAAAACAAAGTGGGTGAACATAGGGCCATCGCCAAGCTTGGCCGTGACCATGGCTCCATCAGAATGATCGATACCACTGGTGAATCCCCACCGGCCAGTCAATTCGTATCCGTCATCAGTTTCCGTAAGGCCGCCGCCACCGGCAGACCCGGTGGCGAGAATAGGGTCAGGGTTGGCGGCAAAAAATTCTTCCTGCGCGTCAGCCGCGAAGCGGGACACCCACATAATGTGAGAAAACACGAGACCCGTGATCCACCCTGCCGAGCCGCAGGCTTGGGAAATTTCTCGGGACACCTCCATATGAGCGCCCCAATCCATTTCCCAACCGCCGAACCGGCGCGGCATATACACTTTGTGCAGCCCTGCCGCTTTGAGGTCAGCAACTGTAGCGTCGGGCAGACGGCATAAATCTTCTGCTTCCCCCGCACGGTCGCGCAGCGTTGGGATCAGGGCACGCGCAGCAACAACGAGATCTTCTTTAGTTGGGCCATTGGCCATAACGGACTACCCACCTTGGAGATTAGAAACATAACGGGTGGAGTGATACTGCGGATTCAAACAAAAATGAAATTGTAAACTTTCGCCTGTCCGAAAATTGACATGCAAAATTTGGGGCTTACTCGCTGCGCCGATACACCCTCAGCATGTTGTTACTAGGCATCTCAATGGTGTGTTCAAGCCCCAAACCCACCTGAGCGCCCAAAGCATCGACTGCTTCTGCATCGCGCACACCCCACGCTGGGTCTTGATTCTGCAGCCACTCTTGAAAGGATTCGTTTGACTGCGCGGTATGTTGGCCATCGACCTTGAACGGTCCGTACAGAAACAAAACACCGCCGACAGACAACACGCGCCCGGCCCCGGCGAATAATCCTTCCGCTGCCGACCAGGGCGCAATGTGGATCATGTTGCAACAGAGCATGGCCGCTGCAGTTTCAACGGGCCAGTCTTCAGCCTCAGCATTCAGCTCAAGAGGCGTCTTGAGATTTGGGAGCGCGGCATCAGCGACCGATTTTGCAATACGGCCTTGTGCATCGGGGTTAGGGTCCGTTGGCTGCCACGTCAAATTTGGGTTTGCACCTGCCAACACGGCTGAGTGATATCCACCACCAGAGGCCACCTCAAGCACCAGACCCGACGCCGGTAACAACGGGGACACCGCCTTGACGATTGGCCCGACGTTGCGCTGGGCCGAGGGATGCGCTTGGTCGAACAGTTTTTCAGCAGTTGGGTTGATCATCGCCTTACCCCAAACAAAACGGGGCGACCAAAAGGCCGCCCCGCGTTTATCTGTTTTGTCGCCGCAGGACTATTCAGCAGCCTGCTTTAACTCGTTCTCTGGTTGGAAGATCGGAGGTCGAGGCGCTTCCAGATGTGTTTCTTCCTCACAGTTGTCGAGAATGGTCTTAAGGTCAGGACCCATATCGAAGACCGGGGTCTTCTTTGGACGCTTGGCTTGCATCTGCTTGCGCAGCTTCTTGGTTGCAGCCTCATCAACCTTGCCGGCTTTATTGGCGACAACACCGTAGCGGAGCGCACCGTCCGGCGTGACCAAGCCACGGCGAATCTCAAGGCCAACGGTTTCGGCAGGACGCTCAAGCGGGTTGCCGACCCCGCCACCACCCCAAGTGATAAAGGCCAGAATATCGCCTGCCTTCACCTTGACGTTGTCACACTTCGACAGGTGATACTCGACGATTCCAGTGTCGTAGCCACCGCGATACATGACCTTGATCGACCGCTCGCCAGGCTCGCCGCCCGTGACACCCCAAGGGTATGTCAACCAACGGTCATCGTGGATCGAGATTTCACCGTCTTCGAGGAAGCCATAGTCCACGCGAAGGGCGTTGCCGCCGCGATAGAATCCGGCACCACCGGTATCGGCGACCGTCTCATGCTTCTCGATACGCAGTGGGAAGTAGGCTTCCAGGTATTCCTGCGGCACGTTGGTGAAGCTCGGCCACATGGAGTGACCATCCGGTCCGTCGCCATGTGGGCGAGCGGGGATGCCGCCGAAGCCAATTTGATAGAGCTGATACCACTCACCACGACTGTCTGTACCCGAGTACATAAAGTGAGGAGATGAGGAGAAGCCAGCAGCGGCCAAGAAATCAGGGTTCTTCTGGCCGAGCAAAGCCGCAAAGGTATCAAAGATACGGCCCAGAGCGTGGGTCCGACACGACAGCGCAGCCGGGAAGTTCGGCTTTAGCAGCGTGCCCTGCGGAATACGCACATCAATCAGATCATAGAACCCGTCGTTGAACAGAATTTCCGGGTCAAAGACCATGATCATGTACACGCCCCAGAACATCTTGAGCATGTTTTCGTTCAGGTAGAAATTGATCGAGCCAACCGCTTGTGGGTCTGTGCCCTCCCAATCGAGGATGACCTTTTTGCCTTCACGCCACATGGTGCACTTGATCTTGTACGGACCATAACCGCGACCGTCGTCATCGATGTAATCTTCGAAGCTGACAGGATCCTCACCAATGGCCTGCTGAATCAGACCACCAACTGCGCGCAAGTTCCGATCAAGCGCCGCTTGTGTGGCTGACACGTAAGTATCAACACCGAAACGATCACACATTTCCTTGACGCGCTTCTCAGCCACACGACAGGCGGCAAGAATGGCGTTGAGGTCAGATCGGTTCCACGTCGGCAAGCGCACCTGGTTGAGCATGAGCTCAAGCAAGGTTTCCTGCAGAACGCCCTTCTTGTAGAGCTTGGTCGGCGGGGTCACGAGACCTTCTTCAAAGATGGTCGTGGCATCCGTGGGCATAGAGCCTGGGACTTTACCGCCGTTGTCGGTCATGTGACCGAAGTGACAGGACCATCCCACCAGACGTCCAGTGTAGAAGATCGGCAGCACGATGAGCCAGTCATTGGCGTGACTGACAGCGCCCTGAACCTTGTACGGATCGTTGGTGAAGAAGACGTCGCCTTCTTCGATGGTGCCGTCATAGCCTTCGAGGAAGCCAGAGATGAAAGATCCAAACTGCCCAACCACCATCTTACCGTTGCGGTCAGCAATCAGCGGGAACGCATCATGCTGTTCGCGAATGCCCGGTGACATCGCCGTCCGGAACACGGTGGCGTCCATTTCGTAGCGTGCGTTTCTAAGCGCGCTCTCGACGATGTCGAGTGTAATGGCGTCAACTTTGACCTTTTTAAAGGGCTTGTTGTTGGTTTGGATAATCTGCGCTGTTGTTTTGCTTTTAGCCATAATTCTTACTCCTAACCTCTGCCCTACTTCTTCGCCTTGGATTTGGATGCGGCTTTTTTCTTAGCTTTCGCTTTTGGCTTAGCCTTATTGCCCTTCCAACCCTTGGGAGTGATGAGAATACAACCGACCTTATCCACTTCACCTTGGCAGTCCGCCAAGATGACTGTGGTTGAGTCAAACTCCGTTACTACAGCTGGGCCAGGAATCTTGTTTCCAGCCTTGAGTTTTGAACGGTCATAAATCTTGGCCTTATGGCTTTTGCCATCGGACCAAATGGTGTGCTTGTCTTCGATAACGGCTGCACTGGCATTGGCCGTGCCCTTACCTGCTTTAACCGCCTTAACGTTCGGTGCATCGCCCATAACAATAGCGCGCAAGTTAACAATTTCGTGCTCTGCATCGAGCGCGAATGTGAACATGCGGGTATGGCTGGCATCGAAAGACTTGGCCGCTTGGACAAGACCGTTTTTGTCAAAGCCGCTGACTTTGCACGGCACGGTCAAGGAGAAGCCTTGGCCCGTATACCGAAGATCAACTTCCCAAACGATCTGGTGTTCTTTCTTGGGGATACCTTCCTTGATCAGCGATTGAGCCGCTGTCTTGGTGAGGCTGTTAAAGATCTTCAGCACTTCCTTGTTATTCGTTTCAGAATAACGACGCACAAATGTCTGTGATGCTTCGTTCCGTACACGCGTCGTGGCGTCACCATATGCACACAACACACCTGGACCCGGCGGAATGATGACCGGCCAAGAGCCTGTCAACTTGCCAAGCGCGTTGGCATGCAGCGGACCGGCACCACCAAATCCGATGAGTGAGAAGTCACGCGGATCGTAGCCTTGTTCGATTGACACCAGTCGCAAGGCACCAAACATATTCTCATTCACGATCTTCATGACGCCTTCAGCGGCGGCTTCGATAGAAATTTTCAGCGGATCGGCGACAGCCTTCTTAATGGCTGCGCGGGATGCCTTAACATCCAGTTTCATTTCACCGCCGATAAGCGATGGCGGCAAGTGACCAAGCACAACGTTGGCATCAGTCACAGCAGGTTCAGTTCCACCCTTGCCATAACAAGCCGGGCCAGGATCAGCACCAGCGCTTTCTGGACCAACACGCAGCGCGCCTGTGAGTTCCGGCACGCGGGCCAATGAGCCTCCGCCAGCACCAACAGTACGCACATCGAGAGACGAGGAGCGGACAGTAACGTCGCCCACGCGAGTCTCGCGACGGAGCTGTGGATCGCCGTTCTCGATCAAGGCCACGTCAGTCGACGTGCCGCCCATATCGAAGGTCAGCAAGTTTTTGAAACCGGATTGCTTGGCCACCCAAAGCGCGCCAGCAACACCGCCCGCAGGACCCGACATCATCAAAGACACAGGACGATCAGAGGCATTATCAAACGCCATCAATCCGCCATCAGAACGCAGCACTTTATATTTGCACTTGCCGGTCTTTTTCTTGAGGGCTTTCTCTAGGTTTCCGAGGTATTTGGAAACGGTCGGGCGAACGTAGGAGTTCGCAACAGCCGTCAGCGTGCGCTCGTATTCGTACATCTCGGGAAGCACTTCGTGGCTGAGGCTGACAGGCACACCTGGCAGTTCTTTCTCAACAATCTTACGAATTTTCTTCTCATGATCTCCGTTCGCAAAGGAGTTCATGAGAGAGACCGTGATGGCCTTGACCTTCTGCTTCTTCAATACTTTGCAGGCCGCGACAACTGAGTCTGGTTCAAGCTTACGGACGACGTCGCCGCGGGCGCCCATGCGCTCTTTCACTTCGACAGTATTTTCAAGTAAAGCCAAAGGTGTTGGCTTTGGCCAAATCAACCAGCCAGCGAGACCACCAGGGACGTACGACCGGCCGATTTGCAGGACTTGGCGATAACCATCAGTGACGATCAAACCAACATTCGCGCCCTTGCCTTCAAGGATAGCGTTTGTGGCCACGGTCGTGCCGTGCATCAGTTCGCTGATTTCGGTTGGCTTGATCCCTGCATCTTCACAGATGCGGGTGATGCCATTCATCACACCGATTGATTGGTCAGCCGGCGTGGACGGTGTCTTGCCCCGGTAAGTTTCGCCAGTTTTCTCGTTGATCAGGAGTAAGTCCGTGAAGGTACCCCCGACATCACACCCCAGTACGTACGACATTGTGCAGTTACGTCCCTTTATCTGAATTATTCTAATTTGGCTGCATCAACGATAAACGCTGAACAACCGCCCGAACCTCAACGAAACCGAAAGAGAAACGGCCCCACAACCTAACTCAGCAATCTGGCTAAATCGACTCTAGACGTCGCAACACGAGACCGCGGCGCTCAACTAACGCAAAATAAAGGCGATGACCACCCCTAAGCGCCCGTTTAAGCCGCTTTTGCGACGTCTGGGAACACCCCAGCCTTACCCAACATCGCCGGAACAGCGCCCCCGAGTCGGTCTCCGATCCAGTCAGCCGTAGCGATGATCTTGTCGATGTCGATTCCCGTCTCCACACCCATGCGGTTGAGCATGTAGACCAAATCTTCCAACGGAATATTACCAGTTGCGCGTGGCGCGAATGGACAGCCTCCGATACCGCCGGTCGACGCATCCATGAAATCCACACCCGCTTCCACGGCGGCATAGGCGTTCGCCAGGCCGGTATTTCGAGTGTTGTGAAGATGAACGCGGATCGGCATGCCCGGGACGGCCTCTTTGACCTTACCGATCAACTCGGTGACCCGGATCGGATCAGCGCAACCGATGGTATCGGCGAGTGCGATTTCAACCGGTTCTGACTCGGCGCAGCGTTTCGCCATATCAGCAACATGATCAGGAGACACTTCTCCTTCAAACGGACAGCCAAAGGAGGCTCCAATGGTCACTCCAGCCTTAACGCCTTCAGATTTCGCCAGCTTGCCAACCGTGTTCCAGGCTTCCACCGTTTCGGCCGAAGTCATGCCTTGGTTCTTGGTGGCAAAGGCGTCAGTGGCAACCACTGCGTAGCCAACCTCATCGACGCCAGCGTCCCGTGCGCGCTCGTAGCCCTTCATGTTTAGGATCAGGCCAACAAACGAACACCCGGTGCCTTTGGGCAACCCGGCCAACACTTCGACCGCATCGGCCATCTGTGGCACCCGTTTTGGGTTCACGAAGCTGGTGACTTCAATTCGCTTGGTGCCCGCATCAATTGAGCGGGTAATGAATTCGATTTTGTCTTCAGTGGATAAAATGGTCGGTTCGGCCTGTATACCATCGCGGGGACCAACTTCGACCAATGTGACTGAGCGCGTCATGGCAACGTCTCTCTTGTTAAAGTGAATAGTGAACGTGCAGGAAACTAGGTTTCCGCCTCTAAGTGCGATATTAGTCCGGACACTTGCCTTTGCAAGGCTGGGCGCTTGAATCGTCGCGTGCCGGTCGCTAAACACGGAGTAGGTCTGTTCACCCCTTGACCCTAGAACAATTGCTGGGGCAGTGGTTGAACAGAGGCCGTAATACAACACCCAAACTGGCAACGGCTTGGGAAAACATGGCCGAAACATAAACGGTCATATAGGGGAAAGGACGTACACAATGTCGCAAGAGGCCACTGGTCCGCTTACCGGACTACGCATGATTGAAATGGGACAGCTTTTGGCTGGACCCTTCTGCGGCCAACTGATGGGCGACTTTGGAGCCGAAGTCATCAAGATCGAGCAACCGACAGCGGGTGACCCGATGCGCCAGTGGGGTCGTGAACTGGTCAAAGGTAAGTCTCTGTGGTGGCCAATTCTCGCCCGCAACAAGAAGTGCATCACCTTGAACGCGCGCGTGCCTGAGGGACAGGAGATCATCAAAGAGCTGGTCAAAAAATCCGACTTCCTGCTGGAGAATTTCCGGCCCGGCACACTGGAGCGCTGGAACCTGGGCTACGATGTGCTATCCGCCATCAACGAAGCCCTGATCATGATTCGCGTTTCCGGCTACGGCCAAACCGGACCATACGCCCCCAAAGCCGGCTACGCCGCAGTCGGTGAAGCCATGGCCGGTCTGCGCTACGTGATTGGCGATCCTTCAACACCGCCGAGCCGCGCCGGTATTTCTATCGGTGACACCCTGGCTGCAACCTACGGCTGCCTAGGTGCGCTGATGGCCCTTCACAACCGGCACGTCACCGGCAAAGGCCAGGTGGTCGACTCCGCAATATACGAAGCCGTGTTTGCGATGATGGAAAGCTTGGTCAGTGAATATGATAAAACCGGTTACATCCGTGAGCGCACAGGGTCAATCCTGCCGCAGGTGGCGCCATCCAATATTTATAAAGCGAAAGACGGCGACTTCCTGATCGCCGCTAACCAAGACAGCGTATTCGGACGCTTGTGTGAAGCCATGGGGCAACCCGAGCTGGCCGAAGACGAGCGCTATGCCACCCACCATGCCCGTGGAGAAAACCAGACCGAACTAGACAATCTGATCAACGACTGGTCCCAAACCAAGACGGTTAAGGAACTCGAAGAATTGATGGATGGCGCAGGCGTGCCATCGGGCCTTATTTTCCGGGCGCCTGAAATGCTTGAAAACGCCCATTACAAGGCGCGCGAAGCCATCATCGAAGTGACCGATAAGACAATCGGCCCACTGAAGATGCAAAACACCTTCCCGAAATTTTCGCGCACACCGGGTAATGTCCGCTGGACGGGGCCAGACCACGGCGAGCACAACGAAGAAGTGTATAAAGACATCCTCGGACTGACCGACAAACAGATCGGCGACTACAAAGAAAAAGGCATCATCTAAGAGGTGCGGGCAAAGAAGGAACGCCACAATGGCAGACGATAAGAATCTCGATCAAGATTACGACAAAGCCGGGTTTGGCGGCGCTTTGGACTTTGGGAAAAAGCCTGCCCTTCTGCTGATCGACTTTGCCAAGGCCTACATCACAAAAGATTGCGGCCTTTACGCGGGGGTCGAAGACTCCGCAGAAGCAGCCCGCAAACTTTTGGCGGCCGCTCGCGAAGCCGGCGTCATGATTGTCTACACCCGTGTTGAATTCACCCCCGGGGGTGCAGATGGCGGCGTGTTTTATCGCAAGGTGCCCGCCCTCAAGAACTTCGACCGCGGCAGCCCAATGGCCGAATTCGTCGATGGCCTTGAACCCCAAGACGATGAAGTGGTTATCACCAAGCAATATGCCAGCGCCTTTTTCGGCACCAACTTAGCCTCAACACTGGCAGCAGAGGGTGTAGATACCCTGCTGATCACCGGATGGAGCACCTCCGGCTGCGTCCGTGCATCAACCCTAGACGCCTGTCAGTCCGGCTTTATCCCCATTGTGGTGCGGGAAGCCGTCGGCGACCGTGATGTCCGGCCGCACGAATCCAACCTATTTGATCTGCAGGCCAAATATGCCGAAGTCAAAGGTATGGACGAGGTTTTGACCTACCTGAAAGGGCTCTAAATCCCGGTTACCCCTTGATCGCACCGGTACCACCGCTTGGCGCCCTGGTTGGCCGTGCTAGCATGGCTCCTGTCATCAACTGGAGACCAGCGCCATGCCTCAGCAGACCGAGCACGACTTTCTCATCACCGGCAGTCACGATGAGGCCAATCGGCAAGCCTACGCCTCAACGTTGCGAATGCACGTGCTGACCAACATCGGCGACGGCCTGAAAGATGTGTACGACCACCGGGTTGCGCCGGCCTTTGAAAAGACGAATGGCCGCGCCCCGAAAGATGGCCGTGAAGCCATGAAAGCAATGCTCGACGACACCTATGGCAAGACCTGGTCGTCGATGATTCACACCTGCCAAGAAATGTTGTGGGATTCTGTTCGGCCCGCCGTCGAACGCGCGCAACCCGACTTCAATGAAAAGGTTCGCGGCCTCAACAGCAAGCTCGGGTCTCTGACGCTTGATCCGGATGTTGAGGTGCCCCGCTATGTGTCAGCCAGTGACATTCATTTGATGCCCGGCAACTACCACACCGAACGGACCGACAACGACACCAGCCAAGGCGCGTTGTTCGATCGCGGCCTGTATCTGTATCAAGGCGGTTTTGCTGGACCGCTGTGTGACAACAATGGCCGCAGCCAAGCGGAAGTGATCAAACGCCGCTGGCCCGATTTTAGGCCAAAGAAAATTTTGGATTTGGGGTGCACGGTTGGGAACAACACGTTGCCCTATGCCGATGTTTTTCCTGACGCCGAACTGCACGCCATCGACGTTGCGGCACCCTGTGTGCGCTATGGTCACGCCCGCGCCGAAGCTCTGGGTGTGCCCTGCCATTTTCATCAAATGAATGCAGAAGACACATCATTCGAAGACGAAAGCTTCGATCTCATTGTGTCGTGCATTTTGTTCCATGAGACATCACGAACCGGACTGCAGAAAATCCTCAAAGAGAGCCATCGGCTTCTCAAGCCGGGCGGCATGATGTTGCACATGGAAGTGCCGCGCACCGACGGTATGGATCCCTACAGCGCGTTCAGGTTGGATTGGGACACCTACCATAATAATGAACCGTTTCTCTCGACGTGGATGCGCACGGACATTGGCGATGCCTGTGTCGACGCCGGATTTGATGCTGATAATTATATTCACATCGCCGCACCCGACTTCGGCAGTGTTCCAGATGAAGAATTCACCCGCTATGCCGCAGCAGAGGACAGTGCCACAGGCACCCATGGCCACTGGGGTGAGCTGGTGATGTGGAACATGTACGGTGCCTGGAAGTAGGACTTAACGTCATGCCGCTACAACACGAACACGGTTTTTTGGTGACCGGCAATCACGATGAAATGAACCGCCAGCACTATGTGTCGCGTTTGCGCATGCATATCCTGAACCAAATCGGCGGCGGCATGCGAGACGTCTATGAGAACCGTGTCAAACCTGCCTTTGAAAAGGACAACGGGCGGAGTCCCAAAAACGAAACGGAAATCCACAAAGCCATGATGGCCGACCACTACGGCCGGACGTGGTCAACAATGATGGTCAATTGTCAGGACATGGTCTGGGATTCGGTTCGGCCCGCCATTGAGCGGGCTCAGCCTGACCTGAACGAGAGAGTACGTGGTGTGAATGCACACTACGGCTCTCTGAACCTGAATTCCGATGTTGCTATGCCTCGTTATCTGGAGGCTGCCGATATTCACCGCATGCCAGGCAATTATCACTCCGAGCGAGCAGACAACGACGCAACCCAGGGCGCCCTCTATGACCGCGGGCGCTTTGTTTATAACGGCGGTGCAGCGGGTCCCTTCGCGGACGGCATCCCCCGTACCATGGCTGCGTATATCAAAGCGCGTTGGCCCGACCTCAAACCAAAAAGAATTTTAGAGTTAGGGTGTACTATCGGAACGTCAACCGTTCCCTTCGTTGACGCCTTCCCCGAAGCCGAAGTGCATGCGATCGACGTCAGTGCGCCATCCCTGCGATACGGTCATGCGCGCGCTGAAGCTTTGGCTAAACCAATTCATTTTCACCAGATGAATGCGGAAGATATGACTTTCGAAGATGAGTCATTTGATCTCATTTTCTCGTGCATCATTTTTCATGAAACTTCGCGCACCGCGTACCCAAAAATATTGGAAGAGTGCCAACGGGTGCTGGCACCTGGCGGCATGATGGCCCATACGGAACTCACGCCTGTGTCCAACATGGATGATTTCGACGCGTTTTATATCGATTGGGACGCATATTATAATAACGAGCCTTTTTATAAGACCTACACCAACCTCGACCCACAGGAATGGGTGACTGGCGCCGGATTCGCGCAAGATAAGTTCTGGCAGGTGTCAATTCCCGATCTCGATCGATCGACGCCAGAATTTTTTCAAGAGGCTGTTACCAACCCTACTGTTGCAAACGGCCGGGCTGCACGGGTCGGTGAAAGTGCCCGTTGGTACACCTACGGCGCATGGAAATAACTCTCACTCGCACCTCACAAACTGACAGGTAAACGACCGCTACTTGGATTTACAATCCCAAGCGGATTGTCGCGCCTTCTTGAATGCGCTCTAGGTGGGTAACGAAAATAAAAAACACGCTTGTTTAGGATACGACGCACCCATGAAAGATATTCGCATCGCTGTAATTGGCGCAGGCATGGCTGGACTCACGGCCGCCCTCTCTCTCCAAAAGAATGGGTTTAAGCCTGTTGTCTATGAGCTCGCTCCCCAACTTGGCGAGGTTGGTGCAGGTCTGACAATAAGCCCGAACTCCACCCACGGACTTGAATACGTCGGTTTGGCGGAGGATCTAAAGAAACGTGCCAACGTCCCCGAAGCACAAGCAATCATGCACTACCAGACTGGGGAAATACTGGTTGAGACCAAGCGAGGTGAAATTCCTTTCCAAAAATATGGCGCGTACTACTATCAAATTCATCGCGCCGATTTGCACGATATGCTTTCGGCCAAAGCCAAAGCTACGGATCCCAACTGTTTGGTTCTTGATCACGCCTTTTCAAGCTGTGTCGAAACAGACGATGGCATTGAAATCACATTCACCAATTGCAACAAGGTCTCCTGCGATGTTGTGATTGGTGCGGACGGGATTCGCTCTGCGGTACGGACCGATATGTTCGGCCCTGAAGACCCAAAGTTCACCGGTAACGTTGCCTATCGCGGTCTCGTCAACAAGGGTGACCTGTCAGACGATTTGGTTACGCCTCCGTCCGGCGTGGCCATAGCACCGCGCAAGGCATTTACGCGATACCTCGTTCGCAATGGCAGCGTGATTAACTTTGTCGCTTTTGTTCGTCGCGACGGCTGGGACGAAGAAGGGTGGTCAATTCCGGTAACCCAAGAAGAACTGCTTGAAGAGTTTGGCGACTGGCATCCGCGCGTCAGTGATCTCATCAAAGCTGCTCCCGAAGATAAAGTCTTTAAATGGGCGCTTTATGATCGCGACCCTTTGGAGCAATGGACCAAAGGCCGCGTGACTTTGCTCGGTGATGCAGCGCACCCGATGTTGCCATTTATGGGCATGGGTGCCGCTATGGGGATCGAAGACGGTGTCGTTCTTGGTCGAGCGTTTGGCGCGTCGGATACAATTGATGAAGCCCTCTCACGCTATGAAGCCGCTCGCAAAGAGCGTGCGAATTATGTCTTAGTCAAGTCACGCGCCGCTCGCGAACGCCTGCAAAGCGATAACCCTAGCGAGTACGACGACTCAAAACACAAGAACGAAGAAAGCATTGGTTTGTTCGAGTACAACCCCGGCACGGTTCCGGTTTAAGGGCGACACGGTGCGCTTACTCGCCGCGGCTGTTATCTCAGTCATCGCCACGTCAACCGCTTGGTCAGACAGCCATGAAGACGCCAGCATGGCAGATCTGCGCCGGGCATGACCATCGATGCCGCCGCCAACACTGCAAAGGCGACAACTCTAGCCCTCTCCGCAGAGGACGTTAACGCTGTCTACGAGCGCGTCGTGGCGGGCGGTTACAAGGTGTTAATGACCCCAGAAGAGGCTGCAAAAGCTGAGAATTATCCGCCTGAAAAAGAAATGATCCTGATAGAACCAGGCGGCCATGGGCTGTTTATGGCACAACCTCCGCCTGCTGGCCCCTAATCTTCGGCGTCTCTAGACTCGTTCAGATTACTTCTTAGACTATGATGACACTTCATCTAAGGAGATTCTCATGGCTTCACAAGCTCCGCACGGCTTGACCGTTGATTCCACGCACGATGAATACGCGCTGCAGTCCTATGTGTCTGCCCTGCGCATGTTTACCCTGCAAGAAATCGGTGGAGGGTTGCGTGGCGTTTATGAATCACGGGTCAAACCAAGTTTTGAAAAAAACAAAGGGCGTGCGCCGAAGGACGAACATGAAGTCCGGCATGCAATGATGGATGACCCCTACTGCAGAACATGGTCGAGTATGATGCGCTCAGCCCAAGAAATGATTTGGGACTCCATCATCCCCTCCATTGAGCGCGCCCAACCCGACCTCAATTCCAAGGCCACCGCACTCGCCAAAACGCCAAAGGGGTCTTTGACTCTAAACCCTGAAGTTGACGTACCGCGCTACGTGACCGCCAGCGACATTCACCTTATGCCTGGTAACTATCACTCAGAACGGGCACCGGGAGATGTATCGCAAGGCGCACTGTATGACCGGGGCGTGTATGTCTATGCTGGCGGTCATGGCGGACCGTACGGCGATTCAATTGGTCGATCCCTTGCTCAACATTTAAAAATTCGGTTCCCCGATTTCCGGCCTGAACGAATTCTAGATATCGGCTGCACCGTGGGACACAACATCCTACCGTTTGTCGACATATACCCTGACTCCGAAGTTCACGCGATCGATGTCAGTGCTCCCGTTTTACGTTACGCCCACGGACGGGCAGAGTCCCTCAACCAGCCCATGCACCTGCATCAAATGAATGGGGAAGATATGTCGTTCGAGGACGAGAGCTTCGACCTCGTGCTGTCCGTCGTCACGTTTCATGAAACATCTCGTACCGCGATGAAAAAAATACTCTCTGAATGCCACCGAGTCCTAAAGCCCGGCGGACTGATGATTCACATGGAGCTACCGCGCACTGCCGAAATGGACCCTTTCGACGCCTTCTATATCGACTGGGACTCCTACTATAACAACGAGCCGTTTTATCAGGCGTTTACATCAACCGACCTAAAGGCCGCCTATGCGGACGCCGGGTTCAGTGACGAAGACTATATGGAAGTGATGACGCCGGACGTTTACTCCGTTCCGCAGGAGATTTTCGAAGCTGCGGCTTCCGGTCCAGAAAACAAAGCCGAGCGGTATGGCCGCCTGGGTGAATCAATACATTGGACCGGCTGGGGCGCATGGAAAAAGGGATGACAACGCAATGAGTGACGACATCAAGATCACCCCGGTAAATCGTGGTAAGCGGCCAGCGTTTTTCGACGACCCGGCCATCGATCAACTTATGGCTATTGTTATGGCGATGTCAGCTGAGATGTCTGTTCTTTACGACCGGGTCGACACCATCGAACGCCTGCTCGATAAGAAGGGCACGCTGAGCCGCGATGACATTGAGGCCTTTAGACCGGATCAAGGTGTTGAAGACGAACGGAACGATCGGCGCAACGACTACATATCGCGATTGTTTCGCATTATCAGGGAAGAGCGAGAAACACTTGTGGCCCACGACAAAATGGACGAATACAACGCCCTGATGGACGAACTGGCCAAATCCTAAGACCGGCCCACAAAACGAGTACAGAGATGACACAGAAAGCAGAACCCAAGATCACCCTCCCCCGCGACGCCAAGGGCAAACGATCAGTCTTTTTCGACGATCCCGCGATTGATCAAATGATGACGTTTATCCTGGAACTATCGGCCGAGGTGTCTGTGGTCTACGACCGCTTAGACACTGTGGAGCGTCTGCTGGATGACAAGGGAACCATTAGCCGCGATGACATAGAGGCTTATCGCCCAAATGAAGATGTTGAAGCGGTGCGCAATGAACGGCGTGAAGCCTATTTGAAGCGGGTCTTTCGCATGCATCCGGAACCTGGTCCAAAAGATTGATCTGACCTGTGACATCTCAAGGCAATCCGGTTGAGCCAATGGTCGCCCATGTTATGGGCACCGGATTCGAAGATCTTCCCGCAGCCGCCGTCGAGGCAGCTAAAATATTTGTCCTTGATACGTTCTCTTGTGCGCTAGCGGGATCGACTGGCCCATCGTCAGATGAAGCCCTTACAGCAGCACAGCTTTGGGGAACCGGAGACGGCGCGAGAGTATGGGCGCGCCCGGATCGCTTACCACCAACCAGCGCCGCTGTCGTCAACGCCTACCAAATTCACTGCCTAGAATTCGACTGCGTCCATGAAGGCGGCGTGCTTCACCCCATGTCCACCCTCATGGCTGCGACCATGGCAGAAGTCGATCGGCAGGCCGGACTAGGACGCAAGATCAACGGACGCGATCTCATTCGGGCCATCGCCATGGGCATTGATGTCTCGTGCTCCATTGCTACATCTTCAAACGCGCCTATGAGATTTTTCCGACCGGCCCTGACCGGCGGCTTTGGCGCAACAACCGCGGTATCCCTGCTGCGCGGCTTCGACGGTCCCCAGCTCCATAACGCTCTCGGCCTGTACTACGGCCAAGCGGGCGGCAATATGCAGGCCCATATTGAAGGCTCGCGACTGCTGGGGTTGCAGGTTGGCTTCGCCGCGCGCAATGCCTTGGTCGCCTGCGATCTGGCCGATGCCGGGATCGAAGGGCCAAAAGATATTCTGACGGGTATGTACGGCTACCTTGTTCTGATGGAGGGTGACTACGACCTGGAGCCGGCGTGGTCTCAATGGGGCAAAGTCTTTCGCCTCTGTGAAGTCGGGCATAAGCCGTTTCCGTCTGGTCGACTTACCCACTTTGCCGTTGATGCGTTGCAACGTCTCACCGCTGAACACGGGTTTACAGCAGATGACGTGCAGACCGTAACGTGTCGCGTTCCGCCTCTGGCCAATCGCCTCGTCGGACGGCCAGATATTCCAAACCCACAACCGAACTACGCAAAGCTGTGCCTCGGCTATGTCTGCGCGGCTACGTTGTTGAACGGTACAGTGACCCAACACGACTTTGCGATCGATGCCTTGGCCAACGAAACCACCCACGACTTGGCCCGTCGCGTCACCGTTATTGAAGATGACAATCCTGATCTCAATGCGTTTGGACCGCAGTCTATATCTGTCGTCTTAAAAGATGGGACGGAACACAGCCTGACAATTGAGCGCGCTATTGGTGACCCCCTCAATCCCCTGCCGCGTGACCGCCAACTTGAAAAGTTCTGGGCCTGTTGGTCAGCGGCCAAGTCAGAGATGCCGCGCGCCCGAGGGGAAGCATTGATTGGCATCATTGAACAACTCGAGACGCTGGACGACACCGCCGTATTAGTCGACCAGGTCTGCCCGGCGACCTAGCTACACCCCGCTTGACGAAGGTCAATGCACCGGACGCTGTAATCCTTTGAATTGGCCGCAAAGCCCGGCGATACTCTGACCAACAGATGATCGCCCAAGGCAGAGGACTCGCCTCCTTTGCTGACCCCGATAAGGTGCAGCCCATCACCAAACGATTGCAGCGGAGATTTCCATGATCCCTCTTTCAGACCACAGCATGCTTGCAAAGCGCGTTCACGACGAAGAGTCACGCCAGTCTTTCGTCAATGATTTCCGCGTCCATTTGGCCAGCCAGGTTTTCCCAGGAAACTTCCCGACCTATTACAATCGGGTTCTTCCTCAGTTCATTAAGGATAAAGGCCGGGAACCGGAAACGCGTCATGAAGTACGCCGAGTCATGACCCATGATCCCTACTATTCCTTCTGGAGCGCCATGCAGCGCAACAGTCAGGAAATGATCTGGGATTCAGTGATTGATTCGGTTGAGCGTCAATTGCCAGAGCTCATTGAAAAGTCGCGCAAGCCGGGAAACAAGGGATCGTTGACCCTCGACCCAGATCTAGAAACACCGAAGTATCACGTGGCTGCAGATATCCATTTGCAACCGGGTGCGTATCATTCGGATCAAATCGATGACGATGTCGCCGCCGGCGCGATGTACGACTGGGGCACCTATATTTATTCCATGGGTGGTCTTGGCACCGGCAACAACGCCCTCGGCCAAATCACCTATGGCTTTTTCAAGAACGAATTTCCCGATGCCAAACCGAAACGCATCCTGGACATGGGCTGCACCATCGGCGGTTCCATCACCTATTGGGCCCAGCAAATGCCAGACGCCGAATGCCATGGCCTGGATGTTGGTGCTCCGGTGCTACGTTATGGTCATGCACGCGCCGAGGCGATAGGCGCTGCCGTACATTTCAGTCAGCAGAATGCGGAGCACACCAATTTTGAAGATGAGAGCTTCGACATTGTGATGTCCCATATTCTCCTGCACGAAACATCACGCACGGCAATTCAGAACGTTTTCAATGAATCCTACCGCTTGCTCAAGCCCGGCGGGGTGATGATGCATATGGATTTGCCGCAAGCTCATGGCCAACCACCCCTGGAAGGGTTCCTGTTCGAGTGGGAAATATACAACAACAACGAACACTTCTTCGCCCAGTTGCGCGACATGGATATGCCTGAGCTCTGCCGCAAGGCCGGCTTTAAAGATGAGAACATTCTTCCAAAATCGGCCGGATCATTTTGGATGGAAGATCAAACGCCTTACGCCGACGATGGCTTCGAATTCCCCATCACCATGGCGATCAAATAGAACGATAATCAACAGAACGACTGCAAAGAAGGATGGGACGCACCATGCCCAAAGATGATCAAAAGAAAATCAAACTGCCACGCACAGCCAAAGGCAAAAAGCCGCAGTACTTTGCCGACCCCACCGTAGATAAACTGCTTTCAATGGTTCTGACCCTCATGGGTGAACTGTCGGTGACGCGAGATCGCCTCGACACAGTAGAGCGCCTCATCGAAAGCAACGGTCTCTTTAAAGTCGATGATATAGAGCACTACGAAATTCCAGATGACGTCAATGCAGTTCGTACAGAACGCCGCAGCGCCTACATAGCTCGTGTGCTCAAAACCGTCCAAGACGAACTGGACTCGTTACAACAAAAAGGTGACGGCAAAAACACGGAGCTTGAAGACTGATTGCCTCACTGCTTAACACTCCTCTGCTTGTCAAAAGACCCAAGCAGAGGTTAAGCGTGCGTAGTACGACTTTGGTGTGGCTCTCTATAGCCCGAGGACGGTGATCCCAAGCTGAGACGCGACAGCGCCGGCAGGGTAAGCAAGTGAAAGTGCGAGAGCATAATATTTGGCCATTGTAGCCTCCGATTTTACACAAGACGCATAAAGCGCCGGGATACGGTGGCAAGGCCGAGCGGTCCATGAGGACTAAGCGTGCAGGTCAAGACGGCGACACTTGAGAACTCCTTGAACCGCCCGACCTTACCAACCACTAACGGCAAAGGGTCGCCTGGGGTTGCAAAAAACCTCAAAAAAAGGCCTGTTCGCTTTGAAAGCCACAGAAAACAAGGAACTTCTGCCATGACCGCTCACAAATCAGGGCTCTCCCGTCGCGCCGTCGCTAGTGGCTTGGGCATCGCAGCTTCGGCGCTGTCAGCCAGCACCGCCCTCGCCGCAAGTGACTCCGGCAGCGCCGGGCGCAAAGCTTTTGTTTTGGTCCACGGCACTTGGCATGGCGGATGGCAGTGGCGCGATGTGCGGCGCAACCTAGCAGCCCGAGGACATGACGTATTTGCACCATCCTGCACAGGGTGCGGAGACCGCAAGCACCTCATGAGCCCTGATGTCGGCTTAGACACTCACGTCACGGATATTGCCAACATCATTGAGTATGAAGAATTGCAAAATGTGATCTTGGTCGGCCACTCCTTCGCTGGTTTGACCATCACAGGCGTTGCCGACCGCATGAAAAAGCGAATCAAGCGGTTGGTCTTTTTGGATGCCTTGGTGCCGCATGGAGACCGCGTCAGTGGCGTAAGCAGAAAAGAAGACGGTTCACCCTCAGACTACTGGCTGAAGAGAAAAGAGAAATTTGTCGACGGGTACCAGATGGATTTCTTTGAGGAATATCCTATGGAAATGATTGTCCCCGCAGACGATGAAGAGAACATCGCCTGGGCAAAACGCCGCATCACACGCCACCCCGCACGAGGGTGGTCTGATACGCTCGAGCTGAAAAACGGTGGTTGGGAAGGCGTGCCCCGGACCTATCTGCACTGTGTTGGACAGATTTACAGCCCGACCACGATGGGAATGGTTGGACCCGCCAAAGATGACCCGCAATGGGATTATCGCGCCATGCCCTGGCATCGTAACGCGATGATGACCAACGCTGATGAAGTGGCAGACGTCTTAGCGGAACTCTAGTTTCGGTCTTTAACCCGCCGCTTGCTCGCGGAGGGTGCGCCCGGTATACGAGGCGCTTGCGATATCGTTCAGGATAACAAGCCATGACCCAGCGCGGTGAATCCCGCTCCGCTTACAAGCACTTCCTACAGATCCCAACGCGGTGGAAGGACAATGACGTTTATCAGCACGTTAACAACGTCGTGTACTACTCATTTTTTGACACAGTCATAAACGAGTACTTGATCCGTGAAGGCGGGCTGGACTTTGAGCATGGTGACATTGTCGGCCTCGCCATCGAAACCCATTGCGCGTTTCATAAGCCGATTCAATTTCCCCAAGTCGTCGATGCAGGTTTGCGCGTCGGCAAGCTCGGTAATTCATCAGTACGATACGAAGTTGGACTATTCATCGAAGGCGACGACGACTGCGCCGCTAATGGACATTTTGTGCATGTTTTTGTCCAACGACCTGACAACAAGCCGACACCCATCCCGACAGAATTGCGAGCGTGCATGGAACGCCTCGTCACTGACAACGCCTAATAAGGCAATAGGAGACAATTGATGAGTCTGCCCCAACGCAAGAAACTTCGAGATCTAATGACCGCCCCCGGCATGATCGTTGCCCCGGGTGCGGGAACGCCGCTGGATCTCAAGTTGATCGAGCAAGCCGGATTCGATGTTGGATACATGACCGGCTACGGCTGTGCCTGTGTGCGCTATGGCGTGCCCGATGTTGGTCTGATCGGTTACGGAGAATTGGAAGAAACAGTCCGCGCCATGCGCCAGGTGACAGAGATTCCCTTGATCGTTGATTGCGACACTGGCTATGGCGACATCGCCAATGTCAAACGCACCGTCCAAGGTATGGAAGCCCTCGGCGTCGCAGGTGTGCAATTGGAAGATCAGATTTGGCCCAAAAAATGTGGCCATATGGCCGGCAAGTTTGTTGAGCCTCGAGATGTTGCTGAACGGAAAGTCAAAGCCGCCGTAGCCTCACGGACCGACCCTGACCTTCTCATCATCGCCCGCACGGATTCACGTGGCCCACATGGCATGGACGAGGCCATGGACCGCGCCAAGATGTTTATGGATGCAGGCGCGGACATGATTTTCTTCGACGGACCTAAATCTCTCGAAGAACTGCAACAGATTTGCGATGCAGATATTGGCCCTCAGATGGCAAACATGAGTGAGACAGGTCTAACTCCAATTCTTTCTGCCAAAGAGCTTGAAGAAATTGGTTTCAAACTCACGATCTGGCCATCGACCACCTCACGCATTGCCGTGCGACAGGTCTCAGAATTTCTTGCTCACCTCAAGGAGACCGGCGACTCACGCCCCTGGCTTGATAAAATGGCCTCCCTCGAAGAAACCAACACCAAGTTGGGCTTGAACGATGTCAAAGCCTTTGAGGACACCGTCAACAGCTAAGGCTGAAAAATAGCAACGGGAGCACGACGCCATGCTGAAAATTTGGGGCAGGGCCAGTTCTATAAACGTCCAAAAAGTAATGTGGGCGATTGGGGAACTTGACCTAGAGTATGAACGTATCGACGTCGGCGGAAAATTTGGCGGATTAGATTCGCCAGATATTAAAGCCCGCAATCCACACGGTCTCATTCCCATTCTCGAAGATAACAGTGCGACGGTTTGGGAAAGCCACGCGATTGTGCGCTATCTCGCCGCCCAATACGGTGATGGATCACTCTGGCCCTCAAACCCCGCTCCGCGCGCAACAGCCGATATGTGGATGGAATGGGCGCAAACGGTCCTTCAGCATGATTTCATACAACTGTTTTGGAATCTGTATCGAACACCGGTCGAACATCACGACCATGCCCTACTCGCCAAACTGACCAAGGCGTGTGGGGAAAATTTCACACAGCTTGATAAAGTACTAGGCAAGCAAGCATTCATCACCGGTGATCAATTGACCTACGGTGACATTCCCATCGCCACACAATTTTATCGCTACTTCACGTTAGAAATTGAGCGGCCGGCCATCCCCAACGTTGAGGCGTGGTACGCGCGCCTGCGGGAGAACGCAGCGTATGCGGAGCATGTGATGGTGCCATACGAGGAACTGCGCGCCCGGCTCGCGCCATAACTATGGCAAAAAAAGATGGCGCTCTCATAACGCATAAAGGTGGCTGCCATTGTGGCGCGGTGGCGTTTGAAGTCGTCGCCCACGCCTCCGTAACCGCGCAAGCCTGCAATTGTTCCATGTGTGAGAAAGTGGGTTTTATTCACCTCATCGTTCCGGCTGATCGGTTCAGACTAATAGAGGGAGAGGACGCGTTGACGGCCTACACGTTTAATACGGGTGTGGCACAACATCTTTTCTGCAGAACCTGTGGGGTGAAATCCTTTTACGTCCCGCGCTCGAATCCGGACGGCTACAGCGTCAACATACGTTGCCTGGATCAAAGCACTTTTAGCGAAATTCAGGTCGAACCCTTCGATGGTCAGAACTGGGAAGACAACGCCGGTCACTTGGCGCACCTCAGTCAGATTTAAGCCGAATCGCTTTGCCCGCACCCGGCTCGCCCGCTAGAGTCGTCTTAGCATCAAGACCACATGGAGATTGCGGGTATGGCCCCGGACGCCAGCGGTGACGCTTCAGCAGTAACGGTCGACGACTTGGTCGAACGAGCGCGTAAAATTGGTCCGACTTTGGACGAGCGACGCGCTAAAACCCATGACCTGCGACGCATCCCAGACGAAACCATTGGAGACATAGTCGGCGCTGGCTTGCTCAAGGGATGCCAACCCGCCCGCGTCGGCGGCTATGAACTACCGTTTGGCGCTCAGACGTCAGCCGGTGCAGAAATTGCCAAGCACTGCGGATCGTCTGCCTGGATTGTGTCCGTTTGCGGCACGCACCACTGGATGCTCGGAAAATTCGATCCGTCCGCGCAGGACGACATTTGGGGCAAAAACCCAGACGCCATTTCCGCTTCAGCTTTTTCATCTGCCTACCAAACCACTGAGCGAGTCGAAGGTGGATTTAAAATTTCCGGGCGGTGGCTGCTCTCAAGCGGTATTCATGCCTGCGATTGGTGTATCGTCATCGGGCGGATTATGTATGAAGATAAACCACCAGAGATTTGGTTTATGTTGGTGCCCAAAAAAGAATACGAAATTCAAGACAATTGGCGCACCGTCGGTTTGCGTGGCACTGGCAGTAACGACCTCGTCATCGAGGAGGCATTTATCCCTGAACATCGGGTCATCGGTCATGCCGAAATCAATGGCCTCGACACACCTGGAACCGAGGGCAACCCCAATAGCGTGTACCGCCTCCCCATGAACGGCGTAATAAACTATTGCGTCTCTGCCCCCGCGCTTGGATTGGCCGAAGGTGCATTAAATAGCTTCTCGGCAGACATGGTGCCGCGCACGGATGTCTTTGCCCAAAAAGTATCCGGTAATGCGACTCTACAAATGCGAACCTCTGAATCATCAGCGGAAATCGACTGCGCACGCCTTCTCTATGAAAACGACATGGTGCGGGTCCGGGACTCTATTCAAGGAGGTCCAGCCCTAAGCCTGGAAGAACTCGCCCGCTTCAAACGCAACGCGTCCTACGTTGGGAAATTGTCTAAACGCGCTACGGGGCGCCTCGCCGAAGCGATGGGAGCCCGCGGCCTGGCCGATGATAATTTTGTCCATAAAGCCTATGCGGACATTGGGGCAGCCTGCTCCCATATATCAATGGTTTGGGACACGTGCGCTCTGCCCTATGGCATGGCCAAGCTCGGCGTTCTCACTGAAGCTAAGCTAGGACCGTAACGCCAACCGTTGCCCTGCCCCGGGAATCCCGCTACATCCGGTGCATTATAGATCATTCTGTTTCGCCACTCAGGAGCCGCACACTATGCCCCCCGACACCGCCCAAACCGTCACGGACAGTGCGACCGCCGAGGAGCTTGTTGCCCGCGCCTCAGCTTTGGGACCGGCAATATTTGGGCGACGCCAAAAGGCTGCTACCAACCGATCGGTCCCAGCCGCCTCAATTGCCGAGATCGTAGACTCCAAAGTTCTGCGCGCCTGCATGCCGGAACGGTTCGGCGGCTATGAGCTTCCCTTTGGCGCGCACACGGATGTGGCCATGGAACTGGCTAAACATTGTGGGTCAACAGGCTGGGTATCCGGAATCATCGGCAGTCACAACTGGTGGCTCGGCAAATATGATCCTGATGCACAGCATGAAGTTTGGGGCGATAACCCCGATGCTCTGGTTGGCGCAGCCTTCGCATCACAGCCCGGCTCAGGGGGTAAACCCAAAGACGATGGCGTCATCGTTTCTGGCACATGGATGTGGTGCTCGGGAATTGATCATTGCGACTGGGTGTCCTTAATGACCCCGGTCTTTGACGGCGATGGCCCCCCCGACCTGACAATGGTGCTGCTCAAGAAGGGCGAATACACAATTGACGACGTCTGGTTCTCACCGGGTATGCGGGGAACCGGGTCAAACAATGTTGTGGTCGATGATTTATTTGTTCCGGCCCATCGCGTGACACGGGTCGCTGAATTGAACAGCAAAGATTCACCAGGCTGCAAACTCAACACCAGCGCCGTTTACAAACTGCCCATGCTTGATGTCTTTGGATATTCTGTGGCTATCCCTACGCTCGGCTGCGCCAAAGGCACACTCGATCACTTCATCAATGGCATGAGTGGTCGCAAAGGCCAGGACAAATCTAAACTCGCAGAGCTGCAAAGCCTGCAACTTCGGGCGGCGGAATCGTCAGCAGAAATTGATGCCGCGCATTCCATATACAGAGCGGACCTCGCTCATATGTGGGCGGCCGCTGATGATGACCGCAATCTTCGGCCGGACGAACTGCTCAAATTCAAACGCAACTGCGCTTACGTCGCCACCCTATCCAAACGCGCGGCGTCACGCGTGATTGAATCCATGGGCGCAGGCGGCATGAATGACAGCAACCCGGCGCACACATCCTTCTCAGATACTTTGTCAGGCGCAGCCCATGGCGCCCTATCTTGGGATAAGAACGCAACGCTTTGGGGCAAACAGTTGTTCGGCTTGAATGATGGCCAAACAGATCTGGACCGCAGGACAGCAGCGGTAGCGAAGGACTAAAACGTGGCGCCGGACTCTGCAAAAGCAGGCTCCGTCACCATAGAAGACCTTGTCGCGCGCGCAGCAGCCTTAGGGCCGAAGCTGGCCGAACGGCGTGACCAAGCACGTGAACTTAGACGCCTCCCAGACGAAACTGTCGCCGACCTTGTCGATCACGGCCTGATCAACGCTTGCCAACCAGCACGCTTTGGGGGACCAGAGCTGCCTTTTGGATCGCACACGGACGTTGCCATGGAATTGGCGCGGCATTGTTCCTCAACCGGGTGGGTCGCAGGGATTCTTGGCAGCCATGATTGGTGGTTGGCGAAATGCTCCCCAGAAGTTCAGGACGAAATCTGGGGTGCGGACCCTAAGGCATGGGTTGCTGGCGCCTTCGCTTTCAAGAAAGCGGAAGCCACTGCCGTAAGCGGTGGATATCAACTCTCAGGGGAATGGGTGTTCGCCTCTGGTGTGACCGCCAACGGCTGGTTCGCCATCATGGTCTATGTGCCACAGGAAGACGGTCCGCCTGCGCCAACCATGATGATACTACCGTCTACGGATTTCCGCATTAACCCGGTTTGGGATCCCCCTGGGTTGGCTGGAACGGGTAGTCACAATGTGATGGTGGATGACGTATTTGTGCCAACTCATCGCACGATCCCATTTACGGAACTCAACAAGCGCAAGGCAATCGGGCAAACTCTCAACACGGGATGGACTTACAACTTACCCATGCCGCGGGTGGTGCAGTACTCCGTTGCTGGACCGGTAATCGGCATGGCTCGCGCAGCACTCGACGCTTTCTGCAACACCGTCAAATCTCGGCAATCCATAGTGGATGGCAAGCGGCTCGACAGTTTTGCAACCCTGCATGTGCGCATCGCCGAATCTGCGGCTGAGATCGACGCAGCGAGAGATATCTACGATGCTGATATGCGAATCATGCGAGAGATCGCCCAAAGCGATCGCGACATGATAGAGCACGAACAATACCGCATCCGCCGCAACTGTGCGTATCTGTCCCTGATGTGCCGGCGCGCCACACAACGGCTGGCAGAAGCCCTTGGGGGCGGTGGCCTCACCTCTGATAATCTTGTCCACCGCGCCAACCAAGATGTATTGGCAGCCACAGGTCACCAAGCCCTTTCGTGGGATGGCAACGCTGTCCCCTATGGGAAATTAATGCTCGGGTTGGACCCGGATAAACTGCCAGGTCAAAAGTAAACTAGTCTGCGGCTTTGGCTTGCGCGAGCAAGTCACTCAGCCCGTCATCCGTGATGCCAAGCTGGCCCAACTGATCCACGATATTCGCTAGGTATTCTAGGCTGCGGCCTTCCGAGCCCGTGCCCTGAAGCAAATACTGAATCTTTTGATTGATCGGCCAATGGCCCGCGAATTGGTCGTGATCGATATCAGCGACATAAACCCGTGCAGAAACGGACCGACCGTCTGACAAGGCCACGGGATGATGTTGTGGCAAATACACATCGGTCACCAGTTCACGTTCGTCGAGATAGGCAACGACATCTGCGACATCGTGAGGATGAATCTGATACGCCCGGCCTTGGCACTCTCCTCCTGGGGTCAGGCCGCTGACAAGACCAGGAATATCTGGTGTACCCCGATAGTGAATGGATTGAATGCACATATCCCGGTGCCAGCCCGCGAGCCTGGCAGGGGCCATATCTGCGAAGGGGAAGCCCGGACGCCACATCAAGGAGCCGTAGCCAAAAACCCAATAGGCGTCAGAATTGTTCTCAGTGGTCATAGTGCCCTTGTAGCGCCACAATCCAGCCCGTCAACCATGCTAATGTGCGTTCATGAGTGTTTCAGCCTCACGAAAAGTCCTTTGGAGTTTTACCGGCGCCCTAATTGCTGCGGCGTTGATTTATGTCGGCCTATGGGCGGCCTTAGCCTTCGGCGCGCGAGACATCACAGACGCATGGATTGAAAAGCAAAGACGGGATGGCTGGGTAGTCGCCATATCAAACCCTCGACTTGATGGGTTTCCGCGCTGGCCTCTCGTTATCTTAGATGACGTGTCGGTGACCGCCCCCCTTGAAGAGGGCGCATGGTCGTGGGCTGCAGAACGGGTCACGCTTGTTCCCGCGGCGTTCGATCTCACGCAATTGACTGTTCAAACACCCGGTCGACATACCTTTAGCGCCCCTTGGGCGACAAATGGTCCGTTGATCGCCGACGCGGCACGGGCTGATTTTGAAATAAATCTGGATTCCAGCGGCCGATTGCAACGAGGTCACGTTATTTTGGAAGACGCGGAGGTGCTCGATGGTCGGCGCCTACCTTTGGTCCGAACGTCGCTGCTCGACCTTGAGCTCTCACTGACCGCCTCACCCCGATCGACAGACGATATTTTCGCCAGCTTCTCTGGCCATGGCAAAAACCTCCGCCCCGCGCTGAACCTTCGCCCCTTCGACCCTGTGATTCGCACATTGCAATTGGAGGCTGATCTGATTGGCGAAATTCGGCCTGGGCGCCTGCAGGATGCGATGGACGCGTGGCGCCAAGGGGGCGGGACTTTGGAAGTCCGCCGGGTGTTATTGGAGTGGCCCCCTCTCACCATCGATGCCGGAGGCACGATCATGCTTGATGAAACACTGCAACCGGTTGCCGCGTTCTCGACCCGGATCACGGGGTTCAATAAAGGACTGCGTGCGCTTGAAGCCAATCGACGGATTAAACCCGGACAAGCGGCATCAGCTCAGGTAATCTTAGGTTTGTTGGCAAAAACCCCGCAGGGAAGCGACACCCCCGAAGTGCAGGTGCCGCTATCCCTTCAAGACCAGCTCCTAACTGTCGGACCGTTCGAGGTGACAGATATTCCGATGGTGCGCTGGGAGTAAAAGCTAAATCGATTCCGGTGGAGCGTAGTGATCAATCACCCAAGGCTCTTCAGCTGCCTCTGCGGTCCATTTCTGCATCGCTGGCAGACTTAAAATCGCTGCCGCATAAGCGGCACATGTTGCATCTAATTCAATTGCATAGGTTTTGAACCGGGCAACAACGGGCGCATACATAGCGTCAGCAATAGTAAAATCGCCAAACATAAAGTCTCCATCAGCACCAAATCGACTGCGAGCGTCGCGCCAGACCTCTTGAACCCGAATCACATCTGAGTTGACGTCGTCAGCCCACTTACGTGCTGGATAAATTTTGCTAAGGTTCATCGCCATGGCATTACGGAGCGGACCAAAACTTGCATGCATCTCCGCTGCAATGGTGCGAGCGTGCGCCTTGGCATGGGGGTCAGCTGGCCACCAACGGCGATCATAAAACGCATCAGCCAAGTAGTCCATAATTGCCATGGACTCCCAGACGGTAATACTGCCGTGATGGAGCACCGGCACTTTTCCTGCTGGCGAATGCTTTCTTATTTCTGAGGAGGTATCGTCCTGATAGAGCGGAATGACGATCTCGTCGAATGATACGTCGAAATGTGTCAACGCCAGCCATGGCCGCAACGACCAGGAGGAATAAGTCTTGTTGGCAATCACGAGAGTTAGGTCTGTAGCCATGTCGTTAGTATGCCTGTTTTGCATCGATGATGCCGCGTCGAATTTTACGAGTCCGCGCAAACAATTCCTCGAGTACATCCCCCTCTCCGCGACGGATCGCACGCTGTAGAGCCGTGAGATCTTCGGAGAACCGCTGCAAGGTTTCGAGTGTTGAGTCTCGATTGTTCAGGAATATATCGCGCCACATAACCGGATCCGACGCAGCAATGCGGGTAAAATCGCGGAAACCTGACGCTGAGTACTTCATCACTTCTTGGCGCAGATCGTCTTCCAGGTCAGTGGCCGTGCCAACGATCGTATAGGCAATCAGGTGCGGCAAATGCGATGTGATTGCCAGCACCATGTCGTGGTGAGATGGCGTCATAGTGTCGACCATCGCGCCCATCCGCTGCCAAAGCACTTTTACTTTTTCAACAGCCTCAGCATCAGTTCCGTCCGTGGGCGTTAAGATGGTCCAACGGCCATCAAACAGCTCTGGAAAACCGGCTTCAGGTCCAGACTCTTCCGTACCGGCAATGGGGTGACCAGGCACAAAGGCATTCTCTGCACTAAGATACGGGGCCACCGCGTCGACCACGGCCTGCTTAACGGACCCCACATCGGTGACAATGGCGCCCGGCTTCAAAGCTGGGGCAATGGCTTGCGCAATGGCGCCGCAGCTGCCGATAGGCGTGGCGATAACAACAAGGTCTGCGCCATCGACCGCAGCCGCTGGATCTTCAAAGGTCTGTGATGCAATACCCAGGTCGACAACCTTCGTGCGCGTTTCTTCCGAGCGTGCGCAGGCCACAATTTCTGACATAAGGCCATCTGCGCTCATACGGCGCGCCATACTAGACCCGATCAAGCCGACCCCAATGAACGCAACTTTTTCAAATAGCACGTCAGCCACTGCTTCCCCCCATAAACTGTGTGAGTGCGTTCAGGACCAATTCCATTTCTTCGTCACTACCCAGAGTGATGCGCAAGTGATTTGGCAAACCGTAGTTCTCAACGCGGCGGACGATCATACCCTTACTTTGCAAAAACGCATCAGCATCAGCTGCCGTTTTACCGGGCGCACCTGGGAATTCTGGCAAAACAAAATTACCCGACTCACCTATTACGGCTAACCCCAACGCTCTCAAACGCTGCACGGCGACACTCATCCATCGATTATTGTGGGCTTTTGCATTTTCTGTGTGGGTAACATCGCGCATGGCTGCAGCTGCGACTGCTATCGCTACCCCGTTTATATTGAATGGGCTACGCAGCCTTTCCAAAGTTTCGATGATTGACTTTGGTCCAAAAGCCCACCCAACGCGCAAACTCGCAAGTCCGTAAATTTTTGAGAAGGTCCGCGTAATCAACGTGTTTGATGTGCGTTCTGCCAACGCTCGGCCGCCATCGTAATCGTAATCGTCCATGAATTCTGCATAGGCGCCGTCGACAACCAGCACAATGTCTTCGCGAAGAGATTCGCGAAGACGCGCAAGCTCCGCAGTCGACAAAACTGTTCCCGTCGGATTGTTAGGATTGGCGACAAAAACCACCTTGGTGGCATCGGTCACAGCCGCAAGGATGGCATCAACGTCGGCGGTCAAATTTGTTTCGGGCACAACGACCGGCGTCGCGCCAACGCTCCGCGCGTAGATGCCATACATCAAGAAACCGTGCTCTGTATGAATCACCTCATCGCCAGGACCAGCGTACGCCCGACAGACCAGGCAAAGAATTTCGTCGGACCCTGCGCCACAAATAAGACGATCTGAGTCTAAACCGTGCACCTCATGTATAGCCGCCTTGAGGTATGCGACAGACCCATCTGGGTACCGCGCCAGCTCAGACGCAACCGCCACATACTCGGATAGCGCCGCCGGGCTTGGACCCAGGGCACTTTCGTTTGAGGACAATTTAATGACCCGATCGTGCCCCTTAAGGCTCGACTTGCCGCCCTCATAGAGAGAAATATCCATGAGTCCGGCGCGGGGCTGCGGGAGCGCCATGGTGCCTACACCGAGTTGGAAGTTGGCCAAATTCCATTCAGTCTTAGTTGCATGGCTTGGCGAAATCAAAGAAAACATTGACAGAGCAGCCACTTGCGGCTGTTTTGTCTGATTCTTAAGGCGTCACAGGACGCTCAAAACAAGGCACACCATGAGCGACGCAGACATCATTGCTGATGAGACCCTAGCCCCCAGGCTCACCCTGGAGGAGCCTTTGATACTACAATCAGGGGTTTCTCTGTCGCCGGTCACTATCGCCTATCAGACCTATGGGACGCTCAATGACGAAAAATCTAACACGGTCTTGGTCTGTCACGCTCTGACCGGAGACCAATATGTCGCAGGCATACACCCGATTAGCGGCCGCGAGGGCTGGTGGCATCATCTTGTTGGCCCGGGAAAAGTCATAGATACGAACCGCTATTTTGTTATAGCGACCAACGTTCTTGGCGGCTGCATGGGCTCAACGGGCCCAAAGGAAACCAATCCAAAAAGTGGCAAACCCTATGGACTGGATTTCCCGGTGTTTACCATTCGGGACATGGTCCAAGCACAAGCCCGATTGCTCGAGCAGCTGGGAATAGAGAAGGTCTTTTGTGTCACCGGGGGATCAATGGGCGCGATGCAGGCTTTGGAATGGGCCCATCGGTTCCCAGAACGCATCACAGCGGCTGTGCCGATTGCAGGGTCGTACCGACATTCGGCACAAAACATTGCCTTCAATGAGGTCGGCCGTCAGGCCATCATGGCTGACCCCGATTGGCGCCAGGGAAAGTTCTTGGAAGAAAACACCGTTCCAAAGCGCGGCTTAGCCGTTGCACGCATGGCGGCCCACGTCACCTATTTGTCCGAACCGGCACTGCATCGAAAATTTGGCCGCAAACTGCAAGATCGCGAAAACCTGACCTATGGGTTTGATGCAGAATTCCAAGTTGAGAGTTATCTGCGCCACCAGGGCTATACTTTTGTCGATCGCTTTGATGCGAATTCGTATCTCTATGTCACACGGGCCATGGATTACTTTGACTTAGCTGAGGAAAACGGCGGCAACCTGGTCAACGCGTTTAAGGATACTAACGTTCGGTTCTGTCTAATCTCGTTCACGTCCGACTGGTTGTTCCCGACCGCAGAGAGCCGTGAGATTGTGCACGCGCTGAACGCCAACGCGGCCAAGGTCAGTTTTGTCGAAGTTGAGTCAGACAAGGGTCACGATGCCTTCTTGCTGGATGAGCCAGAATTTCATGGCGCACTGCGTGGATTCTTGGATGGTGCCGCTCGGGCGATTGGTCTTGGAGAAGGTGCAAGAGGAGAAAGCGCGTGACCCCTGCCCCCTCACAACTCCCAGCCCACGACAAAGCGAGTATCCGCGTCGATCTCCAGTTGGTGGCCAATCAAATCAAGCAAGACAGCCGAGTCTTGGATGTTGGCTGTGGCGACGGCATGCTCCTGGCCTATTTGCGGGACTTCAAACAGGTGGATGGCCGCGGCCTGGAGCTCTCAATGGCGCGGGTGAGCAGCGCTGTGAGAGAAGGGCTTGCCGTTATTCAGGGCGATCTGGAAGCGGACCTGAAGCACTATCCAGCCGACGCCTTTGACTACGTGATCTTAAGCCAAACCCTCCAGGCGACTCGCAACCCGAAAGAAGTTTTGGAGGGACTGTTGCGTCTCGGCACCCACGCGGTGGTGTCATTTCCCAACTTTGGTCATTGGAAGGTACGGCTCGCTTTGTTGCTGACCGGCCGCATGCCTGCGACGCCTACGCTTCCTGATTCTTGGTACAGCACTGAGAATATTCATCTCTGCACCATCAAAGATTTTCTGTCTTTGGTTAATGAATTGGGCGTCACCATTGAAGCGGGCTTTGCCCTAAATAGTAGCGGTCAAAAGCGGAGCTACAATGCCACCAGCTGGCTGGCGAATCTCTTTAGCGAACAAGCGTTGTTCGTGTTGCGACGCTAGCGCGCAATAAGTCTATTTGCCGTTCGGGCTGGCGCTGCATTTCCAGGCACCAACACATAGTCTTTCAATCGGCGTGCAGTCGCAGCCTGAGGTGGGGCCGAATAGATTTGTTTTGTTGCCTCCATGAGGTTCACGCCGGCGATCGTGGGCAAGAAACGACGTCCGATGCGCTCAACCACCAATGTCCAAGACGCAAACAAGGGCCACCATAACGGCGGAAAAAACAAAGCCGTTGATTTTTCAACCGGCATAAAAAAGGCGTCGCGTAAAAGTCGACTCAATTGGTTCATCGAATAGGGACGACCGTAAGCGAAGGGTGTTCGTTCGATACGCGCCCACATACCGCGCCGGTTGGGCACAATAACCATAAGCCGCCCACCATCGACGAGGACCCGCCAGCACTCTCTGAGCAGGTCACGAAAATTCGCACTACTCTCGAGGGAATGGACCAAAACAATACGGTCGAACAACCGGTCTTGAAACGGCAGCGCGCCATCATCAGCCAAAGTGACTAGGCCCGGTTCACCAACCGGCCAACGCATAGCACCTTGGGTAGGCGACATGACCGCTGCCACCTGCTCGGCTTCCTCTTGAAACTGCGAAAGAAAAGGGGTGGCAAAGCCAACACCAAGAACCCGCTCACCTCTCACATCCGGCCACAATGTACGGACGTGCTGGCGCAATACTCGGCAAACCAGGCAGCCCAGTGGCGAGGCGTAAAAATCCCGCAAATCATTAATATCGGCCCACATTTACTGAGGTTAGCACAACCCAGTTCAAACCGCGCTGAAACCGTAACCCTCTATTACATTCAGCGCGGCTGCATGCCCTGTTCGTTTCGATCAGAAAGGCTTTGTGGACAAAACACACTGATCCTAATCATTCTCAAGTTCACCGAGATTTCTAGCCTCACAAAAGGGCAGCGAAAGCCCCTCCGCATATTGCTGTTCCAAAGGGGAAGCATCGTTGTTTACGCATCACATCATGCCAAACCGCCAAAATCAGCACCAACCCCCCGCCAAAGGCCAAAAACGTAGCCACCTTTGCTATCGGAATAGCAATTGAGACGGCTGTCGCCAACTTGATATCATCCCATCTCAATCCTGGTTTTTTATTAATAATTTGACCGAAAACGCGCAAAAAAATGCCCGCCACGAGGGTCGCGGCCAAACCAATCGTGACATCACCTGCCGCCCGTTTGTCCATCCAGGCCAGAACACCGCAGAACACAAATACAAATAGAATTAACCTATTGGGCAGAAGTCGAAACTCCAATTCTATGACTGAGAGGGCAAGAAGACCAACGACCAAGCCCCAGAGTAGAATTATGCGGATTAACGACCACGGGTCTGCGGCAAGCGCTACCGTTACAAACAATACGCTACATAAAATCTCTATTGCTGGGTAACGGTTTAATATCCCCACTCCACATTGACGACATTTGCCTCTGGATATCAGCCAAGATAATACAGGAACTAAGTCACGGGCTAACAATTGGTTCATACATTCTGGGCACTGTGACCGCCCTAGCACAAAGTCTTTGCCGCGCGGCAATCGATAGGATAAAGCCGTCACGAAACTGCCGCAAACAAGTCCGAGCAAGGAAACCAATATGAGCACCAAGAGGTTTTCTGGCGCCGACATTACGGAAAATGAGAGCAATTCAGGTACCGTCGGTTAGGGCTGTACCGAAATCATCGAAACGGCCTTATCAGGTTATCTTTGATCCAAAACTGTAGAGTTGGATTCAAGGCAAAGATGGCCGCGACCACTTGTTAGGGATCTGCGGGAATCAACAATGCCAAGACTCAAGCCTGTTGAGCAACGTTGAGAGATGGACAACTCCTTACTCGACCGAAATAGTCACGATTTTAGACATAACCGGCGGATCGTGGGGAACGTGGTCTTGGTCCCCTAAAATCATCTGTAAGGTATATTGCCCTGGTTCCAGGGTCAGCGTCGCCTCTGTTTGGCCACCACCAAAATGAAGTAAATCCGCCTCTCCTGATGGCAACGGCATATGCATGGCCAGCGGCGCCCGGTTAACTAAGAGGTGGTGATGACCTGTATCAGGATACTCAATACCCGCGGGGGCCACGCCCATGCCCGACAAACCAAACTGAACCTTAAACGGGCTGGAAACGACCTCTCCATTGGAGGGAGAGATTATGTAAGCAACCGCTCCAGGTGCTGATTCTACTCGTGGCCACTCTTCAGATTGGGCACAGGCATTGGTCGAAACGAGCACCGCTGCAAGGGCAACTAGGTATGAACGCATAAGGATGTCTCCAAAACTCTTTCTTCATTTTAGTGTCGGTACACCGTAGGCGAGCGTCCCCGAAAGAGGCAAGGGTTTACCGCGTTACCTTGCCAACTAATCAGCTCCCTGGCCTATTGTATCCAGCTGTCGGATAAACGTCAGGTCGCGCCTCTGGCTCATTGTTGTATTAAAAGATACCTGTCATGCAAAAAGCAACTCTGATAACAGCCCCACTTATTGCCCTCGGTGTTGCTGCAAGCGCCTTGACGAGAAGCGATCCAGAATCCGTCGCCGTCGAAGCCAATTCATACGAGACGTGCAGACTTTCTCAATTGAACATCGGTACATTTGAGAGCACCAACATCACGGACACGTAGTTGATTATCGGTCATGCCGATGGAGATCCGCGCGACGCCCAACAAGGTTCAGTCGATGGAAGGCTTGCTGAATTCCTAAAAGAGCAGTCGGTCAGGTTTGGCGACATATATTTTACAGGCGACATGCTGCCGAGCCCAAGTCAGGAATGGTTCACCAATCTAAAACGCGACATGTCTGAATATAGCGGTGAGATCTATGCAGTGCCTGGAAATCATGACAGCGGTTTCAGTCCCAATGCAGATCACAGTATTTTCCTGCAGGCTTTCGGCATGACCTACCCAGCAATAATAGTGAAAGAAGCCGCCACCTTTTTGCTTGTCGATACGATTGAGCACCCCTGGGCCATCACGCCTGAAGCTATAGGTCGCACCCTGAATAACGCAGGATCGACAAACACCCTGTTCATTCTTGCCAATAGCATTTTGAGGCCTAACCCCACAGAAATAGAGAATCCCATTGATGGCATTCCTGATCCATTACCACACAATCTGTCACTGATTACTCCATTGCGCGAAGCATACGCGAAAGTAATTGTGATCAGCGGCAACACCGGCGCATTTGGCAACAAACCTGCTGTCGAGCGTCGAGACTACCAAAACGTTACTTTTGTCTCCCAGGGTCTTGGCGTTAACGAGGGGATCATATTAGCTGTTCGTGATGACCAACAGTTCACCCTTCCTATCAACGAGTAGGTGTTAAAAATGTCCCGGATGTCTAATTGGATTATGCGCGTGGCGTCTTGGCAGACTGCGCTGGCTACGTTCACGCTTGCGATGGTTCTTATTGCCGTCATCACTAATGTACTCATCCCTCCTATTGTCACCGCTACTGGCGGATTGGACCCTTTTGACATCACCTTTCCACTCAGTGCTGATGATATCCTGTCAGGGCTAGATCGCTACAACGCAGAAGCGCAACGGGCCTACTTGGTATTCACGCTTGTCGATGTTGTTTTTCCGATTTCCAGCGGACTTTTTTCATCATTGATGTACGCTCAGCTAATCAGTTTAAGTGGATTTCCTTGGCTTATCTCTGCGGCAAAAAGAGGGCTCGTGCTTCTCCCTTTTGTGCCAACTCTTATAGACTTGGTTGAGAATGTTGGGTTTCATATTCTCATCACGTCACCTCCAATAGCCCCGTCTTTACTCGCGTCAGTTACAGCTGCTGTTCATGGAGTAAAATTACCGGCGATGGGTGTGATTTGGGCAACTATGAGCTGTCTAATCGTACTTGCCTTAGCCGGAAAGACCAAACGGTGGAGACAACGGTCTAAAACATCGAGCTAAGCAGAACACCCCTTTACGGAAATGGCGCGCCCGACAGGATTCGAACCTGTGACCCCCAGATTCGGAATCTGGTACTCTATCCAGCTGAGCTACGGGCGCGCGGAAGGCGGGGACAATAGACAAAGCCTATCTCTCTGTCCATCACGGATGAGGCAGAAATCAGCTACTTTTTAGCCGTTTTCAGGCGCTCAACAGCATCAATATCGGCGCCGGATGGCAGCGGTTGTGACGGGTCTTTAAGAAAGGCGTCAATGTCGACAAGCACCCTTTCAGCGTCGAGATCGCGCAGCATCATGTGCCACCCTTTGTCATAGAAAGCGATACGACGACCCTCAGGTTCAGAGAGAAATTTCTCGACCGCTTTTACCGTTGCGTCCTTGGGAATGATTTGGTCTTTGGCGCCGTAGACATAGAGAGTGGGAACGGGCATACGCCCAATATTAGATTGGGCCAGGTCCATCAAGTTGGCCAGCCCGTAGATACTGTCGATCCTCGTCTCTTTTATAAAAAGAGGATCTCGCGACGCTTCCCGCAACATTTTTATGTTGTCGCTCGCTTGGCGCCCAAGCCCCCGTCCTGTCGGTTTAGCACTGGGCATGGTATGTGCGCCAAGCCATAACGCAACACGATACGAAAACGGCATCGTGCTTCTCGACCAGACCGCTGGCGCGACCAGCACGGTGGCATCAACCGGTGGCGGGTCATCTAACGTCATCGCGGTAATGATGACTGCACCCCCCATGCTCACACCGATTGCATAGAGCGGAATGTTTGGGTGCCGGCGATCAAGTGTTTGCGCGAAGTCCGCAAAGTCTCTCGCGATTTGGTTTTCTCCGGGCCACAGCCCAACGTATGGTGACTTCCCAAAACCGCGCTGGTCATAAGCGTAGACAGCATACCCTTTTGCAGCCAGAGCAGGGCCAACGCCGGGCGCATCGGGCACCAGGTCGAAAGATTTGCTGTAGTCATTGAACCCATGGACCGCCATTACCACGCCCTTGGGTTCTGCCGGAGGCAACCAATGCCTTATGGGGAGGGATAATCCGTCAGCAGTACGAAAAATAGTTTCTGAAATCGAAGGTGTTATTGAATAGGGACCTGTGGGCGCTACTTGTGGTGCGCAAGCCGCCAAGGCGGTGGCCCAGAAAACCGCAACCAGTGCCCTCATGGCATCTTTGGTTCAGAACTTGTGAGCTGCAAGAAGATATCTTCTAGATCAACCTCTTCCGTCACGATGTCAGCGATAGGTAGTTTGATATCTTGGGCCGTCTGCAGAATATCCAACATAGCTGTCGACGATGGACGATATGTGATCTCCAGCTGGTTAGCTGTGGGCTGACATGGATCAAAGCGGCGCATCGCCTGCGGGATCTCCGATAAATTTTCAGAGAGAAGAAACACGACCGTCTTATTATCAAGCTGCTTGAGAAGAGTATCCGTCGTGTCGCAGGCAACCACTCGACCATGGTTTATGATCGCAATCTGATCACACAACTCCTCAGCTTCTTCGAGATAGTGCGTGGTCAGAAGAATAGTCGTGCCACGCGCGTTCATCTCGCGAATTGATTTCCAAAGCGTTTGGCGCAACTCCACATCCACGCCAGCTGTTGGCTCGTCCAGCACTAGAATTGGTGGGCTATGAACCATCGCCTTAGCAATCAACAGACGGCGGCGCATTCCACCGGATAAAGTCCGAGAATAAGCATCCGCCTTATCGCTTAGACCGACAGTCTCAAGAATTTCATCTGTTCTGCGTTCATGTCGTCGCACGCCATACAGACCAGCTTGGACTTCAAGGGTTTCGCGCGGTGTGAAAAAGGGATCGAGGTTGAGTTCCTGAGGCACAATACCGATGGCGCAACGAGACTGGCGCTCTTGTCTATCAATATCGAAATCCCACAACCGCACCGAGCCAGACGTTTTGTTTACCAGCCCCGCCATAATATTGATCATCGTCGATTTACCCGCACCATTTGGTCCGAGCAGGCCAAAGAAAGACCCGCGAGGGACGGCAAGATCGACGTTTGTCAGCGCTTCTTTTTTCTCACGGCCATTTTCACCCCCGTAAACCTTGGTCAGAC
The DNA here is from genome assembly GCA_030835385.1 of Alphaproteobacteria bacterium. Classification (GTDB taxonomy): domain Bacteria; phylum Pseudomonadota; class Alphaproteobacteria; order Rhodospirillales; family Rhodospirillaceae; genus WLXB01. The sequence goes on along the minus strand of JAURPI010000022.1, from coordinate 43,332 downwards.
CCGAAATTGAGATGGCAAGATTTGGGAGCTCAGCCGTAGAGGCGTTGGACTCAAGCACGGGTGCGGTATCAGGCATGGCGGATCGAACAATCATAGTGGAGGGAACGAATTCGGCGACGTGACCGATTGGGTATCACCGGCATCGCCACCCGGTCAACGGCCCTGCTGTTTGATCTTCAAACAGGGTTGCCTCCAGCGAGTGGGCGGGCCATAGAAAGAGGTGAAATCCTAACCCATCATGAGCGGATAAATCCTATGGCAGACCCAGTCGAAACAGTCGAAGTAGAACGCACAGATGTGGACTGCGACGGTGGCGGTGGCGCACTAGGTCACCCTCGGGTCTTTCTCAATATAAAGCCTGATGTCGGCCATTTGGATTGCCCCTACTGTGGTAAACGCTTCGTTCTAAAATCGGCGTCAAACGCCGCCTCTGAGTAAGCCTGCATGGTCATGCCTCCCAAAGCCGACCGGCTGATCCTGATCGACGGCTCCGGCTATATTTTCCGGGCCTATCACGCGCTCCCGCCGATGACCCGGTCAGATGGCGTTCCGGTCAACGCCGTCTATGGATTCTCCAACATGCTGATGAAGCTGATGGACGATCTGCTGGATAAAAATGAAACTGAACTGATTGCCGTTATTTTCGACGCAGGGCGCATTACCTTTCGAAATGAAATTTACCCGGACTACAAAGCGAACCGGGACGAAACACCAGAAGATCTCCTTCCGCAGTTCGATCTGATTCGCGACGCAACCCGAGCCTTTAACGTTGCCTGCATCGACATGAAAGGATTTGAAGCCGACGACCTGATTGCCACCTATGCTCGTCTGGGTAAACAACAGGGACTTAAGGTCATTGTCGTATCAGCGGACAAAGATTTAATGCAGCTTGTCGGCGACAATGTCGAAATGCTTGATCCCATGAAGCAGCGAGTCATCGGTCCCGACCAAGTGATGGAAAAATTTGGTGTTGAGCCCGATAAGGTCATCGACGTTCAGGCCCTCGCCGGTGATTCAGCAGACAACGTGCCCGGCGTTCCGGGTATTGGAGTCAAAACCGCCGCACTCTTACTGAACGAATACGGCGACCTAGAAACACTGCTCGAACGCGCCAGCGAAATTAAGCAAAACAAGCGTCGTGAAAATTTGATTGAGTTCGCAGACCTTGCACGCATCTCCAAAGATCTTGTGACATTAAAAGACGATGTGCCGGTCACAACCAAGTTGGATGACTTCGGTTGGCAGGCGCCCGAGCCAAGCGTTCTTTTAGACTGGCTGAAAGACCAAGGCTTCAAGAGCTTGGCGACAAAGGTTGCGACTGAATTAGGAACAGAGCTGGGGGGCGACGACGCAGTGGCCAGCCCGGCTGTTCAGGCCGCGACGATGAAAGAAGAGGCCGACTACGAACTTGTGCAAGACGTCAAAGCCCTGGACCAATGGATCGAGCGCGCTTTCAAAGCTGGCATCATCGCCGTTGACACGGAAACCGACGCCCTGGATGCGTTTCGCTCAAACCTCGTAGGGGTTTCGATTTCTACCGAGCCCGGAAATGGGTGTTACATCCCCCTCGGTCATACGGGCAGTGGCGAGCAAGGCGCGCTGGACCTGGGAGACTCTGGTGAGGCCACCAAAGAAGCGCCAAAACAAATTCCGCATAAAAAGGCCATCGCCAAATTAAAGCCGCTACTAGAGAGCCCAGGCGTTCTTAAAGTTGGCCAGAATATAAAATACGACATGCATGTCCTACGCCGCTACGGGATCGGAGTTACCCCCGTGGACGACACTATGGTGTTGTCCTACGTTCTTGATGGGTCGTCCCACGGACATGGCATGGACGAATTGGCCAATCTGCATTTAGGCCACACGACAATAAAATTCTCCGAGGTCTGCGGTAAGGGTAAAAACCAGATCACCTTTGATCAAGTTCCATTGGAAACCGCCACGGATTATGCGGCGGAAGACGCTGACATCACGCTTCGTCTTCAACAGATGCTGAAGCCACGTTTGGTCGAGGACAGGCTAACGACAGTCTACGAGCGCCTGGACCGCGCCTTGATTCCGATTCTCGTTGACATGGAAGCGGCTGGAATCAAAACGGACGCTGGTGTCCTCAAAGCTATGAGCCAAGACTTCGCGACCCGCGCAGCAGATTTGGAAACTGAGATACACAAACTGGCTGGGCGAGAATTCAATGTCGGGTCACCGAAACAGCTTGGCGAGATTTTGTTTGATGAGATGTCTATCGAAGGCGGCAAAAAAACCGGTAAGTCTGGGGCTTGGGCAACCGGAGCAGATGTACTCGAGGACCTCGCTGCGCAGGGCCACGATCTCCCAGCCAAAGTTTTGGACTGGCGTCAGGTCACCAAACTCAAAAGCACCTACACAGACGCACTGCAAAACCAGATCAACCCAAACACCGGTCGGGTACATACGTCGTACTCTCAAACGGTAGCATCAACCGGGCGCCTGAGCTCAAACGATCCCAATCTGCAAAACATCCCCATCCGCACCGAAGAAGGGCGCAAGATTCGCACCGCCTTTATTGCCGAAAAGGGCATGTCGCTGGTCTCAGCCGACTACAGCCAGATTGAACTGCGACTTGTCGCCCATGTAGCAAACATCAAAGCATTGAAAGACGCCTTCAAAAACGGTGAAGACATTCACGCCGCAACGGCTTCTAAAATGTTTGGCGTACCGATCGGGGGCATGGACCCGATGATCCGCCGCCAAGCTAAAGCGATTAACTTCGGAATCATCTACGGTATTTCCGCCTTTGGTTTGGCAAGACAGCTATCGATCCCACGCGGTGAAGCCAAAGACTTTATTAACGCCTACTTTGAACAGTTCCCTGAAATCAAAACCTACATGGACGAGACCAAAGCTCTCGCCAAGAAGCAGGGCTATGTCACGACCATGTTCGGCCGGCGATGCCAAACTCCAGGAATCAACGACCGCAACCAGAACGTTCGCGGGTTCTCTGAACGCGCCGCTATCAACGCGCCCATACAAGGAGGGGCCGCTGACATTATCAAGCGCGCCATGATTCGCCTGCCCTCTGCGTTGGCCGACGCAGGATTAAGCGCCACAATGTTGCTTCAGGTCCACGATGAGTTGATCTTTGAAGTCCCAGACAGAGAAATCGATGACACGATAACCGTGGTGAAAAAAATTATGGAAGGCGCAGCGCAATTGGACGTTCCGCTGGTCGCCGATGCGGGCTGCGGTGCCAACTGGGCTGAAGCCCACTAGCAGAGCCAAGCAATGCGGATCATCCTCTTCAGCGTTGGACTTTCAGCCGCCCTTTACTTTCTTCCCGCCCGCGCCGCTCCAATGGATTGCTTTGCAGCGATAGCCGACATCACGGAGCGCCTCACCGCCTGCACGGCTACCATCCAAGACTTGAAAGTAGATGCAGAGCTTAGAGCACGAGCGCTGCTGGCCCGGTCAGAGATTCATCGCCAAAATCGCAACCTTGATGCGGCGCTCTTCGATATTGATGAAGCTGAACGGCTCGGTGGAATCGACAACACAGGTCGATTGACGCGCGCACGACTACTCTCATTCATCGGTCGTGACGACGACGCTCTTGATGACCTCGATCTGGTCATAAGAGCCGACCCTGGGCTCACCGATGCCTATCTGCTGCGCGCCGAAATTTTACTTGGCATTGGACAAACAGATTTGGCTATGACCGATCTCGGTGAAGTGCGCCGACTTAAGCCAAACGACCCTGGCCCATACCGGGTACGTGGGCGCACATTTTTACGGGCGGGAGACGCGGCGTTGGCAGTCGACGAGTTGCAACAAGCCGTCTCGCTTGATGACACTGACAGAGTAAGCCTAAGCCTGTTGGGCACTGCACAACTCAGGGCTGGGCAGCCCATACCCGCCATTCAGACCTTCGATATCCTATTGGATCAAACCCCAAACAATATGGAAATGCGAATGGTCCGCGCCGCCGCACACGGCCAAGTTAAGAATTTTGCCGCAGCGATATCAGACTATAGCGCTGTTCTTGCTGAACAACCCGACAACCTGGAAGCGCGAGAAGCCCGTGGCGTCGCCCGTTTATTTGCAGAGAAACCTGTGGATGCGGAGAGGGATTTTAGCGCCGTGCTAAGCGCCACACCAAACAATCAACGAGTCAGCCTGTTTCGGGGAAGCGCACGTTTTGCTCAACAAAAGTATGTGGCAGCTGAACAAGATTTTGACGACGTATTGGCGACCTTTCCAAACGATGCGGACACACGGTTAAATCGCGGCCTGGCCCGATTGGCCATGGGGCGTCCGCTGGAGGCCATTACCGACTTCACGTTGGCGTTAGACTCAGACCCCTCGCTGGTGTTGGCCAAACGCCGTAGGGCACAAGCTCAGCTATTGGCAGGTGACTTCGAAGCGGCGGTATCTGACTTCGACTCCCTGACGACTCCAAGGTCGACGGATTCAATTTGGCGGTTCATAGCTGCCAAGCGGTCCGGCCAGACAGACTCTGAAATAGAGCTGACCCGTATGACCAAAGGCATAGACCCCACCCAATGGCCCGGTGCATTGGTCGATGGTCTTGAAGGTCAGGTGACAATTGAAACCGTATTGAATGAGGCTACGCGTGACTCTGCAAAGGCTGACAATCGCCTCACAGAATCTCATTTTGTCATCGGACAATTGGCGTTGGCAGCAGGAGACATGATCCTCGCGCGAGCCAGCTTTTCAGCAGCCTTAGCCAGAGGTTCACATGGCTTGATCGAGTACCAGGGCGCCGTCCTTGAGCTTCGACGCCTTGAGACGGACAACTCGCAATAAAAGTTATGTGGCGGAGCGAATAGCGGTCGCCATAACCTCATCATCAACGTGCTCTTCGAACTGCTTGAAATTGTTTTCAAAGCGCTGGGCAACGTCTTGTGCTGCAGTGTCATACGCACCTTGGTCATCCCAAGTTGATTTTGGTTGCAACACGTCATCTGGCACACCCGGACAGTACGTCGGCACCAAGAGGCCAAAGTTTGGATCAGGCTTGAAGTCACCGGAATCAAGTGTGCCGTCGAGCGCTGCGTTGAGCATGGCTCTGGTGTACTTAATTTGCATACGCTTGCCGACGCCATAGCCGCCGCCGGACCAGCCGGTATTAACCAACCAACACGTCGCACCGGTTTTTTCCATCTTCTCACCGAGCAGCTTTGCATAGGCAGTCGGATGACGCGGCATAAAGGGCGCACCAAAACAGGTTGAGAATGCCGCTTGCGGTTCTTTCACACCTTTTTCTGTGCCTGCAACTTTGGCTGTGTAGCCGGAAAGGAAGTGATACATCGCCTGCTCTGGCGTCAGCTTTGAAATTGGCGGCAACACACCAAAAGCATCAGCCGTCAACATAATGATGTTCTTAGGCTGGGGGCCGAAACCGGTATCCGAGGTGTTGGGAATAAAATCAATTGGGTATGAGGCCCGGGTGTTTTCCGTCAAAGATCCGTCATCGAGATCTAGGGCGCGGGTGACTGGATCCATCACCACGTTCTCGAGAATGGTGCCGAATGTTCGGGTCGTCTCGTAAATCTCTGGCTCTGCTTCTTCAGACAGATTGATCACTTTAGCGTAGCAGCCACCTTCGAAGTTAAACACGCCGTTGTCGCTCCAACCGTGTTCATCATCGCCGATAAGAACGCGCGACTGGTCCGCCGATAAAGTTGTTTTTCCGGTGCCAGACAAGCCGAAGAAAATCGCACTGCTGCCATCGCCACCAATATTGGCAGAACAGTGCATGGGCAGAACCCCACGGGCCGGCAGAATGTAATTGAGAATCGAGAAAACAGATTTCTTAATTTCACCGGCATAAATAGTTCCGCCGATGAGGACCAATTTCTTTGAGAAATTCACAACCACAAACACTTCAGAATTCGTGCCATGGGTTGCTGGGTCCGCGTGACAAGAAGGCGCCTGCAAGACAGTGAAGTCAGGCTCAAAGTTCGCGAGGTCTTCATCTCCCGGTTGGATAAACATGTTGCGGGCGAAAAGGTTGTGCCATGCGTTTTCATTGATGACGCGAACGCGCAGCCGGTTTTCTGGGTCGGCTCCTGCATAGCAGTCTTGGACAAAAAGATCCTTGGCCGACATGTGCGCAAGGATCTTTTCATGGAGAGCATCAAAGTGCTCTGACGTCATCGGAACGTTAACTTTACCCCAGTCGACTGTTGTCTCAGTTTCGGAGTCCTTGACGATAAATTTGTCATTTGGGGACCGCCCTGTGTGTTGCCCCGTTAAGCAGACAAACGCTCCGTCTTTTGACAGTGAGCCTTCGTTGCGCCGAACAGCAGTTTCAATCAGCTGGGCCGAGCCGAAATTCCAGTGGACCGTGCCAGACGAATTAATGCCGTTTTTATCAAGCCCGAATGAACTGACCACGTGACCTTCGTTACTCACCGCGAGACCCCCCGAGAAGCCTAAATAAAAGGAAAGCCGGCTCTGAGCAGGAACCCCTGCCCGACCGGCGGTATTTGGGCTTTAATACCCCCTAGGATGAACAGGCGCAACAGGTCGAAAACGCCTTTATGAATATTATGCAAGAAACCAATTGCGGCGAAAATCGGGCACGCTCAAGCAGTAATTCTGCCATAATACCCCGATGATATGGTCACACTCTCGAGGGCAAGAAACCAAGACTTTCGGTTACTTTTCGCGCCCAGGGGTTACTTTGAAGAATAAAACAAGGGGGTAGACCACCGTGGCTCGCCGAATCGCATTGGTCGACGATGACCGCAACATCCTGACGTCAGTATCGATTGTTCTGGAACAGGAAGGATTCGATGTCGCGACCTATCGCGACGGCGCTGAGGCTCTGCGGGGTATCGTCGACGCCCCTGTCGATCTGGCCGTTCTTGATATTAAAATGCCCAGAATGGATGGCATTGAACTATTGCAACGGCTGCAGGACAAAGCCCCGACACCGGTCATTTTTCTCACCTCAAAAGACGATGAAGTCGACGAACTACATGGCTTGCGCATGGGGGCCGATGACTACATTAAGAAGCCGTTCTCCCAACGACTGCTGATCGAGCGAATCAAAGCCGTAATGCGACGTATCGAAGCGCAGAAGAACGATGACGGCAGTGAATCCGAAACAGCCATCAAGCGTGGCGATATGACCCTCGACCCCGCCCAACACGTTTGCAAATGGAAGGATAAAGCGGTCAACCTGACCGTTACAGAGTTCCTCATCATTCAGGCTCTCGCAGCACGCCCCGGGCACGTGAAAAGCCGTGATCAACTCATCGACGCCGCCTATGGCGAAAACATTTATGTCGACGACCGGACCATCGACAGCCACATCAAGCGTCTGCGGAAGAAATTCCGTCGCGTAGATGACGAGTTTGCCAACATCGAGACCCTGTATGGCGTAGGATATAAGTATCGGGAAGCCGCCGCCTAAGTTGTCAGTGTCGGCGCTAATAAGGAATGCTACGTGCGCGCCGACCAAGAGCTACGCATTGCCCCATCAACTGAGAGGCAGAAACGTCGTCGAAGTCCGGCGCTGTCGCTTCTGACCCGTCGAATCCTAGCAGTTAATCTTGTCGCGCCGGTGCTCCTGGGCCTGGGGTTGTTGTTCCTCGACGAATATGAACAGTCATTGATTGCTACTGAGATCGATTCCTTGCGAACCGAAGGAGAGCTGATTGCAGCCTCCCTTGGTGAAGGCGCGGTCGTTATTGAAACAGAAAGCCAAGCCTTTGGCGCCTTCATGCCCGCCGGCGCCACTCGCCGGATTGATCAAGGTGCCGCACGACAATTGGTACGCCGCCTAGCCGGACTGGCCGACATCAGGGCTCGCCTCTACGGCATTGGCGGTGGTCTGATCGCCGACAGCCGCTTGTTGCGTGGACCAGGTGGGGAGGTGCGAGTTGTTGACCTCGCACCGGCAGATAATGACGCGTTCTCGCAGGCGCTACGCCGCGCCCTCGCGTGGGCTGAATCTTTTCTTGGCGCCAATGAAGATCTCCCTCCCTACATCGAGCAACCAAATGGCACGGCATACGATTTTGCAGAAGTTGTTGGCGCTCTTGAGCGTGGCGAATCAGAAAGCGCTGTGCGGATCAACGACCGTGGTCGCAAAATATTAGCCGTTGCGGTGCCCGTTCAATTCTACAAACAAATTGTAGGCGCAGTATTCGTTTCAGAAGATGACGCAACGGTCGAAGCCCGTTTGTTCGAAGTTCGCAGTTCTATTCTCACAATTTTTGCATGGACCTTCGCCGTAACCGTTTTGCTCTCTCTATACCTTGCGGGAACAATTGCCCGACCGGTTATGCGCTTAGCTGAAGCTGCCGTCAGAGTGCGTGATGGACGCACCCGTCAACACAACATCCCAGACCTTAGCAAGCGCCGTGACGAAATTGGCGCACTATCCAGCGCTATGAGAGATATGACGGAAGGTTTGTGGTTGCGCATGGATGCGACTGAGCAATTTGCTGCCGATGTTTCTCATGAGATCAAAAATCCCCTGACCTCTCTCCGAAGCGCCGTGGAAACTGTGGCCCGCATTGAAAACGCGGGACAACAGAAGCAACTTATGGGCATTATCAAGGATGATGTGGGACGACTGGATCGATTGATATCTGACATATCGGATGCTTCCCGTCTCGACGCCGAACTTTCCCGCGCAGAAAGCGAACCAGTCGACATTTCAACTCTGCTGAAAACGCTCACCGACATAAATAACGCTAATGATGCTGAGGGCGCCCCTCGCATAGAGTTAGATTTGCCTATTCATGACGACTTGTCAGTGTCAGGGCTTGAAGATCGGCTTGCACAAGTTCTGAGAAACTTGATTGGTAATGCCGTGTCCTTCAGTCCAGACGGCGGAAAAATATTTATTGCTGGCAGAAGAGACCACGGGTCGATCGTCATCGAAGTAAAAGATCAGGGCCCGGGCATTCCAAAAGACAAGGAAGAGGCCGTGTTCAGCCGGTTTTATTCAGAGCGGCCGGAGAAAGAGAAATTCGGCATGCACTCGGGCCTGGGCTTATCGATATCCAAGCAGATCGTCGAGGCGCACGGCGGCACCATTTCCGCTGAAAATACATCTGATGCTGGTGCACTTTTTTGTGTGCGCTTGCCTGCCTCGCAGTGATGGACACTTATCGCGTTATAGTCCTGGACCACCAAGCACAAAGATCAACAACAACGGTAAAGTCAGAAATGACAGTAGCGTTGAAACCACAACAATACCGGCAACCTCCGAAGGTTGATTGTCGTAGCGCACAGCAAACAGATAATTGAAGACCGCCGTTGGCATGGCCGTTTGAATAATCACAGCTGCGCGCGCCACTCCATCGAGATCTAATAGCCAGGCGACAAAAATACCGGCGCCCAGACCAAGCACCAGCCTCAACACTGAATATATTGTGCTTCTCATCAAAGCGTTTGGTTTGAGTCTGGAGAGAGAAACACCCAAAGACATCAGCATCAACGGGATCACTATTCCGGCGAGGGTGTCGATGGATCCACTTAACAAGCGTGGCAACTCTGCGTCCGCTACCAACAAGACAATGGAAAGCAACGCCGCCCAGAGAACCTGATTGGCAAGGACAGCCCGCGCCGAAAGGCGCCCCGCAGCTATACTGATTCCAAGCGTGAATTGGGTCAGCGCCATAACGGCGAAGAAGGCTACAGAAAGAGTGAGCCCCTCATCCCCGAAGGCAAATAAACAGAGCGGTATGCCAATATTCCCTGAATTGGGAAACGTAAGAGCAGGGAGATAGACCTTGATAGGCTGGCCACTAAGACGCAATCCGATGCCGGCAACGAGTGCTACCGCAACCACAACAAGGAGAGCCGCCAGGCCCATACTGAAAATAACGTCAGGGTCAGGCCTATTGGCCAAGAGCGTAGATACAACAAGACAAGGCGCACCCAGGTTGGTCACCAGATAAGCGACCATATTTGTGTCAAACGGAAGACCTTTTCGATCCCAGGCAAAGCCAATGGCAGAAAGAATCCCCACCGGGGCAATAACTGTCAGTATTTCTAAGAACATAACTAGCTCAATTACCGCGCCTGTTGACACGTTTCTGATGGTTTAGAGGCGTGACCGCACAAGGGCAAACATTCTCTATTCGCAGCCAGTTGCAAAACACGGCGTTGACCAATGGGTGATGGGGAGTCACGGTTCTATTTATGACCCTCACCCATGCGACTTGCGTCGCCATCGGCGACATTGGCATTCTTATTCGCGGTCCGTCTGGTGCCGGCAAGTCAGACTTGGCGCTGCGTCTACTCGATGACGGAGCGACACTCGTGTCAGACGACTATTGCGACCTTACTCTCGATGCAAACCATCTCGTTGCTCACGCGCCTGATGCCATCGCTGGGAAAATTGAGGTGCGAGGCTATGGGATAATCGACATTGCGCACAAAACACCCGTCCGCATTGGGTTGGTGGTCGACTTATCCCCGAAGGAGCAGATACCGCGGGTTCCTGAGACACAAACCTGCGTCGTAGAAGGGATTGAAGTAATACACCTCAATATTGATCCGAATACACCCTCAGCGGCGGCCAAAATCCGACTGATCACCCAGATGGTTGCGGCGACAGACAGCACAAATCCAACATTCAGAACGGACACTCAATGACCCAGTCAAAAGCCGTCCGCCTATTTGTTATTACTGGCATGTCCGGCGCTGGCAAAAGCTCGGCCCTTCATGCGATGGAAGACCTTGGTTTTGAAACCGTAGACAACCTGCCGATCCCGCTTTTGGAAGCAGTTATACGAGGTGGTGGCCCAGACCGGCCATTGGCCATCGGCATGGATGTCCGAACGCGGGACTTCAATGCCGAAAACCTCATAGATCAACTACATGCGCTCGGTGATCAGCCCACTATCACGTCGACTTTGATATATCTCGACAGCGACGACGACGTATTGATGCGACGATTCACTGAAACCAGGCGGCCCCATCCCCTTGCAGGAGATATGCCGGTCGCCAGCGCAATCGCTGCTGAACGAGAAATGCTCGCCCCCATTAAAAGCGATGCGGATCTGGTCATAGACACATCAAGCCTGACGCCAGGTGACCTGAAGCGGCAATTAGAAAAATCCTTTGGCGGCAAAGATGACCGACCAATGCACATTCATCTTGTGTCTTTCGGATATCGCAACGGTGTGCCGCGAGAGGCCGATCTAGTATTCGATGTCAGGTTTTTGCGAAACCCACATTATGTGGACTCGCTGCAACCACTATCAGGTCTTGATGATCCCGTAGGGGCGTATATTGCAGATGATCCGGCTTTCGCCCCGTTTGCGGAAAATTTAACAAAATTGATTGAACCCCTACTGCCTCGCTATCGCGAAGAAGGCAAAAGCTATCTGACCATAGCCATTGGCTGTACCGGCGGACGTCACAGATCGGTTTACACGGTCAAGGAATTGGCGCGGGTGCTTAATAGCCTTGGGATTGAATTTGACTTCCGGCACCGCGACCTTAATGTTGAAACGTCTAGAGCAGTTTAAAAATTGGTGCTCTGGTATTGATTGCAACGCGATTTAGCCCGAACGAAGGCAAACCGCAAATTAACGGACGGACACCTAATCCATGATCGGGATGGTTCTTGTAACGCATGGGCGACTAGCGCTGGAGCTATTCGCGGCGCTGGAGCATGTTGTGGGTCCTCAAGCTCAGGCCGCGAGCATTTGCATTGGACCAGACGATGACATGGAACAACGCCGCGCCGAAATAGTGGCGGCTGTTGAGACTGTCGATTCTGGTGATGGCGTAGTCGTGCTTACGGATATGTTCGGTGGCACACCTTCGAACTTGGCAATTTCCATAATGGAAAACGCAAATGTAGAAGTCATCGCCGGAGTGAACTTGCCGCTGCTGATTAAATTGGCTTCTGTTCGCTCGTCTGAGTCTATGTCTAACGCTGTTCTTCAAGCACAAGAGGCGGGGCGAAAATATATCAACGTGGCGTCGGCACTACTCGCACAAAACGATTGAGGCGCTTGATTGATATGTCTGACCCGATCCAGCGTACAGCTAAGATCGTTAATTCAAAGGGCTTGCACGCCCGGGCGGCAGCAAAATTTTGTAAGACTGCGGAGCAATACAAAGCCGAAGTCTTGGTTTCACGTGGCGATATTGAAGTTTCGAGCTGTTCAATTATGGGGTTGCTGATGCTTGCTGCGGCTCAGGGTACAGAAATTACATTGCGCGCTACTGGGGACGAAGCTGAGGTGGCAATGAATACGATCTGCCAGCTTGTCGAGGCGGGATTCGATGAAGACTGAAAATCGGCAACAACACTTAAGAGCCAGAAAACAAAAAACGTTTGATGGCCTGGCGGTCGGTCGCGGGATCGCGATCGGCACGGTGTATCGCCACGACTCCCGCTATGATGTCTATGTTCGCGAAGTGCGAATCCCCGAGAATCGTATCAAACGAGAACAACAGAGATTTGCCATCGCGGTTCGTAAAGCAAATCTTGAAATTGAAGCCCTGCAAGATAAGGCGAAAAAGTTGCCCGGTGCGGCACGCGAAGAACTCGGATACCTTCTTGAAGCCTATCAACAGATGTTGAAAGGGTCTCGCCTCATACGCGGCGTGGAGAAACGCATTGCCTCCGACAGGATTAATACCGAAGCCGCAATCCTCAAAGAAATCAATAAAATGGAGGATGCCTTTGCGGCAATGGACGACAGCTATTTGTCCGGCCGCATTGATGACATTCGCGAGGTCGGTAATCGCTTGGTGCGCAGCCTTGGTCAAAAACAGGCTACAGCCTTTGCCTCGCTGCCCCGAAACGCGGTTATCGTAAGTGATGAATTGTCGCCCGCTGACACCGCATTGCTAGATCCAAAGCAGGTGGCCGGCTTAGCCACGGTTTTGGGCGGGGTCGAAAGCCATACGGCTATCATGGCGAGATCTCTCGCTCTTCCTGCCGTAGTCGCTGCTACAAAACTCACATCGTGGGCGCGCAATGGCGATACGATCATTGTCGACGGCGGTGCCGGACAAGTCATTCTCAATCCCACCGAGTCTGTCCTCGCGCAATACCGCAAACGACGCGCCACTTATCTCCGTAGTCGACGCTCACTAGACAAGTTACGGGCGGTGCCTGCGGTCACCCAAGACGGCATGGCGATCAACTTGCAAGCGAACATTGAATTGCCATCCGAGATAGATAGCGTGCTGCGTTCAGGAGCGACAGGCATAGGTCTATTGCGCAGTGAGTTCTTATTCATGAACCGCGACGACTTGCCAGGTGAAGAGGAACAATTCGCCGCCCTGCGTCATGTGGTTAAAAGGATGGATGGACGACCCGTCACAATACGGACGCTTGATATCGGGGCTGACAAACTAAGTGACGCGATGGGATTCGAACCTGGACCTAATCCAGCATTGGGACTGCGGGCAATACGGTTTTCTTTGAACCGGCGCAAAACCCTCATGGAGCAGTTGGCGGCCATACTGCGAGCCGGGGCGTATGGTCCTGTCCGAATACTCTTGCCGATGGTCTGCACCGTTGATGAGGTTCGTGCTGTACGCCGCGTGTTAAATCGCCTCGCCGGCCGCTTGAAACGAAAGGGCGTGCGGATTGCCGATCCCATGCCGCCGCTCGGCGTGATGATAGAAATTCCTGGCGCCGCCCTCGCCGCCGATGCCTTGGCAGCTGAAGCAGATTTTTTTGCTATCGGTACAAATGACCTCACCCAATACACCCTCGCCATCGACCGCACTGACGAGACCGTCGCCTATTTGTACAACCCACTCCATCCCGCTGTTCTCAGACTCATTCAGTTTTCAGCCGAAGCCGCGGCAGCGGCCGGCATCCCTGTTTCCATATGTGGAGAAATGGCCGGGGATGAGCGCCTCACCCCACTTTTACTGGGTTTAGGCATTGCCGAACTTTCTATGGCTGCTGGCAGTATTCCGCGGGTCAAGAAACGTGTACGCGGTCTTAATCTGGCCGCCATTGCGGGCCGGGCCCGACGGGCAACCAGCGACGCTGATCCAGTCAGACTGGATGCATTCATTTCGGACATGGCGGACGCATAACTTTAAGAGAATTCGGGACCATCGCTTGCCCCCAGCCGAGTCGGCTGGTATACGCGAGGCCAAATCTTTGGCGGCACGAGCCGCCCTTCTTACATCCACCCTAGATGCCGCCTCAGGAGCCACCTCAATGAGTTTCACGGACTACAAAGTTGCAGATATTTCTCTGGCCGAATGGGGTCGTCATGAAACCGAAATGGCAGAAACGGAAATGCCTGGCCTGATGGCAGTACGAGAAGAGTACGGGTCAAGCAAACCTCTCGCCGGTGCGCGTATTGCTGGATGTCTTCACATGACGATTCAGACAGCCGTATTGATAGAAACGCTCACCGCGCTCGGCGCTGAGGTACGGTGGAGTTCTTGCAATATTTTCTCGACGCAAGACCATGCGGCGGCGGCCATTGCGGCAGCTAATATCCCGGTCTTTGCCTGGAAAGGTATGAGTGACGAAGAATTTTGGTGGGCCATTGATCAAACCATCGAGGGCCCCGATGGCTGGCGCCCCAATATGATTCTGGATGACGGCGGCGACCTCACCCAGGTTATGCACGAGAAGTTTCCTACCCTACTTGATGATGTTCGTGGCATTTCGGAAGAGACAACCACCGGGGTGCACCGCCTTTACGAAATGGCGAAAGAAGGAACGCTTAAGGTTCCCTGCATTAACGTCAACGATAGTGTCACCAAGTCTAAATTCGACAACGTCTATGGCTGCCGCGAAAGTCTCGTGGACGGCGTACGTCGCGCCACCGACGTGATGATGGCTGGCAAGGTAGCCGTAGTGAATGGTTACGGCGATGTCGGTAAAGGCTCGGCGGCCTCAATGCAGAATGCCGGGTGCCGGGTCATTGTGACAGAGGTGGACCCCATTTGCGCCCTGCAGGCTGCCATGGAAGGGTTTGAAGTGACGACCATGGATGATGCCGCATCCATTGGCGACATCTTCGTGACCACAACGGGTAATGTGGACGTCATCACCATTGAACATATGCGAGCCATGAAACACCGCGCCATTGTCTGCAACATCGGTCACTTCGATACGGAAATTCAGGTAGACGCCTTAAAGAATCACAAATGGCACAACGTCAAACCGCAAGTCGATGAAATCGAATTTCCTGACGGCAAGCGCATAATCCTGCTGGCCGAGGGTCGCCTTGTGAATCTTGGCTGCGCCACCGGCCACCCCAGCTTCGTTATGAGCGCGTCATTTACCAATCAAGTGCTCGCTCAAATCGAGTTGTGGCACAATGCCGATCAATACGAAACGCAGGTTTACGTTCTTCCAAAGCATCTAGATGAAAAAGTTGCCGCTCTACACCTGGAAAAAATAGGCGCGAAAATAACCAAGCTGACCACTGAACAAGCTGAATATATTGGCGTTGATGTTCAGGGACCATTCAAGCCAGAAGCGTATCGTTACTAATCAATCCCAGAGGTTGGGCCGCACTCGAATATTGAACGCGATTGAGATGCGGTCGTTATCACCCCAGTAGGGGTGAACCATGTGCTTGAGCCAACTGGGAAAAACAATCATTTGTCCTGTTTCTGGGATAAATGACTTCGTTTCGCCGAACGGAAGCCCTGGAGCTGCCATCATTTCAGCTCCCGCTCTCGGATCCAGAAACTCAATAGCACCGGATTTGGGACGATCGGCATTTGGCGGGTCGCCCGCATCGACATAGTAAACGCCTGACCACACACACGAAGGGTGAGTGTGGACAAGGTTATAGTCTCCCTGGCGGTTTAAATTAGCCCACGCATTTAATTCAAGCTTTCCTTGATAGGCCTGTCCATCGGATGTGACTTCTGTGAGAGTCTGAAAGGCGGCTACGATCCAATTTTGCAATTGAGCGATTGCTGGCCCACCCCAAGACAGAAAGTCTTCATCTGAATGCCAACCACCTTGATTGCTTTTTTGTACGCTTTTGTGTGATTCAGAGCGACTGAGTATAAGCGCTTTAAGTTCCTTGTTTACCTCACTTGATTCTGAATCCGGAAAACGGCGTCGCATGACAGGCGTTGTCCACCAAACTAAGGTATCTGATTCCATCGTGAAATCAGTCGACTGCATGCCACCATCTGGTTTTGGAGATTGACTCGCCATTTTACGCCCTACATGAGATCCAAGAGCGCGATGTTAAAGGCTACGGATATGCGCTCACCCTCACCTTGGTAAGCGCGAACACCATGAATTAACCACGATGGAAAAAATAGCATTTGGCCATTCATTGGATTGAATTGCCGGCCTTTGCCAAATCTGCCGAACGGGTCTTGGCACATGCCAGCTCCAGCCCGAGGGTCCTGAAAATAGATAAAGCCGGACAACTTCTCGAGGTCAACGGGGGTTCCAACATCAACGTAATACACGCCTGACCACGCACTCTGGGGGTGATTATGGGTATCGTTGGCATGGCCGGGTCGATTTACATTTGCCCAACATGTGATGTTGACTCCACCCGTGTATCCTTGCCCCTTACTTGTTCGTTGCGTCGCTTTACGAAACCCCTCAAGAATCCATTTCTTTAGGGTGACCACCGCCGGTGAGGGCCAGGTCAGCATATCATCCGTTGAATGCCACCCACCTAGATTACTTTTAACGACGCCCTCTGATTGTTTCCGTCGATCTAGGATAAGGGCCTTTAGATCGGCATTGAGATCTACAGCCTCAGGCCACGTAAGCGCAAATAGCGGTGTACCCCACCAAAGCTCGACGTCATTTTGTAATTTAAGGTCCATGCTAGCGCAAAGTCTTCGCCTGAGTTTTCCGATGACGCTCTATACCATACAACCTATCAATGCGGTTTGACCATGATCAGAAAAATGAGGCTGATTCTGAATTGGTTTCGAAAATTACTCGAGCGACCATCAACACAAGCAGTTTTAAACCCCGATGCTATCGCCCCAGCGCTTGAACAGGGTCTAAACCATGCTGGCAAAAACGAGTGGCACAAAGCCGCGCTGGTCCGGCCTTGATCTCCGTGACGATCTAGAAAATGTTTTTGCGTTAATATCTGAGCTTGATCTTGTCATCACAGCTCAAACGGCCGTTTTGAAAATGGCCGGGGCCGTAGGAACTGAAACCTGGGCTACCCTTAGTCCGATCATGTACTTGGGCACAGACCACATTCCCTGGTACAAGTGTGTTAATCCAGTCCCCTACGAGTTAGGGGACACTTCAGATGTGGTATTGGAAAGAATTGCTGAGCGGCTTCGCGCCCGCGTCGTACAAGACGGCCCAGCACTTTCAGAAAGAAGGCTCCGCGTGACGAATCTTGCGTCTCCTATTTGGCTGGCCGCGATCGGTGCTGTCGTCTTAATCGTATTGCCCGGCCTCGCAATATTGATCTGGCAACATCGAGGCTGGCGCACTACGGAACACCGATTACTCAACTCGGAAGACAGACTGGCGGCCACTTGGGCTGCGTTAGACGCGTCGCCCGACGGTTATTTTGGTTGGTTGGAATCAGATAGCGATGACGGACAATGCTCTCGAAGACTAGCCGTTCTGTTGGACCTATACCGAGGCACGGATGCGACCTTTGAAGACGTCGTGAGCGGCTTCGACCATGAGTCGGGCCAGCGCTTATCAGACGCTGTAGACACGCTACGGCGCGATGGCCGTGGATTTATAATCGAGCTCAACCATGCCGCAACGGGACGCCGTATCGAAGGCCGTGGTGTGAGAGCCAATACAGACGATGATACCCAATCTATCGACATGCTATGGATGAGCGACGTCACTGAAGGTGTTGCAGCCGTAGACACCCTGACAAAAGAGAACGAAAGCCTTTTAGAAACCAACGGTCGATTACACAGCGCGTTGGATGGGCTTGTCTCACCCGTGTGGTTACGAGACGACGACCTCTCACTTATTTACTGCAATGCCGCATATGTAAGAGCTGTAGACGCCCGCAACTCAAGCGATGTTACGAGCCGAGGCCGGGAGATTGCTCCGCGCGCGGCCGTTCGCGAGGTAAGGGCGTTGGCGGCGGCGGCCCGCGCATCTGGCATATCGCGATCTGCACCATTTCATATGGTGATTGACGGCAGTCGACGTCTCATGGAAGTCACAGAAAACCCTGTTACCCTCCATCGTGACGAAGAAGACGCGGGCGAGAATAGGAACAGCACACCTTCTCTTTTTGGAGATGGCAGCGGCCTGATGACCGCTGGGGTCGCCTACGATATCACCCGGCAAGAAGAGTTAGAGACCAGGCTGAGTCGCGAAATAGCCTCCCACGGGGAAGCCTTGGAAAGACTTGGCACTGCTATAGCCGTCTTTGGCACGGATCAACGTCTCGCATTCCACAACACGGCATTTACCCAACTCTGGGATCTCGACTCCCTATGGCTGGCTGAAGGACCGTCTTTTGGGGACGTGCTCGAAGCCCTTCGCGATCAGCGCCGTTTGCCAGAAGTGGCCGACTTCCCTGCCTTCAAAGAGAAAGAGCTGGATCGCTTCCACTCTCTTATCGATCCGCTTGAGGACGTTATGCATCTCCCTGACGGCATTACGTTGCGTCGCGTGGTTGCCCCTCACCCGATGGGAGGACTGCTAACCACTTATGAGGACGTGACTGACACCCTTGCCATGGAGCGCTCATACAACACACTGATCGCAGTGCAGCGCGAGACCATCGACAACCTAAATGAAGCCATCGCCGTGTTCTCTGCCGACGGTCAGCTGCAATTGGCCAACTCAGCCTTCCTATCTCTTTGGGATTTGCCGCGCAAAATCGTAAGTGAACAGACGTTGGTTACAGATGTTATGGACATGACCGCAGATCTTTTCGCGGATACCGAATCCCTGACGGGATACAGAAGTCTTGTCCTCGGTGCGCTGTCACCTGAATCAGAACGCCTTACCCGACAAGCTCGTTTCGAGCGACGTGATGGCATCGTGGTAGAGGTCGTGGCCGCACCCTTGCCTGATGGTGGCGTACTATTTTCGTACGACGATGTCTCAGACCCTGCGCGGGTTGAGAGCGCCCTCAGAACTCGCGCCCGAGCCGTCACAGTCAACGAGAAATTACGCAGCGCATTTATCGCAGACGCCATAGAAGAATTGCGTGCGCCTTTATCTGCATTGGCCAACGACATTCAGGACAACGGTGAGCAAACCTCTCTGACACCGGTGTCGATTGCTAGTCTTTTGAAACTGGTAGACGACATAGGAGAATTAGCTACCCTCGATTCAGATAAAGAAACATTGAAGCTGGATAATCTTGATTTACCAGCCACAATCGAGTCAGTGAAAAGCCTCACACGGGAAGCATTCAAGGCACGCAACTGGACTATAGAAACATCCTGCGCCGATTCCGTGGATTGGATCGTTGGCGATAGCCAACGTATTCGACAGATGCTCTATCATCTTATTGTTGGGGCTCTGCATGGTGCCCCGCCGGGTGGAAAAGCATCTCTAAAAATTAATCGAATTGAAAAGCAGGATGGACCTGCAACGTTGTCGATCGACGTGGTTGGACCACCCAATCCGAACCAAGATGAAGAAATACACTGGGCCGGGTTAGCGTTGGTTCGTCACGTTGCTGAATTGCATGGCGGGCAAACGGATGCGGAAATTCTAGAGGATGGCTCTCGTACGGTCAGGTGCGTCCTGCCTGACGGCAGCTAAGGCGTCACCATCTGTTGCAGCGGGTTGTCTCGGTCGGTACAACGGACCGTGTGTTAACTGGAGTTGCGGTACACCCGTGTCGATCCTTCGCATAGAAACTGAAAAAGAAACGTTGGCCTTGGGCGCTGCCTTGGCGAAACTGGCTCAATCTGGCGACGTGATCACTCTTTCGGGTCCGTTAGGTGTAGGAAAAACAACGCTCTCGCGGGGATTTATCATCGAACGCATAGGCTCAGAAATAGATGTTTCTAGCCCTACCTTCACGCTCTCCCACGTTTATGACCTAACGACGCCACCGGTATGGCACTTCGACTTTTATCGCATCGATACACCAGAAGATGTTGAAGAACTTGGGTTGGATGAAGCTCAGGCCGATGGCATCAGCTTGATCGAATGGCCAGACCGCGCAGCAGCTTGGCTTCCGGCCGAGCGCCTAGATATTACGATGGCCGCAATGACCGACTCAGACGCTAGAACCGCGACAATGTCCGCAAGCCCAAAATGGATGTCTCGCATGGGCGAGCTGGTCGCAATACACGGTGACTTATGAACGCGACGCGCAGAGCGGCAGCGGACGACTTTCTCGCCGCACATGGGTGGGGCCATGCGGTGCGGAATCCTTTGGCTGGGGATGCCTCTTTCCGGCATTACGAAAGGATTGTCAGAAAAACAGGAGGCCAAGTAGTCCTCATGGACGCGCCACCCCCTCAGGAGGATGTGCGACCGTTTGTGACCATAGCCCGCCACCTGTCAGCGCTTGGCTTATCAGCGCCGACTATTCTCGCTGTCGACGAAGATCAAGGATTCTTGCTTCTCGAAGATCTCGGCGATGATACATACACCCGCCTCCTCGCTGCAGGTCACGATGAGGCCGCGCTTTACGCCATTGCAACGGATACCCTCATTTACCTGCACAAAACACCGGAAACGGAAGTTATTCCCGCTGGCGTCGTCAACTATGGCAAGGACCGTCTCCTAGAGGAAGTGGACAGGTTGAATGTCTGGTACTTGCCTTTGGTCGGAGCAGCACCTCTACCCTCTGACGTCCGCGAGTCGTACCTGGAGTTATGGCAAGGTATTCTTCCTGATGCCTGGAAAGTACCATCATCATTGGTATTGTTTGACTATCACCTCGACAATTTACTTCTGCTTTCCGACCGATCCGATGTTGAAGCGTGTGGCCTATTGGACTTCCAAGATGCGGTGCAGGGTCCCGTGACCTACGATTTGATGTCACTGCTGGAGGATGCGCGTCGCGATATTGATCCAAACCTAGTCTTGGACATGAAGGCGCGATATCGCGCTGCTTTTCCAGATATCTCAAACAACGACTTTGAAACGTCATGGGCCGTCATGGCTGCACAACGTCACATTCGTGTCATTGGCACCTTTGCCCGACTTAAGTTGCGTGATGATAAACCGCACTACCTAGAGCACATGCCACGGCTATGGCGTTATATGGAAACTTGCTTAAAACACCCGGTGCTCGCCCCTCTTAAGAACTGGTTAGACACGCATGTACCTTCAGATCTCCGTGTGGTTCCAGAATGACCTTCCAAATTAAGACGGTAATGGTTCTAGCTGCAGGTCTCGGCACGCGAATGAAACCTCTCACCGACGAGCGTCCAAAACCAATGGTCGAAGTCGGTGGCAAAACTCTCATCGACTGGGTTCTTGATGACGCGACTGATGCAGGCATTGAAAGCGCTATTGTAAATGTGCACTACAAGGCGGAACTTTTGCGTGAGCATTTAGCCCAGCGTAGCCACCCGGCCATTACACTATCTGATGAATCGGCTTTGCTCCTCGACACGGGTGGTGGGGTCGCAGCGGCACTTCCCCTGATCAATGACAGTGTATTTCTTGTCACCAACAGCGACGCTCTGTGGCATCTCGGACTAGGTCCAGCCCTGGATACTCTCCGAACTGCTTGGTCAGGTGACATGGACGCGCTCTTGTTGCTTGCCGACATGAAAAAAGCGTTTGGATTTGACGGCGCGGGAGACTTCTCGATCGGCGATGACAGTGCGCCAATACGGCGCGGCTCTCAACCGACCGCGCCAACAGCTTACGCTGGGACACAATTGGTGCACCGACGCTTGTTCGACAACCATCCAGAAGGCGCCTTTTCATTCAATAAGCTGTGGGACACAGCATTGGCCGCGGGCCGACTTAAAGCAGTCCTTCATGATGATGACTGGTATCACGTTGGAACGCCTGATGCCGTCGAACCCACAGGGCGCGCATTGACCATGGAATCGTACGCGTCGTGACCGAACCGACACGCGGCTGGCTTTCTGCAGCAACAAAAGCGGGTGATCGATTATGGTCGATCCCTCCAGCCTTGGGTTTTGTCGACGCTCTCGTCGACGGTCTGTTGGCCGAGACCGGGGGTGATCCCTTAGCCCTCGCAGATATCACCGTGCTGGTCCCTACCAGGCGTGCTGGACGATCACTTCGAGACGCCTTTTTGCGCCGCGCGGATGGCAAGCCACTGTTGCTGCCGCGCCTGATGCCTCTTCAGGATATCGATGAAGACGAAGCCCTACTCGCGGGATTCGGCACCGGTGACACCGTGCCTCTCGATATCGCACCTCCAATCGCACCATTGTCTCGTCAGATTCTGTTGGCTCGCCTCATCATGAGCCAATCAAGCGCACAGGGAGAATATCAAAGCCCGGAGCAAGCCGCGCGACTGGCTCAGGAGTTAGCCCGCTTACTTGACCAAGTCCAAACCGAGCGTTTGAGCTTCGAATCATTGTCTTCTTTGGTTCCCGAAACTTTAGCGACCCATTGGCAAGTCACACTGACATTCCTCCAGCTTGTCACCCAACATTGGCCAGAGATTCTGGCAGAGCGAGGGACGCTAGACCCAGCCGAACATCGCAACCTGGTGTTCGCCGCTCAGGCGGAAGCCTGGCAAAACGCCCCACCACGTGGGCTCATTGTTGCTGCTGGCTCAACCGGTACAATTCCGGCCACACGTAACCTCCTCTCCGTCGTCACCACCCTTCCCAACGGTTGCCTTGTGCTCCCCGGACTCGATCATGGTTTAGAGGATGAAGCGTGGAATGTGCTGGAGGAAAGCCATCCGCAATACACATTGAAAGCACTTCTGGATCATTTTGAAACGTCTCGCAATTCTGTTTCTGTCTGGCCGATCGAGCCAACCTTTGACGCTGCCCAACAACGGCAACGTTTGATTTGCGAGATCATGCGTCCGGCCGAGACCAGTGATCGCTGGCAAGCCCTAGGCGGACTGACACAAAACGCGGTCGACGGCATTCAGAGAATTGAAGCACCGACACCCCGCGAGGAGGCAGCGGCTATCGCATTGGCTTTGCGTTGGGTGGCGGAAGAACCAGGTCTCACAGGTGCACTGATAACACCCGACCGCGCCCTTGCTCGCCGCGTATCAGCGGAACTGGCACGGTGGGATTTGACCGTTGATGACTCTGCTGGCCAACCCTTGACCGAAACACCGCCCGGTGTGTTTCTCCGTTTGACCGCTGCGATGGCAATGGAGAAATGCGCGCCTATCCCATTTCTTTCGGCCTTAAAACACCCCCTTGCCGCCGGCGGAATGGCACCGGCGGAATTTCGAGACAGGGTCCGTGATTTGGAGGTGGCCATCTTGCGAGGCCCACGCCCACCAGAAGGTTTAATGGGTCTGCGCAATACTTTAGCCGGGCACGACGACCGTGTGCCGGAGTTGGATACATGGCTGGCAGAGCTACAGAGAGAGATGGGCGCCTTCGATGCTGTCATGGACGGTGACGCAAAATCGCTTCGTACAATATTGCATGCCCATTTAGAGTGGGTTGAGGCCCTTGCAGCCACTGACGAAATGGCCGGTCCATTGCGTTTGTGGGCAGGACCCGCAGGCGAATCTCTCGCGCGATTTATCTCCGAGCTTGATGACGCCGCGCCAGACCTCGGCGACATTCATCCCACCGACTACCTTGGCCTACTTGAAGCTCTTCTCGCCGGACAAGTCGTGCGCCCACCTTACGGCACGCATCCGCGGCTAAGTATTCTTGGGCCATTGGAGGCACGTCTTCTTAGGCCAGATGTTTTAATTCTCGGGGGACTTAACGAAGGCACCTGGCCCGCCAATGCCGATACCGATCCATGGATGAGCCGCCCCATGCGCAAGGCCTTCGGGCTACCACAGCCCGAACGACGCATTGGACAAGCGGCCCACGATATTGCCCAAGGGCTGGGTGCACCGGATGTCATCCTGACACGGTCCTTAAAAGTTGAGGGCACGCCAACCGTGGCATCGCGGTGGTGGCGACGGTTCGACCAAGTCCTGGTGGCTGCAGGTATTCAAGCTCTCAGTGACACAGGCCGCTACGCCTGGCTGCCGTGGGCGGCAGCGCTAACTCGTCCAGACAGAATTGAAGCCTGGCCCGCGCCCGCGCCCACTCCCCCAGTTGAAGCCCGCCCAAGACGCTTGCGGGTCACTGAGGTAGAAACATGGATGCGCGATCCCTACGAGATTTATGCGCGCCACGTTCTAAAATTAAGGGCTTTAGATCCAATTGACGCCGATGCGAGCGCGGCCGACTACGGCACAATTGTCCATGACATCCTTCAAGATTTTGTTCGGGCCTATCCGAACGAGCTTCCCAAGAACATTGATGAAATTCTGCAGGAACTCGCCACCTCGACTTTTGGACGGGCCGATCTAGCACCAGGGATTTTAGCGTTCTGGTCTCCGCGGTTTGACCGAATCGCAAAATGGTTCGCCGCGATCGAGCGGGATGGCCGGTCGGACGTTCAAACAGCCCACGCGGAGGTTTCTGGTTCACTCTCACTTGCCGCCCCGGCGGGACCATTTGAATTGTCAGCCCGAGCAGACCGGATTGACGAACTGAAAGATGGATCTCTAGCCATTACCGATTACAAAACAGGAGCCGCACCATCGCCAAAAGAAGTCGCAGCTGGGTACGCCCCTCAACTGCCATTGGAGGCCGTCATCGCGGCGGAGGGTGGTTTTAAAGGCATCCCAGCCAAATCCGTATCTGAACTCGCTTATTGGCGCCTCACCGGCCGCGGCGAGGGTGGCGAGATGCGATCCGCCGGAGATAATGCCGAAGACCTCCGCACAGAAGCACTCGAAGGGCTAACGGCGCTCATCAAAATTTTCGATCAAAAACAGACCCCCTACGAATCTCGACCACACCCCGACATGGCGCCACGCTATGGCGACACGCAGCATCTTGCACGCGTTAAAGAATGGGCAGCAGCTGAAGGCGGAGAGCAATGAACGACCTCTCTCCAGTTGCCATAGCAACACGACAGCAAAGTCGTGCCGCCGACCCCGCATCTTCGGTTTGGGTATCCGCATCGGCAGGGACGGGTAAAACCAAAGTCCTGACCGATAGAGTCTTAGCCTTGATGCTGTCTGGAACGGCACCGCACCGCATTCTATGCCTGACCTTTACAAAAGCGGCGGCGGCGGAAATGGCCAATCGCATAGCCACAACGTTGAGCGCTTGGGTGATTGCACCGGAAGACGACCTCACCACTGAAATCGAGCGCCTTTTGGGGCACGAACCGAATCAGAAAGAACTAACTATCGCCAGGCGTTTGTTTGCACGCGTCTTGGAAACGCCAGGCGGAATGAAGATCGAGACTATTCACGCCTTTTGCCAATCCATTCTGCGGCGATTCCCCCTCGAGGCGGGATTGGCGCCGCATTTCGATTTGTTGGCCGATCAAGATGCGCTCAACCTCTTAGAGACAGCACGAGAGACCGTCATTGCTCATGCCCACGAAGGGGATGACGACACTCTAGCAGATGCATTAGCGGTGATCGTGCATCGGGTTCATGAATTGCGCTTTCCAGATCTGATGGCCGCGATTTCTCTCTCTCGCGACAAAATAACTCGCGTTCTAGATGCACATGGCGGAGTCAACGAGGCGACAGAGGCTTTACGTCACACTCTTGGCATTGCCTCGACAGATACGCCGGACAGTGTGCGACGGACTGCCTGCGATGATACTGCCTTCAATGGAGGGGCGCTCAAAGAGGCAGCCAGCGCCCTCAGCAGCGGCAGCAAAACCGATCAAGCCCGCGCTGAAACAATTTCAAGCTGGCTAGAGCGCGGTGCCACAGAACGCACAGACCTCTTTATCGAGTACACACTCGCGTTTCTTACGGCCGCCGGCACGATAAGGGCAAAGCTGTCCACAAAATCCGTCTCTGATGCCAATCCCAACGTTGTCGATAGCCTTAACGCCGAAGCCACTCGGCTACTTGGTGTTCTCGACAAACTCCGCGCGGCTGAAGTTGCGCTCGCAACGGAGGCGCTGCTGGTTCTGGGACAAGCCTTTCTCACCGAATATCAGGATCGCAAAGCTGGTCAGGCACGGCTCGACTACGATGATCTTATTCAAAGCACTCGCGCATTATTAGGGCGTGCCGGGGTTGCAGCCTGGGTGCTTTTTAAATTGGATGGTGGCCTTGATCACCTTTTGATAGATGAAGCTCAAGACACCAGCCCGGATCAGTGGGCTGTCATTCAAGCGCTAACAGAAGAGTTCTTTGCCGGTGAAGGCCGTCACGAAACTCAGTCAGATGTCGTCCGTACCATGTTTGCAGTAGGCGATCGCAAACAATCGATTTACAGCTTTCAAGGTGCAGACCCGGATGGTTTTGACCGGATGCGGCAGTTTTTTACTGAGCGCACACAACAGGTCGGCCATGCGTGGGCGGACGTCGACCTTGGTGTGTCGTTCCGCTCGACCACGGCAGTCCTCCGCGCCGTTGACGCTGTTTTCGACCAGCCGACCGCTAGCGATGGCGTAACCCCATCAGATAAGTCTTTGGTACATCTCGCCGCTCGCGAAGGACAGAGCGGTAGCGTAGAGCTATGGCCCCCCATTGATCCAGACGAAGCCGCCGACCCTGCTTCCTGGAAACCACCGATCGAACGATTGAGTGGTGAGTCTGCACAGACCCGCCTCGCCCGCCTGATTGCAAAACGGATTGCTCATATGTGCACCAGCGGTGAGCAGCTTGAATCTCATGGTCGGTCAATCCGTGCTGGCGATATTTTGGTTTTGGTCCGGCGTCGCACTGACTTTGTCGATGATCTCGTCCGGGCCCTCAAAGACTTAAAAATTCCGGTCGCCGGAGTGGACCGTATGGTCCTTATTGAACAGATCGCAGTAATGGATCTCGTCGCTCTTGGCAGATTCTTGCTGTTACCCCAAGACGACCTAACGTTAGCGACTGTACTCAAGAGCCCTTTAATCGGCATCACTGAAGAGCAACTGTTCGACTTGGCCCATGATCGAAAAGATAAAACCTTGTGGGCCGCACTGACAGAACATGCTGGAGCGGAGTCAGCCTTTGGTAACGCCCATCACGTGCTCAGCGACGTCCTTTCACAAACCGATTTTCTCGGACCCTTCGCACTCTATGCGCATATCCTGACGGCGCACGATGGCCGCCGCAAATTGCTCAGTCGATTGGGCATGGATGCAGACGACCCGATAGACGAATTTTTGGGACAAGCGTTAGAATACGAAAGACGCCACACCCCAAGCTTAGAAGGCTTTCTCCATTGGCTTGAGCACGGACGCCTGGAAGTTAAGCGCGATCTTGAGCAAGCCAACCGGGACGCCGTGCGTATCATGACGGTGCATGGCGCCAAGGGTCTTCAAGCACCCATCGTTTTCTTGCCGGACACTCTGCAAGTGCCGACCCACGGGGAACAACTTCTATGGACAACAGACGACCACGGCCGACCGCTTATGCTGTGGGCACCCAGCGCCGCGGACCGAGACAGCGTTACAACGGCATCGAAAGCTGAGACCGATAACGCACGCGACCGGGAATACCGACGCCTCCTATACGTTGCAATGACCCGAGCGGAAGACCGGCTATATGTGTGCGGATGGAATACCGCTCGCACCGCGCCACAGTCCTGCTGGTACAATCTTGTTCACACCGCACTCGAACCTATTGGCGACGTGGTAATGGACCCCTTCTTGGTACAGGCCGGGCTGGCCGACGGAAACGTTATTCGCCTGTCAGACCCCCAGACAGCGCCTACAGAGAACACTGACGCTCCAGAGGATTCGACTCCGGACATTCCCGCGATCTTTGCATGGGCGAATGAACCAGCAGCTATCGAACCAGCCCCATCCAAACCCTTGGCGCCATCTCGGCCGACTACAGAAGAACCGCCAGTGACGCCACCATTGAGTCAATCCCAACCCAACCGGTTCCAGCGTGGACTCTTAATCCACCGACTGCTGCAAAGCCTCCCCGACTTGCCTTCGGACTCCCGCCGCACCGCCTCGTCTGCCTTTCTGTCCCGGCCTGTTTGGGCGCTTATGCCCGAAGACGTAGACGCCATTACTGACGAAACGATGGCTGTATTGGAGCACAAGGATTTTGCCCCGGTGTTCGGTCCTGGCTCTAAGGCGGAAGTGCCGGTGACTGGGTTGATCAACGGCCACGTCTTATCTGGCCAGGTCGACAGACTTGTCGTCTCAGAAAATGACGTGATGATCGTCGATTACAAAACAAACCGACCACCGCCACGCACGGCTAATGCAGTCAATCCAACCTATCAGTTCCAGATGGCGGCCTATCGCGCCGCATTGTCAGAAATCTATCCGGATAAAACTATCCGCTGCGTCTTACTTTGGACCGACGGACCCTTCATCACTGAATTACCATCAACACTGTTAGATGCCGCATGGAAGCGAGAAACCAGCGATGAATGATACGGCTCTTGATTTTCCATCGCAGTCCGTCACCATCGCGCTATGACCAACCCTCCTTCAGATTCAGGCTCTTTTTTGCACGGCTTTTGGTATGTCGCAGCGGTGACGCGAGATATTCACCGTGGCAAGACTGTTCATCGCACCCTACTTGGGGAGCCCATTCTGATCGGCCGAGATAATAGAGGTGATGTGTTCGCTCTTAAGGACACCTGCCCACATCGCGGCACTCTTCTATCTCGCGGCATATTCGACGGTGAAACTGTGGAATGCCCGTATCACGGTTGGCGCTTTGCAACGAGCGGCAAGTGTGTCGCAATACCTTCTCAAAAAGAAGGACAGCGCCCTCAAGCAGTCGATATTCGCGCGCGTTCTTATCCCGTACGGGAATCCGAGGGTATCATTTGGGTGTTCATGGGCGGCAACAAGCCAAGTGAAGACCTACCCGATGTCCCTGGAGTTCCAGAGATTAGCCACCGGTTTCAATTGCACCTTCACCGAACATTTAATTGCAACATTGATCTCGCCATCACTGGCCTAATGGACCCCGCCCATGGAGCTTTTGTCCACGCCTCTTCCATTTGGCGAGGGCATCGCGACGTCCGTGACAAAGAGAAAGCATTCTCGCCCGCACCACTCGGCTGGCGCATGGATCGGCACATCGCGTCTGGAAATGCCCGTGCTTATCGCCTGTTCTTGGGCGGCGCACCCGAAACAGAAATCACATACACCTTACCGGGCATTCGCGTTGAACACGCGACCACAGGAAAAGCCACGTACTGTGGTTTAACGGCCTGCACACCTATCGACGCCAACACCACAGACGTTCATCATGTTATGTATTGGGATATTCCAGGCGGGCCCGTTCTGCGCGGTCTTGTTCGTGTGTTCGCCAAGCGCTTTCTCGATCAGGATGCCAACGCAGTATTGGATATGCGCGACGGCCAAGCGTTCAACCCTAAGACCATGCTGGTCGAAGATGCAGATACTCAAATTCGCTGGTATTACCGGCTTAAAAAAGAATGGCAGCAAGCTCAAGCCGACCAGCGCCCCCTCAAGAACCCCATAGAACCGCAGACTTTGCGCTGGCGCAGCTAACCTCAGCAGGCATCCACCAATCGCCGCAGGGTGGTCTTTTGGGACGCTCACAAAACCGTGGCACACCGGCGCCTTGACCCCTGCCCAAGCCGTTCCTAGATTGAGGCAACAGCAGGCTCCTCCTGCCTCAGATTTAATTTAATATAAGGACGATTGTTCATGAAACACGTATCCGATGATTCTTTCGAGTCCGATGTGCTTAAAGCCGATGGGCCAGTACTAGTGGATTTCTGGGCGGAGTGGTGCGGGCCTTGCAAACAGATTGGGCCTATCCTTGACGAAATGGATAGCGAGATGGGTGAGAAAGTCACCATCGCCAAAGTTAATATTGATGATAACCCTGATATTCCGACCAAATATGGTGTGCGTAGCATTCCAACCCTCATCCTGTTTAAAGATGGAGAAGTTGCCGCCACTAAGGTCGGCGCTTTACCGAAAAGCAAACTGGTAGAATGGGTCGAATCTTCAATCGGGTAATTAGCAATTAAGCTCGATCATAGCCCGGCCCTTGTGGCGGGGTTTTTGATTCCAAGAGCAAAAACACGGTACAACAATTCAGAAGAGCCACCGCCAGCCTGGTGACAAAACTAATCGGTGGCGATGATGGAGAAGTGATCCTTGGTGGCCGTTCCCTGTCTCGCAAAGAGGTGCAATAACATCTCAACGATGGCGTTATGCATATTCGCACCAAGCAGCTCGCCAAACTCCTCGAACTCGGCGTCGTTATGATCTCGGACTAACACCTTATCGGTGTGTTTTTAGAACCTCACCTGCCAGATACAAAGATCCGCAGATCAAGATGCGCCCACCTGACGACCCCATGTGGGGCATCAGAGACGCCACAGCAGACATAACGTCTTTGCACGCCACGACCTCGGTCATGCCAACTTCACGACTCATGTTCTCCAAGTCGTCAGGTGATGCACAGCCATCATGGTCAGGAATTGGGACAGCAGCCATCGCTGTCAGGTGGGGAACAAGAGGGTTCAGGTAACCGCTCAAGTCTTTCCCGGCCATCATACCGCAGATCGCGACAGTCGGCCTAGACTCAGCCGCCAACCATTGCGCTAGAGCGCTCCCAGCGGAGGGGTTGTGACCGCCGTCCAGGCATACCTCCCACCCCTGGGGGGCACGGGTAACGACGGGACCCTCGGTCAACCTCTGCAAACGCGCCGGCCAGTCAATCTGGCGCATACCAGATCTAAGACCAAAAGCCGGAATAGCGACTGGCAACCGCGCCAAGGTCGCCAAAGCAACACCGAGATTGCCGATCTGATGCGCACCCGCTAGTGCCGGACGTGGCAGCGACCAGTCGGTTTGTGCATCATGGTAGCGGACAGCGCCGAAATCATCTTCCTCAATAGTCCAATCTTCATTCTGCCACGCGACGGTCACGCCGAGTTCAGCCGCCGTGTTTTTAATCACCTCCGCCGCCTTAGGAGATTGTGCAGCACTGATGCACGGTGTGCCCTCTTTCATTATTGCCGCTTTCTCACCAGCAATCTCAAACAGGCTGTCCCCAAGGAAACTCATGTGATCCATGGCGATTGGCGTCAGTACCGTTGCCTTTGGGTGAGGCACGACGTTTGTCGCGTCAAGTCGACCACCAAGCCCTGTTTCCAGCAGAAGAATATCTGCCGGAATTTGCGCGTAGGCCTGATAGGCCACCGCCGTAATGAATTCGAAAAAAGTGATGGGGGCTTCGCCGTTGACGTGTTCAACGTGGCCGATCAATTCAGACAATAGCGTTGGATCTATGAGATCACCGCATAGCCGGATTCGTTCTGTAAATGAAACCAGGTGGGGCGACGTGTAGACATGCACTCGATAGCTTGACGCCTCAAGCACCGCTCGCATCATCGCGATAACAGACCCTTTGCCATTTGTACCGGCAACATGAACCACCGGTGGAACACGTAAATGCGGAGATCCTAAATCAGTTAGAAGCCGCTCAATACGACCCAATGAAAGATCTATAACTTTGGGATGCAGCGCTTTGATTCGCTCAAGGTCGGATACCAGATCCGGCGGATCATTTGGCATAGGAGTGATCAGGATTTATCCGACCCGTCGTCGCCTTCGGACTCGAACAAACTTTCATCAGGAATGGAGGGGTCTGGAGGAGACGCAAGCAAACGATCCGCATCTTCTTTCTTACGGCGGCGGCGTTTCCGCTCGCCACTTTCCAGAGACAAGACCGGCGCCGCTGGATCGCGGTGTAAGAGCAAGCCGAGCAGTTGAACAAGCGAGTCATGGAGCTCTGATCGATGAACCACCATATCCACCATACCGTGCTCCAGCAGATACTCAGCTCTCTGGAATCCTTCAGGGAGGGTTTCGCGAATGGTCTGCTCAATCACCCGCGCACCGGCAAAACCGATAATGGCGCCCGGCTCGGCGACTTGAATGTCCCCGAGCATTGCGAAAGACGCCGTCACGCCACCGGTCGTGGGATCGGTCAACAGAACAATGTAAGGCAAGCCTTTCTCGCGTACGCGATCTACGGCAACGGTGGTCCGCGCCATTTGCATCAGAGATAAAATTCCCTCCTGCATGCGCGCACCGCCAGAAGACGGAATAACGATTAGCGGGGCTTCTTGAAGAATCGCAAGTTCGGCAGCCGCTACAATACCCTCCCCAACAGCTGTTCCCATTGAGCCCCCGAGGAAACTAAACTCGAACGCTGCAATTACGACATTGATTCCACCCATCGTGCCGTGGGCAACCACAATTGCGGCTTTAGAGCCCGTCTTTGACTTGGCGTCTTTAAGTCGGTCGCTGTATTTTTTTCTGTCTTTAAACTTGAGCGGGTCAGACGCGACAGACGGCAATTCAATTTCTGTCCATTTTTTATTGTCGAACAGAATTTCAAGCCGCTGCCGCACAGGCAGGCGCATGTGATGATCGCAATGGGGACAAACGCGAAGGCTCTTTTCCAACTCTCGGTGAAACACCATTTCGCTGCAGCCCGGACACTTATGCCACAGATTGTCTGGCGCCTCTCTCGGCTGCACCAATCGTTTAATTCTGGGCCGAACAAAGTTCGTCAGCCAATTCATGCGCCCACTCCCGTTGACGCGTTTTCAGCACTCTCAAGACGTACTGTCTGAACGCCGTTCGCTAGGTCTTTAACAAAGTCGAGAACGCGTGTTGCCAATCCAGGCTGCGCACGCCACTCACTATCGATACCATCCGTAATAATATCGACAATTGCAGAACCAACAACGACGGCATCGGCAAACTGCGCCATTTCCGCTGCCTGTGATGCCGTGCGAATGCCAAAGCCAACACCAAGCGGCAGATCTGTTTGCGTTCTCATGGATGCGACCCTCGCACTTACCTCAGAGATGTCGGCTGATTTTGTTCCGGTCACACCTTTGACGGCGACATAGTAAACAAAACCGCTGGCGTGCTCGAGAATGCGGGGAAAACGCGACTCATCTGTTGTAGGGGCGGCCAGAAAAATCATATGCAGGTTGTTGTCTCGCAGATGATGGTTCAGCTCTTCCGCTTCTTCTGGGGGTAAATCAACAATAATGACGCCATCAACGCCCGCGTTTGCGGCTGCTTCCGCAAACTCCGCGGGTCCGTAGCGATAAATTGGATTGTAGTACCCCATTAAGATAACGGGCGTATCCACCTCCCACTCCCGCATGTCCGAGACAGCGCTCAGAACGTCATCAATTGTCACACCAACTTTGAGTGCACGCTGCGAAGAGAGCTGCACTGACGGGCCATCGGCCATGGGGTCTGAAAACGGCATTCCCAATTCAATGATATCGGCACCAGCTGTGGGCAAGCCCTCTAACAGCTGACGAAACACAGCGGGATCAGGGTCATTGGCCGTAATAAACGTCACCAAAGCCGCGCGGTCTTTTTCTTTAAGTTTTTCGAACCGGCGCGTCAGACGGCTTTCCGTCACTGGAGCACTCATGTTTCAGCCCCCACTTCCGTGCCCAGCGCATCAGCAACGGTGAACACATCTTTGTCACCACGACCACAGAGGTTCATGACAATGAGATGATCGGAGGGCAGTTCAGGTGCAATTTTCTCAATATAAGAAAGCGCGTGTGATGGCTCGAGTGCCGGGATAATTCCTTCGAGCCGGGAACACAATTGGAACGCGGTTAACGCCTCTTCATCGGTGGCGGACACATAATCGACCCGGCCTTTTAGGTGAAGCCACGCGTGCTCAGGACCAATGCCCGGATAATCCAATCCGGCAGAAATAGAATGGGCATCGCGAATTTGGCCGCCGTCATCCTGCAATAAGAAAGTACGATTGCCATGCAAAACACCCGGATTACCACCCGAAATTGACGCCGCATGCTCACCGGTATCAATACCGTTGCCAGCCGCTTCAACACCAATCAACCGCACATCGGTGTCATCAAGGAACGGATGAAACAGCCCTATGGCATTTGACCCGCCACCAATGCACGCCACCAATGTATCCGGCAGCCGCCCTTCTGCCGCGTCCATCTGCACTTTGACTTCATCGCCAATAACCGACTGAAAATCGCGCACCATGGCCGGATAAGGATGGGGTCCAGCTGCAGTGCCAATTAGATAGTAAGTGTCATCGACATTGGCGACCCAATCTCGCAATGCTTCATTCATGGCTTCCTTGAGCGTCGCCGAGCCCTTCTCAACCGCCCGTACATCAGCACCGAGCAAGTTCATCCGAAAGACGTTAGGCTTTTGGCGCTCGATGTCCTTAGCGCCCATGTAAACAACACATTCGAGACCGAACCGCGCACAAACAGTCGCTGTTGCAACCCCGTGTTGACCTGCACCGGTTTCGGCAATGATCCGTGTCTTGCCCATGCGCTTGGCCAATAGAATCTGACCAAGGCAGTTATTGATCTTGTGTGAACCCGTATGATTAAGCTCATCACGTTTAAAATAGATCTTGGCGCCACCAAAGTGGTCCGTCATACGCTCGGCAAAATACAAAGGGCTCGGGCGTCCGGCGTAGGTGGTCCGAAAAGACTCAAGCTCTTTGGCGTAAGATGGGTCTGCACAGGCCGCTTCGTAGGCCTGTTCAACCTCCAGGATCAGTGGCATCAGAGTCTCAGCGACATAACGGCCACCAAACAGGCCGAAATGCCCGAGGTCATCTGGGCCGTCGCGATACGTATTGCGGGCTTCCGCCATGTCCGTTGTGTTTCCTGGTGGGGATCTACCTTGGGCCGGACTTATAGCGCAGCACTGGCGGATGAGCAAAAAGAACTCTTCAAAAAATCAGGGTCTTAGGCCTTTATGTGGCCTCTTTTGCAGCGGATAGGAACGCCCTGACCAGGGCTGGGTCTTTTTGGCCCGGAGCACTCTCCACCCCAGACGCAACATCGACCGCTGGAGCGCCAGACTGGGCAACTGCTTGCGCGACATTGGACGCCGTCAGCCCCCCGGCCAACATCCATGGCAATGAACCCTTATAGGCTTTCATCAGATCCCACTGAAAGGCTGTTGCGTTGCCGCCTGGACGATCTGCCTCTGGGGGGGGCTTGGCGTCAAAGAGCAACTTATCCGCATGATTCTCATAAGCTGACGCTGAAGCAACGTCATCAGCATTGGCAACGCCGATGACCTTCATCACCGGTAGGCCATAGCCGAGACGAATTTCAGCCACCCGCTCAGGCGTTTCCTTGCTATGTAGTTGAAGGTAATCCAGCCGGACATGACGAGTGACGTAGTCCAGCAACTCATCCGTCGGGTCGACAAAGAGTCCCACCCGCAATATCTCTTCTGGACAATCCTCCAGAAGCGTTGCCGCAACATCTGGCGCCACCTGTCGAGGCGAGCCTTCGAAAAAATTTAGGCCAAGATAATCAGCACCACCTTCAATGGCCGCGTCGATAGCCTCTTGGTCAACTAGCCCACAAATTTTAACTGCTACACTCACACTGCTGTTCTTTTGGCCTAGGCAACCAAGGCGGTCGCTATTCGCTGCGCCGCGGCTGATGGGTCAGCAGCAGCGGTTATGGGGCGACCAACAACCAGATAGTCGGCGCCCTCTGCAATGGCTTGCTCAGGCGTCATGATCCGCTTTTGATCATTCGCCGCGGCCCATTCTGGGCGGACGCCCGGCGTCACCAGTTTAAAATTTGGCCCGCATTCAGCCCGGATACGTGAAGCCTCAAGTGGGGAACACACAACGCCATCCAGTCCGGATTCTTTGGCGAGAACGGCGAGGCGAATGGCCTGGTCTGCCGTCGAAGCTGTCATGCCAACCTCAGCCAAGTCATCGTCTGCCAGGCTCGTCAGTATGGTGACACCGATCACCAGAGGGCGGGGTGTGACATGCTCGTATGCCGCCTCCGAGGCTGCTTCCGCAGCTACCTGCATCATTGCTCTGCCACCGCTGGCGTGCACATTAATTATGTATGGCTTTACGGCTGTAATCGCCCTCACTGCACCCGCAACGGTATTGGGAATGTCATGAAACTTTACATCCAGGAATGCCGGCAGACCCGACGCCTTCATCACTTGCGTAACGCCCTTCGGACCGTGCGCCGAAACAAATTCCAACCCGAGTTTAATTCCACCCACGTGGTCGCCGATACTCGCCGCCCATGTCGTAGCTGTACCGAGATCAGGTGTATCAATGGCGCAAAAGATTGGGTTGCGGAGTTCCTGATCAGATGCCGTCATCAATTAAATCCCGAATGATATATAGACCTAGTCAGACTTCGTCTGGCTGGCGAGGCGAGCGCGAACATCACTTAATTCACCCTCCAGGGTTCGAATCTCTGTGCGCTGTTTGCGAACGCGTCGCCGGTGCTTGCCCGCCGCGACCCAGGTCACCAAAGCGCCCACCAGAAAACCCGAAAAAACTGCGGCCAAAACGACAATATAAAGCCCGACATCCACGGCGACAGGAAACGGCCAAACGGAAATCGAGACAGGAGAGCGATTGGATATGGCGAACAGGACGGTGACGACGGCTACCGCCACACCAATAAGCCAAGTAAGCAGACGCATGTGAGCCTCTCTGGCCTCACCAACCTATGGGGTTGATGACGGCGGCACCGAAGACGAGGTATCGGGCGAAGAAATGGGCTGGTCTTGTGACGGCGAAGCATTCAACAAATCTCGTAACTGCTTACCAGTCTTAAAATATGGAACGGTTTTTTCAGACACCTGAACCGCCGCACCAGTGCGCGGGTTGCGGCCAATACGAGAATCACGGTGCTTGACGGAGAACGCGCCGAAGCCACGCAACTCAACCCGGTCACCACGCGCCAATGCCGCAGAGATTTGGTCGAAAATTGTGCTGACGATCCGCTCTACATCACGCTGAAACAAATGCGGATTTCTCTCCGCAATGCGTGCAATGAGTTCAGACTTGGTCATCCCCTGGCATCCCCTGGCATCCCTGCCTGCCCGTCCGGTCTTTGCGACCTTTAACTGAGCCTGATCATGCGAAGTGCAACAACGGGAGTCAAGTCTAAGCCTTTCATATGATTTCGTTTTTTCCATTTTCCCAAAGAAAAACGCGCCCCACATGGAGGCGCGTTTGTCACAGTAGCCCAGTATTTGGCGGGCTATCTTATTCGCTCTTTTCCTCGGATTCAGGCTCGTCACCTTCATCCTCATCCCCTGTGGATTCCTTGCGCTTTAGCGCAGCACCGAGAATGTCCCCGAGGGACGCACCCGAATCGGCTGAACCGTAATCAGCCATTGCTTGCTTCTCTTCAGCAACTTCACGGGCTTTGATCGAGAGGTTGAGCTTACGGGTTTTGCTATCAATACTGGTGATCCGAGCATCGACTTTTTCACCAACGGCGAAGCGATCTGCCCGCTGTTCTGATCGCTCACGGGCCAGGTCATTTTTCTTAATGAAGCCGGTAATGCCCTCACTGATCGCAACCTCGAGACCCGCATCCATAACAGTCTGCACGACACAGGTCACAACTTGGCCACGCTTCAGATCACCCATCGCCTCGGCAAACGGATCATCGGTGAGCTGCTTAATACCGAGACTGATACGTTCCTTTTCGATATCCACATCAAGGATCTTCGCCTTGACCATGTCACCCTTGTTGAAGTCGGCAACAGCTTCTTCGCCATCCTTCTCCCAAGAAAGGTCAGACAAATGCACCATGCCGTCGATCTCGCCGTCTAGACCAACAAACAAACCAAATTCGGTGATGTTCTTGACCTCGCCTTCGACAATCGTGTCCACCTGGAACTTGTCTTTGAATGCTGTCCATGGGTTGTCCATGCACTGCTTCAGACCAAGAGAGATACGACGCTTTTCTTGATCAACGTCGAGGACCATGACCTCGACTTCTTGGCTGGTAGAAACGATTTTACCAGGATGGATGTTTTTCTTGGTCCAGCTCATTTCAGAGACGTGGACGAGACCTTCGACGCCAGCTTCCAATTCAACAAAGGCGCCATAGTCAGTGATATTGGTCACACGACCCACGAACTTTGTCCCCATTGGATACTTAGCAGCGACACCATCCCAAGGATCGGTATCGAGTTGCTTCATGCCCAATGAAATTCTTTGGGTCTCTGCGTTGAATCGAATCACTTGAACTTTGACAGTCTGACCAACTGATAGTGCTTCAGTTGGGTGGTTGACACGCTTCCAAGAAATATCCGTCACGTGCAACAGGCCGTCGACACCTCCGAGATCCACAAACGCGCCATAGTCGGTGATATTTTTCACCACACCTTCAAGGACCTGACCTTCGGCCAAATCTTCCATCAATTTGGATCGTTCTGCTGCGCGGGTTTCCTCAAGGACAGCGCGCCGGGACACGACGATGTTTCCGCGTGCCCTATCCATTTTCAGAATTTGAAATTCATGCGGGTCGCCCATGAGATAGTTGGCATCACGCACCGGACGAATATCGACCTGACTACCCGGCAAGAAGGCTACGGCACCATTGAGGTCGACCGTAAAACCACCTTTAACGCGGCCAAAAATAACGCCCTCGACAGTGCTGCCTTTTTCGAATTGTTTCTCCAGAACGTCCCAGGCTTCCTCTCGCCGTGCTTTGTCACGGGACAAGAGGATCATGCCATCTTTGTCTTCATAGCGTTCTACATAGACATCAACGGCTTCGCCTTTAGCCGGTGCATCTTCATTGCCGCGACCAAATTCGCGCAACGGCACCCGGCCCTCAGACTTCAGGCCAACGTCGACCAAAGCATAATCACCATCGACGCGGAGTACCGTGCCCTTAAGCACAGCCCCTTCGATGCTGTCGTTACCTTGGAATGATTCTTCTAGGAGTGCGGCAAAATCTTCGCTTGCCGCTGCGAGAGCTGGTTCAGACATTGTAGGAGCGTTCCTTTCGTTCTGCGCCATGCCTGCCGGTTGGATCCGGCGGTCTTTGCATACGGGTCCAGACCATTCTGGGTTTGCCGTATTTCTCAATATGCACACCCTTTAGGGGTGCGCTTTAAAACATCACAAACGGCAGCCGATGCGTTCTTCGCATCTTTGGTCAGCCGGTGTTGTGATGGAAAACAAACTTATTGGGGACCGGTTCCCCGAATGTGGCTTAGCGCTGCCGCTAAAGCCTCATCTGCGTTCATCTTCGACGTATCGAGCTCCCACGCATCTTCCGCCTTCTTAAGCGGCGAGACTGATCGGTCTCTGTCGCGTTGGTCACGGGCCGTCATATCTTCACGAACGCGGCTCTCTATAACGGGTTCACCCCGGTCCTTCAACTCCTGGAGGCGCCTTTTTATGCGGACTTCTAGGTCGGCGGTGACGAATATCTTGGCATCTGCATCAGGGCAAACGACGGTTCCTATGTCGCGGCCATCTAATATGGCCCCGGCAAACTGATCCCCTGGCCTGGCAGCGACAGAGCGCTGAAACTCAAGCAATACAGCTCTTACGGACGGCAAGAAGGCAACATGAGAGGCCGCCATTCCAGCTTCTTCACTCCGCAAATCTTCAGCCGAAAAGATCGATAAGTCTAGGTTTTCTGAGGCTTTTACCGCTTCTTCCTCATTGGTCGGATCACCTTCAGCCCTGAGCACCGATAAGCCGGTCGCCCGATATAAACTGCCGGTATCCAGATAGCGGAGATTCAAGATTTCAGCCAATCGCCGGGCCAATGTGCCTTTACCCGACGCGGCAGGACCATCGATCGCAACGATCAAATTGGCTGAGTTGCTCACGACACAGAGGTCCCGTTTTGATCGGGTCCTTTTTCAATTTTAGCTCCCAAATTCGCCATATCGTCCAAGAAACCTGGGTAGCTCGTTGCAATGGCAGCAGCATCATCCACACCTATGGGCTTATCTGCGGCGAGTCCGAGCACCAGGAACGACATGGCAATCCGATGGTCCAAATGAACCTTGGCGACAGCATCTCCAGGCACAAGTCCGCCGCACCCCGTGACGACAAGTGCATCGCCATCAATTTCAACATGAACACCACAGGCCATCAGACCATCCGCAATGGCGGCAAGGCGATCACTTTCCTTAACCCGAAGTTCGCCCAGACCTTCCATCCGGGTCTCCCCTTCCGCACAAGCTGCTGCCATGGCGAGCACTGGGTATTCATCAATCATTGATGGCGCCCTGGACGCGGGTACAACCACTCCCTTCAACCGGCTCGAGCGCACCACTAAGTCTCCGACTGGTTCCCCGCCTTCTACTCGCTCATTCTCAACAACCAAATTCGCACCCATGTCCTTCAACGTATCAAACAGGCCTGTGCGATGAGGATTGAGCCCGACATTGTGCAGCGACACTTCTGAATTCTGGGTAATAAGAGCGGCGACAACTAGGAATGCAGCTGAAGATGGGTCGCCGGGCACAACAATCCCCGCACCAGCAAGTTCAGGCTGGCCAACTATTGTAACTGAGACTGCACCCGGTTTATCAGCCACAGTCGCCGTTCGCACCTCTGCGCCAAAATGGCGCAACATGCGTTCTGTGTGATCGCGGGTTGCAGCTGGTTCAATCACCGTCGTCGCTCCCCTCGCCTGCAACCCAGCCAACAAGACAGCAGTTTTTACTTGGGCGGACGCAACTGGGCTTTCATAAACCATCGGAACAGGCTCTCCAGTTCCGATTACGGTTAGGGGTAGTCGATTTCCACCGGGAGATTCAAACCGAGCACCAATGAGAGCTAGTGGCGTGACTACACGATCCATCGGGCGAGACCTAAGCGATGCATCTCCGGTCATCACCGCTGTCATTGGGTGACTAGCAAGAAGCCCCGCAAGCAATCTCGCCCCGGTCCCAGAGTTCCCCAAATCAAGCACACTTTCAGGTTCAACCAGCCCACCAACACCGCGTCCATACACAACCCATGTCACAGATCCATCAGCAGTCGCTTGTCGCTCAACGGAAGCGCCTAGGGCGCGCATAGCTTTAGCTGTGTTTAAGACATCCTCTCCTTCGAGCAAGCCAGTGATCCGCGTCTCCCCAATTGCGAGCGACCCAAACATAAGTGCCCGGTGTGAGATCGACTTGTCCCCCGGCACACGCACGGACCCGCCTAAACCATCAGAGCGGGCGGTTTGTGTGGTATGAGCGGTGGACTTAGTCATCAATCGAAGCTCGAATATCTTTGTTTTTCGGTAGTTTGTGGGTCTTTAGGCGCAATAGGTCGTGGCGCGGGGTCATACCACAGCGGGGTCACCAAACCTAGCCACGCCTCATCTTCACCGCCGCAGCAGACCGGCTAGTTTTGGGCGAACGTATAATAGGTTTTGACAGCGCCGCTCGAATTTGGCAAATGCGCTTTCATAATTATTTTTGTGTGGCCCCAGCATCAGCAGTGGGGCCGTAATACAGATGGGAGTTTAGGAATTGGGTAAGGTTGACCTAGGCGAAAAACTGACCTGCTCAAGTTGTGGGGCACGCTTCTACGATCTTAATAAGACGCCCGCACTTTGCCCAAAGTGTGGCGCGGAAAATCAACGCCCAAAAGTCACCAGGTCTAAGAAGGTTGAAGCGGCACCAAAACCTGAAAAAGAAGCACCTAAAGCAGCCGCTACCGACGACGATACAGTTGATCTCGAAGATGATGATGACGATGACCTGATCGACGGCGCCGATGATTTGGATGATGACGATGATGATGTTGATAGCGTCATTGGACCTATCGACTCTGACAAAGACACGGACACCTGACACCGCCCATCGCTACATCCAGGAGCTGCCCGTCTCTGACTAAGCATGAGGTGTTGGTCTACTTCAGTATTTTTCCCTTGAAGGGTCAGGGCGAACTGCATAAGGTCCGCCCCGCTCGGGCGGATACCTTCCCATCATACCGCACAAACCAAGCATACATGGGGCCGTAGCTCAGTTGGGAGAGCGCTACAATGGCATTGTAGAGGTCGTCGGTTCGATTCCGTCCGGCTCCACCATTCTCTCAATTACGTGCATTTCGGCATATCGCCTGCGAATAAGCCCTGCTTATCGCCCTTAAACCACCTTCAGAGCGCTTTTCTAGGTTAATCCTCGGCTCATAGCACAAATTTGTCTCAGGCATTAAGGCTTTGAGACAAGAGATAAGTTCGCGAACCCCACGCGTTTTCATGCTGGAATGGATTGACCCTGTCATGGCTGCCGGTCACTGAATTCCAGCATTAATAGATGCTGCCGGTGGTGAAAACGTCATCACCAAAGACGGAGAACCATCACTCTATGCTTCACTAGATGATGTTGCAGATGCAGACCCTGACATCATCGTTGTAGCACCATGCGGGTTTGACCTCGACCGCACGGACCGAGAGATGGCATCGATTCTATCTAACCCAGCTTGGCGCAAATTACGCGCGGTTCGGTCGGGCAAAGTCGCACTGATGGATGGAAACCGCTTCATCAACCGGCCGTCGCCAGCTGTTTTCGAGAGCGCGGCTATGCTTTCAGATATTCTTTGGCACGGCGCACCTAAGAATGGCCCATCGGCGTAGCGATGGCTTAACTAAAGATGTGACCAAGGTAAAACGGCGAAGTCCTCACCTTGGGATACCGTAACTGCCTCGACCCCATAAACTGCGGCTAGCGCTTTCTCGGTCAAAACATTCGCGGGCGTTCCGTCGGCGGCAACGCGCCCTTTATGCAAAAGAATTAATCTGTCACAGAAGCGAGACGCCAGTGTCAGATCGTGAAGGACAACGATGACCAAGCGACCTCCGCTCGACAATTTTTTCAGCCCGTTCAGCACTTGCAGTGTATGGCCAGGGTCAAGGCCTGAAACAGGCTCGTCGGCTAGAACAATCTGGGGCTCGCCCGCCAATACCCGCGCTAAAAGTACACGCGCCAGCTCACCGCCTGAGAGAGTTGTTACCGCACGCTTTCCAAGATCTTTCACGTCTGTCAGCGTAAGCGCCTTGTCTATCGCTTCTTGATCTTTTTCAGATACGCCATCCCAAGGACCACGATGTGGCAAGCGGCCCAAAGAGACCAACCGGTCTACTGTTACAGGCCAATGCACGGCTCTGCTCTGAGATAAGTACCCGATTGTCTGCGCGAGAACGTCTAGTGGCCAGGCGCTTAGCTGTATGGAATCGAGGGTCAACGCACCACTGGCCGCCGGCAACAACCCAGCCATCGCCTTGATCAAGGTCGTTTTGCCCGCACCATTGGGCCCGACAAGACCGATCATGGAGCCGCCTGCGGCAGAGAACGTAACTTGATTGAGCACGCGCGCGTCATCGTAAGTAACGCTTAGACCGTCGACCGTATAGACTGGTGTGGTGATCATTGGCCACTCCGTCGTAGCACAAGGAGTAAATGGAAAAAGAACGGTGTGCCGATCAGCGCCGTTGCCACACCAATCTTGAGCTCGAGTTGGGTGTCGATCAAACGCACACCAATATCAGCGGCGA
>JAURPI010000021.1 GCA_030835385.1 Alphaproteobacteria bacterium | reverse complement strand
TCAACGCTACCACGAGAGCATCAACAACCTTACCCCTGCAGACGTCTACTTCGGGCGGGGCCAAGCCATTTTACAACAACGGGAAAGGATCAAACGGAAAACGATGAAGGCCCGGCGCTTGCAATACCGCAAATACGCCGCTTAATATCTTAAACCAGATGGGCCAGATCCTCCTTTAGATCAGCCCGCCAGTTGTTCCAATTTATATGACGACGGACACTTTACTTTTAATTCAATTGGTTATCGGTTCTTTTCGTTACATCGCATCAAGAATGGCCTTCGCACTTTCCAGATAGGCTTGCCGCTTCGTGTCACTCATTTTGTACCAGGTCCGATAGGTTTGGCCCAGTCGCGGGTTGCTGCGAAGTTGTCCTTCATTGCGGACGAGAAAATCCCAGTAAAGTGGATTGAACGGGCAGGCATCGGGGCCGGTTTTCTGTTTCACGTCATACCGGCAGGACCTGCAATGATCAGACATTTTGTTGATATAGTTTCCGCTGGCCGCATAGGGCTTTGACCCGAGAAATCCGCCATCTGCAAACTGGCTCATCCCGATTACATTGGGGGCTTCGACCCATTCATAGGCATCGGCATAAACCGCGAGAT
The DNA here is from genome assembly GCA_030835385.1 of Alphaproteobacteria bacterium. Classification (GTDB taxonomy): domain Bacteria; phylum Pseudomonadota; class Alphaproteobacteria; order Rhodospirillales; family Rhodospirillaceae; genus WLXB01. The sequence goes on along the minus strand of JAURPI010000021.1, from coordinate 8,155 downwards.
ACCATTCGTGCACCTGCTGTGGGTCGACGCCGGCCAACATCGCAAAATTTCCAGTCACCATGAGGCGCTGGATATGGTGCGCGTAGGCTTCATCTCGCGTTTGTCCGATGGCAGCGGCCATGCATGCCATCTCCGTTTCGCCCGTCCAGTAGAAAGCGGGAAGCTCCCGTGTGGCGTTAAAGAAGTTCTCTTCCGTATAGCCAGGCATTTTTAACCAGTAGATGCCGCGTACATATTCACGCCAGCCAATGATCTGGCGAATGTAGCCTTCTACGGCATTCAGTGGTGCATGACCTGAATACCAAGCAGCTTCAGCCTTACGACAGACTTCTAAAGGTTGAAGCAGGCCAGCATTGATGTACTGAGAAAGGACGGAGTGGAATAGGAACTTCTGGTTTTCAAGCATAGCATCTTGAAAATCGCCGAAGCAGGGAAGGCAGTGTTCAATGAATGCATCGAGAGCTTCTAGCGCGCCTTCTCGGGTCACCGCGAACCAGAATGGGCGAAGGGTCCCGAAATTTTCCGGAAAGCGTTCTTCAACCAGTTCCAGCACCTCATTCGTGATCGTATCGGTCTCCGTGCGAACGGGTTGTTGCATCAAGGACGAGTTTTTGGCTGGTTTTCGGTTCTCTGCATCAAAGTTCCACTGGCCACCCTCTGGCTTATCACCATCCATGAGAAGTTCGGTTTTGCGACGCATGTCTCGGTAGAAGTATTCCATCCGCAGTTGCTTGCGGTCCTTTGTCCATTCGCGAAACTCCGCATGCGTGCATATGAAACGGTGGTCCTCCAGAACCTCAAGATGAATGCTATTGTTCCGCGCCCAGGACGACATGGCTTCTATCAGTCTGTGTTCACCCGCTTCTGTCATGACCGCAGATCGTGTTCCAACCTCATTAAGCGCGCGCTCAAGCTCGCCCTCTAGGCTTCCTGTATTGTCCGGGGCATCCAGCTTGATGTATCGGACGGTCCATCCTTCATCAGAAAGTTCACCGGCGAAATGGCGCATTGCTGATAGTAAAAACCCGATCTTCTTTTTGTGGTGAGGAACATAGTTGGCTTCATCTGCCACTTCCGCCATCAGGATTAGATCTTTATTTTTGTTAGCTGTTTGCAGAGATGAGATATCGGGAGACAGTTGGTCTCCCAAAACGAGAACGATCCTCTCTGGCGTCTGCAACCTCATTTTGAATTTTTCCGCATTGAAGACATCAGTCTAAGTCTTCCCAAAAGTCCTATGTCCCATTGCGAGCGAGGATGTCGGCTGCAATTGCCGACCCGCTTTGCCAGGCAGCTTCCACGCGCGCTCCAAGCGTCCAGTCACCACCCAGATAGAGACTCGCACTATCATCGCAAACAAAAGGACGGCCAAGTGGCGCGGTCACTAACGCGTATCGCCAGCGATGAGCACTGACATGCGTTGCCATCTCTGGATCAGTGCCCAATGCTTCGCAGAGCATTGGCAACATCAATGACACGATTTCTTCCGGACGGCATTCAAGATGCTCTGCGCTCCAGTCGGGCGATGCTTGGGCAACCCAGCATGTCTTGCTTCGAGGGCGTCCGGGCTTTGAGCTGTCCTGCGCAATCCATGCAAGCGGGTCATTGGGAATGCGGCGGCTCACGAACGGTACAGGTTGATGGGGCGGAAACGCCGCTAGCACTGTCAAGCATGGCGCCATACATACATCAGCGATCTCACGGCTGAGCGAATGCTGCTCGCCGAGCAATTCAATGATCTGCGGCGCGGGCATGGTCAACACTCCGATATCAAATGTATCCAGCGGGTTTTCTGAGGAGAGGGTCCACTGTCCATCAATTGTATTAAGCATCTCGATTTTTTCGTTTGCCCTAACTTCAAGGCCCTCAGCAGCTGCCTTGACTATTGCGTTCATCGTCGGGTTCCCGACAAAAATCGACTTGTTGGCTGCCTGCCAGTTGACCACTGACCCCGTGCTTACCGCTTTTCTGATAAAGCGCTTGAAACCGTCGCTTCGTGCCGTCAAATATTGAGCACCATGATCGAATTGGAGGTCATCTGCCGTTCTGCGAGTTGCCATCCTTCCGCCTGCGCCTCGACTTTTTTCGAATATTACAGGTGCATAGCCCGCTTCTTTTAGTGCGCAGCCGCATGCAATACCGGCCATTCCAGCGCCAACAATCGCAACGCTCGGCTTTGTCATTTCAAGTTCCTTAGAATCTCCCATTTTCACGATTAGCCTAGATGGCTGCCGCTTCCATTCAGGCCATTGCCCTGACTGTGATAATTTGTATTCGATATCATCGATCGCTGCGCCAAGTCGAGGATCTGTTGTTCGAGCGTGGGATCGATATCTACGATGAAACGGTTCGTTTTTGGTCGAACCGGTTCGGCCCGATGTTTGTTGCCGAAATCCGTTTAACTTGGCCTCAGGTGTTCGTAGCTACATCCATCTTTTGAAACGACCGTACAAGGCGAGGCGCCGCCGCAAAGACCCTGGCAGGGCTGCCATAGTCGCTGGAGTCACGATTACGTTGTCGGGGTCTTGCTGCAGCCCATCGAAGATCGAGGCTGCCGGAGTGACCAGGTGGTGATCACGCGAGGCCAGCATCGCTTCGGCCAATCGGTCATGGGCAGCATCCTCGAAGTTGTAGCTACCAAAGGCTACACGAGTGCGATCCACCAGTATAATCTTGGAGTGCTCACCGTGCCGGTTCTCGAAGATTCGAACTCCCGAGCTGAGCAACTGCTCAAAGCCAGCCGCTGAGGCTATCCAGGCGAGGTCGGTTGCGGGCAAAGCCTCTCGGTGTGAATGATACACGTCGACAAGTACCCCCCGCGTGGCCGCCTCGACCAAAGCATCCATCAACGCCGGCACCGGCTTGAAGTAGAAACTGGTGATCTCGATGGTTTCACGGGCTTCATGCACCATCTCCAGTAATCTTTCCGTCACGGAGTTGGGGCCGCGCCAGCCCAAGGGACCAAAGGCGCCCTGGGCAAGGTTTGGGTTGCAGAACCAGTATTCAAGCTCAATGGCTGGTTGCTCCACGACAGTTGACTGGGCGGCGTCTTCAAGCTGACGAAGGTGAGCTGTCCGTACTGTACCGCCAATTTGCCGGTAGCTTTGCAGCAACGCAGTAACTACCGAACCGCGGAGGGCAACTGAGTATTCGTTCCATCCCTCGAAAGAGGATCGGGTCAGGTTGCTGCTGCCGAATATCGCCTCGCCAGCCTCGGATACCTGCAGCTTGACATGCTGGCCTCCACCAAGTCGTCGTTGCATGAAGTGTTTCGGTCGATAAATCGTTACTGTTGCCCCGGCCGCCTGCAGTTCCTGCAACCCGATGGCCAGCGCTTGCCTGTCCTGTTTCGACATCACCACATTACCCAGCATCTGACCGAATCCATCTATCAACAGATTGATCTCGACGCCGCGACGCTGGGCTCGCAGGAGAGCCGCCAGTGCCGCGATACCAAAGCGGTCGTATTCTATATAAAAGGTCGAGAGGTATAGGAACTGCCTAGCAGTTTCGATCATCTCGAGACGGCAGTTCCATTCGGCGGCGCGGTCCCAAAGCGGCCGTGCGCGGGATGCGCTCAGCATCCGTCAAAGACGATAATGTTAGAGACGATAACCACCGGAAACATCGATATTTACGCCGGTAACATAGTTCGCTTCGAGCAGATACTCGACCGCCTGCGCGACCTCCTGCAGGCTGCCGGGCCTACCCAGCGGCACCCATGCTCCGATCTCATGAGGTGGCGGCAGATCAATCGAGTTGTCGAGCTGTCCCGGAGAAACCATGTTGACCCTGATCTGTTGCTCACCGTAGGCAGCAGCCAGAGATCGGGTCAGTACCAGAAGTCCTGATTTGCTGACGAAATAATCTGTTCCTTGAACATCGGCGCGGGCCCCTTCGAGTCCAGCCATGCCGATATTGATGATGTTGCTGCCAGCGGACATCAACTTCAGCGCGTGATAACAGCAGTAGTAGGCGCCCGATAGATTGGCCGAAAGGGTCGCGTCCCAGACCGTTGGATCAAGCTGGGTGACATGTTGCGGGTTGTAGTTGCCGACATTGTTAATCAGCAGGTCCAGCCGCCCCTCAGTGCTGGCGACGTCGTTGAATAGCGTCTCCACCTGGGTTTTGTCGGATACATCGACAGACAGGGAACGAGTGCGCCCCCCCAGCCTCAGGGTAGCGATCTCCTCTTCAAGCGATTGCGCATCACGACGCGAGTCACGGAACAGAATGACTAGGTCAAACCCTCGTGCAGCCAATGTCATGCATAGTTGACGGCCAAGCCGGCGCGCGCCGCCCGTAACCACTGCTACCGGGCGTGGCGCACTCATACGCGGTTGCGCTCTAGGCGCACGAATGAGCATTCAGCGGCCGGTACTGCTTCGGGTTTGCGGATTTCAAGTCTGACGGTTTGCGCCAACGCGTGCTGCTCGAACAGCAATTTTGCTGTCTCTTCGGCCATCGCCTCTAGCAACACGAACTTTCGCTCATGAAGTAACTCCGTCACGCCGCGTGCGATCAGGTCATAGTCGACGGCGTCCCCGATGGCGTCAGAGGCCGCCGCTGCGGCAAAATCGTAGTCCAGCTCGATGTTTATTATGATTGGCTGGGTTCGTTCGCGTTCGAATGCATAGACACCTACGATGCAGTCAATGTGCAAACTATTGAGTCCTGTAGTCGCTATCAAAACTGTTAGTCTCCCTTGTTAATCGCGTTAGTCAGGCTTGCGCGCGACCCACACCTGTTCGCGTGCCCTTGCTGTCTCGAATGGCGTGCGTTGAAAATCGCCATAACACGCTTCGATAGTGAATCCGGTGTCAATCAACAGTGCGCTGATCTGATCGGGTTCCAGCCAGCTCAGGCTCAGGCGGCGGTAGTGACGCTTTTGCATTTCCCCATTATCGTCGAGGATATCCTCCCAGGTGACCACGGATATCGATTGTTTCAACTCATCGATCAGGGATGTCACCCACAGCAGGCAGTCGTTGCCCTCTGTATTCTGATACGCCGCGCGCAACTGTACCGCACGCATGTGGCTCATAAGTTGCGGGGTCATGAAGAAGTCATCGAACACGAAAAGCCCGCCTGGGCTTAGATTCTCAAAAATGTGTTGGATCGCCTCACGCTTGTCTTCGATGCTCGGAAGATGACCGATGCTGTGGTATGGCAAAGTAATCAAGGTTGCTGGAGCCGGTATATCGAAGTGACGGAAATCTGACTCAATTAATGTCAGTCGATCGGCGACACCTGCTTCCGCAGAAAGCTTGCGGCACCTATCAAGCATTGCCGGCGACAGGTCAACCCCCGTCAGACTACATCCCCGGCGTGCCGCCTCGATGGCGATCCTCCCATCGCCAATCCCCAATTCGACAATGGTACCCTGAGCCGCCAGATATGTGTCGATGTAAAATGCAAGATTTTGATTGGTAGAGGCCGCCGTAGAAGTCCAGACCTTGTAGATCTCGGCGAATCTTTCATACTCGGAGGTGTTTTCGTAAGACATGAGATTACTTGATCAGCCCATTTTCTAGATAGCTCATTATAGAGGAGGCTCTTTTTGTTTGGATATGCGCGCTCAGTCTTTAAGCGAAGCGACTGCTGGATGACAGCTATGTCCCGCTTGAGGCTGAAAATGGTGGTTGAAGAATGACGAATGATACACTGCACAAACAGGTGGTGCTTTACCTCATGTATCTCAAGGCCAGGGCAATTCCTATAATTTCAGTCACCTGAAGTCTTTGATAGCTTGTGCCAAGTGCCAGTAATACATTCAGCTAAGGTGTATAAATTCTTTACCAAAAGTTGTGCCAACATTCACGATGGGCGTTTTAAAATCGGGCAAGCTAAGATGCGGGCAAGGGTGGTTGCAGTCCGAAAGCCAAAGGTTTGTCCGTATCGGTAAAGATCTTATCGCGGCGCATTTTGGTGTTGCGCCTATTGGCGCAAATCGAGAACAATTGATTTTGATAGCAAGAGATTTGATCCGGACCATGTTGCCCCGAAACCATCACCGGCGATAGCGCAATGTTGGAAGGACGCATTACGGCATTGCTGTACTCAATCGCAGGCCTAGTTGCGGCGTGGAAAACCTCTGTTGCTTTTCGTCTGGAGTGCGTGCTGTCCATCGTTCTCGTTCCAGTAGCCTTCTGGGCAGGAGAAAGTGGCCTCGAGCGTGCTGTTTTGATAGCCCCGGTCTTTTTGGTGCTGATCGTGGAGCTTCTTAACAGCGCTATTGAGGCGACAGTCGATAGAATTGGACCCGAGATTCATCCGCTCTCAAAACAGGCCAAGGATATGGGCTCCGCGGCTGTGTTTGTAGCGTTACTCGTCGTCGTTGTGATTTGGGCGTTGGTGCTATTTTGATGGCGCACCGCAGCATTTTAACTGTGCCGATACTGAGTTGGTAGGAGCTTGAAGATGTCCAGCCCCCGCAACCAAGTGTTTCGCTAATAATCCAGTGGGTTAGAGTTTTTTCGTGTTTAGATTAAGATCTTGCGAAGCTCTAAAAGTAAGCAAGTCGAACTTACTTCAATATCATCAGGGTGTAGGTTTGCTGTCATGGTAAAGTAGGGCGGCTACAATCCGCCCGAAGCTAATTCAAAAAAAACGGTGATTTGCTGCCAGCATCTGTTCGGCGGGTTGCTAGATTCCGGATTTTAGACACCACTGATATTTTAGCCCTACGCAATGCCTGTGGCTTAGACATGAAAGTTGACCCAATGACCGGGGATTATTCCAAAATCCTTCCGTCCGATGTGACAAGCGGGGCATCGTCATGCCAGCGATCAACGCTCGCAACGCTTGGGTGGGAACCCTATTTTGCCAATCAAATCAGTGTGGACGAATTGGCAGAGACGCCGCCGGTCCGCATCGTTGAGGTCCTTCGCAATACGCTGCATATCATCGGTGAAGGCATCAACGAGACAATCGCAACGCATTCCGGTGCAACTGTAGGCGATTGGCTGCTATTTGATCGTGAACATCCACAATCAAGCCGTATTTTGGACCGAAAGAGCCTTTTGAAACGCCGCGCTTAGGGAACCGATCGCCAAGTGCAGCTGATCGCGGCCAACGTCGATACCGCGTTTATCGTGACGTCCTGTAATCAGGATTTCAATATCGCCCGGCTGGAGCGTTACATCGCCTTGGCGTTTGATGCCGACATCACTCCGGTCATCGTTTTGACAAAGGCTGATCTGGTTTCTGGCACGCAAAACTACGTCGATGATGCGCAAGCGATTTCCGAGCAGGTTTCCGTTGTCACCCTTGATGCACGGGGTGATGAGCCAAAGGTGAAGTTGGCGGAATGGTGCAAGCCAGGCGAAACCGTTGCGTTTCTTGGGTCATCTGGCGTGGGTAAATCGACCCTGACCAACGCCCTGATGGGCACGCAGTCGATTGAAACCCAAGCTATCCGTGAAGATGATGCCAAGGGTCGTCATACGACAACACGCCGACAGTTATATTTCGTGCCGAATGGTTGCATCGTGTTGGACACACCCGGGATGCGCGAATTGCAGTTGGACGATGCTGCATTTGGTATTGATGGTGTCTTCGCTGATCTTCGCAGTCTTGCGACTCAATGCCAGTTTAACGATTGCCGGCACATGACGGAACCGGGATGTGCTGTGAGACAGGCAATCGGAAACGGTGAGATCGAAACGGCGCGGCTGGATCGATGGCGCAAGCTGCTGGCGGAAGAAGTCTTTAACTCTGCGAGCCTCGCTGAACGTCGGTCCAAAGATAAAGCGTTTGGCAAGATGGTTCGCCGGGTCACAAAGCAAAAGACTGGCAGGAACCAGAGGAATGACTAGGGGCGAGTCGCCCTTGAACCGGAGCATAGTGCTGGACCAGCCAGCGCAGTTCTTCTGAGACTTGTCCGGATGCGCCGGACACCAGCCTCACTTACCTTTTTTGGGCGGCTGAGGCCGGCTAAAGACCAGCTCATTCTCCGTTGAGGCATCTGTGTCGAGGGAATAGCCACCGGCATTGAAGTCTTTCAAGCCATCAACCCGATCGACGCGGTGTTCCATAATCCAGCGTGCCATGCTCCCACGCGCATGCTTGGCGTAATACATGAGGGATCGGGCCTCGCCATCCTTCACATTCAGGAACTTGGCTGCGATCACTTTTCGCCCAAGCACCTTGGTGT
>JAURPI010000020.1 GCA_030835385.1 Alphaproteobacteria bacterium | reverse complement strand
GGTCTGACCGAAGGCGGATATTGAGGCGTAGACCAGTCCCGGTTTTTCATCTTTGAACGAGTCATACCCTAGCCCAAGCCGAGCCATCACGCCGGGGCGGTTGTTTTCAACCACCGCATCTGCAGAGAGGATCAAGCGTCGCGCGATGTCGAGGCCTTTCTCGGTTTTCAAGTCCAGCGCGATGCTGCGCTTGTTTCTGTTGATCGATGCAAAGTTTTCGCTGTAGCCGTCGGACAGTGGCGGCCAGGCCCGCAGGCCATCACCTTTTAGGGGCTCCACCTTGATCACATCCGCACCCATGTCTGCCAGGGTCATGGCGCAGAAGGGTCCTGCTGCCACATGACAGAATTCGATGACGCGAAGACCGGACAAAGGAAGATCAGAAGGGAGGGTCACAGTGTCGGCCTTAGAGTGTGTCTGATGTGATGAAGCATTGTGCGGGATGTGTAATTCATCAGCGCAGACTTATCAAAGCCTGGGCCGCGTCCTTGTTGCGACTCATTCAGTGATCGGCGGAATCCCAGTCGGCACTGTGCCTTCATGATGATGCACGATGAGCCATTTGCCGTCGAACTTACGAAACACATCGGTTATGCGCACCCGTCCTTCTGCTGGGTTGGGTGGTTCGTAGGAATAGTTGAGGTAATAGCGGGCAAGGGCGGTGTCTACCCAGGTGTCGACTTCAGGGTCTTCAACTGTCAGTGACAATGGGCCGCGGGCCTGCATCTGTTCTTGATCTTCTGCATGAAATTTATTGCGTTCCTCAACACCGCGTATCAGTTGCGGCGTGAACACATCCCATACGGTTGAATCAGGATGCATGTGACCTTCAATCCCATCCGGATCGTGGTCTTCAAAGGCGGTAAAGATGCCTTTGATGATGGCAGTGATTTCTTGTGCTGTTGCTGTGTCGTCGTTGGTCATTTTTGTGCTCCCCCCGTCAGACCCCAAAGGTCGCCTCTGCTTCAAGGCGGGTCAAGCACCCCTTGATATTCCTCTTGACCTCCACAGAAAAAAAGAACAAAAAGAGAACATAAATACAAGAAGTATTGTTGAAAAATACAAATCAGAGGAGGGCGCTGATGCACGGTGTCTCTGGGACGTCGCCCAAACTTGAGGCGCTGCGGGAACAGATTCAGAAGATTGAGGGCCTGCCGCGTACGTCGGAAGACATTCTGCCTTTTGGCCTTGCGGACATTGATGAGGCTTTGCCGTGGGGCGGTTTGCCGCTGGCTTGTTTGCATCATGTGGTCGGTGAAGATGATGCGTTGGGTGCATGTGGATTTGCGCCTTCTGCCGTGACCTTTGTCGCTGCTCTGACGGCTCGTCTTAAAGCCCGACGGAAGGAGTGCGGCACCGTGCTCTGGTGTTTGCCTCGGTATAAGGCCGCGGATACGTTGTATGGCCCGGCCTTAAATACACTGGGTCTAAGCGAAGACGCGCTGGTGCTTGCGCGCGCCAAAGATGAAACCGAAGCTTTGTGGGCGATGGAAGAGGGGCTGTGTTGCCCTGATATAGATGCAGTCATTGGTTCGCTGGCGTCTCCTTTAAGTCTGGCTGCCGAACGGCGTTTGCAGTTGGCAGCCGAACGCGGCGGGACAACGGGTTTTTTGCTTCAGCCTGGTTTGGCTGCAGCGTCAGCCAGTGCCGCTGTGACGCGATGGCGGGTTGGAGCTGCCCCATCTGCGCCGCCGCTCTGGCCTGGGCTTGGGCAAACCCGTTGGACTCTGACTCTCGACCGCTGTCGTCAGGGAACTCCTCATTCATGGACTGTGGAATGGTGCGATGAAACGTGTACTTTCCGTTTGGCTGCCCCGCTTTGCGACCGATCGCTTGACCAGTTTCCGGGCCAGGCCTCAGCGCATGAGCGAACCAGCGCCTTACGCGCCGTGGCGTAAGAAACCGTTCGCAGTGATTGCAGCGGATGCAGGAGCTGTTCGTATCGCCGCTGCCAATAGTGCTGCGCGGGCCGCTGGGGTTGATCCCGGATTATCCCTAACAGATGCGCGGGCGGTGGTTCCTACATTGAAGGTGGTTGAAGCTGATCCTGCCGCTGATCGTGCGTGTCTTGATGCCATGTTGGCGTGGGCGCGGCGCTACACCCCGTGGCTTGCGATTGAAGGCTTGGATGAACGTGGCGGTGCTGGGCTGTGGCTCGATATCACTGGGTGCGCGCATTTGTTTGGTGGCGAGCAGGCGTTGCTGCAAGACGTTAAGTCGCGACTCAATCGTCTTGGTTTTGTCTGCCGTCTTGGTTTGGCTGATACACCAGGAGCAGCCTGGGCGGCGGCGCGATGTTTGACGTCGTCTGGAGCACCGGCATGTGTTCCCGAAGGGGAGCAAAGAACACATCTTTCAATGCTTCCTACGACAGCATTGCGGTTATCGCCGCGAACCCTTGAGACTCTGAATCGATTGGGTGTCAGGACTTTAGCAGACTTGTTGGTGTTGCCCCGTGCCCCGCTCACGCGCCGGTTTGGGCAGGAGGTCTGTCTCCGTCTTGATCAACTTCTCGGCCGAGTTGATGAACCCTTGTCGCCAGAGATGGAGCGGTTGCCTTATGTGGCTCGAATCAACTTTGCCGAGCCAATTGGCCGTACTGAAGATGTTGAAGCCGCACTCCGTGACTTATTAGACAGTCTTTGTGTGCGCCTTGAAAAAGACCGCAAAGGGATTCGACGTTTGGTTTTTGAGGTCTTTCGCGTCGACAACACTGCCGATCGGATTGCCATGGGTACCGGGCAGGCGGTGCGTCGACCAGAGCATCTGTTCCGTTTGTTCCGCGAAAAGATCGATGGGCTTGATGCTGGCTTTGGCATCGAATTTTTGATGCTCACCGTGACGGCTACGGACCTGATGGCCAGCGAGCAAGAACGCATCAGTATCGGTACTAAGCCTGAGTCAGAGAGAGCAAGTCAGTCTGGCCGAGATCTCGCATTGTTAATTGACCGACTTGAAGCCCGCCTTGGATCGGGGCGTGTTGTCCGGCCACAGATACGGGCCAGTCATATTCCAGAACGGGCTGCCGGATTTGTGCCGGCTCTTAGCCGAGTGAATCAAGCCACGTTGCCCGGCGATGTGCGTGAAGCGGCTTTACTGCACAGTGATTTCGGACGTATGCGGCCAGGTGCAAGGCCCATTCATCTTTTGCCTAAACCTGAATCGGTTGACCCTATGCCCGTAGGTGCCAGTGCGTCGCCCACGCAGGTGATGCCTTTGCCTGGGTTCTCGTGGCGACGGCAGACGTATCACCTTGCGGCGGCGGAAGGGCCGGAACGGATTGCTGGATCGTGGTGGCGCGGTGCTTTGCCGCCTGATCGCAGTAAAGAACAGCAGTCCTATTTTACACTGTGTGAAGATGGCGGCGCCGTGCGGGAGTATTGGCGAGTAGAAAGCGAAGACGGGGCGCGTTTTTGGCTTTTTTATCTTCCATTCCCGTTGTTGCAGAGTCGTGCTGATCATCAGCCGCGCTGGTTTCTCCACGGCTTGTTTGCCTAATCGCTCGCCATGTCTTTTGAACCTAGATACGTCGACCTCCAAGTCACCAGCAATTTCAGCTTTTTGCGTGGGGCCTCTCATCCTGAAGAATTGGCCCGCGCTGCTATTGCCCATGGGCACACTGCCGTCGCGTTAACGGATCGCAACACATTAGCCGGGTTGGTCCGCAGTCACATTGCGTGCAAGGAAGCGGATATGCGCTTTATTCCCGGTTGTCGCCTTGACCTATTGGCGGCACCAACATGGCAATGGGGTGATGGCGTTCATGATTGGCATTTGCCACCCAAGGATTTGCGGGATCAAGGGGGTGCCGATAGCCACGAAGCGCCCGATGGTCCAAGCCTGTTGGTCTATCCAAAAGACCGTGCAGCGTATGCCCGTCTTTGCCAGTTGCTAACTCTTGGCAAACGGCGTGCGCCGAAGCAGCAGTGTTTTCTAACGTTAGATGATATTGTGGCGTATGCGTGCGGTCTCGTTGCTGTCGCTTTGGTGCCAGAAGGCGCTCTTGTAAATGAAGAAACCACGGTAGACTTTTTGCGCACGCTCAACCAATTCAAAGATATCTTTGGCACTGAAATTTCGGTTGCAGCCTGTGCTAATGCATGTGGTGAAGATGCGCGGCGGTTATGGCAGATCGCAGACCTGGCGAATCAATCTGATATGCCGATGGTGGCTGTGAATGATGTGCACATGCACCTTCCTGCACGCCGGCCCTTGCTAGATGTACTAACCTGTATCCGGGCACGCTGCACTGTCGATCAAGCTGGTCTACGAATACAGAAAAACGGTGAGCGTCATCATAAGCCGCCATTGGAGATGGCACGGCTGTTCAAAAACCACCGTGGTGCGCTTGCCCGGACAATTGAGATCGCCGAAGCCTGTACCTTTAGTCTTGATGAGTTGCGTTATGAATACCCATCAGACCCTGTTCCTCATGGAGAGACTCCGCAGTCACAGTTGGCGCGGTTGGCTTGGGAGGGCGTGACATGGCGGTATGCGGATCATGTGTCGAAGAAGGTCGAAGCACAGATTCGTCATGAGTTAAAGGTGATCGGTGACCTTGGATATGCGCCTTACTTCCTTACGGTCCATGACATCGTACGTTATGCGCGTGGCCGCGGCATTTTGTGTCAGGGTCGTGGGTCTGCAGCCAATTCAGCCGTATGTTATTGCCTCGGCATTACATCTGTTAATCCCGATGATACGGAATTGTTATTCGAGCGTTTTGTATCTGCAGCCCGCAATGAGCCTCCAGATATCGACGTCGACTTCGAGCACGAACGCCGCGAAGAAGTCATTCAGTATATCTACGAAAAATATGGCCGTGAACGCGCTGGCTTGACGGCAACGGTTATTACCTACCGCACGCGTTCTGCTGTTCGTGATGTTGGCAAGGCCTTGGGGCTTTCTGAAGATGCCATTGCGGCCCTTCTTGGCACGGTCTGGGGGTCGTCATCTAAACGTATCCCAGAAGAGCAAGCTCGCGAGGCGGGCCTTAATCCCGATGACACGCGCCTTAAGCTAACACTGGACTTAGCGGAGCAGCTTAAGAATTTCCCGCGTCATCTCTCTCAACATGTTGGCGGGTTTGTTCTTACCAAAGAGCCGCTCTCTAACATCGTGCCTATTTCTAATGCTGCGATGGAAGACCGGACTGTTATCGAGTGGGATAAGGATGACATCGACGTGCTTGGCATTCTTAAAGTCGATGTTTTGGCTCTCGGTATGTTGACGTGCATTCGAAAGTCTTTTGATCTTATTCATGCACATCATGACCGGATCTTAACCTTGGCTACGGTTCCACAAGAAGATCCCGCGACCTACGACATGCTTCAGCAGGCGGATACTGTTGGGGTTTTCCAAGTCGAGAGCCGCGCCCAGATGAGCATGCTGCCGCGGCTTAAGCCAGCGACTCTTTATGACCTTGTTATCCAAGTTGCGATTGTCCGGCCGGGGCCGATTCAGGGTGATATGGTGCATCCTTATTTGCGCCGCCGTCGACAAGAAGAACCCGTTGAGTATCCGTCGGAAGGCCTTAAGGGTGTTCTAGAACGCACCCTGGGCGTACCGCTATTTCAAGAGCAGGCCATGAGTATCGCCATTGTTGGTGCAGGGTTTACACCTGACGAAGCTGATTCCTTGCGTCGGGCCATGGCCGCGTGGCATCGCAATGGAAAGATAGAAATTTTCCGAGAAAAATTTATCAAAGGCATGTTGTCCAATGGATACACACAGGCCTTTGCAGAACGGTGTTTCAAGCAGATTGAAGGGTTTGGTGATTACGGTTTTCCAGAAAGCCATGCGTTCAGTTTTGCGCTGCTTGTTTATGTGTCTTCTTGGCTGAAGTGTCATTACCCGGCGGCGTTCACCTGTGCGTTGTTGAATAGCCAGCCCATGGGATTTTACGCGTCATCGCAGATTACCCAGGATGCGCAGCGGCACGGCGTTGTTCTTCTCCCTGTTGATATCAATGCCAGTGAATGGGATTGCACCCTTGAACCGGTAACAGCGGCTAAGGGCGTGGCGTTGCGTCTTGGGTTCCGCCAAATCAAAGGGCTTAAGGAATCGGATGCGCGTGCCATTGTTGAGGCGAGGGGGTGTGGCTACCGTGATCCGTATGATGTGTGGCAGCGGTTTCCAGGTGGCGGCACAAAATTGATCGATACGCTTGAGAAATTGGCGAAAGCCGATGTTTTTGCATCAATCGTTTTGGATAGTACCGCTTTGAGTCGCCGTCAGGCTTTGTGGGCGGTGAAGGCCCTTAAGCAAGCACCTCTTCCATTGTTTGGTTCAGAAGAGGAAGTGCCACCACCTGCTGGATTGCAAGGTGGTGCCGATGCGGTTTTTGAATTACCGCCACCCTTGCCTGACCTTTCTCTTGGAGAGCAGGTGGTTGAAGATTACACTGCGTTACGGCTGACTTTACGTCAGCACCCTGTAGCTTTTCTGCGTGACAGGTTGGCCCAGCGGGGCGCTGTTGTGGCCAGTGACTTATCTGGCCTTTCGGCGAACACCAAAGTAGCTGTCGCCGGATTGTCGATTTGCCGTCAACGTCCAGGTAGTGCAAAGGGCACGGTCTTTATTACTTTGGAAGACGAGAGCGGTGTGGTGAACCTTATCGTCTGGCCAAAGGTCTTTCAGGCGTTTCGCAAACAGATTCTGCGCTCGAGTTTGCTATATGCCGAGGGCATTGTGCAGAAAGATGGACTCGTCATCCATGTTTTAGCTGACAAGCTCGTCGATGTGAGTGGCCTTTTGTATGAGCTCACAGACCAAGGCCCACCCGTTTCAGCCGTTAGTGCCCGGGCAGATCGCTTGCGCCATAATAGGCGTTCAACCCCAGTTTTGCCGCGGCGGTTCCAAACATTAAGTAATTCTGACGAGAGTGCCAGTGGACCGCCTGATAAACTGCCTCACAAAGAAGCGTCTGGGCAGGCTGTATAAAACCAATAATGACCATCGCGTGAATGACCAAAGCGAAGTGCCCTTGCGCCTGCCTGCTGCTTATGGCTCATTTGCGCTATATCAAAGCGCAAGCAACGCCAGCTAAGGCAATATGCGCAATCATCTGAAAACACGAGGAAAGTTATGACGGACGTTCAGGGGTGGAGAAAAAAATTCGGTGTGCTTGGTCCATCAACCAATACCATTGTTCAGCCAGATTTTGAAGCAATGCGGGTACAGGGTGTAACCAACCACTACAGCCGCATCTTTACGCCAAACTCTCAGGCGATCAGCAATGAAACATTTTTGGCCGGCACAACCAAAATCTCGGACGGGGTTCTAGATGCTGTCCGCAGTGTTATGACATGCTCGCCTGATTACCTGGTTATGGGTATGTCTGCGGTGACATTCTACGACGGCATTGCAGGTGCTGATGCTTTCGTGAAGAAAGTGGAGGATGAATCCGGGATCAAAATTAGTGTCGGATCACACGCTACATCCGCTGCGCTGAATGCGTATGGAAACATCAAGAAAATCTCTTTTGTCTCACCCTACTATCCGATCGCGAACGCAGAAGTGAAGCGGTACTTCGAAGAATGCGGCTTTGAAGTGGTGCGTGATATCTGTCTACAGTGTCCCAGTTGGACTGCGATTGCTGAAGTGCCTGAAGATCATCTCCGCACCCTGATAAAGGATGAGCTCAACGGAGACGACGTCGATGCTATTGTTCAAGTGGGAACTAATCTCAGCATGGTTGGGCTCGCAGCAGAGGCAGAAGCTTGGCTTGGTAAGCCGGTGATTGCTATTAATACGGCAACCTATTGGCATGCACTGCGAGCTAACGGTATCGAAGACAAAGTGTACGGCCTTGGACGGCTGCTGTCCGAATTCTAATCAAGTAAGGCCACCTATTATCTGGGAGACGCAGCGATGACGATGTCAGTGCTGGTGACGGGTTCGCATGGCCGGACAGGAAAACCTGTCGTGAAAGCTTTGGCTGAGCAGGGGGCGTCGGTTACGGCGTTCGTTCGCGACTCAAATCAAGACGCTGAAATGAAAGCGTTGGGAGCAGCAAAAACCGCCGTCGGCGATATGGATGCCCCAGAAACAATTAAGTCTGCGATCGACGGGTGTGACGCTATCGTTCACATCGGACCTCCGATGCACCCTGATGAAAAAACTATGACAGGTCACTTTGTATCGGCGGCCAAAGAGGCCGGTTTGTCAAAGTTTATCTACTACTCCGTTATGCACCCGTTGCGCCGTGAGGTGAGGCACCACCGTTTAAAGCTTGATACGGAGGAAATGCTCATTGAATCGGGTGTGCCATATACCATCGTCCAACCGATGCGCTATATGCAGCATTTGGAAACCATATGGAAACGGGTCGCAAGTGAAGGGATTCATGCGATGCCGTTCAATACCCACGTCAAATTCAATGTTGTTGATTTACTTGACCTGGCTGAAGCAACCGCAAAGGTCACACTTGAAGATGGCTGGCTCTACGGCACTTTCGAACTCGCAGGGCCCGAACCCCTGAGCCAGTCTGATATGGCGGACATCATTGGCAATGTCATCGGCAAACCGGTCAAGGCAGAGCAAACCCCCATAGCCGCGATGCAAGAAAAAGCAAAAGCTGGCGGGGCGTCCGAAGATCGGGTCAACCAGATGAGCATCATGAATGAGCACTACGACGCATTCGGATTCTTGGGCAACCCTAGAATCCTTGAGCTTATCCTCGGGCGAAAAGCAAACACTTTCGAGGAATACGTGCGTAGACTTTCTACGCAGGGTTGATGCCGCCCACCGTTGACAGTTAGCCGCTTAAAATAAGCTAAGCCCAGTCTTCTCTTAGTATTCAAATGATCTTCAGGCTAATTTTCTGTTCAAAACCGTCGTGTATCGTAAAATGGGTGTCCAACCGGTGCTTAGCCGGGTCGATGAGGAACGCGCCAAAGAGATCGGGACTGATCTTGGAATTGAGATGTACCAAGGCTTTCTCATCGACGGGATACTGAAGGCTCAAGCAGCAGCAGCCTAGTTCTGAACATATCCTGGAACTTGTGATCCTAAAGAGTTCCTGAGAGATTGTAGTCCTTCCAGTATTTGATCTTGCCGTCTCTGACAAGAAACACGCCGACGATGTGAAAGTGATTGTCAGGTGCTTGAGAGCCTTCTGGCCGCATGAAGTGATCAATTCTCTCGTTGAGGACAATATCACCCATAACTGTTGAGCGTAGTATTTCCCAGTCAATTTCTCGCATAGAGGCCATAAACGGTTCCAATTGACTGCTAAGCTCAGCAACTCCGTTTATCGGCGGCCGACCCTCAAACATGTAATATTCAATGTCATCAGCCAAATAGGGCGTCAACGCGTCCGCATCCCTTTTTGCCCAAGCTTTACAGAAATCTGTGACGATTTTCTCTTTCTCTGCTTCCAGCGCAGGATCAGCATCTGGGCCAGCGGCATTGGCGCCTGATCTAAAGGCAAGCGCAATGCCAGCCCCTAGGCCTCCTAATAATGCACGTCTTTCAAGTGGGTTATTTGCTTCGGGTTTCTTCATGGACCGGTGCCCCTGATTGTGCGGTGAGCCGTGAGTGATTATCGTTTTCCGTCTAAAGCCAAGGTCACGCGTGGCGATGACCGCCTCACGGTAAGGTGAAGGCACGGATGCCTTTTGTATTTTTTTGTGCCGGTATTAAGACTACGGTGGTGCGGCAACGAGAATGTCGGAGAAGCTCGGGAGCGGGATGATGACTGCGGATTATATTGAAGAGTTTAGTATTTCGTTTTCGATAGACCCAAAGACTACGGCGCTTGTGGTGGTTGATTTGCAGTACGCGACTGGTAGCCCAGATCACGGGTTAGGCAACCTTTTGCGGGAGCAAGGACGGTTAGAAGAAGCAGAGTATCGTTTCTCCCGCATCGCAGACTTAATTCTACCAAATACTAAGAAGCTGCTTGCGACGTTTCGTGGTGCAGGTGCGCCGGTGATTTATGTCACCTACGGAGCTGAGCATGAGGATTGTTCAGATGTGCCTCGTCATATCAGAGGCATAGTTAAGGCGACGAATAATATTGAGGGTCAAAGGGAACATGAGATCGTAGAGGATATCGCACCCAAAGTTGGGGAGACGGTTCTTAATAAAGTCACAATGGGTGCGTTTGCATCGACCGGTATTGAAAGCCGTCTTCGTGCTATGGGGCTCTCTAATATTGTGACCGTCGGCGTATCCACAAACAACTGTGTTGGAATGACCGCGATGGAAGCTTCTGACCGTGGCTTTGGCGTCGTCCTGGTTTCGGACGCGACCGGCACCTGTGATGATAAGGCGCAAGCCGCCTATGAAGCCATGTTCTTGCGCCTGTGGGGGCGGGTAATGAGCACAGATGAAGTTGTCGATGAGCTTGCAGGAGTTGCTTCGCAAGCCGCCGAATAAAATGTTTATCAAACTAAAAAGGGCGCCCGTTGAGGCGCCCTTTTTGTTTGTGTGATCTGATGTCGCTTAGAACCTGTAGTTAAAGCGAACACCGCCCTGCGGCTTGTCGGGCTCAAAAGTAATGATCGCCAAGTTACCAAGGGCAGAGAAATCACCTGAGCCCTGGCCACTGCGCACCGTGTCGTCACCCAGGATGTTTTCTCCGTAGAGGAATACAGACCATTGTTCGGTATCTAAGCCGATCCGGCCATCAAGGTTGAAATACGATCCAAAGAAATGAAACGCATTAGAATCTTGGTTCCGTTTGCTTTGGTATTGGCCCGACAGATCGATTACCAAATCCATGCTGTTTGAGACTGGTGTGCGGTAGGAGGCTGCCAGTGTCAAAGCATGTTTCGGCGTGCGCTCAAGTGGCTCACCGGAGAAGTCTGTTGAGCAAGAGCCAAGTCCATTCGGTAATGCGATTGGCGTACAATTTCCAGCCAAAGCAATGCCCAAGGCGCTTGTCGTTGTAACGACGAAGTCCGTGTACTTGCTGTCCAGGTAGGTATACCCGAGAGACAAATTAAGTTCGTCGGTCGGATTTGCAGCCAATTCAAGTTCTAGGCCGTAAACACGAGCTGAACCGGCGTTGCGAACGACAAGGTCGTTGCCTTGGGCATTGTTAGGATTAGGTTCAAGAAGAGTGACCTGTTTGCCTGAGTAGTCCATGTAAAAACCGGCAACATTGGCAACCACACGTCCATCGGCGAAGGAGTTCTTCGATCCGATTTCGTAGTTCCACAACTTTTCTGGGAAGAACCGGCCATTGCCAGGCGCAGTGCCTGCGATGGTCGAAACACCACCTGGCTTCACACCTTTAGATGCGGAAGCATAGAGAAGGTTGGTGTCCGTCGCTTGGTACTCAAGTGCAAAGCGCGGCGTGAAAAAATTGTCACTTGAGCCGAGGATGGCCGTTGGTCCAACGTTGACTTGAACCGGGCCGTTTGCGCCAGGAAACGGTCCAACGAACCCGACAGCTCCGCGGCCACCAGCAACGTAGCCAACGTCTAGGCTTTCGTCTGAGTAACGTGCTTCAACGGTCGCAGTAAGTTGATCGCTAATGTCGTATTCAACAATCCCGTAGACAGACCAATGATCGGTATTTCTGAACTCGGGCGAAGGTGGTGGTACGGTAATGCCCGCGACGTTTTGAGCTGCAGACGGTAGCAAGCCCGGCAAGCCGAACATCAGTGAGATCAAGTTATTGTTTAACTGATCAATACGCTCTTGCCAGTATTGTCCACCAACGGACCAGCGTAAACCATCTGAGGTTAAGTCACCGATGCGGACTTCCTGGTTGAATTGTTTGGTTGTTGTGTCCAGGTCAAACTGAAACAGGAACGGTAGTGTTTCAGCAAATCCAGCTGGTGCTGGAAGCAGATTAAATCCAGCTGCCGTACCGAAGAAATCAACATCTTGATTTTGCGTCGCTTCGGCCCGGGTGTAACCCGTCCATGACGTCAGCGAAATATTATTGTCGAGCTCATACTCGATGACATTGCTGATGATCAGAGAGTCCAATGTGGACCCATTGAAGCGTTCGCCAGTGATTGCATCTTGGCTCAAGAAAACTTGACCAGAAGATGTGATTTCGCCGGGGCGCGGCACAAAAGCTTGGGCCGGAAGCGGAGTAGGGCCAAACGTTCCGGGAATGAGAAGGCCAACGGCGCTAGCAGGAAGGTCAATCGCGACGCTGCTGTTTGTTGATAGCGAAAGAAGAGTCTGTGCGCGTGGCGCGTAGTCATCTTCAGAATAAGAGACCCGGGTATCCATAGTGAAATTGTCAGTCGGCTCAAAGTGTGCAGCGATAGAGAAGCCACCACTTTCAAAACCACCGAGTTCTTGGCCATCTAGAGCATTTTCGTAATAGCCGTCGTGTTTTGCGAAGGCCGCATTGATGCCAAGGCTGACTTTGTCAGATACAGGACCGCTTACGGCACCTCGTAACTCAAACTGACCATAATCACCGACATCTGCTGTGAAGTTCCCAGTGAATTCGTCTCCGGGCTTCTTCGAGATGTAGTTAATCGCACCACCGAAAGCGACGCGACCGTAGAGGGCGCTTTGAGGCCCCTTAACAACTTCGATCCGTTCCGCATCAATTAGGCGGAGGTTGGCCAGCATGCCGCCGCCTGCGGTGAGCATTGACTCCGAAGATACGTCAATGCCGTCAATCATAATACCGACCGGTGGGCGTCCACGGGTTGCGGGAAGACCACGAATTTGGGGTCGGGTATCTTGAGGGACGAAGCCGCCGTCAAACACAAGGCCTGGCGTGTATTTCGCTAGGTCATCAATGTTTTGAATGCGATTGCGCTCGAGCGCGGCGGCATCAAAGGCCGTGATCGACATAGGAATCTCTTGCAAAGACTCCTCACGCTTACGCGCAGTGACCAATATTTCTTCGATTTGCGCGGCAGCGTCTTCGGCAGCAAAGCCGATGGCAACAGATGCCAGGAGCGCAGCGCGCAGAATTCGAGTGTTTGACATGTTATTTCTTCCCCAAGAATGACCGGAATGACCAGTTAGCTAGCAAATGCCTCGTCTAGGCTTTGTACTGCATCTAATTAATCATATTTAAGTGTAGGCGGGCTGACGCCGGTCTTCCTTGCAAAGTGCCCAACAGGTGAGCGAAAATCTGCCGATATCCTATGTTTTTATATGCCTGTGGCTTGTCTGCAACGATTTGCCACCCGATATTCACAAATGTCGGCGCATGATACGGAGCTAGAACCGATGTTTCTTAACTCACGAAAAAAGATGGAATTACCATCCGCCAGCGAGTCTCTGCCCGGACGGACCGAGGTGATGCCGGTCGCGGATGCCCACTATGTTAAAGGTAATCAGATCAAAGCTCCATTTCCTGAAGAGATGGCGACGGTGCTCTTCGGATTAGGGTGTTTTTGGGGAGCTGAACGCGTGTTCTGGGACCTCGATGGCGTGTTTACAACGGCTGTCGGTTATGCGGCTGGTCACACGCCTAATCCGACCTATGAAGAAGTCTGCTCAGGCATGACGGGGCACAATGAAGTTGTTCTAGTTTGCTACGACCCAAAAAAAATAACGTTCGCTGATTTGTTGAAGGTTTTCTGGGAGGCGCATAATCCGACACAAGGGATGCGTCAGGGTAACGACACAGGAACTCAATACCGGTCTGGTATCTATGTATCCGGTCCAGACCAACTTGCTATGGCGAAAGCATCCAAAGATGCGTTTTCCTCTGCGTTGGATGATGCTGGATATGGACCGATTACGACTGAAATTATTGAGATGCCTCCGTTTTACTATGCGGAGGACTATCATCAGCAATATTTAGCCAAAAATCCAAATGGGTATTGTGGGTTGGGTGGCACCAATGTCAGTTGTCCGGCAATAGCGGCAGAGTAGGGTTAATCCGTATTTGAGCTGCGTAGAAGATCTATTGAAAAGGTGAAGCGCCCGGCCGGGTGTTCGCTTACGGAAACCTCAAATACTCTACCGTTTTGATCTTTGTACTTACGGACAATAATTAATGTCGGACTGCTTGGTTCGACACCCATCTCCCACGCTTTGGACTCTTCGATAGAGCCAGCGAATAAATCCATCGTTACTTCTTCTGCAACGACGTTAAATTCTTTCTCCAGCACCATGAAGACAGGGGTTGTGTCTTCCCCGATGCGGTCGGCTAGGCTCTTGTGTTCTGGAAGGACATAGACGTCGGTCCAACAGATTGGTGACTTTTCATCAAGGTACCTAATGGATTCAATTTTATGCCAAGAGGTGCCTGGTTCGCAGCCAATCATTTTTGCAGTGTTGGCATCAACTTCGACTGCTGCTGAATTTTTGACCTTTAATCGAGTGTCAATTGAGTACTGAAGCAACTCATCAATTGAATTTAATTTCTGTACAAACATGGTCGTCGGGTTTTTTGAAACCACGACGGTTCCGGACCCTTGGCGTCGTAAAATCATGCCGTTGTCGATCATGCGTCGTAACGCTTCTCGAACTGTAAACCGGCTCACGCTAAATCGATTACACAGTTCCAGTTCTGTCGGCATACGGGTACCTACGGGATAAACCCCCGACTCGATTTCGTTCTGCAAGATGTCTGCGAGCGCTTGGTAGCGCGGCCCTTTTGCGCCCCCGCGGTCAGCCACTGGCTCGGAATTCTCCATGCTTCCCCCACCCATGTCTTGCATACGTCCGGACAAATATAATTTGTCTGTACATCTTATCTTAGATAAAGTGTTTGAACAGACAAAATTAGTATTTGTCCGAGTGGTACAGGCTACGCCCGTCCAGCAGCGAATTCCTGCCGATGGCGTGGCTTTGACCGGCTAGTGCACCGTTTAAAGGCCAGATTAGGAGGCTCCCAATGGCGCCGAAAGACGCGAAATTTGAAGATGTGGATGAGTCACTAATTCTGGACAGCGTCGATAAGTGGCTTGAACGAGACGTGGCTCCCCATGCCATGGAACTCGAGCATGCTGACACTTATCCGTCTGAGATGGTTGAGCAGATGAAAGCAATGGGACTGTTCGGCGCGACAATTAGTCAGGAGTGGGGTGGCCTAGGATTATCTGCCTCGACCTATGCCAAGGTGGTTACAAAGGTATCAGAGGTGTGGATGTCTCTGACCGGCGTTTTCAATTCTCATTTGATGATGGCGACGGCTGTAGAGAAGTTTGGAACTGAAGAACAAAAACAGAGATTTTTGCCTCGCTTTGTGACCGGTGAATTGCGCGGGGGTATTGGATTAACAGAGCCTGATGCGGGGACGGACCTTCAAGGTATTCGCACGAGAGCTGTTCGCGATGGTGACGACTTTGTCATTAATGGCACCAAGACGTGGATTACCAACTCCATTGAAGGCACGTGCTTTGCTTTGCTGACGAAGACGGATGTTAACGCCGATCCGCCGCGCCAGGGTATGAGCATGTTCGTCGTAGAAAAGGGGCCAGGATTTAAAATATCCCGTCGGTTAGAAAAGCTTGGATACAAAGGCATCGATTCCGGAGAAATGGTGTTCGAAGACTTTCGGGTGCCGGCTGAGAACCTGATTGGTGGCGACGAAGGTCAGGGGTTCTACCAGGCTGTCGGCGGATTGGAGCTTGGTCGGATTAATGTCGCTGCTCGATCAGTTGGCATAGCTAAGCGCGCGTTAGATGAAGCCGTACGTTATAGCCAAGAGCGATCGACGTTCGGTAAGCCGATCTATAAGCACCAAGCTATTCAGTTAAAATTGGCTGAGATGGCAACGCGGTATGAAGCGTCTCGTCTTTTGGTCGAGCAGGCCGCAACAGCGTATGACGCTGGCCGTCGCTGTGACCTTGAGGCAGGTATGGCAAAATACCATGCCTCAGAAGCGGCCATTGAGAACTCGCTAGAAGCAATGCGTATTCATGGCGGGTACGGTTATTCAAAAGAATTTATTGTTGAACGCCTGTATCGTGATGCGCCTTTGATGGCCATTGGTGAAGGCACAAACGAGATGCAAAAGGTAATTATTGCCAGGCAACTCATTGAACGGAACAAAATTTGATGTCTTTGCCTTTAGAGGGTTTGCGCGTTCTTACGATGGAGCAGTATGGGGCAGGACCCTATTGCTCAATGTTCATGGCTGACATGGGTGCGGAAGTTATTAAGGTTGAAAATCCTTCGTCTGGTGGAGACTTTGCCCGGTCAACCGGCCCTTATTTTTTGGGTGAAAATGACAGCCAGTACTTTCAAGCCTTTAATCTTAATAAACGGAGCGTAACGCTCGATCTCAAATCTGAAAAAGGTCGAGAGGTGCTGCACAAGCTGGTCGAGAAATCCGATGCTGTCGTTAACAACATGCGAGGAAACCAACCGGCAAAACTCGGTATCGACTATGCCGCGCTGAAAGACGTCAATCCTGAGATCGTATGTGGGCACATTTCTGCGTATGGACGCGATAACACGCGAGCATCATGGCCCGGCTATGATTATCTCATGCAGGCGGAAGCAGGTTTTTTATCGGTGACCGGTGAACCCGACGGACCGCCCGCACGCTTTGGACTGTCTCTCGTGGACTTCATGACTGGTACCATGCTCGCCTACGGTGTCACGGCTGCAATCTTGAAAGCGAAGAGAACAGGAGAGGGGGGCGACGTTGATGTCAGCCTTATGGAAGCCGCCCTTCATCAATTGACCTATCCAGGTGTCTGGTACCTAAACGAAGGTTTGGTCACTGGTCGGGCGCCGCGCGGTGCGCACCCTTCTGTGACACCGAGCCAGCTTGTGAAGAGCAAGGACGGCTGGGTATTCATCATGTGCCAAAACCCTAAATTCTGGGGATTGTTGGTCGAAGGTCTGGGTCGCCAAGACCTGGCAGAGGACCTCAGGTTCGTCGATTTAGGCGCAAGATTGGAGAACCGTGCTGCACTGACGGAAATCCTTGATGAAGAATTTTCTCAATTGCCGACCGACACGTGGGTCGAGAAGTTCAAAGGTATTATTCCGATATCTCCCGTTTACGACATGGCTCAAGCGCTGAATAACCCATTCGTAGATGAAATCGATATGATTACTGAAGTTGAGCATCCGGATCGCCCGGGGCTACGGGTGCTCAATAATCCAATTAAGTTGGATGGCAAGCGTGTTCCCATCCGTCATGCTCCCAAGCTTGGCGCTGATACGGATGCGATTCTCAAAGACGTCGGCTATGACGACGAAAATATTGCCGCGCTAAGAGATGCAGGAGCGATTTGAATGGTGTGTCGGGTAATGCGGGGCGCCTATTCTCGTTTGCAAGAGGTGCCGCGCCATGAAACTTGATGGTGTCCGCGTCATCGATTTGTCTATGTATTTACCTGGTCCGCACCTAACACTGATGATGGCGGATCATGGTGCCGATGTGTTGAGGGTTGAGCCGCCGGGCGGCGAGCCTGCCCGTAATTACGGCCCGTTCCAAGATGGCCATTCCGTTTGGTTTCGAAACACGCATCGGGGCAAGCAAAGCATATGCTTGAACCTTAAAGATGATGATGACCGTGAGCAGTTGCTTAAGTTATGCGAGACCGCCGACGTTTTCGTTGAGGCGTTTCGGCCGGGCGTGGTGAAGCGGCTTGGTGTCGATTACGACGCTGTAAAGACGAGAAACCCAAAGATCATTTATTGTTCCGTATCTGCTTTTGGGCAGACAGGTCCCCTTTCAGGTGAGCCGACCCACGATATGGGTGCGCAGGCGCTAACGGGTTTGCTTGCCATTAACGACGGAGGTGACGGTAAGCCCGTCGTGCCAGGGTTGCCTGGTGCCGATATGGGTTCTTCGTTGGTTGGGCTGTCTGGCATTCTTATGGCGCTATATCGACGAGAAAAAACCGGGTTGGGGGACTATGTTGACGCAAGTATGTACGACACACTTTTGTCTTGGACCGCCCATTTAACAGGCCCTGTTCTTGCCGAAGGTGTGGCGCCGACAACACGCACTGGTCGCTCCATCGGTGGTGCCGCGTTTTATAATATTTACGAAACGAAGGATGGTCGTTTTATTGCTCTAACCGGTCGAGAGCCTAAGTTCGCATCTAGTTTGCTGACGCTCTTGGACAGGATGGATCTGTATGACCTTTGTTGCACCGATGATTGTGAAGCTCAGGAACCAGTAAAGCAGGCGCTTCAAGAGGCGTTTAAGCTCAAAACCCAGGCTGAGTGGATTGAGTCCCTTGAGCCACTCGAGCTGGCGTGGGCGCCCGTGCTAGACATGGTTGAGGCATTTGAACAGGAGCATGCCAAAGCGCGTGAAATGATCATCACCGACCCGGCGGGGCTTAGGCATGTGGGTAACCCAATAAAGTTCCGCGAAGAGCCGGCTGAATTTAAATTCGCAGTGCCGGGACTCGATTCTAAGAACTCCTAGCTGCGAAGCTCCACTTCTATTTGGTTCTTAGAGTGCTTTGTTCAACGCTGGGTTCAGTAAGCACCTTGTATTGGTGCTTGGGCGGACCTAAAACAATTTGGTTGATGATTAGCGGACTGGCGACCTTATATGGCAATAGATAAAACATACTTAAGTCTTGTGAAGTCTGTTCTTGACCAGCGAGATCCTGCTACTGTTGGTTCGAATATGACGCGAGCTGTGTGTCTATCCTATCCGGACTTGTTGGTGTCAGAGAAAGATCTTGTTGAACTATTCGGTGACGGGATTGTTTCGAATCTAGAAATTAGAAAAGACGATCAAATGGTGCGAAGGCTGCATAGTCTTCCAGATAATTTCGGCAATATTTTCCTGATTGAGAGTCTATTCGAGCAATTGCAAGTTCAATTTGATTTCATTGACATTAAGAAATTACAAGGTCCCGAAGAAATTGTGGATTTGAATGAGCCGTTACCGCCCAAGTATATAGAGTCCTATGGCCTTGTCATTGATACTGGAACGCTTGAGCATTGTTTTAAAGTTGGGACCGCATTCCGATCAATGTGCGAGATGACCGCTCATGGCGGAGTTGTTATTTCTAATGCACCGCTCTCTTTGGTTAACCATGGTTTTTGGAATTTCTGCCCGACGGCCTACTTTGATTGTTTTGACCAGAATGGATTTACGCTTCAGTTTCTCCAAGCTGTATATAAGAATGCCGATGAGGTGAAAATGTTTGACATGCTAAGTACGTCTACGGAACGCAGAAGAATCTCCCCGGAGGCGAGCGTGATGTGCATTGCTCAAAGAACGTCGATACAACAATTTAAGTGGCCTGTTCAGACGAAATACAAGGCAATGCTATCAGCAAAATTTTAGTCCGCGCTAGTGAGTAGCCCGCTAAACAGCATGTGAGTCAAGATAGGCGGTTACACTCGTGGATGTACCGTGAATTTTGGTTCGTAATTGAAGGCCTAGAAAGAACGCCCTAATGCCATTACCTGTATATTATGACACTCGACTGAATCCGGTTACGTTTGACTTTGCTAATTTTCTTATCAATGCGGAGGCGTCACGCCAGTTTACGCCCTACACGTCTATCTCTCTCTCCATCATCGCTCCTTCATTTCGCCAGTTCAGTAAAAGAGATTTAGAGTATGAAGAATCAGAAAAGAGATGGCGCCTCCACCATATTCTTGGCCAGATTCCAAAGTTGCTACCAACTGTTGTAAAAATGGAAATCCAACAAAGCCTTCCAAACCACGAAATATTAGCAGGTTTCCCGCCGAATTATCCGGATGCAATTAATAAGGACCGTCGTGATTTTTACTCGCCTGCTATTATGCTTCAGTTATTCGACAAGGGGGCTAACTTGCAGCAATTCCGCGCATCAGAACATGCGAAAACTCTTGTTCGAACCTACACTCGAGGTCATGCGTATGTGACTATTTCATTACGGACGAGTCAGTTTCAAGCCGTACGTAACTCAAACCTCAAAGCCTGGTACAAACTAAGCCTACTGTATAAAGAAAAAGGCATCAGGGTGCTCGTCATTCCAGATTTCGAAGATTGTTTCAATGAAAGGCTGGCATGGAAATATGATTGGGACGTGGTTGATTTTGCAGCGCATGATCTTGATTTACGATTAGCGCTTTATGAAGATGCTAGCGATAATTTCACGGTGAATAACGGCGTTGTGACTACCCTTTTCTACTCTAAGTGTTCCTTTAAAATGTTCAATGTAGGAGTTCCCGCACTGCAAACGACAAATGAGAAATTTATTTCTAAACATTGGCAAGTAGAATTTGGAAAAACACCTAGAATATTTCAAGAGAACCAAGAGTGGATTTGGCAGGAAGATACCCTTGAGAATCTGATCGCTTATATCGACGTTTAGTAGGAAATGGTTGCGTTTAGCGGCATCGGTACGAACGCACATTTAATCACCATGGTAGTTTACCACTGAGACTCAAAATATGTTACGGGGACTAAGTTAACCGCTCGATCAGATGTCAAGGTTCTTAGAAGGGGGATAAAATGGAAGATTCGCAGGAGCTTTGGCTATCTATAAAGGACAAATTGCCGGAACAAAGGGTTGCTCTCGGGGCTGCGTATTCGAACACTTATCGTAATGACCCTAAGGCGATTGTCTTTGGCGCGTCTCGATACAAATTTGTTTCTAAGATGCTCGAACGCAATGCCACGCACGTATTAGAAGTGGGGTGCGGAGATGGCTTTGGTGCGCCGATCGTCGCGCAGAATGTTGAGAAACTTGTATGCACCGATATTGATCAGAAACAGCTAGACGACAACTCAAACAGATTGTCTTGCTACCAGAATATAGAGTTTCTGTATCATGATTTTAGGAAGGGCTCGCTTGATAGGGGCTCAGACGCAGTATTTTTTCTGGATGTCCTTGAACACATCTATCCCTCTGAGTGTGATGCATTTCTTGAGAACGTTTTTGGCTCAATATCTGATGACGGCTGCGCCATTGTCGGTGTGCCGAATAAATCAGCAGAATCATACGGATCAAAGTATTCTCAACTGGGTCATGTCAATATGATGGACGCAGATGAGCTAACCGATCGCCTCAAGAAATATTGGAAAACTGTTTTTATTTTCGGAATGAATGACGAGGTACTGCATACCGGCTTTACGCCACTCTGCCATTACCTCATTGCTGTCGCGTCAAATCGAGTTTGATGCTTTCAGATTTTAGGCAGTCCGAGGAGCTACGAAAGAAAAACGATACGTACGCAAGAGTAATCAATTTTTGCGACGTCAATTTCCCGATCTGTCTTCGAAAAATATTCTTCTGCAGCTTCCTGAACGCCAAGGTGGTGACCAAAGTCGTCCAAAATCACCACTCCCCCAATGGGAATGTGATGCCCGAGGGCATCTAGGCATTTAATGGTTGGTTCATACCAATCCATATCAAGTCTTAGTAAAGCGATGCCTTTGTTGTCTGAAGATTTAGCAAAATCGGGACCTGTGACGGATGCATCGCCCTTGACTAACTTCACCATATCTTCGGGATAGTCTCCTAATAAAACAGAAAGGTTATTTTGAACGTCCTCCATGGTTACTGACGCCCATTCGCCATCTCTTTCCATAACTTCATGGAATACTTTGTTCTGATTGGTGCCGTGTATATCCAGCTCCCAATCTAGGGGCTCTGGGTGACCTTCAAACGTATCAAACCCAAATAGGCGGCGTTTCTCTGATATGGCGACTGACCAATCCACAAGATTCGTAAGATCAGTCTCTCGTTTTTCCTTCGCGTTCATGTTCAAGAGATTAAAATAACTGCCCGGCTTTTGATTGGCTGCTAGAGTCATGCACCCGAGTGCTCCACCCCTCCAAACACCAAATTCGACAAAATCACCAGGAACTTTGCGTTGGCGCAATTGCATGACTGTGAAGTACAGATCAACAAGCCGCTCGATCGGGAGCATGGTGTAATCCGCGATTACGCGCTCAAAGAATTGCAGTAGATCCGAGGGAATCGTTTGCCTTACTTTATTTATGTGGTTTCGGATCTGTTTTTCTTCGGGCGTCATTGTGCTTCCATAAAATTTGATTGTTAATTCTTCGATATTGAGTTGTTCATCTGCGTCATGAAGTTAAGCGAGGTGACGCACCATCGCTTCTTCGTTTACATGTTGTCTCCCTGAAACACAAATTTCATCAATCCACCAAATAACAGATTCTGAATGTTCTCGTATTGATTCGGCGGTGTGCTTTCTACGGATTTGCAATCATCACTACTTAGCCGGCCAGAAATAAACTCGACAAAGGCGAGTGTTGATGCGGCTGGGCCTTTGGAGACCGAGACGAATGGTTGATCAGCATTGTTGCCGAAATGAATGGAGAAGCCTTTGAATTTAGCTGTGGCCTCGAATGAATAATCTATCTTGGTAACTAGACTCTGAAGTGAAGGGGCTAACTTTACCGCAGCATCAAATTCATCAGTTATCAGTAGCAAGTCGCCACCATGAGGGTTGTTGTGAACCAATCGTTTATTGGGTTCTCTGTCAACGATGCTCGCAACTACCGAATTGTCAGGAATCTTTAGTTCGAACGTGTCGTGTCCTTTCTCAGCATAGTAATTGCCAAGTGCGGACAGTGCGGCCTCGATGGATACTTCGTCATTTCTAAAAACGATTTCCCGGGGCGAGTCAGGGACATATGGATCATCGCAGAAATAGCATACGGCGATACCATTTTTGTCTCTGATGACACGAGGTTCGTAGAAATAATAAGTATTGGGTGCTTCGTTTATCAGCCATTGCCATTCTTCTGTGTTGCGAACTGCTGCAAAACAGACGCCCTGGGTATAGTCTTCGTATAAACGTCTGAACACTTCCGAATCACTGCAATCTAGTTCGATGGAAGTTCCTTCGTGTACCTGGTCGTTCGTGGCCACCCCAATGACTCGTTTTACCTTGTTTACGTACTTAGTGAATCCAAAGATTTGATAATAATGAGGAATTCCTTGTATGTAGATAAATTCAAAATTCTTAGAAGATAAGTGTTCGATGACACTGTTCATTAAGAATTTGCCAACACCCTTGCCTTGCACATTAGGCTTAACGGCGACGGGCCCAATAGATGCTGCCGCGAACTTGACGCCGAGATGATTGATGATTCTGGTGCAATACGCCAAATAGGCAATCACTATACCGTTCTCTTTGACGACGAACCTATTGTAGTAGCCGACTTCAGGGGTTTTGCCTAGCTCTTCAAAATTTTGACTTTGCTTGTTGTCTTCAAACGCGGCTTGGAGAAGTGAGAGTACTTCATCAAAATCGTCTATGTCGTATGGCAAAAAATTCACGTATCTGATCTACCAAAAATGTCTCCAAGAATAGAAGCGGCCGCAGCCGCCTGGCTCTCCGAAATAAGAGGATGCAATTCGAGTTCCAGTAATCTTTCTACTTGGTAGTCTTGAGAGACCGGTAATTGGTTGTCTTTGTAGGGTGTGTCCCCTGAGGCGTTGGAGTTAAACGGACTGAGCCAGGGCGCGCCTCTCGCGGGAGTCGCGTCGGGATTGAAATGTGGATGCTCGTTGAGGGGCTGCCACGTTCTTTTTACTGGTATTCCGATTTCATTAGCGCGTCTTATCTTTACGTCAACATCATCACGACCTAGCGGTTTTGTGTCGATTAGGAGGCTGTAGTAAACTGCCTTGGCTTTATTCGACTGATACACGATGGGTCTTAGAACGCTTTCATCAGGAAGTGCGTGGCAAAAAGCATCAACGTTTCTTCGGCGTTTGTAGTTGTCATTTTCAAGCTTCTGCAAACCAACCTGCGCTAGAGCCGCAGAAAATTCAGACATTCTATAGTTATAGCTTAAGTCAGTATCGCCAAAAGAACGTAGGCGATTGACCCGGTCTGCAACTGATTTGTGCTTGGTAATGAGGGCGCAACCATCCCCAGTACTTATGGGCTTCCGTTGTTGCATACTAAAGACGCCGACATCCCCAAAGAGACCGACATGTTTTTGGTTCACGCGTAAGCCAAAAGAATGGGAGCAATCTTCGATCAAAATTATATTATTGGATCTGCAAAATTCAGATATCTCTTCTATCTCGGCCGGGTAGCCGAACATATGTACAAGAACAATAGCCTTTGTTTTTGGGGTAATCTTTTCTTTGATAGACTTGATATCTAACCCAAAGGTGTTGGGTTCTATATCTGCGAATATTGGTATAGCGTTTTGCATCAGAACGCATGAAGCGCTCGATATCCAGGAATAGGGTGTGACAATAACTTCGTCGTCGACCCCGATATCGGTGGCAGCAAGGGCTAGGTGAAGTCCTTGGGTGGCATTGCCAAGACCGACAGTATGATCGCTACCTGTAAACGCAGAGAATTTTTCTTCAAGGGCTTTTAATTCAGGACCATTAAAGAGTCGGTTAGATTTAATAACCCGATTTACCGCTTCAGCATGTTCTTCATCGTAGTGCGGCCACTCAGCCCATGAGGCCAGATGAATCTCTTTATCTTCTTTGGTCATCCATATTGTTCCTGAGGCGGTGGTCATTAGGAGCGTGTCACATCTACTCAAAATAGATGAAAGAATGATCCCCAGTGTAACCGGTGTGTTTAAACCACCAGTCCCATTCTTTTGGTGTATTGAATTGTTCGCAGGTGACCTGCCAGTACAATAGGTTCGTTTTTTCTTCTTCTGTTCGGTAGGATTCTACACACAGGTACTTCTGCTTCCCAACACGCTCCATTTCACGCAGAGCGGGATCAAGGTCGTAAGAATAAAGATTGTGGAGTGCATTAATGGAGATGACGAGGTCAAATTCATTTTCACCATAGGGTAGGGATGTGGCGCTCCCTTCATCAATTTGGTCTTTTATCTCGGGTTTTGCATTTTCAATGGCGTAGCTTGAGATATCGAGGCCACGAACTTCAATGCCAGGTAAAACCTGGGTGAAATCAAACATCAAAAACCCTTTGCCG
Organism: Alphaproteobacteria bacterium; assembly: GCA_030835385.1. Taxonomy (GTDB): domain Bacteria; phylum Pseudomonadota; class Alphaproteobacteria; order Rhodospirillales; family Rhodospirillaceae; genus WLXB01. The sequence continues at coordinate 15,419 of JAURPI010000020.1, read as the reverse complement.
CAGCCAACGTCAAGCACACGGTCCCCAGCCTTTAGGTCGTATTGCTCAACCATCAGAGCAGCAATTTTTGACCAGCGGCCTTCCATGTAACGGTATCCACCGTAATTAATTCGCCGGTCGCCGTCCCAATAATCGTAATCCCATTTCTTTGCGAGGTTTGCCGCGTGTGCTTTTGGGTAGTCCGGATCATTGACCCGCGCCAAATAATCACGCTGCGTGCTTTTGTGTAGAGGCGACATAAGATCAAGATAGGCCAATTGGCACTCCTTCGGATAACAGTTCACCGGCGCGGGCTAGTCGTTCCTGGATGAGAGTTTCCACTGATTTAGAAACATCTACCGCAAGCATAGTGTCTAGTCTCTTCGGCTTTAACACAGCGAGAACAATGGTCACCCACTTTAAGTGCAAAATGGCTGCCAATGCGTGGGCGCGTGGCCGCAATATATCCATCGGAATGGCTGATGCAACTGTATTCTCCATAATATTCAGATACTTAGGAGGTACACGGATGCTAGGTTGGAGGAAGAAGTCGACAACCGTTTTTGTTGGGTCGTCCCAGCCCGAAAACTCAAAATCATGAAACTTAAGACCTTCTTGGCAGGATATTGCGTTATGAAATCCAAAGTCCGAAGGGGACAGTATGCAGTTCTCGGACGGTAGTGTGTTCGTGCATCTCCCTGCTGAAATGCTTGTTTCCACGTTTTTAGAAACAATCTGCCAACGCTCCTTAACTCTGGAAATCAAAGACACGGTTTGATCTGTGAAGCGACCTGGAATGTGATTACATTCTAGCGTGTCAATCCTGTTTTCCAGGTCATTCAAATGTTCACTCAGGCTCATGAAGCCGTCCGCAGCTTGGCTGCTGATTTTTTGCCTCGCATTGGTGTCATGAGCGTTAAGAGCTGCGAGAAAGTCAGCGGCTCGGCGTACGACTTCTTTGGACGGTAAATACGACGCTTTGAATCCAGTGCCCTCAAGGTACTCCATCGCCACGATCCGAGCGTCAGGATCGCTTTGCAGGAGATTGGGCACAAATTCAGGGGCGACTTTGTTAGCAAAACTCAAGAATTCAGTTTCAGCGAGGAGCCTATCGGTCTTACTAGAATTGATGGGGCTATAATGCTTAACAATTGCCCTGCTGGAAGATGATTCCCACAAAAAGACCTTGTTGTTTGCGCCACCGGACTGCTGAGTGGCTGTGGCACCAGCCGCGCCCAGGTGCTTTTCACACCACGCGCGCATCTCCTGCGGCAACGCTTCTATTTGCTGCTCAGCCACGAGAGTTCTGTCCAATGGCTGATAATTTCTAGTCCATCAGGGGTATCATCGTCTTTCGCACCTGAACCCGGAGAGAACCATAGTTTCTGGGCTCTCGGTGGGAATTTGTCATCCGTCAGAACTTCAACCAAGTCATCTAAGAACACATCACATTTTAATGAGTCCACGAGGGAAATTTTCTCGCCCCGAGTTTCATTGAGATGCACATCACCTGGTTGAAACAGCGGCCGACCAGATACCAGAAGAGTACTGCTAATCCAGTCTTTAGCAGACTCATGAAGATCGTACTGCGGTCCGAGGTACGGATACCGTGTGCGATGACTAATAATAACTGTCGTATGTCCCGCCTTTTGGAAGTTAGAAATCACCTCTATCGCGGAGGGAAAGGGCTCGGCGTGCGCCATGCCAGGACCGTATAGCCTTCCTTGAAACTCAGTCCATTCAGGTTCTCTACCCTCAGCTCGCAGATAGTCACGCACCCCCAATTTGGTTTTCGGGATATCGTCCGGCAGTGAGTCCATATCCGAAGCGAGCTGTTCGATCGCTGCGTCATAACATACGATCGTGTTGTCGAGATCTAGACCTATGATCATTTATGATGCGGCGCTCGCTACGCCCTTTAGACAATCTTGAGCTGCATTAACGATACTGGCTGCATCTATCCCAAAATATGTCCTGGCATAGGATTGGGAGCCAACAGAATGCATGAATTTATCTCCGGTTCCGAGACAAGTGATCGGCGTAGAAATTCCGTGCTGAGCAAAAAACGCGGATACGTGTTCCCCATAACCACCGTTCTTCGAGTGCTCTTCGACCGTAATAATCGCCTTAAATCGTTGAGACAGAGAGGCAAGCATACTATCGTCGAGGGGCTTTACTGTGTTGACGAGAACAACTTCTGCAGAAATACCGTGAACCTCTTTCAATGTGTCAGCTGCAGCTAAAGCTTCGGGTCCAATCGTTCCGACGGATAGCACGCAAACGTCTTCTCCATGACGTACAACCGCTGCTTCACCAATTCCGGCAGCGTCTTCGTTTGAGACAAGGTCCTGCTCACCTTTTTTTCCGATTCTGATGTACGTAGGAACACCAGATCCAACTGCTTCCCTCAATACTTTGCGTAAGGATGGAGCGTCATAGGGTGCTAAGACACGTATGTTAGGAATAGCCCGGAATATAGCGAAATCTTCTAGGGAGTGATGAGTTGGTCCCAAACTCGCGTATGAAAGGCCAGAGCCCGTGCCAACAATGACGACAGGGGCGTCATGATATGCAACGTCGACCCTAATCTGTTCGAGGCACCTGGTCGTGGTGAAGGGCGTAATCGTGTATACGATTGGTCGCAAACCGCTTAATGCCATGCCCGCCGCGACACCCATCATATTCGCCTCGGCCACGCCGCAGTTCATAAATTGTGATGGGTAACCTCCGCGTAACTTATCAAATAGGCGGTTACCGATATCACCGGACAATAGGACCAACTTGGGATCCTCAGCCGCCATCGCCGTTACTTCTGCTGCGAATGCATTTCTCATGGAACTGACTCTACGCCTCTATACCTAGTTCGTTAGCGGCAAGACTCACTTCTTCAGCAGTAGGAATGCGGTAGTGCCAATTATTGTCATCTTCCATGAAGGAAACTCCGCGCCCTTTTACGGTGTTAGCTATGATTGCCTTCGGGCGGGGGTCATTTCTGTTTTTCTCAATGGCGTCGGTCATTTGATCGAAATTGTGGCCATCAATTTCACTAACACACCAACCAAAAGCGCTCCATTTATCTGCTAGTGGTGCTAGGCCTAGAACTTCATTGCTACGCCCCGTGGCTTGCCATTTGTTGTAGTCAATAGCGACTGTTAGGTTTGAAACCTTCTGGGCGGCGGCCAGCAGGGCTGCTTCCCATACTGAACCTTCATTGCATTCGCCATCGCTTAAAATTGCGTATACCGAGTACGGGACGTCGGAAATGCGGGACGCTAGTGCCATACCCAAGCCCATAGGCAAGCCATGCCCAAGAGAGCCGGTCGCAGCTTCAATGCCAGGCAGTGCTGACGGCGTGGGGGGGTGTTCACCAAAAAGGGAGCCGTCTTCTCCATAATTATTCAGATCGGAAACCGGGAAAAATCCTCGCTCAGCAAGCACTTGAAATAATGCCGGTGCCGCATGCCCCTTACTAAGGAGAAATCGATCTCTTTGAGGGTTCGTGGGGTCCGTAGGGTCGATCTGGAGAACGTGCCAGTATAAGAACACGAGCAAATCAATGCAGGACAGGCAGGAGCCAAGGTGAGGGGTCCTCGATTCATGCGACGTCTTGATAATGCGATGCCGCAGCATTTGAGCCATTTGCTCGAGAGATCCCATGTCATTTTGGATCGGTGCTTCAGGCATGGTTTATTGGAGTCCAGTTAGGGGCGATGAACATATGAAAGCGGCTGCTCACGCAATGTATCCAAGTTGTCTTTAGCCCAACCTATGCAATGCTCCAAGCCAGTTTCAAGGCTTATTTGGTCGGTCCACCCGAGAGTTGACCGTATTTTATCGCTGTTGAGCCAATAGGCATCATCTTTACCGATTCTATCAGGTGCAACGTCGACACAATCCTCAAACGGTGCATCCAACATTGCGCAAATCAATTCAACCAGTTCTCGTATGGAAACAATTCTCGGTGTCGAGATATGATATGTTTCACCTACTGGGGCATTTTGAGCGACCGCCCAGGTGGCTGGCGACACATCGTCCATATGTATGAATGATCGCGTGGAAACCCCGCCACCATGGAGCTGTAACTTATCTCCTAAGAGGACAGATAGGATCGTCCTTGGAATAATGCGGTAAAGGCGCTGACCTGGCCCATAGACGTTCGCAGCTCGCGTGCCGACGACCGGAAGACCAAAAGCTTCTCTATAAATATCGAATGTCATATCACCCGCTGCGCGAGAAACGGCATAAGGCGTCGATGGGGCAAATTTGTGGTCTTCTGTGATCCAGCCGTCTGTGGAGCCATAAACTTCCGGCGTGGTGACGTGCACATACTTGTCGAGAAAATCAATATGACGCAACTTTTCGGCCAACTTAGAGGCGGATACAACGTTGGTCATCATCCAGTCCTCAGGGTGATCCCAACTTTGCCCAACCATACTCTGAGCCGCAAAGTTGACGATGGTTGAGAATCGTTCCGTATTGATCAGTGACACCAAAGCTTCTAAGTCGTGATTGAGATCCACCTTTTCGAAATTAAAAGTTCCAGGCTTTGTCCCCCATCGGTATGGAAGAAAAACAGGATCTGGCTCTTCGGAGCGACTTGCGCCAACGACATCGATACCTTGGTCCAATAGGTAACTGATGAAATTCGTGCCCGAGAATGAATTGCTGCCAAGAACGAGGACTTTAGACATAAAAGTATTGGTTTCAGATTTTAAGTGGTGTGGGGCGAATTAGAGCGAGAAATCAATTAAGCATCGTCCCGCGGACTTACCGTTTCGCATCTTAGCAATTAGATCATTTACCCCTGAAAGAGGTTCCACCTCGGTAATGAGGTCGTTCAGGTCAACATTGCGAGCCTCGGTGAGGGCCATGTAGCGAGGAATGTCTTCGTGAGGTATTGCTTCGCCACCAGTGGTGCCTGTGATCGACTTGCCAAAGTGTAACGGAAGTGTATGGATCGCAGTGTCGTTGCCCGACTTAGGTACGCCTACGAGAACTGTTCTACCCCGGTTTGATGTGAGTTTGTAACCCTCGGCAATAACAGTCGGGGCGCCGGTATTATCGATAAACACGTCCAGTGGTTCGTCAGCAAAGATTTCTTTCAATCGGTCCCAGGGATTTATCTGTGAGCCATCAATTGTTTCAGTGGCTCCGCAGGATTTCGCGAGTTCAAGCCGATTTGCGAACCGGTCGATAGCGATTATTGCGCGAGCACCAGCTAATGCGGCGCCTTGAACGATATTTAATCCGATGCCACCAGCTCCGAAAACAACAACGGTATCGCCGAGGCGAACATTTGCGCGATTGTCAATTACGCCAAATCCAGTCGTGACCGCGCATCCATATAAAGCGGCGGCCTTTAGATCGGTCTCTGCTGGAATTGGTGTTAACCGGTTTTCTGAAACAACCGCATAGTTATTAAAAGTGGTAACCCAACCTGCGTTTACAGTTTTGTCACCCCATTTGTATTTTGGTGCTGCAGATTCGATGCCCCGAGACGGCCGCCAATGCAGCACCACTGTATCTCCCGGTTGAGCGTGTTTAACACCGGGGCCAATGGCGAGTACATGGCCTGAGCCTTCGTGCCCGAGTAGGTGAGGTAGCCAACGATCAGGGCCTTTGACACCGTCAATCTCACCCAATTGAGAACCGCAGATTCCGCTATATTTTATTTCAACGAGCACTTGCCCAACATCCAGTGTCTCAGGCAGTGATATTTCGTCGATCACGAGGTCAGTATTTTGCTCTACTAGGACTGCTGCTTGGGTGGTTGTGGGTCCGTTGTTTATTGCTGTCATGCTAGTCAGTCCGCGTCGTAGCAATGTCGCCGCGCTTTGCATAAAGCCACTGCATGAGGAGGTGACCGACTGTCATCTGAAGATCTTCGGATATTTGCATGTCATCGATGGCGACATGTATTGGATGATCAGCTAAAGCCAAAGCCTTGCCCCCGGAGTATCCGAGGATGGCATAGGATTCGATATCGGCTTCTTTGCAGTACTCCAATGCTTTTACGACATTAGGCGAGTTCCCACTGCCAGAGAGCGCGATGGCGATATCACCGGGTCGGGCGAGAACGGCAAGTTGGTATGAGAAAATACTTTCATACCCTTCGTCATTGGCAAGGCAAGTCGTCACTGACCCATTCGACGGTAAGGCGGTCACTCGAAGTCCACTGCCAAACGTCTTTGAAATACCGTATATCCAATCGTTGGCAAGATGCATCGCGTTGCCAGCGGATCCACCATTGCCGAAAATAAACACCTGCCGTCCGTCCTGCCAGCTGGACATCAACGCGTCTGCTAAGTGTTCAACCACATCTAGGGGAATGCGATGACTGGCCTCAGTCAGGCGTTCAAAATAGCTGGTGGCGAAGGGTGCGAATTCTGACGATGCCGTGGTGGGCTGATCATTCATTATAGAACCTTCTCAGTCATCCATTTCAGACAATAGAAGCGGTCTTCGTCCTTTAGTGCCCCAGTATTATAGGCATCGGCAACTTCGGAGATCGCATCTTTCACAGATTTCTTAGGTTTGAAGCCAGTCGCAAGGATCTTGTCTGAATTAATGCGATAAGACCGGGGGTCGTTGGATGGCTCAATATTGATTTTGGCAGGAATGTGCTCTGCAATGGTCTCTGCGATGGTTCGGATCGACAGATTCTCAAATCCGGCATTAAAAATACCTTGGACATCTGGTCGATCTAGTAAAAACACATAGAGATCGGTTATGTCGTCAATATGAATGTTGGGGCGGGTCTGGTCTCCGCCAAGGACAGTTATTGCTCCTTTTGTCAGAGCCTGCATCGCAAGCATATTCACCGCGACGTCTAGGCGCATGCGAGGAGACAAACCACAAACTGTGGCCGGCCGTACGATCTGGACAGCCATCTGATCGGCGTAGCTAAGTAACACCCGCTCAGCGACCATTTTGGTCTTATTATATTCAGACAGTGGAACGAGCTCGAGATCTTCTGTCACGTGCTCTTCCTCTTTGAGGCCATAAACACTGCCAGATGACGCATAGATGAAGCGTTTGACCCCTTGGCGTACAGCCTTATCTGCCAGCCGCATCGTGGCGAGGCAAGAAACCTCCCAAGTAAGCTTGGGGTCCAAATCTCCACATGGGTCATTGGCGACCGATGACAGATGGATGATGGCGTCGCACCCCGTTAGATCAAGCGTTTCTGGGGCACGAATGTCAAACTGCCGGACTTCTAGGTTTGGGTGAGGTTGGAGGTCGTTTCCGAACCACATGATATCGAGTGCGGTAACATTATGGCCAGCATCAAGCAGTTTCGGTACGAGGACGTTGCCTTTGTATCCACACGCACCAGTAACAATAAGATTCATTTTTTATTCCAAACAAAGTCGGACTCAGCCTTTTTGAGCGCCGCTATCGTTCCAATATCGCGGTGAAAAGTCTCGTTAAAAAACGTATACCATTTGCCAGTTAGGGACGGCACCACATCGCCGCAAAAATCGCACGCCTCAGGGTTCGCGCAGACCCAATCAAGTACTTCAGTCTCGAGAAGAAAAACAGCCCCATTTGCAAGGTTTCCCGGTGGATTCGCTACTTTCTCGTGGACGCATTGCACGACTTCATGGCTGTCCAGTTCCAAAATCCCACATGATTGAGGTTGATCTGTCTCAAAGGTCATGATGGTACCCACGCATCCACTCGGACGTCGTTCATGGGTCAAAAAGTAGACTGCCGGATCAAAGACTGAGAGATTGTCTGCGTGGGCCATGAAAAAAGGACTCTGGCCACGAAAATAGTCGTGATTCGCCCGAAGTGTTCCGGCGGTGCCAAGTAATTCTTCCTCGTGTACTAAGTCTATCTGATCTCGCCAAGTATCACTGTTGCAATAGTCGCGGACTTGGTCTGGCAGGTAGTGGGTATTGATGAGTATGCGTTCAACACCTGCATCCAGAAGCATATCTATCCAGTATCCCAGGACAGGTTTTCCTTGAATCGGAACAAGACATTTTGGAATGGTCTCTGTCAGAGGGCGTAGGCGTGTTCCAAGACCACCGGAGAGCAATAACGCACGGCGTGGCACATTCATCATCGCGTTAGAGAATCTATTAGTTCTTCAGTAGTAATGGGTACATTTCCTATGCGACTGGTCTGAATCGCAGCGGCAACTGAACCTAAAAAGGCGGCCTCCCAGGTTATAGCGCCAGCCGATAAAGCTAGTGAAGCTGCGGTTAACATGGAATCTCCTGCGCCGGATACATCCTTGGGCAGAGCATTAAAGGCTGGGAGTCTGTCCATTTGCTGTTCTTCTGGTGTATGCTCAGCGGAGACAATAAGAACACCCGCGGCACCGAGCTTAACGAACACATTCGCGCTATTCGTTGCCGACAGCAAATCGTGCCCCATTTTTGCAAGTCCACTGTTTTGGTCTCGCAAGGCGAGCCGGGCTTCAAATTCGGTTGGTGTTAAGAGGTGGGCGTTCTTGTATCTTGAAATATCTCCGACTTGAGAAGAAGACTGGCTATCTGCAACAAACATTGTCGAGGTTTGCTTTGCAGTGCTGGCCAAATGATCAATAAGGGGCTGCGGTAGGCAGCCATAGTTAAAGTCGGAAAAAATCACGAGATCTGCTTTAGAGCACAGGGCTTCGAACGTAGATGCTATTTCGCTTTGGTGATCACGGGATATTTCATGCTGTCTTAGGTGGCTGACACGCAACATGGTGCGATCCTGGGCCCGAAACCGCTGTTTGAGCGTTGTTGGTCGGCTTGTGTCAGTAATCAGGTGGGCGTTCACGTTGTATTCTGGTAGCCAATCTGCAAGGCGATCGCCCATTTCGTCATCGCCGACAGTGGACAATAAATCAACTGACGCGCCTAGGCTAGCAGCGTGTGCAGCCACTATACCGGCACCGCCAATAAAACGATCGGTGGATTGCGGAGAGACGACAATTGAAGGCTCTTCTTGTGACATCCCTAAGGGTTCACAATTGATGTATTCATCTACAATGAGGTCGCCGACGACGATCACCGAAAGGTCAGAAAAAGTTTTAACCCGATTGACCAGTTGATCGTTTTTTAATCCGTGGCGTTCTAAAAAGTCTTGAGGAATATTGAGCCGGGCGGCCTGAGAAAATTGATTGTCGTGGGCAAGGAGATCTGAAGCTGAGTAGGTCGATTCACCGGATGCGAAGATGAGGCGGCCACCATATTCTTTTATGATTGGTTCTTCGGGGTTAGAAGCTGACTCGAACTCTTTTCCTTTGATCACGATGTTGGGCTTGAATTCGCGCAGATAGGCCTCAACCCCATCAGTTAGAACGACGACGCGGTCAACTATACCCAACTCCCGCAATGCTTCGGCTCGTTCTTCGGGACGGGGGACGTCTTTAGATGGCCGTGTGGCCGAGACGCCGACGATTAGGGTATCACCGCTTTCGGCAGCAAACTTAAGTACCCTCACATGCCCCGGGTGAAGAGCGAAGAAATTACCGGAAATAAAAACGACGGTGTCAGACTTTTTCATTTGAAGGCTTGCTGCTGCGGTGGCCGGTTACCAGGTTTCTGGGCTGCAAATTCCCTTATCGTGCCAGAAAAGCTCGGTTTCTGTTATCATGATTGCAGCGCATAGAGATTTGCCACGGATAGGCCGTGAATACAATCTACACGCCAGTGTTCAGCTAGGCACCCGAAATAACCCCATCACCCCTCCGGTTCTGTAATCCGAACCGTCTGACGCCCGGTTAGGCTGGTTAAAACCTGTGTCGTTCCGCTCGGCCATGAGACCTCGATACGGTCGACCGTATCTGAATCGCCAAGCCCAAACATTAAAATTGGGTCATTTGTTGAATTGTAGCCGTGCGCGCTGGTGTGTTCTCGTATTTGGGTGAGTTCACCTGACATCACTTTGACCTTTGCGCCATACCCATTTCTGTTGCTGGCTGATCCGGTTAATCCGATCTTGATCCAGCTGTTTCCGTTACCTTGATTCATTAGCAAGTGATTTTTCTGTGGAATGTTCACCCGCTTACCTTCGCTATAGTATGTGCGGTTGGTCATGAATAGATCCGGAAACCCGTCGTCATTAATATCAGCCGCGCCAACGCCGCTACCGATGCCAAACCCCTCTGCCCCCGAGCCACTTGTCACATCAGCAAAGGTCCCGTCCCCGTTATTTCTGAATAGTTTGTTTTCGGCGGGCTTCCACGCGATATAGAATTGAACGAAAGGGGCCATCGTACTGATTACGTCGTTAATTAGAACGTTAGAGAGTCCACCGTTATTAACATAGATATCAAGCAGTCCATCGTTATCGAAGTCCGCCATAGTGCAGCCCCTGGCGCCACCAGGATCCCCCGCACCTGATGTCAATGTCACATCATCAAATCCAACCTCTCCGTTGTCCGATAACGTGCTGATGATTAGGCGGTTGGCTTGATCTGCTGTCGGCAGATAGAAATCCAAATCTCCGTCATTGTCGACATCACCAATGCAAGCGCCATTGGCGTTACCAGGATTCAGAAACGCAAATCCATTGGGACCACGGCGGTTTTTTGTGATGTCAGTGAAGGTTCCGTTTTTATTATTTAACAGGATAACTTTGGAATCGCCTTCGTTGGTTATTAGAAGGTCAACCCAGCCATCGCTGTTAAAGTCTGTCCAATTCGGTGCGCCTTGAGAATTTGCTTCAAGGACTTTGCCTTGTATGGCAACACCGGATGTTGCCGTTACATCAGTAAAAGTTCCGTCTCCGTTATTGCGAAACAATGCGTTCTCGATGTCGTAATCGGCGCACTTCCAGAAGAGATCAAGATCGCCATCATTGTCATAATCGCCCCAGGCAACACCAGCGCCGGTGTCAGATAGCCCGCCAACACGCAGATCATCCTCGTTGCCTTCTCGCATGATGCCGGCAGCGCGTGTGATGTCCTCAAAATCGGCTTTGCCAGTCTCAATCAACAAATTTTTGTATAGGGTTGTTGGTACGTGTTTTCTGGCGCCTGGTCCGGGTCCCATATTTGAGATGGCCAGGTCTTGATCACCGTCATTGTCAAAGTCACCCCAAGAGGCACCCCGTGCGAGTCCGCCGTCATTATCGACTTGCCGTTGTGCAGCGACATCACGAAATTGTCCCGTACCGTCATTCTCCCATAGGCGATTGTTGAGCCCCTCCGCTAAGGCTTCTCCAGCGACATAGATATCGAGGTCTCCGTCATTGTCGTAATCTGCGAAAGCAGGGCCGGATCCATTGACGGCTAAGTCACTAACACCGACAGAGTCGCTCACGTCCTCGAAAAGGATGGGCGGGGACTCTGCGAGCGCTGAGTGGGCTGTGAGGTAAGCTGCAATAAAAGTGAATAACCGGTGACGCATATTAGTCTCTCTAATTTTTGATGTTGCAATCCATTGTGGGTGAGGGGGGCAACTTAACCCAATACTGCCCCCGTCCTTAACCACGGTGAGAACAGGCATTAAGTCAAATTGAGAATATCAAGAATTTCGAGACTAATGGGGACAATGTCAGGCGAATACATGGTCACGAAATCGCAAACGTCGTTCTCGCGGACCACTGCCACTTTTGAATATTCCTTGGTCTGTCTAGAGCGAAAGTGGCTGTGAATTTCCTTTGCGCTGAATTGGACTTTGGCGGGGACGATCAGATCTATTGAATTCTGCTGTAAGTCTTCTAGCGCGACCAAAACCTCTTGTATTTGCGGAGTTTTTTCCAGAATGCCTAATTCCTCCGCCATTTCGTTGGTAAAGGTCGTCTGAGTGCTCAGTGTTCCATCGGGGTTCACTGCAAATTCATCGAAAATACCTGATGGGGCCAGTTCCCAGGTATTCTGGTTTAACATCACAGAGTCGGAACGTCGGGCGAATACAAGCCCATCAGCGCACCGCAAAACCCCTGTGCAGGCCAAGGGGCGTATTCCTATTTCGTCAAGCGCTGGGGCATGATTTTGAGCGTAGAATGGCTTGTAGCTGTTGAATTTCACAGTGATGCAATGGGGTTTAATTTCTCAGCCCAATCTCACTTAGCGTACATAAGAAATAGGCTGTCATCGAGTTTCTGAATCCCGATTTGTTGATTGAGTCCGGCAAGATCTGCCATCGCTTTGAGGCGTACGGCAAACTCTTGATTCTCAACCGTAAATTTGTCTCGCCACTCCTGCCGCCGCTCTAATTGGTACCATGGTGTTCCTTGGTTAAGGGCCCATCGATAAGATGGGTCGATGGTGCCACCCTTACGCTTAATTACATCGACTAATCCATCAGCAATTTGACCAGCTGATGTTCCACGGTCCCTGTCGGGGTAGAATTTGTCAAACGTGTCTCGGTATTTGTCGGTGTCCGTCATCGTTTTGTTAGTGTTATCAACCAGAGCTGTTAGCACCTCACAGGCTTCTTCAGCATTTTTGACGGTCGGATTCACCTGGTTAGACAAAATGTAATTGTGCTGCGATGCATTTGGACGCGGTGTGATGCTGAGCGCAGGCACATCTAAGAGCGCAGCCTCCATGCCGGTAGAGCACGTCGTATGCACGAGTGCTGCACTTGCCATCGTCCAGGGAATATGCGGCGTGTTGTCTGCGATTAAGACGTGCGGTGAATTGCCGTACTTGGATTTCCAATACTCTGGGTCCTCTGCCGGATGAGGACGGATGACTGCCTTGAAACCGGGAAAACCCATTGGCATCCAGTCAATAACCTTCTCGAGCTCGCTCATGTTTGACCTCTCCCAATCAAGCTCGGTCTCAAAGGCTGCAACACTTGCGGGTTCGTCAAGCACAAGATGGCCAGTGCGAATTGCAATCTGTTTTGTGTCTTCTTTTGCATTCCAAATTGAGTTTATCCAACCAAAGTTGGTGTTGAAGAGGACGAAGCGACCAACTTTTTCGCGAATCTTTGTAACTTGTTTAGCAAAGCTGACACGACCCCATGCTGATAAGAGATCAATCCGTGGATTTCCAGTAATGCGAACGCGGTCAGAAAGATTGGGATACTGGCTAACAACAGTATCAGCATGCCGTTGACCCTGAGCAAAAAACACATCGAGCGTTTTGGCTGCCGTCGGTCCCATTCCTGATTCAAAGCATGCGTCACAGGCACACGCGAAAACCTCTTCATCGCTGGCTGTAATCGCATACCCCGCCGCAGAAGCATCAGTCATGTATCCAGCTTGAATCTCGTTTACGGTCTTAAAGAGATACGCGCCCTTCGGCATTGATCTGTTGTTCTTTGATAGGACCCATTGTTGACCGATTACGACATTTAGACCCCGCTTAACCGCTTCTGCCGCGACAAGGAGGCGTGGGTCGAGATCGCGGGCCTTAAGTTCCAATGAGATGTAAGCTACTGGATTCATGAGCTTCTGGTAGCCCGCTTGTCGGCATAGTAAGGGAGCAGTTCCAAGTCTTCTTCAGTATCGATATCCACGGACCGTTCCGGGGGCATGACGTATCCTCGCAATCCGGGTCCATAGAGTGACTTGTTCTTCAGAAACGAAGGGACATACACAGCGTATGTAGAGCCATTGCCAAAAACGTACTGTGGCGCTTCTTGCGAGTTGAGATTCACGAGGTCCGGCCACACAACATCCAAAATTCCGTTATCGGCGACAGAGAGTGCTCGATGAATCGGCCTATCGGCATGACTAACCGCCATGGCGAATTCGCATTTTTCTGGTTCTACCAAGTTAACCACTGCGGAAATGTCATTGTCCGTTCTTAAAGGAGCAGTCGCATAGAGACACGCTAATACGTCCCAGGTTTCTCGATTTTTTTGTTCGTGATCTAGGACATCGATCAGCACTGGAGCTGTTGTTGCTGAGGCGGTCGCCAGTGCAGGGTTTCGTTCCAGAGGAATTGCTCCAAAGTCAGCTGCCACTCCAAGAATTTCCATATCATCATAAGACGTGACGACTTTCTCAAAACATTGAGACTCTAACGCTGCGAGGATCGTGTGAGCGATGCGGGGGTTGCCCTTAAACTCTATGAGCGCTTTACGCTTTAGAAGCGATGAACCGCCTCTTGCTGGAATCACCGCAATTCTGCGGTATTTCGCGCTACTCATCTATTTTAGTCCACCAATCACCGGTTCGTTGGTTGTACCAGCCACGATAAGATGGATCAATGAGCGCTCAGCCGCTTGCTAAAGGCTGAGGTAGTCGATAAGCCAAGATTTCTTGGTCGTCTTACACGAAAGAATTTCAAGAATGAGCACCTCATTCGCACCTAACGGGCCAGCGCTTGAAGCCCTAAGAAAACAGGTTAGTGGAAATAGTATTCTCGTCACCGGAGGGACTGGCTCATTTGGTTAGGCTTTCGTCCGCACAGTGCTTGCAGAGACGTCTCCACGCCGTGTGATTGTGTTTTCTCGCGACGAGTTCAAGCAGTCTAAAATGTAGCGAGCGGCCAATGAATCAGATCTCAAAATACTAAGATTTTTTATTGGCGATGTTCGTGATCAGCAAAGACTCGAGTTGGCCTTGCGTGACGTTGATATTGTTGTGCATGCTGCCGCAATAAAACGGGTGGCGACTGCTGAATACTGTCCTTCCCCCTTAAAACTGGGACAAGTGTTGCTTAGCATTTGATCTGGATTTTGGAGGGCTGGCATTATACCCATACAGATCTATCCGGGTTCACCGTGGGAGAACGGCTATAACAAGCGCTTCAACGGCACGCTCAGGCGTGAAGTTCTTAATGCTGAGTGGTTCTCAACCATTAACCAGGCCCAGACTGTCATCAGAAAGGGGCTCAAACAGTATAATCATGTCAGGCCTCATCAGGCCCTCAACATGAGGCCCCCCATCCCAGAAACTCTAATCGAAAGTGGCCCATAGCCAGGGGGGCTTTACACGCGGTGATTTTCCTGTTGCTGAGGCTTACTACGACACAGCGATTACTCTTCCGCTTTTTCCAGAAATGACTGTTAGTGATGTCGATTATGTTGTCGATATTGTCCAGCAAGTCGAAGGGCTAGCACGGCGTTAACCAATTAATCTTCGGGGCTTGCGCTGCCCGTTTTTCTGCCTCCTAAAGAAAAAGCCTGCCGTGAGACACGGCAGGCTTTCTTTGTCTGTGTTGTTAAGCTGACTAAAGCTTTTAGCGCTTCCGAGAGGCTGGACGACGCTTCTTGGCTGCTTTGCGCTTAGCGGGCTTACGCTTCGCTGCTTTGCGCTTAGGAGCCTTCTTCTTAGCAGCTTTCTTCTTAGCTGCCTTGCGCTTAGGAGCCTTCTTCTTAGCAGCTTTCTTCTTAGCTGCTTTGCGCTTAGGAGCTTTTTTCTTAGCTGCTTTCTTCTTCGCGGCTTTCCGCTTAGGAGCTTTTTTCTTAGCTGCTTTCTTCTTCGCGGCTTTCCGCTTAGGAGCTTTCCTCTTAGCTGCTTTCTTCTTCGCGGCTTTCCGCTTAGGAGCTTTCCTCTTAGCTGCTTTCTTCTTCGCGGCTTTCCGCTTAGGAGCT
>JAURPI010000019.1 GCA_030835385.1 Alphaproteobacteria bacterium | reverse complement strand
CCGCTGGCTCCACTTTCTTTCCATTCACGGCTCTCGTTCGAGCTCAGGGTCCGGTTGAAGTTGCAGGCCCAGCCATAGGCCCAGGTGAAGCTCTGGTTGCGGGTCCGGGTCCGGGTGAGGATGCAATCGCGGGCGACCCGTTAGACGCGGGAGAAGATTTGGCCCCAGGCCCAGGTTCAACCGGTGAGGTAACTGCAGGCGACGCCCTGAACGCGAGCGAAAGTCTCGGTCCAGGCCCGGTTGAGGGTGAAACCAGCTTTAGTCGGGGTGCGGACCTCGGCCAAGATGGTGATCAGCCGGTCGCTGGCTTTGGAGGGGCAGCAACTGAAACGATCACCACAAATGAAACAAACAGTGAGACGACAGCAACCCAGAACGGGGCCGCCGGAATAGCGCCGCCGACGACGGACCCAACGATGTTTGGATCGCCGACGACTGGGGACCCAACGGTTTTTGGATCGCCGACCACGGATCCAGCGACGACTGGAGACTCACCGACGTTTGGATCGCCAACGACTGGGGACCCAACGGTTTTTGGATCGCCGACCACGGATCCAGCGACGACTGGAGACTCAACGCAGTTTGGATCGCCAACGACTGGAGACTCACCGACGTTTGGATCGCCAACGACACCTACGTCCACTTTCACGCCAACGACGCCTTTGACACCAAATACGCCTTTGATACCGACGACACCTTTGGCACCAACGACGCCTTTGGCGCCGACGACTAATAATGATCCCACGAGCAATAATAACGATAACGATAATGATGACGTTGTTCCGATTGTACCGTCCAACATTAGCGTTCAATCGCTATCTTCAGTTATCAGTGATGCGCCAGGCAGTTCATCTAATAACGCCATATTTGAAATCACTCGAAGCAGTGCTGACCTCTCAACTACGGTAACGGTCAATTTTACGACGGCTAACGGCACGGCTATTGCGGGACAGGATTATGCTGCAACTGCCGGTTCAGTGACGTTTGGTCCAGGTGAGACCACGAAGACTGTTACTGTGCCCATAATAGTTGATGATGCAGAGAATTTTAGTGAAGGCGAAGAGTCGTTCTTCTTGAGAATTTCGTCAAATGCACCCGCGACAGACGTCATAATTAATAATGTTGAGGCTGGTGTAACTATCGGTGCTGATATTCTTCCAGCGCTGTCTTTATCTGTAGATAAAAACACCGTGAGAGACGTTGGTGAAGTAGTCATAAACTACACTGTTACCCGTTCAGGATCATCGCTGCGTGATGTAACATTTAGTCTAGATACCAGTGGTACTGCCACACCGGGTGTGGATTTTGATATCTCTTCGCTTAGCGGTACGATTGCGGCTGGAGAAACGACGGCTTCCGGCGTCATAACTATTTTTACCGACGCGACAGGTTCGTCGCCTGAATTAGCTGAAGACATACAATTAAGTCTAATCGCTGGTGATGGTGCCACCATCGCTGCAGGTGGCGGTTCTGTTGTTATCACCATCGAGGCAGACTCTTCCGAACCCGATGTAGACTCTTCCGCGCCCACAATTTCGATCACAACAGATGTGAAAATAGTAGATGAGGGTGCTTTTGTTGTCTTAACATTTAGTCGTGGCGGCGATACCACGGTAGCAGCAGGTGGCTCTTATTCGATAAACGGTGCCGATATAACCGCCGAAGACTTTTCGGCGGGAGCGCTTGGTGGTTCCATCTTTTTCGCACCGGGTGAGCTGACCCAGACCGTCACTCTTGGTATTGCCACCGACGGTATGGCTGAGTCGGCTGAAACGTTTACTGTCGAGTTAATAAATGATCCAGGCACGGTCCTTGGTGAGCCTTCTTTTGCAACCGTAACAATCAGTGAATCTCTTGCCCTCCCTGACAGCGAATCTCTTGACCTTCCGAAAATTTCTATCGGCAACATCGTTATATCCGATGCGAGCCCCGGCTCAGCGGTTCTCGCGGTTTCCTTGTCAGAAACTTCTGCCGCCGACGTAACCGTCAGTTTTTCAACGACTGATGGTTCAGCTATCGCCGGCGAAGACTATTCAGCAACAAGTGGAGTCTTGACTATTCCTGCCGGGCAAACGACCGGTTCAATATCTGTTCAGATATTAGCTGATGACACGTCGTCTGGCTCTGGAGGTCCAGAAGAATTTTCGGTCGTACTTTCTTCACCTGTAGGCGCTATTCTCAGTAATGAGTCCATTGGTGTTGTTACTATTTCAGCAGATGATGTTGCCCCTATAGATGCCGTTACTCCTACAGATGACGTTGCTCCTACGGATGCCGTTGCTCCAGTTGTTGCACCTATCGTTGCCCCCACAATTACAAATAATAACCCGATAGCTACCGGCGTCGCCTCTGGTAAATATATGCAGTTTGACGGTCTAAATGACTACGTGTTGAGCAACAGTAATGTAACTGTAACCTCGCATACTGTTGAGGCGTGGTTTAGGTCAGGCGAAGAATCAGGACTTCGGCCTATTGTTAACCTTAGCAACAATAGCGGTAGTGAGCAGTCTAGTGTATTCCTAAATAATGGTGTGTTGACCGTTAAAGTTATGGACACCTCGGGCAATGCTTTGCAACTGGCGTCCTCTGTCACCGTTAACGACCAGTTTTGGCATCACGTTGCCTATACATTCGATGCTACATCAAACAAATTGAGATTGTATGTCGACGGTGTTGAAGACACTGGCGCAACACTCGTGACCACTCAAAGCGACGACCTAGACTTTTCTATCACTGGGCTTGTTGATGTCGGCTCTGACGGCACTCATTTTTTTCGCGGCGGGGTTGATGAAACACGTGTTTGGGATACGGTCCGGGAGCCTTCACAAATCTCGACGGCCGCTTTCAGCACACCCGGTGGGAATGAAGCAAACCTCCTGATTTCCTACGACTTTGAGAATTTAAGCGGTACTACCGTGCCTAATCTTGTCTCTGGTGGAAGTGCTTTGAATGGCACGGGTTCCGGTGGAGTAGGTACCATTCCATCGGCCAACGTTCTGGTGTTCGACAATGCTACTTATGTTGATACGGGTCTTAGTCAGTTGCCAACCAGTTTCACTATTTCTGCTTGGTTTGCGGGTGCCAAAAATTCAGGTGACGATCAGATTATTCTCGCTAAACACCCTGATGGTGCAACTATTGCTAACGGCGATTTCGCTCTCATCTACAATGAGGGCACAAGCACTTTAGAATTTCGGATGGGTAACGGTAGTTCTACCAATGAGATATCAGTTGCTTCAGTAGAGCCCGAAATGTGGATCCATGTGACGGCGACCTATGACAGTTCCGATGGATCTATGGGTTTATTTATTAACGGATCTTCAGTAGGTAGCGCGACGCTGACCAGCAATAATAGACAGGTCAATAATGATGACATACTGATCGGTCGCTTGACTGACAATGTTGGGCTTCACGATTTCGAGGGCGCTGTCCGCGATGTTGCGATCTTCAGCAAGGTTTTGAGTTTATCGTCGATCGCTTCATTGCCCGCATCCAGCTCCATTATTACAAGTGACTCCTTGGTAGCCTACTATCCGTTCACTGAAGGAGCTGGTGTAACGGTCAACGATGCCACGGGCCGGAGCGATGGCACTGTTATTGGGTCATCTCAAAATAGTTTCTGGTTCTTCGACTATCCGCCGGTGGGCAAAGCGAGTTCGCTCCAAGTGTTCGAAGATACTCCCCTTCGGTTCTTTGTTTCTGCATTTGACCCCGATGGTGACTCTCGGCCGATTGCCGTCTCAGCAACGAACGGCTCAAACGGATTAACGGGCATTAGTAACGGTAGTATTATCTATACGCCAAATGCTAATTTTAACGGCAGTGATACGGTTACTGTCACGATAAACGACCCTAAGGGTGGCACTACCACTCAGACCGTAAACATTACGGTCTCATCTGTGAATGATGCGCCTATGCTTTCCGGGTCAGCTACCTTGTCACCGATCCAAAAGGGCACTGGCGATCCATCCGGTCAAAGTATTTCCACTCTCTTTTCATTACTCTATACAGATGCTGATAATAATGCGCTTGTTGGCGTTGCGGTGGTGGTCAACCCGCAGACCTCAAGTCAAGGTGAATGGCAATTTAGTACCACTTCAGGCTCTACATGGGTTTCGATCGGTTCGGCAAGCTCTAGTAGTTCAGTATTACTCAGTTCATCCACCCAAATTCGTTTCTTGCCAGCATCTGACTATGCCGGAACACCTACGCCGATACAGGTGCTAGCCATTGATTCTAATTATAGCGGCGCATTTTCAACAGACTCAGAGGGTGGGATAGTAACCACTGACACCACTTACTCAGGTGGTGCGTCAGTATTTAGTGCGGGGCCTATTGCGCTCGGAACCACGGTCACCGAGCAGCCTGTCCCGTTTGCAGGAAACTCTGCAAAATTTGACGGTAACGACTTTATTAAGGTTTCCGATAGCAGTGATCTAGATGGGGGCGGCAGTGATTTCACAGTTTCTGCTTGGATTAAACCGAGCGGTGTAAGTGGATTGCAGACTATATTCGCCCACACTACCGGTTCGTCAACGAACGGTTATTCTTTCCGCCTTAAGAACAGTGAACTTGAAATTGAGTTTTTCGGGGGATCTACAGTGGCATCCACGGGCGCTGGGATAACTGCTGGGGCGTGGTCCCACGTCGCTATTTCTGTCAGCGGAACCAGTGCTTCCTTTTACGTTAATGGTGCGTTGGTCGATAGCGCGACTGGCCTAACGATTGGGTCAGATAACGATGATGATCCTGTGTTTATCGGTGCTGACTCCAGCAACGGTGCGGATCCGGTAAACGGTTTTACCGGCTTGATCGATGAAGTGGTGAATTGGGATCTGGCTCTGACCTCAAGCAACATTAATACCGTCTTTAGCGGGAAATTAGACGGAGGTGTTAGTGGTGCACGTGGGCGGTGGGGTTTTGATGAAGGTAACGGCGATATCTATATTAATTACTTCGATGCTGATCAGTTCGGAAAGGGCAATGATGGAGATAGCGGAGTCATCCGGTCAGATGAGTCTGCGCCGGTAAAATCGAGCTCAAACTTTGAACTCTACGCATTAGAAGACACGACTATGACCATTCAATTGGGTGGGGTTGATCCGGACAGCGACTCACTCATCATAACTATCCAGGCCGTGCCGACTAGCGGTACCTTGTATCAAACTACTGATGGAGGCTCTAAGGGCGCTGCTATTTCTGCTGGTGATACGGTTACGAATGCTAACGGCTTAATAATTTATGAACCGGTTATTAATAATAAAGGTGATGATATAGCGAGCTTCACCTTTCGCTTAAATGACTCTAGTACTAATCCGGTAGATCAGGTTGTTGACATCAGTTTACAGTCTGTTGACGACCCGGTTTTACTGTCGACTGTATCTGCGCTCATCTACAGAGATGGCGACGGTGCAGTCATCATTGACGCCGGGTCGACTGTTACTGATGTTGATACATCACTATATGACGCTGGAG
The DNA here is from genome assembly GCA_030835385.1 of Alphaproteobacteria bacterium. Classification (GTDB taxonomy): domain Bacteria; phylum Pseudomonadota; class Alphaproteobacteria; order Rhodospirillales; family Rhodospirillaceae; genus WLXB01. The sequence continues at coordinate 108,620 of JAURPI010000019.1, read as the reverse complement.
GTGGTGGTACCTTGAAGGTCCAGATCACTACCAACAACACCGCAGATGACCGTTTAACCATAAAGAATGTTGGCACGTCGGCTGGGCAGATTGGAGTATCTGGCTCCAACGTAACCTTTGCCGGCAATGTAATAGGGACCTTTACAGGCGGTACAGGGACCGCAGCTTTGGTCGTCACATTTACTAGCTCTGCGACATTGGCTGCTGTTGAGGAGCTTGTTCAGAATATTCAGTTTTCGAATGTGGGTTTATCGGAAACTGCTAGTAAAAATGTTACGATCACGTTGACGGAAGGCAGTGTTAACGAGTCTGTCACCACCGTACAGGTAAGTATGAACCCTGCTGCTGTTGCTTTTGATGGCGATACCAATGGCAACTGGTTTACGGCAGCAAATTGGAGTGGCGACACACTGCCCGGGGCGACGGATGAGGTCACTATTTCTGGGTCTTCGTCAGACGTTTCATTTAATAACAGCAGCTCTAGCGCCACAATCAGAAAACTGGCCATGAGCGATTCTTCGGAACTAAATATAGCAAATGGAACTCTTGTGGTCAGTAATGCCGTCACGACTACTGCCGCGAATATTATATTAGTTGACGGTGGCGCGACGCTTACTTCTGGTGGTCCGATTTCTAATGCTGGTACCATTCAAATTGGCGGCACTTCATCATCGGGCGTTCTAAATGGGACTGGAATTCTTGACAACACGGGGACCGTTAAAGCGCTACAGGGAAGTATTGATATTGCGACGTTCAATAATAAGTCTGGGGGTGTTCTAGAGGTCGCCAATACCACCAGCGCTGCTTTCACCATCTCCAGCTCGACTTTCAATAATCAATCAGGTGCGACGATTACAATTATTGGTGGGACGGCGGTGAATGGACAACTACAGCTATCCAACACAACATTGATCAATGATGGCTTGATCACGATGACGGACTCCGGAGGCGCCGGTGAAGCTCGTGTTTCAAATAACTCAGGAGGCATCACCAATAATAGTACTATTCAAACACTCGTTGGTAGCGGAGGAGGCGAACGGTTTATCAGCGCACCGGTCTTGAACAACGGAACCTTTGATCTTGACACTGACACGACATTTACGAGCGACATTAGCCATCAAGGGGGTGGGGCGTTTGATATTGCAGCTGGAACGGATGTCAAATTCTCCGGTAATGCTCTGAACGCTAATGGCGGTACGTTTACCTTTGGTAGCGGTGCTGAACTGATTTTCGTCAATAGCACATTCAGTATCAATTCCAACACTACACTTGGGTCTAACGGCACACTCAATCTTGGAGAGTCGAGCAGTAATGCTGGCAATGTCGGGGGTACATCAACGTTAACCGTTCAGGGTGTGCTGAATGCCAATAGGGGTGAAATCTCCGCACCACTGATCCTCGATGGCGGGTCCGCACTTTTTCTCACAGCTGGCACTGAGAATATTATGACAGTTAGTGGCGCTGTAACTATCAATACTGGTGCTGTTTTCGAAGTGCGGGGTGCTTCTGGTGCGGCGGCGTTAAATATTTCCGGTGCGGTTACCAATGCAGGTACTATCCGGCTGAGCTCTACCACATCAGACGATGCGGCCCTTGATCTAAGTTCCAGCGGCAGCATTACAAATACCGGTACTATTGAAGTTTTATCGGGTGAGGGTGGCTCGCGGTTCATAACGGGCGGAACCATCAATAATAGTTCCGGGGGATCTATCAACGTTAATACGGATTTATCAATAGGGTCTGATATTAACGTAAACCAAGGCTCCTCTTTTACGGTCGCTAGCGGTATCGATTTCACACTTTCAAGCAATGCGACAATGCAAGTCAATGCGGGTATTTCCGGTTCTGGAGATTTCATAAACGCCGGTACAATTTCTATCAATGACTCTGCCGGTGCCAGTACAGTTGGTAGCCTGAGCAACCAATCTGGCAGTGCGCTATTGCTTGATTCGGGCGTTTCTGGAGTTACGTCTTTTACTAGTGCCGGTAGTATTGCGAATGCTGGCAATATCGTCTTTGGGTCGGGAAATGACGGCTCGATTTCTCTGACGGTGACTTCTGGGACCCTAGATAATACGGGTACAATTCAGATTAAAGATTCTTCCTCAAACACAAATACAATTACTGCGTCGATTAATAATTCCGGCACGCTTGATATTGATGAAGATGTTACGATTAACATGAATTCTGGCGATTTTGATCAATTGTCTGGTGGAATTATTGATGTGGGAACTAATTCTACGTTGCAATTTACAGGAACGAATACAGCAACTGACACTATCGATTTTCAATCTAGCGGTCAGGTAACTGTTCGGTCTGGTTCAACAGTTGACACTAATGGCCTGAATGTTACTAACGATGGCAGCATGACTATAAATGGAACCTTCCAAACAGAGGGTGGGGATTTCATCAACAATAGTAACGGCAATCTTACTGGGTTCGCTAATCTTGTTCTCGGTGGGGGTAGTTTCACGAATAACGGAACCAGCGACGGCGGCAATTCGCCCGGCTTGTTCGTCATTGAAGGTGGCGATGCTATCTTTGGAATTACAAGCAAGACCATCATAGAACTCGGCGGCACGGACAACATTGATTACGATATAAATCGCTTCGGCCAGAATCTAAAAATGGGTGGTGTGCTAGATGTCTTGTCTTGGGATGACTTTGAGGCATCAGCGGGAGATAGCTTCAGCGTTATAGAATGGGGTAGCAGCTCTGGAATCTTTCACGAAATCCAAGGCTTGGATGCTTGGGGCGATGTCGCGTTAGATGTTACTTTCACCGATACCGGTTTGACTCTAACGGCCCGCGAGGTCACCCATCAAGGTGACGGAAATGCGGATGTATACATTGGAACGAGTGCAAATGACGTAATGGTGTCGCTTGGCGGTGCAGATAAGTTGAACGGCGGCGGCGGTAGTGACTTACTGCTCGGCGGTGAGGGCGATGATATGCTTTCAGGCGGCGCAGGTGATGACCGTCTTATTGGCGGCCTCGGTACAGATACCGCTGATTATTCCGGATCTTCTTTCGGTGTAACTATAGATCTGGAAAATGGCGAAGGCCTAGATGGCGAGAGCGGGGTAGATACCCTCATCTCCATAGAGAATCTTATCGGTTCTGATCATGACGATGTGTTTATCAGCAACGCCCGAGACAACGTCATGATTGGTGGCAAGGGCTCAGATACATTTATCTTCAACGCTGTTGATGGCGGCGATGACTTGATTGAAGATTTTACTTCCGGAGAAGACAGCATCGTCCTCTCCGCTGGCGCCTTTGGCTTCAATGCCGGTACAGCGGAAGAGGGAGTGAACTTTTCGATTATAGAAGGTGGTTACGATGGCAGCAATGCGGGTGACAACGCCGCCCATGCTGCTGGCAATGCCTCTCTGGTTTACTCGGAAGACGATAGCGCCTTGTACTATGACGAGAACGGCAAAGATGAAGATGGTTATTCCGTCGTTGCCACCTTGCAGCCGGGTGCGGGTATTGTCGCTGATGATATCCACTTCGCGGCTTAAAGCCGCCCAATGATGCGATTTACTGATCAGGTTATCTGGGTCACCGGCGCGTCATCCGGAATTGGTGAAGCGTTAGCCTACGCCTTCGCAAAAGAAGGTGCGCATCTCATACTCTCAGGGCGTCGAGATGCCGACTTGCAGCGTGTGGCGTCAGCCTGCGCATGCCGCACCGGCCAAATTCTCTGCCTCCCCTTTGACATGCTGGACGACACCGGCCGCCAGGTTGCCGTAGACAAAGTGCTCAGTCGTTTCGGTCATATCGACATGCTGGTCAATAACGCCGGAGTGTCACAAAGGTCTCTCGGCAAAAATACGGACATCAGTGTCGATCGCGCGATCATGGAACTGGATTACTTTGCCGTTATCGACCTGACCAAGCGTGTGCTTCCTCATATGCTTGAGCGTAAGTCCGGGTATCTGGTGGCCACTTCCAGTGTGGCGGGCAAGTATGGTGTACCCATGCGGACAGCTTATTCAGCGTCTAAGCATGCACTGCATGGATTCTTTGACGCGCTCCGGGCAGAACTGACAGCCTCCAATATTGATGTTTCTCTCTTGGTTATCGCTGGCGTGCAGAGCCAGGTCTCGGTCAATGCACTTACGGGGGATGGTTCAACCTGGGGCAAGATGGACAGTATTCAGAGCAAGGGCCTGACGGCTGAAGAGTGCGCGCGCCGAGTGTTGAATGGGCTGGCCAAGAAAGAGCCCGAAATCAACGTAGGCGAAGGCAAAGCGATGACTGGGCTGCGGCTCAAACGCTTTGCACCGAAGCTCTTCAATCGTATGATAGCTAAGACGAGGACGAGTTAAAGAGCCGCGAGCGGGGGGCAACATGGCCAGACCACATGTGGAATTTATTCAAAGCCAAATCATTCCGTTTACTCAGGGGCTTTACGGTGGGGCACGACCTGAAATTGAAACGCGCATCCTCAGTATTGATAGCGACGACGGAAGCTCGAGTACCATTTTGCGATATCCGGCAGGCTGGGCGCGCACAACTCCACATACCTTAGATGTCGATGAAGAAATCTTTGTCCTCGAAGGGGCGGTCGAGATAAATGGCCGCGCCTACGGCAAACACGCTTATGCCCATTTGCCAAAGGGCTATCTTCGCGAAAGCCATAGTTCCGCAACGGGCGCAGTGGTGTTGACGTTCTTCTCTGGCGAACCGCATGCCAGTGACAATTCCGCACCAACGGCTGATTTCGACGACCGCAGGCTTATGGAGTATGTCGACACGTTGACCATGTCGCCGCATATGGGCCCGCGCAAGCATATGAATTCCGGAGACTGGGATCCGTCGGGTACCACTCACAAGAAGCTCTATGAAGAACCGGAAACCGGTGAGCTGACCTGGCTGATCGGCATGGCGCCGGGCTGGTGGACCGCCAAAGCCGAGATTCATCCTGTTGTAGAAGAAGAGTTCGCTATTCTTGGCGATATTTGTTTTCCCATCGGGGTGATGCGCGATGGGGGCTATTTCTGGCGTCCCCCTGGCATTCAGCACGGCCCATTTGCGACGTGGGGAGGGGCGCTACATCTCTGCCGTTGCAAAGGCGGTCGTTTTGCCACGGACTGGCAAGATACCGATGGTCCAGATTGGAACCCGCCCTATACGCCGATCATCCCGCCTGAGTATCAGGAGTATATCGATGCCGCTGGCGAGTACTACAACCGCGAGCCTGGGTATTAGCTAGACTTTCCAACTACGTTTTATAGTAGCATATTTTATTAATTCTGCTCTCTGCGCCCTTGGCGTTTTGAAAAACTTTTTTTGGTTTGCCTATTCGGCGGCCTGCTGTCCGGGAATGAATGGGCAGTAATCCTCTTTTTCGACCAAATCGTACGCAAAGATGAATTTTGCCATGCCGCAGAGTACGGCCATGATTACACCCATTTCCATCATCTCACCGTCAGTGAAATGTTGTGAGCAGCGTTCATGAAGTTCTTTCGTCACTGTCCCCATGGGATTTGTCAGCACCATGACGTCAGCGAGGGCGAGGGCGGCTTTTTCTTTTTCAGAGAAGGGGCCGTTCTCGTAGTCATCCAAGCCTTCAATTTGTTCTTCTGAGACGCCCGCTTCACGTGCAGCGACTTTGTCACCTCGGTTGCAATGAGCGCAGCCATGAATATTCGCGAGACGCAGGCGGACCAACTCAATCACACTGCGTTCAATCCGGCCAGAGTAAAAGACCTTCTTGTAGAAATCGTCCATGTACCAGTCGTACATATGCGGCGCATTGCCAAAGGTCTCTACAAAAGTAGCATCCTTGTGCAGTGCCATCGATCCATCCCAGGATGTCTGCATATGCTCGGGGAGATTGTCTCTGGCGATGCGCTTGAAATGTGGTTCTGGTTTCATGAAGCCCTCCGTTTCCTCGATCTTGCCATAGATACCAGGATTGCCATAGTGGTCACTTAAAATTACCGAAAACCTACAGAAATTCAGAGAGTTACATCATGTCCGAGGCCCTCGACAGCTTGCTTCCGGAGTATCAGTTCACGGAACACCACACCACTGTGGTGCTTGGAACCCAAGCGCAAGTGTTCGCTGCAGTTGAGGCAATGGATCTTAGCGACTCCCAGATCGCGCGAATCTTGATGCGACTGTGGCGTATTCCAGCAAAGCTCGTAATGGAGAATGTTTCAGACCGAAACATGTCGGTCGATGATTTCTTGCCTTTAATTAAGACGCCCCCCACTGATCTGGTGCGCGGTTTGATCGGTGGAAGCAATGCGCCGACGGACAAGGCATCTGTTGACGCGGCAGCTTTTCGAACCTTTGATAAGCCAGGATTTATCAAATTAGCGTGGGCGTTCTGGCTGACAGACATGGGCGATGACCGTATTCGAGTTGATACAGAGACTCGTGTGCTTTGCACAGACAAGAAAACCCTGCGTGTGTTCTCAGTTTACTGGTTCATTATTCGTCCGTGGTCTGGTTTGATTCGATTGAGCTTACTGGCCTCGATCAAACGGCATGCGGAAAGCGGCACTAAAGCTTGATCACGACCTTGCCAATGTGAGCAGCACTGTCGAGATACTCATAGGCTTCAGGAGCATCTTCGAAAGAGAATACTTTGTCGATCACAGGATCGATTCCATTGACCTCAATTGCTGCGACACACTCTTCAAGCATTGTTTTGCTGCCTGAGGTAATGCCCTTAAGCACTAAATTTTTGAGCAGAAGCCCGCCCATGTTGGGTTGACCCTGGCCACCAAGAGCGCCGATTAAGCCAATCCGCCCATTGGGTGCGCAAGCGGCCATTGATTTGCCGAGAGTGCTTGTGCCTACAGTTTCCACAACAATATCGACGCCGCCCGTTTGCTCGAGAACTTCTTTCTCCCAGTCAGGATTGTCGCGGTAATTGACCGTAACGTCTGCACCTAACGCCTTCATACGCTCGAGCTTTTCGTCACTTGATGACGTGATAACAGCGCGCGCGCCATTCATCTTGGCGAACTGAAGGGCAAACACAGAAACTCCGCCCGTACCCAGCGTTAGTACGGTGTCGCCAGCTTTGACCTGGCCAAGAGCTTGGACACAGGCCCATACGGTTGCGCCGGTGATCGGAAGGGTTGAGCTTTCTTCTGGCGTGAAATTCATTGGTGTTTTGACCAAGCAAGCCGCAGGAACGACGATCTGTTCTGCAAGTGTGCCATCTGCAGTGCTGCCAAGGTCATGCCCGAAATAGGACGGTTTGAAAGCGCCGTCGATCCAGCCCGTAAAGTGCGTCGCGCAGACATTGTCGCCCAAACTCACGTTGGTCACGCCTTCGCCGATTGTTATGACTTCGCCGGCCCCATCGCCAAGGGGAATGCGGGTTTCCGGTTTAGGTCCACCATATCCTCCTCGCATCACCATTAGGTCACGATGATTCAACGCGCAGGCTTTAATCGCTACCACGGCCTGACCATGCCCAGCGATTGGAGGGTCCCGCTCCACCATTCGCAATGAACCTAGACCCTTTTGATCACCAACTTCCCACGCTTTCATTGTTATCCCCTCAAATCCGCATCCGACCGGTGTTAGTTGTGACTGATTACGATTTTACCTAAGTGTGCCTGGCTTTCCATATGTCGGAAAGCATTCGCAGCATCGTCAAAGGAAAATTCTTTGTCTATGACAGGTTTGAGGCTTTCGGCGGCAAACGTATCGGCTAAATCTTGAAGCATTTTCTTGCTACCAACTGTTACACCTCGAAGGTTGAGGTTCTTGCCCACCAGTGGGCCAGTATTCAGGGCTCCGCTTGCTTCACCGGCAAGTCCGCCAATCATCCCAATCGTGCCATTGAATGCGGCGGCCTCAAACGAATCTTGAAGGCTGCCAGGTCCGCCCGTCTCGACGACGACGTTCGCACCAGCTCCGCCTGTGGCCTCGAGCACGGCTTTCGCCCAGCTCTCGGTATTCTTGTAGTTAATGCCATGGCTTGCACCGAGCGCTTTAGCTCTTGAGAGTTTGTCATCGCTTGAAGAGGTGATTACGGCGGTTAGTCCTTTTGCTTTGGCAATTTGAACACTAAAGATTGATACGCCACCAGTGCCAAGCAATAGAACGGTATCGCCTTTTTGCGCGCGCCCAACCTCAACAATGCAATTCCAGGCTGTCACTCCAGCGCAGGGTAAACACGCACCTTCTGCATAGGATAAAGAGTCAGGAAGTTTAACAAGAGCGTCGGCTGAGAATGCGCCATATTCTGCAAGCGTTCCTTCAGCGCCACCACCTAAGTCAGACCCAAAGTATTGCGGTCCGAAGGGGCCATCCATCCATGCAGAGAAGAAGCTGACACAGACGCGGTCTCCAACAGCAACGGAAGTCACGTCATCTCCGATAGCGGTAACTTCACCGGCGCCGTCGCTGACGGGGATTAGATTTTCATTGCCACCTTGGCCATAGGTGCCACTTAGCACCATATAGTCACGATAGTTCAATGAGTTGGCATGAAATTTAACGACAGCTTGGCCTGGGCCAGCCGTCGGTTCGTCTCGCTCCGCAGTCCTTAGTGACTTAATGCCTTGCTGAGAGCCAACTTCATAAACTTTCATTACGCGTCTCCATTAATCTTTTTAATAGTGGGGCGGGAATTGTGGCCCCGCCGTTAGTTCACCACCCTAGAGCTTTAGCTTCGCTGAGGAAACGGTGCCTAGAACCTTGGTCGAAGGCCGGACTCCCATGACCTTAATGGTCAGCGTATGATCTTGAATCTATGTAAGGGATACGAGGGGAGAGGGCATATGTACTGTTATAAAGCTCGGTTGGTCGGGATCGCGTATCTAATTCTGGTTTCATCCTTACTTTTCCACGAGCCAGTGGTGGCGCAGTCTGCCGCGTGCAGTAGCCTCGTTTTTGAGGATTTTTCTCGCGTACCCGATGCACCCACGCAGATTACCTCAGCCTCCGAGATTGCCGCCCAGGGAAAGCTCCCAGCCCATTGTAAGATTGAGGGCTATATCGCGCCGACGGTTGGGTTCGAATTCCGAATTCCGCAAAAGACCTGGAACGGGAAGCTGCTTATGCAGGGGTGCGGTGGATTTTGTGGGACCACGGCCATGATTGCTCAGTGTGATGACGCGGTCGCGCGGGGGTATGCGTGTGTCTCGACTGATCTCGGACACAAAAGTACGCCCATCGACGGCAAATGGGCTTACAATAATCCCCAAGGAGAGATTGATTTTTACTATCGCGCGACCCATGCGACGACCCAAGCCGCGAAAGCAATTCTAACTACTGCCATGGGACGCCAAATCGAGCGTTCTTATTTCCGGGGATGTTCGACCGGTGGCCGACAAGGCCTTATTTCCGCACAGCGATTTCCAGAAGATTTTGACGGCATTATCGCTGCTGCTCCAGCTGGTGTAAGTCCGGGGGGTGGGCTGCATTTGATATGGAGCGCACTCGCCAATCTTGATGACAATGGTGAACCGATACTTCGGGCTTCCAAGATACCGATGCTACATGCCGCGGTCATTGACGCGTGTGACGATGCTGACGGACTCACAGATGGTCTTATTGATGACCCGCGGAACTGCACATTCGATCCTGCGGCATTGCAATGCAGAAGTCAGGATGGGGATCTTTGCCTTACTGAGGCTGAGGTAGAGGTCGTCAATAAGGTCTACCAGGGAGCTGTCGATTCAAAAGGATTACCGCTGTACCGGGCGGTTCCGATGCGTGGATCAGAACTCAACTGGGTACCCGCTTACATTGGCGTAAACTCGCAGCCGTCTATCTATTATCTGTTTGGCGGGGATTTTTTCAGATACGTAGCATTTTCTGAAGACCCAGGACCAAGCTGGACGCCAGAAGATTTTGACTTTGATCTTGATCCACCACGCATGGGTTTCAACCGTCATCTCAATAACGCCGCTAATCCTGATCTCCGTGCTTTTGTGGCCCGCGGCGGCAAACTCATTTCATATCAGGGATGGTCAGATCAGTCGGTGCCTCCATTGGGTGTTATTGACTACTTGAAAGACGTTGAGAACTTCATGGGTGGTAAAGACGCTGTATCTGAATTCTACCGACTTTTTATGATGCCTGGTGTTGCACACTGTGTCGGCGGAGAGGGCCCTAGTCGCGTAGATGCGCTGACCGCCCTAGAAAATTGGGTTGAGGCAGGTACAGCGCCTGAAAAGCTCATTGCCTATAAATTAAAACAGGACCCTGGCGATTTCGACGTTGCGCACCTTCCACCCAAAAATGAGGACGTCGATCTAACGCGGCCACTCTATCCCTATCCTGATGTAGCCCGATATAGAAGTGGCGATCCTAAAAGGTGGCAAAGTTTCGAACGGGCGAGTCCCAACTAAAAATTGATACGTCTAATCGGGTTGCGAGCCGCCTAATCTGCTCTGCTTGAGGTGTGATGAGCGCACTTATCCACGGTTTAATTGGGGCGATCATGTAGGCGGTGAGTGAGACCCCAGCTTCTTTGGCGAGCCAATGCACTTCTCTGACGACTGCGGCATCCAGATTGTGGGTGCCAATGACAAGCGCAAAGCCGTCCCCAGCGAGTGAAGGAGTTTCGTTTCTATCCTTAGCAAGTTGGACTATGACGCGCTGCTCTTTCATGTCCGTTCCTGTGAGGGCTGCCGTGACTAACACATCGTGACGCAGATCAAGGGCGGAGCTATGGCAAAGAGTCCATTTTGTAACGCTTAAGCGGGGGATTGGGTTGCTTCCAATTCACCCGTGGCGTTGATCGCCGCGAATTAATCCCGAAGTCATTCCGATGGCAAAAAGTATGGCAGCGGAAACAACGATTGCCGGCCCTGCTGGGATGTCCCACCTGTAGGAGCCGGCGATACCAGCCGCGACGGAAAGGCACCCTACAAAGATAGAAATGACCGCCATTTGCTCTGGGGTTTTGGCAATATGCCGTGCGGTTGCAGGGGGGATGATGAGCATTGCAGTGATCAACAAAATTCCCACGACCTTCATAGAAATCGCGACGACAATTGCTATTAGAATGACAAACGCCAGTTCTACTCGTTGGCTTGCAACACCTTCCGCCATAGCCATTTCGCGGTTGACGGTCAGCGCGACAAGAGCGCGCCACAGCAGTAAAACCAGCCCAGAAACGACACAAGCGCCTACCCATATCCAGACAACATCGGTGTTTGATACAGCGAGAATGTCTCCGAAAAGGTAAGCCATGAGGTCAATACGTACGCCCTGAATAAAAGTAATGGCAATCAAACCGCACGCGAGCGTGGTGTGTGAAAGTAGGCCCAATAGCGTATCGCTCGACCAGTCTCTTTTTTGTTGCAGCCAAACAAGGAGAATGGCCACGCCAATGCCTGTCGCCATCGTTCCAAATGTTGGTGCTGTTCCAAGTAAGAACCCAAAAGCAACCCCGAGAAGAGCAGAGTGGGCTAGCGTGTCGCCAAAATACGCCATTCGGCGCCACACCACAAAACATCCCAGTGGACCCGCCGCGAACGCAACACCAATACCTGCAAGGACAGTGCGAGCAATAAAGTCATCCATATATTCTTTAGACCTATTTAATGCGTGTGGTTATGAGACGGCCGCACTTCGCCTGTCGGTCCATGGTCGTGATCATGGTCATGTGTATAGACCGCCAACATGTCAGCGGCGCTTTGGCCAAATAAACGCAGAAACTCAGGGTGTTTGCTTACTTCTGCGGGGCGACCGGAACAGCAGATATGATTGTTAAGACAGTAGACTCGATTAGTCGCAGACATAACGACATTCAGGTCGTGTGAGACCATGATGACGGCGCAATTCAGGCGGTCGCGTGTTTCTTGGATTAAGCGGTAGAGTTCGATCGCGCCACTGATGTCTACGTTCTGCGTCGGCTCATCCAGCACGAGAAGATCAGGACTTCTTAAAATAGCCCGCGCCAACTGAACTCGCTGCATCTCACCGCCGGACAAGACGTGGATGCTTTTGTCTAGCGTTGGTTCAAGTTGAACAAGTTCAAGTGTACGCACAAGCTCGTCATCGGTTTGGTTTCCTGTGAGGGTTAAAAAACGCCGGACTGTTAATGGCAGTGTCGAATCGATCACAAGTCGTTGCGCCTGGTACCCAACGACGAGGCCGGCTTTGCGATCAATCTTGCCAGAATCAATCGGCTCTAGGCCAAGAAGGGACCGAACTAATGTCGATTTACCAGCACCGTTTGGTCCGATCAGGGTAACAATTTCCCCCGAACCTACCGTGATGTCTATTCCATCAAGTATGACTTGTCCGCCACGGCTTACTTTGAGATCTGATGCCGTAATTAGATTTGCTTTATCGTTCAATGTGCAAGCCTGCCTAATTCTGACAATTAGGGCAGATGCCCGTAATTTCTATGACGTGGTGTTGGACTCTAAAGCCTGCTGATGTAGCTGTTTCTTCAATCGCATTTTTTATTGGACGTGCTTCAAGCTCGGCAGCGGATCCACATTGATCACAGATTAGGAATTGAGCTTGATGATAATCATCTGGACCCGAACAGCCGACAAAAGCATTACGACTAGATAATCGATGGGCGAGCCCTGCTTCGATAAGAAAATCTAAGGCCCTGTATACGACCATTGGTGCAGGACGGCGTCCGTTTTCCTGCAGGAGATCTAAAATGTCGTAAGCGCCAAGGGGTTTATGGCTTTGCCACAATATCTCAAGGACTTTTCGACGTGTTTTGGTTAGGCGAAGACCGAGAGAACGGCTCTTGTCTTCCGCTGTTTTAAGAGCTCCAGAGATACAACGACCATGGTCGTGTCGGGGCGCCGGAAAACTCATGGTAGAACCCAATTACCTGTAGACAGGCTGACAAATTGTTATGATATAACAAAACATATTGGGACGGATTGTTGAAGACATAATATGAGAATTCTGCGTGACTCCATGATGGTATTGGCGGGGCTATGGCTTGCTCAACCCGCTATCGCACAACCAGAAACGCCCAGCGTTCTGGTCACTGTTCGTCCGATTCATTCTCTGGTAGCAACGGTAATGGACGGAATTGCTGAGCCCGTTCTTTTGCTGAAGGGGGGGCAGCCACCCCACTCCTACAGCCTGACTCCGTCGGACGCTAAGGCGATCAACGACGCCGACCTAATTGTGTGGGTTGGGGAGCCGCTAGAGACGTTTCTGGAGAGACCACTAAAAACGCTGGCAGCAGATGCTGAGGTCATTGAACTCGCTGTTGAAAAGCAGGTGACCTTACTGCCAAATCGCGAGGGTGGTGTATGGATGGTAGAGGAAGACCACGAGCATCAGCACGACAATGACCATGAGCACGATAATGATGACCATGCGCATGACGATGCGCATGATGACGCGCATGAAGGTCATACTAAAGATAACCACGATCATGGTCATTACGACGGGCATATTTGGATGGACCCCAACAATGCACGCGGTGTGATTGACGCTGTTGCCCGCGCGCTATCAAATTCGGACCCTAAAAACGCGTCGATTTATGAGTTAAACGCAGAAGAAGCGCTTCTGAAAATTGATGGGTTGGAGACACAACTTCGTGACACTTTGAGTTCAGTTCAGGAAATGCCTTTCTTGGTATCTCACGATGCCCTGCAGTATTTTGACCAATACTTTAATCTGAATGCAGTTGGTGCAATTACAATCACACCAGACCGCGCGCCCAGCGCACGTCGATTGTCTGAAATACGCCAGCGTGTCAAAGAACTCGGCTCCGTGTGCCTTCTCTCCGAACCTGGGTTTACACCTAAAACCATGGGTGTAGTCGCTGAGGCAGCCGACGTTAGTACAGGCGAGGTTGACCCATTGGGAATGAACTATGAACCCGGCAAGCTTCTCTATTTTGAATTAATGCAAGGTTTGGCGGCGGAATTAACACGATGTCTAAGTCAACAAGACCCAGGCTAGAACCTTAACCCGCTGCTACGCCGCCTCTGACGACTTTAAAACATTGTCCAAAAAGTGTGATGGTTAGGGCATGGTTGGGGCCTTCTCCCGCTACACGATATCGCCGCTCAAACTTATCTGCCGATACGTCACTAGGAAGCTTGCAGAGGGCTCTGAAATCTTCCGAAGACTTTGGTTGTCCAACCCAGTGATATCCTGTGGGCACAATTGCCCGGTCAAAGTCGATTAACTGAGGGAGGGATTGGTTGAACAGACGTGTCACATTTTCGAGCGCCATTTTATCGAGGGCCATTCGATCCGCGCTTTCCGGCATCGCGAATCTTTCAACACCGACTATGTCACCTTCATCAATATTCTCCGTCATCACATGGGCCGTGGCGCCAAAAATCTGGGCATCATCATAAATCGCAAAACAGGAAGGAAAGAGTCCGGGGTATTCTGGCGGGCCAGGGTGAAAGTTGTGGGCACCGGCATCAAAGCGATTGAGTGCAGTCGGCGGAACTATAATTCCTGAACAAAATGCAGCGAGGCATGCAGGATTTGAAACTTGGTCGAGCTTAGAGTTTAGGTCGTCAAGTGTGTCAGCTGACTCAATGTGTAGAGTATTTCGACCTACCTATTCCCTTGCGCCTCGGATAAGAGGCTGCTGGAACATGGGTTCGGCCGAAATAATAAGAGTTGGGTGATCAATCGGTCTGTTCACTTTAATCGGTGGGAAACCCGCTTCCACCCTTGAAATTGTCGGCATCCTTAACTAAAGACTCTACTGAAACTAGACTATTTTAGTCCTGCTTTTGAGGCGTAAAATTTGTGTTTAAAGTCAATAAGTTAACAGACTACGCCACAGTGGTGCTTATCGATATGGCGATAAGTGGCTTGATAAGGCCGACCCAGGCGATTTCTGAGAATACCGGCATTCCATTGCCGACCGTTGCCAAGCTGATGAAGCACCTCGTTAAGTCTGGATTGGTCGCTTCCCATCGCGGCGTCAGAGGCGGCTATAGTCTGAGTAGACCAGCCGATCAAACGACGATTGCCGACGTTATTGAGGCGGTTGAAGGACCAATTGCGCTGACGGCATGTGTTGATACATCTGAGGAGCATTGCTCCTACGAAAAATTATGCCCGGCAAGTGGCAAGTGGAACAGGGTTAACAGTGCTGTCACTGGGGCGCTGCGTGACGTAACGTTAGCAGAAATGATTACTGACCTCGAGATTGCTGGTCATGTTTTCCCACCGGATAATACTTCGTCTGTTGGCGGTGCGACTACTGTGCAGTCTGAGCAGGTGAGTTAGACATGGCGGCGACCCAACAAACCGTCGATGCTGTCCGCGATGTCGAGAAATACAAGTACGGCTGGGAAACGAATATCGAATCCGACATGGCCCCGAAAGGGCTCAATGAGGATATCGTTCGCTTTATTTCCGCTAAGAAAGAAGAGCCAGAATGGATGTTGGAATGGCGTTTGAAGGCATTCCGACTATGGCTGACCCAAGAAGACCAGGAACCAGATTGGGCGAAACTCGATTATCCTAAGATCGACTATCAAGATTCTTATTATTATGCCGCTCCCAACATAGGAGAGGGACCGAAAAGTCTTGATGAAGTCGACCCGAAGTTGCTCGAAACTTATGACAAGCTCGGCATACCTCTACGTGAGCAAGAAATGCTTGCCGGGGTAGCGGTTGACGCTGTTTTTGACAGTGTATCGGTAGCCACAACTTATAAAAAGAAACTCAATGAACTCGGCGTGATCTTCTGTTCAATGTCAGAAGCCATTAAAGAGCACCCCGATCTTGTAAAAAAATACCTTGGGTCGGTTGTTCCCTACAGCGACAACTATTTTGCAACATTGAACTGTGCCGTCTTCACCGACGGATCATTTGTATATGTGCCAAAAGGGCTACGCTGCCCGATGGAATTGTCGACATATTTCCGCATCAACGAGAAAAATACGGGCCAATTTGAGAGAACGCTAATCATTGCTGATGAAGGCTCATATGTGAGTTATTTGGAGGGGTGCACCGCGCCTCAACGGGATGAAAATCAACTTCATGCCGCTGTCGTAGAGCTGGTAGCTCTCGACGATTCAGAGATTAAGTACTCAACAGTTCAGAACTGGTACCCAGGTGATGGGGACGGTAAGGGCGGTATCTACAATTTTGTGACGAAGCGCGCTGCGTGCCGCGGAAAAAACTCCAAAGTCATGTGGACGCAAGTCGAAACGGGATCTGCGATTACGTGGAAATATCCAAGTTGTATTCTGCAAGGTGATAACTCGAGTGGTGAGTTCTATTCGGTTGCAATAACCAACAACCGCCAGCAAGCTGATACCGGGACCAAGATGATTCACCTGGGCAAGAACACAAAGTCAAAAATTATTGCCAAGGGAATATCAGCAGGACGGTCGAACAGCACCTACAGAGGGTTGGTTCGTATCCAGCCTAAAGCTGAAGGTGCGCGAAACTTTACCCAGTGCGATAGCTTGCTGATCGGTAATCAATGCGGCGCCCATACAGTACCCTACATAGAAAGCCGCAACCCGACCGCTCAGACGGAGCATGAAGCGACGACGTCAAAGATCAGTGACGAACAGTTGTTTTATTGCCAGCAACGCGGACTAAATTCAGAAGAGGCCATTTCGCTTATCGTGAACGGATTTTGCAAAGAGGTGTTGCAGACATTGCCCATGGAATTTGCGGTCGAAGCACAGAAGCTGGTCGGCATTAGTCTGGAAGGAAGCGTCGGCTAGTCGCCCGACCGTTTTAGAAGAAGAATTAAAATGTCACTTATCGAAATAAATGATCTTCACGTATCTGTAGACGGCAAAGAGATTCTCAAAGGAATTGATTTGGCCATGAACGGTGGCGAGGTTCACGCGATCATGGGGCCAAACGGAACTGGTAAGAGTACTCTCTCTTACGTTCTAGCCGGCAGAGACGGCTACGAGGTCACGCAGGGTACGGTCTTATTTGATGGCAAAAACTTGCTTGAAATGGAGGCAGATGAAAGAGCCCGAGCCGGTGTATTTCTAGCCTTCCAATACCCTATGGAAATTCCCGGCGTTGCAACGTCGACTTTTTTGAAGGCGGCGCTCAATGCGAAGCGCCGTGAACAGGGTCTCGATGAAATAGACGCGATGGAATTTCTCAATCTGATCAAGAGCAAGACCAAAGACCTCGAAATTCCCTATGAGATGATTAAGCGCCCACTCAACGTTGGCTTTTCCGGCGGTGAGAAAAAGAGAGCTGAGGTCTTGCAGATGAGCCTGCTCGATCCGCGCTTTGCCGTGCTTGATGAAACTGATTCTGGCCTAGACATTGACGCACTCAAAGTTGTGTCTGGCGGAGTAAATGCTCTGCGTAATCCCGATAGAACCTTTTTGCTTATCACACACTACCAAAGGCTGCTGTCTTACATCGTTCCAGATTATGTACATGTTCTGGTTGGTGGGCGAATCGTCGAAAGCGGCGACAAATCGCTCGCGGAGCTCTTGGAGGCAGAGGGCTATGCTCGCTTCGAAGAGAATGAAGCAGCTTAAGGCGGTGAAGACGATGACCGCTCGTAAGTTGGATGTGCAAATGGCTTTTGATGATACTTACGCCAACGCTGCAGGCGCATTACCCGGCGCCAAAGAGTCGTGGGTCGACGGATTGAGGCAAACATCCCGCGCTATTCTCGGAGCCAATGGCATTCCGGGGCCAAAGACTGAAGCGTGGAAATATACTTCACTCAATGCGGTTGCTAATACGCCCTTCATACCAGCGAAAAAAGTCGATGATGTTGATGTTTCGTGTATTCCTCTTGTTGCACCAATCTTAGAAAATGCGATTAAAGTCGTGTTCGTCAACGGCGTGTTCAGAGGAGATTTGTCGGATGAATTCGATGATCTGGGGATTGGGGTAGCTCTTAACCCTTTTTCTGATGTTATAAACTCGAGCCCCGAGTCTTTAAGGAACGTGCTCGGCTCTGTCATGGAGCCTGATAAATCTTTTACAGCGGCGATGAATACCGGCTTTATGGAGCAGGGGGCTGTTATCCACCTTGCCAGTGATGTTCATCTAGATCGACCAGTCCAGTTCATTTCAATTGGCGCTTCTGGTTCAGTGCCGTGTGCATTCCATCCTCGAATTGAAATCGTGCTGGAGGCTGGCGCGCGAGCGACTGTTGTTGAAAGTCATATCGGACTTCCAGGACAGCCGTATCTATCCAATTCGGCAACTGAGATTTTACTTGGTGAACGAGCTGTTCTTAATCATTACACGACAGCGAGCGAGGACAGCGATGCATTTCATCTCGGTCGAACCGCCGTTTCTGTTGAGAAGAGTGCAAAGTATGAATCTTTTATCTTGTCTCTGAGCGGCCGCTTGGTACGCCGCGAGATTCAAGTTCGCCTCGAAGGCGATGGTGCAGCGGCGACTGTGGATGGCGCCTACGGTCTTTCTGGTAAGCAGCATAGCGATATTTCATCTGAAATCTTACATCTCGCTCCTGAGACAATATCCAATCAAACAATCAAAGGTGTGTTAGCAGGTGATACCCGTGGCGTATTTCAAGGCCGTATTCATGTCGCTCGCGATGCACAGAGAACAGACGGTCGGCAACTTCATAAGGCTTTGTTATTGGACCGTGGCCCGGAAGTTGATTGCAAGCCTGAGCTAGAGATCTACGCAGATGATGTGCAGTGCGCACACGGTGCAACAACTGGAGAAATGAATCCCGAGCACATCTTTTACCTTATGAGTAGAGGGATTGATGAGATGACTGCTCGCGCCCTTCTGGTTGAGGGATTTCTAGATGATGTCGTGTTCAAAATATCCAATGAATCGGCGCGAGTATTGGTTTTAGACATGGTTAAGACGTGGCTCGCCAAG
This sequence comes from Alphaproteobacteria bacterium, assembly GCA_030835385.1. Classification (GTDB taxonomy): domain Bacteria; phylum Pseudomonadota; class Alphaproteobacteria; order Rhodospirillales; family Rhodospirillaceae; genus WLXB01. The sequence goes on along the minus strand of JAURPI010000019.1, from coordinate 89,864 downwards.
CAAAAAATACTATCAGTGGGTGAATTATGAGCGCACTTGCCCATGACGCAGAGAAGAGTGAAACACGTGTGTTTGATTTGGACTTGGTGAGGCGGGATTTCCCGATTCTCAGCAGGACTGTTCATAACAAGCCACTTACGTACTTAGACAGCGCGGCGTCTGCTCAAAAGCCTCAGGCCGTTATAGATGTGATTCGATATCAGTATGAGCATGAATACGCCAATGTGCACCGTGGTGCATATTCTTTAAGCGAAGCGCTAACGAGCAAATATGAATTGGCTAGAGAAAAAGTACGTCAGTTTATTAACGCTACGACAGACCGTGAGGTTGTTTTCACGAAAGGGGCTACAGAAGCGATTAATTTGGTTTCCGCCACATTTGGTAGAACCCTTGAAGCTGGAGATGAAGTTGTAATTACAGGTCTAGAGCACCACTCTAACATTATTCCGTGGCAATTATTGCGCGACCAGTGCGGCATCGTTCTGAAAGTGGTCCCCGTTTCTGATGAGGGCGACGTCTCGCTGAATGATGTCGCGGCTGCCTTATCAAAGAAAACAAAATTAGTCGCAGTCGCTCATATATCTAATGCGTTAGGAACGTTACTACCTATAAAAGAGATTACTGCTGCGGCTCATGCCATAGGCGCCAAGGTGCTGATCGATGGGTGCCAAGGTATTGCTCACGAACCAGTCGATGTCCAAGACTTGGACTGTGACTTTTATGCCTTCTCTGGCCACAAATTGTATGGTCCGAACGGTATTGGAGTTTTGTACGGAAAAGAGGATATGCTCAACGCGATGCCGCCTTATCAAGGTGGTGGAGAGATGATCAGTAACGTCACGTTTGAGCGTAGTGAATGGGCAGAATTACCGGCCAAATTTGAGGCTGGTACGCCTCCTATCGTGCCGGCTGTCGGCCTTGGCGCAGCAATAGAATACATTTCAGGTTTTGATCGAACAGATATCGCGGCGCACGAGAATGATTTACTGGTGTACGCAACTGAGCAACTTCAGACGCTCAACAGCATCCGACTTATAGGGACGGCCGAGAAAAAGGCGGCAGCAGTTTCTTTCGTGCTGGAAGGGGCGCATCCACATGATCTCGCGACAATATTGGATCGTTCGGGCGTATGTGTGCGTGCAGGTCACCATTGTGCACAGCCCTTGATGGATCGATTTGGCGTTACGGCAACAGTTCGCGCGTCATTTGGAATGTACAATACGCGAGAAGAAGTGGATGTGCTCATCGATGCTTTGGGTCATGCACGAGAGATATTGTGCTAATGCAGGCGGCGGAAAAAGATGAGGATATTCTCTCGCTGTACCAGAAAATAATACTGGATCACGGCAAATCCCCACGCAATGCAGGCGTTGTTGAGCAGCATGATTGTAGAAGCGAAGGAAAGAACCCTTTGTGTGGTGATAGAGTGACTGTCACTGTGGCAATAGACGATGAAGGGCAAGTATTGGATTTGAAGTTTGATGGTAAGGGGTGCGCGATCTCCATCGCGTCAGCTTCAATGATGACAGAGGCCGTGAGAGGTCTTCGAACGGATGATGTAAGAAAACTGATTCAGGCGGTTGCAAAGTTGTGTAAGGAAGAATTGTCGCCGGACCAGTTTATAGCTGAGTATGGTGATGGCCTTGGCGCCAGATTAGAACCCTTAACCGCATTGAGCGGAGTTCGTCAGTTTCCTGCAAGGTTTAAGTGCGCCAATTTGCCGTGGCATACGTTGTTGTCATGTCTAGATGGCAGCGATAGTGCGACGACAGAGGGTTAAGTAGGTTTTAGCGTAATGATAAGGAGTGCGACTAAATGATGCCGCCCTATTCTATGCCGGCGATGGATGGAGAGCCGCCTGAGGAAGGTGATGTTGTGTCAAGGGGAACAGCCTTACCTGACGATGCTGAGTATGTGGCCACAGAATCAGCGGTTGTCGAGGCAATGCGTAGCGTCTTCGACCCTGAGATTCCAGTTAACATTTATGATCTGGGTCTGATCTATGACATGAGCATAAGTGATCGTGGCAACGTTGATGTGACTATGACACTCACGGCTCCAGCGTGCCCAGTTGCAGGTACGCTTCCGGGAGAAGTTGCGGATGCTGTCGCAGCAACTAAAGGAACAGGAGAGGTTGCGGTTACGATTACTTGGGATCCACCCTGGACGCCTGAGAATATGTCTGAGGTCGCGCGTGTAGCCCTGGACATGTTTTAGTGTCCCGGCCCTTGAACACAGGGAGAAGAGAATGACTGCTTTGGAAAGACCGGCACCGATTACCGTCACCGATGCGGCCGTCGCACGGGCAGCATATCTCATCGGAAAAGCTGAACATCCTGTTGTTGGGATCCGGGTGGGGATAGAGAGCAAGGGCTGCTCTGGCTTTGCTTACAAAATTGAGTACGCTGAAGAGCAGGGTAAGTTCGAAGACGTTGTAGAAGAGCAGGGCGTCAAATTTTTTATTGATCCAATGGCCGTCATGTACTTGCTTGGTTCCGAGTTGGATTATCAAGAAACTAAAATGGAAAGCGGTTTCGTTTTTACGAATCCGAATGAAACAGGGCGATGCGGTTGCGGGGAGAGTTTCTCAGCAGTGCCGTCAGAAGAAGCTTAAAAATCAGGCTGATGATTCGAAGTTACTAAATTAGCCTCGGTCAGTATTCATTCGTTTCTCAACTTCATCCAGTAATTTTACAGGGTGAATAGGTTTCTGAAACAAACTCATTCGTCCTGAAAGATAGTCGGGATCATCTTCAACCAGGCCTCCGACAATCTCCGGCTGGCCAGTCACAAGAATAACCGGCAATTGGCTGTCTTGTTCATTCAGCACTTGTCTTAGTTCTAGTCCACCGATTGAGGGCATTATAATGCCTATGACGGCTAAATTTATGTTCGATTCTGAATTTAATTCTAAAGCGAACTCACCATCTTCTGCTTCGAGGATAGAGTAGCCGCGTTCTCGTAAAACATGGCCGAGAGATTCGCGGACCATGGCGTTGTCATCCGCAATTAGAACAGTACCAAGCACCAATATCTCCCATGGTGTTGTGAGACGCGTGTAAACATGCTCTGACACCATTATAAAGCATATGCATTTGAACTGGAGAGCATTGACGGCTTTTTTTAGGTGCAATAGGGCGCTGCGTCCCCTGGGTTAATGCAATGGCCGCGTTCTAGTGTCTTCAGGCGAAGATAGGCATTGTAATCTCTGCCTTAATCCATCAGGCATAAGGAAATATGGAAACCATACTGATTATTCTTCTGGCGATTTCGTTGCTAGTTGTGCTGGGTGTCCTTGTGACAGGACTCTTCGCCTTTGTTAAGGGAGGCGAGTTTCATCAGAAGCACGGAAATAGGCTGATGCAATGGCGGGTCACATCTCAGGCCGTCGCTGTTTTTCTTGTTTTGCTTTTGGTGCTCTCGAGAGCCGCTGGAGACTAGGTCCCTATTAAAATGCGAAAAGCATTCTTGCGGCGGTCAAAAACAGAAAACCTGAAAACAAGTATCTTAAGGTTTGTGCCTTTAGTGCATGCGCGACACGACTGCCTAATGGTGCGGTTAGAACGGTTGTGCCGGAAATAATGATAAATCCGAGAGCATTGACGTATCCGAAAGAGGCATTGACCTGATCCGCTGCACCCCATCCTCCAACAACGTAACCGAGAGTTGCTGGCACGGCGATGACTAACCCAAACCCTGCCGAAGTCGCGACCGCACGATGCATTGGATATTTAACAGCGTTCAGGAATGGCACCGACAGAGTTCCACCACCGATCCCCATTAAAGCTGACAGGGTGCCGATGAGGCCAGGAACCCAAGATGCTGTGTACTTACTGTACCAGGCGATAGGGGGCCTTGGTGCCAGGGGGGCGTCAGAATCAGACCTGTCTCGCAAGACAAGATCTATTGCGACAGCAAGTGCGATGCAGGCGAAAATAATAGCCAGGCCTGATCCACTGAGTTGAGTAGTCGCTAGCCATGTTCCTACTATGACGCCAGTGACTATTCCAGGTAGCCACACTCTAAAAAGGTGCCAGTCAACGGCCCCTCTCTTGTGATGGGCAATCACTGAAGAAATAGAAGTCGGAATGATCGTTGCCAATGACGTGCCGATTGCCATGTGTAAGCGTATGTTCGGGTCTACGCCCGCAGCTCCCAATACGGTTAAGAGCACGGGAACAATAACAATCCCCCCTCCAACACCCAAAAGACCTGCGAGGAATCCTGATATAGCGCCGGTCATCAAAAGACCGAAAACAAGAGGGAGTTCTGATACTAAGAGGTCGGCCATGAAAATGGCCCCTCGTGCTAGTTAAAGTATGGCCGTTCAGGACTATAAGTTACTTTTTGCGCAGCTTCAAAGAAGGCGATTTGCTCCATTAGATCCTTTTTGCGATTCCTCGCGGTAGCGATTTGAGCTGGCGTGATCGGTGTTGAAATTATGGAATCAACATCGATCATATTTTGTACACGATGAAGGAATTCGGTCATCGTCAGCGCTTCGAGGATGTCGGCAGACAGTCTCAAGAAATAACTTAATCGGGTGGGTTTGTTTGGTGTGGGATGATAAACAGAAATCGCAAATGATCCTGTTTTGCCATCTTCGCCTGACGAAAAGACTTCTTCTTCGTCGAGGTGAATAGACACCCATGAAGCAGGGTTGTAGGTGGACTCATAACTGGAAAGCCGTCTAATCCAGAGGCTTTCCCAGTCAATATCCTTGGCTTCGTGGACCATGCCTGGATCGCGACGGAACTGGTCCACCACGAACCCAGTAAAGCAAAGTGTCGCCGCCATATTTTGACCGCGGACAACGCAATTATAGGTATGATCCGCCAACTTTATCGGAATCGTAAGCCAGTTTGACCGGATTTCCATTACTTGTTCTTCGCCTTCGCCATCACCAAGTTCTGCGAAGCGGTGAACCGTGGATTTTTCCCGGTATAGTGTGAGTTTCTCGAAATCTGGCATCGTGTAATGCGGCCGGCCGCATCAGGAAGTTGCTGACAATTTTATGATCTGAGCGACCTGGCCGTACTCTAATTCGGTCTTGCGCGAACAACAAGGATTGTATGGGGTCGCTATGGCCCGTGAACTCGTGTTGGCGGAGCATAATAGCCAATAATTACAATAGTTTAGGACTTTAGTCCAAACGGTGAGGCTCTTCTACTCTGCGCTGAGCCGTTGATAGGTCAATGCTTTGTGCGCATCCGCCGAATAGTCAGAAAGTGTCTCAAGAAACACCCTTAGGTCGTCTTTTAACTTGGCAAAACCTGGCCGTCGGCTGAGCGAATTTTCATCGACGTAAATTGATCGGTTGATCTCTATTTGCAAAGCATGGACGCCAGTATCAGGTTCACCGTAATTCTGAGTTGTATATCCGCCAGCGTACGGGTTGTTTCGAATGACAGAATAGCCAAGGCTTCCCAATATTCTTTCTGCCTCTTCAGTGACAAGGGACGCGCAGGACAGGCCATTGCGATCGCCGAGAACAACGTCGACACTATCACCCAGATGGGTTTTACCCTTGGGGAGTCCAGCTGACGGCATTGAGTGACAATCAATCAACACGCAATACCCGAATTTATCTCTGGCCGAGTTTACAAGCCGTCTCAGTGTCTGATGATAAGGTTTGTAGAGACGATTAATCCGAGCCTCGGCTTCAGCCCAGGTGAGCTTTCGCGCATAGATCTCTTTTTGATTTGCGACTATCCGGGCGATTGTTCCCAAGCCTGTCCCAACGCGAGGTGAAGCTGTATTGGCGAACTCGGGTAGAGCATCGGAGAACATTTCTGGATCAAGCTCATAAGGCTCTCGATTGAGATCTAAATAGGCACGCGGATAGAGCGCTCGAATCATCGGAACCCCAGCGAATTGGGCCGAGGAGAAAAGTTCGTCAATGTAACAATCTTCAGATCGGCGCAATGCGGTTTTGCTTAGGCTACTGGCCTCGATTAAGTCGATCGGATAATGGTTGCCGGAATGCGGTGAAGAAAGCACCAACGGAGTAGTAGGGTTTTCTGGTTGGATGACTTCAAATGGCTCGGATAAATCTGCCAGACTACTCATTCTATCTCGTCCAAATGGCCTTGACGGCTAGACCCAATATGACTTCCAACGGCTTTCTAAGGGTTGAGCATACCTCAATATGCGTGTTCTGAAACACTTGCAATAATTAGGCTGTCCACCTAAAAGAAGGGCCCGTTTCCCTTGGGTCTAGCCCAGGCTCAGGCGATGGTATGGACGCGTAGCTCAGCGGGAGAGCACCTCGTTGACATCGAGGGGGTCACTGGTTCAATCCCAGTCGTGTCCACCATTTTCTCAACAAAATTGAGTTCTTACCGCTACTTCATCTTCTGCGTCGTGTTGTTAGCGACCATTGAGTTGCTGGCCTGTGCACTAGAGAAATCTCAGAGGTACATGCCGTAGGTTGCTAAACCTCGACTGCAGTTATTCTTTTAGTGAAAGGGTCTCATAGTTTATTTTGCCTTTATTAGGCGCATATCCGCGGACTCGTGGACCGATAGCATCAAGTAGCGGGATCTCATGCAACAGTAACGCGGTTGCTTGGTCGTGATAAAACGCGAGAACTTCTTTCGTCAGTTCTGCCCGACGATCGAGATCTGGTGCCTCCATCGCCGCGATCATTGTTGGCATGATACGCCGATCACAAAACCAGGGATTAGGCCAGAAGCATGAATGAAGGCGAATTGTTCTTATTGGCTCGAAAGTCGGCCATGCGCCGAAGACTTGGCTAAACCCGTCCCCGCGCCATTTTCCTTGTAAAATGATTCGTACCATTTGAGACGTAGGAATCGCGTTGACGTTCATTGTGACGCCGACATCGGCTAAGTTAGAGGCGACCAATTGGTAAATGGCGCTATCCGACGCGTTTGAACCAATAATGACTTCTATATCCAAGTTGAAGCCTTTCTCGTATCCGGCTTCTCTTAAAAGCGAGCGTGCTCTTTCTGGATCATAAGGGTAGGGGGCCAGATCAGGATTGTATCCTAGCAAGCCTCTAACCGCTCCCTGAGTGGCGGGTTGGCTATAGCCAGACAGCAGCACTTCCGAGATCGCATCTTTGTTAACTGCATAATTTAGAGCACGTCTAACACGGACATCGCTGACCGGTTTACCCTCTTCAACGACAAACGTGATGCTAATTACGTCTATCGGGTTTCGCTGATGAACATAACCGCCAGCCGCCTCAACAAGTGGAATATCATCAGGGCCCATCCCTATCGATATATCGATGCCTCCGGTGATGAGAGCTTGAAGCCGGCTTGTGATTTCGGGCAATTGCAAAACTTGCATGGCCTCAATTCTTGGAGGGCGCCATGACTTAGGATTTGCTCGGTACGACACTTGACCTTGTTCCCATGACTCGACGACAAATGGTCCCGAACCAATGGGGTTTCTTGCGAATTCATCAGGCCCTAAAGAATCCCAGTGATCAGGCTCGACAACATATAAAGCGGCCATAATTCGAGGTAGAATTGCCGACGGTTTCGCAGTTCTGATGTTAACAATGCGGTCATCTATCGCATGGGAGCCGGCAATGACCGACAAGTCTCGGGCGGTGCTTGTTGTTTGGCCGTGAGGCGTCTTCAAATAATCAAGTGAACGAACAATATCATGTGCAGTTAATGGGCGCCCGTTAGAAAAAACGACATCATCACGGAGCGTGAACTGCCATTCAGTCGGATTCTTCTGCTCCCAAGATCTCGCTAATTCACCAACTAGTTCTCCATCTTCACGAAATGTCGTTAATGTTTCGAAGACAGGTGACCAAGTATATGCAGTGAAAACGCTAACGGAACGATGTGGATCACCATCACTCGCCGGAAAAGCTACAACTCCAACCCGCAATGTAGATGCAGCGCTGCTCTCAGTCTGAAACCACAGTGACAGATACAAGCAAGTCAGAATACCGGCTGTATGCTGAAGTATATTCAAGTTTCTCACCTTGGATAAAATGGACATTGTCCTTGTTCTCGCTGGCATTGGTGGCATGATATCTGCACTACTCTTAATATGGAACGCGTGAATGGCCAGCTACTGCAGAAAGTGGCGTAGCAACGCGGTCTTTCAAGAAGTATATGGTGTTTAAAAAATTAGGTTTAATTGCGGCGCAAATAATGATGGCATCTCAAGCTCAGGCGCTGTGCATAGTTAATTGTAGCACAGACGCAGTCGCGTATACGCGAGGTGGGCCTTTTTTAGGTATGGAAACATGGTATGCCGGGACGGTTCGTCCTAGAGAGCAGCACTGTGCGTCAATCTCGGCGCGATCAGACGGTACGTATCCTGTGTCTGTCTATACAGTTACTAGACGTGGGAAGTGCGTCATTGTTCGTGGTTGTTTTTATGAGTCAAATGCAGAACAGTTTTTTTCAATGGCCCAACGTCGTCGAGCTGCCCTATCGCCTTTCAAGACAACTCCTATCGTTGAGGACCCCTTGGCGGACACCCACGCAATTTAAATAAGGTTAAGCACAAAATGAGTGATAGTTCTGAGCTACCAAGCCAAGCTAGTCGTCGGTACGTATTGGCGGGAGGAGTCGCTGCGGGAATGGCTTTAAGCGTTGGTGCGACGGCGTCCAAAACTTTGGCGGCGAATGGCAACTTCGACCCATCAGACCCTGTAAGCGTATTGCGTAATCTTCATCGTATGCGAGGAAGTGAAGAGGGCCATATCGCTATGGGCTGGTTGAAAGGGCAGCGCTATGGGGTGGTTGATGCCGAAATTATACCGTTGATGGGTATGGTGACGGGAACCTTTGCACGACACAAAGTCCTTCCCAATGGGTCTATTGAGTTGACCAGTTTTGAATTGGCCTTTTATACCGATCTAGGCACTGGCAAAGTGCTGGACACACTCAAAATACCCTACACGGGAAAGACAGTAGACGTTCCACGGTTGTTGCTCGGTCCAAACAAAAGCGTCATCCGCCCGGTATTTCACGAATTGACGGAAATGGGTGGCGAAGTAGAACGTACTGACTCAGAAACGGCGATGCGTCCTGTAGGATCGACCCGTTTCGAACGTTGGCTTGGTCCCGTAACAGTTAAGGATGGTCACGTATGGATTACTGAGGTATCCAGCGCGAAAGTCGTTTCTGCGGACCTGACAGCGGACAAGGTCATTTATAGTGAGTCAGTCACCTACAAGGGTGACCATGAAGACATCATGAATCCAGATTTGCCAACTGTATCATCCACCCTAAGCTACACTGGCATAACAAGCTGGCGCCCTTGGATGGAGATGGGGGGCCTGCCTGGTCACACGACATCACATGCTTTGGGAAGTAAATCTTTCGATGTCGACGGCTTACCCGACGATTACCGGGAAATGGCTGAACGTTTTTATCCAGAAGCCATAGCAGACCCAGCGGCTATTTTAGACAAGCTTGGTTAGAGCCAAGCTATATATCTAGCTCTCCAACGAACTCTGCGTGATCTTGGATATACTTGAAGCGTGCCTCGGGTTTCTTCCCCATGAGCTGGTCAACAAGTTTAGCCGTTTCATTTGAGCTCTTATTTGAGCGACCGGCATCTGGAAGCGTCACGCGCAGCAAGGTGCGACGGGCAGGATTCATTGTTGTCTCTTTGAGTTGAGCGGGCGGCATTTCACCAAGCCCCTTAAAACGACTGACCTCGATTTTGCCCCGGCTATCGAATTCTTTCTTCACAATTTCGTCTTTGTCTTTGTCATCCATGGCGTAGAAGGTTTTGCCACGTTGGCTAAGTCTGAAAAGAGGGGGCATAGCCAGATAAAGGCGGCCAGCATCAACTAGGCCAGGCAGTTCGCGGAAAAAGAAAGTCATAAGTAGAGAGGCAATGTGAGCTCCATCGACATCAGCATCTGTCATGATGACGATCTTCTCGTATCTGAGCTTTTCTAACTTGAAGTTATCTCCACGCCCGCAACCTAAAGCCTCAAATAAATCTTGTAATTCTTGGTTTGCTCTAAGCTTGTCTTGAGTGGCTGAGGCGACGTTTAATATTTTCCCGCGCAGCGGCAGTATGGCTTGAGTTTCTCTATTCCGCGCCTGCTTGGCCGATCCACCAGCTGAATCCCCCTCGACGAGGAAAAGTTCTGTTCCTTCAGCCTTCGCCCTACTGCAGTCAGATAATTTTCCTGGTAACCGCAGTCTTTTGGTCGCGCTTTTACGATCTAAGTCTTTTTCCTGTTTCCGACGCTGTCTAACGTCGGCTCGCGACATCGCAAGTTCTAGTATTTGGCCAGCGGTTTCGGGGTCACCAGAGAGCCAGTGTTCAAAATGATCTTTGAGTATTCCTTCCACAAGTTTTGTTGCAGAAGCTGAGGCTAGTTTTTCTTTTGTTTGCCCCTGGAATTGCGGTTCAGAGATGAATACGGATAGCATCGCGCACGCACCGCCAACAACGTCTTCGGCGGTGAGGGTGTTGACCTTCTTCACTCCCGCCATTTCACCATAAGATTTTAGGGCTTTGCCCAAACTGGACCGGAATCCCGCTTCGTGTGTTCCACCCTCAGGAGTAGGGACGGTGTTACAATAAGAATTGAGAAATCCATCCTGGTCGTCAGGCCAGCAGATTGCCCAGTCGACCCTTCCACTTTCGTCAGCGGTTTCAACAGATCCGGAGAAAAAGGCTTCGCTTACCAAAGTGCGCCCGGTCGTAACGGACGATAGGTAGTCTTGAAGACCTTTTGGAAAATGCAATTCTGCCTTAGGTGGCGTTTCGTCTTTCCCACTGATCAGGGACTCATCGCACGACCATTTAATTTTTACGCCTTCGAATAGATAGGCTTTTGACCGGGCCATTTTGTAGACGGTCGCCGGTTTAAAGGAGGCGTCTTTGCCAAAAATCTTACTGTCAGGACGGAAAGAGATAATTGTGCCACGGCGATTTGACGTTGATTTGAGTTTTTTAAGCTTCGATTTGACGTCACCACGACTGAACTTTTGTTCCCAATGGGCTTTGTCCCGGGCAACTTGGACGGCCATTTCTTCAGATAAGGCGTTAACAACGGATACGCCGACACCATGCAGCCCGCCGGACGTTTTATAGGCCTGGCCAGAAAACTTTCCGCCAGAATGCAAGGTGGTCATTATGACTTCGAGGGCAGATTTCTTTGGAAACTTTGGGTGCGGGTCGACCGGGATGCCACGACCATTATCTCGGACCGTGACTTCATTCTTCTTGCCGAGGTAAACTTCAATACTTGTGGCATGCCCGGCCACGGCTTCATCCATTGCGTTGTCGAGAACCTCTGCAATGAGATGGTGAAGGGCTTTTTCGTCGGTTCCGCCAATGTACATACCAGGGCGTCGACGTACTGGTTCGAGCCCCTCAAGGACCTCAATATCCTTGGCTGTATACTTGGACTTCTTTTTACCAGTCTGTTGGAAAAGGTCTGACATGGGCGCATTATATACACAGCGGTGCAGGCAACAACTGCATACGGTATTAATAATGTCCTTTAATCACAATATGTTGTGGATATAGTGCAAAATGACTGAACCCCTTAATCCCGATGAGCCTCAAGGCGCGCTGTCACTTCGAACAGTCTGTATGCCGGCGGACACTAACCCGGCGGGCCATATTTTTGGTGGTTGGGTGCTTAGCCAAATGGACATGGCTGGCGCGATCCATGCGTCGAGTTGTACGAATACCCGGGTGGTTACCGTTGCCGTGGATAGCATGCAATTTCATAAGCCGATCCATGTCGGCGATGAAGTGACGTGTTACACGACTATTGACCGGATTGGGAGAACGTCTGTCGCTATTCATGTTGAAACGTGGGTGCGACGAGCCCGTCACGGATCTCCGTTAATGGTCACGGCAGGTCTTTTTACCTATGTCGCCATTGATCAGAATGGTGGAACCACTGAGATATCGTCTTCCAAGTCATAAATTGAAGGAACTCTTTTCATGCCTGATACGGCTCTTCCAATCGAGGACACAGCGACTAGATTAGCTGCGATTGTCGGTGAAAAATACGTCATCACCGACGAAGCGGAAAGGCGCGTTTATAGCAACGACATCTTTTTCTGGGGCGAGTCAGAGACAGCTGTCCTGGTCGTTCAGCCTGGTGCACCTGAAGAGGTGGCGAGTCTCGTCAAATTAGCCGACGAATTGGACCTGAATATTTCAACGCGCGGCGGCGGTATGTCCTACACTAAGGGTTACGTCCCTGCCGAGTCCGGCTGCATGCTAATTGATCTTAGGCGCTTGGATAAAATTCGTGAGATTAACTGCACGGATAGATACGTCGTCGTGGATGCAGGATGCACTTGGATTAGTGTGGCAGATGCCCTGAAAGAGCATGGCTTGAAGCTGGATTTCCCGGCGCCATTCTCAGGTATCTATTCTACAGTCGGCGGGGCAATGTCACAGAATGTGCCGTCCACCATGAAAGGCATTTTAGGCATTGAAGTCATTCGAGCGGACGGTTCGATGGTGCGGACCGGGTCTTGGGGCCGCGTCAATCCAGATACACCGTTTTTTCGTGACTATGGACCCGATTTAACAGGTCTGTTCGTCGGAGATACTGGTTCGTTTGGCATCAAGACAGGGGTGTCACTCCACATTAGTCAAAAGACGGGTGTGACGGCCCATGGATCCTTCGCTTTTGAAACCTATGAAGATATGGCTCAAACCATGATTGAGCTCGGGCCCTATGATTTCGTTTCACGTCGTGTGGGTCTTGATCCTTTCAAGAGCCAGAACGCTGCCAAAGTTGGTTTTAAGGAAGCGATTAAGACTTTGGGTGATGTCACAACGACAGGTTCCACGTTGATGTCGGGGATTAAAGACTCAATGAAAATGGCATCTGCGGGTACCCATTTCATGGACGGCGTTAAATGGTCTCTGCACCTCACTGTTGAGGCACTTACAGAGGATGCCGCTGAGGCGGGTCTAGAAATTGTGCGCAAAATTTGCCTCGAACGGAGTCGGGAGATAGCAAACATCATGCCTCGAGCAATGGAGGCAAGAGGCTTCTCGGTTCGTGGATTCCTAGGCAAAGACGGACAGCGTTGGGTGCCGACCAATTCATTATGGCCGTTGAGTCGGGCCGTTGAAATAGCAACAGCCGTACAAGACTTCTTTCAAAGCCGTCGTGCGGATATGGACAAACACGGCATGTGGGAATCGTACATGACAAACTATGGCCATGGCTATTTTATGTGCGAGCCAAGTTTCTATTGGGAAGACGAAGTCAGTGAACATCACCTTAGGCACTTGCCGCCGGAAGAAGCTAAGAAGTTCCGGGACATCCCTGCTAATCCCGATGCTCGTGCCTACGCGCAAAAGCTACGGTTCGAACTAAGAGACTTCTTTCATGATTTGGGAGCAGTACATGTGCAACTGGCCAAATTCTATCGTTATCAGGATGCGCTAGCGCCAGAAACGTCACGCCTATTATCTGACATCAAAGGTCTGCTTGATCCGAATCGACGTTTTAATCGTGGCAATCTTGGTCTCTAGCAGGTGTGCCGGCCGGTTCGTTTAAACGGCCCCATCTCAGTTAATGTGTCGACATCGTCTTCTATCGCAGGTCGCTCCTGGTTTAAGTACTGTGCGACAGCGCTTCGGAAGCCGCCGTCAGCGATCCAATGGGCCGAGTAAGTTTTACGCGGAAGGTAGCCGCGCTGAAGCTTATGCGGCCCCTGCGCGCCTGCTTCAACCCAGCTTAATCCGTGCCCGATTGCAAAATCGATCGCGCGATAATAACAGACTTCAAAATGCAACATGGGATAGTGCACAACAGTTCCCCAGTTGCGTCCGTAAAGTGTATCGCCACCAAGTAAGTTGAGTGCACCGCATACAATCTCACTATCTTGCTCGCCCATTATCAGCACTACTTGATCTCCCATCCGTTTGGACAAGAGGTCAAAAAATGTGCGATTCATATAGGCCTGGCCCCACTTTCTATCAGAGGTTAGTCTATAAAAATGATAGAAAGCATCCCAGTGGCGTTCAGTAATATCGCCACCACTGACTGCGTATATTGATACACCAGCGGCATTGGCTTTTTCGCGTTCTTTTCGAATGTTCTTACGTTTACGGGAAGATAAAGCGTTGAGAAAATCGTCAAAAGTGCTGTAGCCATCATTTTTCCAATGGAACTGCTGACCGAAGCGCTTTAGCAGTCCTGAATCAGTCATTACATTGAAATCATCTTCTTCTGGAAAAGTGACGTGCAATGACGACACCTCATGCCGATCTGCGACTTCAATCATCCCCGCCAATAACATGCGTTTGAGGTCAGTCGGATTGAAATCCGGATTGTTCGGATTGGTCATCAATCGAGGACCGGTCACAGGTGTAAAAGGAACTGCGCATTGTAGTTTGGGGTAGTAGCGCCCACCGGCCCGCTCATAAGCATTGGCCCAGCCCCAGTCGAATACATATTCTCCGTAGGAATGATCTTTTAAATACATTGCGGCGCAGGCAAGCAACTCACCTTTAGTCGTCTCTATAGCAACATGTTGAGGTTGCCAGCCATTCTCTTGCGAAACAGACCCTGAGTCTTCCAGGGCGCTATAAAAAGCGTGTCGTACAAATGGATTGAAGTCAGCACTTGTTTGTCTCGCGCAAATGTCCCATTGAGCGGCATCAATCTCATGTATCGAAGGTACAATGCGAACGTCGATAGACTCTAGGTTTGGAGATTTATCTTCAATTTCGTCATTGGACATAGTCTTTGAGCCGTGACTTCTAATCAATCTCGATCACAGCTTCTATCTCCACCGGTGCATCGAGCGGCAATGAAGGGCAGCCAACAGCAGCGCGTGCGTGACGACCCGCATCTTCAAAAACACTGACCATGAGATCAGATGCGCCATTTATAACTATCGGGTGGTCAGTAAACTCAGCTCCCGACGCCACAAAACCGCCTAGTTTCACAATACGTTTTACTCTATCGAGGTCACCACCACAGGCGGCTTTGAGTTGGGCTAAAATGTTTAAGGCACACTGTTGAGCCGCGCCCACAGCCTCCTCTATCGAGACATCGGCCCCTACGGCACCTGAACAAGGTAGTTTTCCGTCTTGAAGTGGCAATTGACCCGATATGAATACAAGTGACCCTGAAATTGCGTAGGGCACGTAATTGGCCACTGGCGCCGAGGCTTCTGGTAGAATATGGCCCAATTCCTTGATGCGGGAGTCAATTTTGCCGGTCATTTGTTCTGACCAGTTTGAATGGTACCGGCTATGAGGATAGTGCATGTCTGTATCATCGCGTTAGGGGGCTCCAAGGTTGAATTGAAATGTGCTACTTCGGCATTTAACAGCTGGGGTTCTGGCCGTATTCATGCCATTCCCGACGCGGTAGATCAAATTCTAGCAGGCGCTTAGTACGGCTGGAAATCACGCCAGGTTAGAAACCTTTGTAACCTAGGGTTATATCGTTATGAGCAAGCTTTCACTTCCTAAAGACAAAATCAAAGTGTTGTTGCTGGAGAATGTCCACGCCAACGCTATTGAAGTCTTTAAAAGGCAAGGATATGGGCAAGTTGAAGAGGTCGGGGAAGCGCTAGACGAGAGTGAGCTCAAGGAACGCATTGTGGATGCTCATATGATAGGTATCCGATCGAGAACCCAAATTACGGACAGCGTACTTTCGGTTGCTGAGCGATTAATGGCCGTTGGTTGCTTCTGTATTGGCACCAATCAGATTGATATCAAAGCTGCGAAAATGCAGGGAATCCCTGTTTTTAACGCGCCTTACTCGAATACTAGATCGGTTGCGGAGCTGGTGCTTGCTCAATCCATCATGTTGCTCAGGGGAATTCCGGAAAAGTCGTGGGTCACTCACGAGGGTGGCTGGATGAAATCTGCGTCAGGGTCCTATGAGATAAGAGGCAAGACCCTTGGTATTGTTGGGTACGGCCACATTGGGACACAACTCTCTGTTATGGCCGAGGCCTTGGGCATGCGCGTTCTATTCTACGATATTGCAGAAAAACTCGCTTTGGGAAATGCGAATGCGGTGAGGGACTTGGATGAGCTGCTTGGACTCTCTGACATTGTGTCGATGCATGTACCATCGACAGAACTGACGGAAAGAATGATTAATCGTGAGCGCATCCTAGCGATGAAAAAGGGTGCTCATTTAATCAATGCATCTCGCGGCAATGTTGTTGATATCGACGCTTTGGCGGAATTTTTATCTAACGGATATTTGGCGGGCGCGGCGGTCGATGTTTTTCCGAAAGAGCCAGCGTCTCCCGACGAAACTTTTGAGAGCCCGTTGCGCGGACTAAAGAATGTAATTTTAACACCCCACATCGGTGGGAGCACAATGGAAGCCCAGGCCAATATAGGTACGGAAGTTGCCGATAAGTTGGTCAAGTACTCTGACAATGGTTCCACTCTAGGGGCGGTGAACTTCGTTGAAGTCGCACTACCTCCTCAACAGAATGCAATTCGTTTTATGCACATTCATCGGGATGTGCCCGGCGTCTTATCTAAAATTAATGGCGTCTTTTCGAGCCGAGATATCAACATATCCGGCCAATATCTTCGCGCTGACGGAGAGATCGGCTATGTCGTCACAGATGTAATGGGTGATCTGGAAGTTGGTATGGGTATCCGTCGAGAACTAGACGCCATCGACGGCACCATAAGAAGCCGCTTCTTATATTAGATCTGGCTATTTGCCTAAGTGGATCCCTATTTGGGGTATTTTCTACCGCTTGCGAAGTGGTTTAGACTTAAAATAAAACTCCATTTTTTCAACCACTTAGCAATATATTCGCGTTAAAAGAGCATCATGTCTGATGTTTGACGTTTGCCCACGCACGGAATCGCAATGCCACACCTTCAGCGGTGGATGCAAAGTCATGCCAAACGGCAACGCACACGGCATGAGAATGGAAAAGCTCTGTTGTTGGGGGCTTTTCTTGCAGGCGCGTTGTTTGGTCTCACGACCTATTGGGTCGGATTGAACGTCGAAGAACGGCGGGCAGATATGGCTGACCAGTTTGCATTTATAAAAGCTGCCGTTCTTGCGCATACGATGTCTGGAATTATGGAAGGTAATGGTGCACCGGTATTGCCCTGTCCGGATTTGACCGGAGATGGCCAGGGTGCCGTGACTTGTGGCCTTAGCCAATTGGAAGGTTATGTCCTGTGGGTGACGTTGGGTATTGATCAAGAAGAAACGGTCAATGACTGGGGACTTCCAGTAATCTACAAAATTGATCGTCCCAACGCTAACCCCTGTGCTGGTCGACTTCCCCGTCGAGGTAACCTCCTATTTACCCGTCAATTCGAGGGCGAGGAAATGAGGTGAGTTGTAAATGCTGTCTTCATTTTGCAGAGTTTTAAACCAAAAACCCGTGGGCAATCTGGTCTAACGTACATCGACGCTGGCACCGGAGGTTTGTTTCTCGGTCTATGTCAGAACTCAGAATTAATGAGAACGGTTCAATTCTAAGAAAACTGAATAGACGGTAGGCTACTACGCACAAGCTACTAGGATGGGCGGGACCGGAGTATCAGGTTCTTCGAGTGTGGGGAAATCCAGCCCGAGCAAATGCCGCCACTCTAGGGCTGCTTTGAGCAGATCTGTCTCAGCGGTCTGGTCCGCAAGCGTTATCCGCCAATATGCTGCTTTGGCGTTTCCATGCCAGGAGTCGTCTAGCTCGATGCTAGTTGTGGCGCCTGGCGCAGTTATGGACCCAACCGGTTTAGAGCGAGCCCAGGCAACGAACGCCTTGAAGGCTTCAGGCAGGCTCGATTGGCGTTTTTGCGTGGCGCAAAACTCTTGGACCAAAATCTCTAAAGTTAAAGAATCTAGTGAAGTACCGGTGTTGTCACGCCATGACTTGAGAATGGTCAGCAAACGACGTGTCCATCCAGTGTTGAGACTGTCACTAAGGCGTAGGGTTGCTGCTTCTGATACCGGGTTGGTGATACGCCAGCCGGACGCTCTATCTAAAGTCGCGGGGCCCGGAATTTTGAATCCTGTTCCGTACTCCAGCGCTGGAATGACGCGCACTCGACGGTCATCTGTGGTTATCGTCACGCCTAAGTCCGCTGCAGTAATGACCTCTGCCGCATATTGATCTGCTAGTCCGGCATGGACCACTTTGAGCGCGTCGGCCGTACGACTAATTCTCAATTTGGATGGCAATAGATAGAGAACATCAACACAAGCCACAGGGGCGACGGCCGTGCGCTTCCCAACACCACCCACAACCAGTGAGTCGCCTGTCATCGTGCCGGCAAGGCGTATTGGATATAAGGCCCGCCGCAGCGTGTGAACTACATCCTCAGCTTGGAGGCGGCAATTCGCATACTCCTGTGGAGTGGGTACCTTGAGGCGAAGAAAAGCGTCAAAAAGATCTTTTAGCCAAACTTTATCTGATGGCCCTGACTCTATGGTGCTTGCCGGCACAAGAGGGTCTGCAAGTGCCCGATGTGAAAGAGATGAAGGGAAAGTCATCGATACAAGGCCTGTCCGCGGCAGAATAACCGAGGCCTGGGCACTGTTATGAACAACCGCTCGTGGCACCACATGTATTGCATTTCATGCATGTCCCGTTCCTAACTAACGTGAAATTGCCGCACTCACCGCAGGCATCACCCTCATATCCCTGCATTTTAGCTTTGCTGATTGCAGCCATGTGATCATTTGACGGGGGTGGGCCAGCCATTACCGCACCAGTTCCACCGGACTCGGAACCGGATGCTGTGCCACCTAAACCTGTAGACGCATGGGCCGATTCACCAACGGCAGCATCAAGAGGGATGATGGTTTCCGTTGTGGTGACGTCGTCGTCATTTTCTTTGCGTTGATCGCTTGGGTTCAAGAAGTACAGATTGCTCGAGCGGATGTACCCTTGCGATACCGTGCGCTCTGCTATTTCAAGTAACTTCTCTGCTGCGTCACCTTCGCCCATCGCGTCTGGTGAGGTGTCAGAATGTTCGACATGTCCAAGCTCATATCTGCCTAAATAAGACACGGCGAGCTCTCTGAAAATATAATCGAGGATGGATGTCGCCATCTTGATCGAACTGTTGCCCTCAACCAACCCTGCTGGCTCAAACCTCGTAAACGTAAAAGCGTCTACATACTCTTCGAGGGGCACGCCGTATTGGAGGCCAATCGATATGGCAATGGCAAAATTGTTCATTAGGCTCCGGAAGGCGGCACCTTCCTTATGCATATCAATGAATATCTCGCCTATTGTCCCGTCGTCGTACTCTCCTGTACGCAGATATACCTTGTGACCGCCAACTAGTGCTTTTTGCGTGTATCCTTTGCGCCGATCCGGTAGGCGCTGGCGCTCCCGTGCGACAACGCGTTCAACGATACGTTCCGCAATTATTTCTGCACGTGATGTTGCTGGCTGAGCTGCCACGTCTTCCAGCCGCTGTTCTGCTTCGTCTTCATCTCCTAAATCGTCAAAGACAGCAGAAGCTAAGGGTTGAGAGAGCTTCGACCCATCGCGGTATAGAGCGTTGGCTTTAACGCCCAATTTCCACGATTCAATGTAGGCGTTACGGCAGTCTTCGACGGTCGCAGTATTCGGCATGTTAATTGTCTTGGAGATGGCTCCAGAGATAAAAGGTTGGGCGGCAGCCATCATTCCAATGTGACTTGATGCGGATAAAAACCGGGTACCCGCTCTTCCGCATGGATTGGCACAATCAAAGACCGGTAAATGTTCAAATTTAATTCCTGGCGCTCCCTCAAGGGTCATGGCACCGCAAGCGTATATATTTGCAGCTTCAATCTCACTTTCGCTGAAGCCGAGCGACTGGAGCATATTAAAATCAAGCCGGTCGAGATCTGCAGGGTCTATACCAAGACGCTCGGTGCAGAACTCCTCGCCAAGAGTGTATTTATTGAAAACGAACTTTATATCGAACGCATTTCCCAAAGCGTCTTCGATAGCTGCAAGGGCGTCTCCATCGAACCCACGATCCATTAGCGCCTTGTGGTGGACGCCAGGGGCGCCATCAAGTGTGCCGTGTCCAACCGCGTAGGCTTGTATGTCGTCGATTTCTGGATCGGCATAGCCAAGGGTTTTTAGCGCCACAGGAACTATGCGGTTGATAATCTTAAAATATCCGCCACCGGCGAGTTTCTTGAATTTAACAAGCGCGAAATCTGGTTCGATGCCTGTTGTGTCGCAATCCATAACCAGGCCGATGGTGCCTGTTGGAGCAATTACGGAAACTTGGGCATTGCGAAAGCCATGTGATTCTCCCACTTGCAAGGCTTCGTCCCAGGCACTCTTAGCGGCGGCGATGATCGCCGTGTCGGGGCAATCCGCACCATTAAGTGGGACGGGTTTGATGCTGAGGTCCTCGTATCCATCATGATGACCATACGCTGCGCGACGATGATTCCTAATCACACGTAGCATTTCATTTTTGTTGGATTTGAATCCAGGAAAGGATCCGATCTCTTCGGCCATCTCAGCGGACGTGGCATAAGAAATGCCCGTCATAAGTGCCGTAATGGCACCGCAGAGTCCTCTACCTTCAGCACTATCGTAGGGGATGCCACCCGCCATTAGTAGTCCGCCGATATTGGCGTATCCTAGACCCAAAGTGCGAAACTGGAAGGACCGCTTGGCAATTTCTTTTGATGGGAATTGAGCCATCAATACTGAAATTTCTAAAGCAATCGTCCACAACCGGGTTGCGTGCGAAAAGCCGTCTACATCAAAAGAACCTTCGTCACCCCTAAACGTAAGTAGATTCAAAGAGGCCAGGTTGCATGCGGTGTCATCGAGAAACATATATTCGGAGCAGGGGTTCGAACCGTTGATGCGACCCGAGTTTGGGCAGGTGTGCCAGTCATTCACCGTTGTGTCGAATTGAATTCCTGGATCAGCGCACTGCCAGGCTGCTTCAGCTATTCGATCCCATAGGTCCGCCGCGTCAACGGTCGCTGCGACCTGGCCATCTTTTCGATTTCGTAAGTCCCAAGGTTTGCCAGCCTGTGCCGCTTCAAGAAAATCGTTGGTTACGCGGACACTGTTGTTGGAGTTCTGCCCAGAAACAGTCAAATACGCTTCAGAATCCCAATCAGTGTCATAGGTCTCAAATTCAATTTCTGTATAGCCCTGGCGAGCAAACTGGATGGACCGTTGAATCGCATTGTCCGGAACCATAGCCTTTCGCGCCGCGCGCACGGCTTTCTTAAGTGCGTCATTCTTAGCGACATCAAACCGGCTTTCGCTGTCAACGCCGTCCCAATTGCGCGTGGCCTGGACAATTAAGTTGAGGTGCTTTTGGCAAAGCTTAGAACCAGTCACCAAAGCCGCAACTTTTTGTTCTTCCCGTACCTTCCACGAGATGAAGGACTCAATGTCTGGGTGGTCGACATCGACTATGACCATTTTTGCCGCGCGACGGGTTGTTCCGCCGGATTTGATTGCCCCAGCAGCTCGGTCACCAATTTTAAGGAAGCTCATTAAACCGGAAGATTGGCCACCCCCAGACAAACTTTCACCAGCCCCGCGGACAGAGGAGAAATTGGTGCCGGTACCAGAGCCGTATTTGAACAAGCGCGCTTCACGAGTCCAAAGATCCATGATGCCGCCGTCGTTGACCAAGTCGTCAGACACAGATTGGATGAAGCAGGCGTGTGGCTGAGGGTGTTCGTAGGCGCTGGCCGACTTGGTCAGCTTGCCTGTGCGATAATCCACATAGAAGTGACCCTGTGCTGGACCATCAATTCCATAGGCCCAATGCAGACCCGTGTTAAACCACTGTGGAGAATTTGGCGCGGCCATCTGCATGCAGAGCATGTAGCGCATTTCGTCGTAAAATGTTTCCGCATCGTCGGCGCTATCGAAGTATCCGCCTTTCCAGCCCCAATAGGTCCAGGTGCCAGCTAAGCGGTCAAAGACCTGTCGGGCGTCAGACTCGCCAACAAACCGATTGTCTGATTTTAGGCGTTTGAGGGCTTTGTGGTCCGCTTCTTTTCGCCATAGGAACTCTGGAACATCACTTTCTTTAATGGACTTTAGCCGGACAGGAACGCCAGCTTTACGAAAGTATTTCTGGGCTAGGACATCACTCGCGACCTGCGACCAGCTTTCAGGTACGCCAATTTCCGTCTGCGCAAAGACGACGGATCCGTCTGGATTTTTAATTTCACTCTTTATTTTGCGGAATGGTATCGCTGCGTAGGGTGATTTGCCTGGCGTCGTAAACCGGCGCGTAATCCGCATAACGTATCCCTCTGGCCAATCCGGCCTCAAAAAAATCGAACTACAACGTCAGCCCGTCAGGTGGAATCTGCATGGCTTCAGGCCCTGGCACGGCGTGGACATATCTCAATGCGATTCAGGCATTCCCCTCGGCCCTTCGCACCCATAAATCAACATTTAGTAGGTCGATTACGAGTGTCCACCAGAGTACGGTTTCAAAGGTCAATTTTCAACAATATTTTGTGCTTGATGCCTGAAATACCACAATATTTTGATGCTGCTGATGGCAGAGGAGGATTTGTTCGCCACCTGCGCGGAATCCCTGTGCCGGACTACGGAACTAGACTAGACCCTAGAAAACAGCCATATTCGCCCATTCTTCACACATAGAAAGTTTGCGGCATGCCCCTTGGAACTTGGTTGCATACAAAACTCAAAGGCCAAAAGGTCGGAGAGGACGATTTGGGGAACGTTTACTACAAATCTTCCCGCAAGCGTGCTGGCAACCGAGAAGAGCGCTGGGTTGTCTTTGATGGGGATGCTGAGGCGTCAAAAGTACCGCCCGAATGGCATGCCTGGCTGCACCACACAACAGACGAACCGATCCAGACCGAGAGAAAATCCTGGCAAAAGCCACACCAATCAAACCAAACAGGCACAGAAGACGCATACCTGCCACCGGGTCATGATCGAAAAGGTGGGCAAAGAGCTGGCGCGACCGGCGATTACGAGGCCTGGAGCCCGGATGGCTGATTTCAACTGGCGGGAAGTTTGTCTAGGTCTTGGTGCCGTCTTTTTTGCTTTTATCTTATTTGTGGCACTGACTATCGATACGTCGCAAACAAAAGACGATGAAAGCCAAGTTCTCACGCTTACGGCTGAATTTGGACGAATAGATGGCTTGGTGACTGGCAGCCCGGTGCGTATGGCCGGGATAAACATTGGAAATGTGGAGTCTGTAGAACTGGGTGACGAACACAGGGCCCTGGTGACGCTTGCTATTCGGGACTCAAGTCTTGTCATGCCTTCGGATACGGCTGCTGTGATTGAGACCGACGGTATTTTCGGCGAGAAGTATATTGAATTACACCCGGGTGGTGACATTGAATCTCTTTCCGCTGGGCAACGTATCTCATATGTTCAGGACTCTGTTGTCCTAGAAACGCTGTTGAATCAAGTGGTTAGCCGAGCCAAGGCGAGCAGAGCGAGTGGAGAGAGGGACGTGCCATGAAACGTAACCCCATAGAAACTGTGCTCGGGGCCATTGTTCTGTTGGTCGCCGGGATGTTTCTTTCATTGGCCTATTCGACTGCTCAAATTGCGACCAGTGATGGCTACAGGTTAGAGGCGACCTTCTTGAAAGTTGGCGGACTTCAAGTTGGGAGTGATGTCCGCGTCAGCGGTGTCAGTGTAGGTACAGTTGAATCTCAGTTTCTTGACTTGGAAACCTACGAAGCCAAAGTCATCATGGTAATTGATCAAGCGGTAACGATTCCGGAAGACACAGTCGCAGCAATCGTGGGTGATGGCCTTCTAGGCGGTAAATACGTTGATCTTCGAGCTGGTCGTTCAGAAAAATCGCTGGGAGATGGTGAAATCATTGCCAATAGCCAAGACTTTCAATCGCTTGAGGATTTAGTCGGGGAAATTATATTTTTGGCGACCGGCGGTGATTCTTGAGGTTAGTTGAACGCCTTGATGACGCCGCTATTTCTTGCTCCAAATGCCGGTTATGAGCCTTCGAAACGCACTGAAACCTATCGTTCAATTGCCATGCCTTGTAGTTGCTGGTCTGATCGCGTGTTCACAACCAGCGGCGGCGACGTATTTGCAGACGGATACGACAGTCCTGCGGTGGCTAGATAAGGTCACAGGTCGTGTCAGCACGCTAGAAGCTTGGGTGGGCGACACTGTTTCGATCGGCACGTTATCCATTGAAGTGCAGACTTGTATGACTCGTCCGCCGGAAGAGACTCCTGAAAGCGCCGCATTTCTGAAAATTTGGGACAGGAGGGCGAGCCAAGCCCCAACAGAGGTTTTTTCAGGCTGGATGTTTGCATCGAGCCCAGCTCTTTCCGCAATGGACCATGCGGTCTACGACGTTTGGGTGCTCGATTGCGAGAATAGAAGGCGCTCAATATCTGAATAGGGCAGCGGTGGGCCAAATCGCCCGAGGTGACTCAAAGCATCGCCAAGCTCCTGCATATAGTCCTTATGGGGCATCTCTACTGCGCCAAATTGTGTCAGATGATCGGTTATGAACTGGGTGTCCAAGAGCCTGTATCCACCTTTCTTCAGGATCGCAATTAAATGACATAGCGTTACTTTTGATGCATTGTCGTGGCGGGTAAACATGCTCTCCCCAAAAAACACAGAGCCCATAGCCAATCCGTAGAGTCCCCCAACCAATTGATCGTCGATCCACGCTTCTACGCTGTGGGCGAGTCCCGCATCAAATAGACTGGAGAATAGGTCAATAATTTGTTCGTTGATCCACGTGTCTTCCCTGCCTGGTCCAGATTCCGCGCAGCCTAACATCACCTCCGTGAATGCAGTATCAGTACGTATTTCAAATACTTCTTTGCGCAGTAACTTGCGAAGAGATTTAGGGATGTGAAATTTATCTAGGGGAATAACGCCTCTTTCTTTTGGCTGAACCCAATAAACTTCTTCTTCATCTCGAGATTTTGCCATCGGGAACACCCCGAAGGCATACGCTTTTAGGAGGAGTTCAGGAGTAATCTGGGTCATGCGAGTGCAATTTTCCCTTTAGATATTCCTATGATTAATTGTCAGCACCAGACAGAACGAATTGTTCGAGCCATCGGATATCGTAATTACCGTCAACGAAGTCAGATGCGTTGACTAGTTTTTCATGAAGGGGGATGGTTGTTGTTACACCTTCAACGACGTACTCACTAAGTGCGCGCTTTAAGCGCATCAGACACTCGTTTCTATTACGGCCGTGCACAATGAGTTTCGCAATCATGCTGTCGTAAAATGGCGGTACTGATGCGCCTGCAAACAAACCAGAGTCTACGCGCACCCCAAGCCCACCCGGCATATGATAGCCGGTTACTTTGCCAGGCGACGGGGCGAAGGTGACTGGGTCTTCAGCATTAATCCGACATTCTATTGCGTGACCTGCCATAGAAATTGCGTCTTGTGTAAAGTCGAGTTCTGCCCCGCTAGCTATTCTGATTTGTTCCCGGACCAGATCAACGCCGGTGACCATTTCTGTAATCGGATGTTCCACCTGAAGCCTGGTATTCATCTCGATGAAATAGAATTCACCATCTTCATATAGAAATTCGACTGTGCCGGCATTGCGGTAATTGATGCGCTTCATTGCTTCGCGTACGATTTCACCGATCTTAGCTCGTTCACCGGAATTGAGAGCTGGGGAGGGGCATTCCTCCAGAACTTTCTGATGTTTGCGCTGTAGCGAACAGTCACGTTCTCCTAGATGGACAACGTTTCCATGTGAATCAGCAAGGACCTGCACTTCAATGTGGCGGGGATTGGAGAGGTATTTCTCCATGTACACTTCGCCATTCCCGAACGCAGACTTTGCTTCTCCGGAAGCAACCTTGAAAGCTTCCATCACGTCTTCTTCAGACTCTGCTACTTTCATTCCGCGTCCGCCGCCACCGGCTGATGCTTTGATTAAGACGGGGTAGCCAATCTCTGCGCCGACTCTTTTGGCATCTTCAGGTGTTTCTACCGCACCATCCGAGCCTGGTACGACAGGAATGCCGCTCTCTTGGGCTGCTGCCTTTGCAGCAACTTTATCACCCATAACTCTGATGTGTTCAGGGGTGGGGCCAATAAAAGCTATACCGTGCTCTTCAATCATCTCAGCAAAGTCTGCATTTTCAGACAGGAAGCCATATCCTGGGTGAATCGCATCGGCATTTGTGAGCATTGCAGCAGAAATCACCGCGGCTTTGTTGAGATAGCTATCAGTGCTTGATGGCGGGCCAATACATACCGATTCATCTGCCAGCCTGACGTGCATGGCCTCGGCATCAGCAGTCGAGTGGACAGCTACAGTCTTGATGCCCATTTCGCGGCACGCGCGCAGAATGCGCAACGCGATTTCACCTCGATTGGCGATAAGGACTTTTTCAAACATCGGAATCAGTATTTATTCTATTACGACGAGCGGCTGGTCGAACTCTACAGGTTGCCCATCGGTGACAAGAATAGCTGCTACCGTTCCAGCTTTCGGGGCTGGAACCGGATTAAAGGTTTTCATGGCTTCGATTAGCAATAATGTTTGTCCCTCTGTGACCTTGTCGCCGGGCTTAACAAACGGCGGAGATTCGGGTTCAGAAGCCAAATAGGCGACCCCTACCATCGGCGCTTTTACAGCACTGGGATGAGCCGATGCGTCGACAGCCTTTTCAGTTGAGTCTGAAGGCGCTGGGCTTGCTGGTGTTGCCTGAGGAGGTGGAGGGGCTGGAAGCGCTACAGATGTTTGACCGACCTGACGAGCCACGCGAATTCTCAGGGTGCCAGTATCATATTCGATTTCAGAAAGTTCAGTCTCGTCAAGAATGGTTGCCAATTGTCGGACGAGTTCACTCTTAATTTCGTCTGATGAAGTGGCGGAACCTTTGGGTTCTTTAGACATAGGTGTTAGTCGCTTTTCAGTAAATTCGCCATTGCGTCGATTGCCAAAGAATATCCGTGTGCCCCAAAACCACAAATGACGCCGCTTGCGGCCGGAGAAACGTATGAGTGATGACGGAAATCTTCCCTTTTGTAAATATTTGAAAGATGCACTTCAATAATAGGTATGTCTGATGCGAGAAGGGCATCCATAATTGCCACAGACGTATGGGTATATCCTGCCGCGTTTACGATCAGGCCTTTTGCCTTCTCACGAGCTTCTTGTATCCAGTTTACGAGTGCGCCTTCTTCGTTGCTTTGTAGGAATTCTATTGAAAGCCCAAGTGATTCCCCAGTTTCCATAGCTATTTTCTCAATATCCGAGAGGGTCGTATGGCCGTATACGTCGGGCTCCCTTGATCCCAAGAGATTCAGGTTAGGTCCATTGATGACATATACGATTTGGCTCACCTGTCGGTCCTTTAACGGCAGTATACGAGACGCGGTCCCGGCTCTCTCTGGTATGTAGAGACGTATACCATTCTTCTCTGATCGGCAAAATCTATGTCTATCATGTGTTGGGTGAGGGGAAGAGTTGAATCCGCAAAGAGCCAGACCCATAATCAAATCTATAAAAAATGCACACAGGTGGTGAGTAAGGACTGCAATGCAAATAATCGTGAATGGAGAATCTAAGGACGTAGAACAGTCGCTATCCGTTGAGTCATTTTTGGCGGATTTGGGCGTCGATTCTAGGAAGGTTGCCGTTGAGCGCAACCTGGAGATTGTTCCTAAAACCCAGTTTGGTTCGACCATAATTGAAGAAGGCGACAAGCTTGAGGTCGTTCACTTTATTGGTGGCGGAGATGGTGAGCTTTCGAGCGACGTCCTGGAGGTGGCTGGCCGCCGGTTCGATTCTCGGTTGCTGGTGGGTACCGGCAAGTATAAGGATTTTGAAGAAACAGCTGACGCTATTGCGGCGTCGGGGGCTGAAATTGTAACAGTCGCAGTAAGGCGCGTTAACATTGCAGACCCGTCGCAGCCCATGCTGATCGATTTCGTCGACCCGGCAAAGTATACCTTTTTACCCAACACCGCCGGATGTTTTACCGCTCAGGATGCGGTTAGAACCCTACGCCTCGCTCGTGAAGCGGGTGGGTGGGACCTTGTTAAGTTAGAAGTCTTGGGGGACGAAAAGACCCTGTATCCGAATGTTACCGAAACGCTTGATGCGGCAAAACAACTTGTCGATGAAGGCTTTCATGTGATGGTTTACACAAACGATGATCCGATCATGGCAAAGAAGCTGGAGGATCTCGGGTGTTGTGCGATCATGCCGCTTGCAGCGCCAATTGGATCCGGATTAGGAATCCAAAACCCTGTTCATATCCGCCTGATAATCGAGCAGTCCAGTGTTCCCGTACTTGTAGATGCCGGCGTTGGAACCGCGTCGGATGCGTCGATCGCGATGGAATTGGGGTGTGATGGCGTGTTGATGAACACCGCTATTGCTCAGGCAAAGGATCCTATTGCTATGGCAGAGGCGATGAAATTAGCTGTGAAGGCTGGCCGTCTCGCTTACAAGGCTGGCCGAATGCCCAAGAAAATGTATGCTGACCCATCTTCTCCCTTGGCTGGTTTAATCTGACGGTAGGCACTTTTTCGTTTTATCGACCAGGCATGCCCCCAACTGGAGAAGGCTTGGTGATTTTCTCAATTTCCAGTTTTTCTTCTTGAGATGGGCGAAATTCAGCCGCTTTTACATTGCCTTTGATTTGGTTTGGTTTTGTTGCGCCAGCAATAACGCTGGAAACAAAGGGCTGATCCAGCAGCCAGCCGAATGCCAGTTCCAGCAAACTATGCCCATAGGATTCAGATACGGTCTGTAAATTGTTCACCTGTTCAAAACGGTCATCAGACCAGAATGCATCGGCTAATGCGCCGCGTTCTTTCCACGCATGCCATCGCGTACCCTTTTTGGGGGGCTTATCTGACCGATATTTCCCTGTGAGAAGGCCGCTTTCTAACGGGAAGAATGGCAGTATTCCGACGCCATATTTTTCTGCCGCTGGCGTAAGGCTCAGTTCAATTTCACGACTAAGTAGGCTGTATCTGTTCTGCGCAGAAACGAAGCAATCAAGACCAGATGTTTGAGATATCCAATGTGCTTCTACAAGTTGCCATCCATTGAAGTTTGAGCAACCAATGTAGCGTACTTTTCCATCTCTGATTAGGTCATCCAACGCTCGAAGAGTTTCGTCGATTGGTGTTTGTGGATCTGGTGTATGTATTTGGTAAAGGTCTATGTAGTCAGTTTTCAGGCGCTTCAGGCTGGCTTCTACAGCTTGCATTATGTAGCGACGTGAAGCGCCGGTATTATATGGGCCGTCTCCCATGGGATTTCCGAACTTTGTCGCAATTATCGCTTGATTACGCTTTTTACCGAGCGCCCTACCGAGGAAGATTTCGGATTTCCCTTGCCCACCATAAATGTCAGCCGTGTCGAACAGGGTGACACCTTGATCCAAGGCTGCGTTGACCACAGCGTTGGTTTGTTGTTGGTCCATAAACATGCCAAAGTTATTGCAGCCCAATCCGACCGCAGACACTTTCAAGCCAGATTGGCCAAGATTGCGATATTCCATGGTGCCTCAACCTCTCTTCGATAATGCAAACTCACTCAATAACGGCTTAGATCACAGCACGATGTGTTGGGCAAATCTTGCCTAACAAGTAACGAATTTGGCCGTCTAACGTCTCCGCTGAAGCCCAGGGGCGTCAGGGTGTGGGGCTGCCGTTTATTGATGCCAATGGTGACAGCAGAACTTTGAACATCGGGTTCAATGCCACCACGACCAATGAATTCAATCTCGATGCCTCTAGTATTTCAGTTGGTAATCAACCGGTTACAGCCACAATTGATCCACCAGTTGCTACTTTTTCAGGTTCGGGTGCCTTGCCTGCACCTGCCGATGGCTTGTTTACGGTTACAGTAAATGATCCGACCGGACCTCAAGTAATAACACTAGACCTGCGTCAAACCACGCAATTCCAATCGAACGGCGGCATCGACGTTCTGAACTTGAATCAAGGTGGCCTTCAACAGGGTTTATTGAGGTCGACAAGCTTTGATTCGGATGGCGTTTTATACGGAAGTTTTAGTAACGGCAGCCGTGTACCACTATTCAAACTACCAATCGCAAATTTCCCTGCGCCCAATAACCTTAAGGCAGTCCAAGGAAACTTTTTTAGAGCTGATCCACTCGCCAGCGAGCTGGAACTTCGTAGTTTAGGCTCTGTAAGCGGCATTGCCCAGATCGTGGTCGGGGCATTGGAGCAGTCTAACGTAGACTTGGCAGATCAGTTCACGAAAATGATTGTGACTCAGCGGGCTTATTCAAGCTCTGCGACGGTGCTCAGAACTGCTGACCAAATGACACAGCAGGCAAGAGACCTCAAACGATAGTCTTTTAATCAGTTGGCTTAAGTCTGCCGCATCAAGAGTTTTTCCTTAAAAACCTCGTGCACGGATACGCCAGCTGTGGACGCAATTTCGTGCACACTCATGCGAGTTTCTCTCAGAAGAACTCGAATGAAGTCAGGCCTAGAGCGCCAGGAGCCCGACCCGGCACGTCGCGTAATGGGTGGTTTCTTGGAATTTGTTTCCTCGTCATCTAGTCGTAGCCCGCGCTTTACTGCGTCTGCCATAGCTTGATCATGGTGACGTTTTTCAGCAGCAAGACGTTCACTTTCAGAACGGTATTTTTGACGGGACGTTGAAGTTCGTAACGTGTCATCAAAGCCCCACTCCGTGTTTCTTTTCTTGCGTTTTTGCCGCTCACGGGCGGCTCTTTTGTGGTCTTTCGGTGGATCGGCCATTCCAGCCGCTTCGTGTAGACTCATGCCGCGCGAGCTCGCCAACCGCGTCGCTGCCGCCAGAGCTGCTTCTTTTTCGCCCTCATAAGTGGTTGAGTTGGCGACTTCCAATAGCTTGCGAAATCTATCTCGTTCGCGTTCGGTCAGGTTTTGAGGCGCTGTCATGCTAACTTTGTCTTTTGCTAGCCGGATGATCTGGCTTGTTCAATCAATTGATCAAACTGTTCGCGCGATACAGCTCCCGGCACGAGTGCGTCACCTACAACAAAAGCTGGCGTGCCGTTGATCTCTAGCTGCTGTGCGATCGCCCGGTTTCTATC
This sequence comes from Alphaproteobacteria bacterium, assembly GCA_030835385.1. GTDB lineage: Bacteria > Pseudomonadota > Alphaproteobacteria > Rhodospirillales > Rhodospirillaceae > WLXB01. The sequence goes on along the minus strand of JAURPI010000019.1, from coordinate 58,879 downwards.
AATAATCTCGTCAATACTAGGGTCTTTCATATCTGTTTGAAGTTGATCAATGTCCAAGCCGACGCCCCGGGCGAGAGTCATAATTGTTGATTCATTGAGAGCGCCGCGATGGGTCAGCATCGCTTGATGAAACGGCCCATACATATCTTGGTTGCGAGACGCGAGAGCTGCCTTTGCGGCTGCTACAGAGTTCGGTCCAAGAATGGGAAACTCGATCAGCACTAATCGAAGTTCTTTATCGTCTTGCAGTGTATCGAGGACAGTGTCGAACATCGACTTGCAGTATCCACAATTGTAGTCGAAAAACTCGACTACAGTGACATCGCCGTCGGGGTTTCCGATAACAGTGTTCTCTGGTGGGTTTAGGAGAGCAGGCTGAAGCTGTGCGATATTTGCTCTTTGCCTGTCGTTCTTGGCTGTCTCTTGCTTCGCTTGAAGCAGGGTTATTGCTTCGGCAATAATTTCTGGATTCTCAAGAATATACTCACGCACTAACCCTTTAATCTGTTGGGTTTCTGACGCTGAGAAATTTCCATCATCTGCCAGGGCCGAGGTGTGAAAAAGGATCCCGATGATGGCTGCGAAACCACCTATATGCCTAACAGCCGAAGTTAAGGAGATAGGCCTTGAAGGGAGTAGATTCATGATAAATATCCTGAATTCATCGTTACGGGCGTTGGTATGGAGATTTGTGCCGCCTAAGTCCAGTGGGTTTGCAAAAAATGAGGCCTAGCGCCGGTTTTATCTCCGGCGATTTCTCTGATCCTCAATGTAATTGCGAGCAACAGTTTTGAGGTCTTGAAGCCGAACCCAGATAGGGGTTCCAGTAGGCAGTTCTTCTTCGGCTTTGCGAGTAAAGCGAACGACATCTCCAAACTGCCCTAATAAAAGAGCTCGTTCGGCGGCAGCATACGCAGACAAGCCAAGCTGATCATTAATGGCATATGATTTTGCTGATAAATCCCAAGCAAAAATGTCGTTAGGATCAATTTGCAACGCGATCCTCAGGGCATCTTGAGTTTCTCGCGTAAACGCTGGGTCGCCGGACTCCACCATGGCGTGGGCCATAGCAACCAGTATAAGAGGCGCGAGCGGCAATAAGCGTGTGGCTTCTTTGTAAGCGGTTATTGCCTCTGGGATGCGACCATTTTCTAATAGCATTTGTCCCTTCAGTTCCCAGAAGTAGGGGTCGTCCGGACGTTCTTGTATGAGTCCGTCAATAAGAGGGACTGACAAGTCAAGACGCCCACGTCGATAGTGCGCTACAGACCGAGCGTAGCGAGCGGGCAAGCTAACATCTGATCCCGGGTATTTTTGAAGTGTCGAGTTTTGGGGCTTCAGAAATGAGTATAGTTTCGCGACCATGCGGCGATGTCGTTCCTCCAAACCCTCATCTGGAGCGATCTCCGAGTAAGGTGATTGATCTATGTGAGCCCGAATAGACGTCATGCGGTTTCGTGTCAGGGGGTGGGTACGTATGTAGGGGTCTTGGCGATCCGTAATAAGGAGTTCTTGGCCCGAAATTCTTTCAAAGAATTTGTACAATCCTTCGGCAGACTGTTCCGTTTGGTCTAGTGCCTTTAAGGCAAATTGATCGGCAGATGACTCTTGACCGCGGCTGAACGCCAAGACTTGCCTTTGTGCCGTCCCCTGGCCGCCAAGCGCAACTGCCATTCCCAAATCAGCGTTGCCGGTTGCCACACCCGCCGCTACTCCAAGGAGTGTCGTAAGTAACGTTGTACGTAACGCAGCCTCCATTTGATCGCTGAATGTTACAGTATGTCCTCCAACCAAATGCCCGGTCTCGTGGGCAATTACTCCAATGATTTCCGACGAACTGTTTGCCGCCATCAAAGTACCAGTATTCAGGAACATGCGGTTTCCTGTGGTGACGAAGGCGTTGAGAGAGTTATCGGCGATTATGCGTATTGTTACAGACTGCGGTGGAAGCCCGGCCGTTTCGAGAATAGGGTTGGCATAGGCTTGGATCGTTTCTTCGATTTCGGTGTCTCGGATCAACCCAAAGCCTTGAGCCATAGCGACCTGGCTTTGCAAAGGAAGCGCGATCGCCGCGAACCAAACGAATAAATTTAGAATTTTGTATAACTGGTTCACTGTTCTGAAGTGCCTTTGGGAGATTAGTATCGATAAAAGGGAAGGCAGATGGTCTGATCTTCATAGGATACGTTAATACACGGGGTCTACCTAGGGAATCGTACGTGAGAATGTGGCGTAACAATGGTCGGCGTATTTTGGTAAACGCCATATTTTTGGTTGGGATTGTAACGCTACTGGCTGCTTGCCAAGCAGTAGTGCGCACGGATTTTGCAAGTTACGCCTCGAAAATGGAACGCGGTGGAATAATAGTTGCAGATGAGCCGCAAGCCGTCCTAATCGCTCAGGAAATCATAGGAAATGGTGGGTCTGCGGCCGATGCTGCCGTGGCGCTTGGGTTCGGATTGTCTGTGACGCTTCAGTCTTCTGCGGGGCTTGGCGGGGGCGGTTTATGCCTAGTTTATGATTCTGTCCAAGAACGCGCAGAAATTTTGGACTTTACGCCAATGCCGGCTACCGGCCTCAAAACGGCTGCAAAATGGCATGTAGCAGTTCCAACCTTAGTTCGCGGTATGTACGCGCTTCATGCAAAGTATGGGGAATTGCCTTGGCAGCAACTAGTCGTGCCAGCTGAAAATATGGCTCGCACTGGAGTTTATGTCGGTCGGGCTTTTGCAGTAGAACTCGCTAATTCGGCGGCTTCGCTTTCGAATGACCCTAGTGCGATTGATAATTTTATGTCGCCAAGTCGCACAACAGTTGAGGAGGGCGATCGTCTCGTTCTTCCAGAATTGGCGGCCATGCTCAGTAGTATACGCCGAGCTTTGCCTTCAGATTTCTATGCGGGAGAAATAGCCAAATTGATCGCCATCGAATCTGAGAAGAGGGGCGCTTCTTTGTCGGTTAAAGACCTCAGAGACTATGCGCCTGAATGGCGCGAGGCTGAGGCTCTAACTGTTAGCGGTGATGAATATTATAACGCTGATTATACCGCGAAAAACGAAACTCATTTCCAAAGTGATGCGTCAGACTCAGTAGGTGCTACGGGATTTGTTGTTGCTGATTCCGACGGGGACGTAGTTGCATGCGCGCTTACAATGTTGCACCCATTTGGTTTGGGGGTCATGGCGAAAAAGCTCGGGTTTTTGTTTGCTCCATACCCCATTGGAAATACGCGCCCTTTGTCGCCTCTTGCGTTGACCATAACTGTTGATCAAAGAAGTGGCGGTGTAAAATATGCTGCAGCTTCTGGTGGTGGTTCTGCTGCTCTAGCGCAAATCGATGCCGCATCAAGGAATGCTGGGTTGGGTCAGTCTGGTAAAGCGTCATCACGAGAAGGCGAAGGGAAAATGCCTGCTAGGCCAGTCAACGCGATGTTTTGTGAGAATGGACTAAAAAAAGGGATAGAACGCTGCGTGGTAAGGCGAGACCCTGACAGGCATGGGTTCGGCACGATTGTTCTTGGGGAGCCGTAGGTATGGCCTTGAAAGCGTCGACGCGGGGAAAGATTCCTCCTTTTATAGTTATGGACGTCATGAAGCGCTCAAATGCGCTTGAGGCAAGTGGACGTGAGGTCATTCACTTGGAAGTCGGGCAGCCAAGCACCGGGCTACCGGCGGGTGCCATTGAACCTGTGCAAAAGCTGATGGGTGATGCAACTCTCGGGTATACAATTGCTAACGGTGTTCCAGAGCTAAGAGAACAAATCGCCAATCACTACAAAATAGGTTACGGGGTTTCCGTTGATACTGACTCAATATTTATCACGACAGGGTCATCAGCGGGCTTCCAGCTTGCTTTCCTCTCAGCCTTTGATCCTGGTGATAGAGTCGCTTTGGCATCGCCTGGGTATCCCGCGTATCGCCATATTCTGACATCGTTGGGCTTAGAGCCTGTGCTTATGCACGTAGACAGAGAGTCTAGGTTCCAGCCGACAGTAGATCTGTTAGAGAGATTAGAGTCGCCCATTGAGGGACTTATTCTTGCTAGTCCGTCCAATCCAACGGGGACGATCCTGCCAAAAAATGAATTTGAGAAGATAATCGAATATTGCCGGGCTAAGAGTATCCGTGTCGTATCAGATGAAATTTATCACGGCATTTCGTACGGCGAAGAAGTGGCGACGGCAGCGAATGATGGCGCTCCAGAAATCGTGGTCAATAGTTTCTCTAAGTATTTCAGTATGACTGGCTGGCGAATTGGTTGGCTTGTTGTCCCTCCTGACTTAGCGAGATCAGTAGAGTGTTTGGCCCAGAATCATTACATATCTCCGCCAACAATTTCACAGTGGGCGGCGGTACATGTTTTCGATTGTTTGGATGAACTGGAGGCGAATGTTGCTCGCTACAGGACAAACAGAGACATTCTCCTTAGAGGTCTTCCGGGCGCAGGGATCGACGATATGGCTCCTTCTGACGGAGCATTTTACCTATATGCCAACGTGTCCAAGTATACGAATAACAGTGTCGACTATTGCAAGGAGCTATTGGATCAGGTGGGCGTAGCGATCACTCCTGGCGTGGACTTCGACCCAATCAACGGCCATCAGTTTATCCGGATGTCATTTGCAGGGTCGACTGCTAGCATCAAAGAAGCTGTTAGTAAAATTGCTGACTGGCAGTCGCCCTAGGTGGTGCGCCCACGTTATGTATCGTTGTTCCACCAACCTTTACGTGGCGAGCCTGTTGGTGTCTCAACGGCTGAAGATTGAGACTCGGTAGATGTGGGCTGAGGTGCAGGCGAAGCGGATTTCTTCGGTTCGGTACTAGGTCGTTCAATATCAGTAGGCGCGGGTTCTTTGCTGTCGCCTCCTTCTTTAACAGAAGAGCGAATGGCTTCCGCACCTTTCTTAAACACATTGAGGAATCTAGACGTAGACGTAGTCGATGGGTCTGGAGTATTTGTCATATTGCTTGTATCGCTGGCGGTTTCCTGCGATGCACCTGCAACGGAAGAGGCTGGTTCACCGCCTTCCTTGGAGTCATTACCTTCTTGTTGGTTGTCGCTTCTTGGTGCCTGATCCTCACTATGCTTTCGCCTTCTGCGACCGCCACGGCGTCCCCGACGCCGCCCTTTACGCTGGGGTTCTTCGCCATCTTCTTGTTCTTTATGGTCGGTGCTTCCTACATTCTGGTTATCAGCCTTGCCATCAGTTTGTGACGACGCGTTTTCGCTCCCGTCAGAGCCGCTTTCATTCTGACCGCCGGCATCTTCACCTTCGTGGCGCTTTCTTTTTCTTTTCCTTCTGCGGCGTTTTTTACCACCTTCCTGGTTGGGTTCGTCTGCCCCGTCTTCCAGTCCTGAAGTTTCGTCTTCCCGACCTTGCTCTGCGGTTCTGGAGTTTTCTATTTTCTTTTGCCCATCACCTTTCACGCGTTCCATACGAACGTCAGGTGGTATCAATTCGCTATCGCCCAGTATGAAGACATTCATATCGTATCTTTTCTGAATGTCTTCCAGGCCAGCGCGCTTGTAGTTTAATATGTAAAGTGCGACGTCAGGATGGACCGACACTGTTAATTCTGCAGTTCTATGCCGCAGGCCTTCTTCCTCGATTGCTCGAAGAGTCTGCATTGACGTCGACTCAATGGATCGAACAATGCCGGTTCCTGTGCAAGCCTTGCAAACCTCGAAGTTTGCTTCGAGAAGGCTTGGCCTTAGTCGTTGGCGGGAAAGTTCAAGCAAACCAAAATGACTGATGCGTCCGACTTGTATTCTTGCTCGGTCGCTTTTGAGCGCTTCTTTCAGTCTCCGTTCCACCGCATGATTATTACGGTGTTCGTCCATATCAATGAAATCTATGACAACCAAACCTGCAAGGTCCCGTAGTCGAAGTTGCCGAGCAATTTCGTCCGCAGCTTCCAGGTTGGTTTTAAGTGCCGTTTCTTCGATATGTCTTTCTTTGGTCGATTTTCCAGAGTTTACGTCGATGGCCACGAGCGCTTCAGTTTGTCCGAATACGATCGATCCGCCCGACTTAAGTTGCGTTGTCGGGCTATTCATAGCGTCCAATTGACTTTCGATCTGATAGCGATGGAACAAGGGAATAGAATCATCCTTGTATCGCTGGACTTTCTTTGCGTGGCTCGGCGTTAGAGTTTTCATAAACTCTTTCGCTGCTTTGTATCCGTCTTCTCCTTCGACGAGAATTTCTTCGATATCTTTCGTGTAAACGTCTCGGATCGATCGTTTTATTAGGTTTGCTTCTTCGTGGATAAGGGCGGGTGCCCGTGACTCCATTGTTACTTCTCGAATTTGGTTCCACGTACGCTGCAAGTATTCATAATCTCTTTTGATCTCTGCCTTGCTTCGCTCTGCTCCAGCGGTTCTAAGGATGACCGCCATGTGTTCGGAAATTTTTAGATCAGAAACAATGGATTTCAGTCTTCGTCTATCCTTTGCGTTCGTGATTTTACGCGACACACCGCCACCTCGTGCGCTATTTGGCATGAGGACACAGTACCGACCGGCTAAGGATAGGTATGTCGTTAGAGCTGCGCCTTTGTTGCCGCGCTCTTCTTTGACGACCTGGATAAGTAAGATCTGCTTCCGTTTAATGACTTCTTGAATCTTGTATCTACGCGATGCGACGAATTTGCGTCGATGCGCATCGAGGTTTTCGTCAGTTTCGTCTTCTCCGCCAACCTCTTCGACACCAGGCCTGCTTTTCTGTGTTTGTTCAACGGTGTCGTCACCATTAGCGTCATCTGTCGAGTCTTCTGATTGGGAAGTCTCGTCAGAAATGTCCTGGGATACAGGGGGTGTCTCTGCTGACTCAGGCACGTCGGAGGGCTTCAAAGAGTCTTCCGAGTCAGAGGCGGAGTCAGATTCTTCCGCCTGTACCGAAGGAGGAGGCGGATTGGTAATCAAAGCAACGGTTTGCTCTGTTTTATTCTCGGATTCTGCGTCAGAGGACTTTTCTGGAGTGCTGTCTGCAGGCTCTAGTTCTTCAGACGGCTCCGGTTGTGCCGGTGGCTCATCTTCGTCATTTGCTGACTCGTCATGCTCTTTGGCTTCTTCAATTAAAGCTTCGCGGTCCGCAACAGGAATTTGGTAGTAGTCCGGATGTATTTCGCTAAATGCAAGGAAGCCGTGACGGTTTCCGCCGTAATCAACGAATGCCGCTTGAAGGGAAGGCTCAACACGAACAACTTTAGCGAGGTAAATGTTGCCCTTGTTCTCTTGCTTTGTAGATGTTTCTAGATCGAACCCTTCAAGGCGCGTTCCATCTATCACGACCACCCGGGTCTCCTCGGGGTGGTTCGTGTCCACCAGCATTCTCTTTACCATACTTGAAATAACTCCAATGGTCCGAGACGGTCAGCTCTGCGCGCAGGCGCCCGCCTCGAATTGATGACAAATTGGAGGACGTGCGAGTCCTGACCGGTAAACGCGAGCGTTTTAGGCTCGTGTAGCTGGCATAAGGACGACTTGATTCAAGATCTCGGGAAATCATTGGATTTATAAGGACCTTGGTGGGAGTCACACGTTCCACCTTAAATTAAACTTTGGTCGCTGAAGCTTCGTCGCCGAAGGACGTCAGCAAATTCGAATGTTAGGAATTATGTCTGATTTTGAACTTAACGTGTTCAGGACCCTCACACGCGCCTCAAACAAGTAACTGAGGTTTACGTAGGTGAGGTGAAACAAACGGCCCAACGAGGTAAACTTAATGGCTCGTTCACGCGTTCACAATCTTTTCTTCTGCCGATAGTAAATGGATCGCATGCTATCGCCTTGAATCTATGGGAAAGCTGTACGGATTCAGCAAGATTCGCTATATTGGGGTCCAATTGAGCATATTCACACAAAATATAGTCCTATATGTCCGAATCATCGGGTGCCAATAGCAAGAAAAATGACCGTGGTTCAGCGCCTTTATCAGGTGATTTGACCTCAAGTAGACGGGCGGTTCTCGGCCTACTAACGGGAATAGCCGGTGTTGCAATTGCGCCGGACGTGCTGGCTGGTATCAGATCAGCCCTGTCATTCCGCTTGCACGATCACGGAACGCACACGCGCCTGGTACTGGAGCTAACGGACAGTGCTGATTTTAGCGTTTTCCAGCTAACTGACCCGTTTCGGACCGTAATAGACCTACCTGAAATTGCCTGGAATTTGCCTGAGGTAGATACAGTTTTCCGGGCTGGCGTTGTCAGAGACCTAAGGTATGGACTTTTCCAGCCTGGACAATCACGTGTCGTCATCGACTTAGCTCAACCTGCAAACGTTGAACGGGCTTTTGTGCTTGCTCCCACAGCTTCGACACCTTGGCGGTTGGTCATTGATCTTAATCCCGTGTCTGAAGCCGCGTTTCTGGGTCAAATAGGTCCGGCTAATCGGCGTCAGGTATTGAGGCCTCGAGACCAAATAGCTTCGACTGTGGGGCCAACGGAAGATGTAAGCGTAGCCAGGGCGCAACCAACAAATTCCGGTGTTCCTTTGCCTGATAAGAAACCTGCTGTTCGACGCGCAGATAGAAAACCGGTGATCGCCATTGATCCAGGGCACGGTGGTGTAGACCCGGGTGCAATTGGCGTTAGTGGCGTAAGAGAAAAAGATATAACCTTGGCCGCCGCACGTCAGCTAAAAGAGTCTTTAGAGAGAACGGGGCGCTATAAAGTTGTTTTGACCAGGACTCGTGACGTGTCTCTAAGGTTGCGCCAGCGGATAGCTATATCGCGCCGGGCAGCAGCAGACATTTTCATTTCGTTACATGCGGATTCTGTTGGTCGACCAGATGTGAAAGGTCTATCTGTTTATACTTTGTCAGAAACCGCATCTGATAGAGAGGCGGCAAAGCTAGCCGAAAAAGAAAACAAGGCCGATCTTATTATCGGAATGGACCTCACAAATGAATCCAGTGATGTCCGCAATATCTTGATAGACCTCGCGCAAAGGGAAAGTATGAATCTGGCTGCTCATTTAGCTGCCAAGCTCATTTCACAGCTCAAGCGTGAAGTTACGTTGTTGCGAAATACTCATAGGTTCGCTGGGTTTGCTGTGTTGAAGGCGCCAGACATGCCATCGGTACTTCTCGAAATGGGGTACCTGTCTAATCGTCAAGAAGAGAAGGCGTTGAGGCAAAGGGCGTACCGCCAAAAGCTAGTAGTATCGATAACGCGCGCATTGGATAGTTATTTTGCAGATACAGATCTAGCAAGCCGTATCTAGCAATGCCTTGATTTGGTTAAGAAAAAGCCGTCTTTCTGCGCTAGAATTATATTCAAGTTTAGGGTGAGAAATATCTCGTGTCTGATATATTCCGCGTCGATTTTCAAAATTAACGGTTCGACTGTCTAATCCTGTGACTAGAATTCTTACGACCTTGTTTTGTTTAACTATGCTCGCAATTTTTGCGGCTGGGTCGATTCTTGTCTGGGTTTTCTATGAATATGGGCGTGATCTTCCCGACTATCGTCAACTTGCAGATTATGAACCTTCGGTCATGTCTCGTGTTTACGCAGGAGATGGTCGGCTTATTGAAGAATATGCCATTGAGGGTCGGGTCTTCGTCCCATTTTCAGCAATTCCAAAAAACCTTATCAACGCGTTTTTATCGGCTGAAGATAAGACATTCTATTCTCACCCTGGATTAGACTTTTTTGGCATCGCCAGGGCCGTGCTGACCAACGTGGAGGCTCAGTTCAGTGATCGGCGAATGGTGGGCGCATCGACCATCACCCAACAAGTCGCGAAGAACTTCTTGCTGACCAATGAGTACAGTTTTGATCGCAAAGTAAAGGAAGCCATCTTAGCATTAAGAATAGAGCAGGCTTTCGACAAGGATCAGATTCTCGAATTATACTTAAATGAAATCTATTTTGGTTTTGGTTCGTATGGCGTATCAGCAGCTGCCGTAAACTATTTTAACAAGTCTTTGGATGAGATGTCTCTTTCGGAAACTGCATTTCTTGCAGGCTTGCCAAAGGCGCCGAATAACTACCACCCAATCCGTCGGTCAAAGGCTGCACGAGAGCGCCGCGACTACGTGTTGGCAAGAATGCTGGATGATGGCCATATTTCTGACGCGCAAGCACAGTCTGCCAGGCAGGAAGCCATTGTTGTTCGCCGTCGGAATGAGACAGAGTATGTCGCCGGTGGTGAGTATTTCGCTGAAGATGTTCGCCGTGAACTGCTCGATCAATTTGGATCAGATACTTTGTATCGAGGTGGCCTTGCCGTCCGCACATCGCTAGACCCAAGTCTGCAACAGATTGCTGATCGGGTACTGCGTGGAGGCTTAATCGATTATGACAGAAGGCATGGTTGGAGGGGTCCGGTAACGCGTATTCCAGTTGGTGCCGGGTGGTCGGAAAGATTATCGGCGATACAAGAGCCGTCAGCTGGTTCGGAACTTTGGCGACTTGCGGCCGTTCGAAGAATAACAGACACCTCAGCTACTATCGTTTTTTCTAACGGTGAGTCCGGCAAAATTCCGCTTGCCGAAGTAAAATGGGCACGCGCGTGGAAGCCTGAACAGAAACTTGGCCCTACCGTTAAGCGTATGGGGCAGGTTCTTTTGGAAGGTGACGTAATATTTGTTGAGGCTGTTGAGGCCAATGAGACTGGGGAAGTCTACCCCACGGGAACGTACGGATTAAGGCAGGTGCCCGAAATTGAAGGCGCCCTTGTTGCGCTTAATCCTCATACAGGCCGCGTTCTGGCGATGACCGGCGGATTTTCTTACGAAAAATCTGAATTCAATCGCGCAACGCAAGCTAAGCGACAGCCTGGATCATCGTTCAAGCCATTCGTCTATCTGGCCGCGCTCGACAATGGCTATACACCATCGACGCTTGTTCTAGATGCGCCCTTTGTGATCGACCAAGGACCGGGCCTTCCTAAATGGAAGCCAAAGAATTACAGCGGAAGGTACTACGGTGAATCGACCCTACGAACTGGGATAGAGAAGTCACAGAACTTAATGACGGTGCGTCTTGCTCAAGCAGTCGGCATGGAGAAAGTAGGCGCATATGCTCGGCATTTCGGTCTCGTAGATGATCTTCCCACTAATCTTTCAGCGGCACTTGGATCGCAAGAAACAACGCTAATTGATGTGACAGCGGCATACGCAATGTTGGTCAACGGCGGTAAAAGGGTGTCGCCAACGCTTATAGACAGAGTTCAAGATCGAAATGGCACCACAATTATCCGGACTGACATGCGTGAATGCCTCACGTGCAGCGGAGTTGTTATTGCTGACGGGGAGCCTCCCGCCTTGCCAGACGAAAGAGAGCAACTGACCGACCCAGCGAGCGCATATCAGATGGTATCAATCCTTCAGGGTGCTGTAGAGCGGGGGACAGGGCGTCGGGTGGCTGACGTAGGTAAACCATTAGCAGGCAAGACCGGTACGTCTAACGATAGTTTTGACGCATGGTTTTTGGGTTTTTCTCCCGACCTTGCTGTCGGCGTTTTTGTCGGATTTGACGAGCCACGAACGCTAGGGGCGAAGGAAACCGGCTCTACAGTTGCTGCGCCCGTATTTCGGGACTTTATGTCTGCTGCTTTGGCTAATGAGCCCGCTACCCCATTTAGAATACCTCAGGGAATAGTATTGGTTCGGGTTGATCCCGAAACAGGGCTAGTCGCCACACCGGGTTCTCGCAGGGCTATTCTGGAAGCCTTTAAGCCAGGCACTGCGCCAACGCGCCGGACCGCCGCCGTGGGTGCCACTCCAGGCACTACTGGATTCACTTCATCCGACCAGCCGAGCGCCGGTGGGCTTTATTAGGACGTTTTATGACGGCAACAAAAAAAGATTTTAAAGTTATCTACGACATGTTTTCTGCACCGATTGCCAAAAAGTTGGATTGTGGTCGTATATGTGCCCCGCTCAACGACGGGATTCCTGTCTGCTGCAGCACTGAGAACGCAATACCGATTGTCGAGGACGAAGAATGGAAACTCTTGAAATCCCGCACGGACCTCTGGAGTCTATTCAAGCCTTTCGACAAAGACTCAAAAAAGATTGTCAAAGAACTGCCTAAATCGACCTGCGCAGTTGAATGCAAGGGAGTGGCGTTTTGTGAGCGTGAGAACAGATCCCTTGCCTGTAGGTCGTTTCCGTTCTTTCCATATTTTACTAAAGAAGGGGAATTAATCGGCCTTGCTTATTATTGGACCTTTGAAGACCGGTGCTGGGTCATTTCGAATGTGCAGGTCGCGGACAAAAAATTTGTCAAAGAGATGATCGAAGCGTACGAGTATTTGTTCGACCATGATGAAGAGCAGTATGAGGCTTACTACGAAGAATCAGCAACAATGCGGCGGGTTTTTTCAAAGCGTAATGAGCCAATTCAGATAGTCGGTCGAGATATGCAGTATTTGCTCGTTCTGCCTAAGTCTGGAGGACGGGTTGTTCCAACTAAGAAATCAGCATTCCTGCCTACAAAACCGTTTACTTCTGACAAAGCCTATCGAAAAGCTATTAAGGAAGCAGGCGGGGATCCAGCAGGCCATCATCTGCCTAAGTGATAAATTAGATTAGTCATGCTGTGGCATTTGCCCGTAGGCAAATAAATATACTTTCAATTTTGAACAAACAGTCACCCGCAACCCAGTAAAGAAACGTTATGCGAGCCGAAACTGAATCTATGGTCTCTGAAATTAAGCAGTCTATGTCACTGCTGAGGAGGCACCTTTGACTGGGATAACGCGCTTCTACGATTAGAAGAGTTGAACGCTAAGGCGGAAGACCCTGATCTCTGGTCTGATCAATCCGTTGCCCAAAAAGTTATGCGGGAAAGAACGCAGTTAGAGTCCGCGATCAAACGGTACAAAGATCTTGAGCAGGGTGTCGATGACGCCGTAACGCTCATCGAGCTTGGCGAAATGGAAGGTGACGACGACACCCAGAAAGAAGGAGAGAGCCTCCTTAACAATCTCAGACAAGAAGCGAGCAAACTGGAGCTAGAGAGCTTGCTTTCAGGTGAGGCGGATTCAAACGACTGTTATCTAGAAATTCATGCTGGGGCTGGTGGAACTGAAGCCCAGGATTGGGCAGAAATGATAAGCCGCATGTACACGCGGTGGGCTGAGGCACATGGCAATAAAGTTGAATTGATAGAGGAGAGCGCTGGTGAGGAAGCCGGCATTAAGTCGGCAACTTACCGAATATTGGGCCTAAACGCATATGGATGGTTAAAGACGGAAAGCGGTGTGCATCGTCTCGTTAGAATTTCTCCATATGATTCATCGTCACGTCGACATACAAGTTTTGCTTCAGTGTGGGTGTTCCCTGTCATCGATGACTCTATAGAAATCGACATTGACGAAAAAGAATGCCGCATTGATACATATCGGTCGTCCGGTGCGGGCGGCCAACACGTTAACAAAACAGATAGTGCGGTTCGAATAACGCACAACCCCACGGGCATTGCTGTCCAATGTCAGAGTGAGCGCTCACAGCATCAGAATAGAGCTAAGTGTTGGGATATGCTGCGTGCGCGGTTGTACGAGCTTGAGTTGCAGACTCGTGAGGCAAAAGCGCAAGCAACCGAAGAGGCAAAATCAGATATCGGCTGGGGTCATCAAATCAGGTCTTATGTGTTGCAGCCGTACCAGATGGTGAAAGACTTGCGTACAGAAGTAGAAGCTTCAGATACCCAAGGTGTGCTGGATGGGGACCTTGACCAGTTCATGTCTGCATCTTTGGCGGCCAGAGTTAAGGCAGAGTCGGATACCGCAGAAGCAGATTAAATGCGTATTTTTCCTGACAGAGTCTTGCAAAGCTTATAGCTGCTGGGTTGCATCTAGGACGGCTTCAACATGGCCGGGCACTTTAACTTTGCGCCATTCCGCTCTGACAATACCTTTCTCGTCAATTAGGAAAGTCGACCGTTCAATTCCCATATATTTGCGACCATACATATTCTTTTCTTTCCAAACTCCATATGCCTCACATATCTCGTTTTCTTCATCGGATGCGAGTTCAAAATCTAAGTTATATTTCGTCTTAAATTTCTCATGTTTGGCAAGACTGTCCTTTGAGACTCCAATTATTTCAGCGTTAGCGGACAAAAATTCTGATCGTTTATCATTAAATCCACAGGCTTCTTTAGTGCATCCAGGTGTGTCGTCTTTTGGATAGAAATATAGGACTACCTTTTTGCCTTTAAGTGACTTTAGCGAAATTTTCCCTCCGCCGGTCGCGGGTAAACTGAAAGTGGGTGCTTTGCTTCCGATATCGATTTTTGCCATATGTCGCTCCGGTATGAATGAATTTTTATCAAAGCCTAGTTTTTATAGTCAGGCTCAATAATCTGCCCCAAGAGACTGCTTATTGTCTCTCTCGTTTCCTGAATCTTACTCTCCAAGGCCCCGCGCGTTGGAAGTTGAGTTGCGTTTAATATGCGTTTCTCGAGCCCCTTTGGAATTTCTGACGACAGCGTCGAAGAATCAAGAGTAAGTCTTAGAAGCCACAATAAGTCGTTCCACATGCCTAATCCGAACTGCAGCAGATGAGTATCTGATTCTTCTATTAAACCTTTCGTGGCTAGAATTTCTAAAGCATCGATAGAACTTAGCGGATAGGAGCCAACCAGTCTCTCAAAGTTAAGTAGAGTATGAAACTGAACCAAGAATTCAGTATCCATTAGACCGCCAGCCATATGCTTGATGTCTAAGCTCGAATCGTCGCTATACTGTTGTTGGATACGAGCGCGCATTTCAGAAATAGCGTTTGCTACTTCATTTTCCGTTTTTTTTGACTCCAACGCTTTGAATATCGCTTGAGTAATTTGATTTTCTAGTTGGCCAGTCGAATAAACAACCCGGGCTTTAGTAAGTGCTAAGTGTTCCCATATCCACGCATCTTCCTGTTGGTATATGCTAAAAGCCTCAAGGCTAGACGCGACAGGACCCTGGTCTCCTGACGGGCGCAAACGTAAATCTATTTCATATAAGCGCCCCTCGGCCGTCAATACGGATAAGGCGGAGACTATTCTTTGGGCAAGACGCATGAAGTACACACTTGCTGCCAGCTGGCGACGCCCCCCTGAGGACTCGTGGGTGGTTGGGCTATCGTAAATAAAAACCAAATCCAGGTCTGATGTTGGCATGAGTTCAGAGCTGCCCAGTTTTCCATATGCCAAAATAGCAAAGTTTGCTTCTTGAATTTGTCCAAACTGGCTAGCGAACTCATCACATACGTGAGGTACGAGAGCATTTATTGTTGATTCAGCGATAGCACTTAGAGCTTTTGCCCCTTCGGCAGGAGTAACTAAGGATCGTAACGCTTGTACACCAACCCGGAATCGGAGGTCATTGGTCCATCGACGACACGCATCAAGCTTGGCTTCATATCCACTAGCTCTTTCTAGTATCTTTCCTAAATCTTCAGAAAGTGTCGGCGCTGCGGCTATGTTCTCGAAAAAGTCGGGATCCAGAACGTAATCAAGCCGTTCGCTTGAGGCGTTTAGGTAATCGGCGAGCCGGGGGGCGTCACCCATTATATCTGCTAGTAAGTCTAGGATTTCAGGGTGCGCGTAGAACACCGAGAACAGCTGTACTCCCGCTGGCAGTTGCTCAAGAAATGTATCAAATTTTAGGAAGGCTCGGTCTGGAAGTGTTGTCTTGCCAAACGCAGAGACCAAGTTAGGTACGATTTCAGTGAGAATTTGACGCGATCTTGTGCTCTTTGTGGCGCGGTATTTTCCCGTATGCCACGACCTGATAATTTGGGAAATAGCCTCCGGATTTTCAAATCCTAGTCTGGTGAGTGTCGCTAAAGTTTCAGGATCGTGGTCAGTGCCAGTGAAAACAAGATTGCCATCAACGGTAAGCTCCGGGGCATCTTCGAAGAGATTTGCATAGTGCCGTTCAACCACTTTGAGGTGTTTGGTTACAGCGTCACTAAACTGAGCAAAGTCGTTGTACCCTAAGAATACAGAAAGAGCCTCCGCGCGACATGGGTCTTCTGGAATCCTCTGGGTTTGTTCGTCATTTATCATCTGAATACGGTGTTCAAGCGTTCGGAGATAAATGTACGAGTCTTTAAGTTCTAAGGATGCACCTTCTTCGACCAAATCATTGTCTTGTAAACTGGTAAGACCTTCCACAGTCTGTGTTTTGCGCAGGGATGGAATCCTACCACCCCATATGAGTTGCTGTATTTGAACAAAAAATTCGATTTCACGAATGCCACCTCGACCGACTTTAATGTCATGTCCAAGGACATTGATCTCGCTCCCACCCTTTGACGCATAGATTTGTCTTTTGATTGAGTGGATGTCTTGAATTGCGTAGAAATCTAAAGACTTTCGCCAAATAAAAGGCTCTAATCTCTTTAGAAAACCGCCACCAACTCTTTTGTCCCCAGCAATAACGCGCGCCTTGATTAGCGCAGATCTTTCCCAGTTCTGTCCCCAACTCTCGTAATAAAGTTCCGCAGCCTCTGTTGAAACAGCAGCTGCAGTTGAACTCGGGTCAGGTCTAAGACGCAGGTCAGTTCTGAAGACGTACCCATCCGCTGTTCGTTCATCAAGAATGCTTACAAGGTCTTTGGTAAGCTTCACGGCAAATTCATGGGGTGATTTTTTGCCTTTATAATTTAGTGCTTCAGTGTCAAAGAGCACCATCAAGTCTATGTCTGAAGAATAGTTGAGTTCTCGTGCCCCAAGCTTGCCGAGGGCGAGTACAAATAGACCGCAACCGGTTTGCGGGTTCTCAATGTCAGGGAGTTCTATATTGCCCTTTTTCTCCTCTGAAAGAAGTAGGGCGTTGACGGCTTCTGAAACACATAAATCAGCGAAATCTGATAAATTGCCTACAACGTCGAACAGATTCCATATGTTGGATATGTCGCAAAGCGCAATGTGAAGCGCTGCTTCTTCTTTCCTTTGGCGCAGTAAGGTCCTAAGTGCCTCAATGTCATTTTGTATTTCACGTATATCTTCGTGAAGCGTAGCTAAGAATGTTGCCCACGCATCATTGGGGTGTTGGTTAATCAACCTAGAGAAGCAATGGGGGTTTTTTATTGCCGCTTTAGACAAAAAAGGGCTATTTCCGAATAGGCTTTTTGTGAGCCCCGCAATTGTCAGTTTTGGTAAATCTAGAAGATGGCTGTTCTCTTTGATTCCTGCATTGGGAGCTGCTTCATTGTCCCACTTGTCTATATAACTTTCATATTGCTTAAGATCGTAGGCGCGGGGGAGACCATTTTCAGGCATACTCGTCCTACTATGTTCAATCTTGCCGTTCATCATTGAAGTCTAACAGGGATGCCGAATTTTTGCGCAAGTTACTAGGCAGGTTTAATTGTATTTACACCTATAAGAGCAATGAAACAGCTGAACTAGCGATTACTGGCGCAGCAGGGTGGGATTGAGTCTTGGTTCACGGAGCCGTCCACACACTTTTTAGAACCTTAGCGGCCTGCCTCACCTTATTGTTGTGTGGCATTGCAATCCTTGCGTGGCGTCTTTCGGACGGTCCTGTCACGATGGATTTTCTCGCTTCGTACATCTCTGAGGCGATAAGCAACGAGCGCGAAGGAATACTGTTCCAAGTTCAAGGGGCGAGTTTGGCGTGGGGTGGAATGCAATCCACGCCGAATATCACAGTTCGAGATGTTGTAGCGGTTGATCTTGACGGTACTGTAATCGCGTCATTTCCTGAAATGCTCGTCCGGTTGAGCATGGCATCAATTCTTGAGGGTTCGCCGGCACCGGAGGAAATTATCCTGGACAACCCTGTCGTAAGGCTAACGCGTGGGGAAGATGGAGAAATCCTTCTGGGCATTGAACTCAATTATGACGCTGAGGAAAGCGATGAAGATATTGCCGAGATTGACACGGGTTTAACCACGGACGAATCAGCCAATCAGTTGCTAAACGTTGTAGTTAGGGCATTAACTGATCCGGGCGGTACCGGAAATCGCGCGGGATATCTTGACAGAGTCGTAGTGCAAAACTCGACCGTTATATTTTCAGATGAAACGTCTGGCAGCGAATGGTTAGTGCCCTCTGGTGATATCTCTCTTGAGAGGCAGACGGGCGATTTGCGGATATCTGCGAGCCTGCCATTCTTAAATGATGGTCGCACCTCCAGAATTGAGGTTGGTGGGGTATATATCGTTGATGCATCATCTCTAGCGTTAGACGTTGAATTCCAGGACTTACGTCCAGCCTCACTCTCGGTATTGTCGCCTCAATTGAGTGTACTATCTGCG
Organism: Alphaproteobacteria bacterium; assembly: GCA_030835385.1. Lineage (GTDB taxonomy): Bacteria > Pseudomonadota > Alphaproteobacteria > Rhodospirillales > Rhodospirillaceae > WLXB01. The sequence goes on along the minus strand of JAURPI010000019.1, from coordinate 40,650 downwards.
ATGGACCTAGATGTAGATGGAAAACTTGAGTTAGAGATTTTACTTCTCGAGGCACCCGCTACAGTCAGTCGTGCCCAGTTAATGATTAGTAGTGGTGAAGGTGCACTCACGCTGCCCGCGCCAATTAGCCGTACCTATCCAATAGCTCAATTTAGTATGAATGCTGAGGGCAGTGATCAACTCGACAAAGTTTCCGTGTCTGATTTCGAATTGATGTTAAGCAACGGAGGGCCAGGTATTGAGTTGTTACTCGAAGGCATGCAAATGCTGAGTAACCCAGAAATCAACCTAGATATTCAAATTGATAAAGTGGGCTTGCCGGATTTGAAAGCCTATTGGCCAGAGAGTGTTAAACCCAATACGAGACGTTGGATTACCAACAATTTAGCGGGCGGAGAAGTTATGGATGCTAAGTTTGATGTGGCCATAACTGGCTCTTCAATACTTGATCTGGGAGTTTCATCCCTTGCCGGGTCAGCAAACCTGTCTGGTATAGGTGTAACTTACTTGAAGCAGATGCCCCCAGTAGAGGAAACGAAAGGTGTATTGAGTCTTTCACTATCTGAGGTCGTTATAGATGTTGAAAGTGGCTTTGTTCGCCTAAGCCCAGACCCCGATAACACTCTCAATGTTCGTGAGGCCCGGGTGCGGCTGCATGGGCTAGATGACAAGACAGATACGGCAGATATAGACGTTCGTATCGATGGACAACTTGCCGATGCAATCGAGCTGATCGACCGGCCACCGCTTGGCTATGCTTCAAAGCTCGGGATAAAACCTACAGCGACAAATGGGTTGGCCGAGGTTCTGCTCAGCGTTGATTTCCCCCTAGTTCAAGGCGTTTCACTTGATCAAGTTGTGGTATCGGCTGCTGCATCGTTGCAGCAAACTTCTATTCTGGATGCAGCATTTGGGCTCGATTTAGAGTCGGGACAGTTTAGCCTAAATATCGACAATATCGGTATGGATGTTAGCGGGACAGCTTCCCTAGGAGGGATTCGTACAGGGCTGGCATGGCGAGAGAATTTCTCTGGCGGTGAATTTAAACGGCAATATGCATTGGATGCTGTAGTTGAGAACGATCAACGAGCACTAGTCGGTTTAGGTCAACCTATATTTAGCCCACCATATGTCGATGGTCCGATAAGGCTAGAGGCCATATATACGGTTGATGAGCCGTCCGAGAGTATTCTTATATTGGAAGCGGATTTAGGGACTGCGGAACTCAGAGTTCCCACTTTGAATTGGCGCAAGCCAATCGATTCAGAAGGTTTTCTATCGGCAGAAGTTCTTTTATCTGACGGTGTGGTCAAAGAGGTGCGTCGCTTTGACGCGTTATCGGACGCAGCCAATCTCCAGCTCAGTGGAAACATCCAGTTCTTGGGCGGGGCAGAGATCGGTTCGATTGAACTTGAACCAGGACAGATAGGCAGTAGTCAGTTTGAAATGTCAGCCACCCGCGCTCAAGACGGGGCGTTTGATATTTCCTTACGCGGAAGTTCACTTGATGGCCGAACTTTCTGGTCTTCACTGGTTAACAACAATAGAGCGAGGAGTTTTGGCGCTCCGACCCAGAATATCTCTCGTGTTCCGTTCAGGTTCAGCGGGGAGCTAGAGCAGGTACTGCTCTCCGACCTAGGTGGCATAACCAATGTGAGTGCTCAAGTTGTTCAGAATGCGACTGGTATTTCCGAGCTAGTAGTGAATGCAGATGTGGCAGAGACCGACAGTTTTACTCTAACGATGCAGCCGCAAGAACAAGTTAGGGAATTTCGAGCTGACAGCGGGAATGGTGGTGCTGTGTTACAATCCTTGGGGCTAAGTGACGACTTCAAGGGTGGAAAGTTAACAGTCTCAGGAACTGTTAGTGAAACAGGGGCTGTCTCCGGAAGTCTCAATATGGATACATTTCAGATTGTTGACGCGCCGCTGCTTGCCCGATTGTTGTCTGTTGCAGCATTGACGGGAATTGTGGATGAATTAGAAGGCAACGGTATTTCTTTTTCAGAATTGAACGTTCCTTTTACGTACACAGATGGTGCTTTCTCGATTAGAGATGGGGCTATGTATGGACCTTCACTGGGTCTCACAGCTCAAGGAACGTACGACACCAAAAAGCTCACTCTTGATGGGGATGGGACGATTGTTCCCGCTTATGCCGTCAATAGTGCCCTCGGCGGTATCCCAATACTCGGTCCGCTTTTGACAGGTGGAGAGGAAAGCGGCGGTGTGTTTGCAGCAACATATGCGATGCGCGGAAATCCAGATGGAGTTGAGATCACTGTTAACCCGTTAGCGACGTTAACACCTGGTTTCTTGCGCCAAATATTTCGCGTTTTTGATCCGCCGCCGGCTGCTCAAGTGGAAGCCACTGAGTCTAATCTAAATTAGCAGCCAGTATCTTTTCTTAATTGGTGCGTTAGACAAGCGTAACGATGGCGTGGCGCTTTTTGCCAGAAGACAGCTTTAATTGACTGTCTATAAAGTCGTCTGCCTGCAGCAGGTAAGTTTCATCTTCTACTTTCTCGCCATTTATCTTTGCACCACCACCAAGAATTAGCCGTCGTGCTTCTCCGCCACTCTTGCAAAGACCCGTTGCTTTGAGGGCTTCAACGAGTGACATGCCGTTTGCGAGGGCCTCATCTGACAAATCAATGCTTGGTAAGCTGTCGCCAACTCCGCCAGATTCAAAAGTAGATTCAGCGGTTTTTTGTGAAGCTATCGCAGCGCTTTCTCCGTGAAGCAACTTTGTGGCCTCAAAAGCCAAAACTTTTTTTGCATCGTTGATCTCACCACCTTCTAGTAATTCAAGGCGACTGATCTCTTCCATTGGAAGCTCGGTGAATAATTTTAGGAACCGTCCGACATCGGGGTCTTCCGCATTCCGCCAGAATTGATAGTAGTCGTAGGCCGACAACCGTTCTTCATTGAGCCATACCGCGCCCGCTGCGGTTTTCCCCATTTTGGCGCCCGACGAAGTTGTGATTAATGGGCATGTCAGACCGAATAATTCAGTTTGAGCAACTCTTCTGCCCAATTCTATTCCATTGACGATGTTACCCCATTGATCTGAACCGCCTGTTTGTAAGGTGCAGCCATATCTCATATGCAATTCAAGAAAATCATAGGACTGAAGGATCATATAATTGAATTCCAGAAACGTGAGCGGTTGTTCACGTTCTAGTCTCAATTTGACGCTATCCATCGTTAGCATTCGGTTAATCGTGAAATGCGGTCCGACATCTCTCAAGAAAGGAATGTATTGAAGGGTGTCCAGCCAATCTGCGTTATTTACGAGAAGGGCGTCGGTGCTTCCTTCTCCAAACTCAATAAGTTTCTCAAATGTTTTTTGAATACTTTTGATGTTGCTGTTGATCGCATCGTCATCAAGCAGCTGACGTGTTTCCTCCTTTCCTGAAGGGTCGCCTACTTTTGTGGTGCCGCCACCAATAAGCGCAATGGGTCTATGTCCCGTATTCTGAACCCATCGCAGCATCATGATCGGAAGGAGGTGGCCGACGTGCAAACTGTCGGCTGTCGCATCAAACCCGTTGTATGCAGTGATAACGCTCGTCGCAGCGGTCTCGTCAAGTTGCTCAATGTTCGTGCATTGATGCAGAAATCCACGTTGTTCGAGAACTTCGATGAGCTCAGAGCGACGCTTGGGAACGGAAGTCATGGACGTATTTCCACTTGAAATATCAATCGGTTAGACTATTGCAGACAAAATTAGAGCTTAGGCGCGTGATATCATGAGGCAGATGGGAGGGCAACGATGAACCTATCAAATATGGAGGGACCCATCGTCTCTCTCGGTCTCATGAGCGGGACCTCCCTCGACGGCATCGACGCTGCAGTAATCGAAACGGATGGCGAGATTGTCACTGATATTGGCCCATCTCTCTCAATTCCTTACCCAGATGAATTTAGGGCGTGGTTAAAAGCCGCTGTTGAGCGGGCTGCTCAGTCTAACAGTCTTACGGCGGACGCGACTTTGATTCGTGAGCTTACGTCACTGCATATCGTCTGTATCAATAAGTTGCTCGATGGCGAAGAAGAAGGTGGCAAATGGAAACGGCCTAAAATTATTGGCTTCCATGGCCATACGACTCTTCACAGACCTGAGCTTAGGATAACGCAGCAGATCGGTGATCCAATTCAAATGGCTAATGAAACCCTGATTCCAGTGGTATCGGATTTTAGAACTCTGGACGTCAAAGAGGGTGGGCAGGGTGCACCGCTGGCACCAGTGTTTCACGCGTCTATGCTGCGCTCTAAATCCCGGCCCGTTGTGATTGTTAATATCGGGGGTATTTCCAACATTACGTGGATTGGACCTGATCCCAATGACGTCATTGCTTTTGATACAGGCCCTGGAAACGGCTTGATGGATGCGTGGATCGAACAAACAACCGGGAAACGGTTTGATGAAGATGGGCAACTATCTGCGCAAGGAATAGTAGACCAGAGTGTGCTCGATACACTCTTGGACCACAGCTACTTTAAACTCAAGTACCCTAAGAGTTTGGATAGATCAGACTTTTCAATAAATGCGCTGGAAGGGATGTCTCCCAGTGACGGTGCCGCTACTCTCTTAGCATTCACCGTTAACTCTATTGTCGCTGGACTTAAGCTATGCCCAAACCCACCAGAGGCGCTCTATGTAACTGGAGGTGGGCGTCACAATTTGACACTTATGAGTCAGTTAAGTGTCGCGTGCCCCTGTCAAGTTCATCCGATTGAGGACGAAGGGTGGAACGGCGATATGATCGAAGCCCAGGCGTTCGCGTTTATGGCTGTCAGGAGCCTAAGAAACCTTCCACTGACGTTCACCAATACAACGGGTGCGCGCAGTCCAATATCCGGAGGAAAGCTGAGCTACCCTGCTGGATAACAAAGGGCGTGTAGAATTAACCGTGTCCTTGCGCCTTTAGAGTATCTCTGGCGTCTAAATAGTCGTCGACCGAATTGGACATCTGATCCATATGGTCCTTAAAGAAATGATTTGCGCCTTTGATCAACTTGTAATCGACAGTAATATTTTTCTGAAGCGCTAGCTTGTTGCAGAGTTTTTCTACTGATGGCTCAGGAACTACGTCATCGTTTGTCCCTTGTACAATCAAACCTGATGAAGGGCAGGGTGCTAGGAATGAGAAGTCGTACATATTGGCTGGAGGGGCAATAGATATGAATCCTTCAACCTCCGGACGGCGCATAAGAAGTTGCATGCCAATCCAAGCGCCAAATGAAAACCCAGCGACCCAGCACGCACTCGCATTTGGCTTAATCGATTGCATCCAATCGAGAGCGCCAGCCGCATCAGAGAGCTCGCCCATTCCGTTGTCAAATTCACCCTGAGAACGACCAACGCCACGAAAATTGAATCGTAGAACTGAATATCCGCGCCGAACAAAGATGTAATACAGATTGTAGACAATCTTATTATTCATCGTTCCACCATGTTGAGGATGGGGGTGCAGAATAATGGCGAGCGGAGACTTGGGGTCCTCGGCGTGATGGTATCGACCTTCAAGGCGGCCTTCGGGACCGTTGATAATGATTTCAGGCATGCTGTGTCCGTTGATTTACCGCCCGAAAAGGCGGTTTTATTAGGAATATCGCGACTATCTAGGGAATCAAGGCTCCATTGCCAAGCAGATATTTCTCAGGAGTTATATAAACATTATATGACAGAAGCTCTAAACAATTGGAATTAAAATATAAAATCCATTGATCCGACGAATAAGACGAACCGTAGAAACAGTTGACTCTTACACGACAACGGATTCTGCAACGTGAAACCAAGTACTAAGGCAGAGCTGGCTTTAAATGGCATGGTTAATTTGGCCCGCCGAGTTCCAGCTGAACCCATCTCTCTCGCCGTTTTGGCTGAAAAACAGTCCATTTCCCTATCGTACCTCGAGCAAATATTTGCGGCTCTTCGCCGCAATGGGCTTGTTCTCAGTGTAAGGGGGCCTGGTGGAGGTTACTTATTGGCACAGCCAGCTGACAGTATTTCAACAGGAGATATCATTGACGCGGTTGATGAAGTCACTTCAGATAATCTGAACCCTAACGACAAAGGCCAGTTATCAAGTTCGGTGACCACTCAGCAGTTTTGGCTTGTTATGCGATTGCAGGTTCTCGAATTGTTTAGGCAAGTCACACTACAAGACCTTCTAGATGGCTCTTTCCAGCCGTTAGAGTCTAGCGATGAATCTACGTCACACGCGGCCGAATAATTTGCTATAACCGTGTCGCAATGGCGACCGATAATCAAAGAATATATCTAGACTATAACGCAACTGCTCCGATTTTTCCGGATGTGGTGCAAGCCGTATCACAAGCACTTGGCAACTTAGGAAATGCGTCTTCCATTCATACGGAAGGGCGATCGGTGAGGGGCGCCATTGAAGACGCTAGGGACAGCGTGAGTAAACTTATAGGCGTTCCAGCATCAACAATCGTTTTCTCTTCCGGCGGCACAGAAGCAAATACGACCGTAATCCGTGGGCTTATAAACAGTGGTGCTGTGCACGAAATTTTTTGTTCTGCTATTGAGCACCCATCTGTTCGAGATCATGTAAATCCTGAACACCATATACCAGTCGACAACAGAGGGCAGATCGACCTGGAGCAACTGCATAATATTTTAAGAGGCCAAGAAGCACCGTTTTTGATGTGCGTTATGTTGGCGAACAATGAGACCGGTGTCCTGCAGCCCATTCGAGATGTGTCTACGCTGGTGCATGAGCGTGGCGGGCTTGTTCTGTGCGATTGTGTCCAAGGTCCAGGCAAATCTGACTTAGACTTTATCTCACTTGGGGCTGATTTTCTGACGTTCTCAGCGCATAAAATTGGTGGTCCGCAAGGGATCGGCTGCATTGTGATGAATTCTAACTCTGAACTAGAGCCAATATTGATTGGTGGTGGACAGGAAAAAGAACGCAGGTCTGGAACGGAGAATGCGCCAGGAATAGTCGGCTTTGGTGCTGCAGCCCGCCTAACGGCAGAAACTAGTAATGTTGGGAAAGTGTCTGAGCTTCGTGATCAGTTGGAGGCTGCTCTTTTAGAGGCTAAGTCAGATGCAATCATTTTTGGTCGAGAGGGAGAGCGCATTGCGAACACGACCAATGTGGCTATTCTTGGAACATCTAGCGAGAGGCAGCTTATTAAACTTGATCTTGCAGGATTTGCGGTGAGCGCTGGGTCTGCGTGTTCGTCCGGAAAAATTGCTCCCAGTCATGTCTTGTTGGCGATGGGGGTATCCGAGGAAATAGCTGGGTCGGCAATTCGAATCAGCATTGGTCGAGAAACATCATGGTCTGAACTAGAAAAATTTGTGGAGATATGGGCGACTTTATGAGCAAATCACAAAACTATGGTGCTGGCTGGCAAGATCCCGCTGTGAAGGAGCCCCCTCTGTGGTGAAAATTTGCTTTGTTAGTCCATCAGGGAAAGCAACAGAACTCGATGCTGACGACGGTCAATCCGTTTTGGATGTCGCTCACGCCAACGATATAGATATTGAGGGGGCCTGCGAGGGGGCAATGGCCTGTTCTACATGCCATGTCATTGTTGAATCTGAGTGGTATGGGCAGCTTCCCGAGCCCAGTGAAGAAGAGCAGGACATGTTGGACCTTACCAACGGTCTGACGAGAACTTCGAGGTTGGGCTGCCAACTCAGGCTAGATCAAAGCCTTGACGGGTTGCTAGTCCACCTTCCACTAGAGACGCACAATATGCTCGATTAGACCGTAATTAGGGTTTGTACTGTATCGTTGCAGTTCTGGCCCTTCGGAACTATAAGCCGTCCATTATGAGCACTACGCCAAAATCTCCGGAAGGCTCCAAACCTCGCATTGCCGTGGCTATGTCGGGCGGTGTCGATAGTTCTGTCTGCGCAGCTTTGTTGGCTGACAGGGGGTATGACGTCGTTGGGTTAACGATGCAGCTTTATGACCACGGCGCGGCGACATCTACGAGTAAAACGTGCTGCGCCGGACAAGATATTCATGACGCAAAAAAAGTGGCAAATAAGGTTGGTATTCCACACTACGTGCTCGACTATGAGAAACTGTTCGAGAAAGACGTGATCATCCCCTTTGCAGAATCTTATCAGCGGGGGGAGACACCGATACCCTGTATTTTATGCAATCAGACCGTAAAATTTAGAGATCTGATTGCAGCGGCAAAAGACTTTGGTGCAGAGGCGCTGGCAACGGGACATTATATACGAAGAGAAGAAGTAAATGGTGAGGTGTCGCTTCACCGAGCAGTTGATCAAAGTAAAGATCAGTCATATTTTTTGTTCGCGACAACGTCGGAACAGCTTTCATTCTTAAGGTTTCCGTTAGGTGAGGTGTCCAAGTCAGAGACAAGGTCTCTAGCCCAAAAATTTGATTTAGATATTGCAGAAAAAGCGGATAGCCAGGACATTTGTTTTGTCCCGACGGGGAGCTACACCAATATCGTTGAGAAGTTTCACACAGGGGAAAAGAAAAAGGGCCGTTTCATTCATGTTGACGGCCATGATATGGGCGAGCACGAGGGGATCGAGCACTACACCGTAGGGCAGCGCCGTGGACTTGGCCTCGGTGGCGAAGCAGAGCCTCTCTATGTTGTCGAAATTCGACCGACGGACAAGGTCGTCGTTGTTGGCCCAAGGGCAAATTTGGCCAAGCACGAAATTAATGTCCGTGATGTCAACTGGCTTGGACGCGGTGGTTGTATTCCAGATGGCGAGACCCGAATAGAAGCCCGTGTCCGCAATACACATGAGCCAGTACCTGCTCTAATCTCCCAGGGCGCGCGCGCCAATCAAGCCAAAGTGTTTTTCGAAGAGTCGCTCTTTGGCGTATCGCCTGGGCAGGCATGCGTATTTTACAGCGGCGAGCAAGTATTGGGCGGCGGTTGGATAATGCCTGGAGGGGCAAATACGAGCCTTCCTCACAACAAGAGAAATGAAAAGGTTTTCGCTTCTAAGGCTTGATAATACGCGGCGATGGGCCGGGTGTGCTTTTGTCCTGCTTCCTTTGTTTGACAATAGGGCAGGCGAAGGCTAAGAAACCTGCCGTTTTCGGCTTGGGGCGGAGTAGCTCAGTTGGTTAGAGCAGGGGAATCATAATCCTCGTGTCGGGAGTTCAAATCTCTCCTCCGCTACCATTCTTCTGCGGTTTTAAGCACCCTCAATATTATAATCCTCGTTCCCTGTGCCCGCAATTGGCCCGTGGGCTTTAGTTGTTAGCTTTTCATAGTCGAGAAACGCTTTGTTTCGCGAACACATACCCTTGGGCACTCGCAAGGTTGAACAATACATGTGAAAAGACATAATTCGACAGAACACCTTTACCGTCGTTGTACGCGATGTCGAGATTAAACTGAGAACCTGTGTTACCCTATTCCTAAATGATTACAGCGTTGACATTGGGATAGACCCTCGGTTTCGCCCCTTTACTCGTGGATCGTCCTCGCCACACGAAGACCAATAAAAATACCCCGGCTGCCGGCTCCCATGCGGTGGCGATGATCGGACCGCAGATTGAGCGCGCTGTTAATCCACGCCCCACCCCGGTTGTTACGTTGACAGTGACCGTCCTCTTTAACAGCGGTGCCATCTGTGGGGGCACCGTCATAAGTTGACTGATAACAATCCTCGACCCATTCCCACACATTGCCGTGCATATCGTGAAGCCCGAACGCGTTGGGCAGCTTGAGCCCAACCGGATGTATATGACCACCTGAGTTTTCACCAAACCAGGCATAACGGCCGAGCTCTTTGATATTGTCACCGAAGGAAAACAAAGCAGCACTGCCGGCGCGCGCGGCGTATTCCCATTCCGCCTCCGTAGGCAATCGGTAGGGCCGCCTGGCAAGGACGCTGAGTTTCTGAACAAACTCCTGCGCCTCGTTCCAGGATACGGTTTCAACCGGAAGGTTTGTGGTGCCGTCCTGGTAGTCGCTGTTATTCTCCCCCATCACGGCTGTCCATAATTCCTGCGTCACCTCGTATTTGCCAAGAGCAAACGAACGAACCTTCACGGTCCGCTCCGGCATTTCATCGGGCGCGGGCATGAAATTGATGCTCGGTATCGGCTTTGCACCCATGACGAAAGTGCCGCCGGGAACAACCACCATTTCTGGACAGGTCGAACAATCCTTGAAGGTTGTCCCGGATGCTTGTGCGAGTACTGGCAGACAACCTATCAGGCTAACCAGCGAAAGCGCCCAAATTACCCTCATAGTGATCGCATCCTTGAGACAAGCCTGGTGTGGGACTGTAGGGTACCGAACATCAAACCAACCCGCTATACTTAACGCGGTCCAAGGGCAAATCCCGGATATGGGCTAACCCAATGGCCAGCGCGACGAAGGAAAAAAGTAAGCATGGCTATCGGAACAAGAGTTCGGTTCGTATGGGCGTTGGCAGCCCTGCTTAGCCTGTCTGCGTGTACATACTCACCCGTCATGGTGATAAAAGACTGTGCGATTTGTCCTGAGTTGGTGGTGATACCGGCCGGTTCCTTCATTATGGGCGCAGATCTTGACGCGAGTCCCTTGTTCACGCCTGTCCCCAATGAATTGCCTCAACGCAGGGTAACCATTAACTCTTTTGCCATGGGTAAATACGAAGTCACCCAAGCCCAGTGGTTTGAGGTCACGGGGGAACGGCCCAGCGAGTTTATTGGCGATGACTTACCGGTCGAGACTGTCTCTTGGAAAGACATTCATGGGTTTATCGAAAAACTCAATGCCATGACGGGACAGACATACCGCTTGCCTACGGAGGCGGAATGGGAATACGCCGCGCGGGCGGGCAGCAAAGCGCAGTTTACCTTCGGCGATGATGTAGAAGAGCTTGGTCAATACGCCTGGTATCTCGACAATTCGGAAGACAGCACCCATCCAGTTGGCCAGAAGCTGCCAAATGCCTTCGGCCTTTATGACGTTCACGGTAATGTCTGGGAATGGACCGCCGACTGTTACAAGGATTCGTTTGCAGACGCACCCAACGACGGTAGCGCTGTAGAGAAAGAGGGCCATTGTTATCGGGTTGATCGCGGCGGGTCGTGGATTAATAAGCCCTTTAACGTGAGATTGACTCAACGTCATCGCAGCGGCGCTGGAGATCGATACTTCGGAATGGGATTCCGGTTGGCCCGATCACTTAATTAGCCGTTTGCCTTCCCCATCAGTGCGCATTGCGAAGATAACTTGACACATCAGCGGGGTCACCTTGGCTGTCATAAATCAAGGTATCGGGATAGGGGGCAAAAGGACGCTCATATTCTATTTGCGACGCCTGGAGGGGATAATGGACCTGATCCCGGTATTGGGGTTTTTCTTTTAGTGCGTATCCCGTCAAAATGTCAGGCGCCTTACCTCCTTCGACCCAGTGTTCCAATATGGAAAGATGGTCGAAATACGGGCCTTCGGGCGGTCCGAACAGGCATCGTTTTTCACCGGGAATCATATAGAGGCGGAAGAACTTGCGTGTTTCTTCGATGCTGCCCACCTCTCGCGCCAACCGCTGGTAATATTGAGCTGGGTAAGACCCTGGCATGGCCGTTTCGTTCCATCCATGGGTCATGAGAATCTTTCCGCCACGCGCCTGAAACCCTGAGTAATCGGTGGAATCAGCCGACACTAGGTTTTCGGACTCATCAAAAAAGGCGGGTGATCTATTGAGATCAAAATCTGCAATTTCATACGATGGTCCAGGTGCCGCCGGGAAAATGAAATAGCGCATCATCTCAGCGACAAAATTGGCGTAGCCGGGTTTGCCGCCGAAGTAAGCACTGGCCCAGGTTAACTCCGATCCCCGCATCATACCCGGATAAATCTGTTCGCCGTTGTCACGCGATGGCCCTGCATACATCTTCCGCGCCGTCTCTACCTTTTCAGGTGAAAAACAGTTTTTCTCCTTTGACCCACTGCATGCCAGCTCTGTTGGATCGAAGTCACAGTGTTCTGGGTCCGAGAGAATGCCGTCGTTGAGCCCGTCTAATCCGTCGCAAGCACCAAGAACGGCATGATGAAGCTTCTCGACATCCGCCCGTGAAAGAATGTGCTTGCCCGTCGCATTTATATTGGTGCGCATATTCCACGTCATTAGATAGTTCAGCCGGGTAAAATTGAAGACCACGCCGCCGTTAACAATGATGCCGTCGAAATCATCCGGATAGCGTTGCGCTTCAACAAGCGCTTGGCGTCCACCAGTACCGCAGCCGCGAAAATATTTTGTCTTTGCCGTTACACCATAAAAAGTTGATATCAGCGTATCGGCAGCCAGAGCGGTGACATGGGTTGCGCGGTAACCGAAGTCGATCTTACCTTGAGGATTATTGACCGCCCAGATACCTGACTGGCTGCTAAACGCTTTGTGACCCATATCTGAGCCCGCTACCGCATACCCCCGGGCAAGCGCATCATCGGTCGCTTTCGGATTCAAGAGACCGCACATACCACGGCATCCTTGCTGGAGATAGCGGCCGTTCCAATTAACCAGCGGAAGTCGAACCTCGAACCCTACTTGCGGTGCGGCAAAGCCTTCCACCGCACAATGGGCTGGAAGCGTATTGCTAGCTTCAACCGGTTGAGCGCGTCCGATAACGGCGGGAACGTCGCCCTCAAGAACGAATGATTGCCCTCCAAGGGCACGACAGGCATCGCCCTCTGCGCTGAACACAAAATGGCTACTCATAATCAGCGTCGCAAGAAAAACGCTCAAAAAAATTACCTTAGGCCAGCACAAACATTGTTGGATAGAGACTTGGGTCTTACGGGTGGGCATTGTCTCGCGGCCTTTACAAAGGTTTGATGCGGTAATTAATCATCGTTTCTATGGCGGCGTGCTACAAGTGCTAACTGATTTGCAGTCCAGTAATCGCATGTAATGATCGTCTTTTGGGAGCAAAGCTATGAAAGAAATTGGATCAACAATATCACGCCGGTCTCTAGGGATGCTGGCTGTCTCCGCACCGGGACTGGCTCTGTCGGGCCAGCCCGCGATTGCCGCCGAAGAGCCAAAAACCACCCAGCAGGTTCGGGACCGTTTCCCGGTCTTGGCCCGTCACGAGGGTGTCTGGGACGGTACATTCATGCGTTTGGATGCGGATAACAAGGTGGCTGCTGAGTTTAAATCTCGAATCATCAAACGGTTTTTACCCGATGAATTCTGGCCGAATATTTATCATCAGACCAATATGTACGAATTTGCCGACGGCACCACGCAGGTCATCGATACCAAAGGCGAGTACCGCGACGGCAAGATCCATTTCGGCAGCGAGCGGGTCCAAGGCTGGCAGCTCGATGACCTGACGGATCCGTTTCATCGCACGGTCTTTCTCTACATGGTCTATACCAGCGATCCCGCGCAGTATGTCTATGAACTGATTAACATTTCAGACGATGGTCAGCACCGCACGCGAATAACCCAGTTCCTGAAAGACGGCCGGAATACCCGGCGTACCCTGATTGACGAAGACCTTGTCAGCCGCGATTGGTCCAAATTCTGAGAAACCGTCGCTAGTTTGAAGTGAGATAGTTAGTGTTCGGGCTTTGGGTCGACGTCCTCTAGCTTAACGAGAAAACTGTGGTGTCTGCGATAGCTCCCCAAAATATCCATCGCGCGTTATGGCAAAACCACGAATAGAACTGCGAGATTCCCAATCGAACCCCGGAACCGAAAAGTTGAATCCGCTGTTCTCAAAAGCTGTGTTACCAAGGGCCTGAGTGACATCTGGCCTCTTGCCGGTTGTGCTCCCGTAGTAAATTAGCTTATCTCCCGAAAATAAAAGTACGAGATCAACTGCGTCAGTCGCCCCCAGGTCGGCCGCCCAGCCCGATATTTGTACGAAGTCACTGCGTTGCATGGCGGACCCCCGAACCGTTTTGATGTTGTCAAGATAACCTTGCACACGAGCCTGATCATACTCGAACTCTGTTTCGTCAGATCGGATGACATCAGTCCCCATTCGCGTAACAAGTTCAAAGCCGTGGCCATCTATTACATTCGAATTTATACGTATGAATTTTTCGCCCGCGCTGGAACTCTCGATAAGGAAGAAATCTAGCGCGTTTCTTCCTTCTTTGATTTGTTTTGGAGGAAGAACGAATCTGAATTTTTTCTCAGAATCATCTGACTTATCATAAAGTGGTGAAACTGCCTCAATCTTACCGTTCAGTCCGATCGCGATCCACTGTGCCCCAAAATTCCTTGGAACGCGCAGCAACGCCCCCCGAACCAAAATGGGTAAGAATCCCGAGTTGAGATTTACAAAGTTCAAGTCTGCTAAGTCCTCGGATTTTATCTCAAAATCACTACTGACACTATTAAGGTCTTCAACTGGCATACCCAGTAGTTTGTCATATTTTGTGCTAACCGTAGATGCGTTGAGTTCAGACTCCGTTAGGGAATAGCGTTTGGGTTGTTCGGCATTGAGCTTCTGACTTATGGAGGCAACATCGAGGTGTGAACCTGTTCCTCGCAATTCAAGAACCACATTTTCGTTGGGCATGTAGTTTTCTGCAAAGATCGAACGTCCTTCATTTCTCCATGGGACTTTTGAGCCAAGGACGTCTGCGATTGTGGCTACAATATCCAGATTGAGTACAGGCTGTTCATTGAGTACAGGTGATCGTTGGTTTGGCAATTTAACCAAAAGCGGAACGTTTAAAATATCGGGCACATTTTCGACGACCAATTCTCGCCGAAAACCTCCCGGCGCAAATGAAACGCCATGGTCTGCTGCGATTATTAGTAGTGCGTCTTCATACTTTCCAACCGTTTTCAACCGCGCAACAAGGGCTCCGATCAGGGCGTCCACAGAACCTAACTGATGCAAATATAGAAGCTGTATGTAGTCAGCAAGATACTCGTCGTCGATAAGTGATGGGCCGTCCACTAGTTCCGAAAGCCTCCCACCTTGATGAGAAAAACCGCGACCAAATTCATATGGTGCGTGCGGGAGAAGAACATGGCCGAAGTCTAATGTTGAGGACCCTGGTTCGATATTAGCAACGAAGTTTTCGAAACCTTTGATGCGCCCACTTTCCTGATGCTCTACGCCTTGTTTCGGGAATACTCGGTTTATGTCCTCGGGTTCTGCGAATCCCTTCCAGTTTTGATCAAGCCGCGCAAGACTATTATTGTACGGTGGCGGTACCACCATATGAGCGAAAATGACGTACAAGTCTTGAAGAACTAATTGTGCGTCGACAGTTTTCTGGATTTGAGCGTTTTCGCAGAACTCAGGAGGGCAAAGTGAAGTTACCGGTTCAAAAATATTCATTTGGTAAGACGAACCGAGCCAACTGAACAGGTTCTCGGGATGTCCAAAAAACGTTGGCGGCAGCACCTCTCCCCAACTTGGTTCTAATCCGGTCAAAATGGCTGGAACGGCCCACGTTGTAGAGGGGTGTGCCGAAATAGCATTTGGAAACCAATGTGCCTGTTCCGCTACAGCAGCTAGGTTCGGATATCGGGTTGCGTCGATTCTATTGTCTCTGCTCTTTAGTGAAGATGCTGAGAGTTCGTCTAAGACGACAAGCACAACGGGAATGTTGGAATCAATTTGGGACACCGTAGGGGCAGCGCGAAGTTTTACTAATACGAGCGTCGATATAGGGCTGAAGAACAGAAAATAGATTGGAAATAGGAATGCCACCGGGGCTAGGACGCCAAAGAAGCCACGGAATTCAGAGGACTTCCGATAAAAATAGCCTCCCACGAGCGCAACGCTCATCGCAGACGGGATACTCAAAAGGGCTTTGAAGCCAGTTGCGAGGTTCAGAAACACCAAAGCGCCGACCAGAAGCAGCACGCTAATTGCGCCGCTTTGTAAAGTCAGACGCAGTTTAGGGAACACCGTAGCAATCAAACCCACCCCGCAGGCGAGAAAAAGCGGTACACCGATGACCACAAACACCGCAAAGAGCGAAACTTGGAATGGCCCTAAATTATGAGCAACAAAGAATTCTGGGCTTTGAGCGAGAACGCTGAAAAGCGGTTGGGCAATGACGAGTCCCCAAAGCCCGAATAGGTGAAGTATTCCGACCATAAAGTATCGGGTCTGGGTATTAAAAAATTTCATTTCAATCAGAGCCAATTCGCGCCGTAGCAAAAGAAAAGATGTTTGAAACCGTCCAATACAGAACAAGTCCAGATGACATATCGTAGACCAACACTAAAAGGACGATAGCAATTCCATAGAATTTGTAACGTGTCCCTGCATCTTCATTGAATCGCATTCTGGCATCAATTATTGTCATCCCAGTCATCACTATCGGTAGAAAATTTAGAGAAAACAAAAGACGGTCTGGCTCAGACAGATCGTTTATGAGCAGAAAACTCTGACCTTCCAGTAAAGCGCTATCGGACAGCAAGAAGATTGCTGAGATTAAAACAGGGAGCATGACAAAAAAGCTGGACCCCTGCCAAATACTCTGGATCGGGTGATAACCGTGTTTTCCATAGATCCTCTCAGTGGCGAGAAAGAGCTCCTCGCCTTTCATTTCTTTTTTTAACTCTGCCACCTCCACATTCACGGCAGCGATGCGATTGGAAATACGTGTTTCAACTACCTGGGCTCGCTTACGTAAGGGGACAACCAAGAGCGTAAATGTGAAGCTCAGAAACAAAACCGAAACCCCAACGGACCCTATAACAGAAATATAGAGATCGAGGACAATACCGAGCAGCCAGATGATTGGGCTGAGGAGTAGTTCCAGAACGTTCAGTGTCGTCATCCCTCAATAGGCTTAAGGAAGAAGAGTTCTCTTTTCCCGTCCTTTAAAGGTTCACGGTTTTCAATAGTGAAAAAGAGCTCGGCTTCGCGAATGAACTGTTCGATGTCGTAGTCTGCATACTGTTCTTTTTTGTTTGTTAGCAACTTGACCACCATTTCATCCTCACGATTAACAAATTCCAGCACGACATCTGAGTTCAGAGACCTTAACCACTTTAAGAATAAAATGTTTGGTACATTTGCCGACATCCGAATGTGATGGATTAACGCAAGACAGAGAACTAGGTCAGGGTCCTTTCGCTTATCGAACGCCTGTCGTTCTGAACCAGCCCACCCTTGCCCGGGAGAAATATTGGAAAGGTTCATTACCAAAGGCAGAATATTTGAACTCTTTTCCTCTTTTTCCTTGAGATAGAGTTTTTCCACGGCATCGTGATCGCCATCTAACGATACAACCAGATTGCAGTGGGGGCTGCAAATATTGGAAAAAGTTCCTGTGTTGCAGCCGATATCCCAGATGTGATCACGCGCCGACTGTGCTGCGTATTTTTGGACAAACGCTTTTTTTACTACGAAATCTTCGCTTTCGTATGAGTGGGTCTTATCATAGCGCGACCAGTCGGTATGTCTGATGTCCGATTTTAGACCTTTTATGAGACGGGATAGGCTCTGCACGAGCCCTAATACCATTGCATTAGATTGACCTTTAGTGGTCCTTTTTTGAGCGGGTGCGCGGTCCCGTTCGCGTGCAGCGATAGAATTCTCGACCATCGCCGGAAAAGTAATATGACTGATGACACCTTTCTTCAAACGGCTTAGGCCCTTGAAGTATTTTATCGCTTCAGTCGGGGGCACGCCGTCTATGTACGATCGCAATATCGGAAGCTGATCGATGCCAAGATGTGATTTCAGTAGCAATGGTATGAGAAACATTGAAGAGAACTGTCGGTATCCACCCCAAGGCTCTCCTTCTACTCGGGTCTCGAAGGAGGGAATGTCAATGAAGACAGCTCGTGGTCCGACGAACTGAAAGTTGTAAGGCGTCGCGTCTTTGAGTGTCCATCCGTTCTCGATACTCTGTTCTATAATATGGAGTTGCAGCAATGCTGCATCCCTAAGCATGGAAAAGGTCCATTCGTAGGGATAGGATACGAACGAGACCGCTTCATGTTCTAGAACGCCACTCCAACCTTCCTCAATTACTGATAAGGCATCAGGGTCATCATTTGGCGCAATATCGGTTTTGATAACGTGCCCTTGTTCAACCAGCCGCTTGTAGAAACTTTGAGTCGCGAGTTCTTGATACGATTCTAAAGCATCTTGGTTCACACCTCGCAATATCCGTTTTCGATTATTGCCATCGGTCGAACTTACTTCGTAAACGCGATTGACTGGGTCCCGGAATGAGCCAGCATTCGCCACAATTTCTGTCATCGTATCAGGTATCTTTTTTTGGCTCATCGTTTGAGCCTCCGCCCGATATCATGCGCTTGAGTTTATAAAAATATTTGCGAAAAGTGTATCCGATCGCAGCGATAAGCCCGAGGACTGTCGTTACGATGACGCTGCCTGAACCTGGGTCAACATAGGCATATGCTTCTGTGGTGGACATTAGAAATATTACAAAGGAAAGTCTTGTCAAATTTTGCATATCGTTAGAATTCCTACTTGAGAGTTGGCACATATTTACAAAGTAACGTGACGGTGTGCGGAAGATATCGAGATAGTAGCGAGAGGACCCTGAGAATCTAAAATTCACTAACCGTCTGGATTTAAGCTTCCGCTCGGACCGGATTGATCGATCGTCGCCCATAAGTGGAATGCCTCGCTAGCCTTAACCTCTCCATCGGCAATCATTGATCTCCAGACTTCACAGCCTTCAATAAAGAACGGGATGCTTCCCGTGAACATGGAGTAGCTCATGGCTTCTGCGATGTGCTCTTCTGAGATTTCTTCGTCGTAAGCCCAGGCGATATGCCATTTTAACTCCAGCCAATTTTGCAAAGACGTGTGAATGGCAATCATCGCGAGATGAAGTCGCGACAAGGTTATTCCAGTTTCGTCTGTTAACTTCAGCAATGTGTCTAGATAGAAGGAAGAACCATCAATTTCCGGGACTTGATCGTGCCAGTATTGTACCGCAAAGGTGAGCGAGTCAGTTCCCCGAGCTATGGCGGCTAGTTGAGCCGCAGTTTTTACCTCGATTGCTGATCCACCTGCGTCGAGGAATTTGGTGACATGCTGGGTGGCTAAATATTCTTCACGGGCGGCCAGGATGCCAAGCCAGATAAATTCTTTTTCGACTGTTTGGAGTTGCCGTTGGTTTAATGTAAGGGCGCTGTAACAGGCATCGTAGCCAGCGAGTAATTCGGGTGCCGTAAGCGCGAGTAAACCGTGGTGCGGCATCAGATAACCGCGCTTTGCTTTGATTTCTTCTAGTCTTTTTGCGAAGTCGGCGGCAGTCGCCACATTTTTTTCATGAGTCATACCAAACAGCCCCTCGCACTTATTTCAAACATTCCACCACATGACGGTGACCAGATATTTGTATCACCGGTGATTTTGATTCCCTATTAACAATTCTCTGTGCAAGATATTGCTTTGGCAATAAGGGAAAAATTTGATGGTCGTCTCGGTTCGTTCTGCTTTTAGAGGTGTGCTCGTCATAGCTTGTGCTTTTACGTTGCAAGCCTTTCCCCTCAATGCCTGAGAGAATTCGCAACTAACGGCAATTGAGCAATCAAAGTGCGGCGCTAAGCCGTTCTCAATACTGGTGACGGTGCGGGATGTAAGGAAGGCGGAAGGTACGATTACGGCCGACCTTCATGGCGACGACCCGGAAAAGTTTCTTGGTAAGGGCCAGTACCTGGACAGAATTCGTGTGCCCGCGGTAGTGGGCGATACTTTGATGTGTGTGCCGGTAGATGGACCTGGCGTGTACGCAATTGCGCTGTATCACGATGAAGATACGGATCGGAAATTTAATAAAAACTGGATCGGTCTTCCGGCAGAGCCCTTTGGGCTAACCAATGACCCGAAGATCAGGATGGCAACTCCGAAACATGAAGAGGTCGCGTTTACGGTCGACGGTCCGCTGACTCCAGTCACCGCGACATTGCATCATTAGGCGTTATCGCAGTCTCTGAGTACCGACGATGCGGTAGGCACCGCTCATTTTGGCGCGGTCATAAAATTCGTTGGCCAGGGGATACAGGGTACCGACAGCGATGGAGTGAGCTGTCACGGCAACCAACTGGGCAACGATAAAGCCCCCGCCAGACCGCGATAACACAACATCTATCTTGGGGCCATCGAGAGACTGGGCCGGGCTGACATACAGCATGTCGCCGGCGTCGTAGCGGGGCATCAAGGTGTCGTCGGGCATTAGAATGGCGAAGGCGAGGGGGTCGCTCCAAAGAAACGGGGGGCGCTGCGTGCGCATAGGGGCGGCATCAAAATTAGCCTCCTTCACGTTGATGTCCTGGCTGGACACAAGCACGACGGGAAGGTTGGGCGGCGGCCCAGGCTCTGCGGTGTAGTGGGAAAGACCAGACTGAGGCCCAGCTGCCGCCCGGGCCTGTTTGATTATCGTCTCAACATCCGGCGCCAGTTCTAGAATGCCCTGCTCATACACCGACAGGGCGGGAATGAGATCCGCCAACGCCCGCCCATCCCATTCGGGTGTGGGCTTTTCTCTCATGGTCAGGAAGGCCTCGGATTTGTTTGGGATGCACTAGCATGGGGTCAAAAGTAGCGTCAGCTACTAAGATTGATCTGGGGGTAGGAAATCATTGATTTGATATGACGGACCTAAGCTAAACTTCTAACTTTTTGATGTTAGGAGTTACTCAATATCGTCGAGGCTCAACGCCATAATTGCTTTCCAATTATAATCCATTTGCGGAAGCCATTCTTTGAGCAGTGGTGTCGTTGCATCGTCTTCCGATAAACCCTGTCTGAGCGTTAAATATTTATAGGTAAAGACAGACGCTCGGTAGTTTGCTGCACAGTGAACGAGAACTAGACCTGCTTGCTGCGTCAGTATATCCATTGCTTCGAAAAAATCTTTTAAATGGCTCGCGCTGGGCGCATCCCATGGCACAGGTATGTGCTGATAAGACATATCCAAATCTGTTACTATTTTTGCTTCGTTTGGTAGGGCGTTGACTGATTGGGCAACTGCTAGGTTTATGACTGCTGAATATTCCGCTGCTTTGATTAGCGCAAACTGCGAAGGTGTTGGTTGTCCTGCAGTGCCTACCCCATTTGCCATTGGAAAGTAGTTCATTACATCGGCGATTGATTGAGATTGATTGGGGGTGTCTTCTATTGAGCTGGTTTGCGCCATAGATTGATTAACACACAAGTAAATTAAAATCGTAAGCAACAGAGAACGTGTCGAAGCTTTCAAGAATGTTTTATCCTGCAATTTATATGGAATCTGTTCAAAAAATTAGATATCAAATAAAAATAGGCACTCTAATTTTTTTGACTTCCTAACCTTAATATCTTGAGTCGTTATTTTCTATAAGTGTTGGGCAGTTTATCAAAGGTTCATAAGTGAAAAGCCCTCTTTCTATTACTGTTTTTATGCGCTCGTTAATTATTGTTGGTTTATTTAATCTTGGTAGCTTCGCCCATGCAGCTACATCTGAGGGATACTTAGAGGCCCGCCTAAGAACATGCGAATACATACCCCTAGAGTATGATGTGATGTACTTAGTTCAGGTAAGGGCCTGATTTGTGCAAATAAGAATTCTTCAACAAGAGGTGGGATTAGCGCCTGAGGCTGCTGAAGAGATCTTTTCTCTTATCAAGCACCTGAATCAGCACAGCGTTTTTGGCCAGGTGAAAGATCTCGAGAGTCTTCGTGTCTTCATGGAGGTTCATGTTTTTGCAGTTTGGGATTTTATGTCTCTTCTGAAGAGATTGCAGGCGGACTTAACATGTATAAAAGTTCCATGGCTACCAGCAGATGACCCTGTTGCTGCGCGCCTCATAAATGAAATTGTACTTCAGGAAGAGTCAGATATTTGTGATGATGAGCTGGCGTTTCTTAGTCATTTTGAGCTTTATAGGCATGCAATGCTTGAGGTCGGAGCGGATGGGCGCCCGATAACCGAGTTTCTCCAGAAAGTGCAAAAGCGCGGGGAATTTAAGGTTCCTGAGTCTCTTCAAATGCTGGATGAAATACAGAGAGAATTTGTAGTCCACACTCTTGATACAGCAATGCGTAGATCCACTGTTCAAGTTTTGGCGAGCTTTGTTCTAGGGAGAGAAGAAATTGTCCCGGGTATGTTTAGAGGGTTGCTTGAAGCCAATCCGGCCCTGCGCGATATGGCGCCAACGCTATCCTACTATCTTGAGCGTCATATCACTGTCGATGGAGAGCTGCATGGCCCTGCAGCATGGAAACTCGTCAAGAGAATGATTTCACAAGATTCACTAAAACTGGCAGAATTCGCGCAAGCTTCCATTGATGCGTTAACGGCTCGTATACAGTTATGGGACCGCCTTTCTGACTGCCTCAGTGCATTATCGATAGCAAAGAACAAATCTGCCTAAATAACTGTTAAACAGGGTGATAGCTTCTTTAACCAATTTGGACTTTACGATGATAAAGTCCGCAACTGTTAATGGGTCTTGTTAATTCTCGTTAGGGTCTGTTCTGCTCGGTAGAATGGCGAGGCGCCATTAACAGTGCTCCTTGGCCTTAACCATAATATTACCCTGATTTGACTGGATTTGCTTGAGCATAAACGCAAAGCCGTGGCGGTAGCATTTAAACAACAGTGGCTAATATGAGCTTATAGAAACCAGGCAAATTATGAATTTGATCCCGGATAGGCTGACTAAACGGTCACCGAATGGCCTTGGCTGTTTGAGAATAAACAGAAGCCTTTCAGCGCTTCCACTCAATCAAAAATTGTTATGTTATCGAGTAACTTTGGCAGCGTGAGTGATATCCGGTTTGACGGCTTGTAATATATAATTGACCGACGTGTCACCGCTTAGTCGCCATTTCATTGTCAGCGGATTTACTGTCAGACCGGTAACATCGATAACATTTAAGCCATTCTTCGAAAGTATTTTCTGGATGCTCTGCGGGGAGAGAAATCTTCGCCAGTCATGTGTACCCCGGGGTAGAATCCGCAGAACATATTCCGCTCCAATTATGGCTTTTAAGAAGGAGCGTACGGTCCTGTTCAATGTGCCCACGATTACCGTGCCCCCCGGTTTTAGAAGGGCCGCGCACTGACTCATAAGCAGCGCCGGATTGGCGACGTGCTCGATCACCTCTGTACTAAGAACCACATCAAAGTTCAGCCCTTCATCGAGCAAGTGCTCAGCCATTTGATGCCTGTAGGATAAGTCTAGATTCGACTTCTCAGCGTGCCAGCGAGCTATGTCGATGTTTCGACGAGTTGCATCAATTCCAGTTACTGTTGCCCCGCGTTTCGCTAATGGTTCACAAACCATACCGGCGCCACAGCCGACATCTAAAATTGAGATATTCTCTAGACAAGCCTTTTCTGAGCGATCACGATCAAAATGATTGGATAGCATATTGATAATGTAGTCGCACCGAACGGGGTTAAACGCGTGCATCGCACGAAAACGACCGTCAGGTTTCCACCATTCTTCGGCCATAGCGTTAAAACGATCAATTTCTGTCTGATCAATTGTTGGTGAGGTCAGGGCGGGACAGTCTAACATATCTTTGCGCAACATAGACTTCATCCTCACACAAAATCATCCAAACCTAACACATGTACGCAGCCACCCGGCCAATAGACCAAACACTCGACGGAATTTGTGATGACCACAATAGATCCTTCCTCTCGTATTGCGATTGTCGGTGCGGGGATCTCGGCTTTAACCTGCGCACAAATTCTCAGGTCAGCTGGCTTTTCCCCAACCCTTTTTGAAAAAAGTGCGGGTTATGGTGGCCGCGTATCAACCCGCCATCTGGAAGATGGCATAGCCTTCGATCATGGCGCTCAATACGTGACGGCCAAAACGTGCGGATTTAAGACATACCTCTCAGAGGCGGAGCAACGCGGCTGTGCTGGAATGTGGTCGCCACGTGTTTCCAAGGGTAGCCGGGAGCAAGACTGGTTCGTTGGGCGACCAGCGATGAGAGACCTTGTTAACCCGTTGATATCAAATTTGGATATTAAGTATCACGCGTATGTCTCTAGAATTTACCGATACCGCAGAGGGTGGTGCTTAGAGTTAGAAGATGGGGGCGTGCCACTATACTTCGATAATGTTATTGTCTCTGCGCCTGCGCCCCAAACCCTAGTTTTGATCGGTCGAGATACAGAAATTTCTGTCAGAATCAGCGAAGTCGAAATGTCACCATGTTGGGCTTTAATTGCTGCATTTGACCGAAGGTTTAAAACTGACTTGGATGTGATAACTGACGAAAATAGTGATCTGACTTGGCTAGTGCGTAATAACTCGAAACTTGACCGTTCACAGCATATTGAATCTTGGGTGGCCCATGTTAGTCCTCAGTGGAGTCTCAACAATATAGAACGCGATAGGGATTCAGTACTTCCAGAACTTCTTAATATGCTAGAGCGCAAGTTAGGCAGGCGTTTACCCGCACCAACATTTGCAAGAGCTCACCTGTGGCGTTATGCCTTAACGAGCGTCCCACTGGGCGAGCTTTTTTTGAGCACTAGTGACCATACGCTCACTGCAATTGGGGATTGGTGTCTTGGTTCTCGCGTGGAGTGTGCCTACCAAAGTGGCATCGCTGCAGGTAAATATTTGGTCGGAGCCTTTGCAACCTAAGAGACCAGCGGGCCGGGATCTTTTAAATACGACGGGCGACGGTAACAGCTGCATAACTCCCTAACTGGACAAGTCGGCCCTATACACATTCAAGAGGAGTTAGATGAGAGTCCGTGAGATTTCTCGCCTCGCATTGATGCGCATGTTCATCTAATCGTAACCACTCAAGCTGCGCTCTAATAAGCGGGAATGAGCTATTATGAGTTAAACACTCGATTGAGAATCGTAATGGCGAACGACAAACTGTTCAACGGCTTCTATTGTAACGTAGATTGCGCGTGGCCCGAAAATAGCTGGGGCCATGCCAACTAAAAAACCGGCAATGCTCCATAATAAAAGAAGAGAGCTCCGCTTAGTCGGGGGCAAAATACCTTCAATGGCGGCAAGGTGACGGCGTTCTGACCCAAGGTGTTCCTCTGCGAACCTGATAACAGTAGGGTCGAGCGTTAACCATAGAATACCTTTGTAGATAGCGACTGCTCCTGTTTCACCTGCGTGGTTGGAGCGTAATTCTCTTAGAATCCAATTGGATAGCGTATGGTTTTCACAGTCATAAAAGCAACCATCATCTATATCGTTCACCTTACCAAAAGCCACCGTTGGACAATCTCAAAGATCTCGGATAGCTGCTAAGAGAAAAATGAAAAATACCGCCACCATTTGGGCGTTAACCCGCCATTTCATTAGCCTATTACCATGCTTCGAATGCGCATCACCGCCTATTGCGAAAACCCAAAGGCCCGCAATTAAAATTACTACCACCGCTAAAGTAGAGACGGACAGAAGAATGGTGACGAACAATTCCATAAACATTTTACGTCTGAATATCGCAAAAGGATTAACCGAATTTTTATTTTAGCCTGAATTCTGTTCGATATTTGTATTCCTCTCTTGTGAAGGTTTAGTGTGATCTAATGTCAGGTAAGGGTTCCTATGGCGACATTATGACACCCCACCTATTACCAAACACGGAACCACTATCAGCGTTAAAGCAATGCGCAGTCGAAGATACCATTCCGGTAATAGGGACCCTAGGGTAGCCCTAACGTCTAGCCACAAAATCGCAGCGAACGAGGCTACCAAAATAAAGTAACCAAAATCGATTGGGACAAGTAGCGAGGCCCAACCGACTAATGACGGTATTACGCTCACAAAAAAACCCCAAAAAACTGACTTTTCTCGCGTGATATGTTTCGTAGATGCGGCTGCTAGAACCCATTGGGTGCCGCCAAGGAACGATAAAATCGTGGCACCGTAAGACAACAGTGCAAATTGTATTGGTCTGGCCGGAATATCGTCAAAGAAAATCAAAGTAGCTGCGAGAAGTATGAAGGGTGAGAGGCCTGCAACACCGAGTGCGCACACCGGGCTCCTGAATTTTGAATCGTTAACAACAAATACTGTCACTCTACGCTACCGGCACTATCTAATTTGGTCGAGATCATACGCATCGTATGATCCAAATACATCTCCCACTACGTAAACTGATCTAAACCGGATCAAAGGATTCGATTTTTATAGATGCTCCTAAACCGCATTTATCGCGACGTTAGCTCACTACATACGACCTAACTAGGTATCAAAGATTAGGTGAGGACTTCGACTTTTGAATGAAATCGTTGACACGTTCGGGCCTGACCTTTCTGTCGCTGTGATTGGCGGCTCAGGAGGCATAGGGCAGGCCTTGACCCGCTGCCTTGTGGGTTCAAGGAACGTAAAAAGAGTTTTTAACCTAGGGCGGCGTCACTGTGACCCGCTGGGTGACACCGAGTTTATCCCGCTAGATTTAGAAAACGAGGCTAGTGTTGCCAAAGCTGCGGAAACTATCAAACTGGAGACTGACTACCTTCATGTCATTCTGGTAGCGACTGGAATTCTTCATGCTGGCACAGATATGCAACCAGAAAAGTCAAGAAATGCAATATCGGCTGAAGCAATGGCACAAGCTTTTCGTATTAATGCAATCGGGCCAGCCCTAGTGGCAAAACACTTCTTCGATCTTCTCCCCCGCCACCGTAAGGCGGCCTTTGCCGCTCTCGGTGCGCGCGTTGGAAGCCTTTCAGATAATCATTTGGGCGGTTGGTACTCTTACCGCGCTTCCAAAGCAGCTTTGCACATGTTGGTACGGACTTTTTCCATTGAACTCGGCCGCACGCATCCAGAGGCCCTATGCATCGCTCTACACCCAGGGACAGTTGATACTTCTTTATCGAAACCATTTGTGCGAAATCAATCTCGGTCAAAATTATTAACCCCTGAGCAATCCGCATATGCGCTTCTATCCGCGTTGAATTCACGAACCTCAGAGGATTCGGGGCGCATTATTGCTTGGGACGGCTCTGTCATACCGTTTTGAAGGCTTGTTCTATGGTGCTATCTTTGTTTTTTAATGCATCGCACTTTTATGCCTATTTTTGCCTTGTTTTCTCTTTAATTATCCACAAATGGAGCCCCTTGTAGTGACTATCCGCTCTTACATTCCTCTAGTCGCTGTCGTTCTGGTGATCGGCGTAAATGCTGCTGCTAACATTCTCCCTATCAACGGATATCAAACTGGAGAGCTATCTGACCTCAATCCTACTGGCTTCACTCCATTGGGGTACGTCTTTTCGATCTGGAGTCTAATCTATCTGGGCCTCATTCTATATTCTTTGGTTGCCATCTTTGGATCCACGGCCAACAAGTCGCGGGCGCTCAAGGTGGCTAATCTATTCTTATTAAATGCAGCCGCAAACATAGGGTGGATTCTCGCATGGCATTATCGCTACGTAGAGATCAGCCTTGCCCTAATGTTGGTCATCCTCGTGACGCTCGTGATCATCTGTATTCGTCTTAGAAGAGAGGAACCGCCTAATCGCACTCAATTCTTAACGATCGACGGCCCGTTCAGCCTTTACTTCGGTTGGATTACTACCGCAACGCTTGCTAACCTTGGTGCTGTTTTTTACGTCCAGCAGCTTTATCCGTTTGGATTGTCAATGGACCTTTGGGCTCTGGTCACAGTCATTTCCGCTCTAACCATCTACGTTTGGATTAGTTTGGCTACGAAAGACCTTGTTTACGCTTGTGTCTTCGTGTGGGCCTCCATCGGCATTTACCTTAGACCAGAAGGAATAAGTGACTTCGTCAAGATGGCAGCGATCACTGGGGCCATCTTATTATCACTGACGATTTTATGGTTATTTGTTCAGAGAAGAGTGGGGAATATCAAGGCGAGCTAATAATGCCCAGTATCACTTCTTTTCGTTTCGTGTTTATCGCTGCTTTAGTTATGGCTACCGTTATAGTTTTAGGGCCAACCGGTTCATTTCCTCTCTTCAAAGTACATCTTTAGACGTGGCCGGACCTTTAGAGAAAACAGGTAAAACCACTCAAAAAGTATGCAGATAACCGGTAAGCGAAAAAAAGCAGATAGTAAACGAAAGCCATACAAGGATTGCCAAAGCTCAGTGAAGCCGGCGCCACCTGAATATAATTCCCCTTCTTTATCTCTGACGTGAAAACGGCTCATTGCTTTTTCTTTATTCAAGTCAGGCCCTAGTTGCTCTGGGCTCGCTTGAGACGCATCTACCCAATCGATTGATTCGGACCCCCGGCAATCTCGGTAGAAATCTATTTCTCTTCGGCACAAAGGGCATGTCCCATCGAAATAAACGATTATTTTTTCGTGCGCGCCCATTTGTTTCCTACTCCGATAACTTCTCTCTTTTTTACGAAGAGCATACGTTTTGGATCAATAAGAGGTGGATGAACCGATGGCTGAATAAATTCTTTTCAGGCGTTGCTAGAAAGATTTCTTTGCTCAAACTTAATCCAAAAACCCGCAGGCAGCGTAGGTATCTATATAACCAGACAATTCGCTCTTCTCTAGTCCACACCACTCATTAGTCATCAACTCTTCGAAAGGGAACGGCATGATCAAAACCTTTTACAATACCGTTATGGATCCAAACATTAATCCATTACGCGCTTTACCCAAGTATGTGCGCTTCCAAATTATGACCGTTTTATCGATCATGTGGACGACAATCTTTTCAGTATGGTCTGGCCTTACTTACCTGTTCGGCCCCTCTGTTGTCGTGCACATGTTGCTCGCACTCGGCGTCGTCTTCACTGCAGAAATATTTAGATACGTTCAGAAAATGACTCGATATTACGACCCCTCACATGGAGAGTTAATATGACTTTTAGTAAAAAAATCCTTTCTATCCTATCTGCTGGTGTACTGTCTTTGACGGCATCCTCAGCTCTTGCGGAGAACATTGTTGAGACGGCCGTCGGGGCCGGATCCTTCAACACGCTTGTTGCCGCAGTTCAAGCAGCAGGATTAGTAGACACCTTGACCAGTCCTGGCCCATTTACTGTCTTCGCTCCAACAGACGAAGCATTCGGAAAACTACCATCAGGAGCAGTTGAAGATTTATTGAAACCAGAAAACCGAGATCAACTAATAGCCGTGCTGACCTACCACGTTATTCCTGGGCAAGTTGTGTCTGCGGATATTGACGGGAAAGAATTGACCGTTGACACAGTGCAGGGGCAAGCTCTGGACATTGATGCGACAGATGGGGTCAATGTTAATAATGCTCGCGTTGTCCATGCTGACATAATTACCGATAACGGTGTCATTCATGCAATCGATTCAGTTTTGTTGCCTGAATAGGCGGTAAGAAGCTCTACTTTTAATAATTGATAAAGAAAATAACACGTATCCTTTTTAATCGGCATTTCAAACACACCGAATTCTAACTGATAATCAAATCTGCTACAGTGTGGCTTTAAATTAATCTCAAAGACACACTCGGAACTTAGAAAAGAAAAACATTAGTTACCTCGCTCAGTTTGCGCTGGGCGAGGTTAGTTTTTAAATACATCGGGGTGAATGCCAGCTTTCTAGCGTAGAACATGTAGCACTAAGCACTCAGCAGCGCCCTCAGCGTCACGAAATCCTTGTTAGTTAAAATATCGCGGGTCGCCTCAGGCTTGTCAGCATTACGTTACATTCAACCCTACACGGCTGACTATTGATCTTCGGCAACTTAAAGTACGTATACATTACTACAATTGAAAACCGTATGGGGTCGGTCCACCATGTTTAGAGATGCCAAATCTAGGCTGCGCACAGTGGCGTCGTTACTACTAGCGGCTACTCGCACACGGGTTCCGATGGTGATCCTTGGAGGCGCGATTTTTATCACCATTGGGATGATTATGAGTCGGCCACAAGACCCCCCGACGCCGCGGGGTGAGCGCGCGTGGTTGGTGGATATTTTACCGGTCAATTACGGATCAATAGAGCCCATGCTAGAGCTCTTTGGAAGTGTCCAGTCTCCGCAGGATGCAACTCTCAGCGCAGGCATTGAAGCAACAGTTAATGCTGTGCTGGTAAGGGACGGTGAAACAGTCAAAGCAGGCCAAGTGTTGGTTGTTTTAGACGATAGAGATGCATCCTTAACGCTCCGGCAAAGGCGGGCGGACATTCTTGAGATCGAAGCACTCTCTTCTTTTTCTAAACGGCAACTAGCGACTAATCGCGTGGCATTTGAGCAAGAAAAGGACTTGCTAGAAATAGCTGAGAGCCGTTTTGAGCGGGCGGAAGAACTTTTTGCTCTTGGACGCTTGTCACGCTCAGATTATGAGAATGCAACAGAAAACCTAAAGCGCCAAAGCCTCTCTGTTAGTCGCTCAGAATTAGCAATGGATGAAAGTGCGATAAGACTTGACGAGAGGCAGGCGCAGTTAGATCGAGCATATGCCTTAAGCAGTCAAGCCGAACTCGATGTAGAAAGGGCAACTATATCTGCTCCCTTTCGAGGTGTTATTTCTGACTTAAGGGTTTCAGAAGGGGATAGAGTGCGCGTAGGCGATAGCCTGATGAGACTACAAAACCCAGATTCAATAGAGGTAAGAACCCAAGTTCCGGCCAATTATATATCCGCTATTAACGCTGGTATCGCAGCGGATATTGAGATGAGCGCTGTTGTTGATCTAAACCAAACCAGAATTACTGGAAGATTAACACGCATCTCAGGCCAGACTAGAGAGGGGAGCGGCGGTGTAGATAGCTATATCGGTTTCTCCAAGCCGCCAATCGGCTTGCGCCTTGGTAGCACAGTAAGAATACTTCTAAAGCTACCCCCCCAGGATAATGTCGTTTCTGTTCCTGCAGAAGCGGTATACGGACGCGATCGACTTTACAAGATAATAGATGGACGCATGCAGCAAGTGCAGGTGGAACGTGTCGGAGAACGCATAAACGCGGACGGCACCGCTGATATAATTGTTCGGTCACCAAAGTTAACTGCCAGCGACTCCATTATCGCTACAAAACTGGCTAATGCGACAGACGGTTTATTGGTTAGGGTTCAAACGCCACGCGCCAAGCAAGAAGTATCTCTGACAAGGCCTGTTCTCAATCAGAGCAATTAGTCTTGTCACAGTGAATGGGACACATAAACACTTATGAACGCGATCATAAAGAACTTCGTCAGACATCCTGTAGCTCCCAACCTCGCTATGGTAGTGATGATTTTAGCTGGAATTTGGGCAACTGGACAATTAACCAGACAGGTCATGCCCACCTTTCAATTAAACGTCATCGCTATTCAGGTGGTGTGGCCCGGCAGTTCGGCGGAAGATGTAGAGTCGTCAATTACGCAACCACTTGAGGACCAACTGCTTGGTCTAGATGAACTAAGATCCGTCAATTCAACTTCAAGAGATGGATTGTCTCAAGTCAATCTTGAATTTCCAGAAGGCGCGGATATGGGACGCGCGCTCGACCAGGTTAAAGATATCGTGGCTCAAG
This sequence comes from Alphaproteobacteria bacterium, assembly GCA_030835385.1. GTDB lineage: Bacteria > Pseudomonadota > Alphaproteobacteria > Rhodospirillales > Rhodospirillaceae > WLXB01. The sequence continues at coordinate 9,291 of JAURPI010000019.1, read as the reverse complement.
TCCGAAACCTTCCTGTGACAGCGGAGAAGCCTACGACGTCTCTGCTGAGCAGAAGTGAGCCTGTAGCAAAGTTGGTTGTTAGCGGGGCGGATTTAGAACAACTTCGTCCGCTGGTGAAGACATTTGAGAGGGAATTGAGGTCCCGTGGCTTGTCTCGTTTAGAAATCTCTGGTCTCCCACAAGAAGAGATATCCATCGAATTGTCAGCGCAAAGGCTGGGTGATCTTGGTTTGTCGCTTCGTGATATCGCTGGTCGCGTTCGCAGTGCTAGCCTCGATGTTCCAGCTGGAACTATTGGAGAACGAGATGTAGCGCGCCAATTGAGAAGTCTTGACCAAGTGCGGTCGGTGGAGGGGTTCGACCGTCTTCCGATTCTTGCCGACGAGCAAGGCGGTTTTGTGCGCCTTGGAGACGTTGCGGAGATTGTTCGGAAACAACTTCCTGAGCAAACCAATATCTTTGTTGATGGCCGGCCTGCTGTTGAAATCGCTATCAGCCGTTCGGAGAAAGAGGACTCGTTGCGGGTGGCTGAAAGGCTTAAGGCTTGGGTAGATCAGACTGAGCCCAACCTGCCACCCAATGTGAACATCGATATATACGCAGAACAATGGAAGACGGTCGATGAGCGGATAGATCTGATGGTTGAGAATGCACTCTCTGGCTTGGCCTTGGTTCTAGTAGTGCTTTTCATATTTCTTAATGGTCGGGTCGCCTTCTGGGTATCCGTTGGAATCCCTGTATCTATCTTAGCCGCTTTGATGGCTTTGTACCTGTTCGGCGGCACAATAAATGTCATGACACTTTTCGCTCTTGTCATGACCTTCGGCATAATTGTTGACGATGCCATAGTGGTTAGCGAGGAGGCTGTGACCCTCTACCACCAGGGCTTAGGCCCTGCTGCAGCTGCGGAGCAGGCGGCTATGAGAATGTTTCCTGCGGTTACAGCAGCATCATTAACGACTGTTGCTGCATTTTTACCGCTCATCACTCTTGGCGGAACTACTGGCACTATATTATTTGCGATACCTCTGATCGTAATATGTGTTGTCATTGCATCGCTTATTGAGTGCTTCATCGTTCTTCCTGGGCACCTTAAACACTCGCTAATGGGCACGGCTGAACGCCCTATGCCTAAATATAGGCGTTTCATTGAGGTTAATTTTGCTAAATTCAAGGACGGTAGGTTTAGGTCAGCAGTAGATTGGTCGGTATCCAATTTAGGGATTGTTCTAAGCACGGCTATAGCAGGTTTTATAATGACTATTGGGTTGTTGGGTGGAGGCCTTGTTGGTTTCTCATTTTTCCCGCAGCCTGATGGTACAACGGTCACAGCTAACGCCCGGTTCGTTGCGGGGTCGCCGGAAGAGCGGGTTCAAGACTTTCTTAGTCAAGCGGTAGACGGGCTTTATGCAGCAGAGCAGGCTTCTGGTGAAGATATTATTCGCCTGGTGGTTGTGACATCAGGACGTCAAAGCCGCGGGTCGACGGGATCTAACGTCGGACAAATCAATGTAGAACTTACTCCGCCAGATTCTCGAAGCTGGAGTAACGCAGAATTAATTCGAGCCTGGCGCGCTAAGGTTTCTCAAATACCCGGTCTGGAGTCTTTCTTAATTCTTAATTCAAGAGGAGGCCCTCCCGGGTCTGATATCGACATACAGATGACAGGAGAAGATCCTGGAACCCTAAAATCCGCCGCACTAGACTTGCAGGAAACACTGAGCCAGTTCAAAGGTGTTAGTGGAGTGCGGGATGATACCACTTTTGGTAAAGAACAACTCATTTTTGAGCTGTCACCTGTCGGCCGAGCGGTTGGGTTGAATGCGCAAAACCTTGGTGAACAGTTGAGGGCCAACTTCGACGGTGAATTGGTGCAAATCTTTCAAGACGAAGGCGAGGAAGTTGAAGTAAGAATTAGGTTGGCTGAAAATGAACGTGATAATTTGAGTTCTCTAGAAACGCTCCCAATATTGTTGCCAGGAAAGCAGACAGGCATTCTCTCAAATGTCGCTCAACTAACATATAAGCGTGGGTTCGACGCGCTCAAACACAGTGATGGTCTGCTGGCAGTGCGTGTTACAGGCGATGTAGACCCCCAGCAAAATAATGCTAATGCCCTGCGCGCTCAAATTTCTCGGACATTACTGCCTGACTTAACTGCTCGGTATGGGATTGCTGCAACATTTAGAGGGCAAGCAGAGAATCAGGCTGAAACAACAGGCGGCCTTGGATTAGCACTGCCCTTAGCAATGATCCTTATCTACATCATCTTGGCTTGGGTATTTGCGTCATACATATGGCCATTAGCCGTTTTGAGCATCATCCCATTTGGTTTGGTGGGCGCTATCTTCGGCCATTGGCTGTTGGGCTTCGATGTTACGATGTTATCCATCTTCGGTTTTTTTGGCCTTTCTGGCATAGTGATAAATGACTCCATTATCTTAGTTACAGTTTTTAAAGAATTACGAGAGCAGGGCATGAAAGCAGCGGAAGCTGCCATTGAGTCTGGCTGCCGCAGACTAAGGCCAGTTTTGTTGACATCGGTGACCACCGTAGCTGGGGTCCTTCCTCTGTTATTTGAAACATCTGAAGATGCTCAATTCCTTAAACCTATGGTTATTTCTATTGGTTTCGGACTGATATTCGGAACCGCGATTGTGCTCTTTGTACTACCGGCCTTTCTTGTCGGGATAGAGAATGCCAACAAAAAACTAACTAGGGTTACTAGTGGGCTGGTTACGTGGGTGGGCTCATACAAACCCGGAGACATCGTGTATGCGCTGAATAACCGAGCACTTACAAAAACAGACCCAGCATTCTCAAAATCAGCAGACTTGTCGGATGCGGATAAATGATTGAGAGAAATATTCAAGCTTCGGAAACACTGGCCGAGAATGGTAAAAAAATTGCGGAGATGGCCACCAAACATTTTCTCAACAATCATCCAGATCTCAGAGATTTGTACGGCAGTGATTCGCAAGAGCTTTGGCAAGATCACTTTTCTGACCGAGTAGCAGACCTTTCAGAGTCCATTGCGTTGGGCTCCTCTAAAATCTTTTCTACTAATCTTCAATGGGCCAACCAGGCAATGGCGTCGAGAGACCTGAATACGGATCATCTTCAAGTTGCGCTACAAAGCCTAAAAATAAGCATAGAGTCACTCATCCCTCAAAGTCACGTTGAAGAGGTGCTTTTGTGCCTTAGCGAGGCCACTAAAGCTTTTATGACGGATACAACGCTGGCCTGGGAGTCTGAGCTTGATCCAAGCATACCCCTCGATAGGTTAGCACTACATTATCTGCAGATGGTGATTGCTGGGAACGTCTGGGCCAGTATGCAATTGGTAATAGATGCTCTCGACGATGGCTTTTCCGTAAAAGATATTTTCTTAAAGGTACTTTTGCCCGCGCAGACGGAAGTAGGTCGTCTGTGGCACATAAACCAATTGACTGTAGCTGAAGAGCACTTGGTATCTGCGACAACTGAGCGATTAATGGCCGTTCTTGCTGTGCGTGCTAATCGCAAAAGTGATAGGGGTCACACAGCTGTTGCAGCCTCGATAGCTGGTAATGTCCACGATATTGGACTAAGAGCCATTGCATATCTGATGGAATGTGAAGGTTGGAGGACTATTTTTCTCGGGGCAGATATGCCTCGCTCAGAGCTGCCTTCAGCTGTAAAATATTTTGATGCAGATATCGTCCTATTGTCAGTTGGTCTTACCACTCAATTAACTAGTCTAAAGAAAACCATCAGCTGTATTCGTGAGGAGTGCGGTAGTGCAGTTAAAATTATGATTGGAGGGAATGGCCTGAAAGAGTCGCCAAGCCTATGGCAACATATAGGCGCGGATGGTTATGCTGGTGACTTAGAGGAAGCGCTCATAAAGGCGGATAACTTAGTAACCTAAACTTCTTAGATAGATGGTTGACTTTGACTTTAAGAAGCTAGCACGTTTGGATGAAAGTAATGAAGCGGTACGTCATGCAACTCTCACAAAAGACGAGAACCAATCACTGTATTTTGCAATGCGAATGCAAACATTATTACTTTTTGTCCTCTGACATTAAGAGAGTAAATACATACAAAATGATCGCGCAAGCATTACCAGCATCTCATCAATATAGTGGCGGCTGTTATCTTGGATGCTAAAAAATTGCCTTATACAGGCAATGTCATGCCTAGCCACCTCCCTATAGACAACGCTGGTGTCAACATCATTCCCGGAGTGAAGACGTGGCCTAAGGTCGAGCCACTGCCAAGAACTTCACCCGTAGCGTATAAGTTTAAAATTGGGGATCCATCCTTCTTAAGCACACGCATATCTTTGTCGACTACGATGCCAACCGAAGAAGTCGCTGAACTGCCAAGGTGAATAACCGCATAGAACGGTCCAGTCATGATCTTACGCGGCATATACTCGCGTCCGAAGGAGTCAGATCCAGATGAGACGCTCTCGTTATACTCCGAAACAGTCTGCGCTAGACCGTCGGAATCTATACCGGCTTTTTCAGCAAGCTCTTTCAACGTATCTGCCTTAAAGAACATCGGATGATCGTTGAAGTGGGCGTGATACTCTTCATCGGTCCACGAAGCCAAGCCGCTCGGTGCAGAACGTAGAATCTGATCGTCAAAAACAATGGCGTAGCGGAACTTATCCTGTTTTACCAAAGCTGATGCGCGCGTTTCAGCAAACGGCTCATCTTCGCGAATAAATCTCTGCCCTTGATTATTGACCCATATTTCCCAGGGGGGGCGTTGCAGGGGGTCTGTATTGAAACGACCATAAGGCTTTGCCGGGAATTCATCGTTGGTGAGAATTGAGCCAGTACCAGCGCGATGGAGTTCATGACCACGCAAAACACCACCAACAGAGGTGGCTAGTTCAAGGCCTTTGCCGAGATTACTGGGGTAGGCACCAGCGGCATAGGCAGGTTCACCCACCATGCGTTCAAATACTTCTGGGCTCATGGCATAGCCGCCCGTGGTAATCAGGATGTGACGACCACGGAAGGTGTGTTCGCCTTCAGATGACCTAGCCTTCACGCCTTCGACAGCCCCTGAGTCTGAGGTAATGAGTTCCGTAACTTCGGTTTCCAGCTGAGTGACGACACGACCGCTTGCCAACTCAGGCTCCAGTTCTTTGACAATTACGGCAAGTATGTCGCGCCCATTATTCTTGCCCCAAATATACCGCGCAGTTGTATACGTCGGCCGACCTGGGTCAGAGCCGGTCACCGGATGATCAGGTAGGGGGGTTAGTCCGTTGTCGAGTAACCAGTTTATCGTATCCGGAGCTTCATCCACCGTTCTGCGCACGACATCTGGGTCTGCCAAGCCACGGGTGACCCGCATAACGTCTTCATAATGAGCATCGGGGGTATCGATAATCCCCTTGGCGTCTTGTGTTCTGGATCCAGCTGCCGCGACTTGTCCATTGGCCATGTGAAGGGTGCCGCCAACAGATTCGGCCGCATCAATAAGAAGAACACGGGCCCCTCTGCGTGAGGCGAAAATTGCGGCGGGTAGCCCGGCGGTGCCAGCGCCAACGATAATAAAATCCCAGTCCACGGACTCATTCCCTTCAGATTTACGTGATACAGCGGTTGATGCCACGGATGCTGCGGCTAACGTTCCCATAAATTGTCGTCTTTTCATTGCGATGGATGCTCTCTTTATCTGTTTATTCTTGCCGGTCTAGTCCGCAATCCTTGGTTAATACTGCTTCTATTCTATCTGGCTGGAGTATGCCGATACCAGTGATTTAGGTCTAGGACACCAACCAACCCGCCAGTGTTGTGATCATAGAGTGGCCTGTCTTGGCCTCGGCCTCCGTCTACTCTAACATCAGCCTGAGAGCCGCGTACGAGCGGAGAATAGAGTTCTGGGGAAAACAATGAAAACGGCAAGTTTTATCGGTGGGGCGTTGTGTTTGATTGCGGCTGTGGCGCAGGCCCAGCCAGATACGGATATCTCGAGAGGTGAGTACCTTGCGCGAGCGGCTAACTGTGTTGCATGCCACACTAAGTCTGGTGGAGCCGCACTTGCCGGCGGCCTTGAAATGGAAACCCCGCTGGGAAACATCTATGCCACCAACATTACGCCTGACAATGAAACAGGTATCGGCACTTACACGCTTGAAGATTTTGACAATGCGATGAGACAGGGCATCGCCCAAGATGGTCATCGCCTTTATCCGGCAATGCCTTATCCGTCTTACGCAAAGATTTCTGACGAAGATATCGCGGCTTTGTACGACTACTTCATGAACGAAGTGCCTGCGGTACGGCTGGAGAACAAGGAAAGTGAGATTCCGTGGCCCTTGAGTATCCGTTGGCCGTTGGCGATATGGAATGTTCTGTTCTTTGATGATGAAACATATGAGGCGGATGAGGATCAGAGTGAAGCCTGGAATCGTGGAGCCTACCTCGTGCAAGGTCTTGGGCATTGCGGTGCCTGTCATACGCCTCGGGGGCTGGCTTGGAACGAAGTCGCAACCGATGAATCGGGCCCAGAATATCTCGCCGGCGCTTTCTTGGATAATTGGTATGCCTCAGACCTAACCCAGTCTAACCGAGCAGGGTTGGGCCGGTGGTCTCAGGATGATTTGGCGACCTTCATGAAAACGGGCCGCAACATGCATTCAACGGCCTTCGGCACTATGGATGAAGTCATAATTAACAGCACTCAGTATCTTACCGACGACGATCTAGACGCGATGGCGACCTATCTTCTTTCGCTTCCCGCAGCTCATAGTGACGGTGAATATAAGTATGACGACACAACGTTGGCGACATTGCGCAGTCCTGAGCGGCGTAACAACTCTGGTGCCAATCTGTACATGCAGAACTGCGAATCCTGCCACGTCGATACTGGTATAGGGTATCCGCCGTACCTTCCGCCTCTGGCTGGAAATCCCCCAGTCATGGACCCAGACCCGGCTTCACTGATCAATATTATCCTTAATGGCTCATCCCGCTTGATCGTTGACGGCACGCCAGATGCCTACCGTATGCCTGGGTATCGCAAATCGCTTAATGATCAACAGATCGCTGACATTGTGACGTTTATGCGAGAAGGCTGGGGTAATAATGCATCCGAGGTAACGGCAGAGCAGGTGGCCGATTTGAGGGATTTGACTGAACCGGCTGGTGATCGCATGCCCGTTCTCAGAATGAAGTGATTAGCTGAGGGCCTGCCTACAAAAGTCGCCAACGGCAGTGCACCATTCGTCTGTGCAGACGTCGATGGTGTAGATGTTACCGCCAGGAATAACATGAGTCGGAACGTCGGGTATGAGGTGTAGTACCTGTTCGATATTCGGCGTTTCAACGTCTCTATCACCGTAGACAATGAAGACCGGGCACGTGATGAGCTTGATCCGTTCCGTCAAATCATACTTGTAGACGGCGTGATACGCAGATATTGATGAGTCGCCGGTGGCGATGGCGGTCAGAAATCGTTTCTGGAAAGCCTTTGGGTCCATCGGCGCAGCGACCTGCCATCGCGCCTGCCAAAGCTCACTCAGATGGTTACCATCCTCTCGCGGCGGCGGCGGCGGTTTCATACGGGGTTGGCGACGCGGGGCGCCTTGGTGGGGCAAGGGTGGATGTAACGGTGGAGCTGATAAAGCCACGGCAGTGACTCGGTCGGACTTTTGTATCGCCACCTGAATGGCGAAGGTTGCACCGGTATGTACGCCGCAGATTGCAAAGCGACCCAATCCTAGTGCGTCTGCGACATCCAAAATTGATTGGGCGTAGTCTTCCGTTTCTAGAACACGGTCCGGCTTGTCTGATTTTCCGTAGCCCAGTGTATCTATCGCAACAGCCCGGAAGCGTTCCCCCAGGATTGGCAAAGCCGCCTCGAACATATTGGCGGCCTGAGGAGATTGGTGTAGCAGGAGGAGGGGCGGCAAGTCATTCGACCCCGTATCGTAATAATGAATTTGTCCGAATGATGTATCCGCATAGCCCCTGCGGATCTTTATCAGATTACTCACCAGGTTCCCTGGTCAGGCATTGAGGCCCACGGTTCTTCTACGGGGAGAGGACCACCTTTCTGTAGAAGTTCGAAAGATATGCCGTCAGGCGATTTAACAAAGGCCATAAAACCATCGCGCGGCGGTAAGTTGAGGCTCAGACCTTTGTCCATGAGTTCTCTGCAGGTTTCATAAATATTGTCGACCTGATAGGCGACGTGGCTAAAGGTGCCGTACTTCTCGCGATCAGCGGCATTATGGTAATAGACCACCTCGATTTGTGCTTGGTCATCACCGGGCATCGCTAGAAAGATAATGTCGCACGGTCGTTGATGCCCTTTAAAACGCCGTACTTCTACCATGCCCATTTGGCCACAGTAGAAATTCAGTGCTTGATCAAGGTCCGTTACGCGTACGGCCGTGTGGAGATATTTCATTACGTCGTATCCCCAATGTGTCGAATGAGCGCGCGAAGGCTTTTGGCAGGACGTGTGCCGTTATTCGCCGACTTGCTTTCTGTTTGCGGGTGGTACCCAGCTGACTTCGCCATCCTTAAAGCGCTCAATAGCGGCTTGTAGAATGTCATGGGCTTCGCAGCCGCGTGGGCAAAGGTTTGACAATTTTTGCAAATTTTCTGCCGCGGCCGCTTGGTTGCCCATCTTCAGGAACAGTTCGCCTTGATACTCCAGAGCACCCTTGTGTGTTGGATCTGAGGCCAGGGCTGCGTTGTAAGTATCCATGGCTTCATCGTGGCGGCCCATGCTGCGCAGGCTGTAGGCTTTGAGGGTCAAAGCTTCAGCATTCTCTGGGTACCATTCTATGACCTCATAATCGAGGTAAGAAATGGCCTTCTGATACTCACCCGCATCAATCATTTCTTGGACCTCAGTAAAGTCGAGATCATCTTCCAAAGGAAAGTCGACCCCGGCTATGGCCCAGGCTTGGCTGGTTAAAGCGCCAATGAGAACGGCGGCTATCGCACCAGCAGAAACAAATTTGGAAATTGAGAAGGGCATGTCTTAGTCCTCTTTTTTTGAAATCTATTTTGGCTGTGAGCCCTAACGTTATCTAGGTACACAAAACCCCGCATTCAAGCGGGGTTTGATGCCAGTCCAACATTTAGACTTAAAGTATCGCGAATAGGACTTACTTATTTTCGCGTGTGAAGTCTGCGGAGACGGGAAGGTCTCCTTCGCGCAGCAGCGGCGAATAGGTGAGGTCGATAAAGCGATCCCGATCTTTCTGCCATTCAGCTTCTTGTTCGGCTGTTGGCATATAGGTTTCGATCATTTCAGCGGTGACACCTTTCT